>JAKVBE010000028.1 GCA_022447755.1 Lentisphaeria bacterium | reverse complement strand
CGTCTAGCCCAAATTGAATGATCATCACTTAAACCATGAAGTAGATAAAGGACAGGATATGCTTTAGAAAAGACACCTCCTTCTATACCAACCTGATTCGGTCCTGTTGGTTGTGGTATTAAAACACTAACCTGTATTGCCATACCAAGTGTATTTGAATGACAACTCAATTCTATAAAAGCCAAAATTTAATCTCCTAATAATCGATAAAAAAGTAAGATGAGAATAAAATAAAACGTGAATTTTTCATTCTAAAGTGTATAATAACTATTTTAAAACACAACTATATATACATCGATTTCAAAAAATCACGGAGATGTGACATGGGATACAATTCATATAATTATCGTCAATCGATCCGGAAAGTTGCTCGTAAAAACTGGATTAAGGCATTCGCCACAGCAGGTCTTATTACAGTATTTAATTCATTGCAAGCAGGTGCTCCAACACAAAATGATTGGAGTTCTAACCCTGTTGATGCACCGAGTTCTGACTATGATACATCAGGTGTAATTAACATATTTACAATAAATTCGGACACATTTTCCAAATTAGAGGGAACGAGTCAAACCAATACCGCAAACTTTACATGGAATGAAACTGAAAGTGGTGCAAGTTTTCAAGCTGGAAGCTTAGAGACATCAGTGGATGACTTTTCTATAGACTTCGCAAATTTTAGCATTTCGTCAGGAGTTGAGAGCCGTGTCTTCTTTCAAGTAGTAAATGAATCTGCTAAAATAACAAATTCTAATATCAATATTGAAGGTGGTTCTGGAGATTCTATCTTTGAAATCGATGGTATAGAAAATTCTAATGATGATAGTTTTATTTTTCAAAATAACTCATTGGAAATGATTGGAGAGGGCCACGTAGAACTAAATTGGGCAAACATGTCTGTTTTCGATAATGAAGATAATTTAACAAGCTTTGATATAGAAGACTCTGAAATCTCACTAATAGGTACTTCAAGCATAAATATAGAACTTGGATCTGGTGCAGAAAGATTACAGTTTTTGGGTGGCGAAAACTACTTTTTATTATCACAAACTGAAGGTCTTCTTTCTCAATCAATTGATGATTCGTCTGTAAAAGAAATAGTTATTGGAACTTCTTTAACTTATGAAACAATGGGAACTGGGTCCTCACAAAATATATCATTCGGAGAGGAGAGTTCGCTTGATAAATTTAAAATGATTGATGGAGGAAATTTAAGCAACTATCACGAGGGTACCTCAAATTTAACGGACAGTATTAACGCAGCTGAATTTCAGATGGATAATGCAAACATTGAAAAGCGCGCGACACAAAGTGATATCAATTTTGATATTACTTCTTTTGATACTTTTTCAATAACAAATTCAGGAATCGCTCTTCAAGCTGATACAGGTAATGCGACCTTACAATTTATACCTACAGATGACACAAATACAATATCTATTAATCAAAGCTCAATAGGGGTAGCATCAGATGGTGGTTCGATATTAAATTTCAAAACATCACAACTTGTTTCAGGCGGACCTAATATTGCTTTAGAGAACGGTTCTTCAATTGATATACAAAGCTTTAACGGAATAGCAGAACTTAATGTAGAACAAGCAAACTTATTCCAAGTTTTAAGCGGTTCGAATATTTTTGTTGGAGCCAATCAAGAGAGCCCCGATTCACAGGAAGATTTACGTAGTTTACAATTTGATGAATTAGTAAGTTCAGCGACTATTAATTTAATGAATATAGGCGAGTTTGAACTAATTGATTTAAACCCCACTTCTGACGATCTTCCACGGCCGAATTCTGCGATGGTTGTTCAAGGAGAAACCGCATCATTATCGATTTCAGGTAAAGCAAACCAAAATATGGACTACACCCAACAAAATACTGCTTTAGCGGCATTTGGTTCAAATGGAGATGCGACTATTTCTATAAACTCTTCAGAATCAATCGGTGATTTTTACCTTGCTGATACACCTGGTGATGGAATCGACACAATGATTTATGCTGAGTCAGCAGGTGGTAATGCAACAATTCTTATAGGTTCATCCTCGCAACCAGTTTCTATGAATAATGAACTGTTGATAGATGGTGGTATCGTACAAACTATTCTTTCAAATCCAGCTTCAGGAAATTCTATCATTGAGATCGCCGGCCCTGATTCCTTAAAAATTGAAAATAATGGGATGGTGTTAGCAGGAAATGGAACAATATCTTCAGTAGGGCTTTATGGAGAAAATTTAATTGTAGATGAAAGTAATGTTGAGTCTTATGGTTTTGTAGACCTTCAATTTAGTGGAAATATTTCTATACAAAATGATACTTTACTGAAAGCTACATCTAGTAATTCTAATACTACAATTGGACTAAGTGCGAATAATATTTTGATTGAAAATTCACAATTGTATGCTTCAGCTCCAAGCTCGATTGATTTGTATCAGAATTTAATTTTAATCCAAGCCGATGAAAATATAGACATACAAAGAACAAGTAATGATAATGGGCCAAGCGCACCCCTAATCTTAGGTGAACAAAATAAATTATATGTTTATGCCGGCAATTCAATTGACATTTCAAATACATCATCAGCGCCAATAATAGAAGTAACGGACTTGATCGATTTTAGTGCGATAACAGTAAATTTGGATGGTGGTTCTGACGATAATTTAGATATTGTTGTTTCACAAGACCAAAACTCTTCTTTATTCGCACCTGAAATTTATATTCAAGGAAATACAGTCAATCTTGATAATGGCATTTCGTTTAAGGCTGCAGCTACGACTATAAATATTGATGGTATACTTAATATAAATGATGCTAAGTTTGTTGCTATAGATAGAGGTATTACTAACCATGACTTAATTTTAGGGCTTCCTAATGGACTTCCTAATGGGGAATTTAGTTTAAATGAAGCCGCTGTTTTTAATAATAATGAAGAATTTATTGCAAAAATAGGAAATCTAGAGGTTGAAGGGGACTTATACACATCGGGAGTAATATTGGAATTTAATAGTGATTCGTTTCTTTCCGTAGACAAACTCATTATAAATGATGAATTCTTATATAATGAAATTGCACCCTTTGCGAGTGACTCGATATCCGTTGAAACGACCTTTAGTAATGCCAATGACATACCTTCAGAGCCTCCTCCAATTCTATCCCTAGTATCTTCAACTACAACTTTATACTTTGATGGAAATGTAAGTCTTAATAATGTTCAAGCTTTTGAGCAAATGGACTTTACTACTGCCATATTCGATTTGAAAAATAATAGCAATGTAACATTTCAGTTTAATATAGAAAGTCAAAATGCATTTACTCAAACTATTTTGGCCTTAAGTGACGAAAATACTCGACTTAATTCAAATGAAATTTACCTCGATGATAATGACATTGTTATCCTTTCTGGGGATTTATATTCGACTTATTTAAGTTTAAACCAAACGAATATATCTCTTTACGGTGGAAGCTTTAATGGATTACTAGATAGTGATTCAGCAAATATAGAAGGGGAAGGTTTTATTAATGGAGAATTTTCGACAAATGACAGCGCGGGTACAACAAATATTCGTGGCAGCCAAGGGAACGGTATTACATTTAGAGGAATCGTTGGTGGAGAAGCTAATTTTTATGACAAAATAACATTTGATGGTTTGCTTGCAATTGCAGATAACTCGATTGGTAAAATCAGCATTTTTGGAGATGCATCATTTACTTCTGACAACACATTACAAATAGATGTTGCATCAAATAATTATGACCAAATATTGGTAGAGGTGGATGCAAGTCTGCAAATAGATGGAACGCTTTCAATAAAATATCAGAACTATAATCCTCAATTAGGCGATGAAATTCGATTTATTGTTGCTGAAACTGGCGAAGGTCAAGATGGCGAAATTACAGGGCAATTCAGCAATGTGATTTCTGATCAAGCTGGTAATTGGATTGTAACAGAAGACGAAGATGGAAGTTTCATTGCTACCTATGATGGAGTTCAACAAATAAGCCAAGCTGAAGTTGAAGAAATAAATGAAAATATCCTCAAAGAAGCAAACAAACAAAAAATCAAGAACATAAGTTCATACGCAAAACGAGCCATACCAGCATATCGTCAAAAGCGTGAGTCGTCTACTTCTCCAGCAAGTAAAAGCAAAGATAATTCTAATCAAAAAGATACTCAATATGGTTCTATGGTTACGAGATCATTTGCGGGAGAATGGATTCAAGACCTTGAGCTTCATGGTAGTTATAGTTATACAGATATTGATGATGATTTCGCGGGTGATGGTGATAGTGATGAATACAATGTTGGTGTCTCTGGTATTATTTCAGAAAGACTACTAATTGGACTTGATTATAGTAGGACAAAAGTAGATTTAGGTCGACCAACACGCCTAGATTATACTGAGGATGATATTACCGTATTTACAAACTATTTACTTAATGACCGTTTTTCATTTGGTATTTTTGGAAGTGTAACTTGGGTTGACTATGAGTCTGCATTTTACGATGATGATGATACCTATTATGGGGCAGGAGCTATGGCAAATTATAATTTTGACATAGGAGATAACTTTTATCTATTTGGCTATACATTATCCACAAGTGGTGCAAGCGACTTTAAAGAAATGTTTCATTCAGAAAATGTTGAACATCAATTTTCAACCGAGTGGACCCACTTTTTTGAATTTGGACTTGCCAATAGTCTATATGGTATATTCACAACTGCGATGAATAATAATTTGGATGATTATGACGCTCATTACTTTACTGTTGGAAATGAAATAAGTTACCCGATACTGCCTGATTTAATTGTATCTGCGGCTTATGAAACTGTCCTAGAAAAAGATAACTATAATGAACATAGGTTCATCTTTGGCTTTTCATATTTATTCTAAACCTCTTCAAAACTCTGTTGCTTAGCTCAAGCAACAGAGTTTTGAGCCCCACAATCAAAAGTAGTCCTTTTCTTTGCTTTTGTTACCTCTATTCATTATATAAAACTTGATTTTTGTTTATTTAAAGTTCACAATAAATAATCAAGTTTAGTTGCCCAAACAACAAACAAAGAGGTGGTTCATGGACATCGTTTCTATGGAGAATAAAGAATGGGAATTCTTAGTTCGTTTATTAAATAAGTCTATCTTTTTTGAAGGAAACTATCAGGAACGTATTCGTTTTTTCTTTGAAGAACTATCAGAATATATCAATGTAAAAGCCTGGATCATTGGGCAAGTAATCATGAAAGAAAATTCCCCATATCCTGTATTTATAAGAAGCCTTAGTAACTTACCAGATCATATTCAAAACATCTTTATTCAGTCTGCTACGGACCCCAAAATGCCGGATCCTAGTAATTTTAAAATTGCTGAATATATGAGTTTAGGAAAACACTTTACTGTTCAAAAAAATGATTTAGTAACAGATAAAGAATGGTATAGATCTCCACACGTAATCAACTATCGCCAAAAAGGTGGAGTAGATGAATTTATCTATTCTGTATACCCACTAGAATCTGGTTGCTATTCTACTTTAAGTCTGCATAGAATATGGAAAGCTCCGAAATTCACGAAGTCAGAAAAAGCTTTAATACACCTTATCATGCAGGAGTGCAAATGGCTACACTATGACATTCCACAAAAGACTGAAAAAGAGCTACTAAACCTAAAACCTCGTTTACACGAGACCTTTATGCATATTCTTGACGGTCATTCAACTAAGGATATCGCAAGTAAAATGAATTTATCCGAATATACAGTAAAAGATTATACGAAAGAACTACTCTTACACTTCCAGGTAGAATCTAGAACAAAGCTCATATCAAACTTCTGGACAGGGAAAATATTAAAAAAATAACAATTACCCCCAAAAGGGGGGGTTATAAATAATATTTTACGGCCTAAAATAAAAAAAACTTTTAGAGGTTATTAATCAACACAACAAATAAAGTCAGGGAAAGTTTGGCTTCTTGGACTAAATGAATATTTAAGGGGGGTAACAACAGCCTCTTTTAATAAAAGGCTTTGCAAAATATAATGTTGTACTTTGCAAAGATCTTTCTTCTTAACAGTAGGAGCTAGTTGTAACGAAGGACGTGCTAACTAGCTCCTTCTTTATTATCCAAAACCATTTAAATTAATGAATGCGGTCAAGCTCCTTTTTCTTTAACATAAAAGAACCAACACCAACAATAATAATAAGGTAGAATAAGTAACCGATATAAAGGCCAGCTCCAGCACGCATTAAACTATCAACAAAGCCTTTACTAAATATGGAAAAGATCGATAAAATTAAATCTCCTGTACGCATCGTTACCTGCATATTCAAATTATCTGTTTGAATCGAAACACCACTTGTAAAATTTTCCACAACGGCTGGAGGTTCCAAGCCTGTAGTAAAAAATAAACCGAACTGTATAAGTACTGTAAATAAAAAGTCTTCAGTATCTGAAAGCATATGTAATTGAGTTTTTTCAATAAACTTAACAAAAATATCACTGAACATTGCCAATAAATAAACAATAATAGACGCAAAAATAGATACAGACATACTAAATGCAACCGCACAAGTTAAGCCTACAGCTACAACAACTGAACAGTGGAAAATATATAAACTTAAAAAGCGCAGACTATTATTGAAAAGTGTACCATTTATATAAGACACATTCAAACTCTTCCCACGGTAAAATGTCAACTGAGAATCAGACAAGCTTTGCAATTGAACAAAAAAGCGATTCTGATCATTAATAATACTAGCTGGCACTTTTATCTCGTTTACTTTACCTGGAATACCTTCAACCTCAACAACATGATCTCGACCACCTAGGTAACGTGCGAAAGTCCAGCGCATTTTTGTTGGCTTCTTATCCGATGCAAAAAATTTAAACTGCAACATAAAGTTTTGTTCTTTAGTCACCTTTTGAGGTAAGACAAATTGCCAAGGGCGACCGCCACGGGGTGCAATTTGTTGCATGCGTTCAATAGTCTTGCCTGTAAGACGGTCAATCTCAGTCGCTCGATCATGGTTTGGATTCAATTGATTTGCAGCTAACATTTGTTTATAAGTGTCTAATGCAATCTCTTGAGGATTTGCTTCCTCAGGAGAGATTTTACGCACCATGCTATTCAATTCATTAATAACAGCTTGGCTCTCTGTTTGGTCTGACCATTGTCCAATAACGACCCAATTCAGAATTAAGGTTTGAAGAAATAAAAGTATACAGATCAAAGCACCAAACAAACTAAGACCTAGCCATTTACCTAAGAAAATTTTAATTCGAGAAATAGGATAAGATGTCAACATATGCATTCGTTTTGTATCAATATCACCACGTAACGAATAGCAACTCATCCACAGCAACAAAAAACCCAGTAAAGTTAAGGAACCCAATAAAGCAAAGCGGCTTCGTAACTGAATTTCATGCAACAAAATACCATCACTTTGACAAGCCCAATATATAAAGGCATGTACAAGCAAAAATACAGCAACAAGCTTAAAGCCACCGCCATGCTTTTTAAACGGGGTCATGAAAGTCATGCTACTCAATGTAAAAAATTGCTTCATTTTGTTATCGAATCCAAGAAGTCTTGATCAATTTGATCGTTATGCTCTTCAACATCCTCAATGGTTACGTCCACACGAGTAGCTTGAGCATCAGCACGCACACCTAAATTCTTTTTGGACTTTACATCATCAGAAACATTCACAATGGTTTCCTGTTTTTTTACCTCGACCTTATCTTGCCTCTTTCCTTCAACCTTGTTAGAGGGTAATTTAGCTTTTGATATGGGCGTGGAAATCGCTTCGTCTTTCAATTCAATATCAGGCACAGGCTCTTCTACAAAATGCTTCGGCTCAGGAACTGATTCCTCTGCGGAAGATAGTTTAGCATCATAGCTTACCTGAGAAAAATCTTCATCTAGGTCATCAAAAACAAATGCTTGCGTTTTATCTTTGCAACCTTCATGTTTCTGATCAGATTTTAAATAGTCTGCTACGCCTTTTCCAGCTCGTGCGCCAGCGGTATCACCTTTGACACTAGCACGTTCTACTACACCAATAAAATATTCTTCGAGTGTCTGCCTTGGATAATTGGCAACGGCTACACCCGATTCTAATTGCTCCGGCATCTTTGACAAAACGTCTTTAAGGTGAGTAGTAGCTGGAATTGTAATCTGAAGCTTATCCTGTTTGGCTAATAGTTCTTCACATGTTCCAAATTCTTGAACACGCCCACCATACATGATCAATAATTCATCACTAACATCTTCAACGTCTGCTAATAAGTGACTTGTCAAAACAACTGTTTTACCACGATCAGCTAAACTTAAAATTAAATTCTTAACCTCACGACAGCCCAATGGATCCAGACCTGCCGTAGGTTCATCTAACAAAAGTAAATCTGGATCATTCAACAATGCTTGGGCTAAACCTAAACGTCTGCCCATACCATGAGAGAATTCCCCCGCTATTCGATTACTGGCATGCGAGAGTCCAACCATATCTAATAACTGTTTCCCACGTTGCTCTATAATATCACGAGGTAATTCTAAAATATTGCCAAAAAAATGTAGAGTCTGCATCGGGGTCATATGCTTATACAAGTAAGAACGTTCAGGCAGATAGCCTAAACGCTTTTTTGTATCAACATCCGTCGGAGCTTTTCCTAAGACTGTAAGTTTACCATTGTTCGGATATAAGTGCCCCAAAATCATCTTCATCAGGGTACTTTTACCAGCTCCATTTGGCCCCAATAGACCAAAAACACCACCAGTCTTAACCTTAATATCAACATCTGTAACAGCACGAACTTTCGGACGTCCCCAAAAATCTTTAAATACTTTCGTAACCCCCTGACCTAAAATCATGTAATCTTCTTTGTTATCAGACATAAACACCTATTTCAATTTGTTGTTTTTACTTACTTACTATAAGACGAAGACTAATAATTTCGAACCTTTATGCACCGAAAGCTATGTAACAAATATGTAAAATCACACAAGCATAACCTTCAATAAGAATATTATCCGAATAAAATTAAATACATATAACAAAACACCATATTGTATTAAATCATACTTTAGCACTTGAAACCAGTTTTCTTGCGGCTAAAATTAAAGATTAAAACAAACAGTATGAAACAATACATACAAAAATAATCAACTATATTGAAGGGTATAAATTGTTGAATTTTATAGAAGAGGCCAGACATTTGCCTGTAGCTTTTTGCCAGGTAAGAGAGGATCCTGAAATTGATCTAGAAGTTTTATCTCAATGCCCTGCAGGACAGATAGCCATGATAGGTTCGGGAGGTGATACACTTTGTTTTTTGAGCCAAAAGCTGAAGTGTTCTCAAATTCATGTGATTGATCAAAACTCAAGTCAACTAGCGATGTGTTCACTGAAAAATTACCTGCTAAAAAATAATACTCTGGACGAACGTTTAGTTATTTTAGGTTATCAACCCGCATCAAGCCGTCAACGAGAGGAGCTTCTAAACATTTTAGAAAAAGAAAGTGAAGTAGACTTATCAAGAATTGCTCCAAAGGACTATCTAGTAAAATTTGGTTTGGATTTTTGTGGCCGATACGAGTTTTTATTTAAAGAAGTTCAGGCAAACTTGCCGAAAGATTTGATAAGAACTTTAGTAAATGATTTAAAATTTACGGATTCACATAATGACTTTGTCTGGCAGAAACTTAGACAAACGATCAATAGTAACTTTAAACAGCATACACTAGAGCGACTATTTGGTAAAAATGCAACGAGCAATCCAAGAGAACCTTTTGCAGATCACTTTTACAATCAGCTTGTTTCTGCTTCAAAACAGCCATATTGGAAAAATAACCCATGGGTTCTCAATTTCATATCAGAACCACAAAAAGAGATACTATATCCTTGGCATGACTTAAATTACAGACGACATACAAAAATCGGATATCACAATGAGTCCATGTTAAAATACCTCAGCCATGCAAAAGAAGGACAGTTTACATTCATACATTTATCGAATGTGTTAGATTGGTGTACAGAAAATGAAGCATCTGCGTTATTTAGACAAGTAAAAAGAACACTCAAGCCGGGAGGAAAGTTTATATTAAGACAATTAAACTCAAGCCTTAATATTGCAGCATTTTGCCCTATGGATTTAATAGAAAAAATGCAGTCAAGATTAACACAAAAGGATAAAAGCTTTTTCTATAAGAATATTTGGGTAGGTGAAAAGAAATGAAAATTTATACATTTCAAAATGAAATCCCAAATTATATAAATGAGCAACTACTCGAATTCGAAAAATGCTTTACATATCCACTAGACTCCAAATATTCATTCCGTATATCCCATGCGCCTGTGTACATCGATTTTTTTCAAAGTATTGGATCTTCTAAATTTATACTTGCAATGGAAGATCACAAGATTATAGGGATTTGTGTAGCGATTCAAAAAGAAAATGCACACTACATATGCGATCTAAAAATTCATCCTCAAGTAAAAGACAAACGTCTATGTTACAAAATACTAAAACAACTAAGAAATATGAACTCAAATTCCAACCTATATGCAGTATATATGAAAGGAACAAAAAATGTGCAAAGGTTTGTCCAAAAGCAACGTATACAAAACCGAAATATACAAACAAAAGAATTTACAATATTTAGAGTTCAAACAGGGATAAATATAAGCCATAATGTAGATCGACACTTTCAACCAATTCCCATTAGAACAGCAAATGCAAAAGCATACCTCACACATACTGCCTTAACCAAAAGACTTTATTTAAGTAATGGTACAGAATTAAATTCGACCCATTTATCTGACATTCAATTCAACCAAATTTCGGACTTAAAGGACTTACTTGACAAAGCAATACTTCATTCTCAAAACCGAGGATATCCTGCGCTGTTCTTTTCGATCCCCAAAGCTTTTGAACTAGCAATCATAAACTCCGAGAAATATGTAATATCAACTCATACACATGCGACACGGGTAGAAAACTTTCCTTTAAACACAAAATACTTAAATACAGCAGAGGTATAATGATGAATAATATACAAGAAATTAAGGCATATGCAGACAAAGCAATTGAAAAGCAACAGTTACTTCAAGCTTCATATTTTGAACGTCTACAAGACCAGAGCATGACAAAAGAAGAATTCTGTATAAGCCAGGAACAATTCTATTTTGCGGTATCATTTTTTTCGAGGCCTATGTCCTGTTTGTTAGCCAGAATCCCCTGCCCTGCAAAACGCCTAGACATCCTTCATAATGTGGTAGAAGAACATGGGGACTTTCAAAAGAGCAAATTTCACGCAGAAACTTTTAAAGAATTTTTATCTAGACTAGGCAAAAATACAGACGATATCAATAAAGTATTTTTATGGCCCTCAGTGCGGAGCTTTAACTCCACACTAACAACGGCATGTACATTTGATGAACTACCTACTGGTATCTCATGTATTGGTGTCATTGAATATGCATTTTCATTTATTTCTGATATCATAGCAAAATCAGTGATACACAATAACTGGCTTGCCAGAGAAAATATGATTCATTACGACTTCCACAAAGAACACGATATTCGACATGCAATGGAACTATTTGAAGTAATGCAATCAGAATGGGAAACAGAAAATGGAAAATATCAAATTCAACAAGGAATCGAAATGGGAGTATGGATTTTTAAAATGTTGTACGAAAATCTTAATGAATTCAGTAGTCAAAATCCCTATCAATAATTTCTGACTTTCATATAAAAAAACAACTTTAAATTGCGATTCATAGGATATCTGATGTCGCTTTAACTTCATTTTTAAAAGAAGACATGTATAATATTCTCAGAGTAGAAATTGAATGAAGGGGTTCCCATGAAAACAACATTTATCTTTACAAGCCAACTTGCAGCCGCTGCTGGCTGTGACAAAATTTGCTTCGAAAGCGAAGCGGGTGAAACTTTACTAAAAATCACACGAGCATTAGCTAAAAATTATAAAGCAAAGGTCAATGATATATTGTTTTCAGATGATAAGTTTAGCCCTACAATTATGGTGGTTGTGAATGGTAATCAAGTCTTAGATAAAAATGATGTACTTTTAAATGAAGACAGTGAAGTCATGTTTATTACCCCTATGGCAGGGGGTTAACATGCAACCATTATCCGAAGAAGATAAAGCAATCTATGAATGGCAGCTATCTGTTCCTGGATTTGGAGAAAAAGGACAAACAATCCTTCGAAATAGTACCGCATTAGTATCAAGATGTGGTGGACTAGGTGGACCCCTAACCTTTCAACTTGCTGCTGCAGGCTTTGGAAAACTTATCATTGCTCACGGCGGCAACCTCAAACATAGTGACTTGAACCGTCAAATACTTATGCGCTATGATGGCCTAGGAAAACCAAGAACGGAAAGCATAGAACAAACACTAAAACAATTCAACCCAAATATTGAAGTCGAAACTGTTAACTCGAATATTAATGAAGAAAATGCTGAAGAACTTGTGCGAAAAGCAGATATTGTTTTTGATGCGGCACCACTCTTTCAGGAACGCTTTTTGATGAATCAAGAAGCCGTAAAACAAAATAAGCCACTTATTGATGCAGCCATGTATAATATGGAGGGACAAGTTATTCCAATTATACCAGGCAAAACTCCTTGTCTGAATTGCTTGTACCCAGAAATCCCTCCCCACTGGAAAAGACAATTCCCAGTGATAGGCGCACTGTCTGCGTTGGTAGCAAATGTCGCAGCATTAGAAGGCATTAAACACCTTACAGGTTTTGGTACTGTACAATATGGAAAAATGATATACCTCAATGGCCTCGATATGTCCATGACCAAAATTAAAATTGAACGAGCAAAAGATTGTAAAGTATGTAGCCATTTATTTGATTGAACTCAATAAAAGATCAATTTTCTAAGTTCAAATCATACTTGTTTTTTCTATATTTCACATTAGCTTCTATTGATAATATTCAATCAAAAAAGCTAGTACCTGAAAAGTAAATATGAATTTTGACAACACATACAAAACACTACCACCAACCTTTTACTCAAATACAAAACCAAGTGAGTTTTCACAACCTAATCTACTGGCTTTTAATGATGAGTTAGCTAAAGAATTGGGTTTTGACCCAGATCAGTATACTTCGGAAGAGCTTGCTAAAATCTTTTCTGGTCAAATCCTCCTAGAAGGTTCTGCTCCAATTGCCCTAGCCTATGCTGGCCACCAGTTTGGAAACTTTGTTCCTCAACTTGGAGATGGACGAGCAATAATGCTGGGTGAAGTACTAACAAAAAATTCAAAACGTTATGATCTTCAACTAAAAGGTTCTGGACGTACCGTTTTTTCTCGTGGTGGAGATGGATTTTCAGCATTAGGCCCTGTTATTCGTGAATATATTTTATCAGAAGCAATGTATGCTCTAGGAATCCCGACTACACGCGCTCTCGCTGCAGTAGAAACTGGTGACTTAGTCAGAAGAGAAACAGTACTTCCTGGTGGTGTATTCACAAGGGTTGCAAGCAGTCACATCCGCGTTGGCACATTCGAATACTTTGCTGGTAAGAAAGATATTAATGCAATAAAGGTACTACTTTCCTATGCCATTGAAAGGCATTACCCTCATCTGAAAAAAGATGATGCACTTGGCTTTTTAAAGGCAGTTATTGAGAAACAAATCGAGCTAGTTTCAAGCTGGATGTCAATCGGATTTATTCATGGTGTTATGAATACAGATAATACCTCAATTTCTGGAGAAACGATTGATTTCGGCCCTTGTGCGTTTATGGATAAATTTAGCCAAGCAAAAGTATTTAGTTCAATCGATCAATATGGACGCTATGCCTACAATAACCAAGGTCCTATCCTCTCTTGGAACATGACACGGCTAGCTGAGTGTTTAATCGATTTAGTTGATGTAGATGAATCAAAAGCAATTGATGTTCTTAATGAAACGCTATCAAAAATAAAACCTAAATTTGAGTCAACTTTGAATAAGAAAATGACAGCTAAGATCGGCTTGAATGAAGAAGACAATGATTTAGTAGCTGAGTTTTTAGAAATACTCGAAAAAGAAAAAAAAGACTTTACCCTAAGTTTCCGTAACCTTGGAAATGGTGATTTTCCTGAATTTGAGCAGAAGTGGGTAATGCGCTTAATTGAGCGTGGGAAAAAACCAGATGAAATCCTAGATCAAATCAAAGCAGTAAATCCATTATACATACCTCGAAACCATCAAGTAGAAAAGGCAATCCAAGGGGCATTAAGGCAGGATCTATCGACATTCCAAGAATTAAATGAATTACTTAAAAATCCATTTCAGTTCAATCCAAAACTTGATAGATACAAGCAAGAACCCACAGAGGATGAAATCGTCTGTGAGACTTTTTGTGGTACCTAAACAACTATATATAAACTTTAACCTTGCTCAGGTATAAAGAAGACTAGTCCACATAATCGTGAACAACTTCTCCACCTGTATGACCAGTTGTTGCAACTAAAATAGCACCAATCACTAAAAGAATGCGGACAATCCAGAACTTTTTAGAATCACGGTCAATCAGTTCATTACAAATGGCTGCAGTAATTGCAACAACAAGTGTTGCTACCCCTAACCAACGGTGGTTAAAGATTGCTTGAGAATAGCCTAAGACATCTGCTAGATTCCAACCACTTAAAACAGTCGGTATCGCAAAAGGAGCAGCAAGCCAAAGACTCCAACGAGATGCACCAATTAACCATGTCATCGCCGGGCGAATAAAAATTAAGATTTCTGCAAATAATGCAGCGATTAAACAAGCAATGGGAAAGTGAACTACTACTGGGTGAAGGTAAGCAATTTGTTGTTTAATTGTTTTGTTTTTTGCAGGCTCAGCCTCCTGATTCTGTTTCTTTACTTCTTGATTAGCTTGATTTTTAACACTATCTGGATCTTCCTCTGGAGAAGATGCAATAATCCAACGCCTCACAGTTTCGATTTCAGCGGGAGTCATGGGCTTAATTCCACGATCATTCTTTGCGGGAGGCATGATCATTTCGGGGTCAGCCTCTAATAATAATTCATATAAATAAGACTCTTCAGGATACCCTTTGATAATAAAATCTTCATTATCAAGCAAGCGAGGTAAATCCAAAATGTAGCCAAACTCTTTGTAGCGCTTATGACCACCATGACAGTCACTACATTTATCTTTGAAGATTTTATATACCTTCCAGGAAAGTTGATCATAACTTTCATCGGAAGGCTTGGCACTTTCATAACTAAAAGTAGAAAGTGAAAAAAGAAAAAAGGTAAGTAAAAATAAATGAACGTTTATTGGTTGGTAAACCTGCATGTAAACACGCTCCTCTCATAACATTAAATCTTAAAAATAGTTTCCTATAATCTTTAAATAATTAACAAGATTAATTTACACAACCCATAAAAACACAATAATATAATACTGTAAAGAATAGATGATGCTAGCTAAAACCTAAAATCACAAGCAAACTTAAATAAAAAACGATTAATTAGAATCGTCAAAGAGGAGAAATCAATGATCATAAATTTCTGTGATTAACCAAATCACTCAATTCTGTTAAAACCATGCCGGAAAACAAAATGTGCTTTCGCATGGACTTAATCGCCTGGCTTGCTTTATTTTCACGCACGAAACGCAATACTTCGATGTGGTGTAACAAGCCTGAAAAAGTATTACCCTCAATCTCTCGTACTCGTAAGGTATTATAAATAAAAAAACTGATAAGCATTTTGTAACGATCAAAAAAACGGTTATCGCAGGCATCAATCAGTGAATGATGAAATTCTTTATCAAGCTCCATAAAATCATCAATAGAAAACTTTTCTTGTTTAGCATACATTATTTCATGTGTTACCAATAAAGACTCAAACTTCACCCTTACAGGATCATCTTGAGAACGCTCCAACATTTGCTTTAAAGTAAAAAGCTCTACAGCCTCACGAAATTCGGTTACTTCACGTGCAGATTCAGTATCAATTGGCAAAACACGCCACTGACTACGGCCTTTCTTTTCCACTAATGAATAACCCTGAACATTCAGCATCACTTCACGAATCAAAGCAACATTACAGTCGTACTTCTTTGCCAACTCACTCTCATTGATAGGCTGGTCTGCACGATACACTCCACGACCTAAATCCAATAAGAAAGATTTCACCAGTAAGGTTGATTTCTTTTCAGCAGACTCCGGTTCAGCAAAGAAGTCTTTCTTTAATACTTTACGACCTGATATTTTTTTATGCCCAGCAGTAGTTAATAAACCTCGTTCAACAAGCAATGCCTTTGCACGTTGAACACTAAATCGACTCACCTCAAATACATTTGCTAATTGGGCATCACTAGAAAAAGCACGCTCATCATTGTCCTGCAATAACACTAACCAAGCATTATACGCTTGTTGAATATATTCACTAATTTGTTCATTTGGCATAAAAATTCTCCATACAACATAAATTGCATATTAATCAATAAAATGCAATTGAAACGAGCAATTTTTATGGTAAAGTATTTTGCATATTAAACAATAAAATGCAAAATATAGTGCTAATTTGGTATACAAACCTACAAAATAAAAAATGAATTCAGGTTAATATGAGTGATCAAACAGAAGTAATCGATTGGCAAACCGAATGGACAGAACTACTTAGAAAAGCTTGTCCAGATGCCCATGTTTTGACAGATCCAATAGAGTTAACAGCTTATGAAAATGATGGACTTGGTTTCCATCGTTATCAACCGGACTGTGTTGTGATTGTCAATAGCGCAGATGATATTGCACCTATCTTAAAAGTTGCACAAGTCTGTGAATTTCCCTATACCATTCGCGGGGCAGGAACTTCACTTTCTGGAGGACCTGTTGCCGTTGAAGGTGGATTAATCATCCATTTATCAAGACTAAATAAAGTATTAGAAATTAACAAAGAGGACATGTATTGCGTCGTGGAGCCTGGTTTAGTGTTGAACCGTTTAAACGCATACCTAAAACCATACGGCCTATTTTATCCACCAGATCCATCCAGTGGCTTTGCTTCTACGCTTGGGGGTAATGTTGCGGAGAATGCAGGTGGTATTCGTTGTTTTCGTTATGGCGTCACCGCCAATTATGTGTTAGGTGTGGAAGTAATTCAACAGGATGGCACATTGGTGCGCTTCGGTGGTGCTGCTGCACAAGGCGGCACTGCAAATAGTTTCAACTGGACGAGTCTGATGGTTGGTTCCGAAGGTACGTTAGGAGTCATTACAAAAATTTGGTTAAAGCTAAAACCAATCCCTGAAAAAGTATGGACATTTCTAGCTGAATATAAGGATTTGGAATCTAGCACAAAAGCAATCACTGAATTAGTTCACATGCCAACCCCACCAGTTGCGATTGAATTTATTGATAATGCTGTTGTGCAATTAGTCGAAAATTCAAAAATGGCTGTCGGTATTAGTAAAGATGCTTGGGTAATACTCACTGAAATTGATGGGCCACAACCATTGGTGGATGCTCGTGTAGATGAATTAAAACAAATTTTAGGACGTCATGGAGCCACTAAAGTAAGCGCTGAAGATGATGCAGAAAAGCGTCTTAAGCTTTGGAAAGCACGTAAAGTTGCAGGTGGATTAATGGGACAATTGAGCCCAGATTTAATGATACAAGACGCAGTTATTCCAAGGTCGTACCTACAGGAAGTTTTACAGTTTATTTACGACCAAGGTGAAGAACTAGATATTCCAGTCTTAAATGTATTTCATGCTGGAGATGGAAATCTACATCCCAACTTCTTGTTCGATAATCGTATACCAGGTGACATTGATAATATAAAAACTCTATCCAAACGATTAATTGAAAAGGTGATAGAGGTAGGTGGTACACTATCTGGCGAGCATGGCATTGGCAATGATAAAAGCTGCTACTTAGATAAAATTTTCAGCGAAGAGGAAATCAATTTTCAAATGACGATTCTAAAGGCTTTGAATTTGAATGATCAAATGAACCCTGGTAAGATTATTCCACAACGTTCTTATGTTGGCTGTTGTGCACCTCATAAAATGCAACGGAAAGGAAATCAATAATGTCAAGGATTGAACCTTTCTATGACTCCGAAGATATGTCGATCTGTATCTCAGCAAATACAAAGTTCGGAGAATTGAAAGAACAGATTGCCAAAGATCATTTATACTTTCCATTAGCATGGGATGAAAATGCAACTTTATTACAAATGCTTCAACTTAGTCCAATCACAAGTTACTCAATGATTTTTGGCAGCTGGGCTGATAATATCCTAGGCATGAATATTAAATATAAAGGAAAGAAACTTCCATTAGGTGGACGTGTTGTAAAAAATGTAACTGGATTTGATTTTGTAAGAGCAATCGCCTATGGCGGTTGGACGGTACTTGAACCCATTGAAATGGTACTTCGTCTTCGCCCAAAAGATACTATTGAATCATTAAAAATTAGTGGCGAAATTGATAGCCTAAAAACATTCTGTAATGATCTAAAAAGTAGCCCTTGGGGACTTTCAATTGATGTTCTTGATTTCTATTTCGAAAACAAAAAATACGCAGTCCATGTGACTTACCACGGCCGTGATCATGAACGCGAGATTCTCAATAAAGAAATGCACCGACGTGCAGAGCTGTGTAAATTAGATGCAACTAATATCGACTATCAATTTCCTTTCAAATATACAGATAATTTAACAATCATTCACACAACTATTTCAAAAACAATGTATTGGTGCAATAAACTTCAAGATGCACTAAACGGTTCTGGTATCATTCATTTTGGTAATGGTACGATTTTTTGGAAATCTGAAAGTGAGCCATCTGAATGTCAGCTCCTAAATTGGACAGAAGAGTTATCCCAAGAAGGTGGTTTCGCAAAAACAAAAGATTTCCAACCACCAGTAAATGAAGAATTACAAAAAAGCCATAATAATTTCATAGCGCAATTGGAGTTGGAGCCATGAGTAACAAAGAACGTATCAAAAACTTACTTACACAAGAGTCAGAAAAGCTTTTGAATTGCGTCCATTGTGGATTATGCCTAGATCAATGTCCAACTTATAAACTCACAGGAAATGAAAGTAATTCGCCACGTGGACGCCTTGCAATGTGGCGTGCACAAAATGAAGGACGTGCTGATTCAAAAGAACTCGTCCAACATTACACAAGTGAATGCTTGGGCTGTCTAGCTTGTGAAACAGCGTGCCCAGCGAATGTGCCTTATGGTGAAATACTCATGGAGCAACGTCAACAACAATATGAAGAGACAGGAAAACTTCACCCGCAGGTAAAAATAGTAGCAGGTTTAACCAAAAAGCCTGGGCTTATGAAAGCAGCAACACTACCAGTACGCATTATGCGTAACTTTGGTTTCTCACCGGATCCATTAATCCCAACGGGGAAAACGAGCCTCTTTAAAAGCAGTTTTAAGCATGCAATTAACAATAATCAGCAATTAGCTGAAACAAAAGAGAAAGTCCGCTTCTTTACGGGTTGTCATACGGAGAACTTTTACCCTGAAATCAACTTTGCTACCTTGGATGTTCTGAAAGCTAATGGCATAGAAGTTGAGGTGCCTGCATCTCAACAATGCTGTGGGGCTTTGCACGAACATACGGGATTACATGACAAAGATGAACTCGACAAAAAGAACTGTGACGTTTTTGATCAACAAATAGACGTGCCAATTCTGACGAATGCCGCAGGCTGTGGTTTAAGCTTGAAACATGCTTTGAAAAGCCCTGTAAAAGATGTTTTATCCTACTTAGGCGAACGTGACTTAACGCAACCGAAGCGTAAACAAACTGCTAAGATTTTTATTGATATGCCATGCCATTTATATCATGGCCAAGGAGTACAAAAAATCCCGCAAAATGTGCTAGAAGCAATTGGCGAGGATATTCACTATGCCCCTAGTTGTCAGGACTGTTGCGGAGCAGCTGGAACATACAATATCGAAAAAGCAGAAAATTCTACCAAAATTATTGATGGAAAAGTTGAATTCCTAAATGAATATAAGGGACAAGAAATTATCATTACGACTGCCAATGCTATTTGTATGCAACAATGGCATGCAGCAGTAAAACGTAATTTCCCTCATGAGAACTTTAAGGTCAAGCATATCATTAGTTTGCTTGCAGAAAATTATACATAAAAAACGATTATCTTGGAGAAGGAAAATGAAACGTTACGAAAATCAAGTTGCAGCTATCACAGGTGGAGCAGATGGACTTGGAAAAGTAATTGCACAAGCTTTTTATTGGGTGCGTTGTGAATCAGAGGATATAAAAATCACATAGATTATAGTTCTGTGCAGATATAAAAAAACGGTAAATCATTATTATGAAAACATATCAAGCTAGTATTTGTTTAGATTGTCAAGCAGTCTTAGGCGAAGGCCCACTATGGGATGCAGAAGATGGAACCTTGTTATGGGTAGATATTTTAGATAGCAAATTAAACCGTTTTAATCCTGAAACTGGCGTTAATTCTGTGATTGATGTTGGCGTACATGTATCGACAGTTGTCAAAAGTGAGTGTGGTAACTTGATGGTGACTTGTCCGGATGGTTTTTATACTCTTAATGAAGAAACG
The DNA here is from genome assembly GCA_022447755.1 of Lentisphaeria bacterium. Classification (GTDB taxonomy): domain Bacteria; phylum Verrucomicrobiota; class Lentisphaeria; order JABSQK01; family JABSQK01; genus JAKVBE01. The sequence goes on along the minus strand of JAKVBE010000028.1, from coordinate 15,060 downwards.
CAAGAATTAAAAGCGATCCATCTCCCCGAAGAAGAAAATGATGGTATTCGTTTTAATGATGGAAAATGTGACCCTGCAGGGCGCTTTTGGGCGGGTACTATCGCTTATGATGTGACACCAGAAGCAGCAAAATTATATTGTTTAGATACCGATGGAACGGTCACTGAAAAAATCGATAAAGTAACGATTTCGAATGGTATTTGCTGGAACAAAGACAAGATGTATTATGTGGATTCTACAACCAAGCAAGTTCACGCTTATGATTATGATCTGTCAACGGGTGATATCTCCAACAAGCAAATTATTTTTGATGTAGGTGAAGTGGGTGGCTTCCCGGACGGCATGTGTTTAGATGAAGAAGGCTGCCTATGGGTTGCTTTCTGGGGCGAATCTATAGTGCGTCGTATTTCTCCTCAAGGGGAAGTATTAGCACAAGTCCATGTGGATGGAGCATCTCAAGTCAGCGCCTGTGCACTTGGTGGCAAAGAAGGAAAAACCTTATTTATTACTACAGCATCCACAGGGGTGAACCTAGAGAAGGAACCTCATGCAGGAAAAATATTCTCTTGCAAAGTAGATGTTGCCAGTGCACCCGTTCATTCATACTCTAAAATTTAAAAATGAATTCACAGGACATACTTATGCTCTAGCAAATCAGTTTTTTATGTGACTTTTCACCGTGACCAATTGGATTCTCACCAATCCAACGTTTATCTATCGACTCAGATTTACGCTGGTAACGCGTATCAGAAGACAAACGGATTAGATTGGTGCGGTTGTCGAAAGCTGCATGCATCGTTGAGATAGAAAAGAAAAGAACATCTCCAATATTATATTCTGTGGTTAGCCAGCGGCCAGACATGTCTTTTTGCACCTTAAACAGATCATTGTGGTAAGCACCATAGGCTCTTTCCTCACTCACTGGCCATACTTTTGGGGGTATTTTATAGGTGCCTTCTCGGGCTACTTTCGGGGGTGCAGTGCAGGAAGCATCTACGTCCCAACTTCCATAGGTTTCAATAATTTTTTTATTTAAATGAGAGTTTTCCAAGATACCAAGCCCACCCATATCATAAGGAATATCACAATATGGAGTCCACATCGTAAATAAGCGTTGAGTACCACGGTTCATGTATACACTATCCATATGAGGTGTAGTAGGGATATCACCAGGGTTTACTGCACGAAACCAAATAAAATCAAAATGAGCGGATGGTTCACCAAATAAACTCTCCCAAAAATTTTGAACTAACTTTGAAAAAACAACATTCCGCAAATTTTTAAAACGATATAAGTTGCTTGGTAAAAAACCATAGTGAGAATGATCTTTATCTGGATTCGCTATTCCATCTTCAATTTTGCTTCCTGGCGCTAAACAACTTTCTTTAGCAAGAAATTGATATACCTCATTTCGGGTCGCGATTACATCATCACGTTTATGAAAATTGCGTAACAGTAAATAACCATTCTTTGCCAATAATTCATTTAGCTTTTTAGGGTTATTTAAAAACGAAGTTCCATCTTCTAATTCACCAACTTGTTGACTAGGTTGATTAAAATTACGCTGACGGTATCTAATTGATTCTATAGATTCCATTATAATAATACTCCAAATTTTGATTCAAGAAAATACTATAATTATATTATATGGTCTAAACATCAGTTTATAATAGACAATTTGGCCATTATCTTGTATATTTTGGTTATGAAAACAAAATTACATTCAATTGGACATATTCCACATAAACACCCAACCTCTTCTCGAAAAAATTTTCGTATACTAGAAGAATATGCTTGTGTTTATTTATATCGCGGACAAGGGTTTTATCAGGATAACACGAATACGGTTATCAACGTAAAACAAGGTGATTTAATTTTATTATTTCCAGGGATGCCCCACCATTATGGAGGAGATATAGAGTGGCATGAGTATTGGGCAATATTTTCTGGCCCCTATTTCGAAGAGTGGGAAAAAGAGGGCCTTATCTCTCGTGACCATCCAGTAATAACCACAAACAATATATACAAATGGGAAAAAAGTTGGCAAAAGTTATATGAACAGTTTGTGGAAAGAAGCTTAAAGGAACTTCCTTTATTAAGCCGCTTTCAGACTTTATTAGCGGATATGTTAACTGAGGAACAAGCTGATCAATCACGCCCCAAGTGGTTGACACAAGCTTTAAATCAATTAGAAAAACAAGATAGTTTATTGATTCAATTAGAAGATTTAGCTGTACAATCCTCCTATTCATATGAACGCTTTCGCAAATTATTCAAACAATATACGGGTATGACACCACACCTTTACCGCAGTAAACATGTCATTGAACTAGTAAAATATGACCTCTTAGCTACTGATCAGTCTTGCGCTCAAATCGCTCAAAAATATGGTTTCTCAGATGAATATCACTTTAATAGACGCTTCAAAGAAATTGTAGGTAGTGCACCCGGAACTTGGCGTTCTAAACACCATTCAAATTTGAAGGATTAAAAATAAGAACCTACTCGCCTTTTTAGAAACATAGAGTCCCTCTTCATATTTATTGGTCTTATATGAGGTCTAGTCACATAGTTTTTAAAAGACTTAAAAATTTACCAATGAAGTTGAAGCTATGTTCTTTCGTTTGCAAATTTTTACCATTTAAGAACACTTGCTCAAACTGGTCATAAAGTACAAAGCTTAAGTCTAGTTCACCAAAACCATCGGCTAATAATTCGCTCTCAATATAAAGACTTCCCTCTTCCACGTAGGCATTAAGTTTAATTGCGGAGCGTTCACCCTTTTGATAGTTAAAGCTTTGACCATCGTCAAACACATAGTTTGTACTACCTGTTTTTGTGGATGTTTTTGTCAAGAATACATGGAATTCAATCGACTTTGCTTTAAAGGTATGATCTTCTTTAGCTACTGTAGATAATGGAAGAATTGCCCCTTCACGTATAAATAATGGTGTGCTTGCATCGTCTTTTTCTACTGTGATGGTTTGTCCACCCTGAAGCCATTCGCCATTGGCAGCAGCAAACCAATTCGTTTGTGGTAAGACAACCGAGCGTGACTGCTGATCTTCTTCTACAAAAGGTGCCTGCATAATGGAAGGTCCTACCATAAATTGATCATCGATAGTCGACAGAGGTAAAGCTGCAGTATCTTCAAAGTCATAAAACAGTGGACGTAGAATTGCATCACCTAATAATTCTTGGTTCACAAAAAGATTATATAGATAAGGGCGTAGCTTATATCTTAGACGAATATAATGAATGAGAACTTCACGTGTTTGTTCATCAAAAACCCATAGTTCCTGGTTTTCAGACCACTTAATACTATGGTTACGGAAAAACGGGAAAAGAAATCCTGCCTTTGTCCAGTCTTTCATTAATTGTGCATGGGTATTTTCTCCAAACCCCCCTACATCAGGTCCATTAAAGGGAATACCCGATAAAGCAAGGTTTAAGGTACATGCAATACTGCCCTTAAGATAATGATAGTTTGAGATATTGTCACCCGTCCAAAGAGCGGAATATTTACTTGTCCCCGTGAATCCACTGCGTGATAATAAAAAAGGTCGATCTTCTGGGAATGCTGCTTGGAAACCTTCACGGCTAGCACGAGACATGCCCATCCCGTATTGATTATGATAAGTATAATGGCTATCTTTCCCGCCGTTGAATAACATGTCGGTACAACATGCATCACCCGTCGCTGGATCATTCATATCCAGCCATGCACCGGTAATCCCATTATCCTTGATAAAGCTTTCTACTTGAGCAGCCCACCAAGTACGGCCTTTCTCGGTGGAATAGTCCGGAAAGAGTGTTTCCCCAGGCCATACTAAGCCCACAAAGTTTTGACCTTGTGGATTCTTACAAAAGATATCTTCTTTTAAACCAGAATCACAAACTTCATAGCCTGCTTCATTTTTTACACCAGGATCAATAATTGGAATGATACGACGACCATTTGATTGTATGTCAGCAATATTGTTTTTTACATCTGGAAAGTTTTTTTCTTCTTCAAAGGTGAAGACGCGATAACCACGCATGTATTCAATATCTAACCATAGTCCATCACAAGGAATGCCAAAGCGATCCATACCTGCGTCTAAATATTTCAGGTCATTAATCGATTCATATCCCCAGCGGCATTGATGGTAACCTAATGCCCATGCCGGAGGAAGCGGTGTTACACCAACAACTTTTTGTAATTTTTGTGTTAGCTCTGCCAAGGAAGGACCATAGAAGATCACGAGGTTCGGTTGACCATGCTCAGATCCCATCATAATTGCATCATGCTCTTTTTCGCTAGCATCCATTTGTCCTGCGACATTGACTTTGCCGTTAGTACTCATGTAGGTGGCATAAGGATTATCAATCAAAATCCCAACATAGGAATTCCCACGTTTAATGATGATATAGGGCACCGATACATACATAGGATCCGGACGGTCATTTGTGTAAACTTTGTGATGATGATCTGCCCAAACATCTGTATTCCAGAACTTAGTTGTCACATTGGATAGCTCCAGCCCTAGAAGCTTTTCTCCCATACCATAAAACTGATCCCCATCATGTCGTTCAAATTGAAAAATAGAGGATTTCCCACTCACGCCAAATCCAAACTGATCAATACTCTCTAGAACCGACTCTCCTGCAGCATTCTTAATCGAAAAACCTAAGTCCTCTTTCACATCACAAGATGTCATCCCCTCTGCAAGATTAATCTGCTTAGGTAAACTTAATTCCGATTGTGCATAATTCTTAGGCCACTTCTTGCTATTAAATTGTACGTAATAAATATCACCTTCATACTTGGTTAGACCCAATTCTACATCCATCTTCTGATGAGGGTTTTCTGCATTCGGTTGAAAGTCAGTTACTTCAAATTGAAGATTCACTTCCTCCTCAGATGTTTTCTTAACTCCTGTATTTGGGTATTCAAAGTTAGAACGATATGGATATTTATTAAAATACATAGCTTGAGCTCCTATTAAAATTCAACTAAAAAATCTACCTTTTACTGTAGTAAACTTGCAGAAATGGGTCAAGAGCATTACCCTATTATAATTCTTAGTAGACTATCAATATTCTTAGATTTCATGAAAAACGATTATCCAAACATTTTAAAAAAGCTAAAGCAAGCCTTAGCGAGAACTTTTGTGGACAAACAGAAAATATTCGTTCCCAAGGAGACGAAACTTCGGCAACGAATTCCAGGTACAGAGTTTCATGTGTACCCCGAGCTCTTTGTTCAGTTGAGTGGGGCAAATGAGTTTACGTTCCCAGAGAGTAAAGTAGTTATGAAAACGGATGATATGATGATGCTACCTGCCCTACTCTCTCACCGTGAAGAACAACAAACTAAAGAAACTTTCAAGCACTTTGTGGTGATGTTTTTTCCACATGTTCTACAATTACATTTTAGTGATGATCGCTTTTTCCCTCAAAATATTCGTTTGTATAATTATCAAAATGAGAAATTAATCAAGGGTGCCGTTCAGGCGTTTACAGACAAATCCATTACACAAAAGAATGCATCCAGCGCAAGTATTCAAAGTCTGCAAGCGTATATCCTTAGTTATCTTATCGAGACTTTGGAGCAGAATACACCCAAACATGATTTAGGAAACGCGAAGGTTGAACAGGTCAAAAAATTGATACGGACCATGTATTCAAACCCTTCTTTAAGTATTCCTAAACTTGCTTCCTTGGTGGAGTGCAACCCGGATTACCTTTCGAATTTATACAGTACTGAAACAGGTGAGCACTTGAGTGTTTACATACGTCGAATTCGTTTAGAAGCAGCCAAGCAACAATTAAGGACTACCAACCTAACCATCTCCGAAATTGCCTGGGCCTGTGGTTTTGAAAATCCTAGCTACTTCAGTAATCAATACAAGAAGCACTATCACCATACCCCACGTGAAGAACGAGAAATACCCGAGCGTCATATCACGCCTAAGTAGACTTATTATCGTCATTTATAAATCAGGTGTTAAAATAATCATCATAAAGTTATTTAATTAATATTAAATAAATATGGTTTATTGGATTGTATACTTTCTTTTTTTGACCACCAAACTAAAAAGAATATATGAATTATTGAGATTCAAAAAGTAAATTTTTTGCACCAAAATATTGATGATCGACAGGTACGGCTTCTACATGACCATCTGCAAAGGCAATTGTAGTAAGTGACTTTAGGTGTCGAAAGGATATTGGGCCAGCTAATGGATTGCCATTAGGGTCAGCGGTTAAAGCAGCATTAAAATCTGCCTCTGAATTGTAAGATGTATTAAACACATGGCCCTGTGCATAAAAATCCAAGAATTGTATAAACGTAGAGGGTGTATATACTTTAGAACTATTGGCTCCATGCTGATAAAAAGGAGTGCCTGTACCAAAGGCAGGACTTGGCCACTGATTAGTATCTGTAATCAGTTTTCCATATCGGGTTGGTATTCCTGGCAACCACCAAAAGCCCCCCCGCATATCAATGTTATAACCAATCGATCGATAAATACCCGGATCTAAGTAAGAAGTATCTTCGCTGCAGCCTAAAGTCCCCTCTTTAACAGGACCAACTACTGTTATAGTTTCGTTATTGTTAGCGCCATCAAAGTACAGCCAATTCAAAATCGTACCAAATTCAATAGTTCCATTTACTTTACACATAGATCGTCCAGCACCTACATATCGACCATCAAAGTCCAAGGTAAAATGAGTATTCTGCATGGCTATTTGTCTATAAGCATTTAAACATTTAACCTGCTTTGCATTTCGTTTCGCAGTCGATAAACTTGGCAACAATAAAGAAACCAAAATACCAATAATTGCGACAACGACTAACAATTCAATTAAAGTAAATTTTATTCGAATTATCTTCAGTTTTTTCATCATGGTCCTATCTAATTTACTTTTGTTTTAGACTTGCACTAGACATTTGCTTAACAAGTTCACTATCAAACACATAGTTTTTTTTGCGGTTCCGTTTTAAATTGGGTTTACATAATGTTTGACATGCCTGAGCGATCATTTCTTCTACCGGAACTTTCACTGAGGTAATTTCTGGAAAAAAGTTACGACTAATGGGATCACAATTATACCCTGCAACCGAGATGTCATGGGGAATACGAATCCCTGCAATCATCAAGGTTTTCATGACTTGTACGGCAATTTGATCCTGAAAGCAGAATAAGGCCGTAACTCTCTTTTCTTGAACTTGCTGAAGCAAATTTTCTTTGAAATTTTCATCCAAGAAGATTTCTGTAATATTGTGCTGTAGTTCTTGTTCTTTTTGAAAATCATAATAGGCTTGATAGCGTTTAGTCCGCTTAAAGTCAGATGCAGAGTCATAAACAACCCCAATTTTGTTATGACCACAGTCATGTAGGTACGTCATTAAATCCCAAGTTCCCTGATACTCATTATCCATAATAGAGATGACACCCGGGACGGATGATTCACGACGAATTAGTACCACCTGAATATTTCGGTTAATCAAGCGTTCAAACAAAGCATCTTGCTGTTGGTGAGTACAGAAAAAGATGGTACCATCAATCCCTAAGTGTGCACTTCGCAATGAATCCACAGCCATGTGTTCTTGAAATTGTGACTCAGTAAAAATTTTGCAATCAAAATCAAAACGGGCAACCTCTTCAAGAGCTTTTTGAATTGCACGGAAATAAAATTCATCGGTACGATTATATATATCCGGAAAAACCAGTGCAATTGTTTTTTGCAGAATCGTTTTACTCACAGCAATGTTTTTGAGAGGATTATAATTAAGCTGATCGACCGCAGAGAGAATTTTCTCAGTCGTTTCAACACTAATATCACCCTTGTTATTCAATACAGACGATACCGTATATACTGACACGCCACAATGATTTGCCACATCTCGAATGGTTGTTTTTTTTACCAATGGTTATTCTTTCAGTATTTCATTAAAGCTCTTTGCCTAATAAGTTTGTCGTATCCAAAGTTGCCCCAGCATCCATTTGGGGGCCACCTTCCTTACGGCGATAATCACCCTTTGCTGAATCCATAAATAATTGGTTTGGGTCTGCGACCTCTAAACTATTCTTTCCTGCATTCTTCGCTTCGGTTTTGCGCATAAAAATATTGCCTTGAATATCACCTTGAATGGTCGCACCATAATCACCTTCTAAAAAGTCTAAAACATTATTTCGAATCACTAAGCCTTGCGGAATACTTTTTGCACGTTGAACAAAAATACTAGACCCCCACTTAGCTTCAGGGTCTAAATTCACAATTGTATTCTGTTCAATGGTAACATCCTTGATAAATGTTCCTCCGATGCGGCCTGAGCCCCACATAGCGACTGTATATGCACTTCTTTTTTGACTATCGATCACATTGTTACGGAGTGTGAGATTCTCTGCACTACGGTTAATCGCAATAACATTTTGTACATAATTTTGTTCAAAAAGAATATCTTTACATCCCTCATAAAAGTTTACGCCTGAAGAATGCATGCCATAATGATCGACGATTGCATTTCCTTTAATCACACCATGATGTGCATCATAGTGCCGAACCCCAGATCCAGCATTTTTGGCAATTCGATTATCAATTAATGAATAGTTTTTTGTACGGTTTACATAAATACCTACCGTCCAACCTGGACAATGATGAATGTGGTTATTGGCGACCTTTACATGATCCATATAATTTAAATTAATACCTGCATGCCCACTGATAAAGCGAATTTCATTATTCTCAATATTGATGTGGTCAACACGATTATCAGGTGATCCTATACTATGTATACCGCCATATGCACCAGCATAACTTTGAATTAGAAACCCCTTTACATCGATATATGAACTACTTCGATCCAAGGTAATTGCCGTGCGCAATACCGGAAATCCAACATTTACGGCTTGCCCCTTTTCTAAACGTTCAGGCAATAAATAAATACGCGTTTTTCCTCCTTCAAGAGGGGCAACACACCACTCCCCTGGTAAGGAAATAAACTTAGGAGAATTATATAAAGCATACTCGGTGGTTGCATACGTACTTGAATGAAAGAAGGGCGTATGCAATTGATTCTTCTGTGAATCAAAATCCGTCACCCGGCCAAAATATACATGGTTGTTTCCAGCATGAAGACCAACAAAAACATCGTCATACCAAGATTTGTCCTGCTGGCTAAAGCGTTCTTTATCTTCAAGAATTGAATTCATTTCTGTCTTGATGAGATTGTTTCCGTCTTCATCATAGGCGGCAACTTGTTGTAACTTAATCCACCTTGGTGCTTTAGGATAATTATGTTTAAGCTGATAACTAAGTTTGCTGGCTTCCACTTCAATAGGTAAGATGAACCGTTGCATTTGATCACTATTCGTATCTATTTCAGCCGTATACACTTCCTCGTCATCGGCATAAAAAACGACATGCTCGGGCGCAAGCATCGTTTTGGGGCGATATACTTTTATGCCAATCTCGGTAACCCTAGCAGGTTCATTCATTTCAATCGAAAATTTTCCGCCATTAAATGGCTCAATGACTGGTGCACTGCCCCCATAAGTAATTGCCACAAGTGGTAAGCTACGATTCCCGATCGTTCCCTCTTCATAATAGACTTTATAAGGATAGTTATTTGTTACTTTTGTAGGAGACTTATAAAAATCTTTTGGTAAATCAGGATAAAAAGGATCCTCTGGCTTAGGCTCTTGAGCAATCGGTAACACACGTTTTTCACCATCAATCAAATATATACGCTGCCAGGGTACCATGCGGTCTGGCTTGCGATCACGGTGCAAAACCCACATGCCTGAATTAAAGTTTTTGGTCAGATCAAGGTCCACATCGGTATACATGATCTTTTCCCAGTTTTTGTTCCCTTGAACCTGCTCTGCAGATTGTACAGGCTGCCAATCACGAATAATCTGTGAACCATCTAAAATCGCACGCCCTTTACCAAAAGTACCTGCTGAATTTCCATCGAAAGTAATTGGATTCCCTTCAGCCCCCGCCTGTTGAATCTTAATCTCGCCAAAATAACGAACACCACCTTTAAAGGTTACCACATCTCCTGGCTGAAGCTTGATATTCGCAGGAATTCCTCGCGCTTGCTTATCTCCTGGGCAGTGCTTCCAAGCTGTCTCAGGTGTAAGACCATCCGCATCATTTGACCCTGTTGCATGGTCGATGTAATAATTCGCACAATATACCGGCGCACTTAACGCACAAACAAATAAACTCGTCCAAACACACTTCAAAATCACTTTCCTTTTATAAAATCATTCATATTCCACTAAACTAACATAACAGAAACTATATTCGCCTGCAAGCCTAACTTGTTAGGTCATTTTTATTTTTATTAGTTTTGAGTTCAATTTTGTTTATAATTTTAATCAATTTTTTATTTTCAAAGTTCAGTTATTGGATAAAATTTTGTATCTTGTATAGTAATGTGAAAAACAAGCTGACTCACTTTAACCATATTTAGAGACTATATTTAAACATGCGACAAATTCCTCAACTCGTATTTTTTGTATGCATCAGTCTGATCACGACAAGTTGCTTTGGTCAGCCTTTAGCAGAGAAGAAAACCCCAGTGTATAGTTACAAGATTATGAATACTTATCCCCATGATGCCCAAGCCTTCACTCAAGGACTCATTTACCACAAAGGAGTTCTTTATGAAAGTACAGGCCTAAATGGGCAATCTAGTCTCAGAAAAATAAAGTTTGAAACGGGTGAGGTGTTACAAAAAGAACGTCTCCCTCACCAGTATTTTGGTGAAGGTTTAGCAATATGGGGAACCGAGCTGATACAATTAACCTGGGAATCACAAGTCGCCTTTGTCTATGACCTGACAACCTTCAAACAAACGCGCAAATTTACCTACACTGGCGAAGGATGGGGCTTAACCACGGATGGTATGAACTTCATTTTAAGTGATGGAACCGCAGATTTACGTTTCATGAGTTCACAAACGTTTAAAGAGACAAGACGAATTACAGTCACGGACAATGGCCAAATTATAAAGAACCTCAATGAACTTGAGTACATCCAAGGCTATATCTATGCGAACATTTGGTTTCAAGATCGTATTGCTAAGATTGATCCAATCAATGGGAAAGTGGTCGCATGGCTGGACTTAAGTGACTTAGTTCCACGGCATCTTCGTGGTAGCCAAGATGCTGTACTCAATGGTATCGCCTATGATGCCAAAGGAGATCGACTTTTTATCACCGGTAAACTTTGGCCAGTTCTATACGAAATTAAGATCGTCGAAACCAAAGTCCCCTAAGACTATGAGTTCTGTCATGACTTCTACACCTTGAGGTACTTTGTAATACATGGAACCATTTTCACATCTCACCGTGATCACGCTCTGTACAGTGGGGACTTTGATCTCATAATCAAAGTCAGTGATACGCAGTTTGAGCCTTACTTTAGTCGCACCAGGCTCCACGATTTTGAACCCAGCTAAATTGTGAATCAGGAATGTACTAGGAATAGCGGACCAAGCATGGCTTTGACTACGCATCAAGCCATTATAGTCACCATAACGCTAAGAACCATTGTGACCCCACTCTTCATTACAAGAATTATCCTGAATATTTAATGTTGGATAATAATTGGTATGCTAAAAGAAGAGCCTAGTTATTACTTGCATGTAGATATTTGGATTGTATTAGTTAACCCTAAATGAAATCTACAGGAGTTTTTATGAAAGTTATTTTATTTTTCCTTTGTTTGTTACAATTATATGGTGCGCAGCCTGATGCTAAAAAGAACTTAAAACTTGCTCTAAAAGAAAAGCGCTTTGAAGATGCGCAAAAATTAATTCATGAACATAAGGATGTGTTGAATCAAGACTATTTGAGCTACTTGCTTTGTGATACTTTTGTCCAATACAAAGTCAATGAAGAAGTAGCAGATTTTTTATTACCTCAAGCCGATATGAGCTACCTAATCTGGGATAAAGAGTCTGTTGCTGATTTATCTCCTTCTCCAGAATGGAGTCAGAAATTTGAAAAGGCAGGTGCTAAATATTATGCGACAACTAAACTTATCAAATATACATACTTTGCTAGTAAGAATAAAATTACTCAAGAAGAATTGATTGCGATTCTGGATGCAGAACCTAAAGCAATTCTGGCAACAGACCGTGAAGGTAATTCGGTTCTTCACACAAATCGTTTTGATGCAACAATAAGCAAACTTTTGATAGATAAGGGTGCAAATGTTCAAGCCCTAAATCATAATGGTGAGACAATTGTGCATACATATCATATTGATCCGAAAGTATTGGAGCTTTACCTTCAAAAAGGTGCCGACCCCAACGTTGTGAGTAAAAATAAAAAAACTGCACTTATGTATATGCATGATTTGAAGAACCTCAAACTTTTGCTGAAATATAATGCTACGCATGAAGTACCTAAACCAGATAAACAAGGAAATATCTTATTTACGCACTTTAAGTATCCAATCCACTCTGCAGTCTTTCTGACAGAAAATTATAATATTGATCTGAAACAAAAAAATGGTAACGATGAATATTTCTTTTATGTGCTAGTGAAACACCTGAAGAAGAAGGAATACCTTACGGAATTTCTTAAGTTGATTGACCTTGCTAAGAAGGAAGACCTTGATTTCAACCAAAAAAATAAATGGGGAAAAAGCTTTTTTACAGAAGTAAGCAAGATGAGAAATACCGAATTAAGACAGGCACTTCTTGAGGAACTTAATAAACGAACAATTACTGAAAAATAAGTTTTATAACTCCCTTTCAACTATGTTTCAGGGAGTTATTTCACTTACCTGATGCGCTTGTGAGTGAACTCTTTTTCACCATTTGCATACGGCGCCACAGTATGTCCATGTCCAACAAGCTTCCATTTATATATCAATAAGCCTTCTAAGCCAACAGGTCCACGCGCATGGATTTTGTTGGTTGAGATACCTACTTCTGCACCTAGTCCATAACGGAAACCATCGCTAAAGCGTGTGCTTGCATTCCACATCACATTACCTGAATCACAAAGAGCCATAAAGGTATTTGCGTGATTTGGGTTAGTTGAAAGAATAACTTCTGTATGGCCAGAGCCGTAATAATTAATATGATTTATTGCTTCTGCCATATCATCAACCACTTTGATAGACAAAATATAATCCAAATATTCCGTTTTCCAGTCTTCATCTGTTGCAGCCTTACAATCAATAATGGCTTGTGTTTTTTGACAACCACGGAGCTCTAAATCATACTGACGTGTCGCTTCAAAATACTTGGGTAAAAACTCTACAGCTATAGCTTCATGAACTAGCATTGTCTCAAGTGCATTACAAACAGCGACATATTGACATTTTGAATCGACCGCAATGGGTATAGCCTGTTCAATATCAGCTTCATTATCTACATACAAATGACAAATACCGTCTGCATGACCTAAAACTGGGATGTTGGAGTTCGCCATGATATACTGCACAAACTCATTGGAACCGCGTGGAATAATTAAATCAATAGACTCATCTAAAGCTAACATGGCGTTTACGTCTTCACGAGTTTCTAGTAGTTCCATCCAATTTGCAGGAACGCCAACAGAAGTTGTAGCTGCTACAATGATTTCAGTTAAAATCCGGTTCGTATGCAGTGCTTCACGGCCACCCTTTAAAAGTGTTCCATTACCAGACTTTAAACATAAACTGGAGATCTGAACTAAAGCGTCTGGCCGTGACTCAAAAATAACGCCTACAACACCAATTGGACAACTGATCTGCTTCAGGTTTAAACCGTTATCTAATTCTGTTTCACTATTTATCTTACCTACTGGCTCAGGTAATAAAATTAAGCTTTCTATGCCCGCAACTACCTCAGCAACCTTCTTTTCATCGAAACGTAAACGTTTCAATAAGGGTGCTTCTAAGTTCTCTGCTTCAGCAATTAGCAAATCTTTGTGATTCGCTTCTACAATCTCAGTTGAACGTGCTCTTAACGCATCAACCATTGCTTTTAAAGCATTATTCTTTGTATCTGTATCTAATGCTGCTAGATGAATTGCCGCATTTTTTGTTAAAGCAGCACGCTCTTTTAAATCCATGAGATATCCTTCAATTACAAAAATTTATGTTTTTTTCAAGCTATATACTATGCCTAAAACAAAAAAAAAATCAATGGGTAAAGCAGAGAGAAGGTAAAAGAGGAAGAAGACAATAATGAACCATGTGAATTGGTGACTGGATGCTCACAGTATAAGAAGCAGAAGAAGGAAAATTGATCCATTCAAAAAATCAATGGGTAAAATCTGAAAAGTAAACTGCTAGAATTGTAATGATAATCTATGTTGAAGTTTAATCTAAAGAATTGGTAGAATAGTTTACTTCGTAAAACGACTTAGATTCTTTTAGCAAAAAGCAACTTATGAACCTGTATAAATAATTGCAAATAAGGTGCTATATTTCACTTGGCTTGCCAAGGGGGTAGCGGGCATAGCAAAAAACAGAGGTTCATCTTCCTTGTTGTTCGAATATTACCCGCTGATTGCCGCAGGGTCCTTCAATCATCTGTGGACACTCCCTCCAACAGCCACGGCAAATTGAATCGATAGTGTAATCTACTGCTGATAAGGTGGATCATCCCGTTGGGTGTCTGTGTTGCCGAGAGGTATCCAGCGTGCTCAGAACGCGTGGTTGTAGTGCTGAACTCCTTCGTCCACGCGCCTCCGTCGAATTCATCTTCGCCGGGAGTCAGCAGTTTCCGCACAGGCCAGTTCTTGCCGTCGTCACGACTGATGTGAATCGCCGTCGGGCCTTCCATATCCCACGTAGCGTCGCAGGGCTGAATGAGTGTCCCGTTCTTTGTCATCAACGTGCCTGCAATGGGTTGATTCCGCAGTGTGTATTCGCTGCCACTGGAGATCGGACGGGCCGGTGTCCACGTCCTGCCATTGTCGGTACTGGTGCGCATAAACATGGCCAGTTTCTTCCAATGCCTTGACATCTCTCAGGCCCAGGCCATTGATATGATAGAGCGTCCCCTTGCCATTGTGCAGTAGCGATGACCCGGTCATGTTCCGCTGGTCAGCTTTG
>JAKVBE010000027.1 GCA_022447755.1 Lentisphaeria bacterium | reverse complement strand
CTTCTCCTAAAGTTACCCGGTAACAATTTTCTCACCCGGTAACAATTTTCTCGCGCAAGCTTACCCTGGGCTAGGCTGAGTAACCCCTTCAGGGTAGGGCGTGGGCGGCTTATGCATAGACTTTTCCTGTTAACTAGGGCGTAAACAGGCCCATAGAGTTGTGCTCTCTTAGCTTAATATTTGTAGCCACAGTATAAACAAGACGGGCGTTCAGGGTTCATCTTATGACTACACGAAGGACAGAGATCAGATCGCTTGCGTTCTTTGGTGATTTTGCCATCTTCGACTCCATCTTCTAAATCGACCGTACGAATCATTTGTTCCAATTCTTGACCCGTGATCACTTCTTTTTCGATTAAAAGTCGCAGCAAAGCTTTGTTAATTATGGCTAGCTCTTCCACTTCTTTTAAAAGATCTTCAGCAAGGTATGCCTGGCTTTCTAGTGCACGACGATTATTAGCATCTACATGAATACGATCCCGATGCGTGCGATCAAGCTCTTTTTGTAAGTTCTCGATGTCACGTCGTTGATTCCACTCATTGTCGAAAATGTAGTTTAAGGCACTCATGGTAATTTCCTATTGTTGCTTATTAAAGGTTTTGTTCAAAGTATTTAAAAAGTAGGATGTCCATTTTCTTTTTCAATGAGATTGGATTCGAAATTACGGTAAGTTTCCCTTCTGTAAAATATAAATATTTCGAATAACTTGATGGTCCTTTTGTTGGATAAGCCCAATCATAGACCCAGATCTCTAGGTCTTCTTTTTGCACATTTTCTCTTACTGTATTGTCTGACGTAATTTTATATGTTGGCCTTGTTTCGAAGATTCTATTGTCTGGCAAGGGGATATGAGCCATTACTTCTTCTTGAGTCATTCCAATATGCAGTTTGTCCCAAGAAGATTTCGAAGCGGTAACTGTCCGTTGTGGCATCTTAATATTCGAGCTTTTATAAATCCAATAGGTTTTGTTGACCCAAGTTATTGCAAACAACATTGAGAACCCTATTAGTCCCAGCGTGATATATTTAAAATAGCGTTTCAATTTTATAGTTGGTTTCATTGTATTTCCTTGAAACCTATCACGCATAATTTGTGTGATTATGTCAAAGAAAAAAGCCCGTTCGTTAGAACGGGCTTTTGGTAAGAGAAATTGTATTATTTTATTTTTTCAATTTCACCGGGTCGCCAAGATTTATCAAACCAGGCTTCTGTTGGCCCATACAGCCTCAGGCATGTAAACCAACCTTTCGATGGTTGTGTTTGAATCCAGTTTCCTTCTTTTCCTTTAGGAGCTTTAGGACCAAAATATAAATCAACAGATCCATCAGGATTTGTTATTAATCCTTCTTTTTTATTATTTTTGCTTGGGTAAGGCTGGGATGTTTGAAGTTCAGAACGTGTTTGAGGATCATACACGACAACAGACCAAAAGTTTTTGGCTGGTACATTGGGTGGAATAGTTAATTTGTAGGTTTGATCACCTTTGAAATATTCACCTTTCGTGTCACGATCAATGATAGCATACTGTGAACCTTTACCTATTAATTTCAGAACCATTGCAGGAGTGTTAACTGTCGCTATATAAAAGAATGATGTTCTTGCATCTAAATTGCGACCCCCATTTCCCTTGTTAATCAGCCACTTATAATCCCCGCCGGCAAATGCTGTTTTCCATTGACTATCGGGATAAATATAAATTTGTTTATGACGAGGAGCAAAGTAAAGAGAACGAGCGGTGGCATTGGCAATAGCTACACCATCTTTTAATATTTTCTGCATTCGTTTATCAGGCTTGAAATCATGCCCTTTTTGAATACCTATAGATGCCAATAAACCTCTTAGCTCAGGATCTAAGAATTCAATGGGTTCTTTTTGTATTACATGATTGATTTCTTTAAAAAAATACTCGTTATTTGCATGAATTGTATTGAAACTCTTATGTGAAGCTGCAATGAATTCCATTTTCGGCTGATTGGATGCTTTAACAAGAGGATAGACCTTCAGACCTTCACGAAACATTTTTGAAGAAGCATCTGGTTTACCATCCACTAAAAAACCACGTATTATAACCCAATTTGTATATGTTGTTGATTTCGACACATAAACTGTCTCCATTTTTCCTTCAATTTCCATTTCAACAGTTGCACTTCCTTCTTTGTACTTAAGGTCACCTTCATAATCGGGTGGTAGAATTAGATATTTGCCACCTTTTGCACGGTCTGGTCCCACTGCACCCATATCCGTCACAAAGCGGAAAAATGCATCATTTACAGTACCGGGACCACTCCCTGGCGGAACCTCCACTATCGTTGGACCATCTTTTTCTAAGTCTAAAAATACGGAAACATATACCGTGTCAGTATTACCTGTTAAAAAGAGTGGGGCTGAATCCATTAATTGGTCAAAAATGACGACTTGATTACTTTTAGAGGCACCAAATTTTGCTAAACCATTTCGAAGTGCTTCTAGTGAAGCCATTGGAATCGCATCCAAGAATGCTTTAACAACCCGAGAAGTGTCTAGGTAGTCATAAGCTTTTTGGGCAGTTGCATCTGTAGGCATGCCATCAACAAATTCTAGAGTTCCAATAGATGTTTCCACTTTATCTGGTGTCATAATTTCACTAGGTATAACGTAGTTGTACCCTGGTGTTTTGTCTGCAGCATACAAAGTTAAGGATACAAATGTTACTACCATTAAGATCGATTTTATCATTCCACTAATTCCTTTTCTAGTTGTTTGTAGATGGAGCTCCACTCTTCATTCAAACTCTCGGTTGCCATTGGCTTCCCTGCACGGTTATACCAATATGCTGCATTAGAGTCATCACCTTCTTTACGGTGAAGATATGCATGTACCCAAGCACTATTTGAACTAGTTAGACCCTGGAGTAGGTTATGCGCACCGTCCCAGTTGCCATTTTTTTCTAAATCTAGAGCTTCAATTAACCGTCTATTTTCTCGCATAATCTATACCAACCTTTTATAAATTTTTCAGTACATAACACGCTAACACCAAATCCTGGTGCAAAAGTGCTCCATTTGGAGTAAACCATTTCTCTTTGAGACTTCGTAGATACCATAGATTTAACTGTTCGAACTGACTAGCATTATGATTTCCACTTTTTAATGATTTTTCCAGTTCATCTACCTGAAACCCATACTTTACGGCCAGGCTATGAACTGCGATAGCATAAATCGTTTCACAGGCTTCTTGCTTTTCACCTTGATCAATCTGTTGTTGCAATAGTGATAAATAAGAATCCATTTGTATTTTGTGCTGACCTTGATCTTTCTTGTGACTCTTAATGATACTTTCAAGAAAGCGGTCTAACTCGATACCTGGCTCTTTTTTTTCTTTAATTAAAGACTCATAAAAGTCACCTTTGGGGATAAGCATATCTGCAATGGCAATGAGCATACTCCTCCGCAAAACATTGTTACCTGCTTGGTACATCTTGGGTAAAATAGTATATATAGATGCAATGCTTCCCATGTTCGCGAGAGCATGACTAGAAGCTGAAATGATTGTTGTATCATGGTTGTGACTCAAAATATTCGTTAAATGATCTAGTGCAATTGGACTTCCAATTTTACCTAATGTACGAATGATCTCCGCCTTAAAACTAGCATCCGCATTAGGCAATAAATTAAGAAGAACCCCCACAGAATTTTCGTGTGGAAATAAACGTAATGAACGTACAATAGTGATTTTTAAATCCTGTCCTGGTTCTGTTAAAAGCTTCAATAATTGGTGTCTTGCTTCTATTGTGTTTATTTGTGCTAAGGCCCAAATTGCTTGCTCACGCACGTCAATATCTGGATCTTCAGTTTGCTCAATTAAGTCTTCAACGGCCAAAACATTACGCATTTTTCCATGTTTGATTGCTGACTCCATTCGCTTTTGACGAGATAAAGCCGTTGTTCCCATATATGCATTTAAGATGTTATTTACACTCTTAAGTGGATTGCCGATTAATAAAGTACGAATCACAGAACCTACGCTATATTCTTTTTTAAAGGGCGACATAAGTAGAAATAATGGAATAATCATGATCCACATCATTAATGCATGAAGCAATGCTTGTAGTTGTATATAGCTTATATTTTCACCAAATGGCAGTTTAAGATTGATGGGATTTGCCTGGACCCAATCCATGATCTGTCCGCCAAGTATGGCACCAAATGCAGAAATGGTACCAACAAGTGTCCAATGAACGGCCATAGCAGTAGCGCGACCTTTATTTGGCGTAATTGCATTTAATATATCAATTTGAATAAGAAATAAGCCACCGTAGAGTGCGCCACCAAATAAGTTGGCAATACATACAATCAATAGTGGCTGAGGTATTTCAATAAAAATAAGGGGGAGGGTGATGGAAGTATTTTTAAAGAAAAAGCTCGTTAATGAGCATAGAGGCCCTAATATTAATAATATGACTGCTAAGCCACGTGAACCTAGACGATCCATCAATAGACCAAGAAGTGGACCTCCTACAATACCGCCAATTGATCCACAAATCACAGTTGCGGTGATCATTGAATAACTAGCAGATGCTTCTTCTTTCAGGTAAATTGGCATAAATGAGGCAATCACACCTATCGAAAAATTAAACAAAGCATAAGCAACAGTTAGCAATACGAAGTTCCTCTCTTTCAATGGCTCAATAATACGTTTCTCAATACTTTTTGGGTTTGGGGTTTCTGTCTTTGGGGGTTCTGGAACAAAGTAATGAATAAGGGTATCAGCACTTCCTAAGAAAGCAGCAATTCCAAAGACAATGGCAAAGCCAGCAAGTGATGTTGTTTGCGTGCTCGAATCTATAAAGAAATCTAATAAGAAACCGGCCATTAGAATTGCAATCATATTCGCTGCAATACAAATGCTATGCCGTGTACCCCAAAATTTTCCACTAATCTTTTGTGGTACAAGATCTGCGATCCAGCTAAACCATAAAGAAAGCACACTTTGTCCTAAGATTGAGCTTAGAGCTACAATAGAAATAATGATCCAACCAATGGTTCTTGGGGATAAATCTGCACAAAAAGGTAATAATAGCATTAAGAACCATAAAGCACGCTGAAGAAAAGTAGTTACCGCCCAAGGCGTTTTGCGAGATCGCGCATTTTCAAAGATTATAGCACCAGGGATTTGCATGGACATAGCAAGTAATTGAACGGTCACAACTAAGCCAATCATCTTACCCGGAACATCCAAGGATTGCATTAACATGGTTAATGGAAAGCCTAAAGCAATAACAAACCAACTAGCCCCTAAACTACCTGATATGATATTTAATTTTAATCCTGCGCGAATTTCACGATCTTTTAATTTGTGTTGCTCACTCATAATTCCTATTCTACTCCATACTTAAATGGACTTTATTGAAAAAAAACGATTTGTCATCCCGTAAATTATAAAAAAAAACATTTTATTAACAGTTTTGAATTGTGACTTTATTATAGCATTCACCTGAATTATGCTTAAACTTTAAAATATCATGATGAAAATTTAAATATATGGCTCTGTAGATAGGAATAAATACTAATGGATAAGGTGATATCGCCCATTCATCGATTTATTGAAGCGTTAGGAAATTGGCACATTCGAGGCTTTAATTTTCTAGTTTTTCTACATGCATTTATTTGGCAGGTCTTGAGTGAGGCAGTTAAACCCCAAAATTGGCATAAATATAACCGACTACGTCTACTTCGTTTGCTTAATGGACTATTGATTAAATCAATTCCGGCCTTTTTGGGCTTAAGCTTTTTAATGTCTTTCTTTATTGTGCTTGAAGCTATGGTGACCTTTCGGACTATTACTAATATTGGCGTATTAGCAAGTAAAGTAAATTATATTTTATGCTCCTATATGGCTCCCACTTTTGGGGCAATATTTATCTTTCTAAAAGCTTCAATTCCAACTTTGGAAGATTTTTACAATAAGGGAATTTATAAAAGCATTCGAGAAGATAATCTAGTGCTTAAATATACCTTAATCGAGCTTTTTATCCCACGCTGTATTGGCATGTGTATTGGGGCAGTCTTGGTTAACTGGATCCTGATTTTCTTAAGTTACTTTAGTGCCTTTGTGATTCTTACTGTTTCTGGAAAAGGGCACCGGACATTTTGGGACTTTATTTCATTTATAGCACAGTTCTTTACCGTAACAACGATTGTGAATCTGACCATAAAGAGTGCCTTGATTGGCTTTTATTTTGCTTGCTGCTGTTGTCTACGCTATCGAAGAGCTAGTAACTATACAAATCTATTTTCTGAGGTTGCCAAAAAATCAATTATTATCTACATCATTATTACTATATTTTTCATATGGGCGGAGGCTACTTAAAAAATGGATCAAGATTTTACAGAAGAATTGAATGACGAGTACCGCAGGCTGAGTTACCGAGTTGGTCTAATTGTAATTATCGTATTGACTATTGTTGCTTTTTTAGTTGTGAAAACAACACGTTTTAAAAGTTGGTTAAATAGCCGGCAACATATTGAAATATTGATGCCTGAAGGCGGCCTTAATGGCCTAGATCGCGGCGCTGTTGTTGAAATCCTAGGAACTGAAGCTGGCAAAGTAATTGATGTACAAGTTTTACCTACGACTTACGTGGTTGTTGAAATTGATGAACAATTTGTTGGCGTAGTTCGGGAAGACTCGCAGGTATTTATTCGCAAACAGTTTGCGATCGCAGGGGAAAGCTTTCTGGAAATTACTCGAGGTAATGGCAAACTTCTGCCCGTTGGAGAGCATCGCTTACAGGCAGAAGCAAGCCGAGAAACTGCAAGAACTGTTGAAGAGTTAGCACAAGAAATACGTGTCAGTATGAAGCCTGTCTTTGAACAAGCACAAAGCTCACTGGAAAACTTAAACGTATTGACAACTGATTTACGAAATAAACAAGATGATATTCTAGCCGTTGTGGACAACTTTAAAGAAATTACAGGTGCAATCCGAGGGGGGAAAACGGTTGTGGGTCGTCTAGCAGTTGATGAACAATTTGGAGCTAGTCTGGTTACGATTTCGGATGAAGCAGAAGTCATAACAAAAAATATATCTGTGATTAGTAAAAACTTTATAGATAATATGGATGAAATAAATGCCATCCTGTCTGCTTCTAAAGTTTCCATAGAGAAAGTCTCGCAGCTTTTAAACGAATCAGACTTGGAGCCAAAAGATGTTAATAAAATCATAGATGGCCTACAAAGTAACTTGGCAAATATTGCTGTATTACTGAAAGATATAAAGCCGCTTACAGAAAGCTTGAAAAAGGCATCTGAAGATTTTCCCGAGATAACTAAAAATGTCGCTAAAACCTCACAAAATTTACCGGTTTTGTCGAACGATCTAGAAGACCTTATTCATGATTTAGAGGCCCTAATTAGATCGATTCGTTCAAGTTGGCTCATTCGCGAAAAAATAGATCATTTGCCTGATCATGATGGTGAAATAAAAGGAGGTTTAGAGTGAATTTACATATATTGTTTGCTTTCTTCTTTGTTGTATTTATCAGCATGAGTTGCTTCAGCCACAAGGATGTTTCTATAAAGGATCGTAAACAGCTTTCTAAGAATAGGGGCTATAATGCCTTTGTCGAACAAAGATATGAACGTGCAGCTTTTCACTATGAGAATTTACTAAGTATGGCATATGCACAAAATGATAAACGAGAAATAGTCGATACGACCTATAATCTTGCTTTGTGCTATTATATGCTAGAAAAGTATGATGATGTATTTAATATATTAGACAAGAACCCCGAGTTGCTTGATAAACAAAACCTACTTACCATTAAAGCTAAAACATACTTCAGGCTAAATGATTACACGAATTTCTTAAAAGAAACAAATAAAGTTGACTATATTGCTAACAAAGAAAGTATTTTGCAATTATATGCTAGAAAATTCTGGCTATTAAATAAGCCTAATCAATTGAATGAAATTCTTGAACAAGTAAAAACCTTTGAACCCAAACAACAAAGCCTAGAAATAGAAATTACTATTTATAAACTTATTCTTCAAAAAGATTTTAAAATAGCTCTCACACAGGTAACAGAATTAATTAAGATTGAACAAAAACAAAGAAACTATCGCCGTATGTGTGATATGATGTTCCTTAGAATAATGATTCTTAAACAATTGGATGACAAAAATAGCCTTCAAAAGTACACTTTTGAAGCACAACAAGTTGCTCTTAATCAAAATAGACCTTACTTAGCAAAATACGGATTATTTAAAAACTCAAAATAAAACAATTGATCAAACTTGACAAGAAACTATTAACCCATTAACTTGTTCAAACAAATAAGAGGTTTGAATGAGTTTGAAAAAAGAATTAAAGTTATCTAAAGAACCGGATTTACACGAATCGGTTATTCTGAATATGTATTTGAGTGGGCAAATGGTAGATCGTGAGCACTTTGAGCTATTTAAGAGGTATGATCTAACTTCTGCTCAGTATAATATTTTACGCATACTCAAAGGGGCAGGAGAACCTGTATCATGTAGTTATATCCTGGACCGACTTCTGACTAAAGTACCTGATTTAACTCGTTTGATTGATCGCTTACAAAAAAGGGGACTTGTCGTTCGATCTCAAGCACTTAGTGACCGTAGATCGAGACTTATCCAAATCAGTAAAAAAGGTACAGAAACCTTAGAAGAATTAGAGCCTAAAAGAAATGAAATTGCATTAAAAATCGTTAAAAAACTAGACGTTAATGAACAAAAAATGCTATGTCAATTACTTCAAAAAATGAGAGAGTAATAAGCCAAAAAAATTTAATGAACTAATTGTTTAAACAAGTAGCATGTAAAAAAAAGGAGAAGTCGATATGATTGATTTTTTAAGTTCAAAGGATAGGGGAGTTATAGACCGTGGTTGGTTGAAGTCTTATCCAAGTTTTTCATTTAGTAGTTATCATAATCCTGAGCGAATGGGTTTTGGTAGTTTAGTGGTAATGAATGAGGATTTTATTGCTGCTAGAAGTGGATTTGGCATGCATGGTCATGAGGATATGGAAATAATTACCTATGTTTTAAAGGGGATAATTTCACATGAAGATAGTTTAGGTAGTAAAGGAGAAATTAGCTCCGGCATGCTTCAAAAGATGAGTGCAGGAACAGGTATTCGTCATAGTGAATATAATCATACTGATGAAGAGGTCCATCTATATCAGATATGGATTGAGCCAGACCGTAAAGGTTTAACACCTGACTATCATGAAGTAGATCTGAAAGAGATGATAGCTAAGCCTGGTTTACATGAATTAGCGGGTCGTGATGTTTCTTTGCCAATACAAATTTCGCAAGATGTGAAATTGAGTTTATTAAAGTTGGAAGCGCAAGGTCGCTATGATTTTACTAATGTTGATAAAGCTTGGTTTCAGGTCTTGATTGGTAAAGGAACTTTGAATGAGCATACTATAGAAAATGCATATGGTATTTCCGTCATTTCAGAAAATCTAATTAGAATTAAAGCAGAAACAACATTAGAAATATTAATCTTTGAGTTTGGTGGATAAAATGAATATTGTATTAATTGGTGGTAGTATTCGGGAAGGTTCATATAATCAAGCATTATTACGGTTTGTAGGAAGGCATCTTAGGCTTATTGGTCATGAGGCAGATGAAATTCTACTTCGAGAATACCCCATGCCTTTCATGGACGAGGACTATGAGCGTGAATATGGATTACCAAATCATGCAAAAGTGCTAAGACATAAAATCAATATGGCAGACGCTTTAATTATTGCATCACCTGAGTATAATGGTTCGTTTTCAGGTGTGCTTAAAAATGCAATTGATTGGGTGTCAAGACCTGGAGACACCGATGACCCGCCAGCAGCTATATTTAAAGACAAGAAAGTAGGATTTATGTCTGCATCACCTGGTGGCTATGGAGGACAACGTGGGCTAGCCCAAATTCGCTATTTATTTGAAGCAATTCATGCTGCACCAATTCAGGAAGACTTTTCACTTGCAAATGCATATCAATTTATTGATGGTGAAGGAAACTGGATAGATGAACAACCACTAAAAGAAATTGAGCAGTTTGTTAAACAATTATTACAAGACTAACAGTTACCCTAAACTTACTTGCTAGTTGAGGAGCATAATCTTTAAAAAGTAGAACACCACTTTCAAGCTTAAAAGAATAGATTACTTACAAGACTTAACATCGTAGACGTAAATTTTAATTAAATTTTCGAAATCTACAAAATTGTGTCATGTTGAAGTTTTTTGATCTACTAAAATGTAATATCTATTTGTTTATTAACAGCATTTAAGTATTAATTAAATAGAAAACGCAAAAAATGAGCCTAAAAATCTTCAAAATTAACTGTTTTAGTCCGGTTTGGCGTTTGTTTTGCTTTACTAAATTAATCGTTCAAAAATTATCAACTTGTAATACCTTGAGTGGAAGTATAGCAAAGGAGTTGTTAGTAAAACATTTTATATTTGTTGTGATTAGTCTGAGTAAATTTTGTTGTTCTTGATTTATTGACTAATAAATAAATTCAGTTTGAGGAGATATAAATAATGGATTTATGTGGTAAGGCTACAAAGCTTAAATTAACGGATGTTAAAAGTCCGCAAATTCGTACTTTTTGGATAACGTCAATTGCTTTCTTCATGTGCTTCTTTTCTTGGTTTGGAATTGTCCCTTTTATAGGTGATGTGGTTAAGGATTTAGGCCTGACTACAGATCAAAAACAAACTTCAATTATTGTTTCTGTACTAGGAACTATTTTTGCTCGTCTACTTCTGGGTAAATTATGTGACCGTTTTGGCCCTCGTCTCTGTTATACTTTCCTTTTAGTGTTTGGTGCTCTACCTGTTATTGGTATCGCTTTTGTTCAATCTTATGAACAGTTCCTTTTATGCCGTCTACTTATCTCTTTCATTGGTGCTTCCTTTGTAATTACCCAAGTACACACATCTTTTATGTTTGCACCAAACTGTGTAGGGACAGCCAATGCAACATCAGCTGGTTGGGGGAACCTTGGCGGGGGAGCGAATCGCTTGGGTATGCCTATTATTGCTACATTTGTTGTTGGTATGGGAGTCGCTGAAGCAGAAGCATGGAGATGGTCCATGGGTATCGCTGGTACAATTTGTCTACTAATGGGATTTGTCTACTTCTTCTTTACACAAGATACGCCTCAAGGTAACTTTAGTGAGCTTCGTAAAGAAGGTAAACTGCCCGCTAAGAACTCTGAAAGTTGTTTCATGGAAGCATTAAAGGATCCTCGAAGCTGGGTACTATTCCTAGTTTATGCTGGCTGTTTCGGAATCGAATTAACTGTATACAATTTTATGGATGATTACCTAGTTACACAGTTTGAATTTACGCGTGGAAAAGCAGGGGTATTTGTTGCATGTTTTGCACTTATGAATATTTTTGCACGAACTTTAGGCGGAATTTGTGGTGATAAATTTGGTATTAAAGAAGGACTTAAGGGACGTGTTAAATTCTTGATGTTAATTTTAATCATTGAAGGTGCATTACTTGCAATATTCTCTCAAATTACGGTATTTGCAGTTGCTTTCTTTGTATTGATTCTTTTTAGCTTAAGTGTACAAATGGCTGAGGGGGCAACCTTCACTGTCGTTCCCTTCATCAACAAAAAAGCAGTAGGTTCTGTATCTGGTATCGTAGGTGCAGGAGGTAATGCCGGGGCCGTATTAACAGCAATGCTTATTCGTAGCAATACACCTGAAGGTGCTGTTGCTGCAGAAGAAGCTGCTGCTATTTCTCAATCTTTCTTAATGCTAGGTCTGATTATCATTGGTTTTGGTTTAGCAACGAAACTAATTACATTTAGTCAAGAAGATGAGCAGGAAGCTGCTGAAGCAACTGCAAAAGCTCAAAAAGAAAAAGATTAGTTGGCTGCTGCTTAACTGGTATTTCTAAATACACCAAGGTGGTATGTTGATAGCCCGATGTACCACGGGATAAGGTTCCATATAAAGTCAACCTTATCCCTTTTTTTTGCCTTCAATCAACCATTTATTTCAGGTTGATCATTTCTACATTACCATCAAGATAAAGTTTGTTTAAATACTCGCCTTTATGATTAAGGGGATTGTCTCCAGACATTATGATTTTATCTGGTTCTGGCATTTCTGTAGACAAGCCTGCGTGATAATAAAAGTCTGTTACTTTATAGCTTGTGGCATGATTCGCATTGCTTGGACAACCAAATACATGACCATCTTGTGCATAGCTACTATCAATCAAATGTTTCCAGTGATCAGAAGTTTTAAGTTTGATATCCATTAATTTTTGATAGGCATTTGGGCTTGCTACAGCAAGTTGATAGTCGTGGTCATTTGCATATAAAAGCAAAGATAAACCTATTTGTTTTAAGTTGGCTGCGCAGTTTATCCGCCTCGCTTTTTCACGAGGTGCACTGGGATTTGCAATAATTGAAACAAAAAATGAAAACAGAATTACTAGAATTAAAATAACGAACAATACTTCTAAGGCTGTAGATTTATTATAGCGCATCATAATGCCTCCTTCTAGTTAAATTATAGAGGCAGCAGTCATATATAAGAATAAGTTTTTGTAACATTTAAGTAAAGCAAGGATGTGCGCTAGCCCAAGGACATTGGGGCTTAGGTTGTATACGAGTAAAGTCAGAACTCTTCTTACTAATCATTTAAGGCTTTGAAGTATTCATCTACAGGTTGTTGAAAGTCAGCATCAATTTGTTCTTGTTGCTCATATTGAAAATCAACACTTTTTTGTTGCTTCTCTTTTAAGGTGACCGCACGGTTCTTTATCGCCTGATTCACAGCTGCACGTGATTCCTTTAAAGCACTCACAACATCACTTTGAACTTGCCTAATTTCAATGCCAGAAGCATTTTGTTCTTGCCGTGCAATAAGGTCCATTTGGTTAATGGCTTCTTCAAGATCACCCGTTGGAAGGTTATGCACAGTCAATGTTCGGAGCACTGCTTCTGCTTTTTGTTTGAGCTCTGCCTGATTTTGACCTAAACGCTTTTCTACATCAGGTTGTTGGTCAGGTGTAATACCTCTTAAGCCTTGATCGCCATAGCCAGATTGCTTTCCACCACCCGTTGCACCACCCACTGCTTCTGTGGAATGATCCTTAACTGTTCCTTGTTCATAAGGCGATTGCGTTAATCTAGTTGGCGTCATGCGACCCCCTTTACCAAAGGCTTCCTTTTCTACAAATTGGCCTGAAGATTTACCTGAGCGTCCTTCACCAGAACGTCCACCTACTTCATTGTCATTGGGTAAAATATTACCTGTAATACCTTTTGCTGCCATACTGTCAATATTCCCATCACTAACTCCCCAGCCAGCACCTTCATCAACTGCAGATAGAAAGGAATTTGTTGAGTCTTCTACATCAGACATCTCAGATTCTTCATCAATTAAGTCACCAATGATATCCGTTAATTCATCTGGCAAATCCTGTAATGGAACATCGTCTTGCATACCACTTTCTTCCGCATTCCATTGAAGATGATCCTTTTTGTCGGCTAACCAACGTTCAAGATTCGTTTCAATGCTTTCTGCTTGCTCCAGTCCCATCTCCTCAGCAGCGGTTGCAATCTCGGTTTTCTTTTCATTTAATGCTTCGCCTGCTTTTTGAAGTTCTTCAAACATTTCAATAAATTCATCTGCCATATGTGAATTTGAAAAATCTTGATTTTGTAGTTTGGATAAGTCATTGAAGGCTGCTTTAAACATTCGTGCGAAATCTGTTTGTCTAGCTGCAATTTCATCAATGATTTCTTCTTCTTCTTCCGTCCAATCCTCAGGATCTTTTTTATCGATCTCTTCTGTTTGTTCAACCATTTTGCGTTGTTCTTCTTTAAACTTGCTGAGGTTTTCCTGAAGTTTCTCTACTGCTTTTTCAAGTTCTAAGTCTTGCTCATCATCTTCTAAGTCTTCTTCTTTTTCTTCCTGTTGCTGTCGCTCCGCTAGGATACCAAGTACACGCTGCAATGCCAAAATTAATTTACCCTGTTTTTTAGCTGCTTCATTCATGGCTTGTTTAAGGGCTTCTGCTTCTTTATTTTTAGGTAACTGTTCTACATCTCTTAGGAGTGGTTCTGAAATTTGTTGAGCGATGGCTTCAATAATGGATTTTAAGTCAAGTTTAATTTTATTTTGTTGATAAAGTTGTGCACTAATACCACTTGCTTCTGAAACCAATTGATGAATAGCCTGCTGATTTTTGAAATGATTATGCAACTTTGGGTGTATAGTGCCAACTCGCTCTGCTAAATAGGTCTGTGCTGACTTTTGCTTATCTAAAGCAAGATGAAGTTTCTTAAACAACATAACATAGGGATTATCAGCTTCTCCTTTTAGCATATCTTTTGAATAATCTACAATATGCAAAGTCAAAGGAACACTGGTCTTTCTCTCTTGCTTAGCAGGTGAATTATCAATCGCAACACCATATAGTTTATATTGACGATTCACCTGAAAGTTCTTCTCGTCAATAAATACCTTTACCTGTTCATTACGCTTGGTAGACACAGTTTTATATTGAAACTCTTTTAAAATAGTACCATCTTGCAAGCGAA
Source organism: Lentisphaeria bacterium (assembly GCA_022447755.1). Lineage (GTDB taxonomy): Bacteria > Verrucomicrobiota > Lentisphaeria > JABSQK01 > JABSQK01 > JAKVBE01. The sequence goes on along the minus strand of JAKVBE010000027.1, from coordinate 23,840 downwards.
GCTTTAACTGCTGTACTTGGTAATCATCACTAGCTTCAAGGCTAGCAAAGAAACTTTGTCCAAGTCCAATTTTGATATTAAATTCCTGATTGGTGAAGCGAATTTTTGGTGGGCTATCTGGAGTTGCAAGTGTTCGTAAACGCCAAGCATTTGGGTTTACTGCACCATCTTGATTCTCTAAACGAACACGTAAGTCAATGTCCTCATTAATTAAAATTGAGCTCGTAATATCAACGGTTTTCCCATTGGCCAACAAAGCCAATTGATCATTGCCCACAACCTCAGGACTTATTTTTATCATACTTCCTTTAGGGATGGAGGCTTGGCGGAGATCCTTGGAAATCGTATAGCTAGGTAGGTTTGTATAGCTTGGCGGAGTTACTTCAATGTTTATGTCCCTTAATTGTGGGATTGGACGAACATTTAACTTATACCAACGGCTCTGGTCACGTCCATTCTGAATTGCATACTGAATACTTGTTTCTGCGTTTCGTACTTCAAAGTAAAACTTACCATCTACAAAATCCATTGGGTATTGTAAAACTGACTGGGGAGTATCTTTCAGCATAATATTCAACTGTGCTGCAAGGTGTCCATTTTTTTCTGCATGTACATAGATCCCAATGCTTTCTCCTTCATAGAGGTCTGCATCTCCTGGTGTAATTTGAAACTGGGTGTAATTAATAGGTGTTAAATCCGTATCTGGATCAGCAAAGCGTTGAATGGCATTCATTGCATGATTATTGAATATAGCGAAATAAAGAATGGCTAAACAAAGTGCTGAAAAACAAATTTTCAAACCACGAAAGATTGCAGGAATTCGCCAAACCTTTTGAAAAGATTGTTGGCTTAATTGTTGGTCAGCTTGAAGAGTAAAATGCTTTAAAACCTCACCCGGTAATTCTTTTTTCTGATCAAACTCTACAGCATTAATTAGACTGTTGTCGGTTATGCCAAAAGTCTTTTCTGCTAGGATTGCGAGTTGTTTATTATTTTTAGGTTTGTGTAGAAAGCGAATGAATAAAGATGCAACACCTAGTACATTAACTAAAATAATCAATGCAATAAGTACAAGCCGAGTATCGGGTGTTAAGTTACTTAGATTGTCGATAATACATAAAAGAGTCACCATGATTAGATTCACGCCTAACCATGGTAAAATACGACGGCTTAATTCTCGACCAAGCCAATGTCGGCCCAGTCTATTTAAGTTCTTGTATAAAGTCCCACTCATTCTGAGAATCCATATTAATGCTTAAGGTTGCACCAGGGCTTACTGCACCTAGTGTTTCTACGATATAAAGTTTACGATTTGTTTCATCTTTTTGTTGTTTATGGCGGACCATGATAAAACGTTTATCGACCTTCCACTCTATCCCGGGTGTATGCCAACTCCAAAGCTCCAAATGCCATAAGAAGCCACCTGGTGTGTGACGTTCTGACGCAAAGTATTTCACACGTTTTTTAAACACAACAGACTTCGCATATTTCTTAGTGCCTACAAGGCGGAACACCTGACGAATTGGGAAAAAGTCATCCGCCATCATTGTATTCTTTTGGATTGTTTCTAAGTCTTTAGGCAAATCTAAAGGTTTGCCTCCCTCTTTGTCTTTCGGAACTACGGCGCTCATTCCTAATAATACCGATTGATCAGTTTGTATACATAAATCATACTGACCCGGGAGTAAATCCTCAAACTCAAACGATTGTCCTTCTACCTTTGCATGAACAACAAACTCACGCTCCAAGTCCATTGCTGTTACTTTCTCTAGCTTTTCGCCAACAAAATTACCTGAAATATTGGGGACATCAGTGGTTATATGTTCAGGAAAAACAATTAACTCTGGATAAATGATCTCAAGCATAGGGACATTTAATTTCCCTTTGATCTGGCGCTTTAAAAAAATCTTACTCTTTCCAGCATCTGACTTAAAACGATAGGCTGCACTTATGACATGGCTTTTGATACGCTCACCACTTATGAGTAGCACCTCAGTCCAAAAATTGATTACTGCATATTCACCATCAAAATAAACTTTTTCTGCTTTGCCTGATTCCTTAAATGCCCAAGGCTTCTCCATACTTGCCTTTTCGACATGTTGTTGAATACTTACAATATCCTCAATTTTAATCTTTCGCTGGCGTTTGGTGCCCAGTGGATGAACAACCAATGGACGAGAACCAATGATTGATAAAATACCTGTCTCCTCATGGCCATCTGAAAAGACGATTTTGGCTTTTGCTTCAGGGCTTTTTCCATAAGATAAGCCAGTAAATAAAAGCAGGATCATACAATAAATTCGAATATTCATAATTTCTCTTTAGAATAAGTTATAGCGTCGGCGTAAATACCATTCAGTTAAAAGTGTGAGTATTAAAATGATGAGTAACCAAGGGGTTTCCCAAAATGGGAAAATTTCTTTACGGACCATTTTTTTACGTATGGCCTGGAGTAGGGCGCTTTCTAGTGCAGTACCTTCTGATAACTGAAATCGACGATGCGGTGGGCAAATTGCATCCCAGTTACGTTCGTTTACAGCTAAGTCTGCAAGTTCTTGTTGAACTTGCCCAACGGTTAACATCTTGTAACGTTTACGAATACTTTGCCCTTCTTTCAGTACTTGTACGCGTAAAACGTAGTCTCCTGGAGGTAGTGCTTGAATTTCACCCTCATACTGTAATTCACTTAATGCTTGTAGCTCAACGGATTGAATCGGTTGGTCACTTCCGTGTTTGAAAACGTCCCCAATTACCTCAGTGGTTTCCTGAACTTCTCCCTTTACAAGTGCAATGATTTTTGTTGTTTCTTGTGGTGAGACAAAATTCTTTGATAAAGCAAAAGATAAGGTATCATGCAAGTCATTGCGATTTTGAGATAGGGTTAAAGCTTGTTTCATGAAAGTCATGAAGTTTTGATTTCGAACCGCTGTACTTCCGAGGTTTTGTGTTTGGTTTGTTAAGATTGTGAGTACTTTTCCTTGGCCCCAATCTTGCCATACAACAATGGGTAGTTTTTCCTCTCCTTGGGCATAAAGAGCAATCTGAGCATTTGGGCGAAGCCCTTGAAAACGATTGATCGCAGTCAGCCCTATGTTCCCATTATTGGTTTCGATTAACTGATCCATCTGACGTTGGAAGCCAGAAGCTTGCAAGCCAGCAGTTGTGAATATGAATTTTCCTGTTTGATAAGATTGCTGTAAAGTTGAGAATGGAAGCATGCCCTCTAAGGCATTTGGGATACGATCTTTTACAAAACTATCTTTACCACCTAGTAAGATAAGGCTACCACCATTCTCCACATATTGTTTTAAGATCAATGCATCTTGTTCGTTTAAGGCAGGCTTATTTTGGTTGCCAAGTATGATCGCAGAAAAGTTTTGAATTCCCTCTGCAGAATCAGGTAAGCCTTGTTGAAGGTTGCCAGCAAGTTCTTTCTTGCCTTGTAAGAGGTAGCGACCAGGAGATGTTTGAACCATTCCAACGACCTGAACTTGCTGATCTTTTCGCATTTGACGCATGAAATGACGAAAACTATTCGTTAAATTAGGGTAATAAATTAATACCTGATTCTTTACATCAACGACTTCAATTAAAAGCTTACGCTGATTATTAAGGTACGTAGCTTCACCCTTTAATTGACTCACAGAAAGCTCAATTAAGTAAATTCCTTCGCGATCAAATTTCATCTGAAAGTTAGATAAAGATGGCTCGCCAGTGCTGATTTGTATGGCCTTACTTTCTTTTAAAATTCCATCCTGCTTGAGCTGTAACTTCAGATCTTGTACTTTAGGTGACCCTGCAATATGAACCGCGACTTCCATGCTCAGGGATTCATTGACCTGTACCTTCTCTGGCATTGATGGCTTTTGTATGGCAACATCTAAGCTCTTCTTTAAGGCTGTACCTGCACTAACGCCAAATATAGGGACACTCTTAGCTGCTCCTTTAAAGTTTGTTTGATCTAAGCCATCACTTAATATTACAATGCCGCCTAGTTGAGAAACACCAATCTCTTTATCGATTTGAGCAATGGCTTCATCCAATAAGGTAGGCCCCTTTGGGCTTAGTTGCCCAACGTCATCAATATCAATTTCTTTAGTGGTTTCTGCAAAACTAAAATAATGCTTGTGGTAGGGACCTAAACGCGGGAATTTTTCAGTCTTGATAAAGTTTTGAATACCTTCTAAGCGAGTTTGACCTTGTGCTAAGTCTTCACTACCCATACTTGCTGAGTGGTCAATGACGAAAGCCACTCTAGTTTGATCGTAGTTCGGGTCTTCTGTGATTTTACCAGGGTTTAAAAGCAGTAAAAGAAAGCAAGACCATGCAATAAGTCTTAAGATCATTAACTTTTTCTGTTGTGCTGCATTTAGAACAGGGTGTTTCTGAAAAGCCATAGACAAGATGATTAAAAAGCCACCTATAGCAAAAAGCAAAAGAAGCCAAGACGAAATGAGCGGATAGAACATCATGCTTTTACTCCTCCTAAGGTTGAGAAGCCTTCAAAACGATAGCGATTCCCAATGATTTGTTCAAGTATGAATAAGAAGAGTGCGAATAGTAAAAAGATTTTTGATAAGTCGGTACCATTGCGTTTTTGTAAAACTTGTTCTTCCAGACTTTTGTTGCCAAATATGATTAAACCTTCCCCTGAGGAAAGTTTATCTACTAGCAAGTCATCTCCAGCTTGTTCAAGGTTGGATTCTTCAGAGGGTGGATTTAAAGAATAGCTATGAACGCGGTCTGTTTCTATTTCAATGATGCCTTGGTACCAAGTGTCACTATACTGGATAAAATCATCCAATACCGAAATTTGAAATTGCTGGTCTTGGTAGCGTACTTGCGCATCCTGACTGGTGGCAACTTGAATCATGTCACCACATATACGGCTGTTATTAAGCTGTAAATCACTTGCAAGTTCATGAAGCAGGAACACAAATGACACAGGAAATGACTTTAATGTTGGCCAATTGTTGTAGCTTCTTCTTAAAGAAAAACCTAATGCTATAAATTGCCCTTTACCGACTGATACTTGTTGAATTACAGGATCTCCATTGATTGAAGCCAATGCCTGGATCCCTTCTACTGGGTGTAACTCCTGTAAGCGCTGCCAAGTTAAAAACTGCATGTCTACGAGTTCATTTAAGGGGCTCAATGAACCTAGAAACTCCAGTCCCTTTGCTTGAAAGTTTCGCTTGTTCCCAATTAACTCTTTTACTGCAGCTGTTTGAAAATTTGTTAATGTAGTTGAATTCGTTTTTGTATTGCTACTGAACAGCACCATCCCTCCTTGTTGCATGAAACCCTCCAAAATTTTTGCAGATTGAAGTGTAACTTTTTTAGGGCTATCAATAATAACTAACTGCTGATTTTGTAACAAAGCAGGTGAAATCTCTTCTAAGAATTCTCGCTCGGTCTTGATACCATTAATGATATTATCAGGGGTTGGGTTGATCGCTTTTTCAATAAAGAAGTAAGGATCACTTGCAACGGTCAAGTCAGATTCTAAAAGCAAGCAATTGAGATATTCACGAATATGAAAGGTAAAGTGACGCTCGTTATCTGCTTGTAAGTCCTCGTAGGAAATTTTTACTTTTCCCTGTACTTGTCCTGCTTGAGCAAGGTTTAGTTGAAAGCTGTCTTTTAATTTGCCTTGAGGAAGTAAGGTAAGCATTTTTTCTTGTACCTTCTTTCCGTGAATATAAAGTTCTACAGGCAGCTTGAGTTTATGTGGTGTACGGTTTGTAACTTGATAATGTACAAAGAAAGTTTGTCCAGTGATTTTAGGTCTGCGTCCAGTATGAACATCAGTAACTGCGACATTTTCTTCCATGCCACGAATGGGAATAAAAAATATGCGTGTGTCATCTGGCTCTAATTGGGCAACTGACTTTTCTGGTAAATAACCTTTTTGAAAATCACCAATAAAAAAGATTTCTTTATTTGGTGCATTCGTCCCTGCCAATAGATCTGCAGCTTGTTGCAAAGAACCGGCATATGGCTTTCCGGTATCGGTAAGGCCATTCGTTTGTAGTTGATCTTCAATACGGCTTAGATCACGTCCAGGTTTTACCCCTTCACGCCCTGAAACCCATACTAAAGAAAGTGTATCCTCAGGTTCCAGCAGATCTATGATCTCTCTTGCCTTATTGATTGCCAAATCATAAGCACGTTCACCACTGGGGAGTTGATGCCCCATTGATAGTGTATCGTCAATAATTAAGACAACATCACTACGGCTACCAAATTGAAAGGTCACGCTTCTTAACAATGGCTTTGCAAGGGCGAGTACTAGGCAGAATAAAATGAGGCATCTGAGAAGTAGTAAAAGTAGGTCACGAATTTTTCTTCTGTGTGCCAAATAGCGTTCTTTTTTTTCAAAAAATTGTAAAGTAGAAAAGACTTGATAAGACTTTTTTCGTTTAAAAAACAGGTGAATTAGAATGGGGGCTGGAACAGCTAGAAGTCCCCATAAAAATGCCGCACTACCAAAATCCATTAATACAACCTCTCACGTTTATGAAAGTATGCAGCTAAGGCCTGTTCGAAAGGTGATTCTGTATGAAGGCTTTCAAAAGTAAACTGCATGCGATGGCATGCAGACTTTAGCTTTTGGTTATAAGCATCTAGTGATTTCATGTAGAGTTCTCGCAGGTCTTCTGCTTCTAATTCCATTTGTTGGCCTGTCTCTAAGTCTTTAAACTCAATTAAACCTTTATAAGGAAATTGATACTCATGACGATCCAATACTTGAAAAAGAATTACTTCACATTGCTTATAATGAAAATGCTCTAAGGACTTTATGAAATCATCATTCTGATCAAAAAAATCAGAAAAAATAATCACTAAAGAGCGACGCTGTACTTCTGCTGCCATACGATGAAAACAAGGCGCAGCATTACTTTTACCATTTGGCTGAATAAACTCTAGGTGTTTTAGTAGGTTACGTAGGTGAAACTGTGAACTCTTGGCGGGTAGGTAATCTTGGATTTCATGGTTATAAGTAAAGAGGCCAACAGCATCTTTTTGACGGTTCATTAAATAGGCAAATGCTGCTGTTAAATAACAGGCATAGTTAAACTTTTGTTGATTTTCATCACCTAAGGTCATGGATTTTGAACGATCCAATACTAAATAACAACGTGTATTGGTTTCTTCCTCAAACTGCTTCACGTAATAGCGATCCGTCTTTCCATAGGCCAACCAGTCAACATGTTTGACTGTATCTCCTGGGCAATATTTTCTGTGTTCAGAAAATTCTGCAGAGAAGCCATGGTAGGGTGACCGGTGAAGTCCAGTGATGCTTCCTTCAACTAATTGACGCGCTACAAGCTCAATGTTTTTAAGGGAGTCTAAAACCTTAGGGGGTAAATAATGAAACTGGGATTGTTTCATGAATCACTTGGTTCCTCTACTGTTGCCAATAGTTGATCAATTATTTGATAGGTATCCAAACCTTCTGAGCTAGCATGGAAATTACATGAAATACGGTGCCCAAGAATAGGATGAATATATTTACGAACATCTGCACAGGATACATTGATTCGGCCCTCTAATGCTGCAGAAACTTTAGCTGCCAATATTAAATACTGTCCAGCACGAGGCCCAGCACCCCAACTTAAGTTTTGTTGGATAAACTCCAGTGCATCTGGTTCTTCAGGGCGAGTCGCACGAACTAAGTCTGCAGCATAAGTTAGAATATGATCACTCACAGGTATATCACGAACGACATCCTGCAACATGAGAATCTTTTCTGCATCAATAATTGCACCTAAGTCCGGTTTTGAACGGCCTGTCGTTTGACGTAAAATCTCTATTTCCTCAAACCGTTTCGGGTATTCCATTCGCACTAAAAACATAAAACGATCCAATTGTGCTTCTGGTAATGGATATGTTCCTTCTTGCTCAATTGGGTTCTGCGTGGCTAACACAAAAAAGGGCTGTGGTAAATTTCTACGTTCACCACCAGCTGTAACATGATGCTCTTGCATAGCTTCAAGTAATGCTGCCTGTGTTTTGGGAGGTGTACGGTTGATTTCGTCTGCTAATAGTAAATTGGTGAAAACGGGGCCTTGAACAAAACGTAGTTCACGTTTTATGGAGCCTGATACTTCATCTAAAATCTCTGTCCCTGTTATGTCAGATGGCATTAGGTCTGGAGTGAATTGTACACGATTGAAATCTAAGTCTAGTACTTGACCAAGGCTTGAAACCAACAGTGTTTTTGCCAAACCAGGTACACCCATGAGCAAGCAGTGTCCTTTTGCTAAAAGACTAACAAGTACTTGTTCAACAACTTCTTCTTGGCCAACAATGCATTTAGCAACTTCCTCTTTTATCTGCTGGTGATAATTGGAAAGCTCCTCTAGTTTTTGAATAATATCTGTATCCATTTGGGTTCCTTGTTTAATTAATGCGTCATAAAATAGGTCATAATATTTGCCCCAATTTGTAGGGATTCACCGGGGAGGTAGCTATAGCTGAGAGGATGATCATCACCTTGCCAGCCAGCTGCTAAATCAAAGGGGCTAAAGATTACACGTATATCTCCATCAATGGTGATTGCCTCAAGAACGGGTGTGTGTAGCTGTGGATATTTCGCTCTTACTGGTAGGGTATATTGTGCTTGTTTTATTTCAAAAGGACCTGTCTCATAAAGTGGGTGGCTCATGGGCAGTGATTTGAGCTTATGTTCTGGGAATAACTGATGAAGTGTTTGTCTAGCATAGTTTTGAAACTCAGATAAACCCAGTGAGTTGTTGATAAAGAGGTAGCCGCCATCAAGCAGGTAATTCTTTAAGGCGCGGAGCTCCTTATCGGATAACTGAAAATCACTAACCCCACTCAGGTATAGAAAGGTGAAATTACTTAAGTCCTGTTGGTCAAGCTTGATCGTCTGTACTTTTAAGTTAGTCTTGATATTAAGGTTTTTGTTCATAAAGCGAAAAAGTTTTTCAGGAGCACCTGGTTCTGTATTCCAAACTCCATTGGTTTTGATTTGTGCAAAAACTAAGGGGTCCAAGTTTTCCTCTAAATCATCACTGCGGAAGACCTCTGCACGAGACTGTGACTGGCCTAATCGAAAATAACCTACGGAATAGGCAACTAAATTTAGGCCTAATTTGATGCTCGAGTCCCTATCATAATAATTGGCTTTGCTAATCAAGTCTGGTTTTGCTCCATCCCAACCTACGCCTAACCCATAAGGTGAAACCACTGCAGTTACACGTGAACCAATATAAATGCCGTCCAAAACCGGTTTAATGCTCTCTTTAGTTTTTACATTTACAACATTGCTATCTTCAATCATATGAAAGATAGGATGATCATCCGGTAGACGCTTAATTGCTGCATCTGGAAAAATTGATTTCAATTCGGATAGGGATGATTTATAAAAATAAGGTGATCCAACAACTGAATCAAACCAAAGCATACCGCCACTTAAAGAGTAATGACGCAACTTCTTACGTTCTTCTTCACTAAAATTTAAACTACGGCCACCACTAAAATATAAAACTGGAATCTCTGCAGGAGTGGAATTAAAGCTCTTTAAGTCGGTAGTCTCTACTTTATAATCCATCTTTAAGTATTTATACGCTTGTCTTAAAATTGCTTGACAATCACCTGGAATCATATTCCAATCATAAACACGTGTACTTTGGCCGTTCTCCCATGTGAAGTCCTTGTATGATCCCCAAATTACCTTACCAATTAAAGTTGCAGGTGATGGGGGACGTTTTTTTTCTGATCGGCGTAGGGGCGTAACAGGTAGTGGTAGAGGCGGTAAGGATTCTCCTCCTTGACGCATTTGTGGTTTCGCTTTTGGGGGTAAGCCAACCGGGCGTAAAAAGTCATCCTCATTACCAAAGGATACTAACTGCATTATTAATCCAAATACACATATTAAACGGACATTCATTTATTGACCTCCAATAGTTTTTGGTCTATCTCTTTCATTCTGGATCCAATCTCAAGTTCTTCTCGGCTGTATGGACTCTCACGGCGAATCATGCGCAATTGATGTTTGGCTTTTACCCATCTACCAATTAACATGTAGACGTCTGCTAGCTTTAAACGTAACTGTGGCTTATAATGCTGGTCTACTTGAGCCAATAAAGCACGCTGTAAGCATACCGCTGCTTTCTTAGGTTGTTGGTTACCAATAAGTGCATCTGCCTTTATTAGATTTAGGGCAGGGGATAAACGATCCTCCGGAATATACCACTCTAATAAATCCATTTCACGCAAAGAATCCTGATAGTGACCCTGAGCAACTAAGTTTTTTACTCGAAAATAACGACTGTTATAATCAAATAATGCTTCGCGGTTAAGCCCATTTTCGGTTATTAGGTTTGTTGTTGGCGGAATCGCTTGAAAGGCTTTTTCTGCTGCTGCATAGTTCTCCAAGACAAGTACAGTATCTGCTAGGTAAATTTTGAGTAATCGTCTATCCCATTCAGAAGGGAGTTCTGTTGCTTTGATTTGCTGAAGGACTTCTTTTGCATCAAGTGGTCTGTTTAAGCATAAGTTCAGCATTCCACCATAATGTAAGCGAGTAAGGTTTTTCGTTTGTATATTAGGAGCGTTCTGCATTGCACTTAAGAAGCATGCCTCTGCTAATTCGTATTGTTCGTTGATTTGTTGAACATCTAGAGCTGCTTTATAATAAAATGTATAAGCAGCTTCTTTTTTTGTGGCTATTTTATGTGCAACGGCAAGTTGTGCAACCTGGGCTTTGGCTTGATCTAGTAAGAAATATTGATTTGCTTCATATAGATATCGATAAGCAACTGGAGGCAAAACATCCCTTTTTAATAATTGCATTGCTGTGGTTATTGCTTGTTTTGCCTGATTCTCATTACGTTGATCTTGACCATACTTAGGCAAAACAACAAGTTCTTGCTCACACTCACCTATAATGCGCTGTTTCTTATCTAAAATACTGAGCTTGATTGAGTACGTTCCCTCTTCAAAAAATGGATATTTGATACGCCGCCCATTCAGCGTTTTGCCATTTGGTAAAGTCCAGACATATTGGTCGCCAAATTGTAACTTTGGCGCATCAAATTGGTAGATCATCATGTTTTGAGCGCCAATGGTTAACAAATACTGGTTCTCATATACAAAATCTGCAACTTTTTTATTGCCTTTATTTAAAGGACCAATGAAAGCATAGGCCGTTGCTGTAAATTGGTCCTGTGGGATGATTTGGCGATTTTTACCTTCTCCTATGGCAGCAAGCATGATGTATTTACTATTTCCAGTCGCATTACTATAGCGGAAACGATGGATACCTTTTTTTAGCTTAATCTTACCAGATCTCTCACCTTTTAAACCACCATGAATGTCATGATTACCCGGCCACTGGGTAATTAGCTTTCCATTGATCTCCAAAAAACTAGCATCTTGTGAAGCTATAGAAAATGTATAAGTACCCTCTTCTTTAATCGCAATATACCCATCAAAGCGACTCATCGTTTTGGAGTTCGGACCATGTGGGTTGAAAGATTGAAAAACTTGGCTAACAAAACTACGATCTTCCATAGCTGCTTGAGACCAAAGTTCATTAAATTCCTCAAGACTTGTGACCGCCTGACCATTATACTTTTTTGTTGAAAGTAATAATCCACTTTCTGGTAAGCGAAACGTAGCTTTTTTTGAGGATGAAGAATACCATTTAGCAGTTAACTTTTCATCAGATCGTCCCATGAAATAAATTTTTTGTTGAGAACCTTGGGTCGAATAGGTTTGGTATGGGCGCACCTTGCCATTTGTGTCTACAATTGTGAACTGCTTGTTTATCAATGTTTTGGGAAGCTGCAGCGTTGCGCTAACCGTTCGGCTCCCTCCTTTAAATGTCTCTACTTGCAATGCCTTTGTGAATTCCTGAGCACAAGCAAGACTCAAAAAGATACAGACAAACATGCGCAAAAGATAACGCATAAATTCTCCTTTTATTATTATAAATAATATACGTTATCAAAACACAACTTTTAACTAAAGTTTTCCAAAAAGCGTGAATTCTTTTAGACATTAAAAAAGCACTTCATTGTTGAAGCGCTTTTCGATTCTATCAGAAAATAGTTCTCAAACTATTCAGATTTTACAGAATCCCAATAAGTCTCTTGTAGGTTAAATGCGTTTGCGCTTGAGTTATTACTGTTGACATTAAGATCTCCATATGGCCCCATATTAAATGTGTCATCTAAGTGCATATATTCTACATGGCCATCTACCATTAGGTAGTTTGCACTAAATACCTGTGGGCCATGCACCCAGAAGTTTCCTGGCTTACCGCCCTCAATATTTATAGGGTTGGTTAAATGTGTACCATGCGGTCCAAAAGAATTTGATAAACTCCTACCACTCTTAGTACCAGCAGTCCACCCAATTTCATTTCCTCTTTCTGGAAAATCAAAAATTGCAATTGTTTTTGCAGAATGCGTTACATCATGTTGCTTTCGTGCCCAAGTTGGATGATTGCGGTCATCGCTTATCAACATTTGCTCTGGGTGATCATACACATGATTGTTACCATTAAACGCATAGGAACGGAATCTTGGTCTTGGACCTGGATCTACTGCGCTGGATGGACATTTATAAATTGAATTGCCTATTTTAAACTCATTGTCAGATGAACGATCATATTTTTGTGCATCTGTCAAGTTACGGCCATCAAAGCTTCCTAATTGATCATCCCAGTTATTGATACGTATCGTTCCACTGGTTGACTCATAAATTGGAAGTGGAAAAGAACCATCATAAGTATCACCATACATCATCATAGCAATACCGATTTGACGTTGGTTAGAGGTACAACTAATTGTGCGTGCTTTTGAGCGAGAAACTGATATTGCTGGCAATAAAAGAGATGCCAAAATACCAATTATGGAAATTACTACAAGCAATTCAATCAATGTAAATGATTGCTTTTTAAGCATTATTAAGTTTCCTTTGTTATTAAAAAAGTCAATTCATTGTATATCTCCCCAAGCTAGAATTTATACAGTAATCAATTGTCTCATTACGTCAACTGTTGTGTCTTGAGTAGTTTTGCAAATCCTTTTGTTTCTCTACGAAGCTATATTTCCTTGGAATACTATTTTGAACTCAGAATTAGTTACTTTATTGCATCCCATCGCGTGTTTTTTAAATTGATAGAGGCTGGATTTGTAAGAAAACTATTTTCATTGATAGCGCCATTTTCACCATCGCTCATTGATTCTGGCATCGTCATCGTTTCAATGTGGCCATCAACAAATAAAAAGTTTGATGTGTATAGTTTTGGACCATGAACCCAATAACCTCTTAATTCACCTTTTGGGGTATGTTCTGGGTTATTAATTGAACTACCATTCGGCCCAAAAGAATATGCAATATTACGGCCTGTTTTTAATGCGCCATTATTCCCAATTGTATTTTTAATATGATGGTAATCTGTAATGTGTATGGTATCAGCACTACGAGTAATATCTGTTATTTTACGAACCCAGGGAGTACTAGTGGAAGGAATACCTAACAAAGTTTGAACTGAACTAGCAGTATATGCACCTCCACCATTTATGGAATAGGAACGAGAACCACGGGTATTTGTTGTTGGATCACCTGAATAAGGAGCAGTGATGACCTTAGTAGACGGACATCTAAAGATTGTATCTTCGGCCTTAAATGCGTCATCAATATCAAGTATTTGTTCTTGGCTTAATGGTCTTCCTATATATGGACTTAACTGGTCATCCCAAGATACCGCATCAGGGCCTACCTTGTATGTAAAAGTAAAATATCCGTCATAGGTATCCCCATAAAGAATATTGGCAATGCCCATTTGCTTGAGGTTGTTCGTACATAATAAGCTGCGTGCTTTTTCACGTGAAGTCGATAAAGAAGGTAGTAAAATTGAAGTTAAAACTCCAATGATCGCAATTACAACAAGCAATTCGATCAAGGTAAAATGTTTATTCAGTTTCATATTTATAAGGCTTCTTACTTATCTAAATGTATTTTTAATAGACTGCTCATTATAATTTAGGCTAATTTTAATGTTATCTCAATTGTTAAATCACGACTATTTTATGCTAGATCACGCCTATTGTATACAAAATATGAATAAACTATTCACTTCTTTCCTTTATTTATTGCGAAAAAAAAGCTCTTAATCATAATCAAGCTTTTGTCAATATATTGACGCTAATCATAAAATGTTTATTTAATACCTATGGCATTTATTCTTATTTTTTATTTATTCCATAAAAATATTTTTGAGGCTGAATGGCACCCAAGTTTTACTTCTTTTCTTCTATTTGTTGTCGTGAATGGATAATTTTTTGTCGGGTATTATGATTGTGCGTGTTTTAAAACCTTCTATTGTAGATGCAGTAACAAGAACATTTAATTTGAAAGAATCTGATTTGCGAAACTTAATCTATTTTTTGTTGGTTATTAGCAGTATTGCGTATGGCGAAGAAGTCATTCGTTTCAAAACTATGGAGTTTGCTCCATCTGCAGATAGTGCATTTAGTATTGAAGGAAAAGCTTCTTTAGAAGTTTATCAGGCGTTTCGTAATAAATACCCAAATATTATTCCAGAAGGTAATTCAATGGGACTTCAGTTTGAGGGACCAGCTGGTGAGGCACCTTTATTAATGTCCATCGCGGGTAATACTGCGCCTGACGTTATCAGTGTGAATGGGCGTCAATCTGGTTCTTATGTGCAACGTGAATTTTTAACACCTTTAGATCAGTTTATTAATCCAGAGATAACAGAAGAAGAGGCTAAAGAAAAAGGTGTTTTTGATCCTGATATCATGTATAAGGAAGAGTGGGAAGCCCGTGTTCAACCCCAAGCTCGTGATGCTGTATATCGTCTTGGACCAGACGGTAAAAAGCATTTCTACTTTCTACCTTATTCATATTGGACTCGGGTTTTAGCATATTCTAAAAATTTATTTAGAGAACATGGCTTAAATCCAGAAACAGATTATCCAAAGACCTGGAATGAATTATGGACAACAGCAAAGCAGCTTCATAAGCCAGCTCAAGATTCTTATGGCATGCTTGTTGATACATCTGAGGGTGCATCATGGGTAGCATTGCCACTTTTCTATTCAAATGGCTCACGCATTGTACAGCAAGATCCAGAAACAGGAGAATGGCGTGCTACCTTCAATGATCCAGGTGCAATTGAAGCAGCAGACTTTTATTTAAAGCTAGTGGATGGTATATGGCAGGATGATGCAGGCAATACACATTATGGTGTTGGCCGCACAGAAGCTGCTTGGCCACTATGGAAAAAGGGACGTGTGGGGATGGTCTTTTTATATATAAATAATATCCTAATCAATGCGGATTCTACTTTGTCTTCTTTAAATGCAGAGGAATTAGGCCTAGTTCCAATTCCCAAGTCCCCTCTTGGTGAACAGACTACAGAACTCCATGTTCGTGGACTGGGTATTTGCGCCACAACCCCAAGAGAAAAAGTGCTTGCAACCTGGCGCTTTATTCGCTTTATTGGTTCAGCTGAAGCACAAAAAGAAATTGTTCGCGTATATGTAGAGAATGGTTATGGTGCATATATCAATCCTGAAAAACTAAAAGAATTTGGTTATGAAGAATATCTACACCGTGTTCCTAAACAATGGGCTGCAACTCTAAAGAAAAGTTTAGAAGATTCCTATCCTGAACCATACGGCAAAAATTCTCAAGTATTTATTCTGCATGCATCAAAACCACTAGAAGCGGCATTAAACAAGGATGTGCCACGTATTGCAGACAAAGAAAAACGTATGCAGACACTAAAAAAACTTTATGATGAAGCAGTACTTTCCACAAATGAAAAAATGTTAGGTGTTGTTCCTAAAGAAACCTTATCTTTCAGGCGCAAAGTCGCGGTTGTAGTGATTGCAGTTATTTCAATTGCTTTTATCGCATTGTTCACATATGTATGGCGAATCTTTACACCTCCTAAAAATGAATATCAAAGGAAGAAAACTTTCCGTGAAAATTTACCCGCTTATCTACTTTTAGCTCCTGCAGTATTAACCATTGCGATCTTCAATTACTACCCATTACTCCATGGTTCAGTGATGGCATTTCAAGATTATAACGTACTAGGCGGCTCTACATGGATTGGGGTAGATAATTTTGCACTGATACTGTTTGATAGCACATTCTGGCTATCTTTATGGCGAACATTTGAATATGTTTTTTGGTCGCTAGTTTTTGTTTTCCTTTCACCAATTCTTCTAGCTTTGATTGTCGCAGAGATACCAAAAGGCGGTGTGATCTTCCGAATCATTTACTATCTACCAGCTGTTGTTTCTGGGTTAGTTGTAATGCTAATGTGGAAAATGTTCTTGGAGCCTGGACCATCTGGAATGTTCAACCAAGTATTAGATATGATGGGGATTGCACCACAAAAGTGGTTGAAAGATCCATCATTAGCAATGATATCCATTATAATGCCGATTGCATGGGCAGGTGTAGGACCCGGCTCTTTAATCTATCTAGCAGCATTAAAAACAGTTCCTGAGGATTTATACGAAGCAGCAGCCATTGATGGTGCTGGTTTCTTCAGACGTGTTTGGTACGTCACTATACCGGCAATTAAACCTTTAGTATTAATTCAGTTAATCTTTGTATTGATTGGTGCTTTCCAGTCTGCAGATAATGTGCTGGTTATGACAGGTGGTGGACCAGACGGTGCAACAAATGTGATTGGCTTAGAAATTTTCTATAACGCCTATGTTTATCTTAACTTTGGCTCTGCCATTGCAATGGCATGGGTTTTAGGCTTCTTACTTATCGGACTTACAATGTTCCAAATGAAACGAATTTCGAGAATGAGCTTCTCCGCAGGAGGTGGAAAATGAGCATAATTTTACAAACAGAGAAAAAGAACATTGGTACACGTATCATCTACTTAGGAATGTACTTACTGCTGGCAATTGGATCAATATCCATGATTTATCCATTTCTGCTTATGGTATCGGGGTCCCTAAAAAGCCGAATTGATGAGAATGAATTTAATATTATACCAAAGTTTGTGCATGATGATAAAATGCTATTTCAAAAGCAAGTTGAATCAAAGTACAATGAAGATTTACAACTATTCTTGCAGTCTAATAAGCAGCACTTATTTAGTTTCCGCAATATTGAACTACCTAAAGAACATAAACCTGCATTGGTTATGGACTGGGAAGAGTTTATAAAAGATCCTAATATGCCAATCTCATGGTTTGTTATTGGTTATGGCCCCACCACAGATGGGAAAATTATTCAACGTAATGAACGTGCTTTCCGTGAATATATGCGTGAAATTTGTAAAGATGATCTTGATGAGTATACGCGTAAATTTAATGAACCACTTCAAAGCTGGTTCTTCCTCAAATTTCAATCAGAGCGATTGCTGGACCGTACCTATTTGCTTCAGCGCAGTGCATTTATGGAAACTTTCTATGGCTTTAAAAGTGAATTGGCAACTGAAGACCGTATCTATGTATCCGCAGATGCAGCCTATTCTCGTTACCTCAGACAAACTAGTCAAGCAGCAGAGCCTTTGACTGAGGAAATTAAAACCGAGAAACTTGAATACTGGGTCCGTAATGTATTGCACCCACAGTTTATAAAATTTGATGAAACAGGTAAGTCTCATTGGACAGATTTCTTAAAAACTAAATATGAAGAAGTTAAAAACCTAAATAAACTTTACAATACTGCTTATAAAGCATTTGACGAAGTTGTTTTACCAATTGACCGTGTATATGCAAGTCCTCAAATTACAGACTTTATGTTATTTATTACAAATAAAGAAATGGCTCCAACAAAGTTCATTAAATTGGATACTCCTGTACTACGATGGAGAAATTTCTTGGAAAAAAAATATGGATCCACTGAGGCCGCAGCTCGTGCTCATGGACGCCCTTATAAAAAAATAACTGATATTGAAACTGCGCAATTTGAGTATGATCATACCATGATGATTAAACAAAAATCAGAAATTAAAAATAATTTTCTGACAAGAAATTTCACCATGGTATTCGAATATATCCTACTATACGGTAAAGGACTCTCTAATACCTTGATTTACTGTGCATTATCAATCATCCTGGCTTTATTGGTCAACCCAATTGCTGCCTATGCAATGTCACGCTACCAGTTACGAAGTCAATTTAAAATCTTACTATTTTTGATTTCGACCATGACATTTCCTGCTGTGGTTACTATGATACCGAACTTTTTATTACTTCGTGATCTGGGGCTACTAAATACATTTGCAGCATTACTATTACCAACCATGGCAAATGGATACTCTATTTTCTTGTTAAAAGGATTTTTCGACTCATTACCCAAAGAATTGTATGAAGCAGCCGATATTGACGGGGCTAGCGAATGGAACAAGTTCTGGATGATTACCATGAACTTATCCAAACCAATTCTTGCGGTTATTGCTTTAGGGGCATTTAATGGTGCATATTCAAACTTCATGTTTGCATTCATTTTATGTCAGGATCCAGATATGTGGACCTTGATGGTATGGCTATACCAACTTCAACAGTTCTCTTCACAGGGAGTTGTATTTGCATCTTTATTGATCGCTGCAATACCAACACTGCTGATCTTCATATTCTGTCAAAATTTAATTATCAAAGGAATCGTAGTACCAACGGAGAAATAACATGCCAATAGTAAAACATAAAGAAATTAAGCCTATTACCTTTAACCAGGTAAAACTTACGGACCAATTCTGGGTTCCACGTTTGCAAACACAAAGAAAGACAACATTGCCTTTCGCACTGCATAAAACGGAACATGCTGTAGAAAATTTAAAGCGTTGTGCAAACTACTTGAAAGGTATACCAGATGAAAAACCTTTTACACACCGCTTTGTCTCTTCTGACTTGTACAAAGTGATGGAAGGTGCTGCATTCTTATTGATGCTTCAGCGTGATGCTGAACTAGAAGCACAATTGGATGAAATCGTTGCAATCATTGGAGGTGCTCAGCAAGAGGATGGTTACCTATATGTCAACCATATTACTAACACATTTAATGTTGATGAAATGGGTGAAAAACCATATGAGTATGTAACGCATTCACATGAGCTATACAACGTTGGACATATGTATGAGGGAGCTGTTGCTTACTATCAGGCAACGGGTAAAGACAATTGGTTGAAAATTGCAGAAAAGTCAGCTCAGCATGTATACCAAGTATTTGTTGAAGGTCATCCTGATTATAATAATGGTGAAGTAAAACTTCAAGCACCAGGTCACCAGGAAATTGAACTAGGTCTATGTAAATTATATATGGTGACTGGTAACAAGCTCTATTTAGACTTAGCAAAGCACTTCTTAGAAATTCGTGGTGTCACATTTAAAATGCCTGATGATGGTAAAGGTGTTATGTCCCCAGAGTATGCTCAGCAACATGCACCTGTAGCTGAACAGGATAGCGCTGTAGGTCACGCAGTTCGAGCTGCATATATGTATGCAGCAATGGCAGAAGTAGACATGCTAAAAGATGAAAATGAATATACCAATGCATTAGGTAAAATTTGGCATAACCTAGTCGATATGAAAATGCATATCACGGGTGGCTTAGGTGCAATTCATGGAATTGAAGGTTTTGGTGATGACTTTGACTTACCAAATAAAGAAGCATACAATGAAACATGTGCTGCAATTGCAAATGTATTCTTTAACTATCGTATGTTTCTACTTCACCGTGATGCTACTTATTTTGATGTTGCAGAAGTTGCACTATTAAATAACTCTCTTGCAGGTGTCAATATTGAGGGAGATCGTTTCTTCTATGTGAATCCACTTGAAGCAGACGGGCAACGCCTATTTAACCATGGTAATGCTGGTCGCTCCCCTTGGTTTGATTGTGCATGTTGCCCATCTAATATTGCTCGCTTAATGCCACAGGTTTCTGGTTATATGTATGCAACAACTGACGATGAAATCTATACATTATTATATGCTGGTTCAGAAGTTGATCTAGCATTAGCCAATGGTAATGTGAAGTTAGTTCAGAAAACTGAATACCCATTTGATGGTAAAGTACGCTTTGAAATACAAACAAATGATACAGTTGAGTTTGAATTAAAATTACGTATCCCATCTTGGGCAAGAGATCGCTTCCTACCTGGTTCTCTATATAAATTCTTAGACAAACCAGAAGAAAACTGGGTTGTTGCGTTAAATGGTGGTGCAATTCAAACATACTTGGATCGCGGTTTTGTATCGATTCGTCGTTCTTGGAATAACGGTGATGTGATTGAACTAGACATCCCAATGCCTATAAAAACATCTGTTTGTGATGAACGTGTTGCTGCAAATGTTGACCGTGTGGCTCTTACACGTGGCCCTCTAGTTCTCTGTGCTGAAGAAGTCGACAATGATGGTCCAGTTCAACGCTTCTTTGTGAAAGACAAAATCACAAGTTCTGAAACTAGTATCATTGAAGATGGTATACTTGCGGGTGTTCCACTTGTGAAAGTTGATTGTGATGAAATCGATTCTGGTTCAAGTTCTATGAACTTGATTCCATATTACGCTTGGAATAACCGTGGTAACTGTTCAATGAATGTATGGTTCCCAAATAACAAAGAACTTGCACAAAAGTCACTAGATGCGATGGCATTTAATAATGCCCATTACGGTGTTGTAAGTGCGGCTTATACAGCAGAAAGTGATTCAATTGAAGCATTGACAGACGGTAAACGTCCGCAAGCAGCAAATGATAATACAATTCCAAAATGGTCTTCTGTAGGCCAAGAGGGACAAACTCAAATTATTGAATTAGACTTTAGTAATGCTCAACAGATTGAATCTGTTGGTGTGTATTGGTTTGAGGACGATAAAACTACCATTAGTGCACCTGCATCTTGGACAATGTCATATAAAAAAGATGGTGAATGGCACCCATTCAAAATCTACGTTACGGATTTTTATGGTACAGACGTAAATATGTATGTGGTTGTACACCCTGAAACAGAAATAATTTGTGAGGGACTTAGATTGGAGCTTACACCGCAAGAAGGAAAAGCGGTTGGTCTCCTTGATCTAGACCTCATTGTAAACGCATAGAAAACGTAATGTCAAGGGCTCCTGAATGGGAGCCTTTTTCATTATCATAATCTACTGTACAAATATTATGTCGTTATAAGAATGATTTTGCTTGAGACTAAGCATTAATAAATTTAACGTTTTAAGTTTTATTTATAAAAAATATAATGATGATTATGCAAAAGGAATTTTATGATTTTACGTGAAACTGAACTTAGCCTACTTCCATTGGGACAACTCAAACCAACTGGCTGGTTGAAACGTCAATTAGAAATTCAAGCAAGCGGTTTGAGTGGCGCATTGGATCAATTTTGGCCCGATATCAAAGATAGTTCTTGGTTTGGTGGTGATGCAGAAGGTTGGGAACGTGCACCGTATTGGCTTGACGGTGTGATTCCTTTGGCGCACTTAATAGATGATCAGGCGTTGATGAGCCGCATTAAAGGCTATATGGATTATATCGTAGAAAACCAGCAGTCAGATGGTTGGCTTGGTCCACGTGATGCGAATGTCGAAAATATTGAAGCAACGGATGAGTATGATCCTTGGGGATTAATCCTCGCACTCAAAGTCTTGGTGCAGTATCACCAAATTTCTCAAGAAGACAAAGTTTTACAGTCGGTGATCAAATGTCTTAAAATGATGGATCAGCATATGGATGAATCTCCTTTGTTTAACTGGAGTAAATTCCGCTGGTTTGAAAGCTTAATCAGCATTTACTATGTCTATGAAATCACCCAAGAAGCTTGGCTAATTGATTTGGCTCGCAAATTCTTTGATCAAGGTTTCGATTGGAAAGCATTTTATAAAACCGATGAAATACGTACACCGAATCAGCGTCGTGGTAGTTGGAGCTTTGATAAGCATGTCGTCAATAATGCAATGGCAATCAAAGCTAATACACTATGGTGGCGGGTTTCGGGTGAAGAATCGGATCGTACTTTTGCACCTGAAATGATTGCGATCTTGGACCGTTTTCATGGCATGGTGACCGGAGTATTTACAGGTGACGAATGCCTATGTGGAAAAAATCCGGTACAGGGTACAGAGCTTTGTTCTGTTGTGGAATACATGTTCTCACTAGAACAAGTACAAACCGTCTTAGCAGATCCACGTATTGGGGACCGACTCGAAAAAATTGCTTTCAATGCCTTGCCTGCAACCTTTAGCCCAGACATGTGGACTCATCAATATGATCAACAAGTGAATCAGGTTCAGGCAATCGATAACAAAGATCATATGTGGACAACCAATACAGATACTGCTAATACCTTTGGCTTAGAACCACACTTTGGCTGTTGCACATCTAACATGCATCAAGGTTGGCCAAAGTTTGCAGCTTCTTTACTGATGACCAACAAAAAGCAGGGCATCACAGCTGTCGCCTATGCTCCTGGTGAAGCAACATTTCAAAGCCATGGAGTCGATGTAAAAGTTGAAGTGATTACCGAGTATCCTTTCCGTGAGTCCATTGTATTTAAAATTGAAACAGCTACAGCTGTGCAGTTTCCATTAGAACTGCGTATCCCCGAATGGGCAACACGCGCAACGGTTGAAGTGAATGGTGAATGCTATGAACCCGATGCGAATACCTACTTTTCTTTAGACCATACGTGGGATGGGGTTACAGAAGTAAAGCTAAACTTACCTATGAAGCTAAGAAGTTCACGTCGTTATCGTGGCGCTATTGCCATTGAGCGTGGACCATTAGTCTATGCTTTGAAGATTGCTGAGAAATGGCAGAAGTACAATGAAGATTTACCCTACCGTGATGAACCTCATTGTGATTATGAAGTATTTCCTGAAAGTCCTTGGCAGTATGCTTTAGCCCTAAACGAGAGCCAACTCGAGCAATCGTTTCAAGTCATTGAACATGAGGTAGGGGAGTTCCCATTCTCGCCAGACAGTGCACCGATTCAATTAGCTGCTCAGGGTAGATTAATCAAATGGAACCTTTTGCACGGATGGGCAGGTACCACACCTGAAAGCCCTGTTGAAAAAGATCGTTACCTCGGCCAAGACCTAGAGGACATTATGCTTATTCCATATGGTTGTACTAATCTGCGCATAACTGAATTCCCAACCTTATAAACTTACTTGTCCCTCCAGGGCTAAAAGGTAGAACTCTATAACAAAGTTGAGCAAAACATCGCCCCTGTTGGAACAGACGTAGCGACCCCCATTTAAAAGAAACAATGGATAAATTCGGATTATGATCCGCAAAAAATCGAAAAACCGAATCAAGAAAGACTTTCTACAGCTAGACATGGTCTAAACACAACCCGGAGTTTTTACTTGCGAAGTTGGCAGTTATTGACAGCTATGCCAAGGCATTTTGCTAAGGCTTACTTGTTTATGCCTGGGAACGCTGGCAACTTTTTTCTGCAAGCCCATAGATTTTTCCTCTCATGACACCGCAAGAAAAGATAATAAAAATCCTTTTTGGGGGTTCGAATCGATCATTTTACCTTGAATATTATTTAATCTTCTACAATATTTTGGGAAATTAAATAATATTTTCGACACACTACGCTAAGTAAAACTCGTGACTGCAAATTCTGCAAAAACTGCGCCAAAGAACATTAGAGTTAGGCATATAAAAATATGAAGCTATTAAAGAAAATTAAAAAAGAAATTGGTTTTATTATATTAAACTTATTCTGTGAACCTATTATGTTTTTATTTGTATTAATCATACCAGGTATTCTATATCATTATTTTTCTGGTCAAAAAAACGAAATATTATTTTTACTCTCTTAATTTTGTATACTA
>JAKVBE010000026.1 GCA_022447755.1 Lentisphaeria bacterium | reverse complement strand
CCATCGTAATTCCATTCTAGCCCAAGACCTGGAGAGTTTGGAATATGAATAAATCCCTCTTCATCAATTTCGGGAGGATTTAACATGAGGTCATCAATATATGGATTCCCAACCATATATTCTACCCAATGGGCGGTCGGAACGGCTGAGACCAGCTGTAAATCAGCAGCAAGGCCTACCGCAGTATTCCACCCATGTGGTATCGCTTCAATACCATGATCATAAGCATACCAGTTAATTTTATGTTGATCACTAATCCCCCCAACTTTAGTGACATCTGGCTGAATATAATCAACTGCTCCCTGATCAATCCATGGGATAAACGATTGACGGCGTGTTAAAACTTCGCAACCGGAGATAGGAACTAAAGAATGTTCACGTAATTTTGTGTACGATTCGATATCGTCTGGACGTAACGGTTCTTCAAACCATGCGACGTCATAATTGTGTAGCATATGTGATGTGCGGATTGCCCACTTATAGCCATTATGCCAGCAACCGTCAGAGCCACCTGCATCCACCATGAGGTTACCATCGCCAATAATCTCACGTGCTTTCGCTACCATAGCCTCATCATAGGCAGCCGAGCGACGTCCAAACTCGCCCCACCCTAGCTTAAAATCTTTGAACCCATGTGCTAATGCTGGCACAAGGACTTCTTCTAACTTTTCCGGTGCATCAAATAATAAGGATGCATAAGGTTTAATTTTGTGACGATACTTACCACCAAGCAAAACACCCACTGATTGACCTGTCACTTTCCCTAGGATATCCCAAAGTGCAATATCGATTCCAGATAAAGTATGGGTCATAGCACCACCACGACCACGCCAAAATTGGGACTGCTCTGCTTTTTCTCTCAGGCATTGCCCCTCAAGTGCTGACTCACCAATGAATAATGGCGTTAAGATTTCTAAGGCACCTTCTACCGATTTCGCAGAAGTAAAGACACTACCGATACCGCTGAGACCAGTATCCGTTGTGACTTCAATTAAAGTATGTAAGCTATCTTCGGGTGTTAATTCATTTGCCCATCCTCCTTTGGAGGTGGAGCCCATTAATGGAATATGGCGAATACGTTCGATTTTCATGAGTAGCCTTTCGTTTGTGGAATAAAGGATTGGATAAAATCTAAAGGATAAATAGGGCGCTGACAATTCACATGTCCTAAACTAGGTAAATTTGCACTAGTAGATCCAGGAACATCTAAAACAAAGGTTTTCTTAGACCATGCCGAGAAAAAGTGGTATTGTGTATGCGGAGATTTCACAACAATAAAATCAAATTCCTTTGGATCGCAGCCATTGCCGGTAAAGATAGAAGGATCAAATAAATGAATCGGTTGACTAAAAATGACAATTTTGATTTTCTTATAGCCAACAACAGCCGTTAAGCCCGCATCATAGACGCCGCCATGAGATACATTCGGAATGGGATCTTCATTAATGTGCAAAACTTCCACAGATAGAGTTATTGGTTTAAAGCGCTTCTTATCACATGCACCCCCTAACTGGAGTGTCAACTGATTACCAACCCCAGCTTCTTTTGCTAGTAAAGCAGCCGGTGCATCAAGAATCGGCACTAAGCTTGGAATCGAGGCATCATAATCCACAATAGCTTTTAGAATGACATTACTATCACCCGATGCCCCAGAGCTAGTTGCATCCGCTGCGTCTGCAAGAATAACGGGTCCACCTACTTGTTGATAAAACTCAAATGCATCTGACATTCTAAATAATTCAGCTTGCATCAAATGTTTATTCTCCCAAAACTGTGCCGCAATTTTTTGGCATGCCTTGCTTAGTTCTGCTTGTTTTTGATCATTATCTAGTGTAAGCAACACATGACTTTTCAGTTCGGGTACATCTGTAAAAGGATTGCCAATCATAACCCCACCAGCAAGCACTTCTACGTTTTGCTCAACTAAGTCTATGGTTTGCTGAATCAATTTGCCATATATACCAGTTTCCGTAATCAGTTCATCTCCACGGACTAAAGCGGGAATTGGAATATCCAATAAGATCGGGCGTTTTTGAGTCTTTAGGCAATGAATCAATAATTCAGCAGCCCTTTCGCCATTTTCGACAAAATCCACATGGGGATAGGTATGCAAGACACTAAAGGCCCAAATGTTTTGCAGCATTTTTTCCGTTAAAATACCATGTAAGTCCAAGGAAATAATGATAGGCTTTTCTTTTCCTATAATCTCAACGGCTTGCTTCAGTAAAAAGCCTTCTGGATCATCACAAGTTTCTGCTTGCATCGCACCATGTAAAGAAAAATAGAAGGCATCACATTTTTCATGATGCTCAAGGATCGGTGCTAAAAACTGTTTTTGAATATGGTCAAAGTCATGTTGTTTAAGGACGCCTCCTGATGACATCATTCGTGCGCTATAACCACCCAATAATTTGTAGTCACACTGTTCAAAGACCGACATCGCACCTTGGACTTCACTAGAAATCTTTTTATGTTTTTCTAGAAAGGTAACACCCTCAGTTTCATAGAACTGCCCGAGGTGACTCTGTACAGGATTAAACGTTGAAACTTCCTGCAAACATTCATTAATCAAAATGGTTGGCATAAATTCGTGTACTTGATTCGTAACTTTTCATTATCATTTTTGTTCTCGAATTTATCGTATTTGAAGGATGAAGTCAAGGCAATAAATCAAAAAAATTATCGCTATTCAAAAAGTAAAGCGTGTAATTAAACGAAAACGTTTTAAGTTAGACTTCAACAACAAGAATCTGAAACATTTTATTTAAAATAAGCGAGGAATTGATGGTTCGAAATTACATTACATTTTCATTGATTATTTACCTATTTCAAATTACAATATACGCGGCCAAAAAATTACCTGTTCGTCCAGATATTCAAAAAGGTGAAAATATTATTTTCATTTCTAAAGATATGGTGTTGAATGAGAATCCGAATGCAGATCCTTGGCTGCTATTTGATAATCCCAAGCAAGTTCCGGATTATAGTCCATGGGTAAGCAAAGATATAAAATCCTATCCAATTAGTTGTCATGTCGATTTGGGGAAAGAGCGCATGGTTTCACAAATTGCTATCTATCCGTTGAATGGGGTTGGAAATTGGGATGTCTATTATGGAACGCCTGATGCATGGAAAAAAGCTTTTACATTAACGACCGTTGGTCATAAGTTTTGGAAGAATTATTCACTTGGAGTAAAAACAAGATATTTAAAGTTTGTGCTTTCCAAACCAGGTGCCAACATTGGTGAGCTTGCGATCATCGAGAAACCTAAAGCTAAATATACCGATATTCCAGTTTCAGTGCTTGAAGCACAACGTAAAGCAGAAGCCGAACGACGTTCCCGAGAAGCAGCTCAGAAGATAATTGACTACGCCAAGACACTCCCTAAGACAGCAGATGCTGGCCCAGTCTTTGGTATGCTTCCCCTAATTGATGAAGTGGATATGAGTAACCCCAATACTCCGCACTTGGTAAAAGAAGTCAAAAAGGGCGATAGTGAGTTAAAAGAAATTTTAGGTAAGACCTGCCGTGTCTTACCGAAGCGTGATCGCCCCACTTATTTTGGTTACCGTATGGGACAAGGTTTAGGACTACAAGCAGGTAAAGCTTATTTGGTTGCAGTCGATTATCCAGAAGATGTATCACGTACCATTTGGGTACAAAACTTTGGTGCAGAAATGAATCAAGGCTTTGCCACAGGACAAGCACTTGGCGACTCCATCTTCACCTATACGAACAACAACTTAGAATCACTCAAGTATCCTTTGTCGCAAAAGTATAATACTTGGTATAGCATGTTCTATTTACATGATAAAACCAGTGATAGCAAGATAGATGATAAGCGTACCTTGCGCCCCAAGGATGGCTTTACTGTGCTGTTTAGTCAACCGACGCAAGAAAATCAACCAATTGCAGCTGGTACAGCTATTTCACGTATTCGTTTATTTGAAGTTCCTAATCCAGAGCAGTACTATCAGAAAATTAATTTTCCACCTGAGGAATTACCGCATCGTTATGTTTATTATCGTGAAGAAATGGGTTTCAAAACGATCAATCATCGCGATATCAATATCCGTGGCGTTGATAATGTAGAAGATTGGTTTGAATATAAAATGCGTTTACAGAAATTCTTAGGAATGAATGTATTTTTGAAGACCATGTTAACGTTTGGCGCTCCTCAAGGTTGGGATGTAGATGAAGGTAAAAAAGGTTTGGGTTGGTACCGTCATCACAAATTTCCTAAATTACATCAAAACTTATTACCCTTGACTAAAGAATATGGTTTAGAATATTTTGGTTATTATGAGTACTCAGCTGGGCAAGGCCCCGGTTCTTTGGGTGCTGAAAGACGCTTGCAACCCCTTGGTGATAAAAAGCAATATACCCATGTAGGCTGGGCTGAAAGA
The DNA here is from genome assembly GCA_022447755.1 of Lentisphaeria bacterium. Taxonomy (GTDB): domain Bacteria; phylum Verrucomicrobiota; class Lentisphaeria; order JABSQK01; family JABSQK01; genus JAKVBE01. Next base: position 47,653 of record JAKVBE010000026.1, on the reverse strand, counting down.
ATTGGAGCCAACTTAACAGATCCCGATACACTAGCAGATGCAAAACGCTTACTGGACTACACGATCCTACGTCACAAAGGAAAAGCAGACTTTATGGGTGTTGTCTTTCGTACACGTGTTAGCAAAATGCCGATTAGTTTTACGGATGCCGATATCGAACGTTTTATTGCGGATGAAAAGATTGCGCCATGTGAATGCTGTGGTGCATCAGGTGTAAATCGTAAGAAGCTAAAAAAAGATCCAGAACTTTACCAGCGTTATCGTAGTTGGTGGAATCATAAACGTTTAAATTTTGTTGAGGGGCTTCGTCAACATTTGATTGATAACGGTATTGAAGAACCACAAGTTTTATTTTCTTCTTTCCATACTGAACCGGGTCCAAGTCTTTTAGTAACAGAAGAAGGCAAAGGTATGGTTCTTGCAACAGATGATCCAGAAACTTGGAATAAACTTCTAGCGAATCAGAAAAAATACGAAAAAGTCCAGATCATGGATATCCATGAAGTAATAGAAAAAAATATGTACAAGGAATCTCTTATTGCAGACCGAGCGACCTGGGGAGACTGGGAGTGGCAACATGCTGACCCTGCTGCAGACCCACAGAATTACCAAAGTGCAAAAGTTACCCAAACGATGCCATTTAATCGTTATTATACCGTTGCTAATCCAGATAACATGGAACTATTTACAAGTCAAAAAGGACAAGCACTCATTCGGCGCTTACCATTAAATGAATATACACTCGGCAAGTATGACAAAAGCATCGTGGGTTATTTATGTTTGGATGTAGAGCGATCGGGTGCTAATTCGATGTTTGGAGAAGCTAATGCGATGGCAAATGGTAATCCAACCCATTTGGGCTATTTCTCTGGACAAACCTTTAACCGTGGGTTCCCACAGTACGTGCGAAAATTCAATGCTGCCTTTTTATCCCTTCCAGCCCTGCCCGCAACATTAGTCAAAGGTGCGACATCAGATTCGAAGGTTGTCATGAAAGAAATCAAAACAGAAAATCATGGTACTTACTATGCTGTAGTGAATACTAGCTTTAGCCCTATATCACAGGTAAAGATTACTTTTCCTGCATCAGGTAAAATCACCAATGCAGCAACTGGGCAAGATACTGGAGTCAATGATAATAACTTAACTCTTGATTTCATAGCATCTGAACTAAAGGCATTCCGTATTCAGTAAGATGATTGTTTACCATGTATAAAGATGTGAACAAGGAAATACCTCCCCATAACACGAAACTAGTTTTTTGGAATCAAATTATCTATTTTCGCTTGAAAATCTAATAAACCCCTGCAATTTCCTATCAAAAATAAAAGTATAACCTAAACATGAAATGTGTGCTAGAGTGACTCAGTTTCAATACCAACAAATTTAAAAATTACATATAAAGATAGTGAGAATAAATATGTTAAATTCCTTTCATCCCGGCGAACTATGGTTAGACAATCAAGATGTACATATTAATGCTCATGGTGGTGGGGTGATTTTCCATGAAGGGAAATACTATTGGTATGGCGAACATAAAATTGGGGGTTCAAATGGGAATAGTGCCCATGTAGGCGTACATGTTTATTCCTCGTCTGATTTATACAATTGGCAAGATGAAGGCATTGCATTGCCCATATCAGAAGATCCAGATAGTGAAATTTGTAAATGGAGTGTCATTGAACGCCCCAAGGTCATTTACAATTCAAAGACGCAGAAATTTGTGATGTGGTTTCACCTTGAATTAAAGGGCCAGGGTTACCATGCAGCCCGAACAGGATTAGCAGTTGCAGACTCTCCAACGGGCCCTTTTCAATATATCAAAAGCATGCGGCCCAATGCGGGGCATTGGCCTTTAAACGTTACACCTGAACAACAAGATCCAGAAAGTATTCAGCGTACCATTGAGCAAGCAGATAAATTCTTTGGCGGACATTCCATCAAACATGAAGACTATAATATTCTGGGTGCTCATTTTAGCGGCGGTCAAATGTCTCGTGATATGAACTTATTTGTTGATGATGATGGTTGTGCCTACCATATTTATTCTTCAGAGCATAATGCGACTTTACATATTTCTAAATTAACTGATGATTACCTTGATCATCAAGGCATCTACACACGTAATTTTCCTTTCCGCTGGATGGAAGCTGCCGCCATTTTCAAGCGTAAAGGCAAATACTACTTCATTGCATCTGGATGTACTGGCTGGGACCCAAATACTGCACGTTCAGCAGTAGCTGATTCAATTTTAGGTCCTTGGACAGAATTAGGCAATCCCTGTGTTGGGGTTAATCCGCAGAACAATATGGGCCCAGAACTTACATTTGGCGCCCAAAGTACGGATGTATTTCAAGTCAATGGAAAAGAAGATTGCTATATTGCGATGTTTGATATCTGGAAACCTAAGAATGCAATTGATGGACGCTATGTGTGGCTCCCAATTACCTTTACCGATGAGGATTCCTTTGAAATCAAATGGCAAACCTCATGGTCTATTTAGGCTGTAGTCCTAAATTTTAAGTAAATGAGATAAACGCTACAGACCATGGTGCAAGCGGTGGAACCTGTATCGTATCTTCTTGTTGATTTAAGTTGCCCCCGATGACCGATATGGTAGGTGTTTCAGGTCGATGAAGCTCTGCTCGAGGCCCAGCTGCATTACGAATTAAAATATTGATTATTGGGGATTGATCAATGGTAATATTCATCACAAACAGTGTAAGTATTTTTCCTTCTTTATTCACACGAGGAACCATGTGAACTTGTACAGCAGATTTCAAAACACAAGGCATAGCACCCTTTGAGCACCAATCTATCATTTGGTGCAATTGCATTTGCTTAGCCGAATTAGCCCATAAGTCCCAAGCACCGTTGCCAATGATAGCAATGCGCCCACCGATTTGTGGTTCGTGAATAAGTGTACTGACAGTTTGTGTGTCTTCATAACATGTAAGAGCATCCCCTGTGTCGGAGTGAATTTCGTATGGAATAGAGCGACCAAAGTAAGATTGCCAAAACGAATGTGCATATTGTCCATTGAGTTCATGATTAGTAAAGAATTCCTTAGTATGTCCCTTATGGACTTGTACATGTAAACCTAATTCATTTGTATAACCTTTTTCATGAAGGATTTCAAAAGCTTCTGCGCTTATAACTAAGCCCCCCTGAATTAATTCAAAGAGTTCCTTTTGAGATATTCCACGAGCAGCATCTGGCCCTAATATATAACAGCATGATTTCGTTCCGTCTGGTGCCATGGGTACTCCCAATTCAGCAAGTCCATAAACATCCTGTAAATATACACGACGCCATGAGAAGTCCTCAGGTCCATCGCTCACTTTTTGAATCGCATGCTGCCGTGAGAAGTATGGATCTACTCCTGCTGGGGTAGTTCCTTGCATCAAATGCTGCATAGTTCTCAAAAAAGATTTCCAGTCTCCAAGCATTTCAATATGACGCTCATAATCATCAATACTCTCTAAGGATGAACAAATCATGGCATAAGATAAAGAATCTATGCCATGTGCCAAGTACAAGCAACTTTCAAGCGCAGTTCCTCGCGGTGTTTTACCTAGAATATGATGTGGAAAATTTTCAATTTCAGCACAGGCAGTGCTACAGTATTCTGGAAGTCGTGCAACTTGCCTTGAAATACGAATGGCCTTATTAATCATACCACGGGGGCTATGATCATCATAAAAGCCCCCGCCAGGGCGGCTCACAACTGCTTTTTTGGCGGGCCCTGAAAAGGCTTCATACATATGGTAGTAATCAGCGCCAGCTAGAAGATCATTTTCATGGCTACATTGTTGCAAACCCATCAAGCAGTCTGGGAAATGCTTATACATACCATGAGTACAAGCCTCTGCAACCATAGCTAAACTAATACTAGAGAAGGTAATCCATGCTGCACGTACAGTTTGATCTTGATGCAAGGCATTTAACAACGATGCCTTTGTATAAGCAAACTGTTGTTCTGTAGAAAACTGTTTTATGCATCGTGGGCAAAAACATGCTTCTGTAATGGGACTATGTTGAACTAAGCGTAAGTCATCATCGATCCACATATGGTCTGGCTTTACGACTGCATAGGAGCTTGTCATTTCTGTTAAATAGTTATGAAAACTTGTATCTCGTGGACAAGCACAGCTTTTAGAGACCGTACCGTCTTGACCATGCATGGTATCCCAAGGTAGATCATCAGGTTTACCAGCAAAAAGGCCATCCCCATGTCCAAGTGTGTAGGCAACTTGAATGCCAACGCAAATATTTTGTTCGCGGAATAGTTGAGCCGCCTCTAACATTATTTGTGCGGATTTGTGATGTTCTGCAATATCAACATGGTGAGTTGGAGTACAAAACCAAATTGTATCCACAATGCCTTGGTTACGATCTAGCATGCTAAGTAGTTCGTCTCGCAATTGGGTATTCATATGATGATGAGGCCATAATCGTAATGTATACAACAATTCTTGCATTATTCTGCTCTATTCTCTGCAGCTAAAGGAAAGGCTAAACGGATACCACTATCCACTTCAACTCGACTACCTGTAATCTTTTTATTTTGCGGATCACATAAATACAAGAATTGATAGACCACATCAGCAATATCAATATTTTGATTCATAGGGGCAATGGCTGCGGCACGTTCTTCCATTCCAGGATTTTTTTGAAATTCTTTTAAAGCCATACCTGCTAATACATTCCCTGGTGCGACTTCATTTACCAATATATTATGTGGAGCAAGTTCTAAAGCTAAACATTGACTCAACATACGAACACCTGCCTTGGACACACAATATAGCGTCGATGGTGCCTGAGGTATACTTGCAGCACAACTTCCCATAAAAACAATACGTCCTGACATATTGAGTTCGACTAAACGACGTGAGGCTATTTTCGATAGGTAATAGGCACCACTTAAGTTTACATTTAACAAACGTTGCCAATCATCAAATGGCAGTTCTTCTGGAGTCACAGATTTATAAATACCAGCATTGACAATAATAAGAGTTGCTGGACCAAGTGTTATTTCTGTTTCAGCAACCCATGCATTAACTTCAGCTGTATCTCCCACATTAACTTGATGATAAGTTGCTCGTTGCCCCAAGGCAGTAATTTCCTGAACAAGCTCATCCCCATTCTCTTGAATATCACCCAAAGCAATATCTGCACCATGTTTGGCAAAAGCAATCGCAATAGCACTGCCAAGATCGCCTAAAGCACCGCTAATAATGGCAACCTGCCCACCTAAATCAATTTTTGACATAGTTCCTCATTCTTATAGACTTTTAAATCTATTTTCTTATCAAAATATTCGCTAATATATGAAACCTATCAAGACTATTCAAGGAGGAATTCAAAAGTCATAATCAATATCTAGGAAACGGAATAAGTCAAACATATAAAAAATCCATCGTGTAACTAAACAAAAACAACTAAAAACAGACTAAATCCATAAAATCTTTAATGATTATCTCTCTTTTTCCTCTTGACTATTAACCCCAAAAATCCTAAAATATTTAAATAGCAAATTTTACTGTATTTTATTTAATTTCGGTAAGTGGAGGAATTATGGTTTATTTGGATGCTCATAGACAAATCAAGTCACAGTCTTTTAGTTATTCTAAAAGACTGCGTTTTAGCTTGATCGAATTACTTGTCGTAATTGCCATCATTGGTGTTCTTGTATCGTTGCTATTACCTGCGCTTCAGCAGGCTCGTGCGTCTGCTCGTGTTGCTAGTTGTATTAGCCATGTTAAGCAAATTCGTTTAGCCTCAACGATGTATGAGACAGATAATAATGGTAGTATGATTTATGTGAATGCTGCTGCTTCTTTTGGTGTTTGGTCTCATGGTGTAAGTAATACTTCCAAAGAACGTGCACTAGCGCCCTATACAGGGCAAAACTGTAAATATGAAAACCCACCACTAAACCGCTATGGTACAGGTGGTATTTTTATTTGTCCGTCTTCAGATATCTCATTGTATGATGAAGGTAATGGCATATCCTACCAATCAGAAGCTTCACCTGGAGGTGGTGAAAGCTATAATGCGTATAATGGATTATACCTTCATTATAATGATGGTGAATTAATTGATACATTATATACATTCTCTTTTAGAGCAACTAGATTTTCAAAGCCCTCGCAAGTTCCCTATCAATTTTGCTCTACGAAACGCCATCTTGGACAAACAGGAGAACCTCGATATGATGATCCTTATGGTGCAGACTCTTGGCATGAGCAATCTAGACCAACTGTATTTATAGATGGCCACGTGAAAGCTTTGACCACACCATACTACCGTAAGGCTCTTCCAGGCTCTGATCGAATCAACCTGGGCCCTTATTCAACCTTTCAACTAAAAACAGGAACGGGTGCACCTACTCATAATGCCTGGGACTTCTGGATTGACGAATTTTAAGTTGAAATAAAGTATACGGATTGCAAGTGAAGAAGTCTCAACTTCTTCTAGAATCATACTCCTTGCCAATTAAAGCTAACACATTCGTAGCTTCAAAGATTTCATAATCATCGTTGGGGTTGAATGCTAGCCCCATATTACCCCAATAGCGCTCCAATTCAAAAAACGACTTCCTCCATTGAAGTATACGTAAAAAGTTCAAAGCTCCTAATAGAATAAGAAGTGCTAATAATCCATATAGATTTGTAGGTTATTATTTTTTTACATAAAATGAGGCAAGCAACGTATAGGGAGCTATATTGATTGGGTTCTTGAATTTAACGGTATTGGATATAGGATGAAAAAATTAAGATTGCTTTATGTTTCTGGGTTAAGCTTGCTGCTCACAGTTGGTTTACCAGCATACGCTCAGTTTGGTGGTGGTGGTAGCTTCAGTGGAGGTCGTAGCTCTGGTCGTAGTGGCGGTAGCAGTGGTGGAGATGGTATGGATATCCTTTTCCTCATTTATCTTGTTATTGAGTATCCTATTATTGGTGTACCTCTTGTCATCATTCTAATTATTATGGGGATTTTTGGTGCACAAAAAGGACAGCACTACCATCAAGGACGAACTATCAGCCGCGGGCGACAATTTCAACAAGTGTCACACCGTGAATCAGCTTTAGCAAAAATTACTCAGGTGGATGCTAAATTTAATGAAGATTTATTTCTGGAGCACATCCGAAGCGCTTATCAACAACTACAAAATGCTTGGACGCAACAAAATCTCGACCGTGTAAATCACTTTATATCTGATAGTGTTCAAGAACGATGTCTTATCAATTTTTCCGAGCAGAAAAAGTTAGATTATAAAGAAAATGTTGAAGATTTGCAGGTCTTCTCTCCAGTAATTGCTCATGTTCAGCAAACTTCACAATATGATATCATTACTGTAAAAATTACGGCTCAAATGCGCGTATTCCGAACCTCATTAAGTACCGGCAAAAAAGTTTCGGGAGATATTATTGATGGAATGTTTTCTGAGTTTTGGAGCTTTATTCGAAAAACAGGTGTACAAACGTCAGACCATTCTCTATTTGAGCACAACTGCCCCAATTGTGGTAATCAAGTAGAGTTAAACCAATCTGAAAAGTGTAGTGCTTGTGGTGCTTTAGTAAAGAATGGTGATTATGATTGGGTTCTTGCAGAGATCACACAAGCTAGTGAGTGGCATGTAAAAGATGACAATCAAATAAAAGGTGTTACTGCTTTAGAAAATCGTGATCCAGGGTTTTCTGTCTTGCATTTGGAAGACAGGTCTTCTGTTATGTTCTGGCGCTTAATGAAGAGTTACCACGAAGGTAAAGTTTCACCAATTCAAAAAATGGCGACTGAATCTTTCTGTGAGCAGTTGCAGCCAAAGTTTCAAAAAAATAATAATGGAGAGCGCATGATTCCCTGGAATCCTGCTATTGGTTCTGTGGATACCTTTGGTATAATTTCTGATAAAGAAGGATATGATTATGCTTTGGTGCAAATTCACTGGAGTCGTAAAGCAGCGCAGGTATTAAAGGATGGTAAAGTAAAGCCAGCTATAGAGGCTGCGCTTCAGCATGAGATTTATGTATTGAAGCGTAAACACGGTGTAGAGACAAACAGTGACAGTGCCATGAGTTCTGCACACTGTCCAAGTTGTGGTGCTCCTCCGGGTGATAGTAGCACTAATTCTTGTGATTATTGTGGTACAGTTTTAAACACGGGTTCAGAAGACTGGGTACTAGATGATATTGGCTTTAAATATGAAGAAAAGATCGAACTGCTCTTCCGAGAACTTGAAACGAGTCAATTACCACCTGTTCCAGGAGGGATATCACCTGCTACATTTATTCATGAACACAAAGTGGCCTCACCACGCTCGCAAGATATCATGGTGTGGATGATTCACATTATGCTTTCAGATGGCGAAATTGATAATAAAGAAATGGACTTGATTCAAGACTATGCATTGAAATCTAATATTGCACAAAATCAAGTTGAACAGTTTATTCAAGGTGTACAGAATGGTCACTTGGAATTTAGGGCGCCTGTAGATCAAGAGGAATCGAGGATTTGGTTAGAAGAGATGGCTGCGATTGCTTTAGCCGATGGAAAAATTTCTCAAGAAGAGAAGAAGGCGATGCTTGCACTTGGTAAGAAAGTTGGTTATACACAATATGACATTATGCATATTATCAACAAAAAACGTAAAACGATCTATCAAGAAGTTCGCGAAGCAGAACGCCGTTTACGTAGCCAACAGAAATCATAGAGTCTAAGATTTAGCCCAGTCGGGTATAGCTGCTTCAAAACTGGGATAATCAGGTAAATGTAGTTTCCAACTATGAAGTGCTTGGTTATCCAGTTCAAGTCTGTATAAGTCATCGTCGCTAAGTTCGCTATTAACAAAACGTATGTAATAGTTTTCATCTAAGCCATACATTTTATCTCCAACGAGCGGGAACCCAAGAGAGCATAAGGTTGCTCGAATTTGATGAAGTCTTCCTGTTTTTGGAAGACAACGGACTAATGTATAGCCTTTTTTGGGATAAGAAATAGGCTCTAACAATGTCTCTGCCCATTCCCCCGTTTCATCTTCCATAATGAAGTGTCGTTTTTTATTTACGGGACCACCCGCAGCGTGAAGAGAGCCTTTTGCATCTATAGTTTCATTTAATTCGCCATGCACCAATGCTAAATACTCTTTTTGTACATCGTGCCGAGTAAACTGCTTTGAAAGTCGCCGATCTGCCTCTTTAGTTTTGGCAATCACAATAATTCCCGACGTTTCACGGTCTAGGCGGTTCACCAAACGAACTTTATCAAATCTGTCTTTCAAGCATGCCCATAAGGTATTCTTAAAGAAGCACCCCGCTGGGTGGCAAGGCAAGTTGGCAGGCTTGTTCAGAATTAGTACATGCTCATCTTCAAAAATGGTCTTAAAATCAAAGTTTACTTGTGGTTCTATAATTTCTGGAAATACATATTGAACAAGGTCTTGATGTTGCAAAATAATTTCTGCACCCGCTAATTGACCATTTACATACAAATGACCTTCAGCAGCACGGTCTTGCCACTCTTCATATGATAAATAGGTAAAATGCTGGGTTAGCCACTCAATTAAGCTTAGTCCATCATCTTCTTTTTGTACTATTTTCTTTGCTTCACGCCTCAAAGTAAATCTCCTTTCCTTAAAGATCTTACTATAGTTCAATGCAGATAATGCGAAAGCATGAACTGCTGAGTAGGAAATTTATCTATACTTAGATAGCCAAGCACAGTGTTGTACATTATGTTATAACTAAAAGGTTGAAAGTATGAAGTTTTGGATTGACCGTGGGGGCACATTTACAGACATTGTTGCGATAAGCAATGACGGTCATTACCAATGTCATAAACTACTATCAGAAAACCCTGAGCAATATAAGGATGCTGCTATACAAGGTATTCGTGATCTACTAAACCTTCCTAATGGCCCCATCCCATCAAGTGCTATCACGCACATCAAAATGGGAACTACGGTAGCTACGAATGCTTTGCTGGAGCGAAAAGGAGAAAAGACTGCATTCATCACTTCCAAAGGCTTTCAAGATACCTTACGTATAGGTTTTCAATCCAGGCCTGAACTTTTTGCCAAAGAAATTCGTAAGCCAGAGTTGCTTTATGAAGAAGTCATTGAGCTTCGTGAGCGTATTGATATAACGGGTCAGGTGCTCTGTCCTTTAGACGATGTAGAGGTCAAACAAGCCTTGGCTCAACTGCAAGCAAATGGGATACAAAGCCTAGCAATTTGTCTTGCTCATGCATGGCAATTTCCTGCGCATGAGCAACACATTTTTGAGTTAGCTCAAGCCTTTTCATTCAAACATATTTCACTAAGTCACAAAGTCAGTCCTTTAATAAAATTTATTTCACGTGCAGACACGACCCTAGTAGATGCTTATTTATCTCCTATTCTTCACCAGTATGTGGAACAAGTAACGCGTGAGTTGGGTGAAGGTATTAAATTACAATTTATGAAAAGCTCCGGGAACTTAACACTTGCGTCAGGATTTCATGGGAAAGATGCAATTGTAAGTGGTCCAGCAGGCGGTGTTGTAGCATGTGTTGAAACTGCAAAAGAGTTAGGTTTTGATCAGGTGATAGGCTTTGATATGGGTGGTACTTCAACGGATGTTTCTCATTATGCTGGTAAATTTGAAAGAAGCTATGAAACGACAGTTGCTGGTGTTCGCATTGCTGCACCGATGCTTGATATTCATACAGTCGCTGCTGGTGGTGGATCCATTCTTTTTGCAGAAAGTGGTCGTTTTCGTGTGGGGCCAGAGTCAGCAGGGGCAAACCCAGGGCCTAAAGCCTACAGAAGAGAAGGTCCGCTCACCGTAACCGATGCGAATATTATGCTAGGGAGAATTCAGGTAGAGCATTTCCCCAAAATTTTTGGCCCCAATCAAGACCTACCTTTAGATAAAGTGAGAGTTCAGCAAGCATTTATAGAAATAGCAAAGCCACTTGGAATGAGTGCAGAAGAAGTTGCGTCTGGCTTTCTTGAAGTTGCGATCGAAAATATGGCCAATGCAATTCGTAAGGTTTCCGTAGCCCGGGGTTATGATGTTCGTGATTACTTGCTAAACTGCTTTGGCGGTGCAGGTGGGCAACATGTTTGCAAAATAGCCGAAAACTTAGATATGAACACAATCTTAGTACACCCATATTCAGGAATCCTTTCTGCTTATGGCATGGGGCTAGCCGAACAAAAGACACTTTATTATCGGTCAACAAACCTTCGCTTTAATGAAAGTAATTTGCATACAATCCCAAGTTTAGTTGCAGAAATATTTACGAGAAATGATATAGCGCCAAATAAGAGTTATGAAGTTCTTGTTCACCTTCAAAGCAAAGGGACAGAGGCCATCATTCCGATTAATTTTAATCACTATGATCAAATGTTAATAGACTATGCAGAGCAGTATCAACAGCTGTTTGGTTTCTATGACGATAGTAAGCCTGTAATCATATCGCAATTAGAAGTTGAGGTTTTAGAAGAATGTAGGGAGGTTGAATCATTCTCAACAATAATATCTCCTGAAGAAAGGGCATACAGTCATCGCTTATCCTCTATATATATTGACGGAGATTGGTTAGAAGTAAAAACTCTAAATGCAGAACAGGTTAATTGTAAGAACTCTATCATTGGCCCTGCTTTAATCTTAGCACCAAATCAAACCATCATTATTGAACCCAATTGGCAGATAAAAAAGGCTTCGAATGGGAGCTTCATTATTGAAAGAATGCTTCAAGGAACAACTCCTCATAAGATTTCTACATACCGTAATCCTGTGCAACTTGAGTTATTTAATAACCGCTTTATGTCTATTGCTGAGCAGATGGGTTTCACGCTTCAAAAAACAGCACAATCCGTAAATATTCGTGAAAGACTAGATTTTTCCTGTGCAATTTTTGATAAAGACGGTTTCTTAGTTGCCAATGCCCCTCATGTCCCCGTTCACTTAGGTTCTATGGAAGCATCTGTCCAATCGATTATACGTAATAATCCAACTATTTCCTCAGGCGATGTTTTCCTGATTAATAATCCTTACGATGGTGGTACACATTTACCAGACTTAACTGTTGTAACGCCAGTCTTTACAGATAATCTAAGGTCCTTAAGTTTTTGGGTTGCATCCCGTGGTCACCATGCAGATATTGGAGGAATTTCTCCAGGGAGTACAAGCCCCAATGCTACAAGTATTGATCAGGAAGGTATTTTAATTCGTAATTTCAAAGTTGTTAAGAAAGGAATTTTACAGGAAAGTGAACTTAAAGCGCTTCTATGTAATCATTCCTACCCCGTGCGAAATTACCAACAAAATTACTCAGATTTACTCGCTCAAATTTCTGCTAACCGTATTGGCCAAAATTTACTATTAGAACTATGCCAACAATACAGCACTCAAACTGTCATAGCCTATATGTCATATGTACAAGATTATGCAGAAGAGGTGGTGCGTAAACTCATTAAAGAACTACCAATTGGACAAACAAGCTATCAAACAGATCATGGTCATAAAATCAATATACAGCTTTCAAAGTCAGAGCAATATTTTCGAATTGATTTTACCGGAACATCTAAGCAACTCTCGACTAACTTTAATGCACCTGCTCCCGTCACACAGGCTGCGGTATTGTATACAATACGTGTATTATTAGAAGAAAACATCCCCTTAAATTCAGGATGTTTACGTCCAATAGACTTGGTAATACCTGAAGGTTCTATGTTACATCCCCATTACCCTGCAGCCGTTGTGGCGGGCAATACAGAGACAAGCCAACATGTAGTCAATGCTTTGTTTCAGGCTATTGGAGCTTTAGCCAATGCACAGGGGACAATGAATAACTTTACTTATGGAAATAGTATTTTTCAAAACTATGAAACAATTTGCGGCGGTGCACCTGCTGGTTTTCACCGGAATGGAAAAGCTTTTTCTGGAGCCGATGGTGTCCATACACATATGACAAATACGAGAATGACAGATCCAGAAATACTTGAACAGCGCTTTCCATTAATTGTTGAAAAATTTGAGATACGCAAAGGTAAGGAGCGCATACAAAATGAGTTACCAGGCGGTTGTGGTGTCATTCGGCGTTTACGTTTCTTAGCGGATGTTGACTGTGCGATTGTGAGTAGCCACCGAACTATTGCTCCACGGGGGCTAAATGGCGGCAGTTCTGGACAGTGTGGAAAAAATTTTCATATTTTAAGGGGTGGTGAAACCAAGAAACTCACTTCATGCTGCCAGATAAGAGTCGTCGCAGGTGAAGCTATCGAAATTCATACTCCTGGTGCTGGTTCAGTTCAGATCTAATGCGTACTAATTATGGTCAAAGTGTGTAATTTTATCCATTTCTGCTTTAACTTTGGCAGACCATTCCTTTAGACCTTCACGATCAAGGTTTTCTGGTAAATAAATGGGTTCTCCAATAATAAGTTCTCCTTCAGAAAAAGGTAATGGAAGTTGAAAGCGATCCCAAGTTTTTAAAGTAATGTGCCATTTTGAGTTATAAACTACAGGGAAAAGAGGAACTTGTAATTTTGATGCCATATATATGGCTCCCTCATGAATTGCATATTTCGGACCACGAGGACCATCTGGAGTGATGACAATACTTTCACGATTCTTGATTGCTTGCTTCATTCGTAAGACCGCTTTTGTGCCTCCTTTACTTGAAGAGCCCTGAAAACCACGTAAACCTAGAATGGCTAAAAAATCAAAGATATAACCGCCATCTCTTGAGCCACTGGCTAGGAAACGTGTTTTTTTACGGGTGCTGCGTGAGAACATTAATGGCAATAATATCAGCCTATTGTGCCACAATAAGTAAATACCTGGCCGTTGATCTAATTGTTCCAACTGATTACTTGGATCAATATATGTAACTCGTTGTGTCATACGAATAAGTTTTAAGATCCCTGCTATGAGATATAAAACAGGTTTGGGTAGTATTGGTATTTTTTTTAAAAAATTGGCCATTCTGCGCCCTCTTCCTCTACATGCAGAAAGTCTTCAGAGTCTGAGTCTCTTCCTGCGCAATGATCATATAATTTGTAGCAACAGGCTGCATCAAAACCACGCCCAGACAAATATTGTAAAAGCTTTTGTTTTTTCTTATAAATATTGTCTTCACGCTTCAAGATCTTCCATTTTTTCTCAGCGAGTTGACATGCATGAAGCCAAACGACCTCTTCACCATGACGTTGATCAAGCTTTTCAAATGCATCTTGAATGATCTGTTTTTCCACACCACGCTTGGCTAATTCGGTTCGGATTTTACGCTCACCCCAACCAGCAACCGTTATCTTCTCATCTACAAATAAATCTGCAAATACACGGTCATTTAAAATTCCTAACTCCTCTGCACGCTTTGTTACTCGGTCTATAATATCCGGTGCAAACTCACGCTTGTATAGTTTCCGACACATTTCTTTACGGGTATGCGGCCGGCGTGCAAGTAAATCCATCATGCGTTGATGAGCCTCTGCTTCCCACGCATCTGTTAAAATTTCGACCCATTGCTCAGGACTGAATGAACGTTCCGTAAATAAGCCATGCTTGAAAACACTTTCCTCAAGTACTTTAATGGAGTCTCCATCAGAAAGTGTTAATTCAATTCGTTTGCCACGCTTTTTGGAACGAGTAATCTCAATCCGTCCGTCCATTTATAGATCCAACTCCAAATATACAGGGCAATGGTCGCTACCCATGACATCTGTTAAAATTCCGGCAGTCTTTACTTTAGTTAATAAACCTTGAGAAACAAAGAAATAATCTAATCTCCAGCCCACATTTTTTTGTCTTGCACCACCACGGTAAGACCACCAACTATAGCACACTTCATTAGGAAACATATGCCGAAATGTATCTGTAAAACCAGCTGCTGTAAAACGATCCATCCACGCACGCTCTTCTGGTAAAAAGCCTGAGTTCTTTTCATTTGCTTTTGGACGTGCCAAGTCAATTGCATTATGAGATGTATTGACATCTCCACAGATGATGACTTCTTTACCTTCAGCAATAAGTCCTTCACAACGTTTTTGAAACGCTTCATAGAAAGCCATTTTATATGCGAGTCTTTCATCACTAGCAGTTCCATTTGGAAAGTAAATGTTAAAGAGTTCAAATTCAGGGAAACTCGTATGCATGATACGGCCTTCAGTATCAAAGGATGGGGCATCTAAGATAGATGTAAGGATATTTTCAGGCACTTCTTTTGACCAAGTACTCACACCACTATATCCTTTTTTTTCAGCACAGCTATAAAAAGTTTGGTATCCTAAAACTTCTTTCACTTCAGCTGGTAAAACATCTTCTTGGGCTTTCGTTTCCTGCAGGCATAGTATATCTGCTCCAGACTGATCAAACCACTCCCAAAAACCCTTTTTTAAAACGGCACGAATTCCGTTTACATTCCAACTTATTAATCTCATCTTTTACTCTATATTTAATTTACGTGTTTGAATTGGATCAACAAAAACAGCTGGTCTTATATAGATAGGTTTAGATGCATTTTCAAACTCTGTATCTTCATTTTTCCAACAATAAGTAGGAGGATTTAGTAACATTGCCGCATCAACGGAAGAAACGACAGCTGTTTTCTTGAGAACCTCCATCGGTAAACTTTTCAAAACGGGATCTGTAGAAACAATCACAAAACGCTCCACATCTACAGCATGTAACTGCTCAATTTTTTCAGCATAAGCTTCCTCCGCCTCAAACTCTCCACTTTTATTACGCACATAACAGTGAATCAAGATTTCGCCTTTGCGACCATCAAAAAGTGCTGCAACTTTATTTTCAGTAGGTAATGCAACTTGTAAAACGAGAGCTAAGCTGGTTGGAACACCTCGTAACTTCCCTTCGTTACCAGTCACAATTCCTTTTGCTAATGCAGCACCAACACGAATGCCTGTAAAGCTTCCGGGGCCCATTCCAATGGACCAATGCTTGATTAATGAAATTTCGATAGCCCTACTCTTTAATTCTTTCTGAATGGTAGGAAATAGCTCACTTGATGCACGTCCTGAAGGAATATTTTTAAGATTAAGAATCAAGTTTCTTTCTTGATCTTGAACAGCAAATGCAGCCTGTCCAGTGGCAGTATCTAGTGCTGCTTCGTACATTATGACTTCCTTTCTTTACTTTCACCCTGTTCAGGAAAAATCAGTTTAGGTAATGTTTCAATCCAATCCCTACTTTCAGGATCCTGAAATTCTCCGGGCTGAAAGAGACGTTTATACTTCATTTTTGGGTGCCCTGGGATATAATGACCTAATAAAACATATTTAAAACCGTTTTCTTTAGCCCATTGAATAGAGCTTAGAATATTGAAAGTACCTAAGCTTCTTTTTTGAAAATCTGTGTCAAAGACGAAGTATATAAGTGAAATCACATCAACTGCAGTATCAAAAACGCCAAAGCCAATCAATTGTTCGTTATGATAAATTTCTATTTCTTTTGTGCCTTCAATTACTTGATACATTTGTCTCTGCATTGCTTCAAGCTTACGTTTTGTATCTAGCTCTAGATCATGCTCATGCTCAATCACCGAATCATGGCGACTATACTGATACTTCAAGTAAAGCTTCTCTTTTTCAATTGTACAGTTAGGAGATACGATACGAACATCTAAATCTTCATTTTTCTTTAAAACACGCTTTTGGTTTCTAGAGGGTTCAAAGCGCTCGATATCTAAGCGAAAATTCAAACATAGGTTGCAGCCATTACAGTGAGGTTGAAACCAAGTGGCACCACAACGACGGAAGCCCTGAAGCAACGCTTGATGAACCATTCCTTCCGGTATTTCAGGTCCAGCAATAAAGTAACGGTTCTTTGACATTCGACCTTCAAAATAACCACAAGGAACCTCATCTCCCAATGGTAGAGAGTTCAATAGCGGTGCAATCATTTGCATATCATATTCATAAGGATCCGATGACAAGACCTATTCTCCAACCTGCTTTCGACTTTTCATAGTAGCAAAATATTGAATGAGTCCATAAAGAACATATACATTCACAAAAACTGCCGTGGTGATTGATGATTTCCAACTAAAAAATAAGAAGAAGATAATCATCAGGAATTTTTTTAGTTTATTATATTTTACGTCTCCGAGCCACTTCCCTAAATGCCAGTATTTTACTTTACTTACCATAAGAAATCCAAGAATACATGAATAAAATGGTAAGATTTTGATAACAATAGGTATGAATGCAGAGTCTGCGTCTGTTCTACTAAAATAAACATACACAAATATCAAACTAGATAGAGCGGATGCACCGCCTGGTGATGGAAGTCCGCTAAAGCCTTTACCCTCCTCTCCTTTGGCTGCTTCAACATTATAAAGTGCTAAGCGCAATGCTACGCATGCGACATATACACAGCAGAACACCCAAACAATTACATAATTAAAAGAGAGGTGTTGGTTTGTATGCACTAGGACAGCCACCATGGTTGCAGGTGCAACGCCACAGGTCACCATATCTGCCAAAGAGTCCATCTGCATACCATACTCTGAGGTAGCATTCAATTTACGTGCAGTCCATCCGTCAAACATATCAAATAGCATTGCACAAACGATTAACCATGCGCTTGTTTCAAATATACCGGGAATTTCTTCTGGTGTAGCTTTATATGCTAACATCGTATTCAAGATTGCAGTAAATCCACAAAGTGCGTTACCAACTGTAAGTCCTGTAGGAACAAATCTTAACATTTTTCTAAATTTCATTAACGAAGAAACCATGAACTGGTCCTTTTATTTTATTTTGTGAATATGCCTAAAAGTGCGTCAATTTTCAGGTATTTTTTTCACATTCAAATCATCAGGTTGTAATTCGCCCAACCAAATCACTAAACTTTTTTAACAATATAGCCCCAATTCAATTAATTAATAGAATATTACTGCTACGTTCTTAGGGTTTTTAAAGGGTAAAATAGGATTAAAGATCTTTGGAATTATCGACATAAATATGTGGGCATGCTGGTGGCTCTTCAGCTCCATAATAGGACGAATTACTTTCCCAATCATCAAGCTTGCTTAAATCTCTTGGATTATTGCGATTTTTAACTCTTTTAAAGCGTTTATGAGGCTCACAATACAAATAATGTAGCGTAGGTCTCTGCTCGAATTTTTCCGTTAATTCTTCCAACCAATTCTGTTGGCGAATTTCTTTTGTAAATGGTCCGACAATCACAACATTATGAAGTATTAAGTTTTCTTTTGCGATTTCAAAGAGTGTTTCATAAATTGCGTCCCGATATATGTCTTTAAAAAATTGGCTATCTCGATCTAATGGATCATGGTCAAGTGCCCGTAAGCCTGCCATAACTAGTTTTTCGCTACAAGTATCAATATCAAGAAGGATTGCTTTTATTTCTTTTGCGAAGCGTCTTCCATAGTAAGACTTCCCTACTCCCGGACTTCCCGTTATAATGTGACATTCAAACAGCATAATGATCGTTCAGTTTCCTTACCGTATATGAAGATGATTGTTCAAACTCTATTGCTTAGGTGTTACTTTCATAGCTAGGCGCAAGCCAAAAGTAGATTGTACAAAGTCATCTGTAAATGCAATTCTTGAATCTGGAGTGCATACTTCTGGAGGTAAGTTATATGCTCCACCGCGTAGTGGCGCTAAAGATCCATCGTCAGCGAGACACCATTCCCACAAACTTCCCAACATATCATGAATCCCCAGTTGGTTTGCGTTCATTGTACCCGACTTTTGTACTTCTCCAACAGAATTGGCGCTACTCCAGATCTGTCTTCCGATTAGTTCTTCATCTGTTTGATACCATTGTTGAATATTCTCACCAACTAATGAAGCATTTAACCATTCTTTTTCTGTCGGCAGTTGAAACTTCGCCTGTGCTACTTCTTCATATTGATTTAATTTTACAATAAATTCGGTTGCATCCTTGTAGGAGACTTCCTGTGCTGGTGTACCTGATTTAACGTCATTTTTCACGTTCAAGACTTCTTCCCACTGTAATGCAGTCAATTCAGTCTTAGATAAATAGTAAGGTTGTTCGCCTTCAGTAACTGGTGGAACAAGAACCATAATGATCTTACTTTTTTTCAGCATAATATGTTTTGGGTATCCTTGTTCCAAAAATATTTTTTGTTTCAGTAAAAAGCCTTGTACCTCTGGAGAGTGCTCAACAAATTCTCCTTCTGAAACCTCAGGTAGAACCTCTACACTTTCTAAAAAGTCTTTGAATGGAGAAACCTCTTCTTTAATTTGACTTTGGAGATCTTCGTTCAATTTTTCTTGAAGACCCACCATAACCATCAAGGCTAAGTTATAACCTTCACGAGCCTCAGAAAATTTTAAGTCGTTTAAATCTTTTTCTGCTTTCTCTGCTGCACTGCGTACACCGTGAATTTTTTGTTTGTAGTCAGCTTGAACATGCTCATCTTTTAAACGATCAATTTGAGTCTGAATTGTAACAAAATCTACAGCACTATATGCTGTTTTCTTTTCTTTAGCTAAGCGGTAACTTTTGGTATATCGTTTAATGTTGAGTAGCTGAGGCTCTACATCTTGAACCAACATTGCTGCATCATAATCAGAATCATGCTGATATTGTGCACTGACAGCCTGAATTTGATTCTCCAAAACGTTTAATTCTTTTTTAAGACGATGAAGATCACGAATCATTTGATTTTTCTTTAAAGCTGTAATTTCATTCATTAAACGCTGACTCTCAAAAATCAGAGCTTCATTTTTGTAGATCACCTTTGCCGTTTCACCACCTACAAATGAAGTAATTACAATACCTAAAACAACAACTAAGACGGCAATTACGGCAATCAGGCCGACCGTTTTATTGTGAGCAGGTTCAGTTAGTGTTGAGGTCGCTTCTGGTTTGATGTATGATACCGGCAGTTCTTCTCCTTCAGACTCTGGGTCAGCCGCGTTGTCCTGCACAACTTCTTCTATAGGGGCGATTGGATCATAAACACTCTCTTCTTCTGCCTCTAATTCATGATTTAATGGCACATCTACTGTGGAGTCTTGCACTTGAGGTGCTGGTTCTGGGCTTGGAAGTTTTTTATTATTACGGCGCCGCTTCTTACCTAAGCCTAAGCCTGTATGCTTTTGTGCCTGAGCCTGTGCTGCGACTCTCTCTTGTGAATTAGCTACTCGAAAAATTTTACTTGAGCCCTCTGGTAGTTCTTCTTCTTCCATGGGCTCTTCTTTAAATTTAACTTGTATACCAGGCTGAATTTCCTGACCCTCTAAAACTGCCAACACATGAGATGGACAATGCCAACGCTTATCCGGATTATATTCTAAACAGTACTCTAAAATATGTTTTAATCTGCCTGAACAAGATAAACGATCACACTGGTCAAGCGGGTTTCCTTGTGGAACTTCTCCTGAAAGATAAGAAAGGATAACCATACCAATTGAATAAACATCTGACTGTTCCGTTGTTTCTGTACTCTGCTCAACTAATTCTGGTGCAACAAAGTAACGTTTCAGCATATCATTACCAATAAATTGGATGATCTGAGATTCCTGTAAGTTTTTAAAGCCAAAGTCTACCAGCCAACCTTTTGGTTCTTCCTCACTCCAAAGAACGTTGTTTAAGTTGATATTGCCATGAATGAACTCAGGACCTAAGTCTTTGACACCTTTACATATATCATGAAGAATTGTACGTGCTTTCTTTTCTCTCTCGTGTGTATCAAGTGTGGCATCTACTTCCATTAAAGTCTTCAGGTTGACTCCCTCAATATATTTACGCACCGCATAAAGATAATCATCTTCTTCAAAGACTGAAATGACTTCTGCAATATTTCTAAATTTTAATCCTGTGATACCTTTGTTGGCTTTTAGATACTCAAAACGGTCATTATTATGTCTAAATGCTGCTGGGCTCAATTGTTTTGCAACGAGTAGATCACTACCTTGTAAATCTTTAACAAGATAGCTCGCGCCATGAACACTGCTATCGAGACTTTTTTGTATTTGAAAGCGATTTTTTAATAATGCTCCAAAAACCAAACCTGTTTCACTATTTTGTTTTTTTTGCAGATTCCCATCCACCTCTGAACGAATTCGTAACTTTGGCAATTCCTCTGACATGCAACTCTCTCTGAAATTTTAAATATTTTATATAAATAAATTTTAGGGGTGACATAGCTACTTTTCTAGCCATAATTGAAATTTTTATTGTTTTTTTTGGTAAAAGTGGAAGGGTTGCTATGTGTTTTGTCGTTATATGTTAATAATTAGGTAAATATAATAAGTATTTTGAAGCTAGTTTTATGCTATAGAGCACTGGGATGGAGCATAAGGCAAAATTTTACAAGATTTAGGTAAATAAAATCAAAGATGCTGGTTTATTTGTATGGAGTGTAATTTATTTGAGGGTTGCTTTCGCTCCGAATAAGGAAACTTTTGAATCTCAGCGTGATCAGCATATCAAGCGTATGCATATGTTTCATGATATACGATCAGTTCAAATCACATATTGGTGATTCCAAAATTTGATAAGAAAGAATGATTGAATTATCATGATTTTGCTTGCTTCCATAACGAAGTTTACGTCATAGCAAAAGGGGTTAACCCACCCCACTATTATTCTACTGAACTTTCTGCTAGGCTTGAGAATTGTTGCTTATACAGCTCATATCGCCCTACTCTCTGTGCAAACTCAACCCCAAGTCATAGCAAAACTTTTTTCATTTACTTTAGCTCTATCTTCGCCAGAAACCTTAAAAAAACGACTCGAGTTGCAAAAGAAGCTTCAAACTTAAAGCTAAAGTTTGCTATTTTGCTTTTACGACTGCTAGCTGGCGCCAATTGGGTGCCACTGGCGATAGTTTTTCTCTGCGCATTTCCCAGGGGCGTTCTTTGCCACAAGATGCGGCATGTACAGTGAGCTTACCATATCGGCTATTTAAACGGTCCATCACATTTAATAAAGCCGCATTTCGTGTTCGTGGTATGTTATCAAATAAGTCAGGTTGTATACCAGTTTCATTACATAAGTCCAAAAAGAGAATACCAATTTTTTTATAGCGATAGCCGTCTGTATAAATAGATTGAAGCATAGGTTCTAGGTATTGACTCATTTCAAAGAAATCTTGACTTGCAACTGGGAATTGCACCACAGCTGCATTGCTATAATATGGTTCTTCAGCAAAACGATTTGTCTGTAGCCAAATCTGCATCGCCCGCGCATACAACCCGCGGCTACGAAGTTTCGTACTTGCACGAGTTAGGTAAGTAAAAAAGGCCTCACGCATTTCTTTATAATTCGTTATCGGCTGGCTAAAAGCTCTTGAGTGGCAGATACCTTTGCGCTCTGGCTCCAACATCTCTAAACCTAGGCAGGAGATTCCCCGTAACTCATAAACGGTACGTAATCCTACAACCGTAAACTGACTACGAATCCAATCATCATCGGGTAACTTTGCAAAAGCTGCAGCATCATGTACTCCTATTTTGCGTAGTTTTCTTGCATAACGCCGGCCCACTCCCCAAATATCTTCCACTTCCACTTGTTGTAATAAATATTCATCAGGTTCCTCTAGAATATAGCAGCCATCAGCACGCTTTTTAGCGACTTTTGCCGCCACTTTCGCTAAGGTTTTTGTTGGTGCAAGACCAATCGAAACCGGCACGCCAGTCCAACGAATCACACGCTCACGAAACTGACGTAAAGCATCAAGGGTAGGCTTTAAACGATGTGGCCAAAAGGTAAATGCTTCATCCACTGAGTAAACTTCCACATAGGGTGTAATGGTTCTAAGTGTTTCCATTACACGATGTGAAAGGTCACCATATAGCTCATAATTGGAAGAAAAAGCAGTAATTTTATGCTTTTGTAAAATTGATTTCATTTTAAAATAAGGCTCTCCCATACCAATCCCAAGTAGTTTTGCCTCATTACTACGTGCAATGATGCATCCATCATTATTTGATAGAACGACAATCGGACGCTCCTTCAAGCTAGGGTTATATACACGTTCACAGGAGCAGTAAAAATTGTTACAATCAACGAGTGCATACCAGCCATCTGAAGGTGAAACGCGAAAGTTAAAGCGTTCCTCCAAGTTCATTCTACGCGCTTCCTAAAGTGATGTATACTACTACTGACTACGCCCCAAATCTGTAAATCCATGCCCGTTACACACAGAGGCTTATAACGACGGTTTGCAGGCATTAGCCACACCTCTTTATCTTGAAAACGTAGTTGTTTAACAGTTAATTCACCCTCAACGACAGCCACCACAACATCACGATCCAAAGGTTCCAAGGAACGGTCTACAACCAATAGATCACCATCATAAATCCCCTTCCCAATCATACTATTACCGCTGACACGCACTAAGAAAGTAGCAGGTGGTGTGCGAATTAGATATTCGTTTAGGTCCAAGTCTCCCTCAAGGTAATCATCAGCAGGTGATGGGAAACCAGCAGAAACACGTGAACTAAATAGTGGTAATAACATAAACATTCCTAGATTAGAGAAAATAAATACACTAAAATAAGTTAGTCAAAACACTAACATTTTTCAAGCCCCTAAATTTGAAAAATATATGATTTTATTCTGACTAGTTAAAGTTTACTGATTTGCTGAGGTTTAATATTGGGCTTATAATAGGTGTAATTTTTATAACCATTTAGACGTATTTTAAGTAAACATTGAAATAAAGGTTTTTAGATATGAAGAAGTTATTTTTCTTACTTGCTGGCTTTCAGCTTCTTGCGGCACCAACAGTCATCGATACCATTCATAGTGGAACCGGACAGACATTTAAAAGTAAAGTAATCTATCAGCCAACAGGTCCAGCCAAGCGCCCTGCTCTGTTAATGGTCCCTAACTGGATGGGGGTCAACGATGCTGCAGTTGAAAAAGCTCTTTTACTTGCCCAAAATGATTACGTAGTATTTTTGGTTGACATGTATGGTCAAGAAATTCGCCCCAGTAATGCTAAAGAGGCTGGAGCAGCAGCCGGCGTCGTTCGTGCAGACCGAGTGCTGATGCGTAAGCGAATCAATGAAGCGATTACACACTTCAAGGATTTAAAAGAAATACCTTGGGATGGTCAAAACATGGTAGGTATTGGCTTTTGTTTTGGTGGAGGTGTCATGCTTGAGCTAGCGCGCTCTGGCACACAAATCAATGGAGTTGTAAGCTTACATGGAGATGTAAAAAGCCCAATGGGTGAGGATGCTAAAAACATTGAAATGCCAGTATTAGTTTTACATGGAGCCGCAGATCCAATTGTTCCCGAGGAGCACATAACCGAATTTGTAGACATGATGAATCAATACAAGATCAAAGATTGGACGCTTGTTCACTTTGCAGGAGCTGTACATTCTTTCACGAACCCCTATGCTAAGAAAAAAGGGGTGGCCGAGTATGACAAAGAGGTGACGGAACAAGCTTATGCGATTATGGATATCTATCTAAAGCGCTGGATTAAATAATGAAAAGATTAATAACCTTACTGTGTCTATTCAGTTTAACAGTTCATGCACAAAACTTATTAAAAAATGGCAACTTTGATGAAGGAGAAAAGACGGCAAGCCACTGGGAGTTCGCGGATCGCTTGACGAGTTTTTTTATTGAAGAAGAAGGCCGTGGTCGTGTTTTAATGTTCAATACACAAGTACAACGTGAACAAGCCATCACTTGGCTAAAAACTTTTCGTGCCAATCCTTCCTTAGATGCCAAGCCTCCTAAAGCAATCATTGTAAAAAGAGATTCATTTGGCAGTGTAGGTGCCGTAGAAGGGGTCATGCTAGACTCCGAATTCATAGAGGTTATTCCTGGCCAGAATTATAAGCTAAGTGCTGAGGTAAAAGGCGTTGGAGGAGAAGCCTTTGTTTGGATCAAAGGTTGGATGAAGCATCCCAAGCGTGACTATGATATTGATGCCTATCAAACACGCTTGAAAGCTGAAGGTATTCAGCCTAATGAATGGAAACACTTTGAAATTGGTTTTAATCCAACTAAGCGTACCCCAAAAATCTTCAAGATGAAAGTCCGTTGTTATGCCTTCTGGCCCAATGGGAAATACTATTTTGATAACATCAAAGTAGAAAAAATTACACCAGAAGAAATGGAAGTTCTAAAAGCCAAACGCGCAGAAGTAAAATAGTGTGAAGAAGAGAAAAAAGAAGCTCGTCGAGGTGCTAAACATATTGGATGTTGTGGACTAAAAGTACTCAAGCGGAGTAGGCTTTCTCGTTTCCTAGCCATTCTTTCCCTGGGCTTTTGGCACTAGATCTATAGGAAGCTCTACTGACTCAGAGAACGCTTTTCCGTTATTACTATAAAACCCTTTTATATAAACATCAATAGTCCCTCTAGCCCGTACAAGGGCTAATAACTCCTGGTCTAATTGCACTTTTATTCTGGATAAGGAACAACCACGTGCACGTATTTTTCCGTCCACAAAACGAGCAGCATGTAGCCTTTTGAGTAAACCGAAATTATCAGGAAAAATAATAAAGGAACCACTAGCAGAAATATAACCTCTATGAATCGACTCAAAGCTGTGGCCTAGACTATCGTTTTCTGTAACTTGTACAAAATTTCTTCATCAAGGTGGTTAACCAAATCGATATAAATTAGCCCTGCATTGTCTCCTTCATAAGGAATAATTTTAGACCAACTCATAAAGATCCCCTTTTCTTTAGATTGTGCATCAATAATAATATTTATGGAATTTTTTTGTTCCTTGTGCCTGATCTTTCTCTGCTTGAATATTTTTCTACTCTAGAGAATCTTCGTGCGTCAGTTTCTTTCTAATTATTGGGTTTCCATGTAAAATCGCCGGTCTTGTTTCCCATTCAAGCTCTGCCACTAAGCAGCAAGTTGCGTCCCAGCCTCACTCGTGCTAGACCATTCTTAAAAGGCCAAACTATTTGAAAAGTAGAAGGAATGACTTCATTGTTATCAAGATCTATAAAGCCATAGTCACCATTTTCTACTTTTACTGAAGCAAGCTCTTCATGATATGAGTCGATATTTAAATATTTTAATGGTGTAATAAATTTACCTTCTCGATTTATGGCTCCACAATTCTTTTTTTATAGTCCAGCCTGTTTCATCAAATTCATATATAGAAACTGGCGATACCGATTGAGGTTAAGGTTTTGGTTCGCTCGAAGATTGGGCCTTCACGACTGATAGATACAACACAATATGGAGTAGCCCTGACAACCGTTAGAATACGTAGTATGCACCAACGATGAATCCACTTCGATAATTTTCATTGTGCTTTTCTCAAAGTTTATTTTTGGTCAGAACACCACCGTTCTCGCGCGGCTGTAAGTATAAAGTCCGTCATTTTCAGGGAGTACCCTCGAATCTGCCCTTTTGGGGCATCGTCTACGATGTAGTTGACGATGTATATCTCTCCATCCCCGAACTGAACCCACCCAGAATAACCGGTATCACTTGCGGGCGAACGATCAAAGTCGATCGGCAAGATGCGCGTATGCGCCTCGCCGCGCGTCTCCGCCAGGGCCGATTCGGCGTCCGTCAGTGCAGCGAAGAAGTTCTGCGTCCACCATCCCATCCAGCCCTTCCCCCCCTGCATGAAGCGGTGCGTGATCATGATGCGCCCGTCTTGTAGCATGCCGGCAACAGGGCGATGGCATCCGGGCAACGGGAAGTGAATCGCCTCGCCCCACGTCTCTCCTCGGTCCATAGAAATCGTCTTGTAGCAGTCCCATCCCTGTCCCGAATTCTCACGATGAAAGGCAATTAGCTTGTCTTTGACCGGCAGGATGGAGACCTCGCACAGGTTCAGCCCTTCCTGACGAGCCACGATTACGGGGCCTTCCCACGATCCGCCCTGGTTATCGGAATACCACAGCCGCTGCACAAGGAAGCCGAACCCTCGATCTTGATAGTGGCACGATAGAATCCAGCGACCGTCTGTAGGTTCGAGGAGTTTGTCAGGGACGATGCCCAATGCCGGAGTCTCAACCGGGTCAGACCAAGTATGACCCTCGGCGTCACTGAAGAACAGGTAATTCCGGCATTGCTCCGGCGTAGCGCTCTTCTCCGGGGCAAACAGCTTGTTAACGAGGATCACCAATCGCCCATCGCGAAGGCGCGTAATTCGTGGGCAGTCCCAGAAGATGGGGAGTCCACGCGTTGGTTCCGTCAGCTCGCGCTTGGGAGTCCACGTACGACCACGGTCACTTGATTCAGTCAGAACGATACGCGTGAAGGACCTGTCACCGTGGTGCGTGCATTCCGAGAAGACGCACACCAGCTTGCCCGAAGGTGTCAGGGCGATGTCGGGCCACGCTTCGTAGATGCTGTCGTCCCGACTTACCACGAGCTTCTCAATCATTGATTCTCATTCTGGTTAACGACCTAAATCACCTATTTTCGAGGTACGAGAATATCAGGTGTATTTTTGGGTTAGATATGTTGTATTAATCTTTGGGTGAGTAATCCCAAAACTCTTCATTTTCGTCATAGATTGCTGAATTATGTTCGAGAATAGAGCAATCGATTTTTGTGATGACATGAGGTAATTGATTGGCGTTGTTGTCCATGAAATGATTCGTTATAAGAGTAAGTGAATTATTATAAGTACAAATATAATGACTTAAACCAAGATAATGAGTAGGTATATTATATGATTTATTGTCTGACTGGAGTGTCACATATTCACGTGAATCATCCATATGATTACAGTCTAAGAATGTACCATTCAATATTTCCTTATATTCATTCTCTTCTGTTATAAATGAATTTTTTTTAGTTGAGAGAATATAATCCAGAAATATTGCAGAATGAACTAGGAATTCATTTTCGGGTGTTGTGAATTTCAGTATATCTGAACCTTCGGGTTCATCTGCTCTTTTATAGATCGATAAAACTACATCACGATCATTACACTTAAAGGATAATTTTGGAGTGAGATTAAGTTTTAGAGGTAAGGGTTCAGTAGAACTAGCTTGAGGCACTGTAGTTATACTGTCAGCTTTGACTGGTTTTTTATTAAATCTTTTTAGAATTAATATGGAAACGAGAAATACAGCTAAGCCAACTGCTAATTTACTGTGGTCTACTTGTGGAGAGGAACCGATTATAGCTTTTCCTGGATTAGTAGGGAGGTATTTTACTTTGATAGTGTTTTGAGGCGTGATATCATTTAAGGTTTTTGATGACACTCCACGAAATACATTTTTGTATCCGTAATTTGAATCAGGTGAACTATAATTGACATATAGATTTGTAGATTTACTACCTTTTACTCCATGAAGAACCTGTTGTTTGACAACTGAACCAACTACTTCAATACCAGAGGTCTGTATTTTTTTAAACGTATATATCTCCATAAATCCAGCTACCGTAATTATGGTACTTACGAATGTAGATATAAGGCAAACTAATTTTATTTTTTTTATCAAATTTGAGCTCATTTGTAAATTAGGCATGAGTTCTTTTTTTATTGTCTAATGTTCGCACTCACGTTTTGCGCGCGTAGCAAGCAATAACATGAAGTGCTTTGTTGGCAGTCAATCTTTTGAGTAGAACTTATGCACAACGAGGTCTTGCTGAAGGTTTACGCTAATACCTTCGGAGTTAGGTTCTCTCGATCCCTCCAGATTCATGTTGAAGGAGAGGCGCCCTTCTGAATTTGTGACAACCGACGGGCGAAGGCGTTGACCCGATTCTAGATAATGTTGTTCGACCAATGCCATTACTTCGGCACGACTCATTCCAACCTGAATATCTCTGTATAGTTGCTTGTACGTTCTGTATCTGCCATCTACCAACTCCGGTTTGAAACAAATCAGAGCTAGTCCTGATGGTGACAGAAGAATGATAGCAGCCACTATAAGGATACTGCGCTTTATTCCCCCTCTAACCCGGCGTGCGAAAACCAGACATGCTATGGTCCCAATCAGCGCTATGGCTACAATCATCAATAGAACTATTACTATCGGCTGTAGTGAGAATCCCATTTCATTTTCCTTTCATTTACTATTGCCAACTTTATTATTTTCCGACGTCGTTTTTAACGAATACAGAGCAATTATTTCGTTTATTTTCATTATACATCAAAAGGCCGAAGTAGGGCCCCGCCTTATTATAAAAAGCATGTTATTTTAAATTAATTGATAATTAAGGCGTTTTATCCTCTATTGTTTCTACTGGTTCAACAACATCAACTTCTTCTTCGATAATGATTTCTTGATCGGTGGTTTTAGAGGTATCTTCTTCAATAACTGCTTCTAGATTTTCATAGACTGGTTCGCTAAGAATTTCCTCGATATCTTCTTGAAGTTCTTTTTTATAATCAATAATTGTCGATGTTGCGCCAAGGTGAAGTTCATCAACTTTTATTTGAATTTGATCCAATAAATCAATAATTTCTTGATCAGTAAACTGTTTTGCTTTTACGGTAATACTGCCCGCTTCATCGGTAATCGTTTCGTATAACTGCGAAGTAATATCTCCATAATCTGCAATTTTATCATTAACAATTGCCCATGAAAATTGATCTAATAGCTTGAAACCTTGTTCTTTTTCTTCAGAACTTAGGTTCGATTTCTCTAATTGATCAATACCAAATGTCTCAACAGTCAAAGCGCTATATGTTTTAGTGAACCAAATTTGGCTTGCAACTTCTAATGCCTCTTCAGAAGAAATTGCTTTACTACGAATTTTATTTGTAAATTCTTTCATGGCTGCAATCAGTGCATCTTTATCCGTGTCAGGTAAGGATGTATTTTGAATAGAATCATCAAAAAATAATTCAATACCTGATGCGGTTACATTGCCACTGGGATTTTCAAGCCATGGCTTAATTTTCTTAATTAAGAAATAACTTAATGTGACAACAGTTGCAAGCATCACTAAACAACCAATACCGACAATCTTTATACCAATACCGAAGCAACCACTCTTCTTTTTTTCAACTATATCATTCACGGTTTTTCCCTTTCCCTAGTTTACTTACTCGAAAATAATTGTTCGATCTTTGTAGACAATAATACGGTCTTCCGTATGAGCTTTGACTGCAGTAATTAAAACACGGTTTTCAATATCTCGGCCAATACGAACCATATCCAGAGCAGAATAACTATGACTGACGCGCTCAGTCTCTTGCTCTATAATAGGTCCCATATCCAGTTCTTCATTCGCATAGTGACTCGTTGCACCAATCAATTTTACACCTTTTGCATATGCTTGATGATATGGTTTTGCGCCTTTAAATGCTGGTAAAAAACCATGGTGAACATTAATAATTTTATTAGGATATGCATCTAAGATAATGGGTGTTAAAATCTGCATATAACGAGCCATCACCGCAAATGTTATACCATGTTCTTTAAATAGATCCAATGCTTTTTGATCTGCCTCAACACGATTTGCACGGGTTCTTGGAATATGGAAAAAAGGAACGTTAAAGTGTTTCGCTACGGTTTCTAAGTCTGCATGATTACTCATAATCAATGGGATATCTGCCTGAATTTCACCATATTTATGTTTCAGTAAAAGGTCATATAGACAATGGTCATACTTTGAGACCATAATAGCCATACGCTTAGGTACATCACTGTAACTCAGCGTCCAGCGGAACCCAATATCTTCAGATTTTTTCTGAATACGAATTTCAAGTTCAGTACGACTACAGCTTAATTCATTAATCTCAAAGCGTACAAACATAAAAAATTGTTGGTCTAGATCTTCACGATGTTGCTGTGCATCAATGATATTTCCATTACAATTAGCAATGGTCATACAGACTTCAGCCACGATCCCTTGACGGTCCGGGCAATTAATCTTCAAAATTGCGGTCTGGCTCAAAATAAAATCTTTCTATTAGTCATGTATCGGAGCAGAGAGATTTTGTTCATCAGGGTAAAACCCATGAGGAATATCATTAATCTGCTCAAAATGAATAAACTGTTGCTCGTTACCAAGCTCAACTGGGTCACCATTACGGAATGCCCATTCGCCCCAGTCACAGTTTTCGGCTTTTACGTAGCCATTAATATAGAGCCTTCTGTCCATTCCGATAGTGGTATTATATCCACCGCCGTGAATCGTGAAAGGTCCCCAAAGTGCAACATCACCTGGATTCATGACAACATCTATTTTGCGAGGGTCATCTTCATATTCAGGGTTGAAGAAATTGGGGTGCGCATCTGGCTCCATAGGTAGATCTAAATGACTGCCAGGAACAATCTGCATGGCACCATTTTCTTTACGATGTGGGTCTACAGCGAGTCCAGTTTGAACATAGGAATGAGCCAAGTCACGGTAGCCCTGTCGTGGGGTGCGACTTCTTACATCACGGTGTAAGGCCCAAGTAACTTTACTGCCCGGTTGTTTCCAATGGACCTGATTAATGATCTGTTTGGCACTATCACCGATAAGAGGTTCTAAAATTTTTAGGAAGCGGTAATCTTTGCGAATTTGGTCAAAAATAGCATCATGATAAGAAGGCCATTGAAGTCCACGCACAATACAATCACCATCTTTTTGTGGGTCAATCCAGAGTTGTGTATTTTGTCTGCGCCAAGTACGTCCTAAAACTTTGCCGAAGAACTTCCAACGATCTATCGCCGCTGCAAGTGCATCCATTTCATGTTGCTTAAATACACCACGAATAATGGTGTAACCCTCTTCCCAATATTGATCTACCTGTTTTTGAGAAATCCACTCATTAGCCATAATTGCCTCCTAGTTTTTTGCCTAAAGACAATATGGAGGAAGTCCTTTATCAATGCAAGAGAAACTTAAATATAAAGAAAGGAATTTGTTATTCTGAATTTGAATACAAGAGCTTAATAATAATTAGCTGTATTTTTCCCTTGGATTGCATCTACCTCAAAACCAGAAACATGCCCATCACTAATTAACACATTTGAAGTTTTGTTGTTTAAATGACGAAAACGTGGGCCTGTAAAGTTTAAAACATCAATAAATGCAGGGTGGTAATCATTAGGTTTTACAGTAGCGGAAGATTCATCTAAACTTCCAGACATACCTCCCCATGCCCAACCTGGAGAATCTAAGAAAGGATATGCTGTACCATAATTATTCCAATTTTTAGCATCCATTATTAAAAATGCATCACTTGGGAAGCGCAAGTCAGAAAATTTGAACAAGGGACCATATTGATTATTACCATTCTCGTCAACATATAAACTTCCATCTGGGTTTCTCTTACGAGTGTCAATCTGGTGTTTCATAATAGGTTTTAAAGAACTGTAGCTTCTTTCACGTCCGTTATATTCTGTAAACGTTGGGCAATCATGCAGTTCTTGCATGTAAGTATCTTTATATACATTCTTAAGCTGATCATCCCAATTTGTCCATGCATAATTATAAGAAGCAAGAATATCTCCATTATAATCACTTCCCCAAAAAGCAATCAGCCCACCCCACTGTTTTAAGTTATTCTTGCAAACTGCATCTCGCCCCCGCTCACGGGCAGAGCTCAACGCGGGCAATAAAATTGACACTAAAACACCTATAATTGCGATAACTACTAATAGCTCAATTAATGTAAAATTTGAACGTTTCATGATAACTCCTAAACAACAACCTATACTAGTTTACAGTTCTAGTATACACAAATAAAATAACAGTTTCAAGATATATGCAAAAAAATAATAAATTTTTTGTGAAGTTTCTATTTTTGATTGCGTCTTTTTTTCTTTCTTTTATACTAAGTAGATTAGAAAAACTGACAAAATTAATAAGGAAAAACGTACATGAAGCACATACTATCTTTAATTCTCTTTATTTCGGTCTTTAATTTACAAGCCTCTCAGCCGTCTTTTCTTTTGGGTGTAGATGTTTTTATGCAGGGATATGTAGACCGTTTTTGTGCAGGTAAGACGGTAGGTTTAATGACGAATCAATCCGGTTTGAATGCAGAAGGTAAAACAACGATAGATTTGTTATACCAGCATCCTTCAGCAAAATTGGTGAAATTATTTGCTCCCGAGCACGGGATACGTGGTAAAATTGAGGCCGGGATTCACTTCAAAGACTCCAAAGACTCAATTACAGGCTTACCTATTGTTTCCTTGTATGGTGTTCACGGCTATCGTCCTAAAGTTGATTCCTTGCGTGGTTTAGATATGGTCATTTATGATATTCAGGATGTAGGAAGCCGTGCCTACACTTATATTTGGAGTTTACGTGAAATGATGACTGTTTGTGGCCAACTTGGAATTGATGTCATAGTTCTAGACCGTCCTGATCCATATGGTGCAGCAGTATTAGATGGTCCAATATGTGATACATCAATCAACTCTTTACTAACTCGCTCAGCAATTCCACGTGTTTATGGCATGACCGTTGGCGAAATTGCTCGTTATTTCAATAAGGAAGATCGTTTGGGTTGTAATCTGATTGTGATTCCAATGGCTGGTTATAAGCGAGGTATGCTTTTTGAAAATACGGGAATCAAGTGGAAAGAAACCTCTCCAAACATTCCCGATTTAGGTGCAGCACGTTGTTTTCCAATGACTGGAACTTTGGGATTACTTGGCCAACTTCATATTGGTATTGGAACAAAGAAGCCATTTCAACTTATTGCTGCTCCATGGGTGGATGCTAACAAAGCCGCTTTAGATTTAGAAAAATATGGTTTACCAGGTGTTCGCTTTGGTGTAACCTCTTTCACGCCTCCAAAAGGACTTTATAAAGGTCAAAAAGTGAATGCAGTAACGCTCCATGCAACGACCCCATCAGCAGTAAAAGCTGCAACGGTAGAACTTGCTTTACTTTATTATTTTACTGCAAACTATAAAAGAAACTTTAAGTGGGAGAAAAAGAGAGAGGTTCAGTTTGACCGAGCAATGGGGACAGATCAAGTACGAAAAATGATTTTAGGCGGAAAGTCATTCCGCGAAGTAGTGAGCTACTGGCAACAGCAACGGCAATCTTTTGCTCAAAAACGTCAGTCCTATCTGATTTATAAATAAGGGAAATATTCATGTCCAAAATTTTAATTCAAAACGGTCTCCTGATCAATGAAGGAACTCGCCAGAAATCAGACATTCTCATTGACGGTGGCCGTATTGTTGAGATTGGTTCTATTACCAACAACGAAGGTGCTACAGTTATCGATGCAAGTGGGAAATGGATTCTGCCTGGTGTAATTGATGATCAGGTACACTTCCGTGAGCCTGGTTTAACCCACAAGGGCGAAATCGCAACGGAATCTCGTGCTGCAGTTGCTGGTGGCGTCACTTCTTTCATGGAAATGCCAAATACAAACCCACAAACATTAACTGTAGATCTTTTGGAAGAAAAGTTTGCACGTGCAGCTGAAGTTTCTCCAGCAAATTATTCTTTCTTTATGGGCGTTTCTAATGACAATTTAGAGGAAGCATTAAAGGCAGATCCTAAAACGGTATGTGGCTTAAAAGTTTTTATGGGGTCTTCAACAGGTAATATGCTAGTGGATAATGAAGAAGTTCTTCGTAATATTTTTAGTCGTGCACAAATGTTAGTAGCCACGCACTGTGAAGATGAAGCAACAGTCAGAGCAAATGAAGCAGCTTTTAAAGAGAAATATGGTGAAGATGTACCGATTCGCTGTCATCCAGAGATTCGCTCTGTAGAAGCTTGTTATAAGTCTTCTTCAAAGGCTGTGGAGTTAGCAAAAGAATTTGGGACTCGTCTACATATACTACATATTTCAACAGCTAAGGAAATCGATTTATTTAGCAATGATAAACCGCTAGCAGAGAAGCGTATCACAGCTGAGGCATGCGTACATCATTTGACATTCAGTGATGAAGATTATGATGTAAAAGGAACACGCATTAAGTGGAACCCAGCAGTAAAAAGTGCCAGTGACCGTGAAGCAGTCTTCCAAGCGGTGCTCGATGACCGTATTGATGTAATTGCAACAGACCATGCCCCGCATACCCTTGAAGAAAAATCAAACACTTACTTCAAAGCGCCATCTGGTGGACCACTCGTACAGCATTCTTTAAATATCATGCTTGACTTTGTTGCAAAAGGTAAAATCTCGATTGAAAAAGTTGTTGAAAAGATGGCGCACAATCCGGCAATTTTATTCCAAATTCAGCATCGTGGTTATATCCGAGAGAATTTCTGGGCAGACCTAGTGATTGTAGATCCAAATGCATCAACTACAGTAACAAAAGAAAACTTACTATATAAATGTGGTTGGTCCCCCATAGAAGGAAGTACCTTGGAAGGAAAAATTGAGACAACAATTGTATCTGGAGAGATTGCTTTCAAGAATGGACAAGTGCAAGATGATGTGCGTGGTAAACGTTTAATTTTTGATCGCTAAGGAGTCGAATTAATGAAAATTTTAATTATAAATGATGATAGTATTGACTCTCCTTTTTTAGAGCTTTTAATGAAAATACTTCCAAGGGAACATGAATATACGATTGTGGTTCCTGCAGAAGAGCAAAGCTGGAAAGGAAAGTCTATGACACGTTTCCAAAAATTAAAAGTGGGCAATGAGCCTTTAGGAGATTATGAGGCCATTACAGTTGCTGGTACGCCTGCAGACTGCGCAAATATTGGAATCTATAATGTATTGGGTGGGCAAGTAGACGCTGTGGTTTCAGGAATTAATATAGGCCACAATACAGGTTTAGCCTATATTTTTTCAAGCGGAACTGTAGGTGCAGCTCTTGAAGGAAATATAGCAGGAGTCCCAGGTTTAGCACTATCACAATTGCTACCTCCCAACCTCTTCAATGAATGGATTGAAACGAGAAAGTTTTCTTCAGAAAGTTTAGAGTTTATACAAGCACAGCTTGAAGAAGTATTTCCTGAAATTTGGAAACGTTTTGAAAAAATAATTCAAGCAAAGAAAGCAATTACTTGGAATGTAAACTTCCCTGGCGTTTTAGCAGACAAGTGGGAACTACGCTCCACTAGATGTGCAAAAAATTTCTATAAGCAATGTTTTGAAATAGAGGGTGACTATTACAAGCACATTGGAGCAGATGCATCCGTTCAGGAAGAAGATGATGTTGACAAACGTGCGATCACAGAAGGCCATGTTAGCATAACACAACTAGACATGAATGACTTTGGACAACAACATCACGACTTGTAACTATTGAGTGGCTAATTTACCATTAAGCTCTCTGTGTACTGCATTTTTTTCACTTATAGAATAGCAAAGTGTAGTCACTCATCCACATCTAACTATTCAATTAAAATTGTTTATAAAAACTATTCTTATTCAACTACTTAAACTCTATTACAACTAAGAATTTCGATAAAGGTAACCATCACAAGAAAAATATTATAAAGAATATTTGTTACTTAGATGGTCTTTATATTTCAGTTTCAAGACATTACTCTTTAAGATAGCAATTTTATATTTGATTGAAAATTTCAATGTATAAAGTAGAGTATCTGCTTCTGTAATATTTTTATTTTTGGGAAAACCTTTTGACAAATTTAAAGAAAATTTCATTAAATGAATTACGTGGTACTCTAATACGTTTAGAGGAAACGATTATTTTTGCATTGATTGAGCGCGCTCAATTTAAGCGCAATGAACCAGTATATCAGGATGGAGCAATCCCGATTGAAGGTTTTGAGGGTAGTTTTTGTGAGTTTCTTCTATACGAAACAGAAAAAGTCCATGCACGTGTCCGCCGCTATACTGCTCCGGATGAATTTCCCTTTTTTGATGATTTGCCACAACCAGTTTTAGAAGACTTTGATTATGAGCATCAAATTATCGAAATGCCGATCAATTACAATAAGCATATCTTTTCGGATTACACTCGCAAAATTATCCCAGCGATTACGGAGTGGGGAGACTGTAAAAACTATGGTTCTAGTGCTACTGCAGATGTTAATGCATTGCAAGCAGTTTCTAAACGTATTCATTATGGGATGTACATTGCAGAAGCTAAATTTCAATCTGATTTACAAGCATATTCTAGGCTAATTCGCCAAGGCGATAGTTATGGTATTCTCAAGCTTCTGAAAAACCCTGAAGTGGAAGCAAAGTTACTTGAACGTGTTTCATTAAAGGCAGCAACCTATGGTCGTGATCCAGGAACAGACGAAGCCTATTATAAAGTTGAACCAGAGACAATAGCAGATATTTATGAGCATATCATAATACCAATGACTTGTGATGTAGAAGTCGAATATTTGTTAAATCGTTTAGATTACGAATAAACCTCATTAACAAAGTCTCGAATTTCTTCATTTTTTTGCTTGTTAAGTATAGCAAAACCATTATTTTTTTACTACTCTTTATAAGAGCTTTCTCAAAGCTATTTTTGGGTAGTTCTCAGACAATGACTTATTATAGGAATTTAAATATTTATGCAGGCAGTTCGCTCAATTGCTTTCTTGACTATACGAGCATGTTGGCGCTCACGGGTCGCCCATATCCTACTGTTTTTTATTGCTTTTGTGATGTTCGTTCTACCATTAACAATATCTGGTGATGGAACAGCAGAAGGTCTTTTGAAAATTTCATTAACTTACTCCCTAGGTGCCACTGGTATCTTACTGTCTATCGTTGCCCTTTGGTTAGGTACCATGAATATTTCAGAAGATATTGAAAATCATAACCTGCACATGATTTCTGTAAAACCTGTTTCAAGACTTAAAATTTGGTTTGGAAAATGGCTAGGTATCAATATCTTTCTTCTTATCATCTTAATATTAGCTGCAATATCTATTTATTTTACCTCAATGTGGCGTTTAGGTAAGGCAAACTTTCCAGAGGAAGAGCTTGCTGAGGTAAAATTTCGGGTATTGAGTGGCCGTGAATTATTGGCTCCTGAAAAGATTAATCTAGAGACCTTAATTGATGAGGAAGTTCAGCGTCGTCTACGGATGGGCTTACCTATGCCAGAAAATCTTTCAGAAAAGATGGTTCGTTCTACTTTAGGTAAACAAATTGAACGTAAAAAAGATTCAGTTGAGCCAGGTGGAATCCGCCGATTTGAGTTTAAAAAATTATCCTTGCAACCTGGCACAGAAATTTCGATTCGTTACCGGGTCTATGTAAGCCGAGTAAAAGAGCTTTCTCAGCGTGCTACAAATGGTTTATGGATTCTCTACCACAAAGACGAAGCAGGTAAAGAAGTTCCTTTTTATTTACGAAAGCAATCTTTAGGAGGTCGTGACCAGGAAATAATTTTTAATAGTGACTTTATTCGTACAGATGGTTCGATTCATTTGGGTTATATGAACCAAGACCCTGAAGGTAAAGCTGTGGTATTTCCAGAAAATCATGGCCCTTTCATAATGAAAGATGCGGTGCCCTTTTGGAATAACTACAGCCGTGTAATTTTCTTAATTTTCTGCCAAATTTTATTTATGGCGACATTAGGTTCTATATGTGGTTCTTTAGCTTCTGCTCCAATCGCCCTATTCTGTTCATTTTCTTATTTAATAGTTGGACTTTTAGTCAATTATGTGCGACCAGCAGATGAAAACCAATTCAAATTTGATTCGCAGAATCCAATTGTACAATTGATGGAACTCGTACAGATGGGTACTTCTGTGGCAATCGTTTCGTTAAATGATTTTATGCAATTAAGTTTCTTAATACGCGGTGAACTTGTTGATCTTAGTTTCATGATTATGACTGTTCTTAAGTTTGTAGTTCTTCGAGGCTTACCCATCGTAATTATCGGCTTATTTTTCTTTAACCGGCGTGAGCTTGGGAAGGTAGTTCGTAGAGCATGAATATAAAAAAGTTTATTTTATTTTTTAGTGTTTTAACAGCCATTTTGATTGTAAATCAATATCAACAAAATCGTTTATGGGAAATACGTGAAGAACATGATATGATTAGCAAACATCAGGTTGCAAGCAAAGATCCAATGGTGGCTTTTACTACGGGGGCGCTTGGCGCATTTAGAGGACTGTTTGCAGACTTACTATTTCTTCGTATGCAAGCCGAGCAAGAGGCTGGTAATTATTTTGAAATTTTACAACTTGGTGAAATGATTTCACAACTACAACCTGACATGCCAGGTGCAATAACATTCTTGGCTTGGAACATGTCCTACAATATTTCAGTGACCTTCAGTTCACATGAAGACCGTTGGAGATGGGTACAACGTGGCTTGGAGCTGATTCGAGATGAAGCTTTAAAATATAATAAAGAAGATCCAGAAATTTACCATCAGCTTGGCTGGATTTACCAGCATAAGGTAGGTCAAATATTAGATGATGCGAACCGATATTACAAAGGTCAATTGGCTTTACAATATATCGAAGTGCTGGGTGACAAACCAAGATATGACTGGGCTTCTTTAGCACAAGTTCCGACAACTGAGGATGGACTTCGTATTGAGCTTTCAAAATTACATTTGCTTGCAACATTGGATGACACTCAAAACAAAGGTGTTGCAATCAATACTCAGGTACAAAACTTGATTGCATTCTATAATACACAACAGAGAATGCCTACTTTTATTGAGCAGACCCAAAATGATGCCTTTATTCAAAAGTTATCTGAAGAAGTCGCAAAGATAGGTAAGCAAAAAGCGAGTGCTTCTGAAAAAGAGTTGAATCGTCTATATTTAAGTCTAGCTTCTCAAACTCCGCTGTATTTGTCAATAAATCATCAGGGGTATCGATTGGATAAAGTGAATCAAGACTTTAGGAATTATAGCGGAAAAATGCCTGCATATGTAAGTGGTTTAAGTGAAGTAGAGAGTTTGGCTTTGGAAAATTATTTACGAGTACGTTGGCTAAGTGAAGTATATAAAATAGAAGCTAAGCTGTTTTATGAATTAATTAAGGAATACACTTATCTAGATATTCGATTACCTGAGGCACACTCAATGTATTGGGCTAGGCAGGGATTGAAAATTGCTCCAGATCATGCGAATTTACAGCGTATGATGCTACAAGGGATGTCTCAAATGGCAAAGGCTGGTCGACTACGCTTTGTGACCCCAGAAGGATACGCGGTTGTGATGCCAAGCTTTGAAGTAATGGATTTTTATGTAAATAACTTCATTGAAGAAAAAGAAGAACTTCAATCACAGACGTCGTTTCGAAGTGGTTTTGAAAACTTTGTGAAAGACAGCATTGTGTCGTTATGGAGTTGGGGGCAAAATGAACAAGCAGAACGCTATATGAAAATGATGCGCGAAGCTGACTTCATTCGTGGAAAAGGTATATATAAGCAATCACTTTCCATGTTTTGTTTAAAAGAAGCATCACAAGATATTGCGGATCAGTCAGATCGGCAGGTAACAACAATGTTAATGGGTTTTGGTACTCAATATATCCGTGCCCTGGCCTTTGAAGATAATCAAGAGCAAGAAGAAAACTTGATGTTTTTAATTACTCGAATTCGCGAACGCTATAATGAAACAGTAAAAGACAGTGAATCACGCTATGCAAATCGTAGAAAGCTTCCAGATGTAGAAGATATATTGGCATCAGCCAAGTTATACTTAATTCAAACAGAATCACTTCCGTCCTTACGTCAACGCTATCAACAAGTTGGGCCCGATTTAGAAACGTTTCTAAAAAAGATACAGGAGAACCAGCAGAAGATTCAACGCAATTAACTGGAGGCGCTCTTTGTTTGATTTAAGTAGTGAGGAGAAACGCTTAATAAAGCGAGGAGATTTAGCAACGCTTGCCCAACTAGATCAACGTGGACTCCTTTTGGGACCAGGAGAAAACAGTACTAAATACTTTGGTAGGCTTAAAGCTTTACAAAAAAACCTCAAAGAATTTTTTGACGAACTTCATGCCAAGAAGGAAATGGATTTTTATGGAATAAAATTAAGTGTTACAGAATCCATGGATATCACCCATTTTGATGAAGCTGGTGAAGTAACTGAAGATAAGTTTGCCTTTCGCTTAAATTGGGCCCCGGGATTTTGTAATAATGAAACAATGGGACTATTGTTCGCGGGTTGTGCGCTCATGGACAACGAAAAACCTTTCGTTCTTTTTCTTATTCGAAAAGCATTTGCAAAACAGCCTAAATGGTTCGTTTATTCACGCAAAGAACTACTTGCGCATGAATCTACTCACATAGCACATATGGCATATAAAACACCAGACTATGAAGAGTTTTTTGCTTATCAGACATCATCTAGTTTATTTAGGCGTGCTATTGGGGGTTTATTTCGCTCACCAAGAGATACTTATAGTTTACTATTCTGCATGTTGAGTATGCCTATTTTTCAAATACTAAATTTATTAGAGGTAACATCTTTTAACTTAGCATATGTCGCGATAATCCTATACATCTGGCCAACTATTTTCTTATTGCAATACATTATGCGTATGAAAATGCTGGCTGGCGCTATCCGTAAAATGGAATCCGTGGTTACTGAGTCCAAATATGCTGGTGCAGTTCTATTTCGAATGACCTCTTGTGAAATCGAAACATTTGCTCATGTAGAAAATCCAGTAGAATGGATAAACGAACAAAAGGAACTACGTTGGGATCTAATCCGATACCGCTTTATAAAAAAAATCAATCGTGAATGAATCGGCCTTAAGATTTAACTTTTTTTATAGGCTATTATTGCTTTTTAATGCATTCATTGTAGTGTATAACCCCAATCAATTGCTGGAATGGCGGAATTGGCAGACGCGATGGATTCAAAATCCATTATCTTCGGATGTGTGGGTTCAAGTCCCACTTCCAGTACCAAATCAATAGCCTCAGAGTTTATATTCTGTGGCTATTTTATTTTTCCCCCTTACCTTGCCCTACGAAGTACAATAAGTTTTTTTAGATTTTCTATTTTCAAAGTTAAGGAATATGTAAAAGCTTTTACTGTTACGAATTTTTTACATTTAAGATGAGAGTTGTGAGTGCTACAATATTTGACTTTGTTTATTGTATTTCTATAGTTAACGTGTGCAAAATTCTTATTATAAACAATAAAGAGAGGTAATATGTCGGTAGGTCATTTAGTGAAACATGTTTTTGCTTCCCCATTTTATTGTTTATATGAGCGATTTCTCCAATGCCGTCTAACAAATTGGCAGATTCCAGAGCACATTGGTATTATCTTGGATGGTAACCGTAGATGGGCCCGAAGCAAAGGCTCAAACAACGTCGTCTTGGGGCATGAAAAAGGTGCTGATAAATTAGATGAAGTTTTAAATTGGTGCTATGATTCCGGGATCAAGATTGTGACGATTTGGATTTTTTCAACAGACAACTTTAAGCGTGGTGAGGAGGAGGTAAATGGATTATTTTCTTTAATTGAGCATCGTACTAAACAGCTTAAAGAAGATCCAAAGATTCACAACCGTGGTGTAAAGGTAAATTATATTGGGCGTATTGATTCTTTGCCAAAAAGCTTACAAGAATCTATTCATGAAACAGAGCTTTCAACTGCTGAATATGAAAATTGTGTTTTAAATGTTGCAATTGCTTATGGTGGACGTGAAGAAATTATGGATGCTTTCAAGACTTATGCAAAGATACATAGTCAAGATGAAACAGATTTAGCATCAATAATAGGATCCATGAAGGCAGATGATTTAACTCCGTATATGTATACGGCAGAGTTAAAAGAGCCTGATTTAATTATACGTACTTCTGGAGAAATTCGTATGTCTGGTTTTATGCTATGGCAAGCGGCATACTCTGAATATTATTTCTGTGATACTTTTTGGCCAGCCTTTAGAAAGATTGACTTCTTTCGGGCATTGCGTTCCTACCACGGGCGTAAAAGGCGCTATGGTAAATAACTCTCTTGGCTAGTCTCACTACAAGACCATCTTGATACCTAGTATTGAAATCAAGATATAAACTATTTTCCTAAATTGATCAGAATTCAGTTTATTACCCAACCATACCCCTATAAATACACCAATAAAAATTACAGGTATTGACTTAAATACAACCCAAGCAATGTCATTGGAAATTGATCCTTGTATAAGCAAAGTAACAATAACACTGAAAGTTCCCATGAAGAATGCAGCTTGCAAGGTAGCTTTAAACTGACTTTGTGGCCAATCTTGAGAACTACTGTAAATAATTAAGGGTGGTGCACTAGTACTGTAGGCCCCTGCAAGTAAACCTGAAGAAAATCCAAAAATGTAAGGATAAATGACTCCCCTAAACTTCGGCATCTTTACTTCAAAGAAAAGTAGCATTCCGTAAATAGCGAGTATTGCTCCTAAAATGGTTAAGGCAATATTTTGAGGTAAAGCTTTACCTAGGTAGGTACCAAATGGTGCTCCTAGGATAGCCATACCGCCAAGTATAAAAGCCTCTTTCCAAATTGGTTGTGACTTTAACTGTAGAATTACAACTAGCTGCAACAAGAGGCAATACATCACAACAAGAGGCACAACTTGCTCTAATGGCATGAAAGAGAGTAGAAGTGGGACAGAAACAAGCGCAGACCCAAAACCTGTGAAAGCTTGAATAAAGCAACTCAGAAAAATAATCAGAAGAATCCAAACTAATTGATCCATGTAACCTCAGTTTATACATTTTTTAGTAAATCACTATAGTCAGAAATAAGGTATTTTCTACAACATCTTAGTATGTAGGAATATATTTATGTTATTTGCTTTGTTTTAAACCATTCTAGTAAAAATAAAGAGTTCATTAATAATAAAGTACATATCTACCATTTGAATTTTCAGTTCTAAATTAAAAACCAACTAGTTGATTGGTCTAAACCATCCTAGTTTTTTACGTACTCATAGTCATCATCAAATCAACTATCATAGCTGCCGTCTCATCCACATTATTGGAGGGCTTTTTAGTTAAGAGGTATAATTTGATTTAGATATGCTGAAACCAAGTCATGAAAGTTATAACTTCCATTAGTTTCCTATAAAATAAGAAGAACCTGAGTCTAAGCTATCGCTCTGTTTTATGGCATCACGTTGTTATCAGGGTTCATAATTAGCCGTTATGATGCAATAGAGTAAAAGACTCAGACATATAATGCAAACCAAATGCCATAGATATGGAGTACTTTATATTGAAAACTTTGAGCAGAAACTGTATTTCAGTTATTCTTGTTGGATTACCGGCCGCGAATATGGTCTAAAATGCAATTGAATAAAATCTATCAATATTTTTTATAAGTCAAAATTGTAACATCAATGATAAGCATAAAAAAAAAAGATTTTTTAAAGTCTCCTAATGAGTGTATTTAAAGCCTACACAGAAAGAGAAAAAGTACTATAATACTCTTTATCTATGAAGTAGAATTAACTCAGATTTTGCTTCCATTAAAACATCACCAGCTAGGTTGATTATTTGAAAATGGCTCTGTAAATTATCTTCAGCCACAAAAGTTTCCACAAGGCTCCCCTTAAACTTTTCTGTTGGGTCATTTAATTCC
Organism: Lentisphaeria bacterium; assembly: GCA_022447755.1. Classification (GTDB taxonomy): domain Bacteria; phylum Verrucomicrobiota; class Lentisphaeria; order JABSQK01; family JABSQK01; genus JAKVBE01. The sequence continues at coordinate 3,345 of JAKVBE010000026.1, read as the reverse complement.
CATGTAAACTGTTGATTTTCCTCATCCCAACTACCTGTCCAGTATTGAGTTTTACCATCTGAAGAGAAAACCCAACGCTCATAAATCTTTTCATCACGATTCCATCCAAGTATAGCTCTACTCTGATAAAACTGTCCTTTATAGTTTATTTCAATAAATCTTCCTTTAACAATAGCCTCGCTATAACTATCCCCAACGAACTTAAATTCTTCTTTAATCCATTGACTTTTTCCCAAGGTTGTATGTGATTCCCAATTGCCTAGGTATTGACTAAAAACAGCAAGTGGTCCTTTAAGTTTTGTTTCATCAGGTAATTCATCTGCAAAAACAAGACCTAATAAGCTTAAACAAAATACTAAACGCAACATCATCTCTAATTCTCCTCGTATAAAAATTAACTACTTAAAACACTCTATCACGGCTACGAATTCCTTGCAAACCTGTTACCATTATTAATTAAAAGTATAAAGCGATAGATACTTTATATATAATTATTTTTTCATAACGATCCTAGCTTATATCTATACATTTTGAGGGCAAACTGTCAAAGAAATAATGAGTAGAAATTTTTGTCATGGAATTTCCAGCTTTGTTGAATAAAACAGGACCATCTGTACGCTCATATTCTCCTGAAACCGTGGTTGCAGAGAAATTTAATGCAATGATCGTACTTGGAATGGCAAACAGCCGTTTGAAAGATTATTTCGATATCTGGATGCTTAGTAAGCATTTCGTAATCAAAGCAGATTTGCTAAGAAGAGCAATGATACAAACCTTTGAAAAACTGCAAACACCATTTCCAGAGGTAAAACGAGTTGGTTTAAGTGATGAATTTTGTCAAGAAGAGTCAAAAACTTTACAATGGAAAGGCTTTATTCGTAAACAACGACACCTTAAGTCTGTACCTGAACTATACATAATTGGCCAGGAAATCAAAACATTTCTACTCCCAGTAGTACTCAATTACGATAAAACTCCATAGCCTTAAAGACATGGTCTCCAAAAAAAGGGTGGCTATAAGTAAAAAAATAGCCTAGCACGAATGGTACCTCAAGAATTTTGGCACCTCATGAGTTTGAAAGTCTTTCTCAACAAGGACCACACAGTTACTATAATGCACTGCAATTAGACTCAAAAACAGCACATTATTTTGCAAAAATGTGTTTGGAATATTTTAAATAAGTAAGAGATTTCACAAAATATACAGCAACGTAATAAGCATATTTTGGGTATTTAGTTGCCCCAAAAAAGTATATTTTGGGTATTTATATATTGAAAAATAGCATATTTTGGGTATTTTTTCATATAAAGGAGATATAAGCTTGCAAAGATTCATTTACGAGACAATAAAAGATCATTTAGATAAAAAACAAATAACCTTACTTCTTGGAGCTCGTCAAGTAGGAAAAACAACCTTACTGAAGCAGTTATTGGCTGAAATACGTTCTTCTGGGAAATTAGCATATTTTTTGTCATTGGAAGATAAAGTGTTGCTTAAAGAGCTGGATGAATCTCCTCGAAATTTATTTAAATTAATACCTCCCTTATCTAGTGAAAAACTTTATTTATTTATTGATGAAATCCAATATTTAGGTGATCCATCGAATTTTTTGAAGTTTCATTATGATGAATATCATGAAAAAATAAAATTCATTGTAACTGGCTCTTCAAGCTTTTATATTGATGAGAAATTTAAAGACTCACTTGCTGGTAGAAAGCGAATTTTTGAATTACCAACCTTAAGTTTTGCGGAGATGCTTCATTTTAAACAAAGAGACCACCTAGTCACTTTTATCAATCAAGGTTCAATTCCCCAATTAATTCGATCAGAATTAAACCCTTTGTTTTATGAATATTTAATTTATGGCGGATACCCTGAAGTAGTCCTTAATGATTCATTGAATGAAAAAAAACTCATACTCAAAGAACTTTGGGAAGCATATGCAAAGAAAGATGCAATTGAAGCGAAATTACATAACCCAGAGATATACACAAATTTATTAAAAATTTTGTCTGAGAGAATTGGGGCACTCATCAATGCAAATGATTTAGCTGCTAATGTTTCACTCGAACGTAAAAGTGTTGAAAGGTATCTTTGGGTAATGAAAAAATCTTTTCATGTCCATACCCTTTTACCTTTCCATAAAAATATCGCATCAGAGCTTAGAAAAATGAACAAATTATATTTTGCAGATCTTGGCTTGAGAAACTCATTATTAAATAATTTTTCTCCCATTGGTCAAAGAGAAGACAAAGGTGAGCTCATAGAAAACTATACATACTTACTATTACGAAACTATCATAGCGAAGACAATATAAAATTTTGGAGAACACAAAAAAAACAAGAGGTAGATTTTATTGTTCAGAAGGATGATGGCAAATCAGAAGCTATTGAAGTAAAATTCAACTCAAATAATTTCAAGCCCAATAAATATGCTTTTTTTCATAAGTCCTACCCAGAAATCCCACTAATATGCTATGATATGAATAATGTACTCAGTGAAAAGATGAATCTATAATAAGCTAATTCACCAACTCTTGTTTTTTCTAAAAACAAACAAAAACTCCAAATTCCCCCTCTAAATCTTATCTGGTAACAATGCCTTTTTAGCAACCCGATAGTCTCTGGGTCTACAGCTTCATCATTAAAACTCTGGATTTCTTCCCATAGAGCTTCTTCATGCTCCGGATGAGATTCCTTCACTAAATTACCAATATCTAGCCCTTAACCAAGTTCAAATTCACTCAATTATACTGCGGACGAATAAATTGGCAGCAAGCCTTTGTTGAGTTTTATTGCTCTATTGTATAACTAACAACCCCATTTTGTTTTAGCTTTAAGCAATAATCAAAAATACCACACATATTAAGTTTGAAGATACTTGAGAAATCTCCCTCTTGCACTAAACCATAGTTAACTATACGTGGTTCAAGTAGATACCAAGAAATGGTGTCTACTTTGGTCATTTGAGTAAAGTGCTCATATAGAATAAGATCTACATCACTTTCAAGATCCATCAAGTCAGCAAGGCTTTCAGTAATTGCGAAATCAAAGCTGTCTGATTGGTCATGCTCATCTAGGTCGGTAACATCAGATTCAGGGCTTACTTGCTTTACACCACTCAGTAACTGAATTACTTCGAGAACTTCCTCATCATCCGGAGCATCTTCTAAGGCTTTTTCATGCATTCGTAAAACAAAGGCTAAAAAGTCTAAAACCCAATTTTGTATCTGTTTTTGGGAAACATCGGTTTTAATATTTAGTTGCAAGCATGGTGCGGGAACATCATTTGCATTAGACAAAAGTTCATTGTATCGTTTACGAATTTCTTGATGTTCAGGAAT
>JAKVBE010000025.1:6139-59750 GCA_022447755.1 Lentisphaeria bacterium | reverse complement strand
TATATTGTGTTTACTATGTGCCCAGTCAATACCGACATAAACAGTTTCATCATCTTTTATTTTTTCATTTGTCGAGTACATTTTTATCTCCTATAGATGGTGTGGATCTTATTAAAAAATTTCAGTATTGCGGAGCTCCTATAGAATTTTTTTGGCGAAATTCCTGAGTATTCGTCGAACTGAAAATGATACCTTTAGCCGAAATGCCCGAAAAGTCTTCAACGAGACCGGAATGTAAATTCGTGCTAAAGGTATCAATAAGATTCACACTTTTTTTATGTTTGTAAAGAGCAAGTTATTAACAGGGATAAATCCCCCAGACCCCCTGATTACGGCGGGTAGTTTTTTAATAATAATTGCTTAGTAAGATACTATAGGAATGTAGGTTAGCGGGCAAGCCCTCTCCTCGCTAGCTAATCATTTAGCAGCGAGCTGCGTCTCTCATACGGAAATAGTAATCACCGCGGTGAGCATCGTATTCGCTACCCTGGAATTGGTAGCGATTTTCGACGGTTTCGAAGGAGGATTCTTCGTATAAAACACCGAATGCATCGTAATCATACTTATTAACTAAATTTCCTAAATAGTCAACAATTCCGACGGCAACTTCTACTGGATCTCTTGAAAATCTGTCATACAGATCTATAATACAGATATTATAATAATTTAAAGGAATAATTATGTTTAAGTCATTAAGTGGTAAAGATAAGTTAAGTGTTCGCGTTGCTGCTGAGTTGGAGAAGAGTATTCTGAATCAGCATTTCATGCCCGATCAGCCGATCCCCTCTGAAGCAAAGCTTTGTGCTCAATTCAATGTAAGCCGTACAGTTGTAAGAGAAGCAATACAACAATTAAAATCACAAGGAATCATTCATTCAATTCCCGGAAGTGGCAATTATATCTCACGTAACGACAAAAGTGACCTCAAAAGATCCATCTCTTTATTTGCCAGTTTAAATCAAGATACTCCCATATATTTAGAAATTTTAGAACTGAGAGAATTGCTAGAAGGTGAATGTATTCGTAAAGTTTGCAACATGGATAGCACAGAACTAGTAAAGCTTCTCAATGAACGAATCATGGGTATGCAGAATCATGCAAATGATTTAGTTGAGATAGTAAAAATTGACCATGATTTTCACTTACAAATTATTAAGGCATCAGGAAATGAACTTTTTCATACAATCCTAGAATCTTTATATGAGAGTTTTTCTAAGATTGCTATAAAAGTCTACAACTCTAGAGATGTATTAGAGCAAATCTGCGAAGAACATAAACAAATAACAAATGCAATTGCAGAAGGTGATGCAGAGCTCGCAAACGATTTACTACTAAAACATATTAATCAATCAAAAAGGAATATCTAATGGACTCACGTTTCCCTTCTATTGAATTTCTAGCCAAAGAAGCAAAACGCCGTATGCCCGGTTTCGCCTGGGATTACCTATCGGGTGGGTGCTATTCAGAAATCAACTTAGCAAAAAATTCAAGCGACTTAAGACAAATTCAACTTGAGCCATATTATTTGCGAGATTTTGCAGGTGCAGATCAAAGAACGACACTATTCGGAAAAACATATGATTCTCCTTTTGGTGTTGCACCAGTAGGTCTTCAAGGCTTAATGTGGCCTCGTTCGTGTGAAATCCTGGCCAAGGCGGCAAAAGATCATAATGTCCCTTTCTGTTTAAGTACCGTAAGTACTGCCAGTATCGAAGATATTGCTAAAATCACAGATGGAAATTTTTGGTTTCAGCTATATCATCCAGCAGAAGACGATCTACGTGATAAGTTGCTAGAACGTGCTGAGAGTAACGGATGTGAAACCTTAGTAATTCTAGCAGATACACCAACCTTTGCATACCGCCCAAAGGAAATCCGTAATGGACTTTCTATTCCACCACAGATGTCTTTGAGAAACATTATACAGATGTTCATGAGCCCTGCATGGTCATGGGGGCAATTAATGGCTGGTAAGCCAGAATTCAAAACAATGAAGCCATACATTCCACCAGGATTAAGCATGAAGCACCTTGGCCTCTTTATGAATAAAACTTTCTCGGGTCGGTTAACAGTTGACAAAATAAAGCCGATCCGTGAAAAATGGAAAGGTAATCTTGTTGTCAAAGGAATCGTAAATCCTGAAGATGCCCAAAAAGCAATTGACTTGGGAGTTGATGGGCTAATTGTTTCTAATCATGGCGGTCGTCAATTAGATACAGGCGAGTCAACAATTATGCCTTTAACAAGACTTGCTCAAGAATTTAGAGATAAAACAACTATCATGATGGATAGTGGTATTCGTTCCGGGCCCGACATAGCAGCAGCAATAGCCTCTGGTGCACACTTTACATTTATGGGGCGTGCTCCAATGTTTGGCGTAGGTGCTCTTGGTAATAAAGGTGGTGACCAAGTTATGGAAATTATGAAAAAGCAAATTCAACAAGTCATGGAACAAATTGGGTGTGAAAAGTTAGAAGATCTCCCCAATCATCTAATCAAACATTAAAACAAGTAATGGCTGCGTGAAAATGTATTTCGCGTAGCCACCTTCTTTTCCTAATTCAAAAAATCTTACTAAATCGAACGCTCAAGCGTCTTTATAGGATATTTGACAAAGTAGAAATGATAGTATAATTTTATATAACCTTTGGGGTTTGCAGGGGAGCGTAAAACCAAAGGAGATTATTATGAAACAATTTGTTTCTCATAAAGTAGAAGCTATCGGAAATTATTTGAACCGATATCGCAATACGAATTCCCCCTACCCTTTTGTTTTCACCAACCTCCATATGAAGAGCATACTACATAGCCATATTCACCGATGGCAATCTTTTAAAACTCAAAAGGAACAAACAGAAAAATCATTTTGCCATTTTAGAGACTAATATGTACCTAAAGCTTTTAGGCGTGATTTTTTTCTTAGCATTAGGGTATTTATATATTGAAGCAACTACTTTTATTGGATTTATTTTTCAAGTCTTCAAAATACTCTTGGTAACATTTGCGACAATGTGTATATACCTAATGGTCCCCCCTCAACATTAAAGTTGTTCATATGGAGTACTTCTCATGAGACGCAAAAAACATAATTCTTTTAAAGATCATGTAGAAGCAGGTATCATCCTGTTTGCCTACGCCCTAGCTACCCTTTGGGGGAGCATTCATTATTTTGACATGCCCTTATTAGGATTTTTACTATGGGTATTCGGTGGAACCATCTACGTCAAAGTATATTTAAACAATTAACAATATCTTGAAAATTCAATAAGGTATAGTGTTTCGATTGATGTTAAGATGCCTCACTCGTGAATGAACGATTTTTCAAATTTTTATAATGACAATTATAAAATGAACTTGTAGGATAACATCAATACTTGTAGAATGAATTATGAATATTAAATCTTTAAAAACAATTATAAATCAAAAGCTAATATGTTATTTAGAGCCAGTAGGCTTTAAACACAGAATGTCAGACTTTACCTATATCCAACAGAAGACTGGTTATTCCAATTTATTTGGTATTCTAGTAACTAAAAGGCCCGATTACTTTCTTATTCAAATTAGCATTGGTTTTTCTGTCCCTTCAGTGAATAAAATTCTAGATAGCCAAACAAACCTTGAAGCAAAAACTAATTCGAGCACATTTTCTTTTTCTGTTCATAACAAATATCAAAACAGAGGTCGCTATTATTATGAAGGTTACGGCGACCAAGTCATCAATGAAATTCTTAAGGATTTTGAATTAATTGCAAAGCCGCTTTTTACATCTTTACATTCATTAGGTGATCTTGAGGGTTGGCTAGAAGGTAATATTCCCATTTCACCTTCTACTATTGCTTCTCGTATCATTTTATCACAAATGCTAGGAAGTGACCAAAGCCAGAATTTAATAAATCAATATCAGCCTCAATATGAAAAACAGCATCCAGATACAGTCTTGCCGTTTATTCAAATTTTAGAATACTATAAGGTTACTATGTAAAAAAAGATTGCCTTAGGTTATATTGAATGTTGCCACACGCTCGTCACTTTCAGTATAACCAATTCGTGTAGTTTTGACTCGAATGGTGTTGCTTCCTTTAGGCAAAGTGATAGGTGCTGTAAATAGTTTCCAAGTGACGTTTTCCCCTTCCTCAAAGGTATAGCCAACAGAGGCACCTTGTGTTGCACAATATATATGCAGCATCGCAGGGCTTTCTAGGTCTCCCCCTTCATTCATCGTTTCCTGGGCATAATTTTCCTGTGTAATTGGAATCAAATGTGCTTGTAGGCTTTGCTCTGGCTCATCTTTCGCTAAATATATATTACGCATGACACGTTCGTCTAATAACCCTAAATCGTTGGTTTCAATCTGCCATTGGTCAATACGTTGTTGCATCTCTTTCATCTTTTCCTGATAGGCAGGGTCCAAGGCTAAGTTATTGATTTCCCAAGGATCATTTTGTGTATCATACAACTCATCAACAGGACGATGTCCGGCCAATAATAATTTCTCAGGTCCTTGTAGTTTATCTTCCAAATGTAAACGATATAGCTCTTCCATAATTGGATGACGGTTACGGTAAGGAACCCAAATAGAACGTGGGCGGTCAGGGAAATAATTACGTATATACTTAAAGCGTTCATCACGGATAGCACGTACCATATCATAATCTTGGTCATAGCGATCACGTGTTGCAAAAATATATTGACGAGGTTCATCTTCTTTAGGACCTAAGAATGCCGATCCCTGCATAGCTGGGGGGACCTCTAAGCCTGCAATTGACAACATAGTAGGAGCTAAATCTAAAGTACTAATCAAGCGTTTATTATTTGTATTGGCCTTAATACTTCCAGGCCACCGTATAACAAGAGGCACGTGAATCCCTGAATCATAGGGCCACCGTTTACCACGAGGCATTGGCCCATGGTCACTCCAATGAACCACGACTGTGTTGTCGGATAATCCATCCTCTTCCAATTGATCTAAAAGTTCTCCCAGTAAGGTATCACAACGCTGAATATTTGTATACATCTTCCCCATACTTTCACGTACTTTAGGTGTATCGGGGAAATATGGAGGTACTTCAATTTGATTCAGGTCAAACTCAGGCGACAGTTCTTTATCATCCCACATCCCGCTTTCATGGGACCAAGTAGGGTTAAATACAGCGAAGAAAGGTTGATCGGGGTCTGGTCGATTTCTCCAATGTGCATCATTGCTGCAGTCGTCCCATGCAGTGAAAGGAGCATTAAATTGATAATCAGTTTTACTATTGTTGGTACAATAATAGCCATGTTGGCGAAAGTACTCAGTAAAGCATTTCACATAGAATGGAACTGGGGCCTGATAACCTACTGCAGGATTTGCTGGGCCGAAAGCACTAGGTGAGACCGTCCGCATATGCTGTGCACCTATTGATGTTGAGTACATCCCCGTTATGATAGCTGCTCGTGCTGGAGCACAAACTCCAGCTGTCGAAAAGGTATTGGGATAGATGCAGCCTTCACTGGCTAAGCGATCCACATTGGGGGTAATGGCAAGGGGGTCTCCATAGCATCCATAGAATGGATTTGTATCTTCAAAAGATACCCAAAGAATATTCAAAGGCTTCGGCATAATAATCTCCTCGTAACAAAGATAGTTTCTTATACCATGACACAAATTAAAGTCCATACAAGGCCTTTTGACTTGTGACTTAATTATTGGCGACAATTTTTCATGTGCTAACTTGGAAGTAATTTTTATCCTTGATTATTAATTTTATCTAGGCAAATTGAAGGAAAATGAAATCTTCAAAATTTAAATAAAAAAACTATGAAACCAGTTTTTCTAATAGCTACAGATATTTATTAGTTTTCTCCCTATTGTTATCAAGTTTCATACGGTGATGGTATTGTAGTTTGGCATGAATCAATTAAGCGTTTAAATTATATAAAGGTCTAGAAGTAACCACCCAGTTGTTAAATTCTTGTTTTGGTTCTTCATTTGAGGAACAGCTATATCCAATGATGGTCCAACCAAACATTCAAGTTTCATGAAGAATATTAAAAGTATCATTACTTATTTAATTAAAGAAAGATAAAAAATGGAAGAGCATGCACATCCAGACTTTTTACTCAATGAACATCCTTGTAAATATCCAAACTTAATATGTGGTTGGGAGTTTGAACAGAATGCTACATCTTTTACCTCACAGTATGGGGAAACTTATACCTTAAGTTCACAGACTAAAGAACTCAAAGTACTTAGCTCTGATACGACACCATTAACAGGTAAAGCCTTAAAAATAAACGCTGGAGATTGGTTAAGTATTCCCAGAAGTGAATGCCCTAAACTAGACATACATGGTCCACGAGGACATTTTACCATGATTGCATGGGTTAAACGTGAAAAATCGCCCTATGGCGGGTGTGAGTTTATTGCCGGTCGATGGAATGAATCCAATAAAGGGCGTCAATATGGTTTATTCCTTAATATTGGGGTTTGGCAACAACTCAATCAAGTCACGGGTCATTTATCCAATGTTGGTGGACCGACACCTGGTTATAAATACTGTATTGATGGACCTGTAAGCAAAGAAATCGTTGAGTATGATACTTGGCAATGCATTGCTTTTACTTATGACTGTGTGCATGGAGCGATTTGGTTAAATGGGCAACTTGATGCACGTCCTACCCTAAATCCATATTCGATGCCAGGTGGCCTGCATGACAGTGGCCCCAATGGTTCTGATTTCACTGTTGGAGCAGTAGATCGTTCCGGTGAAATAGGTAATTTCTTTACGGGAGAAATTGCTGGTTTATTTATGTATGACCGTGTTCTAAGCCCAGCGGAAATTTACGCTATCGCCAAGTATCGCCATTAAACGACCAGAATACATCTAGCAAATCTGTAAACTTGAATTTTGGGGTAAAAAAAAAGCTACAACTTACGTTGTAGCTTTGGTGGTTGGGGAAGGATTCGAACCTTCGAAGCCGAAGCAGCAGATTTACAGTCTGCCCCCTTTGACCGCTCGGGAACCCAACCGGATTATCTGTCATATGACAGGGCATTTACTTTAATATGCAGATTCAATATTGCAAGCAATAAATGCTCAATTTTACTAAAAAAATCAAGTAATTAAATTCTTAGAAATACTTACTGAGCGGATAATTTATTTGGTTTTGGGCGAAGTCGGCTTTTGTGCGTGGGTCTTCCTTCTCGTAACTCTTTATCTTTACGTAACTTCTTCTGTTCTTCGAGCGGAAGTGCAGCAATTTCTTGACATTCGACAGAACAACATCCGTCTAATTTTTCTGAGCACGACTTACATTGAATAAACAACAAGTGGCAGTCATCATTTTTACAATTCGTATGCTCATCACATTTTTCGCCACAAGTATGACAGTTACTAATGACATCTTCTGTGATTCGTTCACCTAATCGATCATCAAAAACAAAATTTTTGCCGATAAATTTAGAGGATTTACCTGCTTTTTCGATTTCATGCGCATAATTAATGATGCCACCATGTAATTGATTGACGTTATTAAAACCATTTGCCTTCAAATATGCACTAGCTTTTTCACAGCGAATTCCACCTGTGCAATACATTAGTACTGGTTTATCTTTATGATCTTCTAACATATCTCGTATGATTGGTAAAGATTCTTTAAAGGTATCTACATCTGGACAAATTGCGCCATCGAAATGCCCTACTTCACTCTCATAGTGGTTACGTACATCCACAACGACTGCCTCTGGATCTTCAAGCATTTCATCAAACTCTAATGGATCTAAGTGACGCCCCATGTTGCTCAAGTCAATTTCATGATCAGCAAGACCATCTGCAACAATTTTCTCTTTAATGCGTACAATTAGCTTTAAGAATGAAGTACCTTTTTCTTCTAGAGCAATTTTCAATGGCATATTCTTCAGTTCTTCTACAGAACTCAAATGATCAATAAATTTGTCCCAGTTTTCAATTGGCACACTAATTTGTGCATTAATTCCCTCATGAGCAACATATACTCGCCCTACTACACCATTTTTAAACCAGAAACGGTATAGATCTGCACGAAACTTTTCAATTTCTTCAATTCGAACATAACGGTAAAAGGAAACTGTTTGACGGTAAACTCCTTCATTATTGCGCAATAGCTCGAGTTCTTCTTTACTTAAGTGGTTATATAGGTTTGACATAATATCCTCTTTTAAATAGCCTTTTTACAATATATAAGTTACTAGGCTTGGCAAGATGCTTATTCAGTGCGTAGGTCAATTAATTCATCCGTAAAAATGACCTGTACAGAGCGGATATCCGCTTCTGGCTTAAGCATTTGTATATCTCCTAAAATAATACGCTGCAATTGTGAGCGACATTTTTCTCGGTAACGATCCTTAAAAGCTTTTTTGTTTGTGTAAGCTTTCAAGGACCGTAAAATGTGTGTTTCGAGTGTTTTTTTTGCATCTTCAGATGAGATAAAGAAGTCTTCTTCAACGACCCATGTATTTAGAGTTTCAGGGTCAAACCTTGGTGTGTCAGTCAAAATGGGGGGAGCATAGACACGCAGGATACCGTTTAAAAATTGAAAGTTCCATTCCTCTGAAGCTTTATCCACTTCAAACTCTACGGATGCATTACATTTAATAATGACTTCTGCTACAGATTGATTAAACTCGCTAGCCAAGACTTTCTGGGTTACCCAAGCAGGCGCCAATTCTTTAAGCCGCCAAGTCACAGAACCTTCAGGTATATCTAATATCGATTGTGCAACTATTTGCTTGTTCCAATACTCAAATTCTACTTCAGCCACTTCTAATTTATTTTGGTCACGATAGAGTTCTTTAATGGATATTTCCCACTCTTCATCTGATTTAATAATTTCCGGTCCACGGTAAGTTTCAATTTTTTCAGATTTTTTCAATGTTAACTTAATCACAGTCCCAAGGAGCCCTAGAATTAGGATCAAATAAATGATTTCCCTAATTTTCATACTTACCCTCCCCCTTCATTACAGTATTTAGGATAGTACGTCGGTTTAGACTAGTTGCGCAAATACGTGCAATACATTCCTCGAAGTTTTCCTGGCCACTCAAGATATCAATTTCAACGCGTAGAAAATAAATTGGAATTGGCGATTCCAAATCTTCAGGGAATCGCACAGCATCTTTTTCGGTTGTCAGTAACATTTCTGCCCCATGTTCCAACGATTTTTGAACAAAACTTTCAAGTTCTTCTTTTGTGTAGCGGTGATGGTCTACATAACGCTCAATGTGGCAAAGTTCAGCGCCAAAACCTATAAGAAAATTTTCGAAACTTTCTGGCACAGCAATTCCAGAAATAGAGCCTGCTTGTGCACTTTTCATGGAGTCTAGCGGTATTTTTTCTCCCGTTTTTAAATTTTCTAAATACTTGGGACGATGAGTACATTCGATGATTTCAGCAAAGCGGTTATGCTTGCGTAAAAATTGTTTCATGTGGCGGAGATGATCTCCTCCATTTGATTTAGTAAGAAAGATATAATCTGCACGTGTAATATTCGCAATTGGCTCCCTAAGAAGTCCCCTGGGCAGCATGTGGTGATTAGTGAAAGGGTTTGTGGAATCAACCAGTAAAATATTCACACGCGGTTTTAGTGGCAAGTATTGGAAACCATCATCTAAGATTAGGGTATCTGCATTAAAGTGTCTGATTGCATATTGTCCACTTTTCACTCGGTCTTTATCAACCAGAACAACAACACCTTTAAGATTACGGGCAAGCATGTAGGGTTCATCACCTGCCATATGAGAATCTAATAGAACTTCACGGCCATTGGATACCACTCTAGGAGGAACGACCTCATATTCCATTAAAAATTTTTCACGTAGTTTTTGCGACAGTGGCTTACTCTTACTACGGTAGCCTCGACTTAACACTGCAACTCTTCGCTTGTTTGCATTTAATGTGCGTGCAAAGACTTCTACAACAGGCGTCTTGCCTGTTCCTCCGCATGTAACATTGCCAATGGAAATCACCAAACACCCCAAACGCTGATCTTTGAAGATACGATGTTTGTATAAACTGATGCGCCATTTAACAATAGTCAGATAAACTCTTGAAAAGGAAAATAAGACATATTTCAAGAGTTTATCTTTTCTGCTGTGACGTTTCCCATTAATCAGTTCTAATAGGTAAGTCTCAGCACCTTCAATGAAGTGATTTAGGCTCATGCACCGTGAAAATCAGCATCAGTATGGCTAAAATCAACGACTTCGTCATCGCTAAACCAAACTGATATTTCATGTGCAGCTTCTTCTGGTGTAGCAGACGCGTGAACTAAGTTATACAATGGTTTATCGCCATAGCCCATGTGTGCAAAATCGCCACGGATAGTACCAGGTGCAGCAGAAGAAGGTTCAGTTGCTCCATTCATTGCACGTATTTTATCAATTGCATTCATTCCACCAAGCACGAAGAACAAAGAAGGCCCTTGTGTGATGTAGTCAATTAATCCTTGGAAGAAAGGTTTCCCTTTGTGCTCCTGGTAGTGTGCTTCTACTTGTGCAGCTTCCGCAACGCCAAAGCGCATAGCTAAAACCTGTAAACCAGCATCTTCATAACGCTGAATGATGCGACCCATTAGATGACGTTGTACGCCATCTGGTTTGATGATTACAAGACTCTTTTCTGACATAACACATACTCCTAAATTACATGTGAAATTAAGTTTTTCCCAAAACAAAAAGCTGTATGATTAACAATCATACAGCTTTAAACCTATTTTTCCCTTATAAAACAGGGAACTTTGCAGTAAGTTCTTCAACTTCTTTGCGAACTTGTGCAATTACTGCTTCATCTTCGATATTGCTGATTACACGGTAAATCCATTCAGCAATTTTTACCATTTCTGGTTCTTTCATACCGCGAGTCGTAACTGTTGGTGTACCAATACGAATACCAGACGTAACCATTGGTTTTTCTGGGTCAAATGGAATCATATTTTTATTGGTTGTAATACCAGCTTCATCCAGCGTAACCTGTGCGATTTTACCAGTTGTTCCTAATGGACGTAAATCAACCAGCATTAAATGGTTATCCGTTCCACCAGAAACAATACGGAAACCGTGTTTTTCAAGTTCCGCCGCCATTGTTTTTGCATTGGCAACCACTTGCTTCATGTATGTTTTAAAGTCATCGGACAACGCTTCTTTAAAACAGATCGCTTTACCTGCCATTACATGCATCAGTGGCCCCCCCTGTAAGCCTGGGAAGATTTGTGAATTAAGCTTTTTAATATGTTCTTGTTTTGATAGAATTAAACCAGAGCGTGGTCCACGAAGTGTTTTGTGTGTTGTTGTTGTAACAATGTCTGCGTATGGGACTGGACTTGGGTGTGTGCCAGCAGCAACAAGACCTGCAATGTGTGCCATATCGACCATAAAGTAAGCACCCACTTTATCTGCAATTTCGCGAAAACGTGCAAAATCAATAATACGAGGGTATGCAGATGCACCTGCAAGTACAAGCTTTGGTTTGTGCTCAAGCGCTAAACGTTCAATTTCATCATAGTCTAAAATTTCTTCACCTTCTTTTACACCATAAGCAATAAAGTTATACATACGGCCGGAGAAATTTACTTTTAAGCCATGAGTTAAGTGTCCACCATGATCCAAAGATAGGCCCAGAACGGTATCACCAGGTTGTAAAAGTGCAAAATATGCAGCCATGTTTGCTTGAGAACCAGAGTGTGGTTGTACATTTGCTGCTTCAGCGCCAAATAATTCACATGCGCGATCAATTGCTAATTGTTCAATTTCATCAACGAACTCACAACCACCATAATAGCGTCTACCTGGGTACCCCTCTGCATATTTGTTGGTCAGAATGGAACCAGCTGCTTCACGAATAGCAGGAGTAACCATGTTTTCAGATGCAATTAACTCAATAATGTTGCTTTGACGATCTGCTTCGTGATCAATCCAGGAAGCAATTTCAGGATCTACTTTACGGATGGCATCAATGCCTTGCTCTTGTTTCATATCGATTTTAATCAACCTTCTTGTGTGTCGTTCTTCTTTACTAAAGGGAGTTTTCAGCCATAAATCCACCAGTGGTTTGATAGATTCAAAAGTAATGTCATTTCCGCCTAACACTAGGACATTAGAGCAGTTATGGTCACGGCTGGATTTGACTGCTGTTTCTGTATTTACCAGTGCACCGCGCACTCCTTTAAAGCGATTTGCATGGATACTCATGCCGATGCCACTACGACATAATAAAATACCACAAGCTAAAGGGTTGCTAGATACAGCTTGGCCAACTCTGCCAGCAAAGTCCGGATAATCATCTTGCGGATCCATTTCAAAAGGTCCACAATCTTCAACAGGGCGAGCACCTGTTTTCAGGTAGTCTACTAACTGATTTTTCAGTTCATAGCCACCATGGTCACTTCCAATATAAATTGGTTCATTGCCATCCATGAAATCTTGGATTGTTGCCATCGTTGTTCCTACATAAAACTAAAATTAAATTTCTTGCTTAGTCATTCACTAAACAATAACAAGAAACCCCACAAGGTAATTTAACCAAAAATAGCCAAAATGTAAGCGCAAATTCACACAGAAGGCCTGCTTTTTGGCGAGTTTTCAGTAAATAAGTGAAATGATTAACATGGCATAAAGATTAAAAGATGTCAACACACATTTTTGAACCGAGTTCATTCTTACATTTGAGTTTATTTTTAGTTAAAAAAAGTTGCAAATAGTTGTATGGTTTGTAATTTATAAAGTTGGTTTTTCTAACCGTCTTCAAGTTTCATCATTGAAGCCGATTGTCTGGATAAAATGACAAGCCTAATTGTTGTGGGTGGCGGCAGTAAAAATCATAAATTTCAACGGATTTTTCCGACTGGTTTCAGGAATTCGTGCAGGCGTGCGTGTCCCATCCTGAATCTAGCAACTAAAAATGGGAATATTTAAGGGGGTTTTCTTTTGAAAATTCATGAATATCAAGCTAAAGACATTTTAGCAAAGTATGGCGTACCAGTGCAATCTGGAGTTGTGATCGAGGATAAAGCTGAAGCTACAGCTGCGATTAAGTCTGTACAAGACCGCACTGGAGTTGAAGCAACTGTCGTTAAAGCACAAATTCACGCGGGGGGTCGTGGTAAAGGCGGTGGAGTAAAGTATTCACCAACAACAGCAGATGCTGTAGAAAATGTGAATAACATTCTTGGCATGACATTGATTACACCCCAAACAGGTCCTGAAGGTCAATTTGTTCGTAAAGTTTACATCACAGAAGCATTAGATATAGCTTCTGAATATTATTTAGCAGTTCTATTAGACCGCGCAAACGAATGCCCAGTAATTATTGCTTCTAGCGAAGGTGGTATGGAAATCGAAGAAGTTGCTCACTCTAATCCAGATGCAATCATCAAAGAATACGTAGATCCAACAGTAGGTCTTCAAGGTTTTCAATTACGTCGTTTAGTGAAGCGTCTCGGACTTTCTGGTGCACATGCTAAACAGGCAATGAAGTTAATCTATAACCTATATACTTGTTACAGCGAGACAGATGCATCTCTATGTGAGATTAATCCATTAGTCATCACTGATTCTGATGAAGTTATTGCGTTAGATGCTAAATTTGATTTTGACGAATCTGCATTATATCGTCAAAAGGCAATTGCTGAGCTTCGTGATGAATACGAAGAGCCGCCAGCCGAAGTAGAAGCAGCTAAGTATAACTTAAACTATGTGAAACTAGACGGAAACGTTGGTTGTATGGTAAATGGTGCTGGTCTTGCGATGGGAACGATGGATATCATTAAGCTTAAGGGTTCAGAGCCTGCAAACTTCTTAGATGTAGGTGGTACAGCCAATCCTGAAACCGTTAAAAATGGATTCCGTATTATTTTAGCAGATCCAAATGTAAAAGCAGTATTGATTAATATTTTTGGTGGTATTGTCCGTTGTGATCGTATTGCAAACGGTGTTGTTCAAGCAGTAAAAGAGTTGGATTTAAATGTACCTGTCGTGGTACGTCTTCAAGGAACTAATGCTCAAGAAGCCAAGGAAATTCTTGCTGAGTCAGGTGTAGATATTATTGCTGCAGACTCTTTAGATGATGCTGCAGAAAAAGTTGTAGCGGCAGCTCAATAACCGGAACATATAGGAGAAAATATAATGTCTATTCTAATTAATAAAGATTCTCGTATTATTGTTCAGGGAATTACAGGTAAGGAAGGTTCCTTTCACGCTGAGCAATGTCATAAATATGGCAACAACGTTGTAGGTGGTGTTACACCAGGTAAAGGTGGTCAAACTGTATTAGATGGTATCCCTGTTTATGATAGCTGTTCTGAAGCAAAAGCTGCCACAGATTGTAACGTTTCCTTAATTTTTGTGCCTGCTCCATTTGCTGGAGATGCTGTAATGGAAGCAGCAGATGCTGGTATTGAGCTGATTGTTTGTATTACTGAGGGTATTCCAGTAAACGATATGATGAAAGCAATTCCTTATGCACGTCGTAAAGGCTGCCGAGTAATTGGGCCAAACTGTCCTGGTTTATTGACTCCAGGTGGTGCAAAAGTGGGTATTATGCCTGCTCATATTGCTAAAGAAGGATCAATTGGCGTTATTTCCAAGTCTGGCACATTAACTTATGAAGCCGTACATCAATTAGTTGCAGCTGGTTATGGTCAAACAACTTGTGTGGGGATTGGTGGTGACCCAATTATCGGTACTAAAATGACTGAGTTACTCGATATGTTTCAGGCAGACCCAGAGACCGAAGCAATTGTTTTAATTGGTGAGATTGGTGGTCAAATGGAAATTGATGCAGCGAAGCACATCAAAGAAAAGATCACAAAGCCTGTAGTAGCTTTCATTGCGGGTGCCACCGCTCCTCCGGGCCGCCGTATGGGACACGCTGGTGCAATTGTATCAGGTGCAGATGAATCTGCAGAGGCTAAAAAGCGCATTCTTTCAGAGCATGGCGCACATGTAGTAGATAGCCCAGCTTTTATTGGTGAAACAATGAAAAAAGCACTCCAAGGCTAATATACCTGTATTAAAGCCCTCCTTGATCACAAGGAGGGCTTTTTTTTTATAAAATTTAAAGATTTTTATCTTTATGATAAATAAAAAATTTATTTACTTGAAGTTTATAAAATCTGAACTTTAGTTTGAATAATTTTAATAAAAAAGAGGAGGTAAGATATGAAGAAGTATGTAGCAGAATTTATTGGGACTTTTTGGTTAGTACTTGGTGGATGTGGAAGTGCGGTAATCGCAGCAGGTTTTCCAAAAGTTGGTATTGGTTTACTTGGTGTAGCCTGTGCATTTGGTTTAACAGTATTGACTATGGCTTTTGCTATTGGTCATATTTCAGGTTGTCACTTAAATCCCGCAGTTTCTGTAGGTTTATTTATTGGTGGACGTTTTGATTCGAAAGATTTAATCCCCTACATTATTTCACAAGTATTAGGTGGGATTGCAGCTGGTGGGGTTTTGTATATCATTGCTAGTGGACAAGTCGGCTTTGATGTGAAAGCTGGCTTTGCATCTAATGGTTTTGGTGAACACTCTCCTGGTGGGTATTCACTAATTGCAGCGTTGGTTTGTGAGATCGTTATGACTGCAATTTTCTTATATGTAATTATGGGGGCGACTTCTTCAAAAGCGCCTGCTGGTTTTGCACCTATAGCCATTGGCCTTTGCTTGACGTTGATTCATTTAGTCAGTATACCTGTTACAAATACATCAGTAAATCCAGCTCGTAGTACAGGTGTAGCTTTATTTGCAGGTGGTTGGGCAATAAAACAACTTTGGCTTTTCTGGATTGCGCCAATTGTAGGCGGTATTATTGGTGCCCTACTTTATAAATTTGTTGGATCTAATGAAGATTAAATCGTAAATTTTTAATATGATAAAAAGCCGAGCGATCGCTCGGCTTTTTTACAATTAGTCAGTAGTAATGCTCTTAATATAAATTTTTCCCCCTGCCTTATAAATTGCTTTTGCAGTTGATGCATTATGATAGCCCCCATAACTTTTCATGAAACTTCCCCAGCTCGGGGACCCAGAAACATCGAACCCCCATTGGTTTGGTTTAGGAACCAAGGGAGAACATTCGATTATGCCTCTTCCTGCAGAGGTATCAATAACAAGCTCAATATCGACTGGCGGTAGATTATCAGCAGCCTCACCACTTTGAGGTGTCCACTTCAAAACATAAGCATGAGTTGCTTCCCCAAAAATTGCGCCATATGAGTATCTAACACTTAAAGAAGAAACGCGAACGCCAGCTAAAGTAAAATTACGAACTGTAAGTGTTCCTGTTCGTTTTTCGCCGGGAGTAAACTTTCGCCAAGTCTGGCTTGATTGATGCGGACTAAAATTCACAGTTCGTGTCTTGGCAATCAATTGCTTTCGTTGACGTTCTGCCTCTTCTTTACGACGCTTTTCAGCAAGTTTACGTTGTCGTTCTGCCTCTTCACGACGGCGACGCTCTGCCGCCTCTGCTTCTCTTTTACGTTGGCGTTCTTGTTCTGCTCGTAGAGCAGCTATTCGTTCTCTTTCTCTTTTTGCGTCCAATTCTCTTTGCTGATTGGCACGTTGTAGCTGCTGTTGTTGCTGATAATGTCGTTGTTGGGCAAGGCGGTTTGCATCACGTTGTTCTTGTCGTTTTCGTTCTTGAGCGATATGCATATCTCGAATGATTTGATTATTCTGTTCCTGGATTTGTCTGTTCTGTTCTTCTAAATCCTTATTAAGTGTTTGAAGTCCTTGGTAAAGTGAAGACATGAATGTGTCGCCACTGTCACTTTGCCTTCGATTGTAGCGATCAACTCTTTCGTATTGTTCCTCTTGAAACTCACTAACTTCTTCATTATAAGAGCTCGCTTTTCGAGACTTTGCCTGTCGCATAGAATCTAAGGAACGGTCATGATGGCGATAACCTCTTGAGCGTTGATCAGAGGCAATGTCTGCTTGCATACTACGTAAGCTGTGTTGTTGAGATTTAGCTCTATCACGTTTTCTTTCAAGTTCAATTAAATCAGCCTTCTTTTTGGCAATTTGTTCTTCGGTCATTGACTCTCGTTGAGCTTCAAACTCTTTCTGTGCATAAGCAATCTCATCATCCAGTACTTGAACTGCTGTTTTCATATCCACATTTTCGATTTGAACGGCAGCTTGCTCACCTTCTAAGCTGTGAATAAAAAGGATAGGCATATTATCCCAAATAGCTTTAGCTTCATCCTTCGTCAAGAAGGCATTATCGTCTGTACGAAATAGTTTATCCCAGCTAAACTTATGATTCCTATTTTTTCCATACTCCTTAGAAGGATAGCTATGGTCTGGCGTGAGCTCAAGTACAATCGTTTTTCCTTGTACTTCACCATGCAAAATAACCTTCAAATCATCGGGTAAACGTTTTTGTTCACCCGTCCACTTTATTGATGTAGCAACAATAGGACGGCCGATTACTTTACGGAATTTATACTTCAAAGTAAACTGCTCAACTTGAACACCACCAACTTGAACATTGTCGAGAACAAGTTCACCAGTTAACTGTGCGTGGCTAAAATTTACGAATATAAATAAAAAAAGAATGAATAATTTTTTCATCATTTAGCCTGTACTATTTGTTTAAACTTTTAAAAACAACTTTTCCAGATGCTCCCTTTTGGCCAGCTTTCGCCGTAACCCCAGAGAGACCTTTTTGACCAGTCTTTCCGTTAAGTCCCTTTTTACCATTTACACCGCTTGGGCCATCTGGTCCACTTGCCCCACTTCGGCCGCGACTTCCAGAAGAACCTGATACTTTGATTATTGGCACAGAATAGGTATAAGATTCCATTGATTGGGTATACGGATTGTATCGTGTACCTGTTTGTTGTTCACTTCCTACCCAACCATTACCACCAGCACCACCATAGCCACCGTCTCCACCAGAGCCGCCGTCTCCACCAGAACCTCTGGCCCCACCAGAGCCTCCTGCACCTGCACGGCCTGCATTGCCGCCTGCACCACCTGCGCCTCCTGCGCCACCTGGACGAGAAGAAACGTCAATAGATAAGCTTTTTTTAATTATGGGCATAAAACTAGGATCTGCATCGACAATCACAAAAGCTAAACCACTAGCACCAGCATCTCCGCCAGCGCCACCGTCGCCTCCTCGGCCTCCAACTGCTCCCGAGCCACCGTTTCCGCCTAAGCCACCATTACCGCCCATGCCGCCTGGTCCACCGGGCCCACCAGGCCCACCATCTGAACCGGAAGTAGCATTTTGATACCTTGTAGCATTTTGCCCTCTGCCACCATTATACCCTTTACGGCCTTTACCGCCACGGCCGCCGTCACCACCGTCACCACCGTCACCACCTACACCACCTGCACCACCTGCACCACCAGTGCCGCCATCTCCTCCTTGGCCACCTTGACCACCTCGAAGTGAAATATTCAAGGCATGTTTGTATGGTAAAATAATAAAATCTCTACTCTTGCTACCTAAGGTTGTTCTGTACTGAACTAAAGGTTTATTGTAATATGGTGATTCTAATAAGTTAACAGCGACTGTTAACTCTTTTGCATCATAACCACGTCTACCATAAGCTCCTGCTTCTGCATCGTATCCATTTCTACCATCAGTTCCATTTCTACCCGCAGTTCCATTGGATCCATTACCACCTCTCCCAGCTGTGGAGCGGCTATTGCCGCCTCGACTTCCATCACGACCATTACTTCCTTTATTACCATTTGCTCCAGCTTTACCATTTGAGCCATCTTGACCATTGGTACCGTCATGCGCGTCATATGATATTTTCACACCCGGAAAATGGAAGTCAGGTCGAACACGAATAAGTCCTTTAGCATCTGCACCTTCATACTCTACCTGAACTTGTATACCTTCCAGTGCAACTTTATCAAGTTCAAAGGCTTGTTGATTTAAGTCAGAGGACATCACACCATTTTTATAAATGATTGCTGGTTTAGAAAGTACGGTATAGCTAAGCATTGAATCATCTAGGTGCAGAAAGGGTTGTCTTTTGTGACGCTGTATTAAAGAGGTTGTGAAAAATAGTTTTCCTTCTTCCGTTAATACAACGACCCGATCTAAAACATACTTATTAGCACCATTATTATAAACAGGGTATGAGCTATCTACCCTTGGTGGGATTAACATTACAGACAGTATTTCTTCTCCTGCAGGCATTTCAAGTTTACTAGGTTTCCATTTTTTAGTCATAAATAGTTGCTGTTTTTGTTCAGGTTTTTCGTGTGCTTCAACAACTTTATCTAGATCTCCAGAATGACTAAGTGGGATTTGCGATAGTATTTCAGGAGTTGCAGGGGAGTCAAATCTAGCTTGAAGTTCTTTTCCTTGAACTGATATAGCAGTTAAGATTGCGCCTACAGTATTATAAATAAGTAATTTTTTCATGTTTATTCCTCCTCCCCTAAAAGCTCTGGCCACCGTCCCTCAATAGCTGCAACTAACTTTTCTGAATATGCTTCATCTTCCTGATACAGCTCAATTAATAGACTTACAGCTAAAAGGCTTAAATCTGGGCTCTCAGCAGGTATTTGACTACTTAGAACATCGAATAACTTTTCTCTTAATTCAGGGCTTGAATCTCGAGATTTTCTTGCAAGTTCACGAATCAAGACCAACTCAGAATCCAGTACTTTATCAGGATCATGAAATCCGTGATCCAATATTGCTTCAAGCATATTTGATTCAACACAAATTTCTGCAACAGCAGCAAGTAAGGCAACGCAATCATCTCGATGTTCACGAATAAGTAATGCTAAATTTTGAGCAGCCTCTGGCGCCATTTGCTCGAATGCTTCAGGATCATTCTTTTTTAAATCCTTTAGCGCAGATGCATATAATCTCATTAAGTGATGATAATTTCCCTTTGACTCAAAGCCATCTTCTTTTAATGCTGCTACGCATCCTTCATATTGTAGAATGGCAAGTTGAGCATCCAAGTGACCATCAATTGCTGCAAAAATTAGTTCAGATTGATTTCTTAAAATTGAGTTTGGAATAATATCTTTCATTAATACACGTATGTTCTCTTTTTCTTTATCGTTAAATTCATCTTGAATAGAGAGTCTATACATATATCGAAGCGCTTGTAAGGCAACCAAATCATCTTTTATAACAGGCCACTTTACTGTCATCAAATAATTGTATGCTTCACGAGGGTACAAGCGTGTAATCTTGTCATAAAACCATTCTTTATCGTCTACAGACAAAGGCAGAAGGTATTTTCCCATTGCGCCATTCACAGCATCAATGACAGCCTGGTTCCCCTCTTGAACAAACTTAGCACCCATAATGATATTTGGGTTTAACAAATAGTGCTTTGCACCTTCAAAATTAACTTCTAAGTACAACTGTTTGTTGAGACTTGCCATAGTTTCAATATCTCTTGTCCAAGGAGTTAAACCTAAACATGTTCTTAAAAATTCTACATCTTTATCTTTGTCAGCTTGTAGTGCACTGTAATGCCTTAGCACAGTGGGTCCCCAATCCAAGAGTTGATCATAAGCAGATTTAGATGCTATTGGTAAGGAACGGTTTGTTGCAATTTTTGCGAGAATATGAAAACTATCCTGTAAATCCTGTTGTTCGCTTTTGACAAATTGTTTATGCTCAATTTTATAATGAATATATTTTGCTACCCATTGAACTAGAATATTCAATTGTTGGTCTTTGTCTTCTACTTCATATTTGTCTTTATTGTAGAGTTCGTTTAGAACATAGTTCAAAGTGCGTAGGCGTAATGCTTTTTCAATAAGGTAATCAGCTAAATTCTGATGTTTTTCTCCTACTGCGACAAGTGCTCTGGAGGTCTTTTGTAAAAGCATAATTGCCATAGCATTGTTTCTTACAAAATCATCTCTTTTAGCTCCTAAGCCTTGCATAGCGGCATATTGAACGTTTAAATCATAAAGATAAGGTTCTTCTCCTAAATGTTGCCAGTAAGTATAAAAGTATTTTTCACGATCCATTTTCGATAAGGAATAAAGTGTCCAAGGCTTGACCATACTTTCAGCAGTTTTTGGAGTATATCCATTTTCCAACAATTTTTCACGGTCTTTTCTTAGTGCGACTTCAGTCAAGATAATATGCTGTCCAAAGCGGTTTGATATAAGTTCGTTGTCACGGTTAATTTTGGGGTCAATTCCTTGTCGTTGGTTGTGAACGAGGTCTGCTCCAACTTCCAAAGCATATGCAAACACAACAGGGTTTTCTACTGGATTCTTAGTGTAGTCCATCAATTTGTGAAGGCCCTTGTTCACGATTGCTGGATCAGTTTGTCCTTTATAGACTTGAACATCTTCTATACTTAAGGAAGAGCATGAGACGAGCACTAGTGCTGGTAAGATAGAGCAGGCTTGTGTAATCAGTTTCTTCATCTTATACCCCCTCCTCTTTTTGATCAACTTTATTGACTAAGCCTTCTCTTTTGCTAATAGTCTTTTTTCCCCAATTTCGAATAGTTTCATAAACTCTCTTATTAAGCGTCTGATCGCGCTCAATTATTTTTAAAACTTGTGGTTGAGCAACAAGTGTTTGTAACGCTTGCATTTTTTCTTGTTCTAATGTAGGAAATGCTTCAGAAGTAGCATGAAGCTTTACAGCTAAGGCAGCACTCAATTCTACTTTATCTTCAACAAGTTCTCTATATTTATATATGCCGCGGATGGCGCCTTGTTGAGCACCTTTAATATTAATCCAATTTTCGCCTCCAAGAACCTCAAAAAAATTATAGAAATACCGGGGATCATTGATTTCAGCCAATGAGTAGATTGACCAAACCTTTATTTCAAATTTTATTTTTTCAGGTTGAAGTCCAAGTTGCACAAGTGCTTCATCGTTTGTATGAACTAGGTTGCTCAGTTCAATCAAGCGCTGGCCCATTGCGTTTTGCCAATAGAAAGAATCTTGAGGGATGGCACCTCCATCAGTCTGAACAGTTTTACCAACTATCTGGGCACCTTCAAACATTGCATCTTTGAAAAGTTGCGGATTTTTGACATCCTCCCCCAAGTATTCAACAATAGTTTCAATAGCATCATTCTTTTCACTTTGAATTTGAATGAGCTTATAACTTTCAAGTTTTTCTTTACTTAAAGAAGAACAACTTGTTTGTACAAATAATGAAATAGAAGATACTCCAAGACATAAAAACCTACGGAACATAAGTTAATTTAACTCCACTTAAAACATAATATTCATCATTAAGTATCCAACCAACATACTTAATATCTTTTACAATTTCAAAATTAGTTACCAGATTAACATATTATTCGTCCACTGGGATTCATTCTTAGACTTAATTTCAAAAAAGTTCGAATAAAAGATAGCAATTAAACCAAATTAATTAAAGTAAAATTTTATATTTTAATCAAAATACCTCTAAAAGAGGGTGCTAACCTGAAATAAAATAAATAGAAAAGTCATAGTTAAAGCTTGTTTAAAACTTGTATATTCATTACTTTTTAAAAAAGGGGAATAACATAGATGATCTTATCTCAATCATTTAAAAAACGTCCATATCGTATCGAAGTTCAATCTTGTGCAGTATACTTGGATTATTTAACTCCAATGAAAAAGTGGACTCCTGAAGATTATGATATGTATCGTAAAGAATTATCTAAGGCAGTAAAAGATACGCTAAATAAAGCAGATTGGGCAATAATTAATGCAGAAGATAGAGGAGAAAATACAGCTTATTTAAACTATGTTGAAAAAGTAAGGGAATGCTTTGCTAAAGAATTCAATATTTCATTAGAAGCGATTCTTATTACCCCTATAAAAAAAGATCAATTGGTATTAACTTTTGAGTGTGATCATGCGATAAAACTTCCATTCTACTATATGGGAATTCGCTTAACTCCTTTTCAAAAGGTAGATTTAAGTAATTAAGTTTTTTATGAAAAATTAACATAATATTGATAGTTGAAATCCTTAGGTTAAAATATATAAAATTGAATAATTTTTAAGGGATATAAAATGAAGCCAATCTTGACTCGTTCAGGGAGTGATCGTTCTATTTTTGGAATTTGTGGTGGTGTTGCACAATTTTTGGGTTGGTCATCAACCCGGCTCCGTTTAGCGGTGGTTGTTGCTAGCCTATTCACTCTCATCCTACCCGCCATTATTGTATATCTTTGTTTACTCATTGTCATCCCTAAACCACCAAATCAAGATCATAATTTTGACTTAGATCGCTATCGGGTTCAATAGAGGGAAGCAATGCAAATCAACTTAAATCAAATCTCCAAGTATTTTGACGCTAATAAGGCAATTTTAAAAGACTTGAGCCTTTCTATTTTTGAGGGTGAAGTATTGGGTTTGATTGGACCATCGGGCTGTGGTAAATCAACGTTATTAAGAATTTTGGCAGGCCTTGAAGTAGCCACTCATGGTGATTTGGAAATACCTTGCGAAATCAATCAGCAAACAAGTTTTGTTTTTCAGGATCCTGCTCTTTTTGAATGGCGGACTGTAGCAGCCAATGTAGGTTTACCCTTAGAGCTTAAAGGTATAAAGAATTCAATAATAGAACATTGTGTAGAAGTCGAGTTAGAACGTGTCGGTTTGCTCGATGCGGCCCATAAATACCCTTCCGAATTATCTGGGGGCATGAGAATGCGCTGTTCATTAGCAAGGGCATTGGTAACGAATCCCAAATTGCTATTGTTAGATGAACCATTTGCAGCCCTAGATGAAATGACAAGAGATCAACTCAATCAAGACTTATTAAATATTCAGTCAAAAAATAAAATGACGATTTTGTTTGTGACGCATAATTTATTTGAAGCAACCTATATGAGCCAGCGTGTTTTAGTTATGCAATCTAACCCTGGTAAGATAGCAGCGGATATTCCGGTAAGTTTACCGGAACCAAGGTGTTTAGATTTAAGGCTTACAGGAGAATTTCAAGATTCACTCAAGTTAGTCCAGGCAGCCTTAAGAGAGGTGGATAAATGAAAAAGTATGTTCCTTCAGTGATTCTTTTTATTACATTTCTTCTAATTTGGGATCTAGCAATACGTTCCTTTAATATAAGTCCATTCATACTGCCCTCACCAAAAGCAGTTTTTGAAATTTTTGCTGATCAACATCAAGAACTCCTCGATGCCACTTTACAATCTGCACTTATAGCCGTTGCAGGTTTTGTTTTATCAATTCTTATTGGTACCATTATTTCTCTACTGATGTCTCAGTCAAAAATTATCGAATTATCCATATACCCATATGCAATTTTTTTACAGGCAGTTCCGATTGTTGCTATTGCCCCCGTATTTATACTCTGGTTTGGTGCAGGAACCAAATCTATGATTCTAATTTCTATGATTATATCTCTTTTCCCTATTGTCACAAATGTGTCTACAGGTCTCAGAAGCATTGAAAAAGATGTTATGGAGATGATGTGGCTTTATAAGGCCAGTCGTTGGCAAATTTTATGGAAGGTTCGTTTTCCATCTGCCGTTCCCAATTTTGTTATTGGAGCCAAAACATCTGCTGGACTTGCAGTAGTGGGAGCAATTGTCGGTGAATACTTTACAGGTCTTAGTGGAGAATCCCGGGGGCTTGCATTTCTCATTCAAAGCAATCAACAAAATGCGAATTATCCCTTTTTATTTGCAACTAGTATTTCTGCTGCTCTGTTAGGTTTTATTATATTTTCTGTTGTTTCAACTTTAGGCGAATGGATCATTAAAAAAGGACACTTTGAAAGGAAAGTTTCATGATAAAGATTTCGTTATTATTAGTAACTATACTATGTTTAGTATCTTGTAGTCCTCAAAAGTCTTCACCACTTGAAGGCACCCAAAAATTAGAGAAGATTCGTCTCAAGCTCAATTGGTTCCCGGAAGCAGAGCATGGTGGCTATTTCCATGGTGTTGTGAGCGGAATGTATAAAGAGGCTGGACTTGATGTTGAAATTGTAAGTGGCGGTCCAGGAAATCCAGTTGAAACCGAAGTTGCAGTCGAGCGCTTTGAGTTTGGAATTGCCAATGCTGATAAAATTTTAGCAGTTCGTGAAAATAAATTACCTATTATAGGTCTATTTGCTCCATATCAAAAATCTCCTCGTTGTTTACTTGCCCATAAAGAAAGTGGTATCAACTCTTGGGATGATATTGTTAAAACCAAGCAATTAATCGTCAATGATACAAAACCTTATTATGCATATTTATTGAAGCAGTATCCTAGTTTGAAAGGAATACAAACGATAAAATATAGTCAGGCGACATTTATGGCCAATAAAGAGAGTATCATGCAGGGATATGTAAATTCTGAGCCAATAATCATGAAACAAAAAGGCATTGAGGTCAAGGTTTTACCAGTTCACGATATTGGGTTCAATCCATACGCTTCCGTATTAATTACGAGTGAAGCCATGCTTAAGAATAACCCAGAACTTGTTGCTAAAATGGTTGAAGTTACTCGTCATGCATGGTTGGCTTATTTAGCGGACCCACAAGCGGCTAATCACGAAATTTTAAAGCGTAATCCTGAGCTCGGTAATAGTTTGAGTGAAAGTATGCATATTTTAAAAGACTATATGCAGGCGGATAATTTTGGTGAAATGACAGATCAACGCTGGCTTATCTTAGCGGAACAATTGCAAAAACTTGGCATTATTAAAGATGCATCACTAGTAAAATCTGCATACACAACTGAATTCATAAAAAACAATCTAAAGTAGCTATTGTATATCTATAATTTCACCTAAATGACTTTTATGTTTGGACAGACATTTGGGGTTATCTTTTTTGTATTCTATGCACTAATAAATAAGTAAATGAGTAAAAATGCATAAAATAAATCAGTAAATTACTGGGATCTAGAATTTTCGATTTAGCATTTTCTTGAATTATTATTGCATTCATAATTGTACATCTTATAAGATGAAATTTATTTAAAAAATCAAGTAATTCTTAAAAAGTAAGTATGTTTTTAACAAAATATGGATTGGGATATTCTTATTGTTCATGAACAGGTTTATCTCTATTCGATTTCACTTTTTAGAGTCTTATTTATGTCAGAAACAGGTGATCATTTGATTATAAAAGTTTTAAGATCAATGTTCAATCTAGGTATCATTTAAACTTTTCAAGTCTAATTAGCATTAGTGTAAATCGCAAGGTGATAGACCAGGAGCTTTAAGCAAACTTAATTATTCAGCGCATTGAAAGACTCCACTTTAGCGAATACCTTCGCACCAAAAATCTATTTATTTCAGTAAATACTAACAAACAAAAAGTAGAGTAGACAATTTTTTTTAATATGGCCTTTGAAAAATACCGATTAAAGTGTGCTTTGTATGAGATATTGCCCCATCATAGAAATACTTTAATTATTCTTTAAGATGAAGGTCGCGCTTAAATTCCCATTTTAAGCATTCTAAAAATAATCAAATCGAGATAAGATCTATTCCATTTGTAGTAGCTAATCGTTAAAAATACAATACATAATTAGCAATCTATTAAGTGATGTAAAATAATATTCAAGACTTTAAAATGAATAAAAAGTAATAAAATGATTTAAGACAATAAGATATTTCCATCATATCGAAAATAGGAACAATTAACGCTTAAGTTTCTTCCCAGCCTGCTCAAGAATTTCTTTTTCTTTCTTGGTCAAACTTCGATAACCTTCTGCACTGATTTTATCTAAAATTTTATCTACCTCAGAGGAAATTTCGATTGCATCTAAGTCAGCTACTTTCTGTTTGCCCGTTTCAAAATTATGTATAGTAAACTTAGGTTTATATTCTTTTGACTTTCTGGGTAAAGCCCCCCAAGGTGTCCAAGCAATATATGCTCTTTGAAAAATAAGCATATATATTCCCCCCCCAATCATCCCCAAGATATGGCCGTATCCATTTGTTCTGGAATCGGTGAGAATATAGGCAATATCTAATGCTAGAAACACCCAAAACAATTGTCTTAACTTTAGACCAAGAAAAAAAGGAAGGTTTGGATAAATCATGACAGCAGCAACAAATACACCAGAGACCGCAGTGCTAGCCCCCACACTCCTTGCAATAATTCCCTGCCCATTTACGCTTAAAAACCAGATCAA
Source organism: Lentisphaeria bacterium (assembly GCA_022447755.1). Classification (GTDB taxonomy): domain Bacteria; phylum Verrucomicrobiota; class Lentisphaeria; order JABSQK01; family JABSQK01; genus JAKVBE01. Next base: position 32,679 of record JAKVBE010000025.1, on the reverse strand, counting down.
ACCAGCAAAGATCCCAGAAAAGATATATAGAGTCAAAAATTGTTTAGCGTCCAGCTTTTCAATCACAAACTGCCCCAACCAGAACAAGCTTAACATGTTAAACAAAATATGAAAAACGTCTGCATGAACCAATAAGTGACCGGGAATACCAAGGTACACCAACCAAGAAGGATATGGTGTAGAAAAATAATTATTTTGATAATCAAAGGTGGCCTGATTTTTAAGACTTAAAACCCACTCAAAATCTTTTGGGAAAATTTGTTGCAGGACAAACAAGGTAACTGTAAGAATAATGATACCTCGTAACATCTTTTTGGAAGCATTAACATTACCGTTGTACCCCTGGTAACGATCACGCATATAGTCACGACTCTCAAGCATAAAATAATTTTAACTCATTTTATAATTTAACTTTATTAAACGATCTCGTAATAGCTTTCTTGCACGGTGAAGTCTTGATTTTACCGCACTCAATGACAAATCAAGAATTTCGCAAATATCTTTTAACTGCAATCCCTCGATATCTTTTAAAACCAAAACCAAACGAAACTTTTCAGGAAGTGCATCAATTTCTTTTTGCAGAACGATATGAAGTTCCTGTTTTTCCAGAAGCTCATCTGGCTTTTGAGTTTCCTTTACAAAACTTGTATTAAAAAGACTTTGTTTTTGTAAACGTATGAGTTGAGCAGTTTGCGTAGCTAAATCATTCAGACTAAACATCTGACTTTGGCGCTTAGATTTTCGTAGCTTCATATATGCTTGGTTAGCTGCAATCCGGAATATCCAGCTTGAAAAGTCTGAATCTTCGCGAAAAGTTGACCACTTATTCCAAACTACGGTCAAAGTCTCTTGAACAATTTCTTCTGCATCTGAGTGATTTTGAGTAATACGCAATGCCAAGCCAAAAATACGTGAGGAAAAATTTTTAGCAAGAAACTCTGCGGCATCAGGTTCCTGATCACGAAGCATTTTCAAGCACTTTTGGCTAATTAATTTATTTTGAGCGGTAACAATCATAGATGAATCCATTTTATATAATTCGGCATTGCTCTATTCAACTTACTACAAAGCTGCACCATTCCTACCAAGTTCAAAAAAAAATTACCGATCTTTTCTAACAAAAATAGAGTTCATATCAGAATGAATACAATAAGTTGACTATCTACTAAATTAAATTCATATTTTTTTAAAGAATTTATCTTTTGATTTAAGAAAACAATTTTACAGAACGAAGAGCTGTCGTATTGTTTAAGTAGGTTCAATCTTTCTTGTAGTGTTTTTTTACTAAATTCCAACTAAATAACCTGTAAATCAAAGGTAAAAACAGCAACGTGCAATTGATCAAACTTGCTTTTATCATTCAAATTTTAGCTCTTTTCACTGTTTTTGCGCAAATTGAACTACCAGATGAGCAAGAAAATATTCGTGAACTTCATTGGTTAGAAATTAATACCTTTATCCAAACTGCTCGTGATTCAGTAAATAAGGATGAGCTGAAACGTGCTTATGGTAATTACCAACTTGCGGCAGAGCGCATCCAACAATTACAAAATACATCTCCAGGTTTTTTCCCAAACGTATTAAAGTATCAGCTTAAAGAATGCCGTATTTTCCTAAAACGCTATAAAGATGAATTTGAGGAATTAGATGAAGTTTACATAGAGGAACTATGGGAAGCTCCACTTCGCAAAGAAAACCAAGAATTAAAAGCTGCACTAATTAGAGCTATTAAAGACTTAGAGAACGTGAACGTACTAAATGACCGAATTGAAGAGCTATTAATCAAAAATAAAAAATTATTAGACCGCAATACCGATCTTTCCATTGCTTTGCACAAAAAAATGCCTTTAACAAAAGACGAAGTACTTAATGTAGAGATCACAAAATTAAGTGCCTTAAATGTCAAGCTACAAAAGGAAAGCGCTCAACAGGTGGAAAAACTAAAGTCCAAGACTGTAAAATTACAACAAGACTTAGAGAAAAAGGTACTTGAAGTCACTGAGCTTTCTGAAGATAAATTTAGCCTTCTTCACCAGCAACGAGAATTTGATGTCAAACAACAACGGTATGAGGTAGAAACTAAAATACTGGGTGAAAAGATGGATGAAGTATATAAACAACTTGCAGTTCAACTAGCCTATGTAGAACGCTTAAAAGCTCATATTGCTGAATTGAATAATGACAATAAAGCCCTAGCAAGTTTGCTTGAAGCAGCCAAAGCTGGCAATACAGCTAAAGTCAAAGATGATTTAGGAGTAATTGCTGAAACCGTTGTTATTTTGAGACAAACCAATGAAATTTATCAAGAAAGCCTGGCCCAAAGTTCGGCCAATGAAGAGCTACTAAAACTTGAGTTGGACTCCCTGCAAATTGCGAATTCAAAATTGCGTAAGGAATTAGCCGAGGTAGACCATGGTGCAATGAAAACTTTAGCGGAAGAGTCTGATCATTATCTAAAAAATGAAATTATGACGAACTCTGTACTAACTTTAGAAAACCAAGACTTACAGGATACAATTGCTGCTTATAAAGAAATTCTTCGCCGTGAAGAGGTCGCCTCACAACTAAAAAGCAGTGGTAATGTTACCTTTCAAAAACAATTACAGGAACTCAGCAAGCAAAACTCTAGATTAAAAGCAGAAAAGCTGCAAATCGAAATAGAACTTTCAGCCACCCAAAGACTTAAAGAAGATAATCAGACGCGGCGTTTTCAAGAACAGGCTCGCAAAGACAAACAGCGCCAACAACAACAAGCATCTGCCAGAAAATTTTTTGAGGAAAAGCAATACGACAGATCAAATAAACTATACAAGAGCCTTTTTGAAGAACAACCTTCAGCTTTAATGGCCTTATTTATAGCCAAAAACTATATGCTTTTAAAGGACTTTTCCCAAAGCAGTAATTATTATGCAGCAGCAGCTAAACTTCAGGATGGTCCTTTGAAAGCGGCTGAGTATGAGCAGTGGTTAGAAAGTTTAGTTGCTCAAAACGCCACCTTAAAGTTAGTTGAAATTTCAGCACAAGCCCTAAACCACTATCCACAAAATCCACTTTTTATTAATAAGCTTGGAGAAGGATTTTTATTAATGGGGTGGTATAGTGCAGCAGAACAACAATTTTATGAATCGTGGAAAATTGATAAAAAAAGCTTGGACACAGCCACTTTATTAGCTAAGCTTTACATCAGTTGGTCCCCACAATATAAGACTTTAGCACAAAAGTGGTACCAAAAAGCATTATCATTGGGATTACCGCCTCAGGTAACAATTCAAAGCTTAAAAGTAAAACAGTAATAAACATTCTAAGGGAATGTAACGTCGTTAGACTATAACCGTTTCGAATCATCAATAAACGAAGGAAAATACATGCTTAAAGACGCATATGGTTTATGCCAAAACTGGTTTAAATATTCGCTAATAACAACAATCTTATTAAGTTTTAATATAGTTCATGCAAAAGAACTTGTTGCTGACGAAGGCGTCACCAGAAAAGTGACACAGCGTGACTCAATTATTGCACAATCTGTACTAACTTTATTACAACAAGGACATTTTAACAAAAAGGTCTTGGATGACACTTTATCTGCATCTATTTTTGATGAATATTTTGATGCCTTGGACCCAAATCGATATTACTTTTTATCTAGAGATGTAGAAGAGTTCTACGCAAACCGCATTATTTTAGATGACTTAATAAGAAAGGGTAACCTAGACTTTTCATTTGAAATATTTGAACGCTTTATTCTACGTGTTCAACAACGCCATACTTTTATTCAAGAAAGACTGAAAAAGCCATTTGATTTCAGCAAAGATGAGACGATTGAATTAGACCGAAGCAATGCACCTTGGGAAGAACATGTTGAAGGTCTGAATGAACTTTGGCGTAAACGCTTAAAAAACCAACTTATGATCCAAGAGCTAGCCAAAGAATTTGAAGCCAAACAAGCAAAGGATGATGAAGAAGGTAAAGAAGAAAAGCCTAAAGAAGCAGAAGTATTTCAACGAACACCTGTTGAGGTTGTGATGAATACTTTTTTCAGCATGCACAAGCGCTACATTGATTTTGACACAAGTGATGTTTTACAATTATATCTTACTACAATTGCCAATGTTTTTGATCCACACTCTTCTTACATGAACCGAAGAACACTTGAAGACTTCAATATTGATATGAGCTTAAAGTTAGAAGGTATTGGTGCAGTTCTTACCGTAGAAAATGGTTATACCAAGATTGTACGAATTATGCCAGGTGGCCCTGCAAATCAAGACGGCCGTCTCCAGCCCGGAGACCGTATTGTTGCAGTACGTCAAGATACCCAAAAAGAGCCAGTAGATATCATCTTTATGCCTTTGTCAAAAGTCGTCCGTATGATCCGAGGAGAAAAAGGAACAGTTGTTCACCTGACAGTTATGAGTGGAATTACAGGCGTACCGAAAGTGATTAATATCACACGTGATGAAGTAAAAGTAGAAAGCTCAGCTGCATCAGGTGAGATAAAAACGATCACAATGGATAATGGTGAAGAAGAATCATTTGCCTATGTTTATCTTCCTAGCTTTTATGCTGATTGGGCTGGAATTGAGCGAGGTGATAAGGATGCACGTTCTGCAACTAAAGATGTTCGTAAATTAATTGATGAAATGTTGGCAGAAAAGCCAGAGATTAAAGGTATTGTTTTAGATTTACGCGGCAATGGTGGAGGTAGTCTAGATGAAGCAATCAAGCTTTCTGGAATATTTATTCCAGAAGGAATTATGGTACAAGTAAAAAGCCTAGAAAACGTTATTGCTCGTGGAGATAAAGATCGTGGTTTTTATTATGATCAGCCACTCGTAGTGATGGTTGATCATACCAGTGCATCTGCATCTGAAATTACGGCTGGTGCTATTCAAGATTATGAGCGTGGTATCATATTTGGGGACAAACAAACTCATGGAAAAGGAACGGTACAGCAAGTTCTTCGCCTATCCAACTTCCCACAACTAAAACCATTAAATCCAGGCGCTCTTAAATTTACTTCTTCGAAGTTTTATCGTGTGACTGGTGAGTCAACTCAGAAACGTGGTGTTGCATCTGATATTACATATCCTTCATTTTTAGATCACTTGGACGTTGGTGAATCAAAGCTAAAACATGTTTTGCCCTGGGATGAAATAAAACCTAAAAGGTTTACAATTTATTCGCCTTCTGTAAAGCCTTTAATACCAGAACTAACTAAGCTTTCTCAAAAGCGCGTTGAAAATGATCCTAAGTTTCAGACTCTATTTGAGCAAATTGAAGAGTTTGGTGTTCGCCAAGCTAAGAAAGAAGTCAGCCTAAATATTGATGTTCGTCGTAAACAACGTGAAGAGGATGAAAAATGGGCAGAGGTTACGAAGCAAGTTTTTGATCGTAATCGAAGTGATGATGATAGTAACAAAGAAAAAACTTCAGATAATGATGAGGAAGTTGAAGAGAAAAAGAAGGATGAAGATCCTTACCTTGATGAAGCTCTTTTAATTCTTTCTGATTTATCAGCAATGGAGAAGTAATATTTCATGAGTTTAGCTGCCGGTTTCAACCGTTTGGCGCCATTTTATGATATCTTGGCACAACTTGGTAGCTTTGGAGAAATTAAGCGTCTTCATAGCCGAGCTGCTAAACTTATTTTTAATACTTCAAAAGTTCTTGTGATTGGAGGAGGAACGGGTCATTTTGCTAAGCCAATTATAGAACAACTTCAGTCCCCTACCCTATATATTGACTGGGTTGACTTTTCAGAAGCAATGCTCGATAAGGCAAAAAAAAATTTATCTGAGTTTAATGCAATCAATTACTACCATCAAGACTTTACGAACTTTTTGCAAGAAACAAAGAAACCTAGTTATGATTTAGTGATTTCATGTTTTGCACTTGATATAGTCACTCCCCAAAATAAGCTGAATCTTTGCATACAAAATATCAATTATGCACTTCATCATGAGGGATCACTACTACTTCTTGACTTTAAGCCTTTAAATCAAGGTGGATTTATGCAAAAAAAATTAATGTTAAAATTTTTTGAGTACGCAGTGAATAGTCAATTAAAAGTGATTCCCAATCTGAATAAACTTGTCCTAAAAAATGGGTTTAAAGTACAAAAAGGCATTGATCAACGTCTTACATTTGCAAAGCTATACAAAAAAGAACATGCGTAAAATTATACATATTGATATGGACTGCTTTTTTGCAGCAGTTGAAATGCGAGATAATCCCAGCTTGTCAGATGTGCCCATGGCAGTGGGAGGCCGCCCCAACAGTAGGGGTGTCCTATGTACCGCCAACTATGCGGCAAGAAAATTTGGAGTACGTTCAGCAATGTCATCTGCAAGAGCAATGAAACTTTGCCCTGAGCTAACCATTTTACCAGTGCGGTCAAAAGCTTACAAAGAAGAATCTGAACATGTCTTTAATATTTTTAAAGACTATACTGATATTATTCAACCAATCTCCTTGGATGAAGCATTTATAGATGTAAGTGAATGCACGCACTTCCGTGGAAGTGCCACTCGAATCGCGGAAGAAATTCGCTGGCGCATATATCAAGATCGAAAACTAACAGCTTCTGCTGGAGTAGCTCCTAATAAATTTTTAGCAAAAATTGCTAGTGACTGGCAAAAGCCCAATGGCCTTTTTGTAATTACACCCGATCAAGTAGCCGAATTTATTATTAATCTACCCATCCGTAAAATTTGGGGTGTTGGTAGAAAAACAGCCGAAAAAATGGAACGGCTTGGTATCTTTACCTGTAAAGACTTACAAGCTTGGGAACAGCAAAAACTTATACAAAAGTTTGGACGTTTTGGTCAGGAACTATTTAAACTCTGTAGAGGCATTGATGACAGGCCCGTTCAAACGAACCGTACTCGCAAAAGTTTTTCTCAAGAACGTACCTTTAATGAAGATTTTCATCAAGGTAAGTGCCCTGAGATTCTTGCGATGATTTATGAACAAACCATGGAAAAATTATCTCAGTTTCTCGAAAAAAACCCTGAGTACTCTATTAAAGCTACCTTTGTAAAAATCAAGTTTTCAGACTTTCAGACAACTACAATAGAGAAAACAGGGTTAAGCCCAAGTTTAGAGGCATGTTTAGAACTGTTGGCTGAGGGCCTTGGTAGACATCAAGCAGCTGTAAGATTATTGGGGGTAGGCGTGAAGTTTAATGACCCCAAACAAGTAAAATATATACAGCTTGACTTCCTAGACCGACTCAAGTTTTAATTTTAAGAATTTAATTCAAAAATTTACTCAAAAAACATAAGTTAAGGGCTAGACTTATATCAATTCTGAGCTAAATTTAAAGCTCACTTTTCACAATGCGTGGGTGGCGGAATTGGCAGACGCGCTGGGTTTAGGTTCCAGTACCGCAAGGTGTGGGGGTTCGACTCCCCCCTCACGTACCAACAGGTGATAGCCGTAAGTTATTTAATCAAAGTAACTTACGGCTTTTTTATTGCACTTATAAAGCATATCCATGGTCCGCTTATGTTTCTGAAGACTAGCAATGCAAAGCAATCGTTTTAGGCTTTACTTCGTAATTTCTATTGAACTTAACCAAGACTTAAACTATAATAAAAATCACTTTTTGATTTAAAAATAGAAAACATAGGGCTTATTTTATGGTAAAATTATTCACGATATTCTTCTCATACTGTTTAATCTTAACTTCTAGTTTTGCACAAGAACGTACGGTTAAAGACATTAACAAAGAAATCGGTGAAGCACGTGAAGAAATGTATAAAATCTTAAAAGAAGATGGAAAATATACAGAATATACCGAATTACTAAAAGCCCAACAAGATACGACTAAAGCATTAAAAAAACTTCGTCTAAAAACCCTCATTGAAAAGAGCCAAGAGGCAGCAGACCTTATTAAAGAGCGAACGGATAATGAAGTTGCAATGAGAGCAGCAATGAGGCAGAAAAACTATGACAATGTAAAAGAACTACGTAAAAAAAATGCAGAAATTAATAAAAAAATAAATCAAATTAATAAAAAGATAAAAATCAACAAAGAGGAGCCAATTGTTGCTGCTTCTAAAGCTCAAAGTGAAGCACTAAAAGCATTAAGGGATTACCAAAAAAAATTAAATGAAGAAATCCCTTTATACAAAGAACTAAACGAAATCATTATTTCCTTACAAAAAGAGAAAAACGATTTATTTAAATAAAATTATTTAAGGGCTTAATAATGTATTAAGTCCTTCCGGTCTCTTTGCAAGTCATAGATTTTTTACCCTTGCCCAAAATTTTTTGTTCATCAAAAACTTGATCGTTTATACTTGTTCGCTTTTGATCTGCAAAAATTCTTTCAACACATTAGCTAATGATGCAGAACTCCCTGATTGTCCAAAGGCATCATGCAATTGTTCATATAAAGCAAATAGCTTAATATAAACGGCATAATTTTCGGCAATGGGTTCGTACACTTTTTCTTTCATCACACAAAGCGCATCTTGTGCTTCAGAAACCGCAGCAAAACCACCTTTTTCTGGACCAGCAATAACCGCATCAAAGATTTCAGCACCAAAGGCACAGGTCTGATCAATATCAGAGACCAAAATACGTTTGTTTAAGACATCCGCATAGATCTGCATAAGCAAAGGGTTCTTCACAGACAGTCCACCACAAGTGATTACATCTTTAATCGGTACATCATATGCTTCAATTCGCTTAATGATTTTCGCTGCACCAAAGGCAGTAGCTTCAATTAAAGCACGGTAAATTTCTTCTGGTTTTGTCTGTAAAGTTTGACCTAAGATCAAGCCGGTCAATAATGGATCTGCTAATACATTGCGGTTTCCATTATTCCAATCAAGGGCTAACAAACCCGTTGCTACGGGCTTAGCTTGGGCAGCAAGTTCACCTAATCGTGCAAACTTATCAACTTGGCTTGCACCATAGGACTCTGGAACAATGTTGATCCTGCTTCAATTCCAAAGTAACCAGGTACAACAGATCCATCTACAATACCACAAACACCTGGAATATCTGCCAAAGGCTTTTGGTTATCAAAAAGGATAATATCACAAAGACAATCATCAACATGCAAGGTACCACCTTTTAGGTAATGCCAAGGGCCACATAAATCATTCGCATAAGCCATTCGAATAAACTGACCAGAATGATGCGCAAAATGTAAATAATAGGAACCTAGAGGGTTCTCAATCCAGTCTGGAACACGAATTAAGCTTGGCCCATTTATATTATTCCCGATCTCTGTTGACAAATCAGCAGTAATAATTGGCCCCTCAACCAAATCTATTACTTGAAATTTCATACAATCACTCTTTTTAAATAAAATAGTAACTCTAAACCTTAGTGGTTTGTTGTTTACGGTATTGTTTAGGAGATATACCTATTGTTTTTTTAAAGACATTGGAAAAAGAAAATGGTGATTGATAGCCACAGTTTTCAGCAATAATCTGTAATTTATAGTCAGTGTATTTCAACAAAGATTTTGCATGATCCATTCGCATGTTTCGTACATAGTCCATAGGGCCCACTCCATATATTTCATGAACAATAGCATGGAAGTGCGAACGAGACATTGAAGCCAGTGTAGCTAAATCTTGAATATTCCATGGATAATTTAACTGTTGACGAACCTGAATCCAAAGTCGTTCTAGCTTTGCCATATTTCTTGCCTGAGTTGTAGGTATATCCGCTTGCAGTTCTCGCTCCAACAGGCATAAGGTTAAATCACATAATTTATGTACCACTTCTAAACTTTTCTTTTCTTGGCGAAACATTTCTATATAAATAATCTCACATAAGTTTTTAAGCTCATTTTCGGATATCGATATAGATGCTTTTGCTTGTAGGCTCCTCAGCCACTCCCACCGAGAATGCCGAGGGTCTAGCATAAACCAAATAGAAACAACACGATCACTTTGAAAATGATGCTCATATCCCGCTGGAATAAATAACATATGGCCCGGCTTCACAACACCAACAAAGTCATCACAACGATAGTTAACCTCACCTTCTAAGCAAAAATAGACGAGATGCTGTTCACAGCATTGCCGATAAACCTTATGACCCGCTGTCAATTGACTCGCTCCAGCCCAAACAACACCATTACCAAACCAGTCTTCACCATTCTCAAAAGCAGAAAGGCTTAAATACTTCTGCACAGAGTCATCGGGAATAATCAGATTTTCTATTATATTTATCATACTTTTTACCATTGCTATTTAACAATATAAGACTTATAATGATTTATATTGCAAAAATTGCAAATTTTAAATGCTCATGATAAGGAAAGAAATTTATGTACCGATATTTACTTAGTTTATTTAGTTTATTCTTGTTTGCTTGTACCACTGCAACAGCACAAGAAGATTCAAATACCAAAACAGAAGAGGACAAACCCCTACTTGAAGAACCTGCTTCTATACAACGTAGTTCAAAACGTGGAATCTGCATCAACAAAATGAGTGAATCAGAAGCGAAAGATTTAGCCAAAGGTTGTTCATGGTATTATAACTGGTACTTCAAAAGCGATTTTGAATACGAATCTGTCGATATGGAATTTTACCCAATGGTATGGGGAGGTGATGCGAAATACCTTGAAGGTTTCACCAAATATCTTCAAGAAGGCAACAAACCCCAATTTGTTTTGGCGATCAATGAACCGAATCTAAAAGAGCAAGCGAACATGACACCTGAAGCAACTGCCAAGGTCTTCAAGAAAATCGATGAACTTGCCAAAGAGTATAATTTTGAAGTGGTAGGTCCTCATATGGCACTTGGCTCCGGTGGTGATGCTAGTATCAAAGCTTATGATCCGCTGCAAAAGAAAGATGTTGTTTATACTTATATGATTCCTTACATGGATGCTTTTTATTACTATGTGGGTGGAGTAGAGAACATGCGTGCTGTAGCAGTTCACACCTATGGGAATATCCACGAAGTAAAATGGTTAATTGGTATGCTTGAAAAGAAATACCCAGGAAAACCAATCTGGGTTACAGAGTTCGCTTGGTGGGCAGCAAAAACTCCAGGAGAGTCATATACATATATGAAAGAAGCTGTTGAGTTATTTGAAAAGTCGGAAAGCGTAGAAAAGTATGCATGGTTTATGTCGCACTTAAAAGATCATCCAACCATGACTTTATTTGATGAAAACGAAAAGATGACCAAACTTGGAAAAGCATATATTTCACTACCGTTCTGGGATCCTAAAACGAAAAAAATGATCACACCAGTAGAAAATAAATAATCTTTCTAAATAAAAGCCCTGAGTCGTTTTCACTCAGGGCTTTTTTTGGTGTAGATCTGAGTCTGTAATGAATAGCACTTCCTTGACGAAAAAAAAAATATTCTTTTCACCGAAGGGTTAACTAATCTAGCCCCGGGTAAGCATGCGCAACCCGGGGTATAGACCCATAAAAACAAAAGGCTGAAAGCCTTTCTTAACAAACAGTACTCCTTTAGACCGGGTATTGACGCTTCGCCATAGATAGAATACCTTAGGGATGTTTGATGCTTCGCTTTCACAAGCAAGTTGCTCTCTTTGCCTTTCTCTGCAGTGGTGAGAATCTGTCCTTTTTCGTGTTTTTAGACTTTTCGCGGTTCTTATCTTCATTTACCGCCTGCCGCTTCTTCTCAAAGGTTCTCCGTTTAACTTCACTGTCATCATAACCAGGATTATAGCAAACCTTCGCCTAGAAAGAAAAAGCTTCTATTCTTGAAGGTGCCATTTCCATGCTGTTAAGGGTTGTATCGATTCACGCGAACGAATGAACCCAATACGTCCTGTTGCGACTCTACTCAAAGCAAAGCTTTCAATTAAAATATCATCAAGATAAAATTCCATCAGCTCTCCCTTTAACAATAAACGAAAACGAGGGTTCTGATCAAAGAGTATTTCACGATCAATGGACTTTTCAGTTTCAAAAGCTAAATCACTTTTTTGCATAACTCCTACCTCAGCTTTACCCAGATGATCAAACAAGACCGCATAGTCGATACCATCTTTACACTCAATGAACACACCCGATCGCGGTTCTTCTTTTGAATTTGGTAGACACAAATGACCTTCAAGAATGATGCCAGTAGAGGTATCCAGTTTATCTTTAAGAAAGACAATATCCGTTTCAAGATCATCCGTTTGAACCAGTGAAACTGCATTATGTTTCATGGGTTCATTTCCTTCCCACCATCCAAGGCGTAGGGTCCCCTCATCGTCAACACGAGCAACTTTCAATGGAGCAAAAGAAACCTCCCCGAACCTAGTCATGATAAAGTGACAAACAAGCATCGTTCCAGAGGGATGAGAAAAAAAGCGACAAAAGTAGGTATGCCCTGTCAGCAAGTTAAAGTTTTTTTGTGCAGGCAAGAAAGGCCCATGAGGTTCATCTGCAATCAACGTAACCATGTAAGGGAAATAATTTCCCATTAGCATGTAATACTTGTTACCAATTTTTTCGACTGCACCAACCTCTGAATGCTCTCGATCAATACCACTTACTTTCGGTGGCTCAAGTGCCTTCCAGTGGATACCATCTTCTGATTCGCCAAAACCAAATTTACTTTCATTGCTAATTGGGCAAGCCGTCCAATAACCATAGAGTCCGCCTCCAGCTTTTGCTAGCGTCCAAATACAATCCCAACGCCCCTTCTTTTGATACCATTGTTCGTCTTGAACAAAACGATAATCTTCACCCTCAAGCCTATTCCAATTGATAAGATCCTTAGAAGCTGCAAAATATATATTTTGACGGTCACCAATTTCCTCTGAAAAATTCATGTAAAAGCTTTGGTCTTCGTCAAAATTTGGTGATTTCCAGGTTGAGCCAGTTCCCATCCAATTTGCAGTCTCACTCTTTTTGAGAATAGGACCTTGTTCTGTCCAATGCACACAATCGGTAGATGTAGCTAAGGAGATATTATCCCAAGGTAGCTCTCCCTCTACATAGTCTGTATTTCCCAAATAGTAGAGGTAATAGATATCATGATGGTGGAAGAGCCAAACATCCCACATATTACCTGTTTCTTTGTGCTGTGCTTTATAAAACATATAAGTCAAAAACTAAGGTTAAGTATCCCATTGCATCATCTTTAATACTTAATTGCTAGGTTTTTTTGGAGCAACTCACCATATTGGTAGCTTTTAACATGTCCATCTACATGTACCGCATTAGATCGATTATTCTCCCCCAGATGCCTGTAGCGTGGTGTGTTTAGAGCTTCCCATCCGGTACCGAGCCACTTTACACTTTCGTAAACAGCATTTAGCTGAATAATTGGATCATAAGCGGTTGCTTCATTTTGCCATGCAGGTCTTCGATTAGGTCCATCTGGTGGTTCAATACGAAACCATGCGCCATAATCTTCACTCACATAAGGAGAATCAATAAACATGACAACCTCTGAAGGCCTAGGAATGTGTACAATTTTAGCAGCTAGCCAATCCATTGGGACTCCAGGCATAATTGAGTCATTGCTTCCATAGTTTGTATAATAATCACGATTTGGGTTTCCCCATTTACTGTTTGGTGCAGAAGGGCATTCTGCAAGTTTTCCATTTCTCTGAAGATAGCCATCCATTAACGTGCTATTCAGCACCCACCATGCCTGCCCATATGATCCCCATTGGTAAAAGAATTGTCCATCATTATCATCAACGGACATTAATGTACCTAAACCAATCTGTCTAAGGTTAGACTTACACTTTGCGCTTTTCGCTTGCATACGTGCTTTTTGCAAGCTAGGCAATAACAAAGAAACCAAAACGCCAATGATGGCAACAACAACTAAAAGTTCGATTAAAGTAAAACGTTCCCACTTCTTACACATAATTCAAAGTCCTTTCATTAATTTTAGATATTATAGGATTATTTAGTTTAAAGAGAATACTTCACAATACGAAAAACATAACAATAAGTCTGATTATCCCCAAAAAACTAAATCAAGAATAACCTACGAGGATCTTTTTTCCTAATGAAAGACTTGGGAAGCTTGTAGCAAGTTTTAAGGAAATTAGTGAATAAGTGATACATGTAAGATTTGATAAATTAGTTATAAAGGTTAAAATCTTAGAGTGTGCTAGAATCAGATCACGTCCAGGGAAAGTTCTGACTAGATTCGCTCAAAATAATAAAGAGATAGTCGTAAGGGCAATAAGTTGCTTTTCTGTTTTGTGGATTTTTTAACAGTTTAGCTCATCTACAGAGATAGCGCAAGTTGAAATACTGTAGGCCATATAGATAGCCTTTTCGGCTTATTCCGCACCCCAGCTGGTATAAATCCTGAAAAACTCTAATTTTTTATTTAAACTAAAAGCTTACTTAATTAGTCATCTATATTTTTCATACATATCAATAATTATATAACTTTAATCAGTTAAGGGTATAGTCCTCAAAATTTCAGGCGTTATATTCAAATGAATCAATCAAAATAACAAAAATGATAAGGACTTTAAGAATGCCTCAAATCAGTATTATTCCAAAGCCAAGCAATCTCCTACTCGGTTCTGGAGAGTACAACTTCTTAGCGGATGCTTCTATAAGTTATGAGGGAGCTGGCGCTGACTCCATTGCTTCTTTATTAACTGAGTATTTACGACCAGCGACAGGCTTTGTACTTCCTATTACTGAAGGGAGTCAAGGAACGATTCAGCTTTATGTAGAAGGTACCAGCGAATTGGATCCAGAAGGATTTGTTGATGAAACCTATAAGCTTGAAGTAAATGCAAATGGTGTGCAAATTCATGCCTTGAATACAGCTGGCTTAGCACGTGGTATTCAAACTTTACGTCAACTTTTTGATCCAGCAATCCTGGCAAAAAAGCCTCAAAAAATAGACTGGCAACTGCCTTTTATTACAATTCAAGATACCCCACGTTTTCGTTGGCGTGGTCAACATATTGATGTTTGTCGCTATTTCTTCTCGGTTGAAGAAGTCTGTAAATTTATTGACTTAATAGCACTTCATCGATTAAATGTTTGCCATATTCATTTAACCGAAGATCAGGGTTGGCGTATTGAAATCAAAGCATTTCCTAAATTGACTGAAGTTGGTTCCATACGTAAACAAACCCTAGTGGGCCATGAGGGAGACCGACCACGCATCTACGATAACAAACCTTATGGTGGTTATTTTACGCAAGATGACATCCGTACAATTGTAACGTTTGCTGAGCAACGCCATATCATGCTTATACCCGAAATTGATATGCCTGGACATATGTCTGCAGCTGTTGCCTCTTACCCAGAACTTGGTAACCCGGGCTATGATGTAGAAGTTCGTTGTCATTGGGGTATTTCCCAGCATGTACTGAACCTAGAGGAAAGTACAGTCGAATTTGCCAAAACGGTTTTAGATGAAGTCATGGATTTATTTCCGAGTCCTTACATTCACATTGGTGGCGATGAAGCGCCTAAGTTTGAATGGAGTGAGTGCGCGAATGCTCAATCACGCATGCAGGAGCTGGGATTGAAAAGTGAAAATGAACTGCAAAGTTGGTTTATTCAACAGCTCGATACACATATCACCCAAGCGGGCCGTCGTTTAATTGGTTGGGATGAAATACTGGAAGGTGGTCTTGCACAAAATGCGACTGTCATGAGCTGGCGTGGAGAAGAAGGCGGCGTTGAAGCAGCCAAGCAAGGTCATCAAGTCGTGATGACGCCACATCAGCACGTATATTTTGATTATTATCAGGCAGAACCAAAATCTGAGGAGCCTTTGGCTATTGGTGGCATGTCTACAACTGAGCATGTCTATGCATACGAGCCAATTCCTGCAGCACTCCCTGAAGAACAGTACCATCAGGTTTTAGGCTCACAAGGGCAATTATGGACAGAGTATATCCCAACAATGGATCACATGGAATACATGGGTTTTCCTAGAATTTGTGCACTTTCTGAAGTACTGTGGATTTCCAAAGAAGAAAAGAACTATACAGACTTTTTAGAACGTCTTAAGGTGCATCGCCAACGTTTAGCTATACTCAATGTAAATGCCCACCCAAGACCTTAAAAAGTCATTACAAACTAAATTTGAATCATCTATTTTAATAAAAAGAAAACGTTTGATAGTGAGGGAATTATGCTTGAAACGTCAGTAGGTTTTCATTTTCTGCGACTCATATTGTTTTCTCTTTATTAGGTACTATACAAAAATCCCAGCCCCTTATTTAGAATATCTCAGTTCATGTACGTCATCGGTAGTACTTAATGGTAAAATTTCAGATATATCAAGAACGGTTTTCAGCAAATTACTTCTTAAAAAACATGACTTATATAAGGGGCCAGTTATTGTAAAAACTAACTTAAACTATGGCGGTTTAGCAGAAAGGAGAGACTCAAAAACTGGTAAGAAAAAAGCATTATTATTAAAATGGGATAAAGAATCGTTAAAAGCACCTGAAAAGGTAAAGTTATTATCAGGGGTCACATTTACGAATCTGTCAAAGAAAATAAACTATATCACATCGCTAAAGAAGTGGAAAAAAGCGTTTAGTATTGAGCCAATGAACTACCCAATATATGACTCAATCGATGAAGTACCAGAATGTATATGGGAAAATAGAAATTTTGTAATTGAGAAGTATTTACAAGAAGAGCCAGAATTAGGCTTTAAAGTTTATTATTGTAGTTTTATGGGTAAGCGAAAAATTGCCGGTGAGTTAATATCAAAAAAGCCAATTGTAAAATTTGAAAATGCCAACTCAGACAGAGAAATTGAGCCTCCTCAAATTATTGATGAATGGATTCGAGAATATAAAATTGACTTTGGTCGCTTTGATTATTTAAAATATCAAGGAAAATATTACCTCATTGATATCAATTAAACTGAAGGGGGTGGACTTTCTAATTATAATTATCCCAATGAAATAAAATACCTATCAGAAGGAATTGAGGACTTGATATAAAAGTGCACTCTAAGATTTCGTCTATCAAAGTAATAAAATAATTTAGTCTATTTTTTTCAGTTTTGCTACCTTTAACTCTATACCTGGTTTTATAAAATCAAAAGTCAATTCATAATAGCCAGGATTCAGAAGAACTGGAACTCCTTCAACCGTTTTTAATTTTCCTTTTGTACCATTTAAGGCTAAAGAAAAAGCAAAGTTACCGTTTAAATATAATGAACAAGAAGACTGTGCCGCTGCATCTCTTGGATTCGTAGCTTCTACCATAAATTTATAAGTACCAGCTTGTCTCACCTCAACGACTGTTGTTTTATTAGTAGATGTATTGAGGATAATCTCATCAATCGAATTCTGAGAACTTTCATTAAAAGAGTCGCATGGCTTGTGATACTTTATTGGGTCGTATGCCTCTAAAGGTCGTTCCATGACTGGTGCTGCCATGATGAAACGGCAAATATTCATTGCAGAGCGCTGAAGCTCACCAATCGTCAACTCACCTGTTTCTAAAGAAGCAGAAGAATTGTCCTCCAAGGGGTTCTCAGCTGCTTTGTCATTTTCAACAACCATATATAAATCATTTTGAGAACGGACCATATAGTTTGTATACTTAAGGCTTTCTTCACCAGCACTTACATTGTGATTCATTTTAGCCCACCAATCTGACATCACAATGCCAGTATACCCCCATTCCCCTCGCAGAATAGTTGTATTCAGGTCATAATTAGATGCAGCCCAATGACCATTCACAGGGTTATAAGCCGTCATAATAGTCGTTGTTTTACCAATCTTCACTGCCATTTCAAAAGGCTTAATATGAATTTCTCTCAATGCACGTTCAGACATTACGCTATCGACATCATGCCGTGCTGTTTCCTGATCATTCGCAGCAAAGTGCTTAATTGTGCCAGATACACCTGCTTCCGCAAGCCCCCTAGTTTGTGCAGCAGCCATGATGCCAGAGATTAAGGGATCCTCAGAGAAATACTCGAAGTTACGGCCATTTAGAGGGTGGCGGTGAATATTAATTCCGGGACCCAAAAGTGTATCAATCTTGTAAGCAAAAAGTTCTTGTCCAACTAAATTAAAAAGTTGTTGATTCAGGGGCTCATTCCAGGTAGCTGCAAGGAGTGTCCCTATAGGAACTTGTGTTGCTTTGTGTCCACTATCCATTCGAATACCTGAAGGTCCATCTGCTGCTGCTGCAGTTGGGATCCCGAGTTTAAACAATGAATCTGTAATACCTCCAAAGCAGGCTGCTGTGCCAGGAGTAACCTTTGCACTGCACATTCCTTCTCCACGAACAATCGTACAAAGGTCTTCAGTGGAAATCTGAGCAACAAAGTCCTCCATCTTTGCTTTACCTGATTTAACATCTGACAGACGAATACCTTGGTCCCCCGTTTGTTTATAACTTGGCGGTAAATTCTCTTTTATTCTAGCTGCTAAATCAACTGAGCGAGTAGGTACTTGCTCTTTCAATATTTCAAAAGTACCATCTTCCTTTTGAATACCCGGTTTCATGCGAGAAAATGGCGTTACAGGTGCAACTGCTTCCGTTAAAGTTTCGGTGATTTGCAATTGTTCAACTGTATATGTTGGTTCAATTTTTGCAGCTTCCCGTACATTCCCCCCCAAATAAAAACAGTAGTTTCCAGCCTCCATTACATACGAAGACTTATTCCCTGTAACACCCGAGTCATCATAGGAAGCAAGCACTGTAATGGGCACATTGATCGAGACAACTTCATTGGATCCAGGTGAAATAGAAGATGTTTTGGTAAACCCTGCTAAAATACGCTTAGGTTTTCCTAATTTTCCTTGAGGTGCTTCGCAATAAAGCTGAACAACTTCTTTTGATGAGACAGTCCCTATATTTTTTACCTTAACTTTAAACTCAAGGCATTGCTCTATCCCCTGCCCTTTAATAACGAGCTCTAAAGTATCAGTTTTAAAAGTGGAATATGACAATCCAGCTCCAAAAGGATACTGCACAGCCTGAGGCTTAAATGTTTCAAAGTAACGATAACCTAAGTATATATCTTCCTCATAGATATTTTTATCTTTATTCCCAAAGTTGGAATGTGATGGATAATCCTCAATTTGAAATGCCACTGTATCGCATAAGCGTCCACTTGGCGATACGTCGCCAGATAAAATATCTGCTAGAGCATCGCCACCTTCCATGCCTGCAGCCCAACTATATAAAACAGCCTGGATAGATTCTTTGCCTGTAATTTTATTCAACCATGACATGTCCATGATGTTAGTCACGTTAAGGACAACAACGACTTGATCAAAGTGCTTGCATACCGTTGTAATCATCTGAGTTTCAATATCCGTTAGGCGGTAGCTTCCTGGAGCGTCTGTATAATCCTTATCTTCACCTGCAGTTCGCCCAATAAAAATAATTGCAACTTCAGAATGACTAGCAGCACGGCTAGCCACATCATCACTTACTTGCATCTCTGTTTGGAACCATGGTTCAGCAGCCCAGCCCCCGCCACCATCATCAAAAGGATTTTCATGAGTCCATGTTTCATAAATGCTAGCTAAGTCTTCATTAATTTGAATTGAAGGGTTCTTACGTAGGCCCTCTAATGCGCTCACAGCGTAGGGAACATTAACCGCCCCACCCGAGCCAGTACCACTTCTGTATGTATCAATTTGACATCGTCCAAAAAGTGATACTTTCTGCCCTTGGTTGAAGGGTAAAATACTGTTATTATTCTCTAACAGAACAATACCTTCTTGCGTCGCCTGACGACTTACAGGAACTAAAGCTTTTAGAGGCAAATCAATACTCATATATAAACCTTTCAAAATCATAATAGACTATATAAAGCTTTATAAGCTATATGAGATTTTTATATTTTCGAACTGAAAATAAAAAATTGTATTTATTCAATTACGACGATATTTTTTCTTCCATTCGCGTGGAGAAATTTCGCAATGTTGTTTAAACTGTCGATTGAAACTAGATATACTTTTAAACCCGACAATTAATGCAATTTCAGCGATTTGCTTTTTAGACTCTGTCAGTAGTTGTTTTGCCATTTCAACTCTCAACCTGTTCATATAAGTCAAAGGCGAACACCCAATAGCTTGGTTAAACAATCTTCTAAAGTGAGGAGTACTTAGAAAGCAAATCTTGGCGAGTTCAGAGATTTGAATTGGTTCTCTGTAGTGATGGCTTAAAAAATTTAATGCTGGAAGTATACGCTCATATAAATCACTATTATGGTCTTTTGGGTCTGGGAATTTTCTTGAAAGTTGTATTAAGATACTTAGTAATAAACCACGACTAGCTGTTTGCCAACCACTTTGTTGTTCATTTAGTTCGCGACATAAACTCTTCATTTGAATACGTAACTCGGAAAAATGCTCTCCACTTAAAAGGCCAGGGCTACCTGTACATTGGAATTTACACAATGAGGCTATTTCCGCTTGGTTTAACATTTCATTGAATACTTCTTGAGGTCTAAAGAAAATAAATGTCCAGTCACTCTTTGTTCCTATTGTACTTTGTGCCAAGTGAGGCAATCCAGCAGGCAAAATATTCATATCGCCTTCTTTGAATTGATGCATTTCATCAGCAATCACAAAAATACCAGTGCCGCTATGACAATATCCAAGCTCAATACAGTCATGGGAATGTAACTCATAAATGTCATGATCCCCCTGCTTGTAATTCATACTTAACACCGGAAAAGAAGAAGGAAAGTCTGTTTTCTCCAAGAAAACTTTATATTTTGATCGTTTCTGCATAATAAAACCTTATTATTGCGTAGAAATAATAAATTACAACTATTTTATTATAATCATCATAAAAATACAAGTAAAATGTAAGGAGTAGACAATGAGTGAATTAATCGATTATGATGAACAAGTATATGCAGGTGTTTTAGGTAAAGTAATAGGTGTATATATGGGGCGTCCTTTTGAAGGTTGGACAAAAGAAAGAATTCAGGAAAAGTGGGGGCAAATAGACCGCTATGTTCATGAAGATGTAGGTGCTTCATTAGTTGTCTCAGATGATGATATTACAGGAACCTTCACTTTTATTCGTGCATTGGAAGATTCTGGTTTGTATGAGCAAACACCAGAAGAGTTTTTCGGCAAAAATTGGTTGAATTATTTAATTGAAGAAAAAACCATTTTGTGGTGGGGTGGAATGGGTCTTTCTACAGAGCATACAGCCTATTTACGTTTAAAGAATGGGATTCCATCACCTCGAAGTGGCTCTATTGAATTAAATGGAAATACAGTCGCAGAACAAATTGGCGCGCAAATTTTCATTGATGCTTTTGGAATGGTATGTCCTGGTCGTCCTCAGTTAGCAGCAGAGCTTGGTGCACGTTCAGCTAAAGTTTCTCATGACGGAGAAGCAGTATACGCAGCTCAAGTAGTTGCGGCAATGGTAAGCGCTGCCTTTATTGAAAAAGAGATGGATAGCCTTTTAGACATTGGTGTAAGTGTGGTACCCGCTGATTGTTTGATTGCTGAGGTTCACCGTGATATTCGAAAATGGGCAAAAATAGATAAAGATTGGGAAACGACCTGGATACGAATTAGTGATAAATATGGATATGATACATATGGAGGTAACTGTCATGTAATCCCCAACCATGCTATCATGGTATTAGCGTGGGTATATGCTCCAGACAATTTTCATCAAGCCCAGATGATTATAAATACTGCAGGTTGGGATACTGATTGCAATGCTGCAAATGTTGGTTCGGTTATGGGAATAAAATTAGGCCTTGATCGTATCAATGAAGACTATGATTTTCAAGGACCATTTGCCGATCGTCTTGTGATACCAACTGCTGAAGGAAGTCGAGGTATCAGTGATTGTTTACTTGAATCAAGATATATCGCACAACTTGGGAGAAAAATCATGGGTTGGCAAGCACAAACTGGATCCACATATTGGCATGACTTTAAAATGCCTGGAGCCTGCCATGGATATATGGCAGAGACAAAAGAATTTAATACAAAATCTGCTAGCTATGTTAGTCATTCTGCATTGGATGGTGGAGCTTTGAAGATTGACTATCACGTGGATATTTCCAAAGTCTCACGTGTAAGCACTCCTGTCAGCAGTGACTCAACGGGTTGGTACGGGCTTTATTTTACACCAAGAGTTTACCCTGGCCAAATAATAACAGTTCAATATCGGTGCGAGTCCATAAAAGGGTCCGCAAATCTTCGATGCTTCATTCGTGACTTCCATGAAAAAGAAAACTTACATTATAACGACCCTATATGCCTAAATAAAGAAGGTCAGGTTTCAATTTTAGTTCCTGACTTAAGTCGTGGTATTGTTGGCGACTTTGGGTTCGAAATAAGTGCTCATAAAAAATCGTCAGGAACTCTGTATATTCAAAATGTTTCTATCGCGGGAGAACCGCGTTTAAGTTTTCCACATAATATTAATGAGGATATGTCAGGTTGGGTATTTGACTATGATGCATCCTTGGGTGCATTTTCTGATGACAGTGAATTATTGAGTCATTTTGGGAAAAATGAGGGACGCGGAGAATGTACATGTGGCAATGATTCCTGGCGGGACTATACATATGGTGCTCGATTAAAAATTCATTTAGCAGATAAAGCAGGTATTCTTGGCCGTTACCAAGGAAAAGAAAAATATGTTGCATTGGAAAAGACTCGTCATACGCTTCGCTTGGTACAACGGAACTATAAAGAGACCATATTGGACGAAATACCTTGTCAATGGGAACTTGATGAGCTGCATTTGCTCAAGTTAAAATTTGAAAACGATAAGGTGTATGGTTTTTGTAATGGAGAAAAAGTACTCGAAGGTGAAAATAAAGAGTTAAAGCATGGTGGCGCCGGTTTCTTTTATGAAAATGGTATTATCGGAATCCGAGACATAAAAGTTAACCTATAATAAAACAAAAAATATTTTTCTATATTTTTATTATTCAGAAAAATTGCTTATCCATTTTTTAGCAACCTCAAGTTTAGGATGAACTTTCATCATGGAGAGATCCGTTTTTGTTCAACACTCTTATTCTTCCCTGAAGAAAATATAATATGTTAAACCTCTACTGGGATTTTGAACCTAATTGGGATTTTGAACCTAATTATGAGCTAAGTGGAAATGACCAAGTAATTAATGATATTCGTTGAAACAAACATTCAATGTTTTGTAAAAACGTCATAATACTTCGGATATAAAGCGCCATATCATAAGTATTTATCATTAATTACTTAAACAGTCATCTAGTCATCAATTGCTAAAACAAAGATACTTGTTAGATAGCTAAATTTAACTATAATTAGTTTAAATTGTCCAAAAAGTAAAATTTCAGGGAGTTTTTATGAGCCAACAGGTCTTTCTTTATACATCAAAAAGTTTGAGCATAAACACATTGCTTCTCTTTCAGCAACACTTTCCCACAATTAGTATCGCTAGCAATCAAGAAGAAACGCTCACAATCCCATCAAGAAGTGATTATTTATATGTTTTTCTGCCCATTGATATATTAAAGCATGAACGACATAAAAAAGAATTATTAGAATTTCAGAATAACTCGCCTAACGTAATTTTATATCTTTTAATTACAAAAGAAACTACCGATGAACTTGCGACTCTTCTTCAAGAAGGTTTCAACCACTTCATTGAACTCAATCAAGATGAAGCTAAACTTCATAAAATACTGCAAAAGTTAAGCTGTAACCTCGAGCAAACCCAAATAAAGTTAAATCAAATCCAAACAGACAAACAGGTGAACTGTAACTTAATTTTTAAGATGGAAGAACGCACAGTTTTAGATGCAATTCCAGGTTTTATAGAATTTTTTGGGTTCAATTCATTAGCTCAAATGCAGGCTAATGATTTTAATATCATGGATTATATCAAACCAGATAAAAATGCAGTCATAACTGCCACTCAATTCGAAGATTTTTTATTGAGAGGAATTCGGCCTAACCTTAGCAATCAGTTTGTGGCTCTAAAGTGTCCAAACAGAGAAGAGGTCAATTACTTCGATTTTATAAGCTATACCTTGCCAGGGGGAAAACGAATTTTCTTTTTGAATGATTTGTCTTCCCTAATTTACACTGAGTCCAAAAACCGTGAGCTATTAGGTCAAATTCAAACTTTAAAAGCCGATAATGCAGAGTTAATAAAGTTAATTCCCATCTGTGCAACATGTCGACAACAACGAGAGGACCTAGAATATACAACCAACCTTGAAAACTATCTTTTTAAACATGGTTCGGATATCAAAAGGTTCTCTGCATGCCCAGATTGCAAAACTGAATCTTTTCAGGATTATGAAGAAATTTTTAATCAAGTAAAAAATTAAATTCCATTTTGGTTCGTTTAAAATAGTCTATTTTCTTCCAAGTGTATGGTCCATATTCAAGTCAATCAGAAGCAATTTCCAGCTTACCGAAAATCTTTTTTCATATAATACCTTCTAAGCATTCGATTTTTGTTCTATAAAGAAGTAATCTACAGTCATCACAACTGTGGTGTGTGGAGTTGGGGTTAAAGAAACTTTCAACTCCTGATTATAAAATAAACAAAAGGGTGTTGATTATGAAAAAAGTAATTTTAACTGCTGTATTTGCATTACCAATGATGTTTCTAGTTTCTTGTGGGGCTGCGACTCAAGATGAAGCGCCAGACCAAAGCACAACTAAACAAGTAGGTAAAGACATCACTGAAGCTGCTGAAAAAGCGGGTGAAGGTGCTGCAAAAGAAGCAGAAGAAGCAAAATAATTTAATTTTACTTTAGAGCGGGTGAGTTATCACTCGCTTTTTTTTTCTAAACACTCATATTTGAAGCTAAATTTTATTTAAAAATATTGGAAAGACCACAATTTAGGCTAAACTTACAATAGTCAATCACATAAAATAAAGCACTTGTGATCATGATGGGGTAAAAAATAAGATTTTGCAGTGAGGTTTAGTTGGAGAATCAGGACGAATCAAAGCAGAGTGGTTCCCATAAACCTTGGGAATTCCCTGAACTAAATACAAATTTAAAAAATTTCATAGATACTCTGAAAGAGCCAGAAAATCCAGCAGATGATTTACCTGACTATTTAACAAGACACTATGAAGATATCGATGCACTTGGGCACGGTGGATCAGCAGAAGTCATGGCGAGCTATGATGGAGTTCTGCAACGAACCATTGCCAAAAAGGTCATGCATGAAAAATATGCAGAGAACCCAAAGCATATCAAACGCTTTATCCGTGAAGCACAACTTATGGCACGGCTATCTCACCCTAATATCATCCCAATTTATGAATTAGGAAAAAATTATGATGGACAACTTCAAACAATTATGAAGTTGGTTAGCGGAAAAACTCTTTCACATGTCATTCGTAAAATTGAGCTAAAAGAACAGCAATATTTAGAAGAATACACTCTACGAAAGCGCATTGATATTTTCCTACGTGTATGTGATGCTATTTCCTACGCACATGATCAGGGAGTGATTCACCGCGATATAAAACCTGGCAATATAATTGTTGGTGACTTTGGTGAAGTTATGCTTTTGGACTGGGGCTTAGCCAAATATATACCAAACATGGATACTACACAGATAGAAAGCACAATTACAGATATTACGTCTTATGTTACGGATGAACTGTGTAATGATCATACTAAAATGGGAACTGTATCAGGAACCCCTAATTACATGTCTCCAGAACAAGCTGAAGGCTATAATCATAAAATGGATGGTCGCTCAGATATATATGCTTTAGGCGCACTCCTCTTTGAAATGCTTGTTCTCAAACAACTGTATCCACGTCAAGATGCCTTAGACATCTTAAATAAAGTCATCAATGAACCTGTAAAGTTACCTAAGAAGAATCGGCATGGGGAAAAAATTGATGCAGAACTGGTTGCGATTTGTGAAAAAGCGATGGAAAAGGAGCCCAACAATCGATACCAGACAGTTAAAGAGTTATCTGATGATCTGCAAGCCTATTTAGATTTCCAACCTATTAGTGTTTATGAAGCCCCTTTATATAAACGTTTTGCAAATATGTGTATGCGTAACCCTGTTCCTACTGCCAGTATCAGCGTATTTTTGATTTGTATCCTAACTTTAGCGACTGTTCGCTATGCACGCTTTACAAATTACTTCAACAATGCAGTTAATTCTTATGACACTGCAAATGAACAATTTTTGGATTGGACCAAAGTAGATACCGCGCTTTATAAGATTAACAGCCGAGTTTTAACCAAAAAGCGAAGCAGTGTAGAGCAAGAGTTGATACAACAAGAACAACAATTACGCCATCAACACAATTTGAATAAGCAGGTTTTTTATCAATCTTTATTTAACGCCTACACACTGAATCCTATGAAGCGAAACAAGCTAGAAGATTTATTATTAGAGTTTTTTAAGTTTCGCATTCATTATGCGAAGAATGCTAGTAATAAAAAGGTCGCGCATAGTTTATTGGAAGATTTAAACAAATCTAATAAACTATTTCCTTATGTAAGTAATCACTTTTTAGAAGGCAATCGCGAAGATTTGAATGAATGGTTAAGCGGTCCTGTAAAAATAAAATTTCGAATTGCCATCAATACAACAGCACTTTTATATAATGCGGATAAGCCAAGCTCTCCAGAATCCATAA
>JAKVBE010000025.1:0-6129 GCA_022447755.1 Lentisphaeria bacterium | reverse complement strand
TCAAAGGCTACAATGAAATCACCGTTTTACAAGGTAACTATTTTTTAGTAATAACTGTGCCAGGACATTCCAATGACCAGCATTGGATCAGTTATCCTTTTAAAGCAAGCTCCACCGAATCAAAATATTACATGATTGATATCCCAGCACGAACGGATGACGACCTTATATTTATTCCAGGTGGTTCAACTGAAATTGGTGGCGAGCACTCACAAATATACCGAAAACATACAACCATACTTAACTCCTACTACATCAAAAAATATGAAGTAACTTTTAATGAGTATAAAAAATTTTGGTATGCAGAAGATGGTGCCAACAAGCATGATGCACTGATGAGCAAAGTTCAATTTCATGCCTCTGACCGTTCCTACTACTCTGCTTGGAACATCCAAACAGGTGAATTTCGTGAGGGTATTCAAGGTAATTACCCTGTCGTTGGGATCACCCCTGAAGCGGCAAAAGCCTATTGTTCATGGGTGAGTAAGCATATGGGTGTTAATGTTCGCCTTCCCACGGCAGATGAATGGCAAAAAGCTGCTCAAGGAATGCGTGCACAAAATTACCCTACCGGTGATGAGCTGGATACAATGAATGTTCATATATATGAAAACTATCAAGCACGCAGACGCTTTGCTCTCTGGTCACCAGTAGATGCATTTAAACGTGATGTTAGTATTTATGGTGTAAGAGGGCTTACAGGTAATGTCCGCGAATGGACTTCAACCCGCTTTCCCGGAACAAGAACTCATCAGGTAAAAGGTTGCAGTGCATTCTTGAGTAGCCGCTTTGCCTATTGTGCCTATTCTTCAGATACACCAGTAATTCCTAGTGATGTTGGCTTCCGTTTTGTGGTAGATGAACAAATAATCAATCAAGAAGATTAAACAATCATTCAGTTATTTGTGCAACCGTATTATCATGTTAAGGTAATCACTCATCTAACTGAAATGAAAAGGCTGTATTAATGATCACTTACTATAATTTGGGCAGTGGTAGTAAAGGGAACTGTAGTTTAATTGAATTTGAAGATCAAGTCATTATGATTGATGCTGGCTTTTCACGAAAAGAGATCTGTAGACGGATGGATGAACTTGGGATTGATCGTTCAAAAATTCAAGCAATCCTGATCACCCATGAACACACAGATCACATAAATGGTTTAAAGGTCTTTTCTAGTAATCATAAAAAAGCACAGTGCTTCATGAATAGTGCAACTGCCGAACGTCTTCACCACATGGATAAGCTTCCTCAAGATGACCAGCTTGTGCTATTTAATAATGGAACCCCTTTTGAAATTGGATCTTTCAAAATTGAAGCATTTTCAATCTCGCATGATGCAGCAGATCCCGTTGGCTATATTATCCATGTAGCAGGTCGTAAATTAGGAATATGTACAGACCTAGGGTTTTATGGTCGTATGGTGCCGTTAAAGTTGCAACAATCTGATTTTCTTGTTTTAGAATGTAATCACTGCCCTAACCTAGTTCGGGCTTCCACTCGTCCTCCAGCAACACAAAAACGTATTATGGGACGTCGAGGTCACCTTTCCAATGATCAATGCAATGAGCTAATGCGTGAGCTATACCATGATGGTATTCAGCATGTTGTTTTAGCCCACCTCAGTAAAGAGTGCAATGAAGAACTTTTAGTAGAAAAGCAATTTACAAGCACTTTATTTAATCTGGGTGCCAAGGAGAAGACACATTTCACAATTGCGAAGCAGCATGAAGCTTGCGACCCCATTTCCATTTTATAAATGACTACTTTATTTTTGCTTAAATTCGTTCATATTTATAACTAAGATAAAAACTATCAAATAGAGGTGAAGTATGGATAAGGCAATTATTGCTGGCGTTACGCCAATTGGTGTAGATTTGGAAAAGGGTAAAACATATTTCTTTTGTACTTGTGGACGGAGTAGCAACCAACCCTTTTGTGATGGTGGTCATAAAGGAACTTCATTTACACCGCTACAGTTTAAAGTAGAGGAAAATGCTAAAAAGTTTTTATGTACGTGTAAATGTAGCTCCAATCAACCTTTCTGTGATGGTTCTCATAATCAATTAAATAAAGATCAAATTGGCTCTTAAACCTAATAAAACTATATCAATTTTTCTCTTAACCACATGAAGTCACTGAGCTACTTAAAGCTTAGCATGATTCAAATGATCAGCAAGTATCCCCAAATAGCGAAGTAACTTGTGCAAAAAAAATTAGAACTCTTTATTTTAAGTTACTTTTACCAGCTTTGTCCCTCCTCCTTCTTTAAGATAAATTCTAATGGCCATCGACTCTACCTTAACTGCTTCGAATCTTATCCTATGGTCGACATTTTGCTTCATGGCACTTCGGGACTGCCTTAGTCGTTATTATTATCTTACTAGCAAGGCAATAAGTTGGCCCGAATACATATTTAGCTTAACGTCACCATTTTCCACTTTAATTTCTTCACCGGTGACGGTATTAATGACTTTGCCATCAACTGGTAGTTTAAATGTGATGTCTTGTTTAGAGTCCAGTGATGTATTAATCACAGCAAAGTAGTTGCCATGTTTCTCAGTTTTAATCATACGAACAACCACTTCTTTATCAGATGCAGCTTCCTTCACTACCTCGCTAGGTAGTGCGGGAAGTGATAAAAATGCAGCATTAAAATTGCGCACATATTCAGGGTATCCTCTGGCCATACTATTGCCCAACAATTGACCCAGATAAAAAGGGTCACCATTCGCCATCACTCTTGCTTCTTTAATCATACAGTGAGGGCCTGAACGTTCTACATCACATACAAAATAGCCGGTAATATTGTCGACTCCTCCACCAAACATTTCATTTTCGTTTAAGGTATAATGACGTACAGCCATTAGTCCTGATTTTGCTGTATAAAGTTCAAACGCTTTCGGGTCATTCACGCTATATAAACGATGGTAGGAGTATGACATCATAACTCCATCTGCGTCTTGATAATTTTCCGGGTCTGCTGGTGGGATCGAGTGTTTCCAATCCCATTTACCCCAATTCCCCTGCCAAGGCTTTTGGATACGCTTCGTATACCAATTCTCATTCGTTACCGTGTCAAAACTGACTGGCCAGTAGAATTGTTTTAAGGACTGCTCTTTTGGTAAATATTGATTCCAGCCCGATATATCATCCGTCACCACAGCACCTCTGACTTGCCAACCCTTTACCCGTAGTTTTTGAGATAACCCTTTAAGACTTAAACTAATTCCAGCCTCTGAACTATCGGCCGTAAACATTACGACTGCATCTTTATTAACATGCTCTCGTAAATAATCTCTTATTTGAGTAAGAAATACCTTACGCTGGTCAAACCACCATGCATAATACTGCTCAAGAATTTCCTCATCTTCACGAATTTGTTCAATGGTAATTTCTTCAATATCGTTTACGAAGATGTTAAATTGTTTAACATCTTCTTCATTAAAACTCATAGGCAAATGTGTAGGACGTGTTCGTAACCAAGCACCCGTAAAGTTAATTTTATCTTTATACTGCGTCATTGTCAGTTCTAAGATCTTTTTAAAGTCTTCAAAAGTTTCAGGGTCTAATAGGTTTGCATTAGCATTTTCACACCATTTCACGTGGGTGTAGGTTTTACCACCGTCAAGTCTTTCGCTTCTTTTTTGAACCCCTAATGAGATTTTTTTATTTTGTCCAATACTACCACGGTATTCATAATAAGGTAAAACCGCCATATCATACTTGGCCACCATATCTAGAATTTGCGACCAGAGTTGTGGCGTCGGTGATTGATTCACCCAATTGCTACTTCCATACTTTGTTGAGTCCCAACCTTGATTATGACCAAACTCTAACAAATCTTTACAATAGGTATTCATGCCCAAAAATTGAGCCATTTTTACTTTGTTTTCATACCAAGTAACTGGATTTTTCACACCACGATAGCTCGGCACATCATCCTTCTTTTTGTGAGGAACCGCCACAACACCATCAGACATTTCCTCACGCCAAAAGAGTGAACGTCTTGGTAAATCTTCAGGTGGATAATTGACTTGCATCACTAAAGATGCTTCATTCACAACTTCATAAAGCGAGATGCTATAAGCAGCAACACCGGCAGATACAGGTGCATTTTCACCGCGAACTTGCCCTAAAATCACCCAAAAGCCTTCCGCCGGAATCGATTCTGTGAATTCACCATTACCTCTTGTACGTTTAATTCCATGAGAGCGATCATGTAAATAAAACAAGGATTCCCATTGGGCGATTTCACCTGACATAGGGTATTGAATCGATTCAGGGTTATGATTTACATAACGTCCCTTCAAAGCATCTCCTAAGGCTTGCCCCGTTGCAAATCCACGATTCGTCTGATTTCCCCAATTGTGTACATACATGCTACGGGATACATCTTCAGGATACTCAATTTTAAGTACATAGGCAGCCCCAGGTTTTAAGTCTTTTCCTTTACCAAGCTTGTAAGCGAAATAGCTCGGTTTATCTAGAACTGGCTTCAAAACACGACAATCCCTATCTAATATAGTAGCAATTTCACTTGAACCAGTAGGAAAATCCTGAAAGAACTCCCCAGCCGTGGTGCAATCTATTCTTTCGATTAATTTCAATTCTCCAAAAGTGGCATGTTTTACAGACTCTTGTGCATTTGTGAATGTAATGGATAGAATTAATAAAACGGGATATAATTTATTCAACATATGGTAGCCTTTTATTGTTCATGTATGAGAATTGAAATAGTCCATTGGAGTGTTTGTCCAGGTAAAATTGCTGTAGATTTTTTATGACCATATGCTTTAGCCAATGAATCAAAGCGAGCATTAGTTGGCTCAATAGCAATATGGTGAAGCCCACCAACGCTTCCCTGACTACACCAAACCGCAACAAAGGGAGTAAAGGTATTATCCCACTCAATGGTCAAACCTTTTTGATTCGCATGCGTTAGGTCCACAGAACGTATTCCTGGATCTTTGGTGAAATATTTATAATATTGATTGCTATTCGCTTTAAACTGAGCTTCTTTAAAAAGTGACTTTTCATCTACTCCTTTTATATCGCCCCAAATAAGCTCATCCCCCTGTTTCTTTAAAAAGTTATTAGTCGAATAACTTGCTTGAATTTTTAGTTCATCTGACCAATGAATATTTGTACCGGTATCGGCACTAAAAAGTGGATGAAATGCATAAATAAAGAAGAGTTCTTCTTTGCCATAATTAGTCAAGGAATAGGAGAAACTCACACGGTTTGCATCAAGCTGAATTTGGCGTTGAAAAGATGCCGACCATGTAGTCATATCGGCGAAAAAAGAAAGCCCATCATCATCGAGGCGTTGCCATTTCATATAAGGTAAAGGACCATGATCTTTGACACTTACCCCCTTACGAGAACCTGTTGGATAAATGCTAGGCTCAATGGACATAAAGCACTCATCAATACCATCAAACTCGGTATCTAAATAGGTCATTGTATCTGAGCGTTCAATATAAGGCTTATTTGAACGGCTTAAATAATTAAACCCATCACAATCTTTTATAGCAATCACTTTACCACCAAGCTCAGGTAAGACTTCAACTGTTAGCTTATCATTTGAAAGTCGATAAAGTGGCGTCGTGCCCTCCTTGGTTTTCACCGTTGAACTAGATTCAACCACACTAGAACATCCCGTAAAGAAAGCTAATAAAAGCACCCAAAGTGATGCAAAAATATATTGTCTGTAACCCATACCTCTAGTATAACCCATCAAAAATAAAAACAAATGTTTTTACCCCAAATGGTGAGAATAGGAATTAGGCACTGGGGTCCCAGGGAGGGTATCTTGGCTCACCAAGTAAAGTAAAAGCGAAGTCAATTTGCGTCAACAAGAGGGGCTACCTCTAGAATAACCTATAACAGTAATATTACTAAGCGAGTGGACGCTATTCGGTTGATTTTATGTTCTGGTGTTTAGTTTCTTTTTAATCAGCAATAAAATGTATGTCTTCTCCTTTTTCGATTGCTGTTTTGATTACTTTTTGAAGCTTTTGCAAGATTTCAGAAACTGTTTCTGAAAGTTCATTTAGGTTTAGCTTTTTGATTTCCTCAAGCATGATTTGTTTGCCTGATCCTTTGATAGTAACGTCTTTATAAAAG
>JAKVBE010000024.1 GCA_022447755.1 Lentisphaeria bacterium | reverse complement strand
TATTAAATAAAAGCGTTTACATCCTATTAAACGAGAAATTTTTTAAGATCTAACAGCTATTTTAGAAAAGCTTCAAATTTCTCTTTTTTGGGATTCTTTATTAACATTCTCATTCCAGACTTATTTGTAGAGTCGCAATTATTCTATGTGAGTGTAAATTAGCCTATTATAGGTATGTACCTTTCACATTTGAGAGAGGAAATTAAATCAAGATTAGTAGATCTTATTTTTTGTTATGTGTAGTTTTTCGTTTAAGTTGATTTTTCAAAAATAGAAGCTAAGACCATCGATTTTGTGATCTGACACTTTGAGATAACATGGTAAAACTACATTAATTGTATAAAATGACTTTGCTGTCATAATTAAATTTTTAAAGCTAATTATAAAATAAGGAAACGAAAATGAAATTTAATAATTACTTCAAATTAGGTATGTTGATTATAGGCCTAGGTTTTGTTGGCTGCGGCGAGACAAAACCTATTCAATCAGAGAATGTAACACCAGTTGTAGTTGATGGTTATCAAGAAACAATAAGTGGGTTGAAGTTTAAAGTCATTAAAGAAGGTACTGGTGAGAAACCAGTTGCCACAGATCGAGTCAGAACACATTATGAAGGCAAGTTACTTTCTGGTGTTATCTTTGATAGTTCTTATCAAAGAGGGGAGCCTACTGAGTTTGGCGTAAATCAAGTAATCCTCGGCTGGCAAGAATGTTTACAGATGATGAAAGAAGGTGCCATTTATGAAATTATTGTTCCTTCTGAGTTGGCCTATGGTGAAAGAGGAGCAGGTCGGGTGATTGGCCCAAATGAAACGCTACATTTCAAAGTAGAGCTTGTCAAAATAATCAAATAGTTATTTCATGAATCAACTAAATATCTTATCTATTACTACAGACCAGTAAGCCTACAAAATGATGAGTTGTGCTGGAAATACTTGGTTGAAAACGCCCAACATGGACCATATTGCAGCTGTGGAAAACCGATTTGATAGAACATATTGTAGTAATTCCGTTCTTCCTATCATACAGGCCGTATGTCTAGTCCTGTTGGTATGAGAGAAAATGGACAAGTACCAAATTTTTCAGCTGAAATTTCTCCTTCAGGTCCAGGTTATTTGATGCGAAGTGCTGGTTATCAAACATTTTTTGAAGGCAAACAGCATTTTCCTAGTGGACTGACTGCGAAAGGACTTGGTTTTGAGTACTATGAAAATGATTAACGGGATAGGTTAGCACAAAGTACTGCTACTTTAATTCAAAGACTGGCAAAATGATGCCAAGCCTTGGAGGATTTTAGCAAACTTTATTAATCCTCATGACAAATGTTATCAAACAATTCGTGTTTTTGCTTCGTCAGATAGTAAGCACTCTTTGGTGCGCAAAGGTAGCGTTGAAATCGCTGAGTTAGATAAAGCAATAAAGCTTCCAGAAGGCCTTGACGAGGAAATTTCCTTTAAAAAAGTATTGTCCCATACTGTCGTTTTAAAGGGTTAAATCAAACCTATACTAAAACTTGTAGTTAATAGCTTTACCTTTTCAAGTTTTTAGGTTTCATGTTAAATTTACTTACACCTATAATATAATTTGCAATAATCAAACATTGATGTAATTTAAGCCTTATTGATAATGAATTATCAATATCAATGCGTTTTTAAGGCTAATCTACATTAATTTTGTATCTATTTGGGAGTATTTTTATTATGTTTAAAAAATTGAATTTTCAGTTTTTTTCTTTGTTTATTATTTTATTTATGGTGGTAAGTTGCGGTAAAGATGAAGTGGTTGAAGTAAGTTCTAAGAAGGAAATTTTAGTTACCACTTTTCCCATATATCAGATTACTCGTAATGTAGTACAAGGGGTCGATGATGTTGAAGTTAATTTAATGTTACCAAGTCAAATGGGGTGTCCACATGATTATGCTTTAACGCCTCAAGACATGCAGAATTTAGCAAACAGTGATGTACTTGTAGTAAATGGATTAGGACTTGAAGAATTTTTAGGCTCACCAATTGATAAAGCAAATAGCGAAATAATCGTTTTGGATAGTTCTGAAAATGTTCAAGGTATTTTAGAATTTGAAGAAGCGAATTTGCTTGAGACTGCTTGTGAAGAAGAGAGTCATGACAATGCTTTTGAATGGGCAGGTGCATTTAAATTAGTAGAAGGAGAATATAGTTGGTCTTTTGCTAAGAAAGATGGTGATTATGCCGATCCTGCAATGCAAATGTTAGTCTTAGAAGCCACGACTGATGGCGCTATTCAAGAAACTAAAGACAAAGCTAATAAGTTGTATGCAGGATCATTTACAGATAAAGAAGCAAAAAGTGTTATATCAATTGGCAGTTTAGATAAGTTAAAGTTTGATCAAAACTCTGATGTTACAACATTTAAGATTAAGATTGAAAAGCCTGGTGTTTATGTATTCTTTTGTGAACATTTTCCATATGAGTTTGAAGCGAGCGAGCATTTTTTCAAAAATGCTAAAAATGAAGATGTAGAGCCAATTGCAGAAGCTCCAGAAGGTGATCATCACCATCACCATCACCATGATCATAATGGAGAAAATCCTCACTTATTTGCAAGTCCTAGCATGTCTGCAAAGGTTGCCTTAAATATTGCCAAACAACTCTCTAAAATTTCTCCTGAAAGTGAAGCTATTTTTACTGAGAATGCTAAAGCGTATGCATTGAAGATGGATGCATTAGCTACTGAAATGAAAAATGTCAGTAAAGTTTTTAAAAATAATCGTATCGTAGCAAGCCATGGTGTATTTGATTATTTTGCTCGAGATGCCGATTTAGAGGTTGT
This sequence comes from Lentisphaeria bacterium, assembly GCA_022447755.1. Classification (GTDB taxonomy): domain Bacteria; phylum Verrucomicrobiota; class Lentisphaeria; order JABSQK01; family JABSQK01; genus JAKVBE01. Next base: position 61,202 of record JAKVBE010000024.1, on the reverse strand, counting down.
AACTGTTATGCAAGCTCATGGACAAGAACCCTCTGCTGCACAACTTTTAGAAATGGTAAAAGTTATACGTGACTCTAATGTTGGTGGTATTTTTACAGAACCTCAATATTCTGATAAAGTTGGTAAAACTCTATCTAAAGAAACAGGTGTGAATGTTGCAATGTTAGATCCTGTTGCTACGGGGCCTGAAAATGCTCCATTAGATTATTACGAAAAAGTAATGCGTAATAATATGGAAGTTTTAAAAGAAACGCTGGGGGAATAAAAAATAAACCATATGCTAGTTGAATAAGTGAAATTATTCACTAGCATATGGTATTAAGTTTAAACATTAAGGAATTTAATATGCCTATTAAAGACTTATCATTAATTGATCATCATATCTTTATGTGTAAGGGTGGTTCATGTAAAAAACTTCAATCTCAAGAAACTATTGAAGTGCTCAGACAAGAAATAGAAAATGCTGGGTTAAAACCGCATGTACATACTACTTGTACATTGTGTAATGGGCGTTGCGAAGATGGACCTGTATTAATTGTTATGCCTGAAGGTATATGGTATAAAGATGTCACACCAGAAGTGGCTAAACGTATTGTAAAAGAACATCTTATAGAAAATAACCCAATCAAAGAAAATATGCTCTATGCCTATGGGGATCAGTCAGTTTGTAGTCAATCAATATCTGTTGTTTGAATCTCAACTTATAAGATGATGGGTAATTTATGAATGAGGCTGCTAACACATTATTTAAATTTAATTCTGTGAGTGTAACCCTAGGTGGCAATAAAATATTAGATAAAGTAAATGCTACAGTTCCAAAAGGAAGCTGTACGGCAATCGTTGGACCCAATGGCGCTGGTAAAACTACACTCCTATTAACATTGTTGAAAAAAGTATCTTATAAAGGTGAAATAACTTTTTATTCTCCTGAAAAAAAAGCCCTACCTCGCATTGCATATGTTCCGCAAAAATTACAAATAGATACAGCCCTACCCATGACTGTCCTAGAATTTATGGTAAGTGGTCAGCAGCGAGTCCCATTTTGGTTTGGTGTGAGAACTAAACTTAAAAGTCGAGCAATGGAATTATTAAAATCAGTTCATATGGAATCAGTTGCAAACCGCCGATTAGGTGCCTTGTCTGGTGGCGAGATGCAACGTGTTCTTCTTGCATTGGCACTTGCTCAAAAACCAGAGTTATTAGTTTTAGATGAACCCTCTGCTAGTGTAGATATTCAAGGTGATATTTTATTGTGCGAGTTGATGGATAAGTTTCGAAAGGAATTAGGTTTTACTCAATTAATGGTTAGCCATGATCTAGGAACTGTCTCGCACCATGCCACACATGTGATCTGCCTAAACCGTAGAGTTGTTGCAGAGGGGAATGCTTCCGAAACATTGACGCATGAAAATCTAGCTGCAATTTTTGGACTTCATATGGGACTTGCTCAAATTTCAGAAAATTGTTGTACTAAGGCTCATTTAGATGCCTGAGCTAACAATTATTTACGATATACTTGCTTATCTATTCCCATTTGAGTTTATGAAAATATCCTTTATGCAGCGAGCTCTTCTTGGCTTACTATTGATTGCACCAATGGCTGCGGTGATGGGGATCCAAGTTGTTAATTTTAAAATGGCATTTTTTGCAGATGCAATAGGCCATTCTGCATTTACTGGAGTAGCCTTAGGTTTAATTTTAGGAATAAGTCCTCAATGGACAATGCCTGCCTTTGGATTATTTGTTGGTTTTTCGATCATGTGGAGCCAACGTAAAAGTACATTAGCTAATGATACAATCATTGGCGTATTTTTTTCAGGGGTAGTAGCTTTTGGTATTGCTGTCGTCAGCCGGAATAGCCATGTCGCACGAGACGTTCAAACATTTTTATATGGTGATATTTTAACGATTACTGATCAAGATATTTGGTTTATACTCTTGTTATTTTTTATTCTTTTTATATTTCAGTTTTTTGCTTATAACCGTTTAATGTATCTAGGTCTGAATTCTACCTTAGCAGAAGTACATGGGGTTAAAGTTTCGGTTTACCAGTTTATCTTTGCTGGTCTTCTTTCTTTAGTCGTAATTTTTTCAGTTTGGGCTGTTGGCGTGTTACTAGTTACTGCTCTTTTAATTATCCCAGCAGCTAGTGCTCGAAACTTTGCCAATTCCTCTGGCCAGATGTTTTGGTATGCTATTATAATAAGTATAGTATCTGCAATATTGGGCTTGTTTATTTCAACTATAAGTTCAATAAATACTGCCACAGGTGCCACAGTTGTATTAGTATCATTCATATGGTATATCATAAGTGCGATATATGCTCGGTTTTTGGGCCAATAAAGAGCAATAACTTTGCAGCGTTTTTAATTTTATGCAAAGTTTTGGCAAATGTATTTGACATCGACATAGTCAAGAATTCCATCGCTCGATCCTTCACGTCCTTGACCCGATTCTTTGACTCCCCCAAAGGGGGCCATCTCATTTGAGATACTACCTTCATTCACGCCAATAATACCATATTCCAAGTCACGGCTTACACGATGGATGCGTGTTGCATCATGGGTATAAAAATAGGCGGCTAAACCAAAGGGTGTATCGTTAGCAAGACGAATGGCTTCTGCTTCATCTGTAAAGGTTTGAATAGCAACCACTGGACCAAAAATTTCTGTTGTCGAAATCGCCATATCAGCAGTGACTTGATCGATTAAAGTAGGGGGGACGAATTCGTTGCCCACTTTATCGGCTTGGTATACAAGTCTCGCACCCGCTTCGATTGCCGATTGAATAAGGCCTTCTACTTTATGAACCGTTTGCTGATTAATCATGGGGCCTAAGCTCATGCAATCTGTCAGTCCATTACCACTTTTCAGAGATTTCATTGCCACAAGTAATGCATCTTTAAAGGCATCTTCAATAGATTCATGAACGAGAAATCGATTACTGCATACACAAGTCTGTCCGGCATTACGGAACTTGGAAATCATGGTACCTGCAATCACTTTTGGGATATCGGCATCTTCAAAGACAATGAAGGGGGCATTGCCTCCCAATTCCATGGAACTTCGTTTCATACCCAATGCACATTTGGCTTGTAGTTTTTTTCCTACAGATGTGGAGCCTGTAAAAGTAAACTTTGCAACCTCTTTGGGAAGGATTAAAGCATCGCCAATCACTTCACTATTGGTACCGGTGACAACATTGAACAGACCATCCGGAAACCCTGCTTCTTTTACTAATTTTGCAATGGCCAATGCAGATAAGGGTGTTTCTTCGGATGGCTTGACCACAAAGCTGCATCCTGCGGCGAGGGCTGGTGCCATCTTACGAGCAATCATAGCATTGGGAAAATTCCAAGGAGTAATAGCTGTCACAACTCCAACGGGTTCATGGTAGACGCGAATTTCATGATTCTTTGATAAAGCAGGAATGATTTTGCCATTGATTCGGAGGGCTTCTTCAGCAAACCATTTGATATAGTTCGCACCATAAATGATTTCTCCTTGTGCTTCTTTTAGGACTTTTCCTTGTTCAAGCGTTAGCAATTGAGCCAAGTCACTTTTGTGTTCGATCATTAAATCGTATAAACGCATTAATAATGAAGCCCGTTCTTTTGCAGGTCGTAATTTCCAGGTCTTCTGTGCTCCAAAAGCCGCCTCGATAGCAAGTTCACAGTCACTTATATCAAGATCAGCAACTTCAGCAATCAGGCTCTTATCATAGGGGTTATAGACTGGAAATGTATCTTTATTCGTAGCATTCAACCATTGTCCATTAATAAATGCCTTTGTCTGAAATAGTTCTGATTTTTCTAAACTCATATCTATTGCTCCTTGTTCTATTGAGTCATGCACGAATAAAGCTTTTATATATTCTTTCATTTATGATATTCCCTCCATGCTATTGTGCAAGCATTCTTAAGTTACCCTTTTAACAGTTAAAATAATAATTCATGGGCTAATATTAATAGATACATTACCACTCACTTAAATGATATCGGTATTTTAAACTTGGGGAGGTATTACAGTTTGTGTATGCGCCATTCGCAACACATACCCCATTTTATAAATCAATAGAAATTCCCACATTAGTAATCGGGGCGGGGTCGATTAATAAAGCATACTCAAATGACGAATTTGTGTCGATTACTGATTTAGTCAAAGCCATCGAAATCATTAAATAGATACTGACACATTAAAGTTGATCAATTTCCAACTTGATGCATGAAGTCAATGTTCTTTGTGCTGTAGTAAAATTATGAATATAATTTTAAAAGTCAGAATTGGTTTATGAAAGAGAGCATGTTTAATCTTTTATTTTTGCTGATGATTAGTGATGCTATGAAAGTGTCTATAATCAACTTAAAGGACAGCCACCTTTAAATCTTTTGATATCCACGCCAACAATTGATCGTATTGCTAATGAAGGTACAAACTTCACCGATGCACCGGAGTGTCTTTATGAGAACAGTCCATTCACTGATATTTATCGACATGGCGAAGCAGAAGCAACAACCGTAGCACTAAAGCAGGGCAGGGTATTAGGCCTTAAAAAAATTTATTACTTCGGAGGTAATTAGTAAAAACATTAGTTTAAAGCTATGTACATGAGTCTCTAAGTTATAGGCGCTATTCCCGAGCACGGCGAAGCCCTATTCCTAAGAAAGACTTTCAGCCTTTTGTATGTTCGGGCTACACTCAGTGGGCACAAGCTTAGCTTGGGCTAGATTCGTCAACCCATTCAGGGTAAAAACGCCTTTTAAACTTTAAGCAAGAACCATTAGGTTGTCGCAAGGTGGACTTGGGCGCTCAGCACGGTTAATGACGATATCCTTATCGTATTAACTTGTATTTTCGCATAGAAGATTTTATTTTTCGCTTGGTACTACAATACCGCGCATGATGACATTTTGACATGTGATAAAGATGAAGAATGTCGGAACAGCTGCGAGTAGTAGGGACGCAAAGGTTACAGCTTGGTTGGCAGAGTTTTGCAATTGGAAAATATATACCATAATCGTCCACATAGACTCATCCTGACAGATCAGAAGGGCAAACATGAAGTTTCCATAAGCACCTGTGAAGCTATTCAGCGCAATTAATGCTAAAACGGGCTTAGATAAGTTTAGGGTGATTTGGAAGAACATGCGTACTTCTCCTGCACCATCAATTGATGCAGCTTCATAAAGCTCTTTAGGTAATGAATCAAAGAATCCTTTTAGGATGAAAATGGAGTAACCATTGGCTAAGCCAGGTAAGATTAATGCCCAGTAGGTATTGAGTAATCCAAATTCTTTTAACATCAAGAAGGATGGAATTTGCGTTACTGCCCCTGGGAATGCCATAGTTGCCATTAAGATCATCAAAACTTTATAGGTCGATGGCAAGTTATAGCGGCTTAACGCGTAGGCAGCTAATGGATTAACGAGTAGGGCAGTGATTACCGTTAAGCTACAGAATACAAAGGTCACTAATGCAGCACGTCCATGACTAAAGATATAAGAAAATACATAGCGAAGGTTAATGGTTGCCAGTTTAAAACGTATTTTTGTTTTGTTGGCCATCACGTATGCGTAATCTTGATAGTTTTGTGGTGCAAAGATATCTGCTACATTTTTAAAGTCTGTATTCATTGCCTGATTAATTTTATCTAGAGAGCCATAAGTTTTAGTTAGCCAACTGCGGAAACGAGTTTGTTGATCAACAAAATCAACATAATCAATTTTTGCTTTTTCAGACAAGAAGGCAGTATATAAAACTGCTTCATTCTCTTTAGTAGGAAGTGCAGTTGGAATAGGTACTTCGTCAAAGTCTTTTATATTTGGGTAAACTGCCTGTGCCGCAGCCAAGTTACTTCGGAAATTTGCCTTTATAAAGGCTTGGTAATCTTCTTTTGCTTCATCCGTTGGCTTAATTTTCATATAGCGCGGGTGTAGGAAATTTCTTATAAAAACTTCTCGTTGCTGCTGAAACCACTCATTTCCATCAGTGCGGTAAAGCCCCAATTGATTTATAGAGGTTATTTGTAAGCCTGTTTGTTTATTGATTTGTTCTAACTCATAGCCCGTAAAAGGAAAGATCATAGTTGTACGAAACAGTCCTGCAATATTTGGGCTATAGTAATCGATCTCTTTACCGGTTTTTCGATAATCCATAAAGTCTTGCATTAAGCTAGACTGTACACCAATAAATTTCTTTTGATAGAATACCCCTTGGTTGACCGAAGCAGCAACACCCTGCCAGTTTGGGAAGTTTAGCTCTAATTTCTGATTCAAATTTTCTAAAGTCCCATACTTTTCTCCTAAATGATGAATGAAACCTAAGCCATTCTCTGGTAAGTTTTTATTTGTTGTTTCTACATGTCCCCATGAAGATTCAGTTTTTAAAGCAATATCTTCACTTTTAAACTTTTTGTAACTAGCAACCAGTTTATCAAACTTTAAGGGATCTTCAATTGTTAATTTATCAAATTCAAGTAAGGTCGCAGCATTCGCATTATTGTAGTTACTTGGTTTAATATATTTACTTTCAGTCCATGCTTTAAATAACTCTGCATCATTGTAGAGAAACTTTGGCATCACATTCATATTTTTAATGTTGTAACTCCCTTTCATTGCTCCAGAGATCATAATCAAGAATGGGTAGATCATTGTGATACCTCCTACAATAAGGAAGGCATAGAAACCTGCTAAGAGCATTTTTGCACTTGAGGATTTTTTGGAAACATCAGTAAAGATTGGCATTATTTACCTCCCGTCGTTTTGAATTCTAGGCGAGCCAGAATTTTTAATTGATACACAGTAAAGCCAATGAGGAAGATACTCATCATCCATGCCATTGCAGTTGCAGGTCCATACTTCGTGTAGACAAATGCCTTTTTAAAGATCAATAATCCCGTAACAAGTGTTGCTCCGTTTGGACCTCCACCCGTCATCGCAAGAACATTCTCAGCTGCATTGAATCCAATGATTAGCTGACCAATTAATGCAATGGTCAAGAGTGGGCGTAATTTAGGAAATACAATATGACGTACTTTATCCCAATAGGATGCACCATCGATTTCTGCAGCTTCATACATGTCTGGCGGAACACCTTTTAAGGCTGCTAAGTAGATCAAACATCCAGGGCCAATGGACGCCCAGCCTAATGGAATGATTAAGCATAGCATAGCTAAGTGTGGATCTTCAAACCAGTATTGTTGACCAATTCCTAAAGTACCAATTAATTGATTTAACAGTCCATTTGGGCCGGGATCAAAAAACTCTTTCCACATAAATATCACGACCAGTCCTGATACTACTGCCGGAAGGTAGAATACCACACGGAAGAAAACACTGAATTTGGGAATTTCATCCAGCATAATGGCCAGAAAAACGGGTGGTAGCCATGTGAATAATACAACAAGGAAAGAATAGTAGAAGCTTAGCCAAATCGAGTACCAGAACGTATTGTCATAGAGTACGTCTGCAAAATTTCGGAAACCAACCCAATCGACAACTGGTACAGCAATTTTATAGTTTTGGAATGCCATAAGAGAGCCTCGTGCAAGTGGATAGTATTGCCAAACTAAAATCGTTCCCACTGCTGGAATTAGAATGATGTAAGCCTGCCAATATTTCATAAACTGCCAGCCTTTACCACGTTCATGTTCTGGTGTTAAAATTTTAAATACACGATAGAATACAAAGGTAAAGCCTAAGAAAACAATAATCGTCACAATCGTAGCTACTAGATTACGTGTTTTGCGTACTTCTGGTGGTAGGTTATCCAACATTTCAATCTCTGCACGTTGTTGACCATCCTGAAGTAATTTATATAGATATTCATCTACTTCTTTTTGGTAGGTTGCTTCTTTGTTAGCATCCTCAAACTTTTGGTCTAGTTTTCCTTGACGCCCTGCTAAAATTGCGGCTTGAACGGGAGCATCTAGATAGTCATAGACTAAGTCACAGTTTTTGCCATAGGGCTCTGGCGTTGCTGTCTTAATTGCTTCACCATATAAATATTGTAGATCTTTATTGATAAAAGAACGGTATTTGTCATATTCATTTCCTAGACGATCTAATAACATTGGGTTCACAGATTGAATAGCGTTCGCCTCAATAAATGTATCGACAATGATTTTTGCTGCTTCACGAGAACGTTTGAAGGTTAGAAACTTAAAAGCAGCTTTGCGTACACGTTCATCGTTTTGTCCTCGGTAAATCCCCCACATTCGAGCATTTACTTCGGCACTTGAAATTCCATTTGGACCTTTAGGGACCGGTGCAAACCCCCATTGTGTCCCTGATGTATCGAAGTTTGCCATTTGATCACCACCAATATAGTTCATAATGATACCAACTTTTCCATCTTGAACATATCGTGGTTCAGCAGTCGCGTAGCCACGCGTTTTACCATCAGGGCGAAGTCCTGCAACTAGTTCAGCATAAAACCGTAAAGCGGGTACAGCTTCTTCACGAGCAAAGCTTGCGTACCAGTTTCCATTTTCATCTTCAGTAACCACTTTTGTGCCCGTAGAACTTAAATATGTCATAAAGTTCCATGAAGCGCCTGCTGTGGCGGATGCTAAAACACCATAATTACTTGAATCTGTTTCCACAATTTTTTTACAGGCTTCCAGGAGCTCATCCCAGTTTTTTGGAGGCTCATTAGGATTAAGGCCACTTTTCGCAAATAAATCTTTACGATAAATCATGGTCATTACTAGAGGGTCTGCAGGAATCATCCAAGTCCGCTCTACAACTTCATTATTAATAATGCCTTTACGAGTTACAACAGGGCGAACTGCGGGGTGTATCAAAAATTTAGCATCCTCAGGATTAGATTTTTTATACTCTTCAATATATTCATCCAATGGGTATAGAAATTCATCATCAATATAGGAGGCTGATTTTCGAAAGTTTACATAAAGGATGTCCGGTGCTATACCTCCTGAAATGGCCATTAATGGACCGATGTCCATAGCATTACCTACTCCAGGCAGCTCGAGGCCTGTTGCGCTGTGAAGTTTAATTCCAGGAAATTGTTTTTCAAATTCCTTGAGGATTTTCCAGTCTGCCTTAGACGTTGGGGTTGTGCCAGGATCTTTGGGTAAACCCCAAACACGAACATGCACAATACCGTTTTTATCCACACCACTCTTCATTTCCTGACTAAAAAGGAATGGCGTAAACAATAATATGAGGATCCTTAATGAAATGATTTTTTGTAACACTTTTTTATATTCCTTGTTAATTTCTTTTAAGTTTTTATTGAATTTAACATTAATTTAAAATTATTCAATAGTTATATAACAGTTGCATTTTGCTATAGGTGTTTAACTTATGATTTAGTTCCATTCATTATAAAATTTTTAGGATTATGATATCCTACTAATTCTAATTCTTCATTTGATAAAAGATTTAGTGATTCAAGATAATCCATGCACATCGTCATATTGGATGCTGAACCAACTAGGCACTGTTTTTCAGGGCTATGCAACTTTCCGTTTGCTTCTAAAACAGCATTATTTCCAAGTACATGATACTTTCCAGGCGGTAAGCCAGCTGGAGGAGACATATCGCTGACGACAATTATATTTTCTGCTCCCTTCATTTTCAAGACACACTTAATAAAGTTTGCTGGTAAATGGTGTCCATCGGTAATGAGCATAGGTATTAGCTTATCTTTTGCTAAGCTGTTCCATAATGGGTTATCATGTCTTGGTAAGATATTCGGTATCCCGTTACCTAGGTGGGTTAGGGCTCTTGCGCCAGCCGCTTGTGCATCTTGTAAACCAATGTCTGCAGCTAACTGGTGCCCTAATGAAACACGGATGAAATTCTCAACAAGATATTGGATCAGTGGTTCAATATTTGGTTCACCAGCCGCAACAGTCATTATCTTTAGCTTGTCCCCACAATAATTGACTAAAGTTTCTGCATCCTTGATGTTTGGTTCTTTTGCCCATTCAGGATTGTGAGCACCAATGGCACCAGGTTGTGGGCATAGAAATGGACCTTCTAGATGAATCCCTGGTATATGTTCTTGTAGCCCTTCTTTTTCTACAACAGTTAAAATCAACTCAATGTTACGTTGATAGCGTTCCATTGGGCTGGTTATAATGGTTGGTAAAAACATATAGGTGCCAGATTCAATGAGTTTTTCTGCAGAAAGAACAAAGTCATCTGCAGTTAATTCCTCACTTGAATAATCGACGCCAATATAGCCGTTTACCTGAAGGTCTACATATCCAGGGATACTCATGCTTATCCTAACTTTGATGCAGAAGGTTGATCTAAGTAGAGGTAGCACGCATCATGATTTTGCATGATGGATGCAGGAAATAGGTTCGACACTTCTTGTTCAACTGTATTCTTGACTGCTTGTGCTTTACGCTCATCAGGAACCGAAATAATTAAAACACCACTTTTCATAATTTGCTTAATCGACATAGAAATAGCTTGAGCAGGAACTGCTTCTAGATTTGGGAACCAACCTTCACCCAATTGTTGTTTACGGCAATCTTCATCTAAGTCAACCACTAAGTATGGAACTTCTGTGTCAAAGTTCGCGGGGGGATCATTAAATGCTAGGTGACCATTTTCGCCAATTCCAGCAAAACATAAGTCAATAGGATGATCTTCGATGATTGCATTGAGTTCGGCTAGGTTTTCTTCCACATTGCCTTCACCATTTACGTAGTAAGCTGCTTTTAAAGGGGAGGGGAGTTGTTGTTCAAAACGTTCTTTTAGATATTTGCGGAAGCTTGCTGGATGTGTCTCTGGCAAATCTACGTATTCATCTAAGTGAAACATAGTGACAACTGACCAATCGATATTGGGTTCTTTTACAAGGTTTTCTAGCATTTCAAACTGGCTAGCTCCTGTTGCTACAATAATGTTGGCATAGCCTTTATCAGCAATGGCTTCACGAATATATTTTGCACCATGCATTGCTGCTTTTTCGCCTAATTCGTTTTTTGTCTCTGAGATACTGATATCCACTTTTATTCTTCTCCTAATTGTTGAATGAAGTTTTCAATCACCAAGCTCCCACCACCTATGCAGCCTCCTGATGATCCATAATTTGATAAAATAATATCGATGTCACCCGAATGTGACAAAAACTGTTGTTTTAATTGGGCAATGAATTTAGGCCCTAAATCTTTAAATCTACCACCCAAAACGAATGCTTCAGGATCTGTTATACTTGATAGAATCTTCAATGCCTGAGCTAATTGTTCACCCATATAATTTATTGTCTTCATGGCTGAGGACTCTTGTGCACAATAATCCTCATAAAGTTGCTTCGGTGTAGTCGCTGCTGACCCATTAGCTTGGGCAGAGTTCAAAAGAACAGAGGGGTTAATTAATTCTTCAATATTTACAATATTCCCTTGCTCATCATGAACAGGTAAAGTGCGAATTTCTCCAGCTAGGTTGTTTTGCCCCTCAATAATTTGACCATTTGAAATAATCACTGAACCTATTGAAAGTCCTAACGATATAAAATTAAAGTGCTTAAAGTTAACAGCACCACCACTGTCTAATTCAGCATAGGCTGCCGTTCTTGCTCGGTTCCAAAGGTATATAGGATAGGAAGTAGCTGACTTTAGATCATTGTAAAGATTACCTGTATTTAAGTCAAAACTTGAACTGTAAATAATTTTATTACTTTGTTTATTGACCATTGCGGAGACATTTATTGCAATGCCAACAATTGAGCCCATGAAATCACTTGAAAGTTCTGTGATTGCTGCAAGGCAAGCGTTTACGATATCACCGTACTGATTGTTCATTGGCTGTTCAAAACGCTTAATCACTTCATTTTGACCATCTAATAATACCGCAAGAACTTTCTCTTCATAACCTATATCTATGCTGATGCTGCAAAATTCATTGGCACATAAATCAAGCAATGTACCCCGCTTACCACCCTTTGAATATGATGTATCTTTACCACTTTCTTTTATCAAATCTTCTCCTAATAAATAATCTACCAATTCCGATACACTTGGGCGACTTAAACCAAGTGAACGAGCAATATCAGCCCGAGAATGACTACCAGAGCCTCTTAATAATTGTATAATGCGAATGTGATTATAATTCATATAAAATTAATTTATTTATGATAGTTAGTTAGGTTGCCTAACAATCTATCTTCAAGAGTTATTTTTTCAAGTAATAAAGTTAGATTGTTTATACTTTTGCCAATTGATGTGAGGTCATTGTGTTTGCTTGATGGATTGATATTTCATATTTAAGAGATTGTTTTGTCGAGAACCTTATAATTTCTTGAATCATTTTAGGTACATATTGGTGTAGGTTTGCTGCGCCAACATGTGGTGTAAGGATTACGTTAGATAGTTGTTGAAGTGGATCATTTAATGGGAGAGGCTCTTCATAAAAGACATCAAGCGCTGCATTGATGCGGCCACTATGTAATACCTTGTATAAAGCATCTTTTTGAATGAGTCTCGCTCTACCTGCATTAATTAAACAGGCTCCTAGTTTCATGTTTTCCAAGTGTTTTTCTTGGACTCGTTCCAAGTTTTTTTCATTTAGAGATGCAAGAGGTAGAAGGATATCTGCTTCTTCAAAAAGTTCGTCAAAACCTCTGTACTCAATCCCCATAATCTCTTCTTCTTTTGGCGTTAGGTAGGAACTGTGCACAATAATTTTTTCAGGGTCTAGACAATGCAGTAGTGGAATTAGTTTTTTAGATATGGTCCCAAGACCCCATATCCCAATAGTTTTACTGCCAACATCTTTTGCTTCATGAGCCAGGTCAAAATTTAGCGGTTTGTTACCAGCCCAAGTGCCAACTTTTTGCCAATTACTACCGCATGCGACCACCATTCCTAAGCACCACCGAGCAACACCTTCAGCCATAACTTCGTTTGCACTACAAATTTTAAGGCCTTGTTCGTAAAAGTCTGGCGTTACTAAATCAGCAATAGAACCACCCGCATGCGTAACTAATTTCAATTTAGGGCAAGCATTTAATAGTTCAGCATTAAAACAGGGAGCACCCCATGTCGATAGTATGTATTTAAAAGGCGAAAGAAACGATTGCCATTCAGAGTTTGTTGTAGGCAAGGTATCAGGGAAAATTAGCTCAACTCCGTTAGCTTTTGCCGAATCTAAATTTTCTTGACAAAATAGCGCATCAAATTTTGGGTGGCTTGGATGCATCGTTACGCCAACAATAATTTCTTTTTTCATATTATCCTCTTTTAGTCATATTAAAGTAGAAGACTTTTGATGGTTCTCATAATGATTTTAAACAGAAAGCTACTATATTTACACTATGTGCTATATAGCACTCGGGGGCTTTATAAAATCAATGTTGTTATTCCTAGTGAAAAAGAGTCAAGGTAGAATAGATTGTATGTAAATATTATGTATTAACAGAAGGAATCATGTATGGCATCTCTATCATTTAAGACAATTAAATTTCCCAGTGCAGAACTATTTTCTCCCAACCCTTACTTTCAAATGGATGCAGAAGATGTTCATCAAAGTATTCGTGTAGATGATTCAATTCCAAAAATTGATTGTGCCTATATCGGCAAAGGATTTCGTAAAAATTGTTTACCATACCTAGAGCAAAATCATTATAGTCGTGAAGTTAAAGATCGCCCCTTTAAGGTTGCTGTTCTAGAAAACGCATCAATCAAGGCCACTTTTTCAATGGAATATGGCGGGCGGTTGCTTTCCTTATTCAATAAAGTAGAAGGCAAAGAACTTTTAAGTGTGAATCCTTGTTTTCAGCCAGCACACTTAGCGATACGTAATGCCTGGTTTAGTGGTGGTGTTGAATGGAATATTGGCGTGATTGGGCATACTCCTTTTACCTGTTCTCCTCTTTATGTTGCTAAAGTTCAAGCACCTGAAGGTTATACAGTTCTGCGCATGTATGAATGGGAGCGAGTCCGTGAAACACCTTTTCAGATAGACTTTTATTTAAAAGATGATTTACCGTACCTTTTTGTGAAGGTAAAAATAGTCAACCCCAATGATGTCCCATGCTACATGTATTGGTGGTCTAATATAGCAGTGGAAGAAAGAGAAGACGTTCGTATGTTAGTCCCTGCTGATTATTGTTACCGATTTGGCTATGAGGGCATTATGAAGCGCATTGAGACACCATTAAATAATGGAGAAGATTATAGCTATACGACGAACTTAAATTTAGCTATGGACTATTTCTTTCGTCTAGAAGATCAAAAGCGTCGATGGATTTGTTCACTTGGTGGCGATGGTAAAGGACTTGTTCAAACTTCAACGGATCGATTAAAAGGTCGTAAGCTTTTTGTATGGGGACAGTCTGTTGGTGGTGATAATTGGCAGGACTTTTTGTCCCATGGTCAATCAAAATATATTGAAATTCAGGCTGGGTTAGGCCTTACGCAAACGGAACATATTCCTATGCCACCTGGAGAATGGTCATGGTTAGAGGCTTATGGAATGTTGGAGTCTGACCCTGTTAAGGTTCACGGAGACGACTGGGAAGTTGCTACAGAGCATGTTAATCAACAGTTAGAAAAAAACCTTTCACGTACATTTTTAGACGAGGAACATGAGCGTGCAAAAATAATATCGAATTCTCCTATTGATGAAATTATTCAAAAAGGTAGTTTTTGGGGAGCTTTAGAAAATGAGCGCCGTTTATTAGATGGTGAATCTGCTATTTCCACTCCTAGTATGCAATTTCAGCCTGATGAATCTTTGGATTATGAGGTATGGAACAAGGTCTTGAACCTGGGGACATTTGATTCAGACTATGATGTTCCTGTAGCGCCTTTAAAAGGCGAAAAATGGATCGAGATATTAGAATCTGCGGAAAAAGATGCTCAAGGTTACTACCAATTAGGTATTTTGTATTTTGAAGCAGAACTTTATGAAAAGGCTAAAGTCAATTGGGTTAAATCTATTGAGATTGAACCATCGGCATTTAGCTTCAGATCGCTTGCTGTAATTTCTCTAATGAATGGAGATGTAGATAAAGGTCTTGAATATTACGAAAAAGCTTATGCTTTACGAAAGGATATTGACTTATTACTGGAGTATCTTAATGCTCTTAATAAGAATAAACATGAAGCATTGTGTCTGAAGCTAATTGCAGAATCACCTTTGCAGAATAATCGCCTATTTTTGGCAAAAGGTTATGCACATTTAGGCTTATGTCAGTTTAAGGAAGTCGAATCGATTTTGCATGATAATGTTCACCATGAGATCATTGATTTGAAAGAGGGTGAATTAGGTTTTGAGCAATTGTGGAATGATTATTATTCGACTCTTGTTGGCCAACAAGAAAATTTAGCACAAGATAGTGATGAAGTATTTCAGCTGGTTCAGGAGAAATATCCTACACCTAAACATTTCACATATCGAATGATTCCACCGATCCCACCATCGGAAAGAAAACGTCTTGGCATATAAATGGCCTCATCGCTTGGTTAAAACAATGAGGCCATTCAAATTGATGGTAGTGTTTTACGGTGTTACTAAGATGATTTTGTTACATAAAACAGTTTGTGTTGTTTTCCCAGCAGTAGCAATATTTATTAATGAGTAAGTTCCTTGGGATTCCTCATTAATGGTATATGATGTTTTGGCTGATTCTCCTGGAGGTATTACAACACCTTCCATTTCGTACCAGGTACCATCCTCTCCAAGTTCAGGTTTATGTCGGTCAGGATCCTCAAAGCTGATTAATGGATTGAGTGTGAAAGCTTGATCTCCATGATTATACCATATTACCTCTATTTTTTCTCCTATGGAGAATTTACGTTCTACACCTTTAATGCCTTGGAAATTGTAGTTTTTTGCTACTCCAACATGTGTCCATACTCCTCCAGGTCCGGTGCCTGTGTATTTCACATATTTATCAATTAATACTGTATTCCAGCCTTGTAAGCCAAATTGATTACTTTCTTCACTGTCACCAAATTTTATGACTGTAATTTCAGCTGCATTTATAAAATTAGAAAAGGTTAAAACTGTTAAAAATAATAATGCTTTCATTTTTTTCTTTCTCATTAATTCGTTATACATTTAGAACTATTAATTATTATAGTTATCGCTACAATAAAAGAAAATTTTAGACTGTGGCTGTTGTATATTTTTTTTTAACTGCTATATAGCATTTATTGTCTCCATATAATATGTGTGCATGCTACTTTTTGAGTTGTTTTAGCAGCTGAAGCAATATTGATAAGGAAGTATGTACCTTGAGTACGTTTTGTAAATGTAAACTTTGAATATGCATACTTTTTAGGTTGTATAGTAATTGAAGTCATTTTATACCAAGTTCCGTTTATGTCTCCCTCATACATTCGGTCAGGATCATCAAAACTAATTTTTGGTGTGAAAGTAATAACTGTATTACTGTAATTATACCATTTAACTATAATCTCTTGACCCACTTTGAAAGAAATATCGTTACCATAAATCCCTTGGTGATTATATTTTTCAGCACTTCCTACGTGTGTCCATACACCGCCATGCTGCCGATTGATGTAACGCACATATTTATCTAAAATAACTGTATTCCATTTTGGAACTCTATATTGGTTTTGTTCTGCATTTTTACCAAATTTGACTAATAGCTTAGTCTCTGCGCTTATAGTAAATGAATACAACAAAAATAAATAAAACAGCTTCATTTATACCCCCATCAAACTAAAATTTTTCTAAATATATAGAATTTATTTAGTCAAATTGATTATAATATTCTACGTCAGCCAAGTTATAATATTTGCTATCGTAGGGTTTTTCAATTAGCGTACCCGCTAATGTGTCAACATGTCCGTCTAGATATCCCAACACTGATTTATTTAAGTGCCGTGAACGACGTCCCGTTTTAGTATTAATACTTCCGTCAGTATTAAATTGGTCTGAAAAATTTCTTGGGTTCCATTGGCTCCCTCTACATTCTGATAGGACTGGAAAAGCTGCCTGTAGATTTAAGGGAATAGAGCTTGCTTTTAACCAATTTACTTTATCCGATGCCTTGGGGCTTTTGGGGGAACCTAATGAATTTCGTCCCATCATATAAAGATTTCTGCCGTAATCAGGGTAATATTGTGATTTCCAATCAGGATCCCTCGAAGGACAAAGTACATTGGCAAATCTTACGTCACTAGAAAAATTACTACTATTTAACCTAAAGCCGTTCGTTTCCCATGATTCACCTGTCATATAAACTTTTAAAACAGTTGTATAACGAGCATTGTTGTCAATCCAGTTTTGGCTCGTACCTTCTGCAAAGCTTAACCCCATTACACCGTCGTTATCACCTTGGTACATGTTGTCTGACAAAATTATTTGTTTTACATTTGACGTACATAAAGCTTCTCTCCCTTTCTCCCTTGCATTCGATAATGATGGAAGTAGTAAAGAGGTTAAGATTGAAATAATTGCTATTACAACTAGAAGTTCAATTAAAGAAAAATATCTACTTTTAATGTGTTTCATAATACCCCCTGATGATAAAATGTTGTATCCTTATTTGCATTATATACAAATGTCTAGTATACCCAAGAGGTGTGCATGAAATTTGTCAAAAAAACATGCGCAGTGCTATATAGCACCGCGCTGCTTTTTACGGACGTTGTTTTTGTAAAATTTCTTTCTGAGTCTCATCTAGGTTATTAAAGTTCTCAGTGTAGAACCATAAATTTCCCAAGACTTCATTCATGTGACCTCCTACATTCTTAATTCCATTTTTACCATATGGCTTTGCTTCAAAGGGCTTGTTCTTAAAGTTTTTATTCCACTGTTTGAATGTATAACTTTCTGGATCCATTATTGGTGACATTTCGTTATAGGGTACTCTTGTCCTTGCTTCAATTAAACCTAGTAAATTTTCAATGTGTTCTTTATAAGCTGGTTGGTCCTTACGCAGTAAATAGTAGGAAGACATATATACCCCGTGAGATTTATATAACCATTGAAGTTTATCTTTATAGCGTGATTCTGACACGACCGGCTTTGATCTTGGTAAAAAATCCCAATCACCCATTAAAAGCATTAAATCAATTGCGTGTTTAGAGCCTGTTAGTTGTGCCCACTCTGCAATTAAACTCTTACCATAGTAACTTCTGAAATAATAGTCGTAAAAATGAGGTTCTTCAGGGTTTGTTGGGTTTGATGGTATTTCATCTCTACCTGGACTTTGTACGTACTGCCGGTCGCTAACAAAGCTTACATCCATAACTGGGTTGAATGTTTTGTCCCCATTAGGCTTCTTTTTATATGGATTTTGTTTTAGACCATTAAATAAACTTTCAAAATAATTAACAAAACTAGGATCTTGGTTCGTTTGCCAGCGATTGAAGTTTACCCAATGGTAAATAACGCCTTTTGCAGAATAGGCTACCCCCTTCTCTAAATCAGCTGGAATATTGAAGTCTTTCTCCATGTTATATGAATTGTGAAATGGCCATTGGGCTTGAGAACCAGTCTTGGCGCTAATTCCTAGAGGGTTTTGCCAGTTGGCATCTAAGATACGTCCAATTTCATTATGTCCTGAAAGCCAATAATACCAGTGCCAACCAATAAAACATCCACTTTGACGTGGGGACCCTCCTGATGACCAATGAACCTGGCAGTGGCGGTGACTAACACCGGCAGCTTGGTCACCACCGACATGTTCAAGGTCAAAACCAATTGTATGCAGGAGTGATTGATGTCCATGGTCCCACGCACGTCTCCAGCCACTTGCTAGGTATAAAGAGATGACACCTTGATTTGCTTTTTCTCCATTGGTCCATCCTTCTCCACCTGAAAAACGAGATAGGTTAAAGTTTGTATCTCCTTTTTTAGGGCGAACAACATCTAATGAGTCTGGGTAGTCAACCCATCCATATAGTTCTAAAGATTCGTGCTGAACCAAAGGCAGATCTACTAAGTTTAATGCATGATAATTAAAGTTTTTCTCAAGATTTACAATATCATTTGAGTCTGGGAAGTAGCCTGTAAGTCCAAATACGCGAGTTTCCGCCCAACGTTTTTTACCTGGCCATGGTATTAACATTTTATGTTGTGCATTACCCACGTTAGCAGGTTTCTTAGCATCAAAATCAATTGTAAACTCACTGATTTTCCGTAGACCTCCAGCCTTGTACCTTAAGTCACCATTATATAATGATGATAGTACTTCACCGTTATACATGCTCTGAGATTTATTTATCTGATCTGAAACCTTCACTCTGCCCATTTTGGGATGCTTGATTTCAGTTAATGTAAGTTTTTTGTCTTCTTTCTTAAACCGTAAGTCCAAAAAGTGATCTTTGTTCGCACCATAAATATCTAGGTAGATTCCTTTATTAGGTATTGCTCTAAATTGAACAGGCCATTGTTGCCAAGCATTTCGTAATGCAACAATAGTATTTTGGTCTTTGTTTTGAATTCCCGCCCAACCAGATATGCGCTTGCCAGATAAGGCATTACTATTTAAAGACCAACTGTTGGGATTTGGTTGAGATAAAACCAAGTCTTTGTTAAATGTGATATCATTTAAAGTTTTAGATTGGCTACCAAAAATAAATTTATCTCCATTTTTTTGTGGGACAAAAACGCCATATTGCCTAATGAAGGAATCAAATTCATCAGCATTAAACCCGAAACTATAAATAAAGTCTAAGCGGCTGGAATTTGCATATGCAGTCAGATAAATATCTACTGGGAACTTGGGGTGATGATTTTGATCTTCTCGTAATGATGCAGATTTCTCATCTGTGAATTGGGCTTTAAGGTGAATCGTTACCTGAACAGGACCTTGTTCAATCACAGTGAAATCATTAACCATTAATAAATGACTTTGAGGCTTTGATTCAGGTGTGCTAGTAGAAATATTCATGTATGATGCAATGCCTGAATCTCCCAGAGAGATGTTGTCTAGTTTTATTTCACTTGTTAGTGATTTCCCTTTTGAAATACTGAATGAAAGACGCTTTGTATCTACAGAAATAGACGAGTCAGTTTTAGCTATTTGTAGCTCAGCAGATATTGATTCTTCTATTTCTTGGCCGTATTCAAGTACAAAATTTTTCTTTTCATTTGCTTTAATATCAACTAAAAAATCAAAGCAAACAAACTTAGTTGTTTTCTCTGGCCAGTATGCTACTGGCTTTGCTTGAACAGCATAAGCATTTCCAGCTGCATCTTTCAGTATAAAGTTAGTGTTTTCATTGATCTCACCTCTGAAGAATGGTAGAGAACCACGAACAGGGTATTGGATACGGTCAATGCCACTCGGCTCAGTTACCGAGAATTTTAATTTAGAGCTCTGAGCTAATTCTTGTGGTTTTATGAAAATACCAGAATCAATCGCTCGTTGATCAGGGGTAATTCCCCAGGCTGTTGCAGGTACCTTGCCTGCTGCATTTATCAATGAATAGTTTGCTGATAGAAGAAGTGCGCTTAATAACTTTATCGGTTTTTTCATATTGAAGATTTTCCTAGTTTTTGTTCTTATGATATGTTCAATAGTTTAGACCATATTTAGGGAAATCCTATTTAAGACTAATTAATTACTATAGCAATTACTGTATTGCTATATAGCACTGATTGCTTGTAGGTCGCTTTAAAAAGATGCTTTTATTAAAATAAAAAACTACTGGTTTGTAAATTTCCAGTAGTTTTTATGCAAAATATTTTAAAAGATAAACTTTAATAGAAGCAGCCTATTAAAGTGTTTTTGTATAAAAATTAATTTTAATAAGCCTCTACCCAGTTCCAGGCAGTTCCGGGCAATGCGTCAGTATCATAGGCGCGTTCACTTTCAGTGGGTCCAACCTGGCTTACACGTCCGTCAAAATATAGAACATTTGATTGATTTGCATGACTAAGTCCACGTCCACTGGGTTCGCCAGAGCTTCCATACCTAATATTCCAAACTGAAAGTGGCCTTTGGGGGTCAATTCTCCTATCATACCCATCAACGAGTATGGGCATGTATGCGAGTAATTCTGGGTCAGATGTAAAGCTTGAATTGGCTGCTCCACTGGACCTCCCTGTAATTTTCAGTTTTGTGAACCATAGCATATGTCTATCATCGTTTAAGCTCCAACTGCGGTGTGTGAACATAACATTAGCATTGTAATCTGGAGAAGTTCCTTTTTCTTGGAATCCTGTAGATGGGCAGGTAACTTCCGCATACCTTACGTCAGATTGAGGTTGCCAGCCATCTGCATCCCATGGAGTTCCTGTTAGATAAGCTTTCAATACAGCAGGCCACTTTGCAGCACCATTTCCTCCATCAATATGGTCCCAACCATATTTCATGCGTAAACCAACAATATCATCATTATCATCTTGATACATAATGTCAGCCATATAAATTTGTTTCATATTGCTTTTGCAGGCAACTTGTTTAGCCTTTTCGCGACTGAGTTGTAGACCGGGTAGTATAAGTGAAGCCATAATAGCAATGATTGCAATAACAACTAGTAGTTCGACTAATGAAAATGGTGTTCTGTTTTTCATTTTTAAATTCTCCAAGGTTTTGGTTTTTCTTTATAATTTACATATAAGAGTTTTTTAAACCTTCCTCAATTTTGTGACTACTATTTTTAAAAAAATACCCTTTTCTGCTATATAGCATCTACTCTTTTGTTGAGTTATGACGCACAAAAATACATATTTGTTTAGTTTTCTCTACGTTTTCTACATAATTCACACTGATTACAAAGTAATGCATAGGGATGTCTACTTAATGTATCTAGTGTAAAGTCAAAGAGTTGTTTTGCATTGGCGACATAAGACTGTGCATTACCTATACGGCCACCCATAAAGCAATTTGTAATTTGCTTGTCTTTAAGAAGACTGCTGAACCCAGTGCTGTCTCCTGGTACTTGATTGGGATTGTATCGCCATTCTTTCCCGTTTGAATCGACATAGTCATAAGAATTTGAAAATTGAGGATATGAAATATCTAAGTATGGTAATTCAGCAACTACTTCCGCCACATGAAGTAATGAGCATGATGTAATATTAACTCCGGCAAACAAAATTTTAGCTTGATAATTGAGTGCTTTATGAAGTGGGCTGTTGATGCCTAATGCGGTTGTTTGAAAATGGTCCTTGATGATTTCTGTTGCATGTTGACCCCAAGCACCAACGGAATGAGTTCCATGATTACTTCTGATAACATCAGGCATATTGCGAAAGGTTTCCGCTAGTAAACCCAAGCGTGTAGGTTCGTTGCGTAAGTCTAAGTTGGGGGTAGGGTTAGTAAATAACGGAAAAATAATGGTCCCAGTTTCCCCAATAACGGCTTGTAATGCAGTAATAAAATCACTGGGCTTATTGAGTCTACCAATTTTTTTCATGGAGCTATGGACAATAACGGTATCACCATCATTAATGCCAATTGCCTTAAAGTCTGATATAATCATCTCGATAGAAAATTGGTCAACTAAATAGTCTACTGCATATAATTCTTCTAAGCGCTTTTGAGAACGTTTCTCCTTCCAGCCTGCTTCCAAGATAGAGTAATTTTGAAGTCTTTCTTTAGATCTTTTGCCGTTGACCCACATTAAATCATCATTAAAAGCCCAAGTTTTAAGTCTGTATATTTGCCGTTGTTCTTCGTTTAAAACATCAAAGGATGGAGGGCCAAAATATCTTCTGAAAGGGCCCGCTTCCTTATAGGACATTTCTAATATTTTTAATGCTGCACCCAATTGGTTTGCTGTAGTGGCATACATATTTACTTGTTCTTGAATAAAATCCTCAACAAAAGGATTTTCACAATTTATATTTTTTTGTAGCTTTCGAACTTTATTAAAATAAATTTTCTCTAAAAGTGTTGATTCATTCTGATCTATATTGAGCATTATGTCTGTAAAAGCTGAAGCAACGACTGTATTTTGTTTGAAAAGATTTTTGTCTATATTTTCTAATGTATCTTCACTTGTATGCCATGTTTTGTGAACACCGCCAATAATAAAACAGGGGGTATTAATTTGTGGATCACTGATTAAGCAATCATTTAGGCAATAGGGCTCAAATTGAAAATACTCGGTTAATTCTGTCTCTTTAATGAGCGCTTCGAAGAGTGGTTCAATAATTGAGCAATTTGCTGTGGGAGGTAATTCTATATTAGTTTTTTTACTTTGGTGATCGTTTCTCGCAATACTGTCAATGTTCATACCCGCTATGCAATTATCCAAACGGTAATTATAAACTTCTGCATATGGGATTGTTCCGTAAATTTCCGAACTAAATAATAAGCGTAAACCACGTTCGTGAGATTCTTGAAGGCTCATTTGTCTTGCTATTTCAAGCATTGCAGCAGTTCCAGATGCATTATCGTTAGCACCTTGTTCATAAAGGTGTCCGCAAAGTAAAAATTCATCTTCTGTTGTTCCAGGTAGAAAAGCTTCTACTACTGGGATTGTTCCTTCATAAAAATCTACATTCACTTCTGCCGTTAAAAGGATTTCTTCTCCGATCTTAAGTTTATTTTTAAAAGAGTTGTATTGTGATGGCTTAATTGAAAAAGCAGGAATTTGCGTGCAGTCGGCAGTGAGCATCCAGCCGTTTACATGGTCACTAAATGCATTGATCCAGCGGTGTGCATCCAAATCATCGGATTTGAATTCCCCTAATATTAAAATACCAATCACCCCACATTCTTTTAATTTTTTCTTATAGGGGCGGACTTCGAACTCACAAAAAACAAAACAATTTTTTAACTCATTGGAAATTTCTTCAGGAGTTTTTAAAAATTTTAATTTGCCGGTTTGTTGACCATTTGTAGCACCAGAACCTACAACTAGGCTCGCTGGGATTTTTGTGAAATTACATAACTCTTCATCTGTTGTGGAGTTTTTTAGATAAGCACTCTTAACATCAAAAGCTAACGGCATAATCCAGTCACCATAGACTGTTATACCATCGGCTGGGAATTCAAAGATTGATGTTTGAAAACCAAGTCGTTCACAAGTTTGGGCAACATATTTTGCCGTTTGGTGAAAGCGGTCAAAAGATACCTGATGATCACTTTCGTAGATATTTTTCAAATAAGCGTTTAGCGTTATTTGTGAAATGTTCCTTTGTGCTTTGTTAAATCGTTTTTTTATGAAGGACATGCTGTCTCTAATGTAGGCGGGTTGTATACTCCACGGTCTAAAAATTCTGAAGGTTGTGTATTTTCATTAATTCGTGCTAATAGCTTCTCTAGCATTTCAATCTTTAGCTGAACATAGTCTGGGTTATCAAATAAATTATTTGTTTCATTAGGATCTTCTTTCAGATCAAATAATGCAGCTGGACTACGTGGTATTGTAACAGGCTTATCCAAGTGAATACGGCCTAAACCTTCTCGCTTATCTGCGGTTTGTTCTCCGTAGATCAATTTGTAACGACCATCAAAGATCATTTTATCGCAGCCCATTTCGCAAAATACAGTATCGCGATGGTAGTCTGTGTTTCCCTCAAGGACTGGCTTTAAACTTTCTCCTTGGTCTAATGGGTGACTTTCTACACCAGCAAAGTCACAAAAACTCTTGCCTAAATCCAGAAGTTCAATCAAGGCATTCGTTTCTTTGTGTTGAATGCCAGGGCCTGCAGCAACAAAGGGGACATGAGCAGATCCTTCGTAAAAGGAACCTTTATCAGTGCGACCATGATCTCCCATCATTTCACCATGGTCAGAGGTATAAATAATAATCGTATTATCCAATTCACCTCTTTCTTCAACGGCCTTTATTACATCTCCTATGTAATGGTCGATTTGTGTAATCATAGCTCGGTATCCAGTTCTACCTTCAGGTAGCCAATCCCATGGGGATTCATTATCAACTGGTTGAGTCTCATCTGCAACATCATATAAATCCAGGAACTTTTGATTGGGCTCAGTAGGTGAGTGTGGGCCAGTAAAACCTAAATGTAAAAAGTAGGGTTTATCTTTGGGCTGCTCCTTTATCCAATTGACTGCAGTTTTACCAATTAAGTATGATTCTTGGTATTTTTCTTCAAATGGCCAAACTTGGGCTTGTAGAGGATGCATCGCAACACGTTTATCCATAAAATAACCCCAGTTATTGTAATACTGAAGAACTTGATCTTTCAGCCCTTCTTGATCAAGCATTTTGCTATATTGGTCTTTGATACCCGTATTCCAAAGACCATTGCCTACTACCTCAAAAGTATCATCCCAACCAAGTTCCTTCATGTAAGCTTTATGGGCAGGTGAAGCAAGGTCAGACTGATAATGGTGGATTTCCATATGAATTTTACCAATCACCATCGTTGTATAGCCTGCTTTTTTGAGCTCTTTGTTAAATGTTGGAGTGGAAGCAGGTACTTTATGTAAGTTGGTAAAACAACCGCTGTTCATAGCATAACGTCCTGTTGCCATTGCAGCCCTTGAAGGAGAGCAGAGAGGTGCAGGACAATAGGCGTTGTTAGCACGAACACCTCGAGCTGCTAGTTTGTCTAAATTTGGGGTATGAGTAATTCCATTTGTTTCATAGCCCATGAAATCCCAACGATGTTGGTCACTGAGTATAAAAATAATGTTTGGTTTCGGCATTGCTAGTTGTATTTCCTATAAGTACTTTTTGAAAAATTCTTTCCCTTTTTTGCCTCCCCAGGCATGCTCTCCCCCATGTATATCAAAATGAAGACTTTCGCTAGCATCAGCAGCTTTGTAAATCGCTTCAATTTGATCTTTTGCTTGCATTGATGACTCAATGGTGAAACAAGTATCCAAGGCTCCAATATCAATTAATAGTGGCTTGGGGGCTAATAGACCTTGTAAGTCAGGTACATCTACCAATTTGAATAATCCAGGCGCAACTTGTACACCACAACAATTCAAATCCCGATATAAAAATTCTTCCCATAGATTATGGTAACAGATAATCTCTGCTGCCTTAAAGCGGTCGTCCAACAAATAGGACCAAGTTGTACAAGTTCCACCACCACTGAGTCCCATAACCCCCAAACGATTGACATCCACAAAATCAAAACTACTAATTAAATCTGTTGCAGCCATGCCATGAACCGCATTATAAGCAATACTTGTACTACCGAACATCGTTGCCATTAAGTACAGTAAATTACACCAGTCACGGCCATTTGTATTCATATGATAGTTAGGTTTTCGTTCTGGGTTTCTTTCTCCAAAACCAATTGCATCAATCGCAAAGGTGACAAAGCCTTCTTGTGCCATTTGGTAACCATAATCATAATTTTGACGCTTTATATCATCTGCTTTTAATGAATTTGTATCATCACCCATTACGGGTGCTTTACCAAATGTCCCATGTCCATGCCAGCATAGTATGGCAGGCGCTGGGTTATCATTTGTAGCACCTTGAGGGATATTCACAAGAACAGTTGCCGAGATTTCAGGCCCTACATCTAGATGCCAACGCTGCTGCTTAAGCCCTTTGAAATCATATTCAGCAATTAATTCTTCATTTGGGGCAACGCGTTTAGGAAATTCACCTAAACATTCTTTGACAAGAGGTAAAGTTGCTGCTTTCCACTCATTGAAATTTAAACTTGTTTTTTTGAAAGAGTGACTGGGTTGGTGAGTCTGTGCCAAATTGTAAAACATTTTTTTGGGATCAAAATTACGCGGCATTCTATATTTATTCCTTTTTTAAGTCTTTCACTGTATTTCCTTTTACCAATGGAAATTTTACTAAAACTGACTTTTGGTTAAATGCTTGTCCTTTTATGAGTCGAATGAGGCGATCCGTTGCGATTTCTGCAAGGTCCGTGGAATTTACTTCTATTCTTGTAAAGTTTGTGTCAAAACCGTGTTCAACTATTGCGGTAATCGAAATATCTTGTGGAACACTTAGATTACGATTACTTACCGCACGCATCAAGGTTTCAAGTAAGACAGAAGTTGTTGCAACGATTGCTGTAACCGGTTCTTTTAAATCAAAGAATCTTTCTACATTCTTCACCGATTTTTCAGTGAGATGCTTAGTATTGACTTTATAGCCTTCATCAATAATTAATTCGGGATCAAAAGGAAGACGTGCTTCTTTTAGGGAGGACTTATATCCCTCGATATAAGTTTCCGTAGAAGAAATTACATCTTTATTACCCGCACTTGGAGGGCGAACCAACAAGCCAATACGCTTATGTCCTTTGGCAACCAAGTGTCTAATAAGTGTTTTTACACTAAATGATGAATCTGCAATAACACGGTGACAATCAAAATTACGGTAATGAAAAAGTGTTACGAGTGGCATATTCATATTAAGTAAATCACGGTAATCATCTGTGTGGATTGGATTTTGCAACATGATACCATTAATTTTTCGATTTTGAATATAATCCCACTGCAGAGGGGCATCTTTAGCATTTAATCGTTTACCATAGCTAGTATTCACCTGCATCGTGTAGCCCGTTTGACGACTTATATTTTCAATACCTTCCAGAATAGCTGCACTGTAAGTATGAGTAATACTAATTCCTGAAAACAAGAATAGACCAATATTTTGTATTTCAGGTTCATCAGAACCATTGATAAAGGTTCCACGACCCTGAATGCGTGTGACAAAGTTTCTATTTTCTAACTCCCCAATAGCTTGGCGAACTGTGATGTAGCTTACCCCCATTTCACTCGCAAGTGTTCGTTCTGAAGGAATTGTTTCACCAGCCTTGAATTTTCCAGATTCTATCTGGGTCAGAATTACTTCTTCTACTTGACGGTAGAGTGGAACTGACTTGTCATTTCGATTTACTTTTTGTCTGTTTGGCATGGAGTTTCCAATTTTTGCTTGTCATAACTTTTGGCTAATATAAATTTCTTTGCTAATAATACTATGTTCTAAAATTAACTGCCTTCACTCAAGATTATAGACATTATTTTATAATTCCATATAAAAAGGGGCTTCAGTGCTTATGAGCAATTATCAAGTACTGCCCATAATTTAAAGTTTTGAGAGTATGATTTCGCGTACCTTTTGAGTAGATAATGAAGTTTGTAAAGTTGAAATACTTGCAGATTCTCCATTGATTAGGTTCAAAAAAGCTTCATGTTCTCCCAGGATTCCACTAAGGCCTTCAATGTCTTCTTTATCATATCCTAATTCATCTCCTCGAATAGTTTTCGCTAAATTGTTCTCTTGGTAAATCCTTAGTTCACCAGGCTGATCTACTACACCAGTATGCGGAAATTTCAATACAAGTGTTTTAGAACGTCCTTGAAGGATATAACGCTCCCAAGATAGAGTTGTATTTGGCTGAGCACTTGCTTGAATGACAATCCCATTAGCCATTTTTCCTTGAATAAAACAGTTCTTTACATCCGCAATTTTTTGATTTGTAATATGAACGTTATCAAAATCACTATTAGAGAAGTATTGTATGGCATCTAGTCCATGAACAAAAGTAGACGAGAAATCTTTTTCGAAGCGATTTCTTCTTGAGAAGAGTACATGTATGCTTTGTAGGTCCATAGTTTGTAACTCTTCTTGAACCAATAGGCTAAGCGGGCTAAATCTTCTGTTGTAGGCTACAAGGTGAGCTAGATCGCCTATTTCTTGAATTAGTAACTTTTGTTGTTCACTATTCTCAGCAGGAGGCTTTTCAGTGAGAAAAGGTTTTCCGTATTTGACTAATTGGGTTATAAGCTTGGGAGTTACGCTTGGAGGGACAAGAAGAATGATACCATCAAGGTCTTCATTGCATAACATTGAGTTTGTAGTTGTGTAGATTTTTGCATGTCGAAAGCCTTTTTGGTAAGACTTTAAACTTATTTCATCTTCACTACAAATTGCATTTACGGTGCAAGAACCAGCTTGTTCTAAGCGCTGTAAAATAGGGCGGTGCATCATTGTAGACCATCCGCCAGTGCCAATTACACCTAATTTAATTGCCATTATATGTTCCTTATCATTTTTATATAACTTAACTTGTTAGGTAATAATTAGCAAAACATGTTCTTGTGAAACTATTAATTACACCTTTACTGCTTATGAGCAGATAGGAGCAATTGTTGTTACTATATTTATGGTAGTTTGATTATCATTCTTATTGATTTATTTTATTTTAGATTAAGAGGAGAAAATGAATGTCAGTTATATCTGTCCCAAAATCAAAATCAATATCGGAAGCACTCCACTCTTTTATGTCTTCAATGGATAAGTGGTGGATTCGTTTAAAAGAAACTTACAATGAAACACCACCAACAGATGTTCATGATCAATTAACTTACCTAACTGGTTTAGAACCATATTTTAAACTACACCCTGAGACATTAGTTTTTTTAAACCAAAAACGAGATGAAGTAGAAAAACACTTTACAGATTCGGATCAATGGTATCATGGCTATTGGCGGATGCAAGAAGCACATCATGGAACGGAACATTATGAACTATTTTTAGGTATGATGGCACGCCTTGAACAAGACAATGAAGAGACGATTCGTCAGGTTGTAGATGTTGCTGAACATATTGGTAATTGGAATTCAGATATAGATTCATGGTATAATGAACATACAAAGCGCTTTTATTCTTTGCATTTTGGTTCGGATGGCGTTCGTCAAGAAGAAAAAAGTTGGATTGATCCTAACACGGGATTAAAGAAAACGGCAATGAGTGATGATGCAGAGGCAAACCAACTATTTTCTGCATTAAATATGCCGGATCACCTCCGTTTTGTTAATATAGCTTTGATCGCATATCAAGTAACGCATGATACGAAATATCTTTCTTGGGCAGACGAATATGCATTAGAGTGGGCTCGACCTATTGTGAATCAAAAGCGTGTGCCGGTAGGTTTAACACCTGAGGGTCCTATTTGGGAATTAAGCCCGCAGGCGGAAGAACTTTACCGTAGTTCAGTTGTTGGAATGATCGGTAAATTGGATAATCCAGTAGATTTAGTTGAAAATCTCTTAGCTAGTGGTGGTATAAATGCCTTTTTAGAACTAGGAAAATTAACAAAAAATCCAATCTATCGAAGCGCTTTGGAAGTCTTATTAGATGTCTTGATTTCAGAAGTAGAGGATCCCGATGCTGGCCCAGCGATTGCTATGATGATGCAATATCGAAAAGCATTTAATTCAAAACGGTATGATAAACCTATTTTGGATGCATATCAACGCATTAGCCCCTTTCATGTTGATGAGCTTCACGCAGAGATTGTTCCTCGTTTGGATAAGCGTCCTTCCGGAATCGGAAAACGTAAAGATTTACCCGTATGGTATGAAGATGAAAAGCTAAGGATTGCTAGCCCTATTTTGCTTGGAGCAGCAGCAGAAATTTTAAACGATGAAAAATTAGCTACTCAGGCCATAGATTTAGCCCATGCCTACATGTTATATGCACTCGCAAACTTTACAGATGGTCATGAGCATGGGTGCAAAGCACAGACTATCAGTGCAATTGCGCGTGGTCATGGACGAGATAATCATGCCGGCATGACGACTGCTGTTTTAGAACCTCTTATTCAAACTTTTGAAGCTTTTTAGTTGGACTGATTGTTGACACTCTATAAAACAAGTTCTTTACTTGACTATTGAATAAATAGCAAGTTCTAACGTGAATACTATTAGCTTATTCTCTTTAACCTGGGATCTGAAAATGAAGTACATAGTAAGTTTTTACTGCTTTTTGTTTGAATAGGTAATTCCTTTCACCAGATTGTGTTGTTACTAGTTATCAAACGGATGAAAGGTGCTCTCAAAATACTGTTCTATTATATAACGGTTCAGACCACATGCTACAGGACTCTAGTTAGAAAATGAATGAATCAACTGCACAGTCACCTTATCTTCGACCTGAAGGCTTTCATTACATAAACGAAATCTAAAGATATCATGTAGCGTGATTGAGGTTTTATAATTATAAAAATAGTGTAGAAATTCTATTCGTATAGTATGTCTAAAAAATAGCCCCAATTTAAAAAATGGGGCTAGATCATGATTTAAAATTGAAGATAAAAAACTCCCGTCTAAGGCTGGGTTCGCCTAAGACGGGAATATATGTTGTTATGGTTGGATGATTTGTATCTTGTCACATATTAATGACTTTACTGCACTTATATACATATTCACATTGACGGAGCTATAACTTCCTGCACTGCTACTATCAAATGTGTATACAGTAATTGCACTTTCGCCTGGTGCTATCGTCAAGTTTGTCATGTCGTACCAAGTACCAGCTGGACTTTCAACACGACGGTTGGTATCATTAAAACTCACTTTAGGTGTAAAGCTAATAGCTTCTGTTGAATCGTTATACCAAGTGACCAATACTTGATCACCAGCAGCAAATGTTTGAGCACTTCCTGAAACACCTTGGAAGTTATAGCTTTTACCATTTCCAAGTCTTAGCCAAGTACCACCGGGTCCAGCCGTTGCATATTCCGTATAGGTGTCATAGAAAACGTTTGTCCAATCGTTGAAACCGAATTGATTACTTGATGCATCACCACCAAAGTCAACAATTTGTAATGCTGCCGCAGTATTATATACAGTAATAGTATTAGTTGTTGTGTGACTTTCTCCAGCATCATCGGTAACGGTTAAGCTAATTGTGTATTCACCTTCTGCACTGTAAACATGATTTGGATTTGCAGCCGTCGAGCTATTGCCATCACCAAAATCCCAAGCATACGATGCAATACTGCCATCAAAGTCCTCTGAACTAGATGAATCAAACGTAATGTTTTGCCCTTGACTAGCATGCGCAACATTGACTGTAAAGCTAGCTACCGGTGCCAAATTGCCACCACCGGTTAAACCATGTAGCTCAATCTTGTCGACGATGATAATACCACGAGCATGAAGTTCATTCATATTTATATTTACAAGGCTATAGTCACCTGTTGTTTGTGCATCAATAACAAAGGATGATACTAAAGTTTCACCTGGTTGAATGGTTATTTCATCCATTGGATACCAAGTTCCTTCTGGCGCAGAAACTTTACGATTTGCATCATCAAAACTAATTAAAGGTGTGAAAGTGAAGGCTTCTGTTCCACGGTTGTACCAAGTAACTTGAATGTCTTCCCCTTCTGCGAAAGTTCTTGTTGCACCGCTGACGCCTTGGAAGTTGTAGGTATTTCCGTTGGAGTTTTCCCATTGGTAAACGCCACCAGGACCATCTGCACTATAACGAATATAGGTGTCCGTTAATGCGGTATTCCAACCTGGAAGTTCAAAACTATTTTCTGCAGCAGTTGCTCCAAAGTCAATAAGTAATGAAGAACTTGGTACCTGGAATAATTCGATTTTATCGCAAACAAGTTTTCCACGAACAGATGATTCATTCATATTGATATTCACAACATCATAGTTGCCAGTTGTTGCCGCATCAATAACAAGAGTTGTTGTGCCAGATTCACCTGGTTGCAAAGTTAAGGAAGACAT
Source organism: Lentisphaeria bacterium (assembly GCA_022447755.1). Lineage (GTDB taxonomy): Bacteria > Verrucomicrobiota > Lentisphaeria > JABSQK01 > JABSQK01 > JAKVBE01. Next base: position 28,860 of record JAKVBE010000024.1, on the reverse strand, counting down.
GTTTTGCCATGTTCCAGCGGGAGCAGAAACTTTACGGTTTTCATCATCAAGACTCAGTAATGGGGTAAAAGACAAGGCCTCATCACTATTATTGTACCAGTGAACAACAATTTCTTCACCTTCTTGGAACTCACGGTTTAACCCTTTTACGCCTTGGAAGTTATAGGTTAGTGAATTTGAGTTTTCCCATTGGTAAACACCTGCTGGACCCGCATCGGTATAACGAATATAGTTATCAACAATTGCAGTATTCCAGCCAGGGAAAGCATAGGTATGTTCACTAGCAGAAGCACCAAAGTCAATTAGAATGACCCCATCATCACCGGCCGAAGGCGGAGCTTGCTCTGCTTCAGTTGCAACTATTACGCCTGGTCCTGCTAGTGATTCATTTCCAGCCCCATCAAATGCACTAATACGATATTCGTAGCTCGTATCAGAATTTAAGTTTGTATCTGTATAACTTGGAACCGTCGTTGTTGTTAGTTCGCTTGAATTTCTGAAGATACGGTAACCAGTAACAGCAACATTGTCTGTAGACGCATCCCATGTGATTGAAATTGAGTCAGTACCTTGTGCTTGACCAGCAAGTCCTGCAGGTGAGCTTGGTGGCTCAGTATCCACAAATGCTTCCTCTGTCACGACAATATTAATTGTTGCCTCTTCACTGTAGAACTCGCCATCAAATGCACGGAAAGTTAGAGAATCATTACCAACATATTCTGCATTAGGAGTGTAGGTGAAGTCAGGTGCTGTTCCAGTTAATATACCATTACTTACATCTGTGATTAGCTCATAGCTCAACGGGTCTTGATTTGCATCTGTTGCCAATAAAGTAATTCCTAGAGAACTATTTTCTTCTAAAGTTAGGTTTTGAGTCTGTGCAACGGGCGCAACGTTTTCAGTCAAAGTTGCACTGAAGGTCAATTTATCAATATGTGGGAAGTTTGAATTCACTTCTTTGTCAACAACAAAGCGAATGATCTGTTCTCCAGCAGTTAGTGAAATATTGTTGACTGTTGTTGTAGTCCAATAAAACTTACCATCGATTTTATCAGTTTCTGATTCAATAGGTCCTGTAATATCTTGTCCGTCAATTTCTAAATGGAAAGTTCCTCCTTTACTTTGATGAGCAATTTCTACTGAATACATGCCATCAAATTGCACGACAACTGTATATTCTAGCCATTCATCTGATTGAATATCTTTTACACTTAATGGATTATCTATGGTTCGTCCAAGTTCAACTGCTTCATCTGGACGAAATTGATAACGATTTACGTTATCACGGTCACGATCCGAGTAGGCGATTCCTTCACCACCTTCATCAAAGAATTCCATCTCAACAACTCCTGGAATTACTTGTGCCTGATTATTGTATGGTGTTTGAGAAACAGAATTAAAGGATAAAACTTCCGATTGAGTTTGATTGCCCGCAGGATCTGTTAAAGTAACTTGATAATAAATCGTTGCATTGGATGGTACATCATCAAATTGAATGGTGTGTTGACGGAAGTATACATCATCTTGAACCGTTTGACCAAAATTAGTATCGGTTCCATAATCGACTTTCAAGTAAGCAACTTCTGGTCCATTTGCATCGCTTATTTTTACATTCAAACGGTAGCCATCATCTTGTGAAATTACGACCTCTGGATAGCCAGCTTCAAAAACAGGTGCTTGTGTATCTGAAAATATAGCTTTACTAGGGTTGATCGGACGGTATAAAGGGTCTCCTACGCTGACAACCATCCAAGAAATATATGGTGTGGCCATGGAGGAAGCCTCCGCATAGGTAAAACCATTTAACATTCCCCATGTTAAAATATTAGGACGAGTCGCACCATTTGTGTAGGGCTCATTAATAGCTCCAGAAACGCAAGTCACTCCATTCATCAATGCTTGGGTTCCCCAGTTTTGAGTATGTGTGTTATAAAATTGTGCTTCATTTAAGCTGCTACTGTTTAAGTCGCATGCAACAGAACCAGGTAGCCATTCAAAAACATCTCTGTAGTCGTCATAACCATACCATCCAGCATATAAAAATGCATCAGGTGCACTTTCTGCTGGTGTGCCATCATGAAATAATAATCCAGGTGTTCCTATTAAATTATTATTGGCATCATCTAACTGCCATTTGAAAGGGAATCCAGTTCCATCTACATAAGTTTGGGTGTAAGCTATATTGTGGTCTGTTGGACTATATCCACCATATGAACCTGAAGTTACATAAGAATTAGTGGATAGATAGGCATTAGCTTCTTCGCGGGTTGAACCATAGGGGCGACTTTGGCGAGAATCAACATAAACAGTACCTGTCATTTGACCGGAATTTGTTCCAATAAATTTTTCTCCATATAGAGCCTGATCAACTAAATTCATTGCACCGATAACACCACGAGGTGTATCTAAACGCGTAACTAGGTAGATATCCGTACCTGAGAGTTTGTATAGGCTATGGTCAAAGTTACCATTGTCATTGCCAAATGTTGGATTTCGTTCCAAATAAGGATTTGTCCTGCGATAGTTGATATTTGAGCCAGAAGAATCCCAATTATTAAGTCCTATTAATAAACTGTCTAAACTAACAGTTCCATGACTAGCTTTATAGTTGAATGGTAATTCTGTAGATAGGAGTATTACATCTACACTATCAGTTCCACCTAATGAAGAAATCTTATTTTTGATTGGTGTAAAAATAGTATTATACATATCGCTGTAGGAACTATTGTCACCTGATATTCCAACGATGTTTTGGGAAGGAACATTACGTTTCTGTTGATAGTATTGAGCAACTTGAAGAGAATCTTGAACACCATTCTCATCAACGTCTGATGTACAATCCTCTGCATAAACAATTAGAACTTTAGATCCATCTAGTTGAGCATATATATTAGTATTTATTAAGGTAAGTAAAGCCGCACTTTTACAGACCATCTTTGCAATTTTTTTCATGATTATCCAGTTCTTTAATTAAAAGTTCAACGTAAAACATGCATTTATTATAAAATTTTTTAAAGAACTAGTAAAGATCGTCAATCATTTAAGTAGAAAATAATTAAACAAAGCTATTAAGCAGTAGATTTATGTGAAGGTTTTTTATTTTTATTGCTATATAGCAATGTAACTTTCAATTGTATTAATTTAATACAAATATTTGTGAATGCAGAGGTTGTTGTTTTAGAATATTATTAAAGTTTTATTAATGAACCATAGTTTGTTAGTTAGTTTTTTAAAGATTTTTAAATAATTAGTCTTCTTTTAAAACATAAAACTTTATATATTCCGCCTAAAATATGTTTATGTCACCTAATCATTAGGAGCAAATGAAGATGAATTATTATCTTTTTCTCACTCTAACTTTTTGTATTACGCTAGTATCAGCTAATGAAAGCAAATTCACTTTAGTAAAATTTGGTAGCAATGAAGAAACAAATGAATTTGGTGTCTCGAGATGGGATCAAGTTAATTTAGATAGGTATGTTTGCTATACATCAACTGGCGGTGGTGGATTATATCAAAAAGGTGGAAACGGTACTTATAACTTTCAGTGCATTGGAGGAGAGCCACGCAGCTTTTATGAAGGCGAAACTATTGTTGTTCAGTGGTTTAATAGTGGCTCTAAGACTATCAGCTTTACTCCTGAGATCAGTTTTGATGATGCAAATCGTAAAAATGAAGCGCCACATGGAATATGGTTCACAATGAATTCTGTTACCTTAGGTCCAAAACAAACTAAGAAAACTAGCTATCTAATAGATAAACAAACCGCAGGTGTCCAATCTTTTATTAATATTAGCTCCAATTTTTATTCTAATTCACTCATCTGCCAAGAAATTCAACTTCAAACCAAACTGGTCACTTTAGATTTTGTCAACTTCGGTGTGTCCGAAGAGACCACGACTACTGAGGTTAAGAATTGGGATACTTTTACTTTGGATAATTATGTCCGTTTCGATAATCAAGGAGGAGTCTATCAGCAAGGAGGGAATCGTCAATATAATTATCAATGTATTCGAGGTGATTTACGTAAATTTCGTGTTGGTGAAGAAATTGTTCTTCATTATCGGAACGAAAGCACTAAGGCCATTAGTTTTGCTCCGAAGATCAGTTTTGATGACCTCAATCGAATTAATCAAGCGCCTGATGGGACTTGGTATGACGCAGAAACAATTACATTGGATGCCGGAAAATCTGGTTCAGTATCTTATATTTTCAATGGAGCTAGCGCCGGAGACTACAGTTCAATAAACGTTAATAACAATGTACCAAGTGATAAAGTGATCTTGGAAAAAGTAACTTATTCTATTTTTCCTGTTACAGGCTATAATCCCGTACCAGTATTATTTGCATCCCTAAATAAAACGACTGGTATTGGACCTTTAATAATTCACGGATCTGCCCAAGGTAGTTATGATCCAGAAGGTGTCATCATTGAATATTTATGGGAGTGGGGAGATGGTACTAATAGTAGTGGGGTTGATGCTAGCCATACCTACACATTACCTGGTAGCTACTTGTTGACGTTAACTGTTACAGATAATGGAGGGACTGAAGCAGAACAAACAAGCTATCAACAGTGGATTCAAGTTTATGATCCTGCAAAAATCACAAGCTTAATTGACTTTGGGGCAAGTGCAGAAGAGAATATTTTTGGGTATTATCCCATTCATACCGTATTAAATGATCAATATGTTCGGTATACGGAAGATGGTCCTGGTGGTGTATATCAAAAATTTGGTAGTAGTGCCTACAATTATCAAGGAGTAGACTTTACTTCCACTCAGCAACTTTTAGCTGGAGAAGTAGTGCTTGTGCATCTATATAATCGCGGTAAAGAACCCATTCAAGTACAGCCTTTAATCAGTTTTGATGACCCAAATCGAAGACTAGTTTCACCCAATGGAACTTGGGTCGAAATGACCCAAGTATTGATCCCCCCCGGCGAAAGTAAAATGGCTGAATATAAAATTCCTGCCACAATGGATGTTGCTTGCATCAATATTAATACTAATTTTCAAGATGGTGATGAAGCATTAATTATTGATAAAATTGATTTAGTTCAGATTACAGTAGCTGAGGTGAATCAACATATTCATCTAGCAAGCTTTGATGGTAACTTTGATTTATCGATTCCTTTTGATGCGGAAATTATTCAAGCACCAGCCTTTGGGGAAATCACTTTTGATATAAAAACGAGTGAAATTATATATGAGTCAGATCCATATTTCTTCGGCTTAGATAAGATTGTTGTGCGAGATCCATCAACTGGTGACGTTACAGCCTATCATTTGACTGTTGGAAGTAACATTAACATACCCTTGCTGCCAAAGAAATGGGTCGATTCTGAAAATACAAATCCAACGGGAAATAGAATTGCTGTGGCAGACACTGGCAATGCCTTAAATAATGGTGTAGCATTTCAAAAGGCTTTAGATGAGGCTATTCCTGGGGATACCATTGTTCTTCAAGCAGGTGCTGTTTACAAAGGTGTATTCAGACTTCCATATAAAGTAGGGGATCAGTATATTCATATTGAGTCTTCGGCTATGGAAAAATTACCTTCTGAAGGGACTCGAGTTAAACCAACTGATGCTATCTACATGCCAACGATAGAGGCAAAAACGGCAAATATACCAGTGGTCTGGGCTGAGCCGGGAGCACATCATTATCGATTCATGGGTATTAAGTTTTTTACCACAAAAGACCATGGAAGTGGCTTGATTCGCTTTGGGTATAATCAAGAATTATATAAAATTGCTGATAAATTTGATTTGATGAATCACCATATGATTTTTGATCGAATCTATCTAACTGGAACGGTTTCGAATAAGCTCCGTCATGGTATTTTTCTTGATGGTTCATATATGGGAGTAATTAATTCTTGGATTGACCAATGTAAAGACATGCAATTAGCAGATGCTCAAGCCATATGTATGAGCAATAGTCCTGGCCCATACAAAATCGTCAATAATCGTCTTGAAGCAACAGGTGAAAATTTTATCTCTGGTGGAGTACAACCCAAAATTGTTGGATTGGTACCTGCTGATTTTGAAATTCGCAATAACTATTTTTATAAACCGAGAGAGTGGAATAAGCATTTACCAGAGTACAATGGTTATAATTGGTCCGTTAAGAATCTATTTGAAATTAAAAATGGTGAACGTTTTCTAATTGAAGGAAATATTTTTGAACATTGTTGGGCAGATTCTCAAATTGGTTATGCCATTTTAATTACTCCTAAGTCTCAAGGCCTTGATGCCTATTGGACAGCAATTCGTGATGTTACTTTCCGTAATAACCGTATTCATGATGCACGTGTTTTCATTTCTTTGTTGGGTGCAGGTAATACTTCAGGAAATGCACCAACCGAACAATTGGAACGTATTGCTGTTTATGATAATCTAGTCACAGGCATCACCTACCGTGGATTTATGTTGGACGCAAATGAACAGGGGCCAATTTTAGATGCATCAATACGTAATAATACAGTATTATTTTTAGATGACACAATGGGTAATACTTGCATTTCTGTAACAGCAAAAAATGGTATTCCAGCTTCAACTTCTTTAGAATTTATGAATAACATTATAAGCCACTCTAAATATGGAATTCACTATGGTGGCACAAATGAAGAACTTGCCTTTCCCGGGGTTTTTGATTTCTATCATAATGTGTTTATTGGTGGACAACGAAACGTTCCAAACATCAATTATGATCCATTTGATCTGTTCATTGTGGATACAATTGCGGAGGTTGGGTTTGAAAGTATCATAGAAGATAACTATCGTCTTAATCGCCAATCACCATTTATAAACTTAGGTACAGATGGTTCAAATGTAGGGGCCGACCTAGATTTGCTAGATATGAAAATAAGAACGACACTTGATGGTCATCCGTAAATTAAGTGTGGCTTTGATAATTTACTTCATATTTTGTATCTTTTTTGGGATTAATGATAGTTAAAGTAAGAGGTTAGGTCTTGAGAAATATTCAAAAGTGTAATTTAAGGCCTGAAGAGCTTGTACCGATTAAGCCTTGGCTCCGAAAAAAAGTATTAAAGGGTGAAGTTCTAAAGGAACAATTAGAGTGGCATCATTATATTGAAACTCTCTACGATTGTATGATTCCTCCTTCAGCTTATATAGCCCCAACTGCCAAAATTATTTGTGAAGATGGCGGAAGCTTTCAAATTGGAGAAGAAAGCTGGATCGCAAGTGATTGTATATTACGAGGTGATATTCAAATCGGGAATCACTGTAGTTTTAATTTGGACGTTATCTCGATTGGTAAAATAACAATAGGTGACGGCGTTCGGATCGCGGCAAGATCTCAATTGATTGGATTCACTCATAATTATGATGACCTAGATGAACCAATTTTTAAACAGGGTACCTCACAAAAAGGAATCATTATTGAAGATGATGTTTGGGTTGGTGCAAATGTCATAATTCTTGATGGTGTGCGAGTGGGAGCCCACAGTATTCTTGCCGCAGGTGCTGTTGTTACAAAAAATGTACCCCCATTCAGTATAGTTGGTGGTACACCAGCGAAGCTTATTCGATGTCGAAAAAAGAATCATACTTATCATTATGGACAAATTAGTTCAAGCTTGGAAGGATTTTTTGATCAAGTAGAAGCAGATTTAGACTTTCTGTTAGAGGACTCATACATTGATGGTGAGTTTGTGGATCGTACCTTTGATCAGCCTTGTATTGTAGCATGGTGCCAGGCGCTTGAGTTGATGCATAGTTTTGGTAAAGAGGTTAAGCAAGTATCAACGGAAAACTTTGTAGATAAACTTCAAAGTTTTCAAGATCCAGAGACTGGTTTACTTTTTACTAACCCATGGTCCAAAGACGGGCACTTAATTACTCCCCAGAGCTTACAAGGTGATTATGGTATATTATGCGTAGGCTATGCATTAGAAATATTGAATGCAAAGTTCTTAAACCCGATTTCTGCCTTTTCTAATATGTCGGTTCATGAATTACTTGAACTTTTAGACCAACTTCCTTGGGAAGAAAATCCTTGGCATGCAGGTGCTTGGATTGATTCTGCTGCAACTGCTATGCATTTCAATAAAAAATGGTTCAACTTAAAGAGCAATATTGAGACTTTGTTAGGTTGGACACAATTAAATGTTGACCCTTCAAGTGGTTTGTGGGGTAAATGGGACTCCACAACACACTGGCAACTTCCTGTAAATGGTTTTTACAGATTAACAAGAGGACTTCATGCTCAATATTCTTTACCTCTACCCTATGCAGAAGCAACAATTGATTCCATACTAAAGCATTCTAGAGATAGAATGTTTTTTGATGATAATCGTGGAACTTGTTGCGATGTCTTGGATGTTGTTCACCCATTATGGCTTCTGAGCCAGCAAACTACTTACAGAAAAAATGAAATTAAGGATCTAGCGAAACACATGCTTGAAAGACCTTTAAAAAAGTGGACACCAGGTAGAGGTTTTAGCTTTACTTTAGAAAGTGGAAGTCATCATAATCATACGCCTTGTCTAAAATATACAGAACAATGGTTATCAGTTATTTATTATTTATCTGATCTTCTTGGCAAAAGTCAGCAGTGCCGCTTTATACCTAAAGGCATACATAAACCATAAAGCTTTTTGCAGAAAACTTCTAGAGTTTGTCCTTAAACCAAGCGAAGGCTTTTTCTTGAACATCTAAATTATAGCAATGTTCAGTGTTAGGGCGGTAGAAATTGGCATTCTCGCCCAAATCTTGTGCAATTTGCCCAAGGTAATCTTTTGCTGCCTCTACACCTTCAACAGGAAATAAGTGATCGTGAGTACCCACTACAAGCATTGGGTTGCGTCCCAAAGAGAGTAGGGGAATATCTGAAATATCGAGTCGGTTCCAAACTCCTGGTATCATACAGAAAGGACCTACCGCACCGCGAACGTTGAACTGTTGTTGGTAATCGCCTTCCGTCATCCAACCTACGCTAACTGATGCCTTAATGCGGGAGTCTAATGCAGCAAGTAAGTTACAACGCCAACCTCCAACAGAAAGCCCTGTTAAACCAATATGGTTCACATCAACTTCCGGACGACTAAATAAATAGTCGATACAGCGTTTATCATCCCAGAAATTCAATCCAGGCCAAGTAATACCTGCCCAAAATATTTGATGCATGCTATAGGTAAGGGCATCTCTAACAACCCAATCATAAGCTTCTAACTCTTCTGTGGGCATGTTATATAAATCAATCTCTTCTTGGATTTCATTTGTCCCCTTTGGGATGCGATCACCAAAATGAAAATTATCAATAACCAAGACACAGTAGCCCTGCTTTACATATTCTTCTGCTAGGTACTTACCATCATAAAATTCTTGTCGATGTTTTTTGAGTACTTCACAATCACGACCACTGTTCACGATGCGATCCTTACCAAAAACCATTGGACCACCCCAAGCATGTAAACAAAGGATTGCAGGTTGAGGAGTTGATTGATTTTTAGGATAGAGAAAATAAGCTTCTAAACGGTGCCATGGTGTAGTATTGAATAGTACCGTATCCATCATAAAAGACCCTCGATCTTTTGTCTCAATCACTTCGGGATTTAGATTCAACTCACCTGGGTCATATTGAAAACAATCTAAAATGTGTTGGCTTACAAGTTCTTGCCAGTCTCGAAAAGAAGCATTTGGATGATCTTTTTGCCAAGTAGTATAATGCAAATCTTTTGTTTGACCTGCACGAAGTTTTCGCATGCTTGACTCAAGTTGACCATACTGATTTATAGGTTTTGCAATACTTGGACGTTTAGTTGACACTATTCTTCCTCCATTTCTGACCATGAAAAATCCGTTACTTCTTCCGCTAACTCGGCTTTTGATTCCTTGACATGAATCTGATAAATTTCACTTAAGTTTCGCTCAGGCGTATGATCATTTTCAGGTGCTCTCAGATATGCATCAGGTAGCCGTGCAGCTAGAAAACGCTTTTGTTTATCAGAAAAACCTGAATACAAAGCATCGTAATGTTTGCTAAAAGTACGGACCTCTGCAATTGCTTTTAAGAATACTGGCTGGCATACACCTTCTGCTTTTTGGGCTTCGTAGAGAATATCTCCAGTGGGTCCGGTAATCATGGAATGACTACGTGCTGCAGAAAGATAATAGACTTGGTTATCATAGGCTCTGGTTTGCATACGAAAAGCAATTGGTTTTGCAAGCGTAGGGTGACAGATAATATCGGCTCCCTGAAGCATTAAACTTGTTGCGGCCTCTGGAAAATTGTCGTCATAGCAAACAAGTAATCCAATCCGTCCTATAGCTGTTTCAAATACAGGAAAATGATTGCCTGCTTTTAATTGGAAAGCTTCAGCTCCTGGAATATGTACTTTTCGATAAAGGCCAATCTCTTTTCCATGTGGATCAAATAGGCTCGCACAGTTATAGATGCCATCAGACATTTCTTGGTAATAGGAAGCAACGATATAGCAATCCAAAGATTGTGATACCTGGGCAATCATAGAGTTGATTTTAGCCTGTCCGTAATGAACTAATTCTTGCAAGTAGTTGGGGTGATCCATATCTGTTGCGACCATGCCCAAGCCCAGCATATCTTCTTGGCAAACAATTAAATTGAGGTCCTTGCTAGCTAGCAATAAGCTACCTTCAAAACGACTGATCCGTTCATCTATTGCTTTCTTTGCAGATTGGATGCTAAAGTCTACTGAAAATGGATTTAACGCTCTTAAAGTATCTTTCATAAAACCCATTTGCAAACATGCAGCTTGAAGATCAACTTTCATTTTTTTTAAACCCCTTAATATTTACTGACAGCTTTTTGTTTACGTGGATGTGTCAATTTTATTCCTGGTGCAATCAAGGTTTTTCCTTCAAGCATTAGATAATCAATAACACGGCCGTTAGCAGAATAATAGACAAGTGCTAAACGTGCATCTGTCTCGATATCCTTTAACTTTAACTTTTGCTTAAATGGTGCTGAAAGCAATAGTACTTTGCCTTTATCTTTAGTTCGAATTTCATAAGCATTGATTCCAGGGTGCTGATGCATAAATGGAGTTGTTGGAATTAAACTTTTAAGGGCAGCGGTACTGACTTTATTAGTTCCTGTAATGTAAAAGGTTGAAAATACTGCTTTGCCACGGTGTCTTCGTGAAATCTCGATAAGCTCTGGGCCACGCTTAACCTTGCCTGATTTTAAGGTCATACCTTCCAGCATTTTATCAGGTCTTTGTGATACTTGGCATTCACTCCCAGGCCCTGGTACAACACAAAGGTTCGCCTGTTTTTTCGATAGTTGAAATTGTGTCAATGGCCCCAATTGTTCTACTGCTACATCAAAGTCTGCATGTAAGAGTTGTGTGTATTCATGAGGCCGAATCATATTATCTCCATCCTCATTCATATAGTCTATCGTAATGAAGCCGACGCCTGTGACCTGCGCAAAGATACGGCGATGGCGCATTTCTGGAAAACCATCATGAGATAAATCAATTGCAGTAATGAATTTGCTTTTTTTGGCATTGTGTAATGCATGTCTTGGTGGTTCTCCTCCCCAAACACAGTCATGGCCCAAGTATTCAAGGTTATTCAAATAATTATTGTTGACCACTAGAGTGTTGTGTGCTTCTACAGCATAGTTGTAACCGCGACGTCGACGCTGTTCATTGTCAGGGAAATTACGCCATTGTTGATACATATAAGCAGAAGGATCTGCAATCAGTGCCTCTCCCTGACAACTGATTTGGGGACTGAGCAAATCCCAGTGAGTATGTCCATTGGCGATAGATTCAGAGAAGTGTGAGATACCCATATAATCTGCACCCTTAGTCCAAGCAGAACGCATAAAGGAAAATCCACCTATAGGGAATATACCGTAAGTGGGTGCAAGCTTAGCTTTTACTTTTTTTGAGGGCTTGCCCAGTCCATGATGATTAGGGACGCCTTCTTTAAAACGTTTTGCAATTCTTTTTAGGGATTCCCCATTAAACGATTCGGTTTGTCTGGCTTGGTAACCTAAACCTTGAATCATTGCCGTAATGGAATCATCCTCAACTGCTGGTGCTAAGGTTTCAAATAAATAGTTGATGTAGCCACCTTGTTCATCTCCAATGCTTAGCAAGCGTCCATTAGGTTCGCAGGCATGGGCAAATAAGGACAACCATTTGGATAAACAACGAATTTGCTTTCCATCCAATAAATCAATGCCATTCTCTTTTGCCAATAACTGTGGGTACATTATAGAGAAAGTAATATGGTATTGGTATTTTAGACTGTGTTCCGCATAACTGCCATCGGTAAATAAATTATTGTCTACATGGAAACCAATTGTTTTTTTTCCATAAGTCTGCATTTTTGAAGCAAACTTTAATTCGGGTAGCATTGTTCCAAAGATGAAGCATGCGTAACCGTGATCAATCAAGTGATGATTATCTACTCGCATTTTGTCACCAACAAAACGTTGGTATTGGATGGCATAGAAGGATAGGTGTTTGAAGATGTAAAAGACCTCTTCATCGCTCATCATATTTGGCATTTGCATGACCCCAGTGTAGAGAAAATCAAACCACCTAAAAGCCCGTCGGCAAACTGCAAGTGTATCATGCTCTAGTCCACCAAAATAAGAGTCACTATCCTGATAAAACATAGGATCAAGAGTGAAAGGATTTGCAGCAATATATGATTTAATGAGTTCCAAACATGTTTTTAGATAACTACTATCACCCGTTTGTACAAAGGCGGTTGTGAGTTCAGGAACAAAAGTATTGCGATAAATTGTAAATCGGAGTGGGGCGCCTTTTTTCCAATCAATGTTATTACCCTTTTTAAGTTTTATGGATTGGTAAGGTGTCCATGAATTAGCAAAGATACCTTGTTTGAGTTTATCTGCTGCATCTAAAACTGGCTGGCGATCTCCTTCTCCTGGCCAAGCTGTCCCATGCATGTAAAAACACCAATTGGGAGTGGCTCGGTTCCGAAAGTGAGTAGCAATAAAGGTGCGTTGTTCACTGATGTCTTTGCAACGTTGTAATCCAGGAATATTGATTAGCTTCACAAAGTCTTCATCACGAAAGGCAGATTGATCTTCGTAATTCATATTAAGCATTCTCCCGTAAAGTTTTCACCACATTGGCTAGGTTCATATCATTATTTTTGAGCAAAGATAGTGCAACTTGTGCATCAATACCAAAGAGTTCGTGTAAAATTGTTTGTGCTCGCGTGACCAACTTATCATTGAAACAAGCAACGCCAACCATATATTGTCCTGCTACTCGGCCGTCTAAAACCATAGCCGTGGTAGAAATGGCATTTAATACTTTTTTGGTAGCTGTACCTGCTTTCATGCGGGTGGAGCCAATTACCATTTCACTTCCACTACCTAAGGCAATATGATGTTGATAGAATACCTTATCTGTAGGTTTTTGGACACTAATAAGGCAATTTGGAATACCCAAGCCTTGTGCATAACCTAATGCTGATCGCACATAATATGCAGTGCTACTTGCCGAAATACCGATAACAATATCATTTTGATTTAGGTTTAAATTAAGTAAATCCGGAATCGCGGATGCATCTTCTTCAAATTCTTCCTCGATGCTTACCGCGGCTTCTGCGCTACCTCCACTAATTAGAGCTAAGCTTTTGTCTTTATCCAAGCCGTAGGTACAATTTAGCTCAACCGCATCCATTGCTGCTACACGGCCGCTAGTCCCACACCCCACATAAATTAAACGCCCCCCTTGAGCAATCGCATGATACACTGCTTGTGCAACTTCTGCAATCGCTGCTTCTTGAGATTGCAATGCTTGGGCTGCCTCATCTTCATACTTTAGGCTAAGAGAAACAAGTTCTTGAGAACTGAGTTCTTCAAGATGTAACATTTGGGCGGAACTTGCTTCGGTGGGCAGTTTGGAAAAATCTTCTTCAAACTTTGCTGTTGATGCAAAACTTTCTGCATATGCTAAATGAGCGGCACCCTCTAACTGCATTTGATTACCAGCCTGCATACAAATCACTTTAGATTCAACAATAAAGTCTTCCCAGCCCAAAATACGTTGATTGAGCTCGTCTTCAAGTGGATAGTTGACGGACTCAGTAGCGTTTACTAGGCCACCCCCTAAATAAATGATAGGAAGCTGATAAATTAAACTTGCACTCTTTATGACCTTAACCAAGTTTTTGAGGTATTCTTCGCGTAGATCTTCATGTTCTTTGTTAACGAAGATTTCGGTTAAATCTTGCTTGCTTGAATAGTTTGCAAGTTGGCTTGCACTGACAATTTTATCAAAATTTCCCATAGGTGTATCAATTGCACCTAAGGCAGGATGTTTGCGGTCTGGCTTCCAACGTTGCCCATTTTTAGATAGAGAAAAACCTAATCCTGTACCAATTACCATAATACCATAATTTTGGTATCCCTCGAAACAACCTTTTTTTGCAATTGCCAGCTGTGCCGCGTCACAATCATTAATCAAGCTAACAGGGCAACCATATTGATATGCAAGCTGTTGAGCAAAGTGAGGAGTTTTCAGCGGAGATAAATAATCATTACCAGAGAATACTCGCTTACCTGAATAATCTACAAAACCCGCGGTACTGATACCAATTGCTGCAGCGGTATTATTATTTAAAAGTGTTTTGATGAGGCCATGTAATTGAACATCAAAGCTTAAAGCCGTTGAAGTTTCATGTAAGGAACTTTCAACTTTGTGCTGTTTTTTTAAAGTTAGTTGATGCTGTATTACTTCATAAAGGCCACCTTTAATTGAAGTTCCACCTATATCAATTGCAACTATATTCATTTGTCATTTTCCTGTTCAAATTATAACTTTAATCTATGCGTTCTTTGGTATGGATCAACGTAAATAATGCAGTTCTCTGTAGGATTCACATTGCTGCTTAATAGCAGTATGCCAGTTGTCATAGTTATTCAGCCTATAATAGAGTTGAAAAACAATCCTCGAAATGCTTAATTAAATTCAAAAATTTAAGTTTAAAGGATATATAAGATGCTCAAGAAAAATATTTTACTGATCACCACGGATCAGCAGAGTGCTACAATGATGAGTTGTACTGGTAACCAGGATTTAAATACACCGCACTTGGATCAGCTTGCGCGTGATGGTGTGCGCTTTGAAAAAGCCTATGCAGCCCAACCCTTGTGCATACCACAGCGTAACTGTTGGTATACGGGTATGATGCCGAGTGAATTGGGCATCACTTATAATCATTTAGGAATTCCCAATGAATCAACAACTTGGATGGGGAAAATTTTTCAAGAAGCAGGTTATGCAACCGGGATTTCTGGCAAGTGGCATGTGAATCTACCCGTGGAGGAAAGTGGCTTTGAATGGATTAGTAATATTCGGGAAAATGGCGCAGATGAACATATCGTTCCTGACTTTCAGCGTTTTTTAGCAGATAAAGAGGATCGACCCTTTCTGTTTTCGGCTTCCTTTAATAATCCTCATAATATTTGTGAAGCTGCACGGGGTGGTTACTTGGCGGATGGAAACCCAGGAACTTTTGAAAATATCAATCAACTACCTGAATTACCCAAAAATTTTGAAATTCCTACAGGTGAACCTGACGCTTTAAGAGAAGTTCAAAAGATTTATTCCCGTGTTTATCCCACGCAAAATTGGGATGAAACACGTTGGCGTATTCATCGTTGGATGTATGCACGTATGAATGAAATGATTGATCAAAAGGTAGGAGAGCTGATTACTATTCTAAGAGAAAATGGTTTATATGAAGATACACTTATTGTGTATAGTAGTGACCATGGAGATGGAGATGGTCATCACAAATGGAACCAAAAACAATCGTTGTATGATGAGTCGGCTCGTATCCCCTTTATTATTTCACAACCCGGATCTAACTTGAATCAAGTCAATACAACACAACTCGTCAATAATGGCATTGACCTAATTCCGACACTTTGCGGACTGGCCAATATTGAAGCTCCTAAATGCTTACAGGGAAAAGATTGGAGTCAAGTACTCACCAACACCACATTAGCACCTCAGCGTGAATACTTAATTGCTGAAACGGAATTCTGTGGGTGGGAAGTTACTTCTGACATAAAAGCGCGTATGGTACGTTCACAGCAATTTAAATATATCATCTTTAATCAAGGTGAACCTCGTGAGTCTTTGATTGATATGGATGCAGACCCAGGCGAAATGAATAACCTAATTAATTCTGTAGACCATGCAGTTATTATACAGCAACATCGTGATTATCTTAAAGATTATCTACAAAAATCAGCCGATAACTTTGGCCTTGAACTTATACCTTAAGAGGAGTTAGCTATGCAATGGGAAAATTTAACTACCCCACAGTTTCATAAAGCAGTCGAACAATGCAATGGCGTGGGAGTCATAGCCATTGGGGTATTGGAAGCACATTCGAGTCACATGCCTATTGGAACGGATATGTTTGAAGCTCATCATGTTGCAGTTGAAGCTGCCAAGTTAGAATCTGCCATTGTCTTTCCTCAATATCCGTTTGGGATTAATCATGAATGCTATCATCTACCTGGTGGTGTAGTCTTTAAGCGTGAATTAGTGATGTCGCTCCTAGAAAATGTGTGCGATGAAATGGCACGTAATGGCCTAAAGAAAATCGTGATCCTAAGTGGTCATGGTGGAAATCGTAACTTCATTCCTTTGTTTGTCCAAACTTTAAACGAGCGAGATGTGGATTATGTAGTCTACTATGCCGATATTGCCCTTATGTTAGAAGAAGAGCTGATGGAGGATAAAGAATTAGGTCATGCATGTGAAGCAGAAACAAGTACAAGTCTGCATATTTTTCCAGAGCATTTGGATATGGAATCTCACTCAGGCACAGCTTTTCGTAATTTAAAGCGTAATGAGGAACTAAAAAAACATGGTGTTTATAGCCCCATGGATTGGTATGCACAATATCCAACTATGACCGTAGGAAATGGTAGTTTAGGGACAGCAGAAAAAGGTAAGATCATGGTAGAGTCTCGCATTAAACGCTTCGCCGAAGCCTTAAATGCCATAAAAGAAGACCATATTACTGAAGAACTTAAAGCAGAATATCTACGACTCAAGAATAGCCCTAAATTGCCTAACTATTAATGATGTTGAATTCAAATCAAAATCAGTTTCTAATAAACGATTTTTAGCTGATTAATTCATGTAGTTTCTTTATTTTTTATTTCTTCTCTTTTTATCCAATTTTTATAGTTATTAGTAACTTGTAAAAAACCTTTAGAAATTAAGTCATCAATAGAAATTAGTTTTTCTAAATGATTGTTAGTATGGCTATGTAATTTAAGTTCTAAATATGTTTTTTTGTAGGCTTTATACTCTTTAGAATTGCAATAATAGTTTTCTTCTTCAATGGCTTTATCTATTTTCTCAATAAATTTTTCTGTAAACTTGTAATGGTATAGTACGCAGGAGATATCTGCTATATTTGCATTCCTAATGCCATGAGAGCCATAAAATGGTTTCAATATTTTATTATAGTAGATTAACGGATGTTTTAATAGCTTTGGCTTAATATCAAATATTGTTTTTCGTACTCCACCCTTATAAGATTTGATAGCTTTATTATTTATTTTATTATTAATCATTGTGATATGCTTATCATATTTTTCTGCCTGAATTTGAGATAAATCATAATATTCATAATCTGATCTATTAAAACTATGGTCAAGGTTCGAAGTAAATATTTTTTTTTCATTGGAAACCATATCAAGAAGATAGGCAGCAACAGCTGTGTAAGAGTTTTTATTTAAGTAAGAAATAAAGCTTGTAAATGAAAGTTTGTTTGAATTTGGGAAATCATAAAATTCATCTATATCAACACATAAAGTCCAGCCTCCATTAGAAAATTGTTCAACCATATATCTCCTAATAATATTTTTATAAACCTTGAATGTAAGATTTGTTTGATAAATTGAGACTCGTTTATCTGTTTTAGCAATATCCATTGTATGGTCTGTCGAACCATTATCAATAAATATTATGTGTTCAACACCGAGTTGAAAATAATATGCCATAAAGGACTCTATATATTCTTGTCCATTTCTAACCAAACAACATACAATGACTTTATCACTGGCGGAATCGAGTCTTGTAATACCATGTATGTGTTTAATTTGGTGTTTCATCTTTAATTTATAAAAGAATGCTAGGAAATCATAAGTGAAATAATACATTGTTTTAGCGAGCGGCCGAGTAAATCGATTTTTTCCAATTTTATTGAAAAATATTGCACATTCATCCAATAACATTTATTTTACTTTCCCATTCAAGTGATCTGAGTTTTCTCTAAGTAGTTCATAATCATATCGAAGCTTTAGCCCAAATACGACCGAGACTCTAATAATATAATCAAAACATAACCTTTTGAATAATATATATAAAATACTCATACGTTGCATATATCCTAGGGGATTCTTGGGGGAGAATATAACTAATAACTGAGGGCAGAAAGTACAAAGAAGTGGTGATTTTATAATCCATTTTAAACGTCGAATAATTGTTGATAAAGGGGCTTTTATAAGTGCTTTTCGATAGCGGGATATACGAATTCTTGCTTGCTTTAGAGATATCTCCCTCCATGTTTACCTTGCAGGGTGAAAAATTTTTACATTTTCTGCATAAACCTGTTTAAAGCCTTGTGCATAAACCTCTTTTCCCCATTCTTCATCACTTCCTGTGTAAGAATTTTTATTGAATAGACCAATTTCTTGAAAGACAGATTTAAGTGTAAACAAATTTGCCGTTGTACTGAATTTTTTATTTTCAATATAATTTTTCTGAGGAAAGGCGAATAAAGACTCAAAGAGTTCGCAAGCTGTAGGGTTATTAGGATTATGAAAAAAGATTATGATTTTTCAACCTCAGTTCAGACCACTAGTTTTTTTGTCATATAATAAACTAAGAAATTTATTTAATGATTTATCTATAGAGACTAGAAACTTTCTTAATTTTCTTTTAAACCAGGATTCAGTGTTATTAAATAATAACTTTTCAATTAAAGGCGTAATGTAGGCTCTCTCTCTTCTGAAAGCAGTTTTTTTATATTGTACTTCATCTAAGTTCCATTTGTCTTTGAATCTTGAAATACTAGCTTGATATCTTTTATCACTCCATCGTAGCATGAAAAAAAGCATATCTGATCTAACCAGTGAGCCGGGAACATAGGTGACTACTGAAGATAGTTCCACCAAATTTTGTTACCATCATACAGAAATCAATGTGTTCGAGTGTGCTCATCAATCCTTCATCCAAAGGACCAGTTAAATTAAATATTTTTTTACGAACCATCATACAATGGAACTCCACATAATCCCAACTATCCCTTTGTATTTGATCTCTTATTTGAGATAATTTTCCTTCATATTTTGAGCCTCCATGTTCGTCCTTATTACTAAAAGTCCTAATAGAATTTTCCTTTGTGGTCTTTTCTCTAATATGAATGCAACCACCACCATTATGCAGATTTTCATGAAGAGGCTTACCAATACAAATGAGGGGGGATAATACTGTAGCATTTGTTTGCTCAGCACACAGTAGCAAGGATTTCAGCCAGCCAGATGAAACAATAACATCGTTATCAATAAAGACTAAGTACTCTGTGTCAACCTCGGCTAATCCCACATTGCGTGCTTGATTGGGAAATAGATACCTGTCACTTTGTATTAAAGAAAAACCTTTGTCTATGGACTCTGATTTAAGATAACGACGAATATGACCAGGGGAATTTCCATCCACATAAATTAATTTAAACGGTATTTCTGTATGTTCATATATGCTTTCTAATGATTCACGTGTATAGCTAAAGCGCTCACGTTGGGTTACGACAATTGTAATTTGAGGTTTGTTCATAGACTTTATGTAAACTGAATTTTTGATTATTACTTTAAATAATGGTTTTACGGTTCTATTTTATTTGATACGTTTATCTAGACTTCTAGAAGTTTTTTTCATTTTATTGGAAATTCTATGCTTCATTTTATTTATCCAATTTAATGACCCTACATCAATATTTCCCCAATAATTATCCTTAAACAGAGGATCAATTTTAAATTGCTCTATAAATAAATCACAATCAATAAAAACAACATGTTCATTTTTCTCTTCTATACCCAACTCAATTAATGCTTTTTGGGCAATTGTCTCTTGTTGATTCTTATTGATTGAAACTTTGTCAAAGTTCATCAAACCATCAGCAAACCCCTTTAGAGCTACTAGAAAATCTTTGTCATTCATAGCATTCTCCCGCCATTTATGAAGAAATATATAGGCATCTTTCAAGTGTTTGTTGGCATAGATATAGGCCTTTCTGTATATATCTCTGTAATACTGCTCAAAATCGTGAACTCCAAACGAATGCATATACGACCCATTATTTAATGAAACAAGAACCTAAATTTATTAAAATAATTCAGATAAAAAAGCATTATCATAGTTTCATTTTAGAACAAAAATTATCAGGGATTGAAGATCAATTTGGAAAAATTGATTTGATTATTGCAAACTTAAAAATGACTTGTGAAGCGGCAAAGCGCCTAAACAGAGATAATATCTATTTTGCAATTAGAAATAATTACAGTTTGTTAATTAATGATAAATACCGACATAAGCCCCAAAAGATCAAAAATAAGATAAAGCGCTTAGAAAAGCTTTATCAGAATCAAAAATTAATTGCTATTTCGGATAGTATTAAAAATGATCTTAAGACAGAATTTAACTGCTTAGATAAAAATATTGATTTAATCTTCAATGCATTTGATATAGATGAGATTAAAGCAAGATCAAGGCAAAAGAAAAGCTTCAAATTAGATGATGATTATATTGTACATATCGGTCGTTTTGACAGTCAAAAGCGACATGATTTACTTTTTAAGGCATATAAACATATTAAGACCGATATCAAGTTGTTATTGTTGGTGGATCAATCTGAAGAATTAATAAACCTTGTAAAGGAATATGGACTCGAGGATAGAATTATTATACCAGGATTTCAGATCAATCCATATCCTATAATCAAATCTGCCAGATTATCTGTATTAAGTTCTGATTATGAAGGTTTATCGAGGGCAGTCGTTGAATCTCTGATATGCGGTACTCCAGTTGTTGGCACATCATGCCCTGGAGTAGAAGAAATTTTTAAGGGATTTAGTAACAAACTTCTTGTACCATGTAATGACCATATTGCTTTGGCACAAAAGATAGACTTTGCATTGAATAATCAACTTAAGCCTGACGAAAGTCTGTTTAAAAAATTCTCTACCGAAACAATTGTTGATAAATACTTGAGTTTAATTGAGCGTAACTAAAATGGGAACTTCTAGATCTAATCCTAAAAAAAATGTTTTAAATCTATGCTTATTTTTCAAGCAATCAACCATTTTATACTTCAAAGATAATCTTATTATTACGATATTGTCAGATGCCCTTTATGGTTCTTATTCATCCATTTCGGTCTAATTTGTGCCAAAAACTGTTTTTTCATAGAGATCAAGTCTAATAGCTACTAGTTCTTTCTCACTTCGCGTTGGGAATGTGTAATCTCTCGTCGAGAGTATTTCTGGAAATCCTCTTCAGAGACAGTCTCAAATTTTTTCAATTTTACTAATTCTTTTAAAGAACTAACCCCCACTTACCTTTATAGTAATCAAGTTTGGCTAGTTTTTTGTGATTATCTGGCCTTTGATTTTCTAAATTCTTTTGGGCTTTTTCCATTGTATGCTTTGAATTGTTTACTTAGATAAAATGCATTTTGATAACCACATTGAAGTGCAATATAATCCAGGGTAAAGTCAGTGTTGGAAAGCCAAGATTTCACTTCTTTGATACGACATTGAATGATAAACTTTTTTGGGGGCGATCCAATAGTCTTTTTGAAAATCCTCGTGAAGTGATCCGTCGAAAGTGACAGGCTTTGTGCGAGATCCTCTATACATCCATCCTTGAAAGAACTCGGAGTTAGCATAATCTCATTGGCCAATCGTTGTAATCGTTTTTCAGTCGGATTTGTATTATTTCTTATTCGGGTATTGTTATCTTCTTGTAGCATTTTTAATAATACTGACAACCAGAAAATACCCGAACCATCTTTCTTGATATAGCCCAACTGAATACGTTGCATCAGCTCCTTTAAAAAAGTAATATTTTGTATATGTATTGGTTCATTGAAGGGAATATGGATCAGGTTAGAGTCTATTTCAAAGTGAACGACCCATACCTTTAAAGGTTTTATGGGGTCATGGATACCATGATATTTAATATTTGGTTGATAAAGAAATGCATCTCCAGTAGATGTTTGAATCGTTTGCTTATTATTTATCTTAATTTGTGCTTGGTTGGCAGTAGGAATCCACAGTGTATAATCGGTCCACTGTTTGTTTATTTGCCAATCTAATGGACAATGATGGAGTTGGATAGAAATTATTTTCATATCGGAAATGTATATGTATTAATCTCTTTGTTCAATGTTTTTTATATCCTTTTTGATATACATTCAATTACAATGAACGGAGAACATCAATAAACTTGTAGGAACTTATGAAAAAATATAGTTTACGTCAGGCCCCTGAACAGTTGAGTCATGGGGACTTGGAAGAATTCGAACAACGTGGATTTATTGCTTTTAAAAATGTGTTATCTAAAACCGAAGTTGCTGACCTGAAGGCTGCGATGTACGATACCTGTTTAAATGCGGTTAATGGCGTAGAGTTAGGCAGTCATATACTCAATACCTACCATGAAGGGGCATATTTACGTTATGTGATTGAAAATACACATAGTCGTTTAGCGGTTCAGTTCGAGGAAGGTATTAATCCATTTGATAAAAGCATACAAAAACTTGATGTAAAATATCGTAAGTTGATGAACTTCATCAACAGTGATGACCGTTTTAAGAAGCTGGCCATTCATAAAACATTGTTGACTTACCGTGATCAATTATTTGGAGAAGATTCTATACTATTTCAAGATATGGCTTTATCCAAACCTGCGAAGATTGGCGTATCTAAACCTTGGCATCAAGATAATGCTTACTTTTTAAGTACTCCATTGGATAAAGTCGTTGGTATTTGGATTGCGGTAGATGATGCAACGATTGAGAATGGTTGTATGCAAATGATTCCAACTTCACGGGAAGATATCAAAGCCTATGAACACATTATTGGTAGCGATTGTGAAATTGCTGAAACAGATTTAGATCTTGAACGAAAAGAGTATGTAGAGGTACCAGCTGGTGGTGCGATTTTTTTCTACGGCATGGTACCACATTACACTGCACCAAATAGGTCTAATCATGGCCGTAGAGCTCTGCAGCTTCACTATAAAGGTATTAACAATAAAGATGTTTCCCCGGAAGAATATGATCAAATTTTTAAAACAGTGGAAGGACAACCCGCTGCATGTCCGCATATAAGAGGCAATAAGTAACTAACTAGACTTTTGCCAAGATAATTTTCATTTCTATTCCTCTACTATAGCTTCAATAACGTTGTAGCCTCATTTAAATGGCTCTAATTTAAAATAGTAGGTTCAATTTATTATTTTAGGGGCGCTGCCCATTGGTAAGTTATGTCACCTCTTCGAATTAAGAGGTGAACTCTCTGTTGCGCTTTGGTATAGTTACCTTTAGGATCTTGTAGTGCTCGTTGTCTTCCTTGCTGACAGTTCTTAACTGGGGATTCTAAGTGAATCTCTCTCCAGATTCTGCTGGAGAACCTGAAGAGATAAAGGTTGTTTACCTATTAAAAAACTGTGCTTTATAGCTTGCTTAGGTTTTGGTTTAGTTTTGTGATGATATCACGTACTTCTATTGCAGTGGATGCATCGATGGGGTGATCAAGTTCAGCTAATGCCGCTCCTTGTATTGCGTTACGCGCGCCAACAATAACCGAGTTGAGTCCATCTGTTTTAAGAATTGTCGCCAAGCAAAGTGCTGCACAAGATATATTTAGATTTGCAGCAATTATTTTGATTTCATCTATGGCTTCCATATGTGCGATAAGTCGTTCTCCTGAGTAATCAGGGTGAGAACCACGTGCATCTCCTTCTGGGAATGTTTTATTGGCATCCCATTTTCCGAATAGTAATCCACGGAAAAGTGGTGAATATGCCATTACGGGAATAATGTTTTTGAAGCAAAATGGTAAAATTTCTTCTTCGATTTGAGGGCGTAAGATACTATAGGGTGCTTGTAAGCTATGAAGTGGGAAACCAGAGTCTAGCCATTCTTGTAACTCAGTAACATTATAGTTACAGACTCCTACTTTTTTGACTTTTCCCTGTTGGATCAGGTCATTACAGGCTTCTGCAGTTTCAGTAATTGCTTCAGGTGTGGGCCAGTGAAGTTGTAACAAGTCAATGCTATCAATTTTGAGACGCTTTAAGCTTGCTTCGCATTCACTGATCACTGCTTTACGGCTCCCAGTTTTTACCACATTATCCGTATTGTAGCCAAGACCAAATTTTGTGAAGATGTATGGACGATCATTTTGAGGTATTTGCGCAACGGCTTTACCAACTGCAACTTCACTTTCTCCACCGCCATAAATAGGTGCGGTATCGATCCAGTTAATACCAGCTTCTACTGCAGCAAGAATAGCCGCAATCGAATCTTTTTCTTCTTGTTTACCCCACATCCAACCACCGATGGCCCAAGTACCTAAACCGATGTTTGTTAAATCAAAACCTGTATTTCCATAAGCATATGTATGCATTTTTACTTCCTCATTTTATTTAGTTTAATATAAATTGTGTTGAATATGTATAATCTCATTTAAGTAGAGTTCAACTTAGAATGATTACCGTTTTATTTCTTCGCAATTAAATCAGGTTTTTGTTTTATTTCTTTTTCTAGCAAACTTCAATTTTCTTCATTTTAGACAGACAGAGTTAATTAAAAATTGAGTTACTAGTAGTAATCTTAGTAATCCTAAGTTAAGTATAGCTTGGAGGTATGCATGTCTGAAAATGGCTTATCAGAATATTTTAAAACTTGTCGTCAATTGCTAAAAACTGGTTTTCCAGTGATTCTTACCCAGCTTTTACAAATGTCCATGGGAACCGTTGATACATTAATGTGTGGTCGTTATGGAGAGTTAGACCTTGCTGCAGTATCAATTGGTTCGGGGTATATGATGTTTTTCATGATGTTTGGCTTTGGTATTCTTTCCTGCATTCAAATGAAAACTGCGCAATACTATGGTGCCAATAAATCTCACTTACTCTGGAATTTACTTCGTCATGGAACTGCGATCTCGATATTCTGTTATTTCTTGAGCATGATTGGTGTTGCCGGCGCAAAATGGGTCATACAGCTTGTTGGTATGGATCAGTATGTTAGTGAAATGACTCTCCAATATATTTATGTTTTTCAGTGGGGTCTTTTACCCTTATTTTTCTCTGTTAACCTTCGCGCCTACTTTGACGGATTAGGTAGAACACATTATTCAACTATTGTTGTATCTGTTGCTTTGCTATTTAATATTATCGGCAATTATGTGCTCATCTGGGGGTATTGGGGGATGCCTGAAATGGGAGGCGTTGGATCTGCATGGGCTTCTGTTGCGTCAAATTGGGCAAGCTTCATAATGTTTCTTGTTCTTCTAGTTCGCAACCAAGATCAGTTTTCGTCTGAAAAAGCATTCTTCTTATCTCGCCTATCTATTCCTTATTTAAAGCAGCTTTTTCGGCTTGGTGGCCCTGTTGCTGTTGGTTTAGCTATAGAGATATCACTTTTTGTAATTGTGACTATTTTGATGGGGCGCTGGGGAGCTCAAACTGTTGCTGCTCATCAAATTGCACTAAATTATGGATCAATGATGTTTATGGTTCCTCTTGGAATGAGTGTGGCATTAACAACGCATATTGGCCAAGCCTTGGGAGCAAGAGAATTTCATAAGATGGAGGTCATCTCTATTTCAGGTATGTTTATGGCAATGTGCTTTATGTTTCTTAGTGCCAATATCATTATTTTATTTGATCAGGAAATTCCACATCTTTATACAAATGAACCTGAGCTGATCCAAGCAGCTACTACTTTTATTTTATGGGCAGCCATTTTTCAACCAGTAGATGGCATGCAAGTAATATTTCAGGGGGCCCTTCGTGGTATGCAAGATACCTTAATCCCGTTCATTAATTGTCTTGTTTCTTATGTCTTTGTGGGATTTCCAGTTGGTTATTATGTTTGCTGGGAAATGGAAGTGGGGCCTGAAGGTCTATGGACTGGCATGACATCCGGTTTATTCTGTTCATGTATATTAAATGGGGCGAGGCTATATTTTCGGCTAAGGCCTTATCGTATTAAAACATCAAAAGATGTTGAAATGATGCCTTGAACAAGTATATAGTATTTATATGAACGAAGTAATAGCAGTTAATGGAAAAGGTTATGGACGAATTAAGCAAGCGTATACGATTTATACGTGAAAAGAATGGATTTTCTCAAGAGGAATTGGCTCGTGTTTTAGGCGTTTCATTTCCAACAGTGAATTCTTGGGAGCGTGGTAAGTCACAGCCTTATCCAAAGCACCGGAAGAAAATAGAAAATTTATATAAGGAAGCGTGTGGTAGTCAAGATGGTGGCCTTCATGTTTTTGTGGTTGAAGATGATCCTGCTGCTTCAACAATATTGCAAGAATATGTAAAATTAGTAATGGCTGATGCCGTAGTGCATCCATTTGAAAATGGCTATGATGCTTTATTACAGATTGGTTTAATTAAGCCTCAGGTTGTTCTTTTGGATATTATGATGCCAGGTATTGATGGGATTGAAGTATTTCAAAAGATGAAGGCAATTCAGGATTTAAAGGATTTGAATGTGATCTTTGTTTCAGCCGTTACAGATCCCCAGGTTCTATATCGTGCAAAAGAAGCAAGGCCATTAGGGATAGTGAACAAGCCTGTTGATCGTCTTGAGCTGAATGCACTGTTGAATCAAGCAATAGGTATTCAAGTCTAATATGTTACGTGCATTTAGAGGGTACTTTCTGATTGCGATTCTTGGATTAACAGCAACCTTCTATTTTGTCTTGGATGCATGGAACCAGTATCAAATTCAAGAGCTAATATTACAGCATAATAAACTACAATTGGCCTTTATTGCCCAAGAGCTTAGTCAAACACCCGAAACGGATTTAACTTACCCAATTTTTTTTCGTTTAAATGAATTTGATCACCTTCATAATCAAACAGTTGAAACTATTTTGTTTAAATGGAAAAACAATACACAAGAAGCCAAACTTTTTCAGAAACAACTTGTTGACATTATACGATCCATCGAAACCTCGATTCATGATGAAATTGTGTACAACCAAGATATGTTTCGTAAGAAACTTCATTATTCTTTTTTTGCTTTAATGCTAATGCTGTGTGGCTTAATGTTTTTAATTGGGCGCACCTATTTAAACCCTTTTAGTGAAATAGTTCAAGGAGTTAATCGTGTTTCAGCGGGTGATTTAGATGTTCGAGTTACTCCGACCACTTATGGTCCCGTTCGGACTGCAGCAGCACAATTTAATGAAATGATTCATAAAATGAAGAAGTCAATTGCTGAAGAAGAAAAACACGCTATGGATTTAGGTAAATTGAACAAAAGTTTAAGTCAGGCTAATCAGCATAAGAGCCAATTTATTGCGAATGTTTCTCATGAATTAAAAACGCCACTTAATAGTATTATTGGCTTTGCTGATCTTCTTTTATTAAAAGTACATGGTGAGTTAACTGAAAAGCAAGAAGAATACCTAGCGCAAGTACTATCTTCTGGTCATCACCTTAAAGCCTTAATTAGCGACTTAATTGACTTGAGCCGCTTGGATTTAGACAAATTAAGCTTGACCATGGAAAAGTTAGATTGGGTTAAGTTGAGTACTACAAGCACAGCCGAAGTAGAGGTTCTTGCAAAACAAAAACAAATAACTTTGCAAGTAGTACATGAGGTTGAGGAAGCGATTGTTCAGGCTGATTCTGTACGATTACGTCAAGTTTTGTTAAATATTTTAACAAATGCAATTAAGTTTTCCGATCCTGAAAGTTCAGTAAAAGTAAACTTATATAGGAGTGGGAATGAATATTTTTGGCGTGTTTCAGATGAGGGTATAGGCATTGCTAAAGAAGATCAGGCTAGTATTTTTGATGAGTTTGTTCAAGTTGAGCAAAATTTATCACGTACGCATGAGGGGACAGGTATTGGTTTAGCCATTTCTAGACGCCTATTAAACAAGATGGGTGGTGATATTCAAGTTGAATCTTTACTAGGGCAGGGCAGTTCGTTTATTGTGAAATTGAAGTCTCAACCTTAGCTATTCAGTGACCCTGTTTATGGTCGTTACTTGAATAGAACTGATTATATTTATTTGCAGAAATGCTATCATTCTCATATATAGAGGCTACTTCGCCACATAGAATTAATAGAAGTATTTTTTAAATATTTAAACAGTTATTCGTATTCAGTCTTTTCACTATCGACAAAACAGAATAACCAATTTTCACCGGGTTCCGCAGAAGATATTACAGGATGATTTTCAAGTTTACAGTGTTTGTGCATATGTTGGTTTGGGGAAGAATCACAACATAGAGTTACGCCGCAAGATTGACAGGTTCTTAAATGTACCCATGTTGAATCAATTTTTACGCACTCTGAGCAAACATAATCACTTGCAGGTATTATTTCATTTATTGGATTAATATGATCACAGCTTCTCATAATTAAACCTCTCTTTATGACGTATACTCTAATTTAATTAATTTTAGGTAAGACTGTATACTTGTTGTAATGCACCCCTTTTGTCAAGGGCAGCATTACGTAGTGACCTTTGACAGAGATTGTGTTTGTGTTTAAGATAGTT
>JAKVBE010000023.1 GCA_022447755.1 Lentisphaeria bacterium | reverse complement strand
CCATTTTCTGCGACTCATATTGATTTCTCCTTTTAGGTACTATACAATAAACACGCTCTCTTAAATGGGGGCAATATTAAAGTGTCAACTTAAGATATCAAAAGAAGTACTATTTTTTTGATGAGATAATGAGTATTAATTTTTAAATTTGTTCATAAATATGAATCATTACAGTCTCCGACTAGCTCTTTAATCATATTTTTAGTAGGATTGTTACTGAGATCCATAAGCTGTTATATTTAAAAAAACTTACAAAACTTCAATTTGGGATGATAAAAAGTGAATCATGTTATTTTATTAGGTGCGGGTCCATATGCAGAAGAAATTGGTGCCATCATTGACGAAGAAGAAAAGCTAATTTTGAATGGGTTTATACAAGATACCAATGCTAAAATTGATCATGAAATTTTAAGTAAAAAAATCTACTTTATCGATAACACAGAAGAAATTTTAAGTAAAAATCTCTTTTTGTCAGCAATAGGTTCACCTAAGCGTAAAAATCTTATCCAACAAATAATTGCAAAAGGTGGCTCATTTACCTCTCATATTCATTCTACTGCGATTGTTCCACAAACCGTTGAATTAGGTATTGATGTTGTTATCGGTGTACGAAGCGTTATTGCAAATTTCACTTCAATTGCAAACCATGTCCTTGTAAATCGTTGTGTCACCATTGGTCACCATACGAATATATCTTCATACGTAACAGTTTCACCAGGGGCAAATATTGCAGGATGTGTATCAATTGGTGAAGGCTCCTATATAGGTATGGGTGCTGTTATTATTGATGGAGTAAATATTGGAAAAAATGCAATTGTTGGAGCAGGAGCAGTCGTCACTAGGGATGTACCTGATGGTTTAACAGTCGTTGGGGTTCCTGCAAAACCTAAATAATTAATTTTCGTGAAAATGTAAATTATATTATTTTAAAACAACCACTCATTATAAAATATTTTCTGGCTAGCTTCAGAAGAAAAAGGGCTACAGATTAACTTTTGAGTGTACGTAATTTTAGCTCTCAAAATAATGCCAACTTAATTACAAATCTATCAAACAGAAAAGTACAAGGTTCTGGAAGATTATAAAAAGAAAATGAATAAGATTTTTTCTCCTTGCACAGGATCATTTAAAAATCTTTATTGTAAATTGGATAAACAAATCAAAGAAGTAGATTGCAGTTCTTGTTGTTGCTATTACTATAGAAGATGATAAACAAAAAGAACCATAAGAAAGTAAATATATAAATGGGGCTAGTAGTCTCATTGAAAGTCAAATACTACATGATCTACTGGAAATAATTACAATGGAAAATGATTTAATCATCAATTATACCCCTACAGGTATGATCCCTACAAAAGATATGACGACTCATGTTCCTCTATCAGTTCAAGAAATTGTAGAAGATGTTCATGAGGCCCACGAATTAGGTATTACTCTCGTTCATATACATGCCAGAGATCAAAATACCCAAAAGCCGACTTACCATGCAGATACATACGCAGATATAGTTGCAGGAATAAGAAAGTATGCACCAAAACTGATTATTTGCGTATCTCTATCAGGCAGAGACTTTAGTGAATTTGAAAAACGTTCCGAAGTACTGAACTTAGAAGGAAAATTAAAACCAGATATGGGCAGTCTTACACTGAGCTCATTAAATTTTAATCAAACAGCTAGCCTAAATGATCCCGAGATGATTCAAAGACTTGCCCTTACGATGCTACATAAAGGCATTGTTCCTGAGTTTGAAGCCTTTGATGCAGGTATGATCAATTACCTAAATTACTTAAAAAAGAAAAAACTAGTTGAAGCCCCATTTTATATCAACTTACTTTTGGGGAATATAGCATGTGCTCAACCTGATTTATTGCATGCAGGTGTGATGCTCAATGATCTACCAGATCAATGTTATTGGAGTCTCGCAGGTATAGGTAATGCACAGCTTCCCATGAATACATTGGCTATCGCCATGGGGGGAGGAGTAAGAGTTGGATTAGAGGATAATATTTACTACGACAAGAACAGAAATATCAAGCCAAGGAATATTGAATTATTACGCCGTGTTCACAGAATAGCAGCTGAACATGATCGAGCAGCCATGTATCCAGATGAATTTCGTAAAAAACTTAGAATGCTTCCAGGCGATGGAGAATATGGACGAGGATAATTTGTTAATTAGTAGTTTAGGTATATTGATTTATAAATAATGAATGAAAGTTTGGTAGCAGACTAAAACTTAAATGTTAAGCCTAGCATACCATTATAACTTTTCTGTTTTATATAAACATCTGAGTCATCCTTCTTTATAAAAATATATTGAAAGCCCATAAAAAGTCCTATATTATCTTTTATAAAATAGGTTACTCCTGCCCTTTGTAGAGATGAAAACTGCTCTTTATCACCATAGCCAAAATCTGATTTTAAATTTAATTGCCATTGTTCATCAAGATCATAATCATAAATAATACCTACTAAGCCTTCAAACCAATGCTCCCTGTAAGTCCCTGTTTCAATAAAATCTACTGGTGGTAAAGGTCCCGGTGTA
The DNA here is from genome assembly GCA_022447755.1 of Lentisphaeria bacterium. GTDB lineage: Bacteria > Verrucomicrobiota > Lentisphaeria > JABSQK01 > JABSQK01 > JAKVBE01. The sequence continues at coordinate 66,065 of JAKVBE010000023.1, read as the reverse complement.
ATAGTCTCATCAGCTTTAACCTCCATTGAAACCTGAAAGTACCTAACTCCACCAAAAAGTTTTAAAGATGTCCACTCTCGATTCTGATAGACAATTGCATGATCCCACATCCACTCTTTGACGTCACCTGAAGATTGAGCAGTTAGTGAAGGTCTGATATTTACAATTCCTGAATCACCTGAAAGATTAAAATAAATATTTTCAGACATAAATCCAAATTCTCCATACATGATCAATAAATAGCCTTCAAAAAACATATCAACATCATCAATAACATCAGATGGGCTCAAAGTTTTTTCAGGTAAGATAACATTCCCTACACCTAAAGTTGTTTTCATTTTGGGTACAAATAAATATGGCATGAAAGTGACCTCAAGTCGATCTTCTACTGCATAACTATTGTTAAAAGAAAAATAGAAAATGAGAATAGGCAAAATTAACTTCATAAAATCTCCTCTAAGGAAGAATAATATTTCAAAATGTCCAAAAGAAAATAACTTATTTTGAAATATATTTATTGGTCTTACACTTATGTTTAGAACATTGTTTTAAGTAAAAGTAATATACAGAACAGAGAAGTGCAGTATGAATGAATCAGGATAAACATACAAAAAATAAAAATTAATCCCAAGAATTCTTTTGATTTAAAGTTACGGTCTTAGAAAATCTTCGAATTAAAAACCAAATGCGTCTAATTTGAAATAGCAGTTTAAAAATTTGTATTAAAATGCACTATCAATAAAAGTTTTCGGTGGGAAAAGTTTCTTGATTAACAAAAGATGCTAAAGCAAGATGATTAATACGATGCATTCATTTCAAAATATTTCTGAGTAGGATCATTTATAATAAGGGAATATAACTAGATAAGTCACACCTTAAGATGTGACTTATCTTGATATGTTTACTTTGAAACTTCCACCATATAGTCAACAGCAGATTTGACATCTGCGTCACTAAGGTCGTCGTTTCCCCCTCGGGGAGGCATTTCCTCCTCAGCCATCCCCCAGTATCCTTCTATAGCGTGTTTGTAGAGGACTTCTTTTCCCTGTGCAATACGAGGTGCCCATGCTTTTTTATCGCCGATTTTTGGGTGGCCACTTAGACTGTGCTTGTGACATTTCTTACAATTTGCAAGCCAAATCTCTTTTCCTTTCATAAGAGTCGGGTCATCAAAGTCAGGTAGTACCAAAGGTTTATCTTTCTTAACTGCCTTTGCTAAATTGACTTCTTCAACAACAACTTTCTCTTTGGAACAAGAAACTATAAAAGCTAAAGTAGCAATAAGAAAAGTCAGCACGAAAGCCGGCTTAAACATATCTTTTGTCAACATACTTCTACTCCATAGGTACTCGAATCACAATACCCCCCATAACTTCATCCATTTTGAAGTCTTTTCGAGGAGAGTCCTTATGCTCATTATGACAATCAACACATGCTGGTGAAACAGCTACATCTGGATAAATGGCGACAAAGTATTTTTGCCCATCAATCTCTTCCTGTCCGTAGAAATTTTCTGCTCCGCCCGATTCTGCAACCTTTTCAAAACCTGCTTTTTCAAATTCATTAGGCAAGTTTTTTGGGTTAATCGGCCAGATAGACTTCAATTGATAGAAGAAGCCTGGGTCTCTACTCATTGCAATTTCTTGTCCCGCTCGGAACATTTGAGCTGGTAATAACGTTTTCTGTTTTTCATCTTTCCAGTGCTCGGAAGGCATAACCCCCTCTTTTTTTAGACGTGCAACGATGTTTTTTGTGTAGGCTGTTCGATCTGAGCGAAGCACTACACTAATTGCATCCGTCATTTTACGATAAGTTACAGTTGGCTCTTTAGAAGCTGACTCTTCATTATCACAACTTGCAAGAAATAAACATCCTGCACCTAATACTAAAAACGTTGTTAGTTTTTTCATTTTATGAATCCCCATTCAACAGTTATTTTTTCTAATACAAAAGACTTAAGCAAAATTGCTTAAAAACATTCCCCAACTACACTTTAAATCTCGCATCAATGGTAATTTGCTCCTTTCAAATCTCTATTTATTCCGTTCTCGAACCCAATCAAAAGTCTCTAAATCAACCTCGGGTTGTCCAATAAAATTTCGCTGAATCAAGGCTTCATCTGCCAAAGATTTTAGCGAAAATTCATAACCATGACAATCCATGCAAACTTGTCGAACCATAATATCATGAGGCCGTAAATTTGCACTTTGATTGTGTTCCACGACTATTTTTTCTTCTCCACGAACATCTTTCAATACACGTGGCATATGACATGTTGCACATGATACGCCACTATTAACTAGGCCTGTACCGCCCTTCTCTTTTAACCATAAATGGTTATGTTTAGATTGTGAAAATTTCTTTGAATGACTATCATTATGGCATTTCAAGCATGCTTCTACTGCCGCTTTCTGTACATCATATTCATGAGAACTATGGCAACTAACACAAGTTAATTCTTTATGCTTGGCATCACGTTTAAATTCTAAACCGGAACGAGACATTCCTGGTGTCATTGGTGAAAGCTCATGTGCTAGACGCATACCATGATGGCCCATTTGAAAATCCTGCCCCTCTTGCTCATGACATTCCATACAAACTTGATAATTAGGTTTTTTCACCCAGGTACTATCTTTTTCTGATGTTCGGTGGCACTGCAGACAATCTATACCAGCCGCAGCATGTGCACTATCATGCCACTCTCTCATTAACTCTTCAGTAACTGCAACATCGCCAGGAAACAAAGGTGCTTGAATGATTTTCACGATCTTTTTATAGACTTCTTTTGCTTCTACAACAGGAGCCTCCTTGAGATTAGGCTCATCTAAATGTTTTGCAACAAAGTCTTCATATAGTGCACGGTTATCATGGTAATTATGACAGCCTGCTGTACTACAGCTATCAAAAGTTACGCCTTCATGGCTAGGGCGTTCCTCAGCAATATTATCATGACAGTGCCAACAAAAATCTGATGGTTGAGAAACATTCCCATGATCTGTTGATTCGGGTTTATGCTCTTGATGACAAGATACACAACGGGTTGCATCGACCTTTTTTAACATTTTCTTAGTACTAGGTGTATTAAACTTTGTCTTAGGATGACTATCATGAATATTTTCCATTTGCTGTTCATGGCAGTCCATACAAGCATTTTGCTTTACTTCACCCCATTCTTCATGACAAGCTGAACACTTGAGTTCAATCTGATAATGAGCATAACTTGTATCCCCTGGTAAAAATTGAGTTTTGTCTTCACTGAAAAACATCCAATAACTTAACAGACCTGATACATATATACTGCCAATTATCCAAATAATCCATAACCTATACTGACTCATATACCTATCGCCTCAAAAATAGTAAGTTTGTAAGATATGAAAAGTGATCAAAATCGGGAATGGCCAAAATGTAATAATGTGCAAAACCGTCATTATGGGTCTCCATTGGCGAGCACGGGCAGAAATAATCGTTAACCCAAAAAACTCAAAGGATGCAGCTAAACCAGTAAAGCAGCCTAATACATTCAAAAAACAAAAACTTGTCATAAGTATCGCGTTCAAATTATCTCCAAAAGAAAAGCCAGTATGAATAATCAACGTAGTTAAGCTAAGAATTCCCATAAAGGCATGGATGAACCGCCACAAGTGAATAGAGCCAAACTGTAGAAATGGTACACGTTTCCGAGCAGGGAGTAAAAGGCCAATAAGCGTAAGCCCCAATAAAGTAAAACCACTGATTTGTGCATAAAAATTATTATTGATAAAGGACCAAATTTTAAATTCATTTCCTTGCACTGATTGGACCGAGACAATACCAGGTATAGTAAAGATTGCGAAAACTAAAATAAAGGCAAAAATAGAACTTGCAATCAACTTTTTATCTGGTTTAATCCTCGTTCGTTTCTCAACACCCAATAAATCTTCTATTAAAGGTTTGCATGACCCACAAACAGTTGAAGCTTCTGTTTCCTCAATCAATTGATCTAAATTTTGACAACACCTCTCAGCAACTTCCAAGATTGTTCCTTTAGATATTTTCATACAGTTGCATACCATGGCTTCGTTTGGCCAAGACGCGACTAAACTATCAATATCAAACAAAGTACCTATCTCTTCAAAAGTACTTAAATCCTTCAATGTTACTGGCATTTGCTGTTGAATTGCGGTTTGAATCTTACCTGCAGTATCCCATTCCCCAACTCCCAAGGCACCTATAATAACATTCTCACGGACAACAATCTTACGATATTGATTATCTGACCTATATAACACCTCTTTTTGTGGTTCTAAAGCATCGCCTAAAGAGATCACATCGACACCAAGCATTTTTAACCGAGTAGACATATCAGGAGATTTAAACATTGTATCTAAACCAAATAGCTGGCCAATAACGGCATCAACCATGTCAAATCCAGGCCGCAATAACCCATACACTTTACCGCGTATACGGACACACTCACCAACCGCCCATATGGAATCATCATTCGTTTTTAAATATGAATCCACAATAATTCCTTTTGCTGGAGCACATGCCAAGCCTACTTTTTCTGCTAAATCTGAATTAGGTCGAATCCCAACACTAAAGATTACCATGTCAGTTTCTAATTTTTCGCCGCCCCGAAAATACAATACAAAAGTACCATCATTACGTTTTTCTATTTTTTCAGTTAAGCGACCAAGCTCAATCTGAATACCTTGTGCCTTCACCTGCTCAGCAAGTAGGGAAGCTCCTTCAGGGTCAAGTTGCTGCGACATTAAAAAGTCTGCTAATTCAATAACGGTTGGTTCAACATTCAAGTGTTGAAGCGCTTGAACAGCCTCAAGTCCTAAAAGCCCTCCGCCTATAACAACAGCTCTCTTGCAGCGTTGTGCATAAGCAGAAATTTTTTGTAAATCTTCGAATGTTCGATATACGAAGACTCCCTCTTCATCAACTCCTGGAATTGGGGGTACAAATGGTGTTGAACCTGTTGCAAAAATCAGTTTATCATATTGACTCGTATAACCAGAGGCTGTTCTAACCGATTTACTATCTCGATCAATATCTGTAATAGGGTCGCCTAAATGAAGCTGTATATTTTTATCTTTATACCATTGGGGCGTGCTTAAATACAGTTCTTCAGGATTTACTCCTTGAAAAAACTTACTTAAATTTACACGGTCATAAGCTGGATGTATCTCTTTACCGAAAACTTCCAGCCTATACTCCACTGATTCGTTTTTGCGCCTAAGAAGCATATCACAAAAACGATGCCCAACCATGCCGTTCCCGATTACAACAATTTTTTGGCTTGTATCCATTATCTTACTTTCTTAGAAAAAAGTACAATTGTTAAACGATCACGTCTTAATTTACAATAATTCTGTATCGTTTAATTTTTGAAAGAAGAGTGCCTTCCCCTCTAGCTATTTCTTAGGGGGGAAGCCACTATTAATCAAAGCTAGGTATTAAGAATATCTTCACTAGGTCCAAAGTATTCATAATGAATCCTCTCAGTCGAAACACCTTTTGCTAAAAGTTGTTTCACAACTGCTTTCATCATTGGACCAGGCCCACAAACGTAATAATCTGCATCTTCAGGTAAATCACCATCAATTTTGCCTAAATCAATCTTTCCTTCAAACGTAGTTTCACCTACGACTCCAGCCGTAAAAATCTCTGAATAAAAAGTGGCTAGAGAACAACTTCCTAATTTGTTTTTATATCCAAATACTTGATCACGGCATGGATAAGCTGCCTTACTTTGTGTTCCATAAACAAACAAAATTTCATTAGAGGACTTACTTCTAGTAAGATCTCCTAACATAGATACAGCAGGTGTTATACCAACACCACCTGTAATGAAAACGATTGGATTAGAAGATGCTGATAAAGTAAATTGACCGAAAGGGGGATTCAGCTCAACTTTATCACCAATCACAACGTTCTCATGTAAATACTTTGAAAATACACCATCTTTCTTTACCGTCAAACGAAGTGCATCTTCTCCAGGCGAACTAGATAATGTATAGTTACGAACGCTTGTCCCAAGATCTGGTAAATCTAAGCGTATACTTATGTACTGTCCAGCTTTGTAATCGATTATTGGCGAACCATCAACCGGCTTAAAATAGAAAGAATAGACATCGGTGGTCTCAGAAATCTTTTGATCCAAAACAAATTCCTTGTAACCATTCCAACCACCAATCTTCGCCAATGTTTCCTGATATTTCTTTTTCTCCACAGAAATCAGCAGGTCTGCTAAGAAAAAATAAGCTTCGCCCCAAGCTTCTGCAATTTCAGGTGTAGCCGCATCACCTAAAACTTCAGCAATTGCTTTTAATAATGAATGACCAACCATTGGATAATGCTCTGGCAAGATATTCAAAGATACATGACGTTCCGTAATTCCTTCTACCGCAGCACCTAAAGCACCTAGATTATCAATATTGGAAGCATAAGCAACGACCGCACTAGCCAAAGCCTTCTGCTGAGTACCAGCTGCTTGATGACTATGATTAAAAAATTCTTTCGTCTCCGGATAATCAGTAAATAATATCGGATAAAAAGTTTTGGTAATTTCTTCTGCATGTTCTGCAACAACAGGAGCTGTCGCTTTTACAATCTCAATTGTTTTATCACTTAAACCTGACATTTAATAGACCCTTATTTTAAATACAAATCTAGTTATACATTACGCTAAGACCTTTATCCTAACTTATAAAGTTAAGTTTAATATCTTAAAAAAAACATACATTGCAAGCATTAAAACAAAAATTATTTAAATAAAAAAATAAGTACAAAAACTTAAGATACATACTTGTAACATATACAAAATAATCTCGCACCTAGGCAAACATTTTTGTAAGATTTTTACTGAAATCTTATATAGGAATAAAAAAGATAATTTTTTTACACTTTTTAACATAAAATCCCACTAGAGCTACTTGGATTTGGAAAAAATTGGAATAAATTGGAAGTATCTGGAAAAACATTTGAAGTCCCCAGGCAGTTTTACATCAAAAAGCAGTTTTTTCTTATGGAATTTTTTGGTCACGATGAGGTGAAGCTTGATTCGAGTGGTCGGATTAAGTTAAGCCAATCCTTACACGGTGATTTTGAGTCTTATAGCCATGAAGCCTTGGTTCTTTTTTGCTTGCCAGAAGGAGCTTTAGGCTTATATCCTTTAGAAACTTGGGAAGGTATGCGCACAAAAGCAGTATCAAGCTTAGAGGATATAAGTAGCAATATCGTGTTGCGACGTCAATTACGTCGTTTTGGTGCCTTAAGTCAAAAAGTTACACTGAGTCGTCAAGGTCGAATTAATATTCCTTCAACCTTTAGGCATTATGCAAATTTAGAAGTTGGAACTGTTGTTTTAACGGGTGTTGAAATTGGTGCAGAGATCTGGTCACCAAAACGTTGGCAAAGTGAACTTGCTCTTATTCAGGGGCACTTAGCTAAAAAGTCAGAAAGTGAAATGATTTTAGATGAACAAATTCAGCCATTGGATTAAGAAGAATTTTAAGCGCTACCTTGAAGTGGGTATGTGTATTACACTTCTTTGCCTACTGACTTATATGTTTACTAAGACACAAATAAAAAAATCAGAACTCAAAGAAAAGCAAGAAGCTAAAATGCAGGTCATTCGGGACTGGCACCTTCAACTATCTTCCGAAATGAGCCAAAAAAAACGTGAAGAGTGGAACCAAGCCTCTACTCAATACCCCAGTGATTTATTACGTGCAAGCTCGGTGATAACGAAGGAGAGTAAATAATGGGAATTACTCACCAAACAGATAATTGGCATGAGGGGCTTAAAGATCGCCAAAAACATATATTCCTTCTATTAATAGTTGGTTTATTCATTGGATGTATTGTTACTTTTATTACTTGCTTTAAACAGTCAGAAGATAAAGGTGACTATTTCCATGGTACAACTCCTGCTATTCGTGGCCGTATCTTAGACCGAAATGGTACAGCCATTGTATGGTCACAGCGTAGCTATGACTTACACTACATGGTACAAAATTTCCAAGAGACTCGTTCTGACCTATATGCTCTTGCAGATCACCTAGGTAAACCCAATAAAGTGAATCAATGGATCATGAACTTGAACAAAGGAACACGTATATGGGAAGGTGTACCTGTTAAACTTTTGATCGATATTGAAAACTATGCGCGAGAAAACTCAAAGTTTGTACTTCAAGTTAACTTTGAACGTAAAAATGGTAACTTTTCAAATTGGCATGACATGCGCTTTCTGGGGAAAACGCGTCAGTTTGGAAATATAGAAAAAGGTATTTCAGGTATTGAACGTCAATTTGATCATCGATTAAGTGGAACACCAGGTCAATATCGTGTGCGCTTAGACCGTAATGGAGAATGGATCACGTCTACTTTTGAAGTGATTCGCCCACCTAGGCCAGGCTATGATATCTACTTAAAGTTTATTGTTCCACAAGTTGCTGCGAGATAATATTTGTTGACAGTTTAAAATGGAAAAATACACTTTGCTTATGAAGCGATACTTTCCATTTCTAAAATGGTTTCCACTCAGTAAGCAAGAACTTCGTTCAGACGCGGTTGCAGGAATTGTGGTTGCATTATTATTAATCCCACAATCAATGGCTTATGCAGAACTAACAGGTTTACCAATTGAGTACGGGTTATATACATGCATTGTGCCAGTTACTTTCATGAGCCTTTTTGGAAACATACGCCAAATGGCATATGGTCCAAGTGCTATGACTGCAATTATAACAGCAGCTGTTCTGATGCCAATGGTAAAAGACTTACCTCCAGAAATACGTAAAGAAAGTTACATTAGCCTTGCAATATTATTGTCCTTATTTGTTGGGATTTTTAAACTTATCCTAGGTATTTTTAAGCTTTCTAGCGTAGTTAATTTAATTTCTTATCCAGTTATATCAGGCTTTACCAATGCGGCTGCAATCGTAATTGCGTTGTCACAACTAGCAAACTTAAAAGGGATCAAAGAGCATCATATACCTCATCAATTTGGTGGACTCGTAAAAGCTAGTTGGGGGTTAATATATCGCTTAAATGAAGTGCATGTGATAAGTTTCCTATTGGGAGTCAGTGCAATAATCATTTTAGTATTTGGTAAGAAAGTAAGCAAAAAAGTGCCATGGGCACTGATTATTGTAATCTTGTCTTGTGCTCTATTTAGGCAATTAAAAGTGATTGACCCTGATTTGATTGTAGGGGAAATTCCACAATCGCTCCCACATTTTGTATGGCCTTTTGTAGAAACACTTCCAATAGTTAAACTTTTTCCACATATCATAATGGGAGCCCTAATGATTACAGTCATAGGTTTTATAGAAACAGTTTCTATTGGCAAAGCAATTAGTTTTAAGACAAGAACGCCTATAAACTTTAATCAAGAACTAATCGGCCAAGGTGTTGGTGGACTTGCTGGCTCTTTCTTTCAAGCATTTCCCATTAGTGGTTCTTTGTCTCGCTCTGCATTAAACCTAAGTAGTGGAGCAAAAACACCAATAAGTAATCTATTCACAGTAGTAGTACTTGTTCTAGTATTGTTGTTTTTAACCCCTGCCCTACACTACTTGCCTAAGGCAACACTAGCCGCACTCATAATAAGTTCTATTTTCGGCCTGGTTGATTTCAAGGCGATGAATCATGCATGGAAATTCATGAAAAGAGAGGGATTAGTTGCATTTTTTACTTTCGGCATAACCCTTGCTTTTGCTCCGAATATTATAAAAGGCTTTCTTGCCGGTGTATTGCTCTCTATCATTCTATACCTTTACAGAACAATGACGCCAGATACACAAATTTATGACTGGGGAGAGAATTGTCCCAAAAAGTTTAGGAACAGATCAAAAGAAATTGCCATTATACGATTCAGATGTGCAATTTTTTTCGCAAGCATGGAAGCATTTGAAGAAACAGTTATAGAGGCACTGGCTGATGCTCCAGAAAGTAAATATATCATCATTGAAGGACAGTCTATAAACCGCATAGATGCATCAGGAGAATGGGGTTTACGCTCCCTAACAGATCAACTAAGAACAAATAGAATCACGCTAATGTTTGCAGGACTTCCTCAAATATCGATGCAAAACCTGAAACAAAATGATCTTGATCAATTAATTGGAAAGGAAAACTTTTTTAAAAGTACTGAAGAAGCAATTCAAAAAATTCATGAAGATATCAACTTTGACAAAGATATCCTATATACAATTTGACTGAATTTTTTATTTCTTCTAATTTTGATGTTCACTAATTGTATGTATGATTGGTGTTGGACGGTACACAAAAAACAATTCTGAAATATGTACTTTATACCCCTAATATATGACTCTAAATGACATATGAAAAAAGTATATACTACTCTTTCTTACAATAACTGTGCTTGTTTCACCATCAATAACCTTGGGTAGTGCTAGCCAAGATATAATTAATAAATAGAAAAAAAGAAATATTAATTCTTACAAACAATAAAAAAGCCGTAACTCTTTATGGTACGGCTTTTGAAATGTTTTAAGCAAACTTAGATATAGCGTAATAGGCCAGCTAGGACTCGGCCTGGACCACACTCCATAAAGTTCACATCATCACCCTTAAGTTGTGAAATCGTTTCTACCCAACGTACAGATGAAAAAACCTGCGCAGTTAGTGTTTCAGCCACTTTACCATTCTCATAGGCAGCTGCTGTTGAATTCGCAATTACTGGAATCTTTAGATCATTAAAAGGCAGATCTTTGATCTCATTATAAAACTTATCGGCTGCTTCTTTCATATAACGAGAGTGAAATGCACCGGAAACAGGAAGAACCACGCAACGCTTTGCACCAGCATCTTTAATTAAAGGCTCGGCTTTAACAATATCCTCTTTAATACCAGAAATAACTGTTTGGTTTGGTGCGTTCAAATTAGCAAGATCAATCGAGTCCAAGCTAAGGTCTGCAAGCAGTTTTGTTACAGCATCACCATCCATACCAATAATAGCAGCCATACCGCCACCTGTAGCTTTACTCATTAACTCACCACGTACCTTAACCATCTTAAGACCCGTAATAAAGTCAAAAGCACCTGCAGCAAATAAGGCATCATATTCACCTAAGCTATGGCCAATAGCTACATCGGGTGCATAACCTTCGTCTTCTTGCTTCGCAAGAAAGGTAAATGCATTCACAGTATAAAGTGCTGGTTGAGTATATTGCGTATTGTTGATTAAACCATTAGGATCTTCTGTACAAAGTTCTTTAATAGAATAACCCAAAACTTCATCCGCTTGAGCTGTTAAATCTGCAAAGCGGTCAAATAATTCGGCACCCATGCCTACTTTTTGGGAACCTTGCCCTGGGAACATTACGATTTCAGTCATAAAAACCTCCAATTGAAATTAATAAAATCCTCCTAAGTGCTTCTACATAAGGCAGAAACACGAATTTTTTTAACCAAAACACTATAGATCGTCTAAAGGGATTTTCAACCAAAAATTAAGGGGATATTTTAATACAATTTTTGTAGCTTACCGGCTATCGCCTCTCCCCACAAGTTCGTCGTTTAGACTTCGTCTGGCTGAGCTTCCAGCTCCAGTTCTATGTTTCAAAGCCGAAGGCGATATCTTGGAGCGAAACGAGTGTTGGCAGCACCTGCATCCTGCGGACATAAATCTAAGCCGAGAGTCTGTGTGAAAACCTAAAATAAGAACATCATACTGAGGGAAATATGAAAAAACACTATTACCCCCACGCTCAACTTTCTTCCCCATAAGCGTCGATTAGCGTCGATTAGTGGTGAGTTTCTTCTTCTTTTCTTACTTTTCACACAGACTCTCGAAGGCGCTATCTTCGAGCTAAGCGAGTGCTGGGAGCGCCTGCATCCCTGCGGGCATCTATCTAAGCCGAAGGCGCTATCTTCGAGCGAAGCGAAGACCTTATTTCTCTAGGCTTGTTTACGTCTTCTTTAACAGGTAAAAGAAAGGACTTAGTGATGAGTATAAAATACCGACCCCCAATAGTACAAAAATGTCACTCAAAAATCAAAAAGAGATTAAAAATCAAGAAATTCACAATTTTTCCCTTGTATAATATTTAATCTCCTACTACTTCGTAGTAGGAGATTATAATGCAATTCACGACACAACACGCAGAGCAAAACTCGTGACTGCAAAATTTTAAAACGAAATCTGACGTAAAAACGACTCTGCATCCATAAAAAACGACGTCGGAGAATAATAGAGTTAGTCCATTAAAATAAAATTTATTTGATGCTTAGAAAAAGTTATCTGGTTAACCAAAAGTTAAAAAAATGAAATTGAAACGAAGTAAGAGAAAAGTTAACTGAATCTCTCCGGCCAATTCATAGAACAGATCCAAACTTTAAAGCGAGAAGTCAAACAACAACAAAACTCCGCTAATACCGCTTCGTCATTCTCAAAACTGTCTCCTAAACGGGAAGACAAACGAAAACTTAAAAGTTAAAAGACACCTAACAAACAAAGAACAAAAAAATCGGACTAACAAAAAAGTCAACCTAATAGCATCCATTCGCTGCGCTCATTACTGCTATAGGTTACTTAAGACGTTAGCCCTAAAAATTAAGATAGATAATGAAACGATTGAATGAACAAGAGATAAACGACTGGTACAGAAAACAACCTTTTTTTGTAGGGGCAAACTTCATTCCGAGTTCGGCCATCAATCAGTTGGAAATGTGGCAGGAAGAAACCTTTGAGCCTGGGACTATCCAAAGGGAACTAGAGTACGCAAAGAAGATAGGTATGAATATTATGCGAGTCTATCTTCATGATTTGCTATGGGAGCAGGATCGAGAAGGTTTTATTGACAGGATTAATCAATATCTCGAAATTGCAGATACGCTAGGTATCAAAACTATGTTCGTTCTTTTTGATGATTGTTGGAACCAAGAGTTTTCTTTAGGCAAACAGCCAGAACCTGTACCATTTACTCATAACTCAGGTTGGGTTCAATCACCAGGGGCGAAAGTCGTCAATGATCCGGTTCAATGGTCTCGTTTGGAAAAATATGTTACGGAGCTACTAAAATACTTTAAGGATGATGAACGCATCGCAATCTGGGACCTCTATAATGAGCCAGGTAATGGAACTAGTGGGGATAATTTGGGTGGAGGTACTGAGCAAGGAGATCGTTCACTTCCACTACTTAAATCTGTCTTCAAATGGGCTAGGCAAGTTGATGGTTTGAGTCAGCCTATTACGACAGGCGTTTGGAATTTTTCAGATCAATTCAAGGAATTAAATGAATTCGCATTGGCGAACTCTGATATCATTACTTTTCATGACTACAATCCGCCCCAGCAACTGATTGATAGGATAAAGAACTTAAGTCAGTACGAGCGCCCCATGATTTGTACTGAATATATGTCGCGCGGATCCGGCAGTACATTTGAACATTGCTTGCCATTGCTCAAGAAATACAACATCGGGGCGATTAACTGGGGGTTAGTCTCAGGTAAGTCACAAACAATCTACCCATGGGGTTGGAGCAAGGAAAAGGGTGAGCCAGATATTCTATTTCACGATGTATTTCATTCAGATGGATCCTTTTTGTACCCCCGTGAGAAATTAGCAATTAAACGGATAGATGATTCTAACTAAAAAATTCTATGGAAAAAGAGAGGGCTAACAATCTCATGTACTAGGCGCCTAACAGCGCCGGTGATGCACAACGTTTGTGGTTAGGGGGTAAGGTTCCGGGGCGGTGCCCTTAGCTAGGTTGTTTTACCTCTTCGAGGTAGGGGTATGGACCTCGCAAGCGAGGAGTTGTTGCGCCTTCGGCTTAGGTTAATGCCGGCAGGGATGACAGCGTTTCCAGGCCCTAACGGATAAACCTCTACATTCTTCTTTTTCGTGTTTTTTGCTTTTTCGTGGTTCTTTTCTTCATCTGTACAATCTGTTGTATTTTTTAGATATGAACTAAAATGACATACTATTTTTTTAATTAAGTTTTTAGTAAGAAAAACTTGAGGAAGTTTTTAAAGTCTTGCATAGTGTAGGCATGTCCGCCATCGCGTAGGACATATTGAATGTGATCCTTTACACCAAGTTGTTCATAAACTGTTCTGGCTTGTTCATGGGTTATGCGAGTTCCTTCAGGGTTTGCCCATAAGTCCTCACGGCCTTCGGTAGTAAATAACCTACGAGGTGCCACTGCAGCTTTGAGTAAATCTAAGTCTATAGGCATTTCTGCATCACGTCCAATATAATCCTGAAGGGATTCTTTAAACCAGTAAGGAAAAGCTGCTAATATATTCGCAAGCTGTTCAGCCCCCTCATGGTAATGGTGAAAACTACCAGCACCACAACAACCAGAGTTGTTCGCATGCACACAACTTATACGTTCATCTAAAGCACCTGCTAAAAGCGTTGCTTTGCCACCACGTGAATGACCACTCACTGAAATATGTGCAGTATCTAAATCATCTTGTTGAAGAACAAAGTCAACTATTTTAGAATAGCCCCACGCCCACGCGGCAATTGCACCATAATCACCAGGTATTAAATTTTGAAGAGAAAATATATCGCCTTGTCCAACAACATCTGGATAAAGTTCTGTCCGATCAAATACGATCAATGCACAATTTTGTTTAAGGCAATGCTGAATCATTTCTATTGTCATATAAACCCAACAACCATCTCCATGAATGACCACAGGTACAGACTTTTCAGTATCTGGACGATATAAACGAAAGGATAAAACAAGATCACGATGTTCGCCAAAAACGAAGCGATAATTGGTATAAGAACCTAATTCTTGAATACGATTCTGGTGAAGCTTCTCAATTTTAAAAGATCCATTGAACTCGCTAACATCGCCATAAATAGTCGTAATCAGTTGACTAACAAAATCTGCTCGAATATATGGCCAGCGACTATGAGAAATATTTTCTGGGGTATAACTCAAACTAAGCATATGTATCTCCTTTTATCTTCAAAGTACATCAAGATTAAAAATTCACTACTTTCAGCCAATTGATCTGATGAATCAACCTTCTATTTCTATGCAAACCAACACTTGCCTACTTATCGGGCGGCGCCAGCAACAAAAGTAGGCAAATCAATTGAAAGAGTTGTTAAGTTGATTTATAATGTGTATATGAGCAAATCAACTCCAATTATTAATAAATTTAAGAACCAGATACTTTCTGGTCAATTAAAGCATGGCGACCGTCTACCAAACCGTAATCAATTAATGGAAGATTATCAAGTTGCCCGTGCGACCGCGGATCGTATCATAAATAAACTTGTTGAGCAAGGACTTGCTATTAGTCAACGAGGAAAAGGTGCGTTTGTTCAACACATTAGCAACGCTCAAAAAGTAATACTAGTGATCAATGCACAAAATGCACAAACTTACCAAATACATTTTCATTCCAAGGTTCGTTATCATCTTATTCAGGTAGAGGAATTAGAACAATACTTAAAGGAGTATCAAAATTATCAGGTAAAGATCATTTGGTCTCATCCACGTCAAAAAGAATATAGCTATTTAGGTAAAATTTCTTTTAGCTCAAATTGTTTTCATTTAGTGGTCAACCGACGCAGTCAAAAGAATTCTTCTATCTCAACAGATACTGTAAAAGGCATTCAGCTCGCCATGGATTTGGTGGCGATGTTAAACGAGAAAATAAAAAAGTGGTTATGTATTTCAGAAGTTTTAGATCCATTTGCCTATTTTTATACGGAACGTGAGCTGTTTTTTTACAGAGAATTAGCTTTTCGGCAACAACAATTAATCCATCATGCTTGTATAAGTTCCCGCCATTGGGAAGAAATGAATACTAAAATTGACGAATCAATTAACCATTGCCCTAGAGAAGAAGCTTTTGGAGTTCTTATAACCGAACAAAGACGAGTACCAGTCTTCTTAGAAAAAGCTCGCCAAGCAGGACTCATCCCCGGAAAAGACTTTATCTTGGTTATGCTAGACTACAACGAACAGTTCGATCACATAAAGGGGATCATTTCACTTGAGCAAAACCTTAATGCTATGGCAGAGGCAGCAGCAAAATGGGCCCTTTCAGATAATTTACAAAAAATTTCACAATTAATTCCCCACAACCTTATATACTTAGGAAAAAAATATGAGCCAGAAAAAAGTTAAACTTGCAATCATTGGTCTAGGTAACATGGGGTCAGCCCATCTAAACACTGTAAATAACATGCCTAATATGGATGTTGTTGCCGTATGTGACAATGACCCGAAGCGACTAGAGGGTATTACTGAAAAATATGAGATCCCTACATTTGAGTGTCACAAAGAATTACTAGCATCAGGCATAGCTGAAGCAATCCTTATTTGTACACCACATTATGATCACACAAGCATAGGCATAGATGTGTTGAATGCTGGTATACATGTTATCGTTGAAAAACCTATTTCAGTTCACAAAAATGATTGCGAAAAATTGATTGCAGCTCATACAAACAAAGATCAGGTTTTTGCAGCCATGTTCAACCAACGAACGAATCCACATTACATAAAACTAAAGGCTATGTTAGAGAAAGGAGAACTTGGAGAGTTGCGCCGAGTTAATTGGATTATTACAGACTGGTTCCGAACCGCACAATACTATAAATCAGGTGGATGGCGTGCCACTTGGTCTGGCGAAGGTGGCGGCGTTCTTATGAACCAATGCCCCCACCAATTGGATTTGATGACTTGGCTATTCGGTGTACCAAGTTCTGTGCGTGCAGATGTCAACTTTGGTAAATACCATGATATTGAAGTTGAAGATGATGTTACAGCTTTTTTAACATATCCTTGTGGTGCGACTGGCGTATTCATCACCACAACAGGAGAGGCACCAGGCACAAATCGTTTAGAAGTAGTCGGGACGCAAGGAAAAGTTGTTATTGAAGGTTCAGATGGTATCAAATTCATCCGCAATGAAGAGGATAGTCAAGTCTTCTGTGATACAACAGATCAAGGTTTTGCTACACCTTCAATTTGGAATGTAGACATTCCAGTGCGTGGCAGTGGCAAGCAACATTTAGGTATTCTTGAAAATTTTGCCGATGTCATATTAAATGGAGCAGACTTGATTGCGCCTGCTGAAGAAGGCATTAACTCAGTAGAACTTGCCAATGCAATGATCTACTCCGGTTTAAAAAATGAAACTGTCAGCTTTCCAATTGATGGTGATGCATATGAAGCAATGCTGAAGGGGTTAATTGCAAATTCTACTCATGTAAAAGAAACTGTCGAAACGAAAGTTGCTGATCTAGCCAATACCTATTAGGAGCCTATTATGACAACACTTAAATGTGGAATAGTGGGATGTGGAGTTATTGCACCAACGCATATTCATGCAATTGAAAAGTTGGATTTTGTAGATTTGGTAGCACTTTGTGATCAAGATTCTTTTCAGCTTAAAGAACAACATAAGCTAGCCCCCAATGCAATAGTTTATGAAAACTACACTGAGATGCTTAATGTGCCAGAGTTGGATGTGATTGTCATTTTAACAGATCATGGAAGCCACCATGACTTGGGAATTCAAGCGATGCAGGCAGGAAAACATATTCTAGTTGAAAAGCCTGTTACCGCAAACCTCGTTCAACTTGAAACGCTTATGATAGAGTATCAAAAACATCCTGAGTTGATCTGTGGTGGTATTTTTCAACACCGTTTTGAAGGAGTGAACCAAGTCGCTAAACAAATTATTGATTCAGGTAAAATCGGTACTTTTTTGGGGATCAACACCGAACATCGTTGCTATCGCTCAGATGAATATTACAATGACTCTTTTTGGCGAGGAACCGAATTAGAAGGTGGATCTGTATTAATTAATCAATCCATTCACTTCTTAGATTTGATGTTGTTCTTTGGCGGTGCACTTGACCGAATACAAAGTAAAACGACCAACTTAATGCATCAAGATTCCACGCTTTATGAAGACACTCTCAGTGCAACTCTGAATTACAAGAATGGTAGTTTAGGTAGTTTCTGGGCAAGTAATGCTAGCGAAGGCTGGTATCATCGGATGTCTTTGATAGGCTCCAAAGCCACCATAATTCTTGAAAATGGTCGTGCCAGTTGTATCGCAGAAGATCAAAAGCTCAAAACTGATATTTTATCTGAATTTAATGGTATAGAAGAGGAAGAGATAGTCGGGCGAAAATACTATGGTGATGGGCACTTTTTAAATATCCAAGATTATTTTGAAGCCGTTCGTGATCAACGTGAGCCACAAATCACTCTAAAAAGTGCAGCACAAACTACGGCTTGGGTTCATAAAATATATCAGCAAAATCAATAGCGGGAACTAATCTAATGAACAAGCGTCCGAAAATTCTTTGTGTAATGTGTGATAACGATACAGCCAATGTAGTCGGTGCTTAAAGTAGTATCGTGAACCTCATGCACAACATTTTCAATGCCAAGTGGGAAAACAATTCAGTTTTGCTAAGAATACGACTCAGGTGGAATGAATCCTTTTTGGGGTAAATTCTTCAAAATATATATTTGGTGAAATTCTTAAGAGAAGTATCGAGTATGATGTTCACTATACTCAGGTTTAGGTGATGTTCTTGAACATCAAACAGAATAAACATAGCCTATCTGATCCGTGTGAACTTACTCGGTTAGTAATGCGTTGAGACGTTTGATTTCTTGATCCTTTTCGGCGATAATTTGCTTTAGTTCAGAAATTTCTGCTTCAAGTTCAGGGATCGTTTTAGACGCGGGTTCTTGTGCAAAGACTTTGGGTGGTGTCATTAGAATAGTTTTAGAAGCTTCTGGTGCACGTTGGTCAACTTTAAGTTCTAGTTGATCAATCTCGAGAATATCTTCAACCTCCTCTTGAACTTCTACCTCTAACTTTTCTGGCTCCATTTGCTCCAGTGAAACTTTTTGGTCATCTTCCGAAAATATTCCTGGGTGTTTGTCATTCAAACGCTGCATCTCTTGTTCAAGATTCTCAACACGGTTTAGTTCTTTAATTTCATGATTCCTTTGAATCTTGGTCTGAATACGTTTAATCACCCGCTGAGAAACACCAGTACGTTGCTCAATTTCATCTAAAGGTGACTCTTCTCCATGATTTTCCATATCTTCAACCACTAATTTTTCATTAGTATAATAACGGAATTTTTCTTCACGAGCAACACGGTCCAGAAGACGAGCATCACAATCTAAACGTTTTTGAAATTCTTTTTTGACCCACTTCTTGCACGCGTCATTCCCCATATAGGCACGTAATAAATTTGCTTTTGCCATATTTATAGATGTTGCTGTAACTTCACATGCCTTCCGGATTTCATCAGCAGCTTTTTCAATTTCAGCAAGATCGAAATTATGGTTAGAAATACTAAAGTGATCTGAGCAAAGCTCCAATAAGACAGGGTTGGCGTCAATCCTTACTTCAGGGGCAACAACATGGTTCGTCAAAAGAAATTTCCTTTCAAAATTAGATCGAAATTAGATTGCTTGAAGTTGAAAGTCAATGGTCATCTCACCTTCTTTCGTATCTAGGCGAAGTAGATTTACTTTATCTTGTGTGTAGGTAAAACGATGACGGTTATCGTCATAGTTTAGAGCTTCAGGTAATTTAATTCGTTTTAAAATTTTTAATAAAATAGACCGATTTATCAGAGGTCGGATTAATAAATTGACATTTTTTTTATCAAAGTCAACAGAGTGAAGTTCCAATGAAATGACTTGTTTTTGGCATTGAACGACTTTCAATGATAGATTGACAATGAGTGATCCTTTTTTAATAAACGCTCCAACCAAATCTGGTAAATAATGAATGATATCCAGGAGTAAATCGATTTCAAAAATACGGTTAGATAAAATTACAAAGCGAATAATCTGCAGCTCTTCTTTATTAAAAAGCAGTGCATTTTTAGCAAGGTCCTGATCTGTAAGCATCAACTGACTCATTCAAAGTCAACCTTTAAATCACCTTGTTCATACTTGGCTGTAACCTCATAACTTTGATTTGCTTTATCAATGGATGCACAGACACCAAATTGACTAACCACGACCTTCAAATCTTTTTGCTGGAAAGTGATTTCGTTTTTATTCACAGCTAAATCGACATCAGGCTTTAAGAAACTTTTTACTAATTTCTGAAGGTCCTTCTGGTCTAAAGTTAACTTGCCCATCTTAAGCCTCCAAGCCTAAATCATTTTTCAGGTGAGCAGTCAAGGTACGGTAGTCCGTTTTTCCTGTTCCAAGCAATGGTATTTCACCCAGCAAATAATGCTTTTGGACTCGAGCCAAATTCGAGAAGCCTGCATCTCTTAATAAATTATTAGCAGCATCTACATCAGAATCAAAAGTTGTAAACCAAGCCAGCATTGGGCGCTCATTGTCAGGTTCTACAAAAGTGATCGCCGAATGAACTCCATCTTCATCATTTGGCCACTCATTAGACAAAACCTCTTCCATGGCGGGAATACTAATCATCTCACCGGCAATTTTGACGAAACGTTTCATACGGCCTGCTAGGGTTAAATTACCCTCTTCATCTAGAAAGCCTAAGTCGCCAGTTACATAATATTTTTTATTATCAATATACTGAAAAGCATCTTTACTGTCTTTAGCCAAATACCCATTGAAGACATTGTCCCCGTGTGCAAGAATCAAACCACGCTCTCCTAGTGAAAGAGGCTCACGGCTTTCAGGATCTACAATAATTATTTCTATATTTTCTAGTGCTTGCCCTACTCCAACACGTTTACAACCAGGAGGTGTTAAACTCAAGACAGGAGCAGTTTCGGTAATTCCATAACCTTCCATTACTTCAATACCATACTCATTAGCCTTTTCTGCAAGTGCTTCCGGCATTTTCTCAGCACCTGAAATAAATACGCGTAATGAGGTTAATTGATCCGGCCGAGCAACTTTTAAAATTCCAGATAAAAATGTTGGTGTACCACAACATATAGTTGGTCTAAACTTTTCTAGAGCTTGAGTAATTTTCTTTGCTTCTGTCGGATTTGGATAACAACAAAACTTAAGCCCAGAAGTAAGCGGTAAAATGGTTGTGATAGTAAAACCAAAACTATGAAATGGTGGCAAGAAAGCGAGAACAGAATCATGCCCATGAATACCGGCTGCTTTAACACCATCATATACATTTGAAAGAATATTTCTATGGGTCAAGGGCACACCTTTGGGAGCCGCTTCTGAACCACTCGTAAATAAAATGACAGCAGGATCATCCAATTGTGTTTTATAAGCACCCCATTTTGTTAACAATGAACCATCAGGCTTTGAGCTCATTATCTTGGCCTTAATTAAAGCACCTAACCCCAATTGCTCTTTTTTTACACTCTCTAAAGTTACAATCTTATCCTCTATCAAATCAAAGTTTACTTGCTCAAGTTTATCTAAAAATTTCTCAGATGTAATGATTCGTTTTACACTGGCGGCTTTTAAAACATGTTCTAAGTTTGCATCACCTAAAGTCCAATTAATCATCACGGGTGTTTTACCGGCTAGCCAAACACCCAACAAAACCGGACTAAATGCAGCAACAGCAGGTAACATAATACCAACCTCTTTCTCATCATATTTACTAAAGACATCTGCAAATAAGCAACCAGCCAGACGTAATTTGGAATTTTTAATGACGGCAGAGTCATCACCAACAGAAACCGCATTGGGATGATCAGAAGTCTTCTTCAAAATGTTTGCAACGGTTGTCAAAGAAAGATCTGGGAGTGATAAGTCAGGACGCGTATCTTCCTGCCATTCATCAGGTGTTTCAATTTTCACGACTCGCTCCTCATCAGAACCTCCTGATGCAGCCACTAATACATCACCAACAGAGAGTAAACTTTCAGGCTCTACTTCATATGCAAAGAATTCTTCTTCCAACCACAAAACGATATCCGCTAACTCCAATGAGTCATAGCCCAAGTCTCGAGTTAAACTAGTATTATCGGTTATAATACTTGCATCTGCCTGCTTTACTTTCGAAAGATATTGAATCACTTTCTCACGCACTTCAGGCGATACTTCAAGATTATCATACTGCTTAGCCTCTTTTATATCTACCTTGGGCAAATAAACAGGAAACCAACGGCAGTAACTAACGTAACTTAATTCTTCAACCTGAGGCGAGTTATACCAATTTTCTAAAAAGCTATTTAATGCAACTTTACCTTGAGCTACTGGTAATTCGTCTGTCATGTCAGCAAATTCTAAAGAAATTTTACGTCGTGGTGTCAGAAAAACTAAGTTAGCCATAACCCAGCCAGCACCTTTGATGAGACCTTTTATTAATTCAGGGCGTTCCTGAAGCGCTGCAAACGAGAACGAGCTTCCAACCATACCTTTTTGACGAACAAGAATCACCTGAACATCAGGATTATCTTTTAAAATTTCATACACGGCTGAGGTCCCGTGTAATTCTTCTTTACCACTTCGCATTAGTCGCCCTGATGGATAAAGCAAGATATTGTCCCCACCTTTTAAGGCAGCAACAACTTTTTCTAATGCACGCTTCACACGAACGCGTTTATATGCACCAACTCCACCTTCCATATTCGGCATAGGTACTGCACGTATTAAGTGCATCAATTGGGCGACACCCGGCATAAAATAAAAATCTTCAACAACAACTGGTCTTGGCTGAGCTAGTTCCCATAGCTGTGTTTCAACAATTACAGGGTCCATTTCAGATGGGTGATTAGGTAAAAATAATGTAGGTTTTTGCAAATCAATAGCACTAAAACCCCGAACTTCTACTTTGTAACGTAGACTTAAAAGCATCTTGAAAAGTATATTTATAAATGACTTAAAGGCATCCATATCGTCAATTTTCCTTAAATATAAAGTATTAGGTATTTAATTAACTTTAAACCCAATTCTTTGAAATTGTATACAGGTTAACAAAATATTCATTTGAAATCTGTTGACCGTGCTTATCGGTAGACTATAATATATAATGTATTTATTCGAAAAAGTGGGGTGTTTGGGGTAAAGTTACCCTCACCATGCTTGAAAATTAAAACCGAATCCAATTCGGATTCATACTTGGAGACCTACTATGGCACACTCTGTAAAGGATCTACCCTACGCATTTGATGCGTTAGAGCCACATATTGACGCAAAAACTATGGAAATCCACCATGACAAACACCATGTTGCATACTGCACAAAGCTCAATGCAGCTCTTGAAGGTACTGGTAAAGAAGACGCATGCGTGTGTGGCCTTCTAAAAGATCTTGCTTCACTACCTGCAGGTATCCAAGGTGCTGTTCGTAATAACGGTGGTGGTTTTGTTAATCACAATCTCTTCTGGGAAATTCTAAGTCCTAACGGTGGTGGCCAGCCTTCAGGTGAGCTAGCAGAAGCTATCAATAGTGCATTTGGTTCTTTTGAAGAATTCCAAGCAAAATTTGCTAATGCTGCAGCAACTCAGTTCGGATCAGGCTGGGCTTGGTTAGTCGTTAAAGAAGATGGTACACTTGATGTTTACGGAACACCTAATCAAGATAATCCTGTAATGAACGGCGATAAAGCAATTTTAGGCCTTGATGTTTGGGAACACGCATACTACCTAAATTACCAAAATCGTCGCCCTGACTATATTTCTGCATTTTGGAATGTAGTAAACTGGGATGCAGTTGCAGCAAAATTCGCTGATGATTACCACAACTAAACATAACATTATTTGATTCTTAAAAGCCTCACAGAGCTCAAAGCCCTATGAGGCTTTTTTACTTTCAAAAATTGAAAAGCTATTGGTGATGAAATTAATGAACTACTAGACCTTAAAAAAGATCTGATATAAAAGAGCCTATGATGAACTTCATAGGCCTTTTTTTACTTGTTATATAAAATCGAAGAAAAGATTAGACACGATCAAAATTTTCAATTAAATCTTCTTGAAAACTCTTTATAAAGAGTTTATACTAGTTTTGGAATAACATGAATTTATTTAAGATTTGAAAGATAATCTTAAAAGTCACTTAATTTGAGGAGCAATCGTATGAACGATGATTTCTACGAAGTAGAAGAAGAAGATTTTGATGAGGATGCATACGCTGTAGAGATCCAGCAGATCTTAGCTAACTATCAACAAAAAAAGTTAGTGGAGAATTTAATTGGTCCGAGTGTCTCTTTCGTATTTCACGTCGTTTTGGTTATTGCTTTGGCTTTTATTTGGAGTGGTGAGCGTATTGTTACTGAACCGCCAGTAGAGGTAGATACTGTGATTCAAGAACCAGTTGAGATTGAAGAAGAAATCATCGAAGAAATTGAAGAAATCGTCGAAGAAGAACCTGAGGAGGAAATGCCTGAGGTTGAAGTAACCGAGACTCCTGATACACAGACAGAAGAAGTGGTTGAAGATGTTTCAGATGTTATCGACGATATGCCTACAACCGATGACAACATGGAAATGGACATGCCGTCTGATGTTGTTCTTACAGACAGTCCAATGGTCTTAACGAGCTTATTTGGTGGACGATCTGCTTCAGGACGAGCAACTATGGTAAAAAAAGGTGGCGGATCTGCTGCTGGTCAAAAGTCAGTAAAAAAATCTTTAAATTGGTTAGCTCGGGTACAAAATGCTGATGGGTCTTGGGGCGATGGTAATAGAACTGCTGCATACTCAGGATTAGCTCTACTTTGTTTCTTAGCTCATGGTGAGACACCAACTTCTGCACAATATGGTGATACAGTTCGTAAAGCAATTATGTGGATGTCTAAAAAAGGAAATAGCTCTTCTGGTTTCGGAAAAAACCCATATATCAATGGAATTGCGACTTATGCAATTTCAGAAGCCTATGCAATGACAGAAATCCCTATGATTAAGCCAGTAATGGAAAAAAATATTCAACGGATAATTGATGGCCAACAAGCTAATGGTGGTTTCGATTACAATTATTCTAAAGGCGAACGTTGGGACGTTTCTGTAGTTGGATGGCAGGTACAGGCACTAAAAGCTGCCTATATTGCGGGCGCTACAAATTCTGGAATCAAAGAAGCATTAGACCGTACAGAGAGATTTTTCAAAACAACTGCCTACGATGCCAAAGGTAAAGGCTATGGTTATACATCGGCCAAAGCAGGTAACAAACTAAGTGGTGTTGGCGTTGTTTCTTTACAATTGATGGGGCAAAAAAAATCGAACCAAGTACAAGATACACTTGCATCTGTCATCGCTCAAAAATGCCTGGCCAACTATAAAAAAGTAGGAGCAAACCAAAAAGCATTTTTTGATGGTATGGGTAAATTCATTTACGGTTTCTACTATGATACACAAGCTGTTTTTAACAATCAAGATAGTGGTCGTGGCCGTAAATTATGGAAAGAATGGCGTCGTACATTTGAACCTGCTTTAATAAAACACCAAGATCCCGAAGGATATTGGGATTTCACCCAAGGTCATAGTATCGGATCTCATAAAGATAATGGCGTTTCTCACAACGGACGTGTCATGGGAACTTGCTTTGCAACGCTTCAACTTGAAGTTTATTATCGTTATCTTCCAACATTCGATATTAACAAAATTAATAAGAATGTAAACCAAGGCGCAGATGCAGTGGGTGATGAAGTAGATGACCTTCTTGATCTATAATTAAAACTCGACTTTGAATGCCTATAGTTTACTCTATAGGCATTTTTTTTGAATCTTTAAAATTTTAATTTTAGATGGCTACTCCAAAGAAGAACTGCTCGACTAAGGATAGATGATTTAGGAACGAAAAACTTATATACTCTCTTCTGATTGAATCGCAGTTAAGACGATCGTATATACGATATCCTCAACAAGAGCACCACGTGATAGATCATTAACTGGCTTTGCTAAACCTTGAAGCATGGGGCCCATTGACACAACATGTGCACTACGTTGAACAGCTTTATAAGTTGTATTACCTGTATTTAAATCAGGAAAAACAAAAACTGTTGCTTTGCCAGCAACGGAACTGTTGGGTGCTTTCTTGGCAGCGACTTCTTTAACACTTGCTGCATCATACTGAAGCGGACCATCAATCTCAATATCCGGACGCTTTTCTCGCACAATTTCAGTAGCTTTGGCAACCTTATCCACATCAGCTCCGGCACCTGACGTTCCTGTTGAATAACTAATCATTGCAACACGCGGATTAATACCAAACTGCCTTGCAGAATCTGCTGAATCAATGGCGATTTCTGCTAACTGCTCGGCTGTTGGATCCGGGTTTACTGCGCAGTCTCCATATACAACTACTTGATCAGGTAAACACATAAAAAATACGGAACTTACAATGTTACTTCCTGGCTTGGTCTTTATTAACTGCAAAGCAGGACGAATCGTGTTGGCTGTGGTATTAATTGCTCCAGAAACAAGACCATCGACATGACCCATTTTTAGCATCATTGTTCCAGCAACCACAGGATCCTGCAACTGATTCATTGCGACTTCAAAAGTTAAACCTTTATGTTGTCGTAAACGCATCAGCTCATCGACATATTTATCAGCTAATGAATCAGGGTCCAAAATTTCTAAACCCTTTGGAATCTCACAGCCTTCGCCACTTGCAAGTGTACGAACTTCATCTTCTTTACCTAAAATCACGCAATTGGCCAAACCACGTTCCTGACATAATATAGCAGCATGAACAGTGCGCTCATCTGTACCTTCTGGAAGTACTATACGCTTCGGCTTTTTGCGCACTTGCTCAATTAATTTATGCCTAAATGCTGGAGGACTTAATTTTGACGATGAACGACCACCAGCAAAACTGTATACCCATTTATCATCAATATGGTTTGCCACAGTATTCATAGTTTCTTCAATACGAACAATATCATCTAAAGGCAAACTAGAAGGTAAATTCTTAATTGCTAAAGTCGTATCAAAACTATTTGTTTTAACACCTAAAAGAGGCATCCCCTTCTCTAATGCAGGGCGACAAAGCTGACGAATTTCTTCACTTAACTCATGATCATCTATACCCGTTAATACCACACAAGCAATTTGAGTTCCCTTTAAAACAGCTAGGCTAGCTGCCAACAAAACATCGAAACGGTCTGCAGGCAAAACAATTACTGCCCCCATTGTGAAAGCTTCTAAAACTCGCGGAATTGAGCGGCCACAAAGCTTAACAGACAGTATTCTACGCTTTTTCCAATTTCCTTCATGGTAAACTCTGCATTTTAAATGATGCACTAAATCGATAACCCGAGGAGCTGAAACTCTAGGTCTATATGGAACCAAACCGACTGTATGAAAGTTATGTTTATCTAGCGCCTCTGTGTAAGCACTAGTTTCATGTTTAGAGATATCATCTTTAAGTGCTAACTTTCCCATTAAACTAGTAATGTCATTGGCCTCTTTGGAAACAGGAAGGGGCACACGGTTCAAAATACAACCTGCAATTTCTAGCTCATCTCGGTGCCCATATCCAGCTGCACTAATGATAAATATCTCAGCCATCTCTTCAGGTGTTTTATCTTTTTGCTCACCAACTAAAACGAGCTGTGCATTCAAAGACTTTGCCATCATACTGTTGATCACTTGGTCATAAATCAAATCACCATCCATTGCCAAGCCTTCTACAATAAGAACATCCTTATTCGCTGCTGCCTCAGTACAAATAGCAACCACCTCCTCCATCAACTCTTGAGAGCGTTCATCACTTAGCATTTCCTGAGCATGCTCTTTCGCCAAGGCTGGAGGTGATGCGATATCGCTGACCTGGTTAACCAAAGCAACAGAACGTTCAATATCTATATTTTCACCTGGCTTGGGCTGCGCAATAGGCTTACAAAAGCCAACTCGTAACATTTGACGCTCAAATGCACGAATCAAACCTAAACTAATTGTTGTAAGTCCTACCTCACTGTTGACCGGTACGACAAGTAATGTATGATGTTCCATAAAACTTATGCCTTATATCTTTTCGCTAGTTTCAAGTGCAATAGCCTTTTCCTCATTGGTGGGCACAATCATTACAGCTGTCTCCTTATCTTCAGAGCTTAAAAATATCTGTTGTGCCTGATTTCGTGCGCTATCAATATCAACATCAAGAAATGGTAACTTAGCGATAGTTTTCCTTCTTAAATCAGTATCATTTTCTCCAATTCCACCTGTAAAGACCAATGCATCTAAACCGCCTAAAGCAACCGTTAAAGCTGCAATCTTTTGACATAACCTGTATACAAACATGTCAATGGCTATTGCAGAATCAACATGGCCGTCTGCTGCTAAACTTTTAAGCTGGCGCATATCTGAGCTTTTGCCAGATACACCTAACAAACCACAATCCTTATTCAACATTTCGTAAACGTCCTGAACGCTCATGTCATGTTGTTCGTTTAAATAAGAGAAAATAGATGGATCAATATCCCCAGAACGCGTTCCCATCATAAGGCCCTCAAGAGGGGTGAACCCCATGGTTGTATCAACACATTTGCCATCTAAAATAGCAGAAGCACTACAGCCATTTCCCAAATGAAGTGTAATTAAACGGCCATTTTTACGGCCAGATTCTGATAAGATACGCCTTGCCTCAGTACTTACATAACGATGTGAAGTACCATGAAATCCATATCGCTGAATTGCATACTCATCTCGTATTTTACGTGGAATAGCATAGTTTTTAGCCTCAATCGGCATTGTAGAAGCAAAGGCTGTATCAAATACAACAACATTTGGAATACCAACAAATATTTTCTGACAAGCCAGAATACCGGCAATATTATGGGGATTATGTAAGGGGGCTAAAGGGATGCAAGCTTCAATTAACTTAATGACTCGCTCATCCACAACAGTGGACTCGGAAAAGAATTTACCACCATGAACAACTCGATGACCAATCCCCTTGATATTGTATGCTAGATCACATTCTTTGAGTAGATCAATAATCGATGACAATCCATCTTCATGATTATTAACTTTAAGAGTCTTTTCAAATCGTGATCCAGACTTCTTCCAAATGATAGCACTTGTATCAAAGCCTATACACTCGACAAAGCCTTCTATTTGCAAAATAAAACTATCTAATTCATAGACTGCAAACTTTATCGATGAACTTCCGCTATTAATCACCAAAATATGCATATGAGATTCCTTAAATAGGGTTTTAAAAAATGATTCCTTTAATACCCTTAGTAACAATAGGCAAAAATACTCGATTTAAAACCAAAAGTTTTAATTAAATTTAGGTTCAAAAATAGCTTACTTTTTTAAAAAAATAAAGAAGATTTTATTGATTTTAACTAAAGTAGAATGCAAATTAAGATCAACCAGATAGAGAGGTCAATTGCAAACTTACCACTAACTGAAATTCTTGTATGCTAGAAACTTCCAATAATGAAGCAATTTAAAAGCAAAATAGTGGTAAAGTATAAAAACCATAGACGAAGAGATTTTTGAGTAAGTCACCACAAAAGTCCTGTCAAAAAACACAAGTAATAAACAACAGGAACAAGCTGGGAACATCCCCCTACTCCAGTCCAAATTCTAATGCTTAAAACTAGCCAATAAAAAAGATTGTCCATACCTACACAATAAAACCCAATAAGCAGGTAAAAAAAATTATTTTGTAACAGACAAGCAAATAGGTTTTATCATATCACTTGAAAGACTTGTAATACTTTCCTAAAACAAAAGTTTAACAACTAGTAAATTTCTTGATTTAATTTACCTTACTAGGATATAGTTATTGCTAATTAATTAGCACAATTTATTAATGGAGATGAGACATTGAATAAGGCAGTGGATCCAAAAGTATTAATTGATGTAGAGTATGAAGCTTTTGCGCAAGAATTATTTAAGCTGCGTCGTGAAATGGAAGCAGATTATGGTGAAAAAGATATTAAACACTTTTTCAAAATCGTAAATATTAACCGTGCTTTTACTATATTAGGTTATTTGTTGAGTTTTATTCCAAATCCAATTTCCGCATACTTTATTGCTCAAGGTATTTTCGGACGTTGGTTAGTAATGCATCACGTGGGACATGGTGGCTATGATAAAGTCCCTGGTATGCCAGAGCGCTACCACAGCAAAAGATTTGCACTTAAAGGCCGCAGGTACTTAGATTGGTTTGACTGGATTCTTCCTGAAGCATGGAATTATGAACATGGCCACCTTCACCATTATCATACAAGTGAAGAACATGACCCAGATCTAGTTGAAGATCACGCAGAATTTCTTAGAAATCTTAAAATCCCAAAAATTTTCAAATATGCGGTAGTCGTATTCTTGAGTCTAACATGGAAGTATCTCTATTATGCGCCTAACACACTTCGTGCAATGGAAGAAAAGGGGAAAAATCCAGTCACACCAAATGTTTTCAAATTAATTTGGGATAACGGACTGAGTCCATTTTCGCCAAGAGTGAGACGCTTATGGCTCAAATGTTACCTCCCTTATATCTTATTCTTTTTTGTTGCAATGCCAGCCATCATGACGGGTATTTTCTATCTAGTTGGTGCTCATGCCATGTTAGGAGTTCCAATTGCATGGGTGGCTGCATCTGTATTATTTAACTGCCTACTAGCTGAATGTATTGTGAATGTTCATACATTTGTTGTGATTGCGCCCAACCATGCAGGAGATGACCTATACCGTTTCTCTTGGCATTTCCGTAATGTTCGTGAATTCTGCGTGAACCAAATCATTTCATCTGTTAACTACCGGACTGGTACTGATTTAATTGATTACAGCCAAGGCTGGTTAAACTATCAAATAGAACACCATGTCTTCCCGAATATGCCCATGATACGTTACCGCGAGATTCAGCCAAGAGTCGAAGATCTTTGCAAAAAATATGAAATACCATATATTCAGCAAAACGTATTCTCCCGTGTACGTAAGTTAACAGATATCATGGTAGGTAACAGCTCAATGATGTGGCTTGAGCAAGACAAACGCCCTGAAATGCCTGCCTAATAAATTTTGCTTGTAATAAACAAGTAAATTAATGCAATCATAAACACATTGCTTGGGAAATTTAAGGGTTATATGGAGTCTCTCAATAATCATTATGATTCTAAGAGCACGGTAATTACACGTGTTCTAATTATTTTATTGATACTTACAGGCTTAATTTTTGCACATCCCAATGCAATTTTTGGCGTGCATACCAATACTGAATCAGCAATATTTAGAGTAATATTTCCCTGTATATTTGCAGTTGTTTCAATTTTACTTTACTTCAAAATACGTATTCGTAATCACAAGCAAATTTCTATAATATTAGCAACAATAGCCTTGATACTTGTATTCATGCCCGACTATATGGCAGCAAATCAATACACTTTTCAAATTAATATACCAGGTTTACTTGCATTACCTCTTACGGTAATCACATGCAGCTATCTAAAAGAATTAAATATTTACCTGAAAGTTTTCTTCATAAGTACAACTACAATTCTGGTTGCCCAAGTCTACAGAACACCAGATCAACTGCCAGAAATTCTCTATTATCAATTCTTAACTTCAGGTGCTATTGGAGTAAAGTTATTTGTTCAAAAATTTCGTGTTTCAATGAAAGGAATTCTACAATTAGTTTTCTTTTCTTGGATTGTCCAATTGGCTTACTGTTATTTTCAACTCGATTATGGAATGTGGATAAATGGTCTAGTTGGGAACCCCAACTGGGTAGCAGCTGTTCTCAGTACACTTGTATTCCCAGCTGCAATTTACATGAACTCAATACTCAAACAAAAATTACAAAACAGCCTCTTGAGAAACGTAATCATTCTTTTAGTTGTTTTTGCACCTACTTTAGTTATCATACAAAAGCTAAACACAAGAGCATTTATAATATATCTTATAACGATACCTTTTATTTTAGTTTATGAAAAACTCCCTAAAAAAATCATACTAATCCTAGTGATCGCTGCATCTATATTCATCATTCCAGTAATCACAATTTTTATAAAGGGAAGTACCTTTGAACGCATAAATCAGTCTGATATTCGAATTCCATTATGGCATTCAGCAATTATGACGATTCAAGAAAATCCTATACAAGGTACCGGAATAGAAAAGTTTTTTGATGATTTAGTTAAGCATCGACAAAAAACTAATTGGAATAATAGCTTGCTTAGCTCTGAAACCACAATGCATGTTCATAACGAAGTACTACAAACAGCTATGCAACTTGGCATACCAATGGCAACAATTATGGTGGTCTTCTTTACTATGATCTTGCTTAGAAAGTCAAAAAATAAATTACAACTTTACCTAAAACTTTCTGTCTTAGCCATGATAGTAATGAGTATGTTCGACAAACCATTACAATATGCCCCTGCCCCAACCCTTTTTGTCATCATGACTGGTTTACTAATACCTATCAAAAATAAGGGCACAAATAAGATAGGATACACACCAATTGTAGTTTTAGCGTCTGCTATATTTGGATTTATTATCGTTTATCCGCAGCTCATGCAAGACTGGAATCATCGAAGAGCAAGGCAAACCTTTTCACTCAAAATGCATAATTCTTCCTTAATCTATTTTGATAGGGCGATTGCTTATCGCCCTACACAGCCTCACATCATTTATGAAGCTGCAGGTGTTGCTCGCAAAGCAAATAACATGACAAAACTGGGTGACTACCTCGACCAAGTCAGAAAGATTGACCCTTTCATGGCACGAGTAAACTTAAGAATAGCACGCTTGTTAAGTGAACAAGGTAGAAATGCTCAGGCACTACCATTCTTTGAGCAAGAAGTCGCTCTTTACCCACAGAGTATATTTTCAAGGCAATGGCTTTGTTTTCAGTTAATGAAAATGGGTAAACTAGAGGAAGCAGAAAAACAACTTCAAATCCTAAATGAATTATTTATTAAACATGTGAATAAAAACCGGCCTTTTGATATTGAAACTTTTGATGAAGATATGAAAAAAATCCAGCAGGATTGGCAAAATGAAAACTTAGAAGGTGTTCGACAAAACTTAAATAAGTACATGTATCGAATGAAACTGCATCAAAGTATTACCAACTTAGCTGTTCTTAGCCAAAATGAACTAGTTATGCCCCCAAGTTTCAGAAAAGACCAATTAGATGAACAAAATATAACCTATTGGTCTTATTGGCAAAATAGCCAAAAGATACCAGACCATGACCTTTTTAAAATGATCATGAAAACACAACAATCTGTAGAACAAAAGTACTACATGCTAGGATTAAATAGTCATGAACAATTATTCATTAGCGATGCCAAAGACGCTCAAGCATTGTTCGCATTCAAATTTAACGAAGAACAGGCAATCTTATTCCATTTTCAGTCAGGAAATATTCATTATTACCCAATTAACCTATTTAAAGACTACCTTAGTAACGAACAAAAAAATAGCATTCAGATCCTAATACCACCAGACCAATTTTTAATAAAGCAGCTTTATGCACAAACATTACTAAAAAATTTAGGTCTTATAAAAAGTGAATTTAAACAGCCAGAAATAATCAGGTTCAATGCACAAAAGAAACTCAAAAAGATGAATTTGCTTTCAGAAAATCAACGCCTGCAATATTGGCCTGGGGCTTTCAAAGCATATATCCAAAACCAAGGCCAAAATCCTAAACAACTGACACTACTCCCAAAGCCGGGTTTTTAAGCAAATCACAAACCCCTTTTCTAATTGAAATAACTTGAAGTTAGCCTATTACTGAATTACATTATTAGCTTGGCTAAATGTCTTGTATCGACGCAAGTCGTACCGTATAAAGCAAGGCTGCTTAATTAGCTATTCATTTTCAGGAGAAAATGAAGGTAAGATCGCTTCCAGAATCGAGTAACGGAGTGGAAATTCGGACGGTATAAAAAGTGAATACATTTCACTATTTATACCGCAATTTCAAACTGGTACTCGATGAAGGAGACAAAATACCTGAAAGAATCAGGGAAATACAATCCAATAATAGGAGAAACAGATGACAATTCATTCTGTTGAAATTCAAGTACCCGGTGGACAGCCCATCAAAATTGAAACAGGAAAGTATGCATTATTGGCAAACGGTTCCGTTGTCGTTAGCCAGGGGGAAACTTCTGTAATCGTAAACGTATGTTCTGCAGATCCACGTCCAGGCATCGACTTCTTCCCACTACAAGTTGATTACCGTGAAAAGTTTGCTGCTGCTGGCCGAATCCCAGGGGGCTTCTTCAAACGTGAGGGTCGCCCATCTGAAAAAGAAATCTTAACTTGCCGTATGACGGACCGCCCACTTCGTCCTCTATTTCCAAAAGGATTTATTGATGAAGTACAAATACAAGGACTTCTTCTAAGTGCTGATGGTATCCATGAAGCAGACACACTACTTATGCTTGGTGCTTCTGCATCTCTAGTAGTTTCTGATATTCCATTCGGTGGCCCTGCTGGTGCGATCCGTGTAGGACGTGTAAATGGTGAATTCGTAGCAAATCCAACAATTAGTCAAATGGCTGAATCTGATATCGACCTTGTGTATGCAGGTGTAGCGGGTAAAACCATCATGATCGAAGGTGCTGCGGACGAATGTTCTGAAGAAGACTTACGTGATGCATTCATCTTTGCTGATCAACAAGTTTGCGCACAAGCTGACGCACTAAACAAATTACGTGAACTTGCTGGTAAACCAAAGTACACACCAAAAACATTGAACCTAATGGACGAAGATATCGACAAAGTTGTAAGTGAAGCAACTGAAGGTAAATTTGAGCCAGTTTTCAAATTAGGTAGTAAAAATGAGCGTGGTGAAGCAATGAATGCGCTTCGCGATGAAATTCTTGCATCTGTGGGAGAATCTTTAGTAACTGAAGAGCGTAGTGAAGATGCTGTTAAGTCTTTAGTTGGTAGTGCAGTTGACCTAAGTTTCAAACGTGCAATGCGTAACAAAATACTTAAAGAAGGTGTTCGTCTTGATGGTCGTGGACTTAAGGATCTTCGTCCTCTAGAGGCTGAAATTGGTCTTTTACCCCGCGTACACGGTACTGGTCTTTTCACTCGTGGTGAGACACAAGTTCTTGTTACAACAACTTTAGGTACAACAAAAGATGGACAAGAAAGCGATGCCCTAACAGGTGGTGAAACAACTAAGCACTTCTTGTTACACTATAACTTCCCAAATTTCTCTGTTGGTGAAGTTGGACGTATCATGGGACCAGGTCGTCGTGAAATTGGTCACGGTGCTTTGGCTGAGCGTTCAGTAGAGCGTATGATGCCAAAAGTAAAAGATGGTTTCCCATACACAGTTCGTTGTGTGTCTGAGGTTATGGCTTCAAATGGTTCTACTTCTATGGGGTCAATCTGTGCTGCATCTCTTGCATTAATGCACGCTGGTGTGCCACTGAAAAAGCATGTTGCAGGTATCTCTACGGGTCTGGTTACAGAAGGTGATGAATACGTAATGATGACTGATATTCAAGGTATCGAGGACCATTACGGTGATATGGACTTTAAAGTAGCAGGTTCTCCTGATGGTATCACTGGTTTCCAGTTAGACCTTAAAACACCTGGTATCACAATTGATCAAATGTATGAAGCAATGCTAATCAACAAAGAAGCACGTGTTGAAATTCACAAAGTAATGTCAGACTGTGTGTCTGAGCCTGCGACTGAAATTAGTGCAGATGCTCCACAGATCCACACACTACAGATCAAACCTGAAAAAATCGGTGCGTTGATCGGTCCAGGTGGTTCTGTCATTCGTGAAATCACTGCTGAAAATGACGTTGAGATTGACATTGATGATGATGGTACAGTAAAAATCTACGCTACAGGCCGTGAGCGTATGCAAGCGGGTATTGCTGCCGTTGAAGCAGTTGTAGCTGAAGTTGAAGTAGGTCAAATCTATCGTGGTACTGTAGTAAATATTCGCGAATTCGGTGCATTTGTAGAAATCTTCCCTGGGCAACAGGGTCTTCTACATATCTCTGAGCTTGCTGATTACCGCGTTAAGTCTGTTGAAGATATCGTATCCGAAGGCGACAAAGTAACGGTAAAATGTATTGACATTGATGACCGTGGCCGAATCCGCCTAAGTCGTAAAGCGGCACTTAATGAACTAGAAGAATAATTTATAAAATCATCCTCTGGCAAGTAACATAATTTTATTCACTAGTCAGAGGAAGATTTATCTATTACTTCTATTGACATTGGCCGTAGAATCACTATATTAAGCGCTCTATTTTATTGAACAGAGGCAATTTTAGGATTTTATTGATTATGCAAAAAGAAATTCACCCAACATATTTTGGAGACTCTGTAATCAGCTGCGCTTGTGGCACTGAATACAAAGTTGGATCAACCTTAGAGTCAGCAAAGGTTTCAATCTGCGCTTCTTGTCACCCATTCTTTACTGGTCAAAAGAAAATGGTTGATACAGAAGGTCGTGTTGATCGCTTTATGCGTCGTTATCAAATGGCGGACAAAGGTTAATCACCTATCGAATTTAAATGCCCGTTGCAATCATTGCGACGGGCATTTTTTTTAAACTATTTTTAACAACAATTTTTCCTGCGGAGAGCATAAATGGATATTTCACCTTTAATCGAAAAAATGCGCATTCAGTTAGTCAGTGTAGAAAATGATCTGCAAAATCCTGAGGTTGCTTCGAACCGTGAAATCTTTACCAACTTATCCCGCGACCATCAGCGTCTTACACAGCTCATCTCAAGTTGGGACGAACTACAGGATGTAAAACAACAGCTGATTGATAACCAGGAAATGTTAGGTGCAGAGAGTGACCCAGAAATGCGTGAGCTGATTCAAATGGATCAGGAATCGCTAAAAGAACGCCAAGAAGAGCTAGAACTTAAGGTGCTAGTACTTGTTCTTCCTCCTGGTGAACATGATTCTCGCAATACAATTGTTGAAATTCGCCCTGCAGCTGGTGGTGATGAAGCTGCTCTATTTAGTCATGATCTATACCGAATGTACACTCGCTATGCAGAAACAATTGGCTGGCGCATGGAGCTTTTGGATATGACAGTTTCAGACCTCGGTGGCGTACGAAATGTATCCTTCAGCTTAACAGGTGAAAATGTCTACCGAGTTCTTCAGTTTGAGGCAGGTGTTCACCGTGTACAACGAATACCAACCACCGAAACAAGTGGCCGTATCCACACATCCACTGTAACCGTTGCTATTATGCCAGAAGCAAACGATGTAGATATCGAGCTAAACCCTGAAGATTTAGAAATCAAAGTTTCACGCGCATCAGGCCCTGGTGGGCAGTCAGTAAATACAACTGACTCAGCAGTTACAATTACTCATATACCTACAGGTATCGTTGCACAATGCCAAAATGAAAAATCTCAGCATAAAAATAAGGCCGCTGCAATGCGAGTACTTCGGAGTCGTATTTTAGAACAAAAGCAGGCAGAAGAACAAGCAAAATATTCTGCAGAACGTAAGTCACAGGTTGGAACAGGTGATCGAAGTGAGCGGATACGTACCTACAATTATCCACAAAGCCGTATCACAGATCATCGTTTTGCAATCACATGGCACAACCTTACGGATGTAATGGATGGCTCTCTGCAAAAAATGTTTGATGACATTGCTGCAAAATATTCTCAGCAAAGACTTGAAGACGAGCTATCCAATGCTTAATTTCATTCTATGAATGAAGAAATAAATAAATTTTGTACTTATTTAGATGAGGTTTATGCCAACTGGGAAACAAAAGCAGAACTAGTGCTTAGTAAACAGTTCTTTGAAATCTGGGAATCTATGCATAAACCCGTTGCCTTTAAATTAACTGACTCACAAGTACAATTACAGCATGCAATTTTAGATGAACTCCCAACCAATGGGATTGCTTGGTTTGCATGGCATGATGATGAAGAATCGCCCGCACTTTTTGTAGAAACTAAACAACAAACCATCGTCTACCCAATTGTCCTTCTAGAAAATCAATTTGATTTATCTCCTGCCCACACCATCCGCTCTGAGGAAGAAGAAAGTGATATCGGGAAAAGACTGGAATTCATTCAAGATGTCATCCATCACATCATTGAAACAAGCCCACGAATAAATATCTTTCAACTTGGCAAAGAAGCATACGTCAAAGCCGTTCGCGCACTAGCTAGCGAATACCCTAAAGACTTTATTCATGATATGCTCAGGCGAAAAATTAAAGACGTACAAGATTTGATTCGCCAGGCAACACAAGATATGGCACAGGATGAAATTAGTAATCAACTAACATTACCATTGGATGGCACATTCTCTTTTTCTTCAAGAACAAGCCTAGCTAGACAGGATATGGATGTAGACCTAAATATTGTAATGAGCCAACCGAGAAGTAAATGGACCATTGAAGAAGACTTTCATTTTTTAATTAAAGCCAATGAGCAACTACAACAAATCGACCATGAACTAACCCTTAGCTTTGAAAATGCTAAACTAATTAGCAGAGACCCATTACTAGTTCAAGTACCCGTTCAAGAAGAACTAGCCCGATTTAACGGAGATGAATTCTTACTCTTTAAGCCCGGACAAAAAGCACCCGTTGGTACTTTTGAAGTCAAAATTAATGACAAAAAAAACTTGATTGGTAAAATTAGCTGGCAAGAAAGTGATAGTGAGTTTACAAGTTCAATCATTGCACGAAGACGTACTGGTAACTCACGCTATTTAATGAACTTACTACAACATCAGTTGACAATGATTCAACAAGGTAGTCAAGATTCTTCAGATAGCTTTAATGCGTGCATTGGATTAAACCCTATTTCATTAAATACTGCAGAGGTAACACCACCAGACACATTGGACCCATCTCAGCAAAGGGCCTGGCAAACTGCTGTAAACTTCAGCAATCCATTAGTACTCATTCAAGGCCCACCAGGGACCGGCAAAACTCATGTCATAAAATCTATTATTGAATACGCAATGAAAGAAGGTCAACGCGTATTAATTACTGCTCCTTCTAATACTGCTGTAGATAACATATGTAGCCGTATTCTTCATCTCCCACTTTTACGAGTTGGAAGTGATCCAGATCGCATTGCTCCAAAAGTATTAGCCAAAAATTGGCTTGGTGATCTACGCTCAGTTCATAATTTTCAACAAAATAGAAAAGAAAAAGAATGTGTTTATGCAGGCACATATGTTGGACTATTACGTGAGCAATTACTGCAAACAGAGTTAGAAAATAATGGTCACTTTGATTTAATTATTTTTGACGAAGCAGGTATGGGCCGCCTTGAAGAAGTGTTGTTATGTATGCAGTTTGCTAAGCGTGCCGTTTTAGTAGGTGATCATCAACAATTACCACCATTCCCATTACCCACGTCAGTAATGGAGCAATTAGAATCAGAACTGCCCTGCCCTCATTACCGAAAATCAATGCTACAATTTTCTATACTTCAATGGCTTATTGAAATAAGAAGACTACCGGCTTTTATGCTTCAAAGCTCTTATCGCTGCCAAAACCCACGCCTAATGAGATTCTCCAGTACGATGTTCTACAATGCACAAGTCAAGTCCAGCAGACTTGCTGAATACTTTCAGTTGCCTTTTGATGAACGCAGTAAAAAATACCCAACTGCTAGCTTAAGTTTTTTCAGTACAAGTGGCCTTCCAGAAAAAAAACGCTCAGAAGTTTTTCAATCAGGGGCTGCACCTGGCTTTGAAAGTCCAACAGAAGCAAAAATTGTGGCACAACTCGTTCTTGAACTTATTGAACGAATTCCATTACTGGAAATCACCGTGATCACACCGTATCGCCGTCAACTTAAGCTGGTTCGCAACCAGGTAAGTCGTGAGAATATTGAAACAAAAATAGGTAAGGTTCCAGATGCTGATTGGAATCATTTCCTTCATAAAAATATTGCAACAGTCGATAGTTTCCAGGGCGATGAAAGCGACGCAGTAATCATCTCCTATGTCAGATCCAATAAACATGGGTCAATAGGGTTTGTTGATGACAAAAATAGAATTAATGTAGCACATACACGTTGTCGTAAGGAAATGTTTATTGTTGGCGATTTAGACTTTTTAAAACAAAATGCAGATAGTGATATATTCCACCGAATGGAACGCGCAATATTACGCGATGGCGAAGTTATTGACATTGCTGAAAACAAAAAAAGGTTTTTATGAGCAAAGAAGAAGTTACATTGACGAATAATATGGTCCTAAAGAAAGTTATGATTGCGAACCAACTGCGTCATCCACATATTCAGGAATGTTTCCAATTAGGTGGATACAGCTGCAGTATCAGTATCTGTAAAGCATTTTTAGCTGGTCCAAGCCACAAAAACTACCAACCCCTAAATGATGAAACCTTTCAAAAATTTTTGGATGGTTTTATTATCTATTCACGCGGAACCAAAGAAGCGCCTGCAATCATTCCTAAAACCATTGAGAACTTGCTAGAAAGCTTAGCAGACCAAGAGAACCTTGAAGCCTTGGAAGTTATTATCGAATTAGCAACTGAAGCACTTTATGATGCTATGGGTGAAGATGAAGAGGATGAATTGCTGTGATTGATCTTTTTGATCTATACAAAGAAGAATTTAATGCAAAAGCAATTAGTCCAAAAAGAACAGAACTCTTAGATGCATTGAAAAGACCTTTCTGGCAAGAATTCAATGCTGGATTAGAAAAACTACCTGATTATATTCAACTTCGTAAGCGTAACCCAAACTATCAATCAGAAATTCAACAGGGAATTCTAACTTTTGGGACCCATAGTGATCTTACAAAAGATGAACATGAAATTTTATTACCACTTTTAAAGCACTTGGTTCCGTGGAGAAAAGGGCCAATTAGTTTCTTTGGGCACAGTATTGATACGGAGTGGCGATCTGACTGGAAATGGGAGCGAATGGCACCAGGTATTCCCAACATGAAAGGTATGCGTGTCGCTGACATTGGCTGTAATAATGGTTATTATATGTACCATATGCTAAAAGATCAACCTCGGTTTGTATGGGGATTAGACCCTTCAGAGAAATACTTTCAAGCATTTAAAATGATGCAAAAATTTGCGGCACCAAACACCTTGGATATGGACATGCTGGGAGTAGAAGAACTATTCGCATTCCCAAATTTCTTTGACATAGTTTTTTGCCTTGGGGTCATATATCACCGCAAAGACCCAATTGGCATGCTTCAAGACGTTCACCAAACCTTACGGAAGGGGGGACAGGCAATCATTGAAAGTATCAGTGTGCCAGGAAACGGCCCCTACGCACTTTCTCCACCTGCAAGATATTCCAAAATGAGAAACGTTTTCTTTTTTCCTACTTCTGAATGCTTAGTCGCTTGGATGCAAAAAGCAGGTTTTAAAGAGGTCGAAATCATAAGCCATAGCATCACAACAACAGATGAGCAAAAGCGCTCTGACTGGATGCCCTTTGAATCACTAGAACAATACTTAGACCCTGAAGACCATAGTAAAACTTTAGAAGGCTACCCAGCTCCAGAGCGTACAGTGGTTGTTGGAACAAAAAAATAAGGGAGACCACAAATGCCATATATACTACTTTTTATACTTTCATTTTTTACTTGCTACGCACAAGCGCCCCTATACGTTGCTTCAAACTCTGAAGGTATTTACCTGATGGAACTAAACTTTGAAACGGGTGAACTAAATAAAAAGGTGCTACAAAAAGAATCTACCCCATCAGGCTTTATAGCATTAACAGAAGATCGTAATTTTTTATATGCGACTACCAAAGGGAATGTTGTTCGTGCCTATAAAATCAATGAAGATAATTCTCTTACATTCTTGAATGAAGTGCCAGTAAACAGTAAAGGTCCATGCCACATTACTGTTTTACCAGGAGATAAAGCTGTCGTTACGGCAAACTACAGTGGTGGGGATGTGAGTTTCATTCCTTTAAAAGGAAACGGTTTCCTAAAGAAGAATATAAAGGTATATGACTATAAACAGTTTAAAGCCAGTGAACAAAATAAACGCCAGATGAAAGCACATGCCCATCAAGTCAAGGTTGGCCCAACTCAAAAATATCTATATGTCTCTGATCTAGGTTTAGATAAAATAATCATCTTTAAAATTCTGGAAGATGGCAAAGGCTTGAAGCTAAATACGCCTGCATTTGCAGAGGCTCCACAAGGTGCTGGACCACGCCATATATGCCTACACAAAAAGTTACCCTATGCCTATGGGATTAATGAATTAAATGGTACGATTTCCGTATACCTTCATAGGCAAGATGGTAGTCTAACCCCCATCCAACAGATATCGACATTGCCCGAAAATTTTAACGGATATAATGCATCAGCAGATATACATGTGCACCCATCTGGTAAGTATGTTCTCGCTTCAAACCGTGGTCCCAATAGCTTAGCGATATTTTCAATTAATCAAAAAAATGGGAAATTAATAAAACTTAGTAATCAGCCTGTTTTGGGGGATTGGCCTCGAAATTTTGCCATTAGTCCAAAAGGAAAATTTGTCATTGTTGGTAATCAAAAAAGCAATCAGCTACAAACCTTCAAGTTTGATACTCAAGAAGGTAACTTAATACCACTTAAGAACAGCCCTTTAAAACAAACAATGTGTATCAAATTTAAATAATGCCTCAACTTACTACTTTTGATACCGGCTAGTGGACAAACGTAAGTCTCTCGAAAATGGAATTTATAGCATCGTGCAATTCAACTTAATTAAGTATCAAGATCCAGAAAGATTCCAACAACTGCCTCTAATAGGAACTGAAAAGCATCAGTAGAGCCAAATAGATCCTTCCATTCCCATTCACCACCAATGACTTGGTTATTTTTAGTCGTTGCGTTGGTCTTAAGGATTTTATTTAGCTCACCATGATCCAGCCAAATATGTGAACTAGCACGGCAAAGCTCAATCTCAAAACCTTTTAAATGAACCTGATTCATAGGTTTATTATCTTTAGGTGACAAACGCACACTTTCTTTACGAGCACGAAAGACTTTAGATAAAACTTCCTTTTTAATATTCAATACAGTAAAATCCATGAACAAACCATGGCAAGAACGACAACCATAATGGTCATAACCTTCATAGCGCTTATGGTCTAATTTGATTCGACATTTAGGACAATTCATATTTCTATCTCCATTTCTAAAAGAATTATATCATGCCAATCCTTACGATCCTAAAATAAGCTTCTGTCATACTAAGAGAATCAGTGATCAGAAAATTTAAAGAATCGTATGCTTGATATTATAATCAAAATTT
The DNA here is from genome assembly GCA_022447755.1 of Lentisphaeria bacterium. Classification (GTDB taxonomy): domain Bacteria; phylum Verrucomicrobiota; class Lentisphaeria; order JABSQK01; family JABSQK01; genus JAKVBE01. The sequence continues at coordinate 22,972 of JAKVBE010000023.1, read as the reverse complement.
ATAGAGTAAAATTTAATCGGCATAACAAAAAGAGGGAGAGGAACGAATATGACGAATACTGCATTAACAGGAGAACAGATTGCCCATTTTCTTGAATATGGTTTTATCAAGTTAGAACAAATCATTGATGTTAGCCCAGGTAGTATAGGTGCAAAGTGGGCTCAAGATGTTTGGGATCGTTGTGGCTATTCACCTACTGACAAATCGACTTGGGTCGAAGATACAATTCATTTCAACACTACAGAGTCCTATCCAGTAGACGAATTTTGCCCAGCACTTCATCAAGCCATTTGCCAGTTGGTTGGGGGTGCAGAATGCCTAAGCCATCCACCAGATATTGGCAATTCAATAATTGCGAACTTTAAACTTGGATCTGAATATCCATGGCATCCAGCGGGGCCTAACTACCCTGGCTACCATAAAGATGGGGACTTCTTTATTCATTTTTTAGATAGTCCTGAACAAGCATTATTAATGATCATTTTATGGAGTGATGTTGATGAAAAAGGCGGTGCAACTATTATTGTACCAGATAGTATTAGTCCAACTGCACAACATTTATTAAATAATCCTCAAGGGGTATGCCCCGTCGACATAGATGTACGAGAATACCTAAAACTAGATGAAAAATATGCCATGCTTGAAGTAAATAGCCTCATACAGAAATGTAAGGATTTTCGTTATGCCACAGGAAAAGCTGGTGATGTATACCTACTACATCCTTTTATGCTTCATGCGGCATCTCAAAACTTTACACAATCAATACGCTTTATAACGAATCCACCAGCTTCAGCTAAAGAACCTTTTAATTTCAATCGAGCAAATCAAAACTATAGTCCTGTTGAAGCCTGTATACTTCACCACCTGGGTGTAACATCTTTAGACTATCAAATCGAGGGTGAAAGACTGCTTATCGATGGCGGTTGCTTACGTCGCAAAAAAGCCCAAGAGTTAGAAGAACAAGCAAAAAGTCTACAAAAGTAAATCCTATACTACCAAATGAAAACATGATCGTACATCGTTGTTTTTTGAACTTTTCAACGCATAGTTAAATGCATTAAATTAAAGGTTTAAACTATGCGTATTGCAAAATTTTTAGCATCTTGTGGTGTTGCTTCCCGCCGCAAATCAGAAGTGATCATTTTAGAGGGTCGTGTATCAATTGATGGTGCCGTGATTACGGACCTTGCTTTTCAGGTATCTGAATCTATGGATGTTGAACTTGATGGGCAACCATTGAAGCAAAATACGAAAACCTACTTCTTGTTGCATAAGCCCAAAGGGGTTCTATCTACCATGTCGGATCCACACGGTGGCGAATTTGCCATTGACCTCATTCCTGGTGGTCGAGAAAAAGGCTTATTTAATGTTGGGCGCTTAGATCAAAATAGTGAAGGTTTATTACTATTCAGTAATGATGGAGACTGGGCCAATCATATTATGCATCCTTCTAAAGGTATTCTAAAGACCTACCTGATAACGGTAAAAGGTGAAGTCATGGATTCAGAACTACGCGAATTGACTGCTGGTATAGAAGACGAAGGAGATTTGCTTAAAGCAAAAGTAGCTCGCGTAGTTCATAAACGAAGATTTGAAACCGTCATTGAAGTGATTCTAAATGAGGGTAAGAACCGTGAATTACGCCGAATGGCTCGTGCGATGGGCTTTCATATGCAACGCCTAATACGCACTCAAGTGGGCCCGGTCGAGCTAGGACAGTTCAATCCAGGCTTTAGCCGAGAACTAACAAAAGAAGAACTACAACAATTTTAACTTTGGTTAACGCCTTGTTGAAACTCTCTTGGTGTACAGCCAAAAGCCTTTTTAAAACTTCGACTAAATTGAGCAGGATCCATCCCAACTGCATCTGCAACTTCAGCAATCCGAAAGTTCATGTTCAATAAAGCTTTCGCATGATCTATTTTGTGCAGTATAGCAAATTGCTGAACGGACATCGCATGATATTTCTGCATTTCGCGATTCAAATGTCGGCTACTACAACCAACATGGTTTGCCAAATCTTCCACATCAATAGGATAAGCCATACGCTCCAGTAAACGTTGTTTACAGGAACGAATATAAATGGATCCTGAGACTTCATGATTCACCGAATGACTTAAATAATCAAAACAAGACAATAAAAATGATTGAATAACATCACGATATAAAGCACTTTTCTGATTCATTGAAAATTGATTTGAATCAATAAATGAAATCAAATGTTCCAGTCCATGATTCGTAGAAGTGTGCAATTGATGTTGTTTCAAAAATCTTTGTAGACGTTGAGATTGCTGATCACAGATGGTTCCACTTGAAAGTTGTTCAAAGCGTAAATCAAAAAAACACAAAACCAAATCATAGCTATCCATACTAGATATTTCATGTGCTTCTTTCAATTCTGAAAAAAAGATATCACCAGCTTTTAGAGGATATACTTCGTCCCCGTGTTCAAAGAGTCCTTGACCCGAAAGAACCAAGCATAATTCATGATGGTTCGGGTGAGCATGCGGATGATTTGTGGGTACATTAATAAATTCAACATGTCCACGGTAAGCTGCAAACATTCGCAAAGGCCCTAAATCAAATATAAAATCAAAATCCATATAATGTCCGATATAATCAAGTTTTGTCTGATCAAGATAGTTGTAAAAAAGAACTATTTCAAGTAAAATAAAATTATTCATCAAACTTGGAGGAAATACAATGAGTGATGTCAAATCATTTTTTGACGAGCAAGGTTACTATGTAGCCAAAGGTTTGTTTCATGGTGATCACTTATCGAAGTTACAAAGAGACTTTGATCGTATTGTGAATCAACTGAAATCTAGTAAAGAAGAAATAAACGCTCGCTGGGACGGTGATGCAATGAAGGAGCTTGATCCTAAGCAAAGCATTATCTACCATACACATAATGTTCAAAGCTACTCAGAAAATTGGATGCGCGCCTTTCAAGATCAAGCATTCCTAGATGTCATAGAAAAAATCTTAGGACCTGATATCATGCTGCATCATTCTAAGCTATTTCAGAAACCAGCAGGTAAGGGTGCGCCCTTCCCTATGCACCAAGACTGGTCGTACTTCCCGACGATTAAAGATACGATGATTGCAGGTATCATTCACCTATCAGAAGCAAGTGATGAAATGGGCTGTTTGCGTGTTTACCCAGGGAGTCATAGACTGGGCCGTATGTTGAACTTCAGCGGCCAAGAGCTTCGTGAAGAACGACATAAACTTTGGGATGAATACCCACTTGAAAACGGAACGATTTTAGAAGCAGAGCCTGGCGACGTAGTCTTCTTTCATTATTGTACGCTTCATGGCTCCATGCCCAATAATTCTAACCAAATTCGTAAAACTGTCCTCGCATAATTTTACTCAGGTAACGATAAAGTAGAAGCTGGAAACAGCCACCCCAATCAAAAACTTGTCCTACGCGGATGGAACCACTACGCCACTCGCAATGAAGCCAATGAAGTTGGATAATAGGTGCTAAATAGTGTGCTCGCATCCCTGCAAACATCTATCTATACCGAAGGCGCTATCTTCGAGCGAAGCAAGTCCACTCTTCCTACCTCAACGAGTAAAACAACCTAGCGAAGGGCACCGCCCTGGTATTGCAGCCCTAAAGAAAAAAAAATACCTCGAAGAGGTTACACAAAAAAGGGGGCACGATTTATTATATTCTAGATCAGACGAACTTGTAGCTAAAGTTGAACTCTAATAATGGATGTTGACCTATACCGAGCAAAGAGCGAATATAAAGAAAAAAGTCTTAAGAATGAATTTTATATTCACAAAAGCATGAATTCACAACAAACATAGTCAGAAAGCAATTCAACAAGTTCCCCGTTGGAACATCAATAATTAAACGCAATTAAAAAGTAGAATTTGATAATCAGCTAATTTCGCCCTAAAGTAGCATAAAACACGCAGTGATAAGGGATACGACTCATGCACCAAACCAATCATTTACAATGCGAACATTTACAAAATCCATTAGGAATTGAAACAAATAAACCGAGGTTCAGTTGGCAACTAAAAGGTAATCCTTGCTCGAAAGGTTTAGCCCAAAGTGCCTATCATGTTCTTGTGGCAACGAGTCAAGAACAATTAAAACAAGCTACAGGTGATTTATGGGATTCCGGTAAAATTGAGAGTGATCAATCTGTTTTAGTCAAATATGCAGGTGTAGGACTTTCTTCGAACCAAAGTTATTATTGGATGGTCAAAACTTGGGATGAGCAAGGTCAAATGAGTGATTGGAGTGAGCCAGCCTCTTTTTCCGTTGGACTACTTCAGCCAAATGATTGGAAAGGCACATGGATCCAAGCCCCCAATGTTGAAGAAACTCAACACTTATGGTTCAAAAAAGAAATATCGCTGGATGCTCCCATGCAAGATGCCTTTTTATATTTGGCTTCATCCGGCTACCATGAACTATACGTTAATGGTCACCGAGTAGATGATCGAGTATTAGCACCTACCACAACCCGTATGGATAAACGTATTCATTACATAACCTATAAATTAGATAAGCTATTACTAGTTGGATCAAATACAATTCTAATACATTATGGACCAGGTTGGTCTCGCTTTTCCTATTTTAAGGAAAAGGGAACAATCAGTGCTATTCAAGCACAATTCTATGGAACATATATGAAAAAAAATAGACTAGATTTTACTACAGACTCAAAGTGGCATTATACTAAAGGATATAGTTTTAATATTGGCGGATGCCAATACGATGATAATGGAGGTGAATTAATTGATGGACGACTTTTAAAAAAATCTCCGCTTCATAATATAGAAAATAATAGTTGGTTACCTGTAAAAACAGTGAATTGGGATATACAATTAACTTCAGACCTAACAAACCCATCAAGAGTTTTTCAAAAATTAACACCAATTTCTGTTAAACCATATAAAAAAGGTTTTAAAATAGATTTTGGCTTTAACTTTACAGGGTTCTTCCGCGCTTACATTAAGGGACAACAACAAGGTGATATAATTAAGTTCACTTTAGTTGAGGCAAATGAAGAAACTCCGAGGTCATATCAACAATATTTTGTCTACATTTGCAATGGTAATGAACATGAACAATTTGGAAATCGTTTTAATTATGCATGTGGTCGTTATCTTATCATTGAAGGTTTGAAGAATACTCCAGAATGTCAGGATTTACTGGGACTACCTATTTCTAACGATTTTCGTAGAACCGGTATTTTTCATTCTTCCAATAAATTGTTCAACAAAATGTATGAAGTCGATTTATGGACATATATTATCAATACAATAGAGGGCTATACTGTTGATTGCCCACACCGTGAACGTATGGGTTATGGTGAAGTTCACACTGCAACCTCTTGGGGTATTGGCTTACCCAATTTTGATAGTAATGCATTTTACTCCAGAGTAGTAAATCATTGGGCTGATGTACAGATGGAGAATGGTTGGTTCCACCATACAGCTCCACATATAAACGAACATTTTGGTGGTCCTATGTGGAGTAGCGCTGGTATTTCAGTTGCCAGTGCAGCCTACACGCACACCGGCGATGTGAAGTACATTCATGATATATATGAACACGGAAAACGATGGATCGCTTTCTTGAACTCAAACATAGAAAATGGCGTACTCAAAAATTACGCCCCAGATGATCACCGCATGCCATGGGGGCTTTACCTAGGCGATTGGGCTGCACCAGGAGAACGAGAAGAACGTGGAGATAGTATAGAAGCAGAATACTTCAATAATTGTGTCTTTTGCATGAACTTGATCGACCTTATTCGAATGGCCAAAGTTCTCGGCAAATCAGACGATGTTCAAGAATATGAACAGCAACTGCAAGCATTACGGAACAATATTCACACGACTTATTTTAATGAAGAATTAATCACCTATGGTGGTGATACACAAATTCACTTAGCCTTTGCTTTGCTTGTTGATCTCGTCCCTTCTGAATATAAAGAGGCAATTAAAAATCGAATTAAAGAACATATTGATCGTCTAGGTTACTTGGACATGGGAAGTTCGGGCTTGCCTGTTTTGTTAAAATATTTCATAGACAATACGACAGAAGCACTTTGGCTCTATGATAGTTTTGATAAAAAAGATATACCGAGTTATGGTTATTTCTTAGAAAGAGGTGAAACTGCCTGGCCTGAGTATTGGTGCTGTGAGCGGCCTAGCCGTGTTCATACTTGCTATACAGGTGTTGCATCCTGGTTTATCAAAGCACTGGGTGGCATTCGCCCTAACCCCTTAAAACCCGGTTACCAAAACTTTATTATTCAACCATCGATAACCAATAGACTTGAATATGTTGATGCACAAACAGAATCGCCCTATGGTATTATTCGAAGCTCATGGCAAATTAAAAATGATGTGACTTTAATGGAAGTAGAGATCCCAGCAAATAGCCAAGCGGATGTATATATTCCATCTAATCAGATTGACAAGATATTCATAGATAGTCAAGCCATCGATACGAATCAGGTTGAAGTTTTAAAAGATAGTACAGTTGTCCAACTACCTGCAGGCATCTATAAAATTGAAATAAAACAATAAGATAACATGACCAATGGAACGCCCTAATATTTTATGGTTAACCTACGAAGATACATCACCGCAGTTTGTTAGTTGCTATGGATAAACATCCGTAACCACAACACCTAATATGGATGCACTGGCAGCACAAGGTGTGCGCTTTGATTGTGCTTATGCAACGGCACCCGTATGTTCCGCAAGTCGATCTGCTATCATCACAGGTGTTTCGAATGAAGCCACCGGCCTGGGGCATCATCGTTCGAGGCACCCTATTCCACAAGATGTTATCAGAGGCATTCCAACCTATTTGCGTGAAGCTGGCTATTACACAAGTAATCATAGCAAAACAGATTATAACATGACGGAGAACCAGGAGTTTATAGCCCGATGCTGGGATGAATCCTCCAGTCAAGTACATTGGAAAAATCGTCAAGCAGGACAGCCTTTTTTCAGTGTATTCAATTTTCTTGATTCACAACAATCTCGCACCATGACACAAACTTGGGGCTGGTATGAAGACCATGTCCTTAAAAACTTAAGCCCAGATGAGATCATTTCTGAAAAAGAAGTGATACTGCCAGAGTTTTATCTTGAAAGTAAATCCATGAAGCACCATGTTTCACGTGTTTATAATTCCTTGTTGTTAACGGATAAACAAATAGGTAAGCATATCGATGAGATTAAAGATGCAGGTCTTTTTGAAGATACAATTATTTTTTGCTTTTCGGACCATGGAGAAGGTATCACCCGTGGTAAGTGTAATGCGATTGGCTTTGGTTACCGAGCAACATTCATTGTATATATTCCCCAAAAGTATGCGCATTTATCACCTTGGGGGAGTGGGTTCATTACCGATGAACTTGTTTCATTCGAAGATTTAGCACCAACTATCTTAAACCTAGCAGGTGTGGACATTCCCGAAGTGATGACTGGAAGAGCACTTATGGGCTCACGACGTAAGCCAGAACCAGAATTCATATATGCTGCACGAAATCGCCTAGATGAAACACCTGACCTATGTCGAAGTGCAATTAGTAAGGACTATGTTTACACACGTATTTATTGGCCACATTATCCTTCACTCAAACTACAGAAGTATAGTGATGTAGGGGAAATCCAACAGCAAATTCGGCGTGATTACGCACAAGGGAAATTAAATGATCAACAAAGCGAAATGCTTGAGGAGGTTCGTCCCTTAGAATATTTTTATAAAATTTCTGATGATACTTGGGAAGTTGATAATTTAGTTGAGCACCCTGATTACCAGGATGTTTTGCAGGCGCATCGCAAAGCAGTAAAAGAACATATCATTGAAATTGCTGATGTGGCATTTTTACATGAAACGGATATCCACGAAAAAGTACCTAACTCTCCTTATGAAGATCGTTTTGATAAGGATTATAATCCAATTGAAAAAATGCTCGAAGTTGCAGAACTCATTGATACAACAGCCGAATCGATTGAAAAATTAATTCCTTATATAGACTCACCTATACCACAAGTTCGTTATTGGGCAAGCATAGGTCTCTATGCAGCAAGACAATATATTACAGAACAGCATCGTGATCTAGAGAAATTTCTAAACGGTGAACTAACTCAACAAATAGAGCTAGCGGGTGCTTTATACGCAGCCTTTGGATTAAAAGAAGCCAAAGAAATCTTAATCCAAGCACTTTATCATGACACTGCACTATATGGCCACCAGGCTTTACATAAAATTATCTATGATGTGAAAATTGCACCTGACTTTATTGAAGAACTTAAAAGCGTTTCGAAAATGCTTTTAGAAAAAAAGTAAGACTATGTCTCCTCCTGACTTTATGTTGCAAAATTATGCCATGTTACGTCAAGGTATAGATGTGTTTATGTGGCGTCATAATCAAGAATCTTTGATTTATGAAGAGGAAGCTCAATACCATACAGAGCTTAATAAAGCGCTATTCGAAATCCGCCAATGGTAAGTTTGTGCTGAGCGGGCAATTATCTAAGCCGAAGGCGCTATATTCGAGCGAAGCGAGTGCTGGGAGCGCCTGCATCCCTGCGGGCATCTGTCTAAGCCGAAGGCGCTATATTCGAGCGAAGCGAGTTCCTATAAACATGTACACTTGAAAACTTCCATTCTATTGCTTTTTTACACAAACCAGCTTTTACTGGGTTTTCATGTATATAGTTGATAGCTTTATTATAATGTTCTTCATCTCTAATATAGCGATCCCAATACTCTTTTTGCCAAAACTTTGTAGAAGGTTGGATTCCTTTTAGTTTTATCATCTTTTTTATTTTACTTGAAGTAAAACTTTTCCAACTATGAACAACAGATGGTATACTAAATCCAGGATAGGTCTTTATTATGATATGAACATGGTTGGGCATAATAAAAGCAATTATATCATATCTCTTTTTATCAAAAAATAGCCAGGCATCACGAACAACTGTAGCAAAGTCTACTTGCCTTAAATAGCATTCTCCATACCCTTTATCCAGAATAGACTCAATGAAAGCTCTCTTTTGAAGGCTTATATCTTTTTCGGTGTTAAGGTTATTTTCAAGTTCTTTGTAATAGCTTTGCGGAAAAGAATCAGCAAGTCTATAGGTAATCATTTGTATTTTATGCTCAGCATCAAAATGTGGTATATATCCCCTGTATGACCAATTGGGGTGGTCAGTAATTTTACTCATCGTTTGAACCCTCTCTGAAAAAACATAGCTATGGGTAGTTTACCAAAGCAGACAAGGAATACAATTGAGAATGGCTAGATATTGAAGTTTGACTCGCTTCGCTCGGTTTAGCGCCTTCGGCTAAGACAGATGCCCGCAGGGATGCAGGCGCTCCCAGCATTTCGCGGCTACGCCTTAGATTATAAATTGCCCGCAGGGATGCAGGCGCTCCCAGCATTTTTTACCTTCAGCTTAGGAACTCCCAAAGCATAATCCCTTTAATCAAGTGCTCAGAAATGGTAATTAAACATTATTTTTTATTGGAATATTTCGTTTTAATAACTCGATAACAATGGTTCTAATCTTGCTCAAATATAGATTATCTGGGGTATCAAGTTGAGGTGGTAAGTGAATAAATGCTGAAGTTTGAATATTGAGACTGTTGATATGGAAGAGTTCATAGTTGCATAAGAACTGTCCAGCGTCATCACTCTTTTGTATCCCAAGTTCATCAACACCCACAATACGCGAACCGTTTGTTTCAGGCAAAGTATGGTTAATTGGAACATCTGTTTTTTCAAATCCCGCTTCATCGATTCCAGATGCAATATTTTGCCCAGTACATTCAACAACCACAGATGGTTCACTGCCTTCACCAAAACCAATGATTCCAGTAATCTCTTGGTGTTTGATTGCTTCAAAGAAAGAATCAAAATCCTGCCAGGTTACAGGTAAAATTCGAAATTCAATATCTACAAACAAAGGGTCCTTCAACAGGGAACGAACCAAAGTTTCAGAACCGTTTTTATAGCGCCCTATAAATGCCCCAAATGCTGTAATGTAAAACATAAGACTTTTTTCCTCTATTTAGAGACTTGGCCTCTTTTTTATAAATAAAATATATTAAGTTAAGTTAAGATCTACAAACCAAATAGAACATTATAAGATCGGCTTTTGCTTTTGCCTTTGTAATTGTCACCAACCGTTAAACTACATCAGTTTGGCGACATGCAATGAATGTTGTTTTAATTTTATTAAAAGTTCGGGTTGCTCATTAATGATATTCTTTTCTTCCTTCGGATCACTCTGTAAGTCAAATAATAATACTTCTCCATTGTCATTGGCAAATTTATAACGTCCATCATAAACGGTTTCATAATATCGATGTTTGAGATGTAAGCCAGAGACAATCACATCATGAATTTGTTCTTGCTGCCCTTCTAAAAGGGGTCTTAAACTTTTTGCATCCATTTTCGATGGATGTTGTGCACCTGCATAATCAAGGAAAGTAGCGGCTAAATCATGCAAGTAAACTTTACTTTTAATAGTCATATTTTTTCGTACATTAGGGCCTGCAACAATCATTGGAATCCCAATGGAAGCTTGCTCCCACGTCGATTTACCATATTTACCGTGATCTCCCATCATTTCTCCGTGGTCGCTACTATAAACGATAATGGTATTATTTAGCTCACCTCGTTTTTCGACTGCCTTGATGAATTCACCGACTAAGTGATCAATATGTTCAACCATAGCTGTATAGTATTGCCGATTTAACATATGTATATCCATTGCTTCGCCCCTATCCTCGTTTGAATGGGGTTGTGGGACTTGTCGGCCTTCAACGGTTTGTAACATTGCGTCGGTTACATCAAATGGATCATGAGGTCCAGCAAAATTGACCACCAGATGCCAGGGTTGGTTTTGCGGAAAGTTTTCTAAAAACTGGAGACCATTTCGTGCAATCCATGTATCACAATAGGATTCTTGGGGAAGGTTGGATATTTTCGCTTGGCCCCCAGTGCGAATCATCTTCACATAGTCATCGGCTAAATTATGATCCTGTAGATGCTTAAAATAAGGTCCTTTAGGAGTTTGATTTTCTTCATAGCTTCGAACACCATCCAACTTACCTTCATTATCAATGCCCTCTGTAAAACCCCATTCTTTTATCAAACGTGAACCATCAAGTCCCCAATCTAAAGGCTTGGATAAGTTTTTGTGTAGATCAAATTTACCAACTCCTGCAACACGGTAGCCTGAATCTTGAAGAGTTTGATAATAGGTTGGCAGTTCTAAGGGATAATCTTGATGATTATTTAGAACCCCTGCCCGACCATAGGTCATACCTGAAGCCAAACATGCACGTGAGGGAGCACAAACAGCAGAAACGGTATAAGCATCCGTTATGGTTGTGCCCATACTACGTAGCCGATCCAAATTGGGTGTCGCAATATACAACCCCTCTAATGCTTGTGGACCTCCTGCCCAGTCCGGACGATGCTGATCTGGTAATAAAAATAAAATATTCGGTTGTGACACAAAACCTCCTTTTGGCTTTAAACGTCTTGAAATATAAGAAAACAAGATTTAGGTTACCTCACAATCACATATTAATCAATATAAACAAAGAACACATCTATTGGCTTTAAACGACAGCATTCAATTTTCTCGTTGTTTCTTTATTCAACAGGATCCTGATTGGCAAGGTGTGCATGATACAGTTGAAGAGAATTTATTTGTTTTGGTCATCAATGGTGAAATGTCTGCTGAGTTAAATGGTGAGGTTTATGTTCTGCAGGCAGGTCAAGGTATCTTAATTCCCAAAGGCACAAAACGTCATTTATTTTCTTCTGGTAAACAAGCATTTCATTCATGGCGTTTTCGCTTTAAAAGCAAGAAGCAGTTCAAAGTACAACAGATTTATCAGGCGCTTGCACTTGTTCCCTATTTTACCTTACTGTCACAGGAAGAGTACAATAAAGTTCAGCATACATTAGCAACAGCAATTATTCAAAAAATTGAAACATTCCCACAAAAGCCTCAACAAGGTTCACTTGGTTTGTCTGTCCAACAAACAGAAGCGACTGAAATGTTGTTACGAAAATCGCTAGCTTTCAACATAAAGCCTCGAGATATGGCCAATGAAGTACACCTAAGTATGGACCACTTCACACGCTTGTTCAAAATTACTTACGGGTGTCCTCCTAAACAATATTTGATGAAGCAACGTATGAAACTTGCCGAAGAACTGTTACTTGAAAGCACCATGAGTGTCAAAGAAGTGGCGGCCAAACTACAAGAGCGAGACCTCGGTACATTTTGCCGAACCTTTAAAAAAGTCACAGGACTCACGCCCACGCAATTTAGAAACTTATAGTTCCTTAAGCAATCGTAACAAAATTAGCTCATACCTTCCTCTCTGATTTCTTTTTCTGTAATATTTTGCTATCGGATTCCTTCCAAAAAACTTGCAATAAAATAACATATACGTAAGTTAGTAACAAATAAGATACTTCTAGGAGAAATACAAAGAATGAGTAAAAAGAATATAATTTGGATTTTTAGTGACCAACAACCGGGGTATATGCTTTCCTGCAATGGAGACCCAAATGTAAAGACACCCAACATAGATAGAATGGCACTAGATGGAACGAACTTCATCAATGCAGTATCTGGATTTCCATTGTGCTGCGCATATAGAGGTTCATTACTCTCAGGCGAGTACCCTCATAAGGCCGTACCAGGTCATGAATTCCCACTTCCTCAACATTTGCCTACAGCTGCAGATTATTTCAATGAAGCTGGCTATGAATCTGCTTACTTTGGAAAATGGCACCTAGATGGGCATAAAGAAGCTAATGGCCGAGCAGCACTCCACGAAATACCTAAAGAAAGACGTGGTAACTTTGACACTTGGCTCGGTTATGAAAATAATAATTCTCAATGGGATTGTTATGTTCACGGGCACATGAAAGATAAAGAAATACCAATTTATCGACTTCCGGGTTATGAAACTGATGAATTAACAAACCTATTTCTGAATTATTTAGATGAGGATAAAACAGATCCATTCTTTGCGGTTTTATCTGTTCAACCACCACATAACCCCTATATTGCTCCTGCAGAATATCAAGGGCGTTTTAACCCAGAAGACATAAAGCTACGCCCCAATGTGGCTCAGGCAAAGTCTGTGCTAGAAACAGTGCGCCATGATCTTGCTGGAGCCTATGCTATGGTTGAAAACTTAGACCACAATGTAGGCCTAATATTAAACAAGCTGTATGAGAAAAATCTAGACCAAGACACATGGGTGCTATTCTTTAGTGATCATGGGGACATGCATGGCTCTCATGGACTCTTCAAGAAAACAAACCCATACCATGAGTCATCAAATGTGCCTTTTATCGCCTGGACTGGAGATTACCGTTATACAAATAACAAAATAAACTCACATACAAACCAAGTCATCAATCATGTGGACATCCTTCCCACAAGCCTTGGCTTAGCTGGTATAAATGTAAAGGAAAACTTAAAAGGCCATAGTTATGCAGCAGTTATCAATAAAGAGAATGCTCCAGAAGATCCCCAAAGTGCCTATTTACAAAATGTAATTCCCACTGGACATTCGGATAGCTTTGATAGGCCCTACCGTGGAGTGGTAACTAAAGATGGCTGGAAATATGCCTGTATTGATGGCCAAGACCTTCTGATGTTCAATCTAAACGATGATCCATATGAAATGATGAACCTCGTGTACAATTCCAAGTGGCAAGAGAAACGTCAGGAACTTCGAGAAATGACCTGCGACTGGATAAAGAAAACAAATGATAAATTCAATGTTCCATTAGGCCAATTTCATGAATAAAGAACCCGAGATCAACCGTACTTTTGAACGAAGCTTAAAAGTTATTGAAGCATGTGCCCAACAGCGATCTGGTGTCACTTTTGGTGAACTTCAAGATATTTGTGGTGGTATTGCCCCAACCACATTAAGCCGTATTCTTCAAACATTAAATTCCACCGAGCAAGTCATCAAACAACAACAAGTATATGTTCTTGGGCAACGCTATTTGATGACTGCAAAACTTGCTTTGGGAGAAGAAAGCTTTGAGGAGCGTATACAAAAAGAGCTTGATCGTCTAAAGGGCAATACGGATGATTCTGCAGCTTACTTTGGCTGGACAGGAAGTTGGATTGCAATTCAACTAAAGTCAGAAGTAGACGAAGGTTTTCATTACACAACCTTAGGCTCTGAAAAGCATCAACTTCACCACACCTTTTATCGTACCGTACAAGCTTTCCTCAATAAGACTGAGCTAAAAAAGATAAATCAAGCCATGACGGATGAATTGAAGCAGATCAAAAAAGATGCTTATTTCATTCAATTAGAGCAAGCGAAGTACCCAATATTACGTATCGTAGCACCCGTCTTTCAAAAAGGTAAAATTCAGGGTAGCATTGGGATCACGATACCTGCAGCAAAAATTTCAACAACAATAAAACAACAAAAGCTAAAGTTTGTCCAAGAAGCAGCGGCAAACCTTTCAAGTTAGGAGCCAAATATGAAAAAACCCAATATCATTTTAATCAATTGTGATGACTTAGGATATGGTGATTTAGAAACTTACGGATCCGAATGTAATGATACCCCGGCTCTAAACAAACTAAGTCAAGAAGGGATGCGCTTTACGGACTTTTATGTATCATCACCAGTTTGCTCTGCATCGCGTTCTTCATTAATGACAGGATGCTATTCTCAACGCATCGGTTTTGGTCCGCACCAAGTGTTATTTCCTGGAAGTAAAGAAGGACTAAACACAAATGAAACAACCGTTGCAAAAGTACTTAAACAAGCCGGATATGCAACAAAAATTATTGGAAAGTGGCATTGTGGAGATCAACCAGAGTTTCTACCAGTCAATCATGGGTTTGACGAGTACTTTGGAATTCCATTTAGTAATGACATGGGTCGTCAAGTTAATAATATGAATGGTTCACCACTTCCACTTATGCGTAATGATGAAGTCATCCAGCAACAACCAGATCAGCGCGGTATAACAGAACGCTATTTAGATGAATCGCTACAGTTCATTCGTAAAAATGAAAAAGAACCATTCTTTTTGTACCTTGCCCATATGTACGTCCATGTCCCTTTATTTATTCCTAAACAGTTTTTAGATATTTCTCGTAATGGTGCCTATGGCGGTGCAGTTGCATGCATCGATTGGGCTTTAGCATCCCTAGATGCCGAGCTAGAACGTTTAGGTTTAAATGACAATACTCTTCTCATTTTTACCTCTGACAATGGTTCACGTGCTCAAGGAGAAGGTGGAAGTAACTTACCTTGCAGGGGTCATAAAGCTCAAACCTGGGAAGGAGGTATGCGTGTGCCTTGCATCATGCGTTGGCCAGGTAAAATTCCAGCTGGCTCAACGAATCATGGCATTGCTTCAACAATCGACTTCTTTGAGACCTTTGCAGAACTAGCAGGCGTGAAAACACCGGAAACTAAAACAGATTCACGCTCCTTAACAGGCACAATGCTATATGGAGAAGCTAGTCCTCGTGAAATCATGGCATACTATTCAGGTCAAACACTTGATGCAATTCGTATGGGGGACTGGAAGCTACATTTTCAAAAAGGTGGCTGGCGCGATGAAAGCAACAAAGATACAACAATGAAAGAACTCTACAATTTGCGTGAAGACGTTAGTGAAACGACTAATGTATATGATCAGCACCCAGAGATTGTTGAGCAAATCAATCAGGTAGCAGAGCAATATCGCAAAATGCTTGGCGATACGGCTACGGGTATCAAAGGAGAAGAAATTCGCCCAATTGGTTACAAAGAAGATGCAAAACCATTAACCGAATATGATCCTAATCATCCATACATGATTGCCTACTATGACTTGGCAGATATGCCAACCATGGCTGGATAAGTAACATAAAAAGGTTTGAAAATAGAGCTGAAAGTTACTAAAATTTTAACAAAAGCTTTACAATGAATCATCCATTATTCTTTATATAACGTTAAAAATTGATATAAATTATAAAATAACATAGTCAAACCTATCAAAGTTTTATGCCTAAGAAGGAGTTTACGTGTCAACATCAACTTTACATTGGAATATCCCAGTTCAAACACACGGTCGTGTGGCAATTGATCACATGAATATAGAATCAGGCGATATTGATTACTTAATAGTTGCATTTCATGGCTATACAGGTAATGCAACCCATGCTCTAGAAATAGCAAAACAAATTCAGCTTCCAGGGAAAGTAGTATCACTGGGCATACAAGGCTTACACCGATTCTATAAAAATGGAGAAATAGCTGCAAGTTATATGACTCGAGAAGATCGAGAAAGCGCCATTCATGATAATATTGAATATTTCAATCAAGTCATGAATCGTGCAACGACAACATGGAATTGGAAAAAGCTAGTTATTTGTGGTTTTTCTCAGGGGGCAGCAATGGCAATGCGGGCTGCAGCAAACCTGAATTGTAATGAAGTACCAATAAAAGTGATTACAGTTGGAGGAGATATCCCTAAAGATATATATGAAAAACTTAACGAAAGCTACCCTCCTCAACTTCTAGTTAGAGGAGAACAAGATAAATTATACACAGAAGAAATTTTTGAGCAAGATAGAAAGCTTATATCTAAACACAATGCCCCGATCAAGGCAATAACTCTTCCGGGTAAACATCGCTGGGACAATGAAGTTTCAAAAGCAGCAAAAAAGTTTATTATACAAGAAAATATATAGCTGGATTCTTTTAAACAAAAACTGTGGAATTTTATAGTTTATAAAATCTAAAAGAACATTAAAGGAAATCAAGCCTGATCTAACTTTTGACGGCGATACTTGCCCGGAGAAACTCCTTCATACTTAGTGAATACAGTATTGAAGTAAAACTGATTTTTAAAACCACAATCCGTTGCGACATTCTCTAAAGTATCGGAACTAGTAACCAACCTGATCTTAGCCTGACGCACACGTTCTTCATTGAGCAACTGTTTAAAGGACTTACCAGACAACTCTTTGATCAAATGAATGCAACGCGAAGAACTCAAGTGCATAGACTTTGCTAAATCCTCTACCCCAATCGGCTCACGAAAATGATCATATAAATAATTTAAGATCTCTTGTAAGCGAGGATGCACCAACGGACGTTCAAAGCTCTCCATCTCGTGCACTAAAGCTTTGCTTAAAGACTCAAAAACAAGCTCAAACGAAACTTGCTTATCCGTTTCCCAGTCAGGTAATTGTAATTGTTCCTGAATGACCTCTCGTGGCAAGCGCTGGATCATCTTAGCTGGGTCCCCCTTGAAAGGTCCAGCAAATAAAGTCGCAACATGGCGACTTTCAAAAAGAATGGGAACAACAACTTCGCGCACGCCTTTCCAACAATCATGAATCCAAGTCTTTTTAATCTCCCCACTATGTTGATTGGCAAAATGCTGACATTCTTCCAAACAACGCTTCGTATGATGCAATGCACACACTGGTGCCATATGACGATAATAGTTTTGTGACAACAATCGTTCACCTTCTGCATCACAAAAAAAATAGGTCAAATCATGTACTGTTAGCTCTAAACCTAGCAGATCTTCATAACTCGCTAAAATGGAAATTATTCTATTCATCAACACAAATATAGCATATTATTATAAAAATTCAACATTTAATTTGATATGCGAGCCATAAAAAACATCTATTTTAAGTAAACTTAAAAACAAATAAGCTGTGTAGGAGATCACAAATGAGTCAAAATATTCAAGTTCAACTTCCCAATCAAGTACCATTAATTGCCGAAGCCGATGTTGTTGTAATCGGTGGTGGTCCAGGTGGCATTAGTGCTGCTGTGGGTGCTGCACGTGAAGGAGCGAGTGTGCTTCTAGTAGAGCATTATGGATTTCTTGGCGGCATGGCTACTGCAGGTGAAGTAAACCCATTTATGCCTAACCATCACAATGGTGAATCTTTAGATACCGGTATTTTTGAAGAATGGTTAGCACGCATCAAAGAATATAACCCAGGTGGTCATGGTCGTATATTCGATCCAAATGCTGCCCGCCTAGCAGCAGAAGACCTATGCCTTGAAGCAGGCGTAAAAATCCTATATCATCACCGTATCGCACATGTCGAAAAAGAAGGAAATAACATTTCCCATGCAGTGCTACATTCAAAATCTGGCTTAAGTGCAGTAAAAGGTAAAGTATTTATCGACAGCACAGGCGATGGCGACCTCGCTGCTGCTGCAGGAGCGCCATTTGAAATGGGCGGGGAAAATACCGATTACGTCCAACCAATGACGCTATGTTTCAAACTAAAACTGCATATGGATCGACTCGATACTGACTATCGTGATGCTGAGCACGCATTCCGTTCAGAATTCGAACGTATTCAAGAAGTATTTCAAAAAGCCAAAATGGATGGACTCACCCAAAACCCTCGTGAAAATGTACTGATGTTCTCTGCACATGATCCAGATGTCGTTCACTTTAATACCACCCGTGTGGTCAAAAAGTCATCCATCAATGGCCAAGAATTGTCTGATGCAGAACAGGAAGGTCGCCAACAACTACGTGACTTGATTAAAATTTTACGTGCCGATGTTCCTTGTTTCAAATATGCGAGCCTCTATTCCATTGCACCCCAGATTGGTATTCGTGAATCACGCCGCATTAGTGGTCACCAGTACCTAACTCGTGATGACTATGCAAATGGTGTAACTTTTCCGGATGCTATAGCTCGGGTCACCTATCCCATTGATATTCATAATCCAGATGGTACAGGGACAGAAATTACTCACCTCCCCAAAGGGGCATGGTATGAAGTACCTTATAAATGTATTGTCCCCAAAGAAATCGATAATTTATTAATTGGTAGCCGTTGTATCTCGGTAGACCATGCTGTGCATTCATCTATGCGAGTGATGCCACCGGTTTGTTCCATTGGACAAGCAGCCGGAACCGCTGCAGCGATCGTTGTTAAAAATGGCATTACTTGTTTAGAATTAGATGGTGTTGCACTGAATGCAAAACTAAAAAGTATTGGTCGTAATCTAGTTGATTTCGATCCAAATCGTGAGTGGCAACAGGAAGCTCCCGAAAAACTGAAAAAGCGTAATGAAGCCCGCAAACGAGTTATGTCCAGCTAAGCTGAAAAAATTATACTAAACTAAAGAACCTTCAAATGAGTATAAACACTTTAATTATAGTAAAGTATGAGATAATAGTCCTCATAATTGCATAACATTGTAGTTTTGACCAAACTGTTTACCCGCCAGTTGTCTAAATAATGATTCAAAACCTTCAAAAAAGAACTTGGATAACAAGATTTGTTTTTTTATAAATAGTGCAAATAAAGCTATGACTCTTGATACTTGAATGTACTCTGTCTGAACGAACCTATTTAACTGCAAAATAGTCCCGAAAAACCCTGATTTTCGTTAAAATAAAAATCAGGGGTAAAGAAAATAGAAATAAAATATTTGAAGAGATAGTGAAATCAAACGATTCTCATTTGACTTCACAATCCTGAACCATCGAATAAATAACTCCAATAATTCTCCTTCTTTTATATTAATGGTAGAATTATTATAATTTTTTCGACTAGCTAGAGCTTAGATGTCGTGATAAACATCTTGTGTTCACCAACAATACTTTATAAGATCTATTGCCTTCCCTTCTTGATATATTCCTCTACAACATTTGACATATCGAATGTCTTACCACCTTGCACAGGGGGATATTCTTTAAGAGATTTTAAATGATTCCCCATCAGTTCACCCATTGGGGCCATAAGCCAAGATACTTTTTGTAGGAGATGTCCATAAGAATCCTTATTATCGTAGGTTTCATATGGATCCATACGAATGTTAAATGCAAGTGGAACAGTTCGAGGAATAAGGTTGGCATAATAATCCTCTTTGGTAGAAAAGTGGAACTTCCAAGGCCCCATTCGCATAGCCGTCAACTTACTCTCGTAATAATGGAAAATATGGGTCCGCTCTGACTTATCTGATTTCCCCATCCAGTAGTCAAGATTATTAAGCCCATCGATATATTGATTCTTATCCTTCATTACTCGGTCTGCGACATCGTCGATTCCAGCAGCGGCTGCAAGAGTAGTAAATAAATCTTGATGAGCTTGGATACCGTTTAATTTTGTATTAGCAGGGATCTTGCCCGGCCAACGAACCATACATGGAACTCGTACACCACCTTCATAGGTCGTCATTTTCTCACCACGAAACGGTGTGGTTGCACCATGAGGCCAAGATGAATGTTCAGGACCGTTATCAGTGGTATAAATAATTATTGTGTTCTCATCAAGACCCATATCTTTAATGCCTTGGAGTATAATGCCGATGTCGTGGTCATGTTGTAACATACCAGCGCCATGATAGTCAGCTTCACTAGTAATATTTTCGACTTTTCGGATCCATTCTTCTCCAACTCTAATATAAAGGTGCATACGGCTAGTATTTAACCATACAAAGAATGGTTTGTCCGCAGTCTGGGCGCGTTTGATAAAGTCTAACGCCTTTGGAGTGACCTCACCTGAATCGAAGTTCTTCATTCTTTCCTGAGTCAGTGGACCAGTATCCTCAATCTTCTGCTTACCAACTTTACCAAAACGGGGGTGTTCAGTAGTATCATCCTTATCGATTGCATAGGAGTGAATCACACCACGAGTACCAAATTTCTTTTCATACTCCTCCAGACTTCCAGAATATTTTTCAGCAAAATTCTGATAATCTCGCTGCTCGGACTCTTCTTGCGTGTTTAAGTGATAAAGATTACCAAAAAATTCGTCAAAACCATGTACAGTTGGTAGGTGCTCATTGCGGTCGCCAAGGTGATTTTTACCGAAATGGCCAGTAGCATAGCCCTCGGCTTTAAGCATTTCTGCGAGACAAGGTGAAGCAGCTTTTAGACCGAGTGGATCACCTGGTTGGCCGACCGTCGTCATACCCGAACGGATCGGATACTGACCGGTAATAAAAGCAGCACGGCCTGCAGTGCATGAGGGCTGCGCGTAGTGATCAGAAAACAAGACGCCTTCTTGCGCAATGCTATCGATATTAGGAGTCCCATATCCCATCACGGCGTGATTATAACAGCTGAGGTTAGACCAACCAATATCATCACCAAAAATGACGAGAATATTAGGTTTATCGTTAGCTTGAACACTCATAGTAAACGAGACGATCAACGCTATGATATTTATAGTATAATTTAGTCTTTTCATTATTATTCCTTTTATTTAATGTTAGACAAGTTGGAGAAATTTCATATGTCAACTTTCAAAACGAAATCAATATCTGTCGACAAGAAAAACTCAATAGTTTAAAATTAAATGACTCTATTACGTTGAAATCAATAAATTATATTAAAAATAATTGGGGTTTCACGCACCCCTAAAAACAGAGGGTTTCATAATGATCTTGCATCGCCGTTATCGGATTCTGTGAAATAGAGAATACTGCCTGAAAAAACTTCCTCATTCATTACGTTCACAAATCCTAAATAAAAATTTCTATGATCATCGAACCATAGTTTGATGTCTATTTGATCGATATAGTCCATATAATGCGGTTCAAATTTATATCTTAAGAAAAAGTCACCAAATTGGTTATTAACGAGCCATAACTCTGTGTTGTAATACCCTACTTTGAAAATATTTTCTACTATTCTATAAAACTATGTGTTTAAAAATCAGAAGTTGTTACTGCTCTACAGATGAAGATCCCAATAAAATTATTCCTACTCTCTTAAATTTAATATGAACTTTCAAATGATATTGATTAAACTAAACTAAATTTGAAAATAACTATTGTATATCCGATAATATTCTTCAATTGAATATTTTACAATTTTAAATTGCGAATTTCTTTAAAATTATTTAAAACAAATCATTTATTTAATAAAGAAGTGATTTCTTAATTGAAAAATTAAGTTAAGAAGTTAGTAATTTGCTGAGAAAATATCAGTATCCATAAACACAGAAATTAAAACCAAAGTTATACTTTACTTTATCTAGTAATAATAAAATCTTATAAAGTGAATAAAAGTCTGCAAGATATATATGCCCCCTCCATGTTAACGCCTTCGTCTCTATTCACGGGCTAATATTTTACTTACCCCACCCAACTGCTTAATTAAAATTATTCAGCTGCAGGTTTTAATTGTATTATGGTGTATCCACAGGCTGTATTTAGTTTCTTTTCAAAAGCAGTTCCTGCATCTTCTAAACCAAGGACAGCGGTCACCAAAGGTGCGACATTGATTTTGCCGGCATCCATTAATGCTAGGGTCTGGCTGAGGAATTAGGACTTGCAACCGAGCAACAGGACGGTAATTTAAATGCAAACATAATTAGTCCCCTGTAATAAGTTTAAAGAATCCCACTGTTGTTTTCGACTTTAACTGACACTGTCTTTTGTCAGCGACAAAATCAATGGCTTCCGCATGAATTTCTAGTTCTCCAAAGCCACCCAAATCACCACTATCATTATAGACTTGTGCAAGATCACCAGGTACCCAGTTTATGATCATAGGTTTATCAAAAAAAATCTGATGGTGCTAGCTCAAAGCTTCGTATAATCATGAGTTTACGGTTTTCATTAATTATACGTGTATAACGATATTTACTTTAGGTATGTTAGAAACTACAATTTTATATTGATGACTGCCAGAAATTGATTTTTTTGAGATTAAGTTTATTTTATTATGGTGGTATTATAAATTCAAAATCAACATATATTAGGAACTAAAATGAAATTACTAAGATCTACATTACTCATTATCGGTATCTTATTTACAAGCTCTGTTTTGGCATATAAAAAAGCTGATTTAACTATCAATGTCTCTGGTAATGATACAATGAAATTCGATAAAACGACTCTGGACGTAACTGAAGGGCAGGTTGTAAAAATTGTCTTTAAAAATGCCGGTACTCTTCCAAA
>JAKVBE010000022.1 GCA_022447755.1 Lentisphaeria bacterium | reverse complement strand
TTTGTTCTTTTTCTCTTAAAGCCATCTTTTGCAGAATGTGAACAAGCTGTGTGATAAATGTTCGTTGCTGCGCTACAAGTACTTCTGCGAATGACTCGTGAAGTGCAACCATTTTAGTTAGGTTTGGGAGCTCTTCAGAAAATTGTTTTAAGCTATTTGGCTTTCTTTTAAATACCTGTCCATGAATCCCCCCTGAACCATGCCAGCTATTTGGAAATTCGAGTGATTCCTCATAGCTTGGTAAAGATACATATTCTAGATATGGCAGAAGTGCGATTTCTTTGTTTTTAGCAAAAGCGGGACCATGACCTTTTTGTTGGCAAAGCCAATCAAACTCTGCGAGTGCCTGATTTGTATCAAATTCTTTTAAACGTACAAATTCTGTTTGTACGTCAATGGGGATTGGCTTCAGTTCGTCAAAGCCAGGAGCAATCTTCATGGCTAGGTCAATCACTGTTTCTTCAGTACTCAGGTCATAGCCGTACTCTTTTACAAGTGTTTCCCACTTTTCATTTCCTGGCCATGTACGTTTCAGGTTATTTAAAACATCTTGTAGTAAGGTGCGATCTGCAACCATCTCTACATCAAAGTAACCACGATTCTCAAAGGCATATTGTTGTAGGGTACGCTGGCAAAAACCGTGAATTGTAAAAATTTTGGCATTGGCATAATTCCCAATTGCCTGCTTTAGCTTTTGTAAGATTACAGGTTCATTTTCAGCTGCTATTTCAGCTTCTAAATATTCTCGAATCCTGTCTCGTAATTCTGCAGTCGCCTTTTCTGTAAAGGTTACCATCAAGATCTTTTCAATAGGAATATTTGTTTCGCGTATAATACGGATAACAAGTTTACCAATTGTATAGGTTTTTCCTGTTCCTGCTGAAGCTTCAATAATTGCATGTTTATTTAAGGAAATATCAGCTACATGATTGAGGACATTCATTGATATCCTCCTTTGAAAAAGCGATAAAGCAAGGTGTATCTTTGCCTTATTTTTCTTAGAGCATCTTGAGGCTTTGTAAAGTTAAATACCTGAATAATATCATC
Organism: Lentisphaeria bacterium; assembly: GCA_022447755.1. GTDB lineage: Bacteria > Verrucomicrobiota > Lentisphaeria > JABSQK01 > JABSQK01 > JAKVBE01. Next base: position 79,983 of record JAKVBE010000022.1, on the reverse strand, counting down.
ATTACTTTCGTTTATTTCTTCAATCCATTCCAGCCACCTATGCTCAAATGCTAGCTCAAATTCATGGCGCAGTTCACTGTGTAACTCTATGTCAGGTATAATCGTTAAAGGGAGTCCTTTTGTGCGGCCAGATAATTTATAAAGCTTTAAGTCATTCCATTCTTCACTGCTATGTTGTTGGTTAGTAAGTTTAAATGTTGCTGCGTTTTCAATTGGTAAAAAGTCCGGTTCACAAAGCATATAGTCGCTTATTAGACACTTTAGCCAATTCGTAAGTTCCAATCGAGAAGCAACAGAAAACTCTGGTTCAGACAATAATTTAAATACTGCTTCATTATATTTTTCGCGGCCTGCTACTCGGAAAGTAAAGCTAGCATCATCTTTCATTTTTGTGTGTTCGGAAAGGACAAGTAAGCTCCAAAACAATAAACCTTTAAGGTTTCTCTTATGGTGAATGTCAAAGTTAGAAGAGCTTGTCATACTTAAGCATGAACTATAAACTCCTGATTTTTGATATACATTTTCTAATGATCCATGTAAGAAAATCTTTGTCCCGTTATCAATTATTATTTCTACAGGGGGATATTGCTCTTTAACTAGACTTTGACTATTGGCTTGACCAAAGCGCACTGCTCCTATATAATTTTCTTCTTGAAGTTTTGGTTTTAAATCATCTTCTAAATAGCGGCTTTTTTCAACCAAGCCATCTAGCTCTGACTCGACAAACATGTGAACTGGCGCATGCCCAATTTCAAAGGCTTCTTGGTAGGCTTCATTTAATTCAACTTCAAAAGGTAAAGGCGAGGGACCCAGTAAGTAACGTTCAACTGCATGCGTAAAAATTTTCCATTTAGCTAAGCCATCCATATTGAATGGCTCTGTATCTTCGTTAGAAGCATCTTCCTCGGAATATGAAGTAAGTTTGTGTTGGTATAGGTAGTCATCAAAAGGATTAGTTAAGAACCGAACTAAGTCATCTATATTAATATGAAATTCAGTTGGTGCTTCTTTAGAACATAAACTGATTTCTTGATGAGCAAAATCTAATGCCATTTGAGGCGAATTCATTAATTCTAAAATTTCATAATCTGCAAAGCGATAGTTTAATTGCAGGTCATAAGGTAGCTTGCTTTTATAATCGAAATTATTTAGTTCAATAGCATCTAAAGGAATAGAGCAACGAGAAAAATTGTCAACGTAGCTCTTGATCATTTGTTCTAGCTGGAGAATCACTGGAGATGGAAAAATCTCTTCGTCTTTCTGTATGTTTTCTGAGACCCAACTTAAGTATAATTTCTCCCGTGTACAAATTAATGTTTCTAAGAATAAGTACTTCATTGATTCTATATTTGATACGTCCCCAATTTTTCGGTCATATTGGCGTAAGTCGATTGCATCTCTTGTTGGCGAACCCGGAAAAGTTTTTTCATCTAAGCCTAAAATGTATACGACTTTGAATGGGATAGGGCGCATTGGTTGAAGGCTGGCAATCACTACACCACCGCTCAGGTAAGATCCATGTGCAGCAGATATCCCGCCAAGTTCATTCTTTATGAAGTGGGAAAGTTCTTCAAAGCTTAACTTATAAGATTCCTCATTTAGTATACTGAGTTTATCAAGGCAAGTATAAAAAGATGACTCAATAATTGTTTCTGCTTGCAGTTCTAGAGGTACTTGTAGTAAGTCCGATACAGTTTGGTGCAGAGCTTCCTCCCATTCATCAATACTTAGTTCTTGATTAATTAGGTTAGATAAACGATTTATCCTTTCGAGGATTAGTGTTAGTTTTGCTAACAGTACAGGAGATTGTGGCTTTGCTGCTAAGACACCTTGAATCATATGGCCTTCTTGAGCGAAAACACCCATTCTAAGGCGCTGGATTCCTTCTTCCCAAGTAAAATGTTTTGCAATTTCTTCTGATTCATATAGTGAGTCATAGCCTCGGTAAATACCGACTTTTTCACAGTATTGAAGCCAAATATCTAAGTCTGAATTTGAAATTTTACATGCCTCTTGGAAGCATGGATTTCTGAAAAGATCAAACAAGTCTTTTCTAATAAATTTTTCTTCAATAATTTTTAGAATGGCAAGAATGCCTTGTACAAAAGTTGACTCAGTCGTAGAGGTACTATCAATTAAGGAATAGGGGATTTTTCTTCTGAATCCTTTACCCTCTGCATCGAATACTTGTTCAAAGTGTGCACGGTATGCACTCATATCGGTAGTTAGTACAGCGATGTCCGTCAATTTTAGATTGGGGTTATGAATCATGTTGTGTTGAATACTGTTGTATACAGCTTCTACTTCACGATACTTAGTGGGGGCTTCAGCAATCTGCAAGCTCTGAATATCATGTTGCTTGGTGTAAGTCTTGGTGGAATTCACACGATTCAAGATATCTGACTGTACTTGTTGCAGTACCGTCTTAGGTATATTCTTAGAAGACTTTAACCAATAACTTTGAAAACTAACTTCCCACTGTTCACTATCAGCCTCTAAATCACTATAGACTTTCAATGCTTCACGCCCAGGCTTCCCCCAATCACTCAATAAGACATTTTCGTAAGAAGGCTCAATCTGTAAATTTTCTTCTTGGTCTTCTGTTATAATCGGAATCTGGTTAAAGTTTTGAAGCCACTTTTTTTCTTGATTTGTGTATGCATCTTCCCAGTACTCTTGGCAGACATTCAAATGAAAAATATAAATTTCATAATAGTGGCTTAGCTGAATGAAAAACTTCCTATGAGATCTAGATAACCTGGTTGGGGTAAAAATATAAAGTAATTTTGAGCCCTCTAGCCGTTGATCAAACTTATGCTCAAAAATTTCCTTCAATGTTTTACACATTGGTATTTGTTGATCACGCAACCCATCTGATTTAAACACGAGGTTATAAAGTGCTTGTTGGGCAAAGTAGAAAGGGCTCGTTCTTAGTTTTTCAGGTGCAAGATAACCAGGATTTTTACCTTCCCATGCAGCAATCATTTCAGGACGATTCAACTGATATTCAAGAAAATTCATGGCAAGCCGATCAGTCAATTGCCAAAGTTTTCTAGTATTTAAAGTATTCTCTTCAAGCAGGTAGTCTCTGAAAGGAAGAAATGCATCTTGTTCTAATTCTTCAGTGTCACTCAAAAATAAAATTAGAATTTGCTGAAGAGCATTTTGATCTAAGAGTTGAAAATCTTGTTTAATTAACTTTGAGGCTGCTTCATACAAGCCTTTCTCAAGGAAAGGAAAATCTATATTGGTGCACACTTTATTATGATCAGCGATCTGAAGTTGGAGATATTTGGCCATATTGCGGTTGGGGACAAAAACGCTCAAGGCCTCAAAGGGGTCCTGTTCAGCTTGTCCACGCTTTAAACGTGCAGCCAAAAAACGCGCTAAATTCTCTACGCGATCACTGAAATGTAAAGATATGCCCATCTTACTCCAATTACCTAATATTTTCCTGATTTAATCTAGCATTATATAAGCAAAAAACGAAGGCATTTACTAAGGATGAAATGAATAAAAAGAAGAAAAAAGTTTCAAGATTTCTGTGACGGGATTAGGTATTTTTATATTTAGGGTATCAATTACCTGTTTTGCCTAAAAAGGTGTTTTGAGCTGTTAGATTTTATAGGTGATGGCGTTTAAAGATAAAAATAGGGCGTTGTGTGATATTGAATGATAAGTATACTTCCATTACTATTTAATAAATATTTAAAAGGAGAATATTATATGAAGCGTTTTTATGCGTTGTTGCTTGTATTTATTTCGGCTCAAGTTTTGGCTAAAAGCCCAAATTTTGTTTTGGTGTATATTGATGATATTGGTTGGGCAGATACCTCAATTGAAATGGTTCCTGGTGACTCTGAAAGTGTAAGTGACTTTTATCAAACACCACACCTAGAGCGTCTGGTTAAAGATGGTATGATCTTCTCTAATGCCTATGCACCATCACCTGTTTGTACTCCTTCTCGAAATAGTCTTCAGCATGGTATGACTCCTGCTCGTCTCTTAAACTCAGTTTTGTACCCTGGGAATGCGATCAAAGAATACCGTGGTGTGATTACAATCCCTCAAGCACTTAAAAAAGCTAACCCAGAATATATTAGTGCTCACTTCGGTAAATGGCACGTTCCTTCTGTTACACCAACAAAAGCAGGTTATGAAGTTACAGATGGTCCTACAGGAAATGGAGAAGGTGACTATGAGGATGACTTTAGAACACCACTTCCTGAAAGCGATCCAAAGCGTATGGTTTCATTGACAGACAAAACAATTGATTTCATTGAAACACAAAATAAAGCAGGTAAACCATTTTTTGTTCAACTTTCGCATTATGCAGTTCATATTTGGCATGACTCTTTTAAGGAAACTCGTGAAAAATATAAAAAACTTTCTTGTTCAAATCGTTCAGATAAACATGATTATAAACCGGATGATCAGATTACAGAAAGCCAATATAAGCATAATTGGATTATAAATTATGCTGCAATGTTAGATGATATGGATGTGCAGTTTGGGCGTTTACTTGATAAAATAGACGAGCTTGGTATCGCAGATAATACTTATGTTATTTTTACCTCTGATAATGGAGGCGGTATGCGTAATAATGGTCGCTTAAGCGGTGCAAAAGGTGATTTAACTGAAGGAGGAATTCGTGTACCATTCTTAGTACGTGGACCAGAAGTTCAAAAGGGTGTCTATAGTAATGTAGCAACGGTTCATTGGGATTTACTACCTACCATGTATGATTTAGCTGGTGGCAAAGAAGAATTGCCGGTTGAAGTTGAAGGTGGTACTCTGCGTAACGTATTTGCAGAGGCAAATGATGTGACTGTTGAGCGTAATTTACGTGATTTTGTTTTCCATTTTCCATGGTATAACGGTGAACCTGAAAGTGCCTTGATTGCTGGTAAATATAAAATACTTAAAAACTTGGATACGAATGAGGTACAATTGTTTGACATTAGCGTTGATGCAGCAGAAAAGAACAATATTGCCGATGAAATGCCGCAGCGTGTGGCGGATATGAGTAAATTTTTAGATGAATATTTGATGCGTTCAAAAGCAGAAAATGTAACAGATCTTCGCCGTGGCTACATGGAAAGAATGACGCAAAATTGGTTACCCAATACAGATAAACAAATTGCCGAGAATAAAGTGAAAATGGACCAGGGGGATGAGCTTGCAAAAAAAGAATATGAGCGATTAGTTGGTTATCGGAAATGGATGATTGGCGAAATTCAATTTACCGTTGAACGTGCGAAAATGCATGGTGAAGACTTTAGTGAATTTCTTGATGTAACAAAATAAATAAGTCTTTAAGATTGAGTGCAATTGATAAATATCAATTGCGCTTTTTTATGTATATTTAACATTTTTAAAAGGCTATTTGGTGGGTTCGTAGCGATAGCCAACTCCATGAACAGTCTTAATAGTATCTGCACTTATTTTTTTACGAATTTTTGCGATATATTGATCAAGTGTACGGCTATAGTCACCATATTCATTTTCCCATACCATCATCAAAAGGTCATGCCTACTTAAGGTCTCTTCGGGATGTTGGTAAAAAGTTTTGAGCAGCTCCATTTCTTTTGAAGAAAGCTCAAAGTTGACTCCTTTATGCTCTCCTTGGTATTTACGGCGGTAGATTGTTGCCTCACCAAATTGAAATGTTGCTTGTGCATCGATATTTTGTGATGTTTGAGTTTGGCATCTTCGGAGTGCCGCTTTGATCCTGGCAACAAGTTCACGGATACCAAAAGGCTTCGTCATATAATCATCGGCACCAAATTCTAAGCCTAGCACCTTATCTATCTCTTCTCCTTTTGCAGTTAAGAAAATTACTGGTGTTTGATCATTGGTTTGCCTAAACTCTTTGCAAACATCAAAACCATTAAGCTCTGGCATCATGACATCCAAAAGAACTAAGTCAAAGTCTTTTTCTTTCAACTTTTCTAATGCTTCTTTTCCATTAGAGCATGAGGTGATTTTATAGCCCTCAAGCTCTAAAGTATCTACAAGACCTTCACGAATGTTCGTGTCATCTTCAGCAATTAAGATATGGCTCATTTTTGATCTCCCAGTATTATTTCAAAGCAGCATCCACTTGAGTCAGTGCGATTATAACAAATGATGTCACATTGCATACCAAGTAATAATTGCTTACAAATGCTTAACCCTAAACCAACCCCTTCTGGCTTATTCGTTAATTTGGCATCCAACTGATAAAATTGATTAAAGATTTTTAAAATATTTTTAGCAGGAAGACCAGGGCCCTTATCACAGACCTTGATTCGTACTTCATCTTTTTGTTTAATTAAAATGATTTCTAATGTTTTACCGACTGAGGCATATTTACAAACATTGTCGATTAAATTAATAAGTATTTGTTCAATTACATCTGTATCCGTCTTTACAAAGCAGGAAGGTCCTTCAATTTGAGCTATGATATTATGCTTTTCTAGAATCATTTGCTGACCGTCTAAAATTGTTTTGATGAAGGCGTTTAATTCTACTACTTGAAAATTATATTTATGTTTTCCACGATCCAAACGGCTAAAATTTAATACGTTATTTACTAGTCGTGTTAAGCGTTGACTTTCATTGATGATGATTCCCACATATTTCTGTTTCTTTTCATCCGTTAATTTATTTTGTTTTTCTAAAAGCTCTGCATACATACGGATACTGGTTAAGGGAGTTTTTAATTCATGTGAAACGTTCGAAACAAAGTCACTTTTTTGTTGTGCATCCATGAAAGATTTCCTGCTATGTATAATAAGTAGGAAGATTCCACCTAGAATAAAAATAAGTAAGAGTGCTATAATAAAATATGTACTTAACATGAGATGATTATAATGATTGATGTTGTATTTGAATTGCATTTCCCAGTGTGGCAAGGCTGGTGCTAAACTGCAGTTGTAGTCTAAAGTATTTTTTGAGTTTTCCAGTTGGCCTGCTTGGTGATAAATATCATTGTTTCCATTTACTAAGTTACATTGCGTATGAGGGCCCAGATCCGGAAAAGAACTAATTAGCGTTGCAATAAAGTTCATTTGTTCAAGTTCAACGCCATAGACTAAATTGCCACGTTGAATCCAGATTAATTGATATAGACGGTTTCCTTCAAACCATGGAATCCAACCGGACTTTATTGGTATGTTGCGGCTCTGCTGGAGTTGGCGTTGTTCAATGGCTCTTTGTTTAAACTCATAGTTGCTCTTAAAATTTTGACTTACTGAATCCAAGGTATTTTCAATGATCCTATAGCTATTTTCATATCCTAAATCTAGGTCGTCACTTTGAGAGTTCTGCTTTTCTACATGTATTTCGTTATTCTTTTGCCAGGGGATTTTTCCCTCTAGAAGGGGGCTATAGCGTTTGAAAAAGGCATATTGTTCATCTGAACTAACTTCAGAAATTTTGGGGTAGACAAGGCCTTGATAAGCAGACCATATGAATGCATTGCGAATCATAGGGCTGTTTTGTTCAAGTTGTTCCAAGTTCTCTTGAAGCTTATCTTCAGGGATCACTTCTAAGGAATAAAGGACTTCACTACGACGGTCTTCTGCAAAAAGCTTAACCTGATCACAGAGTATCTGTAGCTCCTTTTCTTTGTTCTCTTTCTCTTGTTGAAATAAGTAACTCTCTTCCATGTTTACAGACCTTATGGCCAGGAAACTTAAGGTCAGTACTGCGATTGCAATTATGATGGAATAAATGTATAATTTCTTTGATTTCATAGCTAAAAGGTAAACCGGCTGAACCGGCTTACCATTCGTTCTGTGTAAATTTAGAACTTATTTTTTTACCTTCCGACTATTCCATAAATCAAATGACTTTTGATTCATACTTTTACGCATTTTCATATCATAACTACCAGATTTCAATTGATCCCTTTGTCTTTCTAGTTCAATTATTTGTACGGAAAGTAAACGGTTGCTATAGGTTGATTGTTGCTGCTTTAAGTGAACAATATTACTCTCAATATTATCCATGGCCTGCTCCCTTTGGCCCTGGTCCATATACTGAATATTCTGTGCTAACACCATCGCATTATTATACTCAGCTACATCACTCTGAGTTTGTTTATCAATAGAGGCAATTACCTCTTCATCAGAATGACTAAAACTTACACTAACGTTATCCAGTGAACGCTCCTGCTTCTGACTTAATAGATTATTATAAGTTAAAGTTACATTGGCTAAATTGCGGGTTGAGTTTGCTTGAGTTGCTGGAACTTCTACTTCTAACAAGGTAAATAAATCTTGCCCATTATATAAGTGCTTTATATCAAATGTTAGTGTATTGCCTTTAATGCTCCCTTTTCTGCCCAAAGTACGAATTAGTTTCACGCCATCTGATAGCTCAACCTTGATTTGAATATCACTACTCACAATTGACATTACATCACCTAACTCTTTATTGAAAATACGAGGTAGGTCATTTGAGTTTTCAACAAAGTAGGTGAGGGAGTCAGTTGCTAAGGCTAGCTTTGTCATTAAGTCCTCATTATATCCTTGACCTAGACCAATCGTTGTGACTACAATATTTTCTTTGGATAAAGAAATACCCAAACGCTCTAGATCCTCGGGAGTGCTTGGGCCAACATTCGCTTGACCATCTGAAAGTAAAAAGACGCGATTTAAGTATTTCTCATTATTAAACTTACGAATTTCCGCAGCACCTTGGCTCACCCCACCAAATAATGCTGTTCCGCCACCAGAGTGAATTGCATTGATTTGTTTAATGATATGATCTGCATTCTTTACTGGTTGTGCTGGAATTAATGTCCGAATATGATCATCGTAGGTAACTAATGAAAAAAGATCATCTTTGTTAAGGCGTTTTACTATTGAAATAGCTGCCTTTCTTGCTTGGTCAATTTTATCTCCGCCCATAGACCCAGACTTGTCCAAGACTAAACAAATATTTAATGGCTTTCGTTCAATATTTTCTACAACTGCAGCATCAAGCGATACTTTGATGAACGTCTTATTAGCTTTATCTGCATGTAATACACTATGCTCTGAGTCTACCTTTAAGCTTACTTGATGATTTTTACTCTCAATGTCTGCTGATTTCGCAAAACTAAACCAACTTAACAAGCAAGATGCCAAGAATAAATACGATTTTTTCTTTAATGTCATGTTTATACTCCTTTGTTTGGATGACTATAAAATGACCGTTACAAAAATATTCTAGTGAAACTTTTGTAAAGAGTTGTAAAAAAAGTGTAAAATATATTAATTTCTAATTGATAGGTATAGCAAAAGATGCTTATCTTAATTGAACTTTTAGAAGTTTTAATTAAGGGAAAAAAATGAATGATAGAGTAAAAGATGACCAAGCATTAGACCAGACAATTTCGCCTGATCGCATGATGACCTATAAAGTTGTAAATGAGCGAAAACTTCAGTTGCATTGTTTTGATGTTTCATCTCAGCATCCTAAGCCTTTTGTCGTGTTTTACTTTGGCGGTGGGTGGATGAACGGAAATCCTACTCAGTTTTACCCTTTTTCAAAGGCTTTAAATCAAATCGGTATTCAATGTTATTGCGCAGAATACCGTATCGAGAGTATGGATCAAACAGCACCTAACGTTTGTGTTGAAGATGCTTTTTCTGCTTGGCAATTTTTAATTGAGCAGCATAAAAATGAAGGGCTAGACCTATCAAAATCCATATCTTCTGGTGGAAGTGCCGGGGGGCATTTAGCTGCACTTCTTGGTTGCTCAAGTGGATATGAGAATGCACCATCAAGACCCAATGCAATGATATTATACAACCCTGTCTATGATAATAGTTCAGATGGTTATGGCTATGAACGCGTAAAGGAATGGTTCCCAAAGATATCCCCATTGCATAACGTCGATGCTAAAACTCCTGAAAATATCGTTTTTTTAGGCTCTGAAGATGACTTGATTCCTGTCTCAACCGCAAAAGACTTTCAGCAACAATGTCAGCAACATGGAGTCAAATCTGAACTTTTTATATATCCAAATGAAGGGCATGGCTTCTTTAATCAAGGTCGATATAGCTACGATGATGTGCTAGAAAAAACCATTTCGTTTGTAAAAAGAATTTTATGAAAGTATCTAGAATGTGGTTTATCTGTTAAAACTTAAATTCTGTTGGCCAAGTTGATGTAGTTATCCATTGCATGAATGTGGGTTTGTTGTATAGTATTGGGTTAAATTATTGAATATTAATATACCCGAGGAATTTATGTCAGATAAAGACTCTTTTTACGTAACCACACCTATTTATTATGTAAATGACAAACCGCATATTGGCCATGCGTATACTACACTCCTTGCAGATGTATTAGCTCGTTACCATCGATTACTTGGAGAACCTACCTTCTTTTTAACGGGTACTGATGAACACGGTCAGAAGGTGGATCAAGCTGCTGCAAGTCGTGGTGTAGATCCTCAGGCACATTGTGATGAATTTTGCGAACGCTTTAAGGAACTGTGGACAAAATTGGGTATAACGAATGACTTTTTTGTACGTACAACTCAAGAAAAACATAAAAAAGTTGTTCAAGAAATTTTGCAGGAACTTTGGGATGCTGGTGAAATTTACCGTGATGAGTATGAAGGTTGGTATGATGTTTCTAGTGAAACGTTCTATACAGAGAAGGACGTTGTAGATGGATTATCTCCAGAAGGAAAACCAGTAGAGCGTATTCGCGAGACCGCTTATTACTTTAAAATGTCCAAATATCAGGATTGGTTAATCCAGTATATAAATGATAATCCAAACTTTATTCAACCTGACTTTCGTAAAAATGAAACCCTAGGTTTTTTGCGCCAGCCTCTCGGAGACCTTTGTATCTCAAGGCCTAAATCTCGAATGAGCTGGGGAATTGAATTACCATTTGATGCTGACTTTGTTTGCTATGTATGGTTTGATGCATTGGTAAACTATATCAGTTCCGTTGGATATCGCCGTGACGATGCAGAATTTAAAAAATGGTGGCCTGCATCTTACCATTTAATAGGTAAAGATATTTTAACGACGCATACGGTTTACTGGCCAACAATGTTAAAAGCAATGAATGTGGAACTGCCACAGACGATTTTTGCCCATGGGTGGTGGCTAATGGAAAACGCTAAAATGTCAAAAAGTGACGGCAATGTTGTAAACCCAATGGATCTTTGCGACAAGTACGGCGTAGATTCATTTCGCTACTTTCTGATTGCTGAAATGAACTTAGGCCAAGATTCAAACTTCTCCGAAGATGCATTTATTGAACGTTACAATACCGATCTAGCTGGTAACTTAGGTAATATGCTTTCCCGAGTTGTGAAAATGATTATTCCACATTTTGATGGTCAAATACCAACACCAGGCGGGCTTCAGGCAGAAGATGAGGAATTAAAAATAGCAGTTTTAGCTGCAGTTAATGCTATGGAACAATCTATTTATGACATGAAAATGAATAAAGGATTGGAACAAGTGATTAATGCAATCAAGGCCTGCAATCGCTATTTTGAGCAAACAAAACCTTGGGCACTTGCTAAAGAGGGTAACAAAGAGCGTTTGGCTACGGTCATGTATACCGCAGCAGAGGCATTACGCATTATTTCGGGGCTTTTATTCCCAGTGATTCCTGAGAAAATGACGGTTCTGCGTGGTGCAATTGGCGTTCCTGCAAATGAAATTTCACCAGATCTATCTGGTCTAAAAATATGGGGCATAATTAAACCAGGCGCAGTAGTCACTGCACCTGATTCCTTATTCCCAAGAATAGATAAGCCAAAACCAAAACAACCTAAACAGCAGAAAAAGAAGAATAAACCAGAAAATGTTGTTGAATTAATTGAAATTAGTGACTTCTTTAAAGCAAAACTTAAGGTCGCAGCAGTTACAGAAGCGGAGTCTGTAGAAGGTGCAGATCGCTTATTGAAGTTGCAAGTAGAGGTTGGCGGAGATTTACGCCAAATTGTTGCAGGTATTGCAGAATATTATGCACCTGCTGACATTCTTGGTAAGCGTATCGTAATTGTTAGCAATTTGAAACCTACAACGATTCGCGGTGTCGAGTCTCATGGTATGTTACTAGCTGCTAAAAAAGGTAAAAAACTGACCTTGATTACAACAGATGATCCGGAATTTAAAACCGGTGTTGATGTTGGCTAAATCTTTGTCTACGAATTGAGAGATGTATTATGAAATTTTTCCGTTATGATGCAGATAAGATTCCTGTTTTAATAATTACTGGATTCTTTCTTGTTGATCTTGTTGCGTTCTTTCTGATTCCAACTTGGTGGGGAGCCTTGATTTGGTTCCTACTGGGCATTGCACCAAAGGCATGTATTTCTTCTTGGAATCATCATCACCAGCATTTACCTACGTTCCATCAGCCTTTCATGAACCGTGCGATGGAAATTGTATATGGATTCTCTACAGGTATCACTACTAACGCATGGTTTTTACACCACGTGGTAGGACATCATAAAAATTATTTAGATCAAGAGAAGGATGAATCCCGTTGGAAACGTAAAAGCGGCAAAACAATGAATGTTGTTGAATACTCATTTGTAGTTGCGGCTACTGGATACCCACGTGCTTTGATGGTTGGATTACGTTTCCGTAAACATTTACGCGCATTTTTAATTATGCAGGTTGTTCAGTGGATCTTGTTTGGAATGCTATGTTGGCACAACCCGATTAATGCTGTATTTATCTTCTTATTACCTGGCTTTGTGTCCTTGTATATTACTGCTTGGCATACTTATTATCACCACGCTGACTTGGATACCGATGATCATTATCAAGGATCTAACAACATCACACATCATTGGTATAATATTTTGACTGGTAATCTTGGTTTTCACACAGCACATCATATCCAAGGGGGCCTACACTGGTCAAAACTTCCTGAATACCATCTGCAAATCGCACATAAAATCCCTGCAGAACGTTTTCATAAACCATGCTGGCCATTCTCATGGATGGGCAGTAAAAAAATGGTGCCAGACATCCCTTATGAACCAGAAAAGGATCGCCTAAAAGCACAAGATGCTAAAGAAATTCTTGAGCAATTTCAGGTACAAGTACCCAACGCAGAACCAAAAACTGCATAAGCCTTTCAAAAATGAGGCTTTCTTGGCCTCATTTAATCACCCAATCATTGACAAAAGGTACAATTTAAAGTAATTTTAATCTTTTGTGCTAATTTTCTATTTAGCGTTTTTATGATTGGGTGTTCTTATTTATTTACTGAACATACACCCACAGTAACGAATAATTTTTTGGAGTATAGCAACAGTATGAATACACCCGTTGCCAAGAAGAATAAAAATTACTATATTTGGACAATTGGTTGCCAGATGAATGAGGCGGACTCTCGTCGACTTGGGTCTGAACTTGAGAGTCGTGGTTATTCCTCCGTTGAGCAACCAGAAGAGGCTGATATTGTTGTACTTAATACCTGCGTGGTTCGCCAACAGGCTGAGGATAAAATTTTTGGTCGCTTAGGTTCTGTAAAGACAATTAAAGAAAAACGTCCAAACTTAACTGTTGGACTAATGGGCTGTATGGTTGGTGTTCGTGAAGCACCTCGCCTTCAGAAAAAATTCCCATTTGTTGATGTTTTTATGCCACCCTCTGATACAAAACCAATGTTAGAATTTTTAGATAGCCAAGAGTTTGTAGATGAAGCTCTTGATGCAGAGGCAGAAGCAATTCAAGAACGCTATGCGATTCAAGATGCAGAACATTTATTACCTGCAGAGCAACGTTCCAATACTATTTTAGCAAATGTCCCAGTCGTCTTAGGCTGTTCACATGCCTGTACATTTTGTATTATACCTTATCGTAGGGGGCGTGAGCGAAGTCGTCCTATGGATGAAATCTTGGACGAGAGTAAAAAGCTTGTAGACCAGGGCGTTAAAGAGATTATGTTCTTAGGTCAAATTGTGGATCGCTATGGCCATGATTTTAATGATGGTACAGAATTAGCAGATTTATTGATTAAAGCCAACGACATTTCAGGTGTAGAACGCATTCGTTTCCTTACTAGCCACCCCAATTACATGAGTGATAAATTATTGGATGCTGTAGCCAATCTAGATAAAGTATGTCCTCATATGGAAGTTCCTGTACAGGCTGGTAATAATGAAGTATTAGCAAATATGCGTCGTGGCTATACTGTTGAGCAGTTTAAAGAGTTGATCGATCGTATTCGTGGTAAGATTCCAGATTGTACAATTAATACTGATATTATTGTAGGTTTTTGTGGTGAAACACATGATCAATTTATGGATACCTACAATTTAATGGAAGAAATTAAATTTGATAAAGTTCATATGGCGAAGTATTCAGTGCGTCCACGTACCGTTGCGGCTCGTCGTATGGAAGATGATGTTCCTGAAGGTGAAAAAGCTAAACGCTGGAAAATGTTAGATGTTCTTCAACGTGGTATTCAGGAGGAGAAAAATAAGACTTTTCAAGATAAGCAAGTTGAGATTTTAGTTGAGGCTTATCAAAAAGGAAGCTGGCGAGGACGTACGCCGGATAACCGTTTAGTCTTCTTTAAAGATGATCGTGATTGGCTAGGCAAAATTGCGAACATACAAGTTGAGCATACTAGCCCGTTTTCCTTAGTAGGAAAATTGGTTGAATAGCATTCGGGGATTTCCCCATTTAATAGATTAATAGGAATTTTATGTATACATTATTTATTTCCATCGCAGCAGGATTTATTTCTGGCTTATTGGCAAGTACTACAGGTATGAACTGGGGCTGGATTACATTCATTGGTATTCTAGTTTCAATTGCAATTTTCGCCTTGATGAGCCGTTCAAAATATAAAGGCTTAAAGGCGATTATGGAGAGCATTCAGAAACTTCAACAGCAAGCCCATGGCGAGGCCAATCGTCTTATTCACCGCGCACAAAGCGGGCAAGGGGGGAATCCAAAAGTTGTCCAAAAGCAAATTGAAACCCTTATGCACAATGCTGCAGAAAATATGATTAAGGAATTAGACAAAGCTGAGCCTTACTTCCCTTGGTTACTGATGTCTGAAAAACAGATTTCTACTTCCAAAGCACAACTGTATTACCAGCTCAAACAGTTTGAAAAAGCAGACCAGTACTTAGCGAAGTCTTTCGTTATGGACCCATTGACTGCTTGTATGTTACTCGCACGAGCATATAAAAAGAAAGACGATAAACTGGATAAAATGTATAAGAAATTTATTTCACGTTTTAAGAAGGATAAAGGTCTAATGGTATATGCAACATATAGTTGGATTCTTTTCAAACAAGAAAAATATACCGAAGCACAAGAAATTCTAGCGACTGCTAAAGAGCAGGTCAGTAACAATGATGGTATAGTTAATAACTGGGAAGCTATTGTTAATAATAAATATAAACAATTTTCAAATCACTTCATAGGCGAACAATGGTATGCCCTTCATTTAGAGCAACCACCACAGGCAAAACAGCAACGTGCAGGTAAAGGTGCATTGAAAAATAACCCAATGTACGGTGGTAAGGGTAAACGTAGATTCGGTTAAGCACTGACGCTGATTTGAAAGCAGGGTGGTTTTATGACTCAAAAATTTATTGTTGAGACTCAACAAGCAATCTTAAATTTGCCAAATGGTGAATTTGTTCTTGCATCTGGTGAAAAGCTTAAAGAAATTAAGCTTTCTTATGAGACTTATGGTGCATTAAATGAGAATGCTGATAATGTTGTACTCATATGCCCAACATTAACTAGTGACGCCCATGCAGCAGGTTATCATTCTGAAGATGATAAGCAACCTGGTTGGTGGGATCCTCTTATTGGACCCGGAAAACCGATTGATACAAATCAGTTTTTTGTTATTTGCTCAAATATATTAAGTGGTTGCAAAGGATCTACTGGTCCTGGTTCTATTAACCCCGAAACAGGTGAACCCTATGGTCTAACTTTCCCACTTGTCACAATTAAAGATGCAGTAAAAGCACAGAAGATTCTACTAGATGATCTTGGTGTTAAGCATTTACATTCTGTAGTAGGCGGTTCCTTAGGTGGCATGCAGGCGCTTGAGTGGAGTATTGCTTATCCAGATTTCCTAGACCGTTGTGTTTGTGTAGCAGCTGGTGCAAATGTACTACCACAGGCATTAGCTTTTGATATTATTGCGCGTCAGGAAATTATGCAGGACCCAGATTGGCACGATGGTGATTACCATGCACATAATACATTCCCATCCGATGGTCTCTCTCGTGCACGAGAAATTGGTCATGTGACATATTTATCTTCAGCGTCAATGCAAAAGAAGTTTGGCCGTGAAGAGCAGCCAGACCTTCCTAGTAATCGATCAAAGTTTTCTACAGATTTTCAAGTGGAATCCTATCTACAATATCAGGCTAAAAAGTTTGTTGATCGTTTTGATGCGAACTCGTATCTATATATTACTCGCATGATGGACATGTTTGATTTAGAAAAAGAACATGGTTCTCTAGAAAAGGCATTTATTCAATCATCATGTAAATACCTTATTGTTGGAATCTCGTCTGATTGGTTATTCCCGACAGAACAACAGTTAGATATTGTACATGCCTTATTAAAAATACGTAAACCAGTTTCATATTTTGAAATGACCTCTGATGCTGGTCATGATGCCTTTATGCTTGAATATGACCGCCTTTGTCCCGGAATTCGTGCATTTTTAGGCTCCAATCAAGTTTCACCTGAGAAACAGAGTACTGCTGAAGTAGATCCAGAAGAACTTGATCGTATTGTCTCAATGGTTGATAAAGATGATTATATTTTGGATGTCGGAAGTGGCCAAGGAAGTTTTCTTGAGACTTTAAAGAAACAAGTAAACGTTCAGGAAGTTTGTCTTGATCAAAAATTTGAAATGGTAGCTTTTTGTATGCAACGTGGGTTTAATGCCTTACAACTTGATGCTGATAAAGCTTTGCAAACTATTCCTGATGATACTTTTGATAAAGTATTAATGCGAAATACGATCCAGCAGTTAGGCAGTGCTTTAAACTCGTTGAAACAAGTAATACGAATTGGTAAATCTGGAATTATTTCATTTCCAAATTTTGCATACTATCGCTATCGCTTACAGTTATTCTTTACAGGAACTTTACCAGTTTCAAAAACATTACCACATGAATGGTATGATTCACCAAATATTCACTTGGTAACTGTTCATGATTTTATTCAATTATGTGAGAATCATGGCATTAAAATTATTGACTCAATATTTTTAGCTGATGCTCTATTTGGGCATCTCCTACTAAAATTTGGACTGGAAAATATTGGTACGGCAACAGCAACAATTGCTTTGACCAAAAAGTAGATCACTGTTAAAAAGAAAAATCTATATATAGTCTTGAGACGAATCCTTAAATTTTAAAGCGCGATCGAATTTACTAATTTTAGTAGGATCTTTTTACTTTCTACTATTTAATATACCCTTGCTGTTTGAAGCGAGTCAGGTTAGATGGCTTTTGAACCGGTTAAACAGGAAAGGCACTTTCTATCAAATGTATTGTCCTTTTTATCATTATATCTGTTGGTGCATACCATGATTTTGTTATAGTCCTAAAGTTGCTACTACTTCAATTCAAGATATGCCATATTCTTCGTATAATGGTAGCTCTTGTGAAGTGCTGTAATCTGGTAAGGTGCGGTTGATCAAATATCCTATTTGATCAACCACGAAGTGTGATGTGGTCTCATCCTTGAGAAAATATTTAGTTATTTACATGATCTGTATGCCCGTCTAAAAATAAATAATTTTTATATTTACCAGGGTGGTTTATGTTTTCATATCCTTGATCATGTTTACCATTTGCACCATCTTGATCTCCACTCAAAATCGTTTGCGCAGCCCAAGGAGACTCATGTAGGTTATGAGTTGTATAGAAATAGGTCATTTTATTGACTGTTTTTGCTTGTGGACTTTGAGCTCTACAGCCCCAAATAGAATATTCCTCTTGGTAAGTTAAGTCGACTAATATTTGCCAGTGTTCTTTAGCTGTCTTTGTACTATTATTCTGATAATCAAAATTTAAATGACTTGTCATAGGTAATTTCTTATCATTATCTAAAGCATACATAAACTGTATAATTGCTAATTGTTTCAGAGTATTAGAACAGTCTAGTTTATCAGAGTTAACATATGTTTTGGAAAAGAAAGGAATAACTAAGCGACTAACAACTTCTACAGTTAGAATGACGACAATGATTTCAATTGCTGTGTAGTTTGGTTTTTGCATTTTTTCCACCTTCTTTATTTTAAGTTTATGTAAATTCGCTCTTAAATAGACTAAATTTTTGTAACAGATTGGTAAAAGCTATTTAAAATAGTAAGTTTGGGGATGAATTTTATTGATAGTTGAATTTAGGAAGTTGGAGAAAAAATGGCTATAGTTAACCTTATGGGAGAGTGGCAATTAGCAGAACTTAAAAATAATAAATCAATATCTGCGATTTTGCCAGGAGATCAATATTCAGCGTTGATTCATGCTGGTATCATTGAAGATCCATATTATGGACAAAATGAAAATGACGTTCAGTGGGTAGGTGAGAAAACCTGGTCATGGACAAAAACAATCCAATTAGATGAAAGCTTTCTAGAGCAAGCTTATATTTACTTGAATATTGATGAAATTGATACACTCGCAGATTTATATATAAATGGCAAAAAAGTTGGGGCTACAGTTTCACAATTTGTTCGTTATCGTTTTGATGTAAAAAAGTATTTAAAAGTTGGTGACAACAAGTTTGAAGTCCGTATTTTCCCTTATACCAAAGAAACAGACAAACGTGAAAAACTTTCTAGTGTTCCAGTTCCAGGAACTAAAAACAATACTGTGAAAAATTTAAACTTTATACGTAAAACACAGTGTCATGGTGGCTGGGACTGGGGGATTACATTACTTGTCTCAGGTGTATATGATGGGTTTTACCTTGAAGGTGTGGAGTTAGCACGTATTGAGCATATTTACACAAAACAAACTCATAAGAAAAATGAAGTTATCGTTGATATTACCTGTGAAGTATTTAGTTATGGAAGTGGGACGACCCGCTTTGCTGTCGAACTTGATGACCAGCTCATTGAAATAGCAGCAAAACTTTCACCGGGTGTAAATAAAATTACAAAAGCAATTACTATTAAAAAACCTAAGTTATGGTGGCCGGTTGGCTATGGAGAAGCAAATCTTTATGAATTAAAGGTATTTCTTGGCGAGCAAGTTAAAACGAAGAAAATTGGTTTGAGGCAATTTGATGTTCGCAGCGAGCCAGATAAAGTCGGTATCAATATGGTCGTTTCGGTAAATAGTGTTGATATATTCTGTAAGGGGGCCAATTGGATCCCAATGGATGCATTGCCTGAGCGTTATTCAAAAGAACGATATACTCAGTTAATTCTTGATTCTAAACATGCCAATATGAATATGTTACGAATTTGGGGGGGAGGGCATTATGAGCGAGATGATTTCTATGAAATTTGTGATGAAGAAGGTATACTTGTCTGGCACGATTTTATGTTTGCATGCGCACTATATCCGTCTTACAAAGAATTCTGTACTGAGGTAAAAGAGGAAATAGAATATCAAGTAAAACGATTACGTGATCATGCATCTATTGCTTTATGGTGTGGAGACAATGAGGTTGTTGGTGCAATTGGTTGGTATGAAGATTCAATAAAGAATAGAGACTGCTATGTTGCCTCTTTCGAGCGTTTGTTAATTGCCAAAGAAGCAGGTCTAGAAAGTGCTGGGGATACCGATCGAATTTTTTGGCCATCTTCACCCTGTACGGGTAGTAATCCTTTTGAGGGAGATGGCTGGCATGATGATAATAAAGGAGACATGCATTATTGGAGCGTCTGGCATGAAGGTGCAGATATGGAAGCATATTATGATGTACAACCACGTTTCTGTTCTGAGTTTGGTTATCAAAGCTTCTCAAGCTTTGAAGTTGCAAAAACATTTGCTGACGAAAAAGATTGGAACACAACTTCACCAGTAATGGAGCATCATCAGAAAAACCCTGCAGGTAACCAAAAGATTTTAGAAATGTTTACACGCTATTTCAGAATGCCAAACGGGTTTGAAAATTTCCTATATCTTTCCCAAGTGCAACAAGCTAAGGCAATTAAAATGGCTGTTGAGTATTGGCGAAGCATTAAACCGGTGTGTATGGGGACATTGTATTGGCAGTTGAATGATAACTGGCCTGTTGCATCATGGTCTAGCTTAGAGTATAACGGTGCATGGAAACAGCTACACTATCACGCAAAGCGTTTCTACGAACCTGTTCTTGTAATGGCATTCAATAATAAAGACGGTCTTGTAGAATTTAGGCTTGTGAATGACTTACAACAAAAAGTCAAAGGTCAGCTTGTTGTTACGGCTTATGACTTTGATGGCAATATTCTGAAAAAGCGCAATCTTAAAGGGAATATTGGTGCGGATGATGCAATTACTGTGGCTACCATAAAACCACAAGACTTATTTGGTAAAGATAAACAAGGCTTTTTGCAGTTAACACATAATTATAAGGTTGGTAAAGACAGCTTTAGTTTTGAAAATACTCACTTTATTGACCGCTATAAACATTGTGACTTACAAGAAACAAAAGTTACGACAAAAGTGAAAGCTATAAAAGGTGGTAGTTTTGAGGTCATATTAAAAGGAAATAAACCTGCTTTTTATGTGAACCTTGAAACACCAGGTATCCCAGGTGTCTTCTCTGAAAATTCGTTTACTCTTCTTAATGAACAACAAAAAGTAATTGAATTTACACCGCGTGAAAAGGGTGTCAAAGTTACTGAACTACGAAATAGTATTCAAGTTAAGCACCTTAGAGAGACATACTAAACTTAATAATTTATAAAAGCTGGTATGACTAAAAGGTATATCAGCTTTTTTATAAATTACTTTTTCGCTTTTTTATGCTTCAAACGATCAATTGCAGCAGCAGCAACAATGATCGATCCAAGTATAATTTCTTGAATGTAACTTGGGACGCCAAGCATGACACAGCCAGAGCGAAGAACTTGTAACATTAGAGCACCAATGATGGTTCCCAAGGCCGAGCCTTCACCACCATCAAGGCTACCACCACCGATTACAACCGCTGCAATAATATCTAACTCTAAACCAACCGCTTCGGTCGGACTCCCTGAACCTAATGTGGCATATTGCATAACACCCGCAACACCTGTAAATGCGCCGCATAATGTATAGATGATAATTCTATAACGGCTTACCGCAATTCCACAAAGGCGAGCCGTATTTTCACTTGAACCAATTGCGTATGTATAGCGGCCAAAAACCGTATACTTCAAAACGAGAAATGTACTAATTGTTAGGAATAATAAGATGTAGACGCCAGGGGCAAAAAACAGAGTCGTGTGCACGGGGTCCATAAATGTCTGTAGGGCATTGTCGGGGGTTCTCACCATTTCATTTTTACCAATCCACTTTGCGATCCCACGAACAACTTGCATCATACCCAAAGTAACAATAAAAGGAACAATTTTTCCTTTAGTTGATATCACACCTGTGACAAGACCGCAAAGAGCCGCTGCTACAATTGCCGATATACAACCAATGAATACCCAAAATCCACTGACTGCCCAGTCATTCCCATAGGTCCCCAATGCTCCTAGATTCATGACTGAAGCTGTTACAACTGTAGCAAGTGCAATGATACTCCCAACTGATAAATCGATCCCCCCAGAAATAATAACAAAAGTCATACCTAATGCACCAATACCAACTATTGTAGTTTGCATCAATACAGTTTGCATGTTACGCATACTTAAAAAACGACTTAAACTATCTGGTTCAAAGGCAGCAATTAAGCCGGTAAAAATTAAAAAAACAAAAATAAGCCCTAAGAATGGAAGAATCATCCCTAGTTTTGCAAAAATATTTTTCATGCAGACTCCTCCTGGTTTGTTCCTGTAGTTGCATATTCCATAATTGTGTGTTCATCCCAATCTTCTATTTTTCGAACTGGACTTAAGTTTCCTCGGTACATAACTGCAAGGGAATCACAAACTCCTTGAAGTTCAGGTAAATAGGAACTGATGACAATGATCGATTTCCCTTCTTGCGCAAGCTCTTGAATGAAAGCATAAATTTCTGACTTAGACCCAACATCAATTCCTCTAGTTGGTTCGTCTAATATTAAAATTTGTGAGTTATGATACATCATTCTTGCTAATGCAACTTTTTGCTGGTTCCCACCAGAAAGTGAAGAAATTGGGTCCTCAACGCTATGACATTTTGTACGCATTTTAATGGCCCAGGTTCCAGCAAGTTTCAGTTCGTCTTTTAAATTGATGAATACACCTTTAACTGAAGATAATGTGGTGTTAATGGCAATACTCATACCTTGAGCTAAACCTTCAGCTTTACGATCTTCACTCAAAAAGTCTAAACCATTCTTCAGAGATTTCGCTGGTGACATGCTCTTGTAAGTTTTTCCCAACATCTTAATTTGACCACTCTCCATAGGATCTAATCCAAAAAGAACGCGCATCGCTTCAGAGCGGCCAGCTCCAACTAAACCGAATATCCCTAAAATTTCACCTTTATGAAGTTTAAAAGAAACATTTTTAGGAAGTGGGCTGCCAGCAAGGTTACTCACAGATAAAATCTCTTCAGTTATTTCGTGGCCCATACGCGGGTACATATCATCCATAGATCGACCGACCATTAATTCTATGATTCGCTGTACGGTAATATCTTCAATCATACCAGAACCACAACTTTGACCATCACGTAAAATTGTGTAACGATCACTAATTTCTTGCACTTCTTCTAAGAAATGGCTGATATAAACTAATGCAACGCCTTGGTCGCGAAGCTTATTCATAACTTTAAATAAGGCTTTAGTATCCGCCGTAGACAAACTACTTGTTGGTTCATCTAGAATCACAATCTTAGCATCATTAACAATTGCACGGGCAATTTCTACAAGTTGGCGTGTGCCAATGGGAAGAGTTGAGACCTTCGTGTTAGGACTTAAGTGATCTTGTCCCAACATGTCCAACGCATCTTGTATTTTAGCTGCAAAATTTTTGTTGATGAAGCTCTGTTCCATTCCTAAACATATGTTTTCTTCAATAGTTAGGTGCGGAGCAAGGGTGAGTTCTTGGTAAATCATAGCAATGCCAGATTCACGAGCATGTTGGGGATCACTAGGGATGAATTCTTCACCTATCATAAACAGTTGCCCCTCTGAAGGCAAATGAGCTCCAGAGAGTACTTTCATAAGCGTGGATTTACCCGCACCATTTTCACCAATTAATGCGTGAACTTCACCAGGGTAGATATCTAAATCTACACCTTTGAGCGCATGGACAGGACCAAAGTGCTTATGCACACCTTGAGCCCTAAAGATTGGTGATAACATAATTATTTTACAAGTTCAGGATTAAGAATTTCCTGAATGATTTCTGTATCTTTATTCTCTTGAGTAACGAGTGTTACCCCTGTGTCAATTACTCTTTCTACAGTTTTGCCATCAAGCGCATCCTTGGCTGCCTTCACAGCCAGATAACCCATTTTGTAGGGACTTTGGACTGCTAATGCATGAACCTCGCCTGCATTCATCCCATTTAATAATGCTTCATTTGAATCAAAACCAACAAACTTAACTTTACCTGCTAAGCCCTGTTGTTTTAGAGCAAGCAACATACCTTCAGTTGTTGTTTCATTACAGCAAAAAATACCCGTAACTTCATCCGCGTATTTATTTAATAATAACTGTGCTTTCTTTTGCGCAGAACCAACACTAGAGCCACCATATTCATCAATAGAAAGTAATTCAATATCTGGTGCTTTTGCTTTAAGGCCCTCCAAAAAACCTGCCTCACGCTTAGCTGTAGAAATCGAACCTTCTTGCATACGAAGCATAATGACTTTTCCGTTACCATCTAAAAGTCTTGCCATTTCTTCACCACAAAGAACACCACCCTGTTTGTTATCAGTTGCAACAAATGATTCAACTTTATCTAAACGCTTTAAGCCTGAATCCCATACGACCATTTTTATACCTTCTGCAGCGGCACTTTCAATTGGTTTTGTTAGAACATCTCCATCAATCGGAGCAATACACATTGCATCAACACCTTTTACTGCGAAAGATTGTACTGCTTGTACTTGAGAGTTCCGGTCGTCTGCCTTATCAGGCCCTTTGTAAATAACTTCAACACCTAAGTCCTCAGCAGCTTTTTCTGCACCCTTACCTGCAGTTTTCCAAAAGATATGACTTTCTGCTTTAGGTATTACAGCAATTCGTTGTTTTTTCTTCACGTTACCACCTTGATTACTGTCCTCATTAATTGTTTCATTTTTACCACATGAAGTAAACAATAATGCACCGGTTAAAAGAATTAGAGCTGGTAATTTAAATTTCATTTTCTCTCTCCACATACACATAATTATAATACTCTTGTCTATACTACTAAGACTTTGATTTTGAAATTACTATGATTGAAAGAATATGTCAATAATTTTTGTATCAAGAACGAGGATAATTTGAGGAGGAATATAGAAGTTTATAGCTTTGAATATTTAAATGATAGAAATCAGAATTTTAAGACTACCCTAAATCATATTCAAGATTTTTGATTTCTTTCTGAAGCTTTTCCTGAATCCGTTTTTTATAAACATAAACTGAGCTTTCCGCAATTCCCAAAGTTTCAGAAATTTCAGTTACTGATTTACCTTTAGCAAATAAGTGAAAGGTTTCAATTTCTTTAGGGGAGGTTGTTTCACTTAGCTTTTCAAAAGCGCGTTCTGTAATAAACTTGATCCATTCTTGTTCCACAAAAGATTCAATGTCAGGAGAACTTATTCCATTGTGCGAAAACGGTGAATCTGCATTGTTACTTGCTTTTTCTACACGGTTCGCTTGAGCTTTACGTTTGCGAGCAAAATCGACAACCGTGTTTTTGGCAATACGGGATAACCAATGACGAAATTTTCCTTTACCTGGTTGATAATCAAATTTTTCCAAATGATTCCAAGTTTTAAGAAAAACTTCTTGTACTATTTCTTCTGTATCATGATGATTTAAATTTAGATTACGTACTACAACATAAAGGAATTGTTTGTAGACATCTACAAACTCCTCCCAAGATTCGTGGTCATGCTTATCACGAACCCGCTGAATTAATGTTTTACGAGTTGCCCAAATATCAGTCACAAAAATACTCCAAATTTTTCAAACTAAATTACTATAACTCAGTTTTCATCCTTAAACAAACGTAATTCGATAACCCACTCGCCGCTAAGGACTTCGTTTGACGCCGCACTTCTCCCATATTGTCGTTGGCTATCCATTAGCCAGTTAATGGGAATCGAAGAAGTCAAATTAATATTATAGGATGGATTATCAAATACTTTTTGATTGATATTAAGTAATATTTCGTTTATGCCAGATACTAGCGCCACAGCTTGAGGGGATTGTTGGTTTAGTTGCACCTGAAGCTGTTGCGGAATTTCAGAATAAATTGATACCTTTAATTTTGCATCCTTATAAGTACCTTTATATGGCGCGATAGATAATTTTTTATCAATTTGAGATTTGGGTTCTGTTAAAGTGGTCCAACCGCCTAAGAACTGTGGCCCGTTATCCTTTATAGTGATAAGGTCATAATAGTCCATCTGCGTTCCTGATGGGCGAACCAAATTATGTACTTTGGATTCCCATCCAGTTTGATAAATGTTATACCCCATATAGGTAAAAATAAAACAACAAACTAAATAAAGCATATGAAACAGCTTTTTACGGTGGTTTGAGCGTAAAATTGAGAAAAACATGAAGATACCAAATGCCGCAAATAAGGATAATATTGGGTAAATAGGAAGGCGAAACCTTGTCAAAATATAGAAGATTAAAATAGAAGCGCTGTAGATCATCATTGTAAGCATAGGAATCTGTATTAATTTGTTCTTTTTAAGTTTACATAATAGGTAACCAAATGCATAAAGCCCAAAGGCAGCTATTAATGCAAAATCGATAAGAAAAAATTGACTCAAAAGTTTACTTTTGTCCCAGACCTCTTCACCATCTACAAGGCGGTAAGGTACCACATTATTGGGTACTTCTTGCTTGTTCCAATAAAGTAAAAACATCCTTGTTTTAAGCTCAAAAAATGCCAGTGGCTCTGTGATCATCCACTTAAAAATATTCTTTTTAAGTGGCATATAATGCTCATGCTCAGGATTGTTCACTTCAATCCATTTTTCATAGGCTTCTGGATAAAGAACGGCGCCAGCCGCTGCTTCAGGTGTATTTCCAAATGCCAAAACAGTATCTCCAGCAGAAGAAGCTCCAACCCACTCTCCATGGACTTTATAATTAATAAGTGCAAAGGGTAATTGGGGAAGATAAAAAAGTATACATATCAAGAGCAGTTGAAAAGACCTTTTTTTCATTCCTAAATATGAGCGTTTTTTCTGTTCTAAATAAAAATATAAAAGCGGGAATATTACCATCATGAGTATAATGTTGCCACGAGAAAGGTTTGCCAGTCCCATTGTGAAAGCAGCTACTAACCAAATTTGTAAACGATCTTTTTTATATGCATAAACTAAAAGCAAAGTAATCAAGCTCATAAAGAATGCTTGTATGGGGGCAATCATGGTGTATGGGGTGTAGAAAATAAGCATGCGACTTAATGCAGTTAAGACGGCTGCCCAAAGCGCAATCCTTCTTCCCCAAATTAATTGTGCAGTAAAAGCCGTAAAGAGTACTGTCATACTCCCCATTATGACTTGGAAGGCGATCAGTACTATGAGACTCCCACCTGAAATTAAGAATAGGAAAGGGAGATATATCGCGTAAATAAAAGGTTGGTAGGTGAACCCGCGTACAAAGTAAGGGTACTCTCCATTTAAAATTTCATTAGCATATTCAATGTATGTATGATTATCTGTTTGAGCAGACGGTGATGTGACAAATGAATCATTATGATAAAGTTCATAAGAAACATAAGACCGCAAAAAGATACTAACCAGCAAGATAATGCTTAATGATATCCAGTAATTTTTAGAAGGAATACCTTTCATTAAAAAATTAAGACATCCTTAATATGTGAAGAATTCCTGCAAAGAGCAAGAATGCGCCAGAAGCATACCAAATCGTTACAAGCGTAAGCTTTTTATCTTCAGGTGCTTTTTTGGCTTGTTTAAAGGCAATATGTAGGAAAACGACACCAAGGATCATAATGAATGGGTGTTCCCATAGACGTCTGCCAAGACTAGCTATTCCTCCATTTGCAACGCGAAGCAGCCATAAAATCACTCCTGTTAAAAGTTGAATGTCAACAGCAATGATTGATAATAAGCATAAGGTTTTATGACTTTTAGTCCATAAGTTTTCATTGGAGTTTATTCTTTTTACGGTTGACATTAACAGTCTAATTAATGTGATTAGTATTGTAACAATTACAATGTAGCGCCAGTGCGAGTGGGCATGGAAAAGACCTGTCATCATTTTGGGTTATTCCTCTAAATCTTCTATATACAAATCTATCTTCTCTTGCATGTATTTTAATATATTCTTGTCATAACCAGGGCTCACAGCATCAATGATACCAGAAGGACCTTGCATCATAATATGAGGTAAAAATTGTACATTGAAAGTTTGAGCTAAGTTCGTTTGTACATTTTTTTTCGTTTTACTATCTTCTTTCTTAACTGTGGAATTTTGAATAACAGGGTAACTTCTCGACTTGCCAAAGCTTTCTATTTTTTTAGAATCATCATCTACAAAGACTGTAATGACATTAGTGGGTATTTCTTTCACTTTATTGAACTGTTTATACACTAGGTCCGGCACTCTTAAACTGTTTCTATGTTCACTTGCAACAAAAACGATAAATGTGATCTCACCATCACCACCATTAAAAGCAAAAGGGCCTTCTGCTGATTTTGAGAAGTCATCACCTGAAAATGCTGGAATACTTCCACTCATAGCAGATAAAGAGGATGTTTTTGATGGAGCACCATTCTTTAAGATGGTGCCAACAGTTCCAATAAAACTAATTTGAGCATCATACACCTGAACTTCATCATCAATTTCTTTACCCTGCGCTTGTAATTTAGCAAGTGTAGCTTCTGAAGCTCCTGCCTCAGTCATTTTATCTATCTTATTATAAATCTTCTCTGCTTTTGCGTTTAGCTTTTCTTGTTCCTTCTCATACTTTCTCTTTACAGATTGAATTTTTTTCTGGTACTTAGATTCATAATCTAGCTTTTTCTCATCTAGCTTTTCTAATTTTCGGTTGATAGAGCGACTATCCTTGTTCTCTAGCTCTCGTTCAAGCTCTTCAATTGGAAGGTCATATTTTATTAGACCATTGCCATACCAAGCTAGTGCTGTCTTATCAACTTCAGCTCCTGTCAAAAATGTCTCTTTTGCATGAATTTGAAGGCCAGCAGTAAAGGTTAAACAAGTAACTAAAACTAATTTTGATTTTTTCTTGATATGCATCTTGGTTCTCCCGATTTTATCATGATTAACTTCCAATAAATTATACCCTTAAGTGATTTCAACAAATTAATTTTATCTAAGAAAAGGCAAATTTTATGCTAGCTGTAAGGAATTTAAAAGTATATTATTGAGATAATTTAAAAAATAGAGAATTTTATGGACTTAAAACCTGTTACATTTGACCCTATCGGTATTTTTTCTTGCGAAGAACAACATCGTTACGAGTTACCTCGCCAGGGAATTCTTGCTGACAATAATTTAGGCTGTATAGAACTCAAAAAACATCTAAATTTTGAGCAAGCCTTGGAGGACCTAGAGGGCTTTAGTCACATATGGCTACTATATCACATTCACTTGAACGATACATGGAAACCTAAAGTAAGACCTCCACGGACTGACGGAAGAAATAAAATTAGTGTTTTTGCAACTAGATCTCCATATAGACCTTGCCCAGTTGGAATGAGTTGTGTTGAGTTAGTCAAAATTGAAGGTTTAAAAGTTTGGGTTCGTAACTTTGATCTTTTAGATGAGACGCCCATTTTAGATATTAAGCCCTACCTTGCATATAGTGACGCTATACCTGAAGCAACTTGTGGGTGGCTACCCGAAAAAGAGAAAAAAAACTATAAAATAGATTTAAGTAAACTATGCTCCGTAAAAATGAAGTGGATTTATGAACGATCGGGGTTGGATTTAAGGCGTTTTTCTTTTGTTCAGCTTTCTAGCGAGCCTACTGATAAAGCTCGAAAACGTGTGAAATGCTTAAACAAAGATACATGGCAATTAGCTTGTAGGACGTGGCGTATTGATTTTGAGATTGATTGGGAAAAAGATATAATCACTTTACTTGATGTTTATTCTGGGTACTCGAATGAAGAGTTAAATAATCAAGAAGACCCTCATCATGATAAACGTTTTCACCATGAATTCTCTGGAATATTCAACGCATAGAAGTTTCAGGGGGAAAGAAAAACTGCAGAGTTTATCTGTAGCCCTTAAAAGATTACTTTTTTCTACCCTCCAAGCTAATTTGAATCACAATTTTCTCTGAAATGATTTTGTCAGCATACTTCTTACCAAAACCAAAGTCACTTCGTTTAATAATGCCCTCTAAAATGATTGCTTGAATCATTTTACCGTCATTTGAAAATGGATGCTTGATCACTTCTGATACTTCAGCATTAAACAATACAGGTTTAGTGATCCCTAATAAGGTGATCTCAGCTAACATTTTGCTTGTTGATAAATTATGTTTTCTTAAGTTAAAACTGAGCTCAGGATAGTTAGAAACATCAAAAAAATCTGCATTCTTTAAATGATCATCTCTTTTCATATTATTAGTATCAACAGATTCTGCAGTGACAGTACCAGCTAACTCTGTGACTTTACCTGTTTTTTCATCTAATTTCCAATGACCTCTAAACTCTTTGAATTTACCCGGTACTCGACTAACCATCATATGTTTAGCTTTGAATTCCACGCTACTATGTGCATGATCTACTTGAAATTCGGCTCCATAACCTAAAACACTTAACCAAATTAAATATGCTAAAATTGATTTTAACATTTTATAATCTCCATTACTCTTTTGCTTTAATTTTTTATAAAATAGAAAAGGAAATTTAACTCTTTCTGGTTAATGGTTACTTTTAGTACAATTGCTTGTTTGAAAAAGTAATATTCGCAGAAACATTTATGCTTAAGTTTAACAATACTTTTTTAATGGGTAGGTATCTGAACAATAGCAACTTGTGCGCTGATGAAAGATGTAAGGAGCAACATTGTTGAGTTATTTACCCCTAATTTTCTTAATTGAACAAAGTGATAGTTTATACAAGTCTCACAATTCCAAAGCATACTAAGTGTATAGCAAGATAGGTAGAATTCCATTTTAGTCAGTGCTTCATAATTGCTGTCAACTAATCGTAAATGGGTTCTATCTTGGTTTTGGAGTAAGGGAAGTTTATCTACAGTTTTGTAGAAAGTTGTGCTCATTCTAAGACGTTGAACTAACTGCAGAAGTTGTTTTTCCTTTTCTGTACCTAGATGTAATAGTTGGGTTCTTGAGAGTTCAGTTACGCGCTTAATTACTTCTAATTCAGATTCACTAAAATGAATAAGTAGTTCAGAAAAAACTTTATCAGCTGTTTTTTCTGCTTCTGAAGTATTCTTTGATTTTGCAGACATTTGCTTAGACCCTTATTTTAAAATTTCTTTAAATAGATTCTTTTATGCCTGCAAAAACCTAACAGTATTTAGGATTTTAAGGCAGCAATTTCTTTCTCGAGCATTTTGACCTTCTTTATGAGGTCAGGTAACTTTTGTACCGCGAGTGTTTGTCGCATAAACTGATTCTTATTTACGGCTGGCGCACCCATAACCGTATCTCCAGGTTCTATATCCTTCATAATACCGGCTTTTGCTAAAATTGTAGCACCATCGCCAACATTTAAATGACCAGCAAGCCCAGCATTTCCATAAACGGCAACTAGGCGACCAATCTTAGTAGAACCTGAAACACCAACTAAGCTCATCAAGCAACTACCTTTACCAATTTCACAATTGTGACCCACTTGGCATAAGTTGTCAATTTTTACATGATCACCAATGCGTGTTACCCCAAAACGAGCACGGTCAACACAGCTATTTGAGCCAATTTCAACATGGTCACCAAGCTCAACAATACCAACTTGCGGTAATTTTATATGTTCGCCAGTAATTTGCGGTTCATATCCATACCCATCAGTACCAATCGCACAACCAGAGTGTAGGATCACATGGTTCCCAATCACACAACCTTCTCGTATAGAAACATTAGGGTAAAACATGCAACCATCACCTACCTGAACATATTGGCCAACATAGGTACCTGCACAAACTTTAGTTTGATCACCAATAATTGCATGTTCATCTACAATGGCATTTGGACCAATATGAACTTGCTTACCAATTTGTGCTGTTGGAGCTATGTACGCTGAAGGATGAATCATCGGTGAAAAATTTACTGCAGGTGGAGAAAAGACCTCTACTGCTTTCTGAAACTCTAGGTTTGGGCTTTCACACTTTACAAAAACTTGATTATTTGCAGGTAATTGATCGTAGTCAATGGGTACCAAAATCAAAGTGGCTAAAGAATCATTTACTTGAGAAGCATATTTGGCATTCCCCAAAAATGAAACATCCCCTGGGCGAGATAATTGAAGAGATGCTACCCCACTTAGTTTTTCATCTGATTCACCAACTAAGTTACCGTCAATAAGCTGAATAAATTCATTTACAGATAAACTCTTACGCATACAATCTCCTTGGGAATTTGATTATTTACCAGGTTCAGCAGTCTCTGGAACCGGAGCTAGAGTCGGCTTCTTAGCGTAATTTTCATTCATCTTTTCGATAATTTTATTCGTGATATCCAGATTTGGAGATGTAAACATGACAGCGTTTGAGTTAGTATTGATCACAACATCATATTTCTCTGCTTTAAGGATATCGTTTAATGCAATTTTAAGAAGACCTGTAAGTTTAGCGTTAATTTCACGGTTTTTTTGACCTACTTTAAGTTCACTTTCACGCTTGATCTTTAATAAACCTTGTTTCTTTTGAGCAAACTGAGTTCGAGCTTGATTGATCTCAATCGCAATTTTATCTTTTTCAGCTTTACTCATTGAAGGATCTTGAAGACTTTCTTGCTTTGTTTTCAACTCCTCAACAACCTTAAGCTCTTCATCCTGTATTGATTTAGCTTTAGCTTTTAAATCATTCTCTAATTGTTCTGCATATTCTTTGAGCTCTTGCTGAAGCTCAGCGAAACCAAGATAAGAACTTACGGCCTTCTGATAGTCAACTGTTGCAACTCTATGTTCTGCGTAAGCTACAGTTAAACCAGTAAATAGAACTAATGTAGCAAATAGATTTTTTAACATTTAAAAATTTCCTTTTAATTTTTTAAGACTTTTCTTCAATTTTTTTTAGGTCTTCCCTCAAGCTAGCGACCACATGTTCAAAGCGAGCTATATTATCCTTATCCACCTCCATTAAAACTTCATGTGCTTTTAACATCACCTGACCATCTGTTTGAACATCTGCTTTTGTATTCTCTGTAGGGAATACTAATGCCCAAGCAACAATAGGGGGCTCTGACTCTACAAACTCGAACAATTGGTGAACACCAATCTCTGATAGGAGCTTATGACCTTGTTTGGAAAGATTTAAAATTGTGATTTTTTTGTCTTTTCCCATAAACTGCAGCGCAAATTTAGTCAAAGTACCCATGAATGAGCTATCCATGGCTGAGCATTGCTCCATTTCAAGGCTAAGATACTCGGTACCATTTTCAAGCAAGGTTGTTACACAGCGATCGAAGCTGGTACTGGTATTAAAGACTGCGCGTCCTTCAATACGAACATATGCATGTGTGTCATTAAGACCAATATATATTTTTGCAAAGCTCATTTTTGAGATCTAAAACCTTCTAGTTTTTTAAAAGATGCAAGCATGAGATCCTAATATAAAATGGAGAATAGATAATACTATTCACGCCTTCAAAAAATATTGGGTTTGTCATGACTTTGTTTTAATTTTTATTTTTCTTCCCACACCATCATAACGAATGAATATATCAATTTGGTTTAATGTGTTGAAAAGCTCGATGCCACGTTCAGGCCATTCAATGAGATTATACGAATCGTGATCCATTAAAAAGTCTAAAATACCAAATCCTTCTGCTTCGTCACTATTTTCTAAACGATATAAATCTATGTGATAGGCAAAGCCCAAATCTGGCAGGGGATATTCCTGTACAATGGTAAATGTCGGGCTTGTGACTGGCTCTGTAACGCCAAGTCCCCTAATAAAACCACGGGCAAACGAGGTCTTTCCCGCACCTAAGTCTCCATGTAATAAAAGGACTGTTCCTCTAGGTACTTTCGGTGCAAATGCTTCGGCAAATGAAAGTGTCTCTTCCTCATTAGCGCAAAATATTTCTTGATCTAAACTCATTGCTGAAATAAAAACTTGACAATATTACTCATAAAAAGTAGGTAAAAAGTACATTTTCCCTTTTTCAAGTTTCAAGGTATTTGGCGTTAGCCCTTGAATCGTTTTGTTTAGGTCGCTTTCAACTGCCTGTCCATTTAGGGCATCTAGTAAACTTGGTGGTGGGCGATATTCTATAATAGAATAAGCATTTCCTTGGGTGGCTGCATCAATAGCATCATTGAAAAAGCCTACTTCATCAACTAAACCCAATTCAAGCGCATCAACACCCGATATGACTCTAGAGTCACCAATGGGAGCAGCACGAACTTTCTCAATTGGCATATTACGCCCTTCAGCCACTATCAATGTAAAATCATTATATACTTGCGTGATCATGTGTTCAAAAATTTCACGATCTTGATCAATCCTTTTCTTTTCTGCATCTGTTTTAGGATTGGGGTCACGTGCTGGATTACCTATGTCTTTCAATTCACCTTTTTTGTAAGTAACAGGCTTTATCCCAATTTTTTCTAACAAGCCATGATAGTTGATGGTTCCCATGATTACACCTATTGAACCAGTCATAGTCATTCTGTGAGCCACAATATGATCCGTACCTGCGGCCAGATAGTAGCCGCCACTAGTTGCCATATCACGCATGTAGCAAACAACTCGAATCCCTTTATTACGCAACCGAAGTACCTCTTGATAAATTTCATCAGTAGCAACCACTTCACCACCAGGTGTGTTGATGTCAAAGATAATTGCTTTTACTTCATCATCACTTTCAGCTGCCTTTAACTGTTCCAAAATCTTAGTGGAGTTTGCAACAACACTAAACCCACCTTCAGAACTAGTTATAGCACCATACACACGAATCACTGCAACTTTTCCACCGCTTCCTGGACGAAGAGTATTTTCAACTAATAAACTAGAGCCTTGATGCATCTTTCCTGCTTGCATGACAACAGAACTAACAAACATTAATCCCATAATGCCCACAACGATAACAATAGCGATGATACAGCCCATCATGCCAGATGATTTACGCGGTGGCGGTGGGTTGTATTGAGGTGGTTGTTGAGGTGGAATTTTATATGCTGGAGGCTTGGGTAAATCTGACATTGGTATCCTTAGTGATTAATTGGTGACTAGATAAATCTTAATTTAAAAATTTTAAGCTGGAATCGCCATTCTTCAAGTTGAATCTGCAAACTCAGTGAACTTTATACTCAAACTTATCTCATTTACCCTTCTTAAGCCCGTAAAACTTGACTTTCTAGATCATTTTTATATTGTGATTGGCAAAAATCCGCCTTTTATTACTTATAGCCAAGTTTCATATTTGGGTGCCATATAATTTACATCTAGGAAAGCTATGAGCCAAGATACAATATTTAAAATTTCGAAAAATGCTTTTGCTGATTTAGATCTGCAAGAGCAACTTGATGTTTTTGGCTCATTGGATACGAAGTTACAAATTGACTTGATTGATGAGTTTCATAAATTAGGGAATATTGCTGAGCTTCAAAATTTTCTAAATGAATTGGATGTTCATATCCTGCAAGCTATCTTGGCAAAAATGGAACTTCAAGTTTGTAGAGAAATCGTTGAAGTCCTTAAAGGAAAACGCAGGGTTAAGTTACTAAAAATAATGGTCTTGGAACCGAATCGAAATGATTTACAGGCTGCAGTCAACACGGTTGAATTAAAAGACTTATTTAAATTCCTGCAAATAGTTGATGTTCCTACAAGGCATGATGTTTTTCGATTATTGACTCCTGAACATAAAGTATCCCTTTTGCTTTTTTTAGATGATCAAGAAGAGGATGAACTTCACTTCCAAAGCTTCCTGTCTGAATTGAATGCAGCAGATATTGCTGATGTTCTAGAGGATATTGATAAAGATGAACTCAAGAAGATGTTTTTAGGACTCTCTAATGATTTAGCAGCAAAGGCACTTGTTGAACTACAGAATAATACTGCTGAGCTACTTTTTGATCGTCTATCAGATGATCAAGTTGCTCTTTACTTCCCTTATATTGCTAATGATGATGTCAATGACCTTTTGGAACTTGTAGATGATGAGCGCCGAGCATCCTTAATTAGTTTGATGTCGAAAGAATTGCGTGAGGACGTTGAAGCCTTGCAAGAATATGAAGCGGATTCTGCCGGTGATGTGATGACCACAGAAACCTTTGCTTTGCCATGGCATTGCACCGCATCTGCAGCACTGAAACAACTTCACACTTTAGATACAAATGATCCTGTGTTTCATGTTTATGTTGTGGAGTCAAATCAAACACTTATTGGGGTTGTATCTCTAGCAGGCTTAATTCGCGCTAATCACGCAGCACGCTTAATTGATATTTGTGAAAAAGACCCAATCTACGCAACTGCAGATGAAGACCAGGAAGATATTGCGAACAAATTCCGTAAATACAACTTATGGGTTGTCCCAGTTGTGGATGAAGAACTTAAATTAGTAGGGCGGATTACCGTTGATGATATTCTAGATGTTGTTCAAGAAGAGAATGATGAAGACATTGCGAAATTGATCGGGGTGTCAGATATAGATGATGAACAGGAATCGCCTTTTCTAATCTCCCGTAAGCGTCTGCCATGGTTACTTATTACAATGTTTGCTGGCTTAGTTAATAGTATCATTATAGGAAAAATGATGGATATAACGAATGTTGCAGTCATTGCTATTTTCGTTCCTGCTATTCTTGCAATGGGGGGGAATACTGGTATTCAAGCATCAACAATTTGTGTTCGTAGATTGGCAACAGGCGATACTAGGCAAGGTAAAATCTTGACGGTCATTGCGCGTGAGATTTCTGTAGGTGCTTTAATGGGGCTTGTTTGTGGTCTTGCGAGCGCTGCAATGGTTATTATTTTCTTAATGCAGTTTCCTGTAGATACAGAAGGAATTACAACTGCGAAGCTGGCTTTTATTGTTGGGGCATCTATGGTAAATAGTATGACGTTTTCGAGTGCATTTGGTGCGATTACACCAATGATTCTCCATCAATATGAAGTAGATCCAGCAGTCGCTTCAGGACCTTTTGTGACAACCAGTAATGATATCTCATCTTCACTGATTTATTTTGCGACTTGTTATTCTTTGATTAACTATTTCTAAACACATATCTTTTACTATCTAAAAGCTGAGGAATTAAAACATTATGATACACTATGATGCTGTAATTATTGGAAGTGGCCCAGGCGGGGAAGGTGCTGCAATGAAAATTGCTAAATCGGGTCGTAAAGTCGCCATTGTTGATGAGCGTAAAGAAGTGGGTGGAAACTGTACACACATGGGAACTATTCCAAGTAAGGCATTAAGACAGGCCGTTCAGCTCTATGCAAGAAACCCTCAGCGCTTTCATGGAAACTATATTGATTTGCTTAAGACAGCCAACCAAGTGATTTCTAAACAAGTGGATATGCGTAGTAGTTTTTATTTACGAAATCAGGTAGATGTTATTACTGGCCGAGCAACATTTGAAGGCCCTAATAAAATGGTTGTTCATAGCGAAGTGATGGAAGAGCATATTAGTGCAGATCACTTTGTTATTGCCACTGGTTCACGACCCTACAGACCTGAATACCTAGATTTTGAACACCCAAGAATATTGGACGCGGATAAGGTCCTGAGTTTAAAAGAAACTCCACGCTCAATTGCCATTTATGGGGCAGGAGTTATTGGTTGTGAATATGCTTCTATATTCCGAGGCTTACAAATAAAGGTAAATTTAATTAATACTCGTGAGCAACTTTTGAGTTACTTAGATGACGAAATTATTGATGCATTAGGCTATCATTTGAGAGACAACGGAGTACGCATTAGGCACAATGAAAAATTTTCTCATGTAGAAACCACTGATGACGAAGTTAATCTTCACTTGGAATCTAATAAGGTGATTCATGCAGATTATTTACTTTGGGCACAAGGGCGTACAGGTAATTCTGATAATATGGGTCTTGAAAAACTTGGGATCGATTTGGATTCACGTGGAAATGTTATTGTAAACGAAAATTATCAAACTAAGCTTGAACACATTTATGCTGTTGGCGACATTGTTGGCTATCCAAGTTTAGCAAGCGCTGCCTATGACCAAGGGCGTTTTGCTGCTACACACTTGGTGGAAGGCTTTTGTGATTCGCAACTTGTAGAGCACATTCCAACTGGAATTTATACGCTACCCGAAATTAGTTCTGTTGGCTACACTGAAAAAGAGCTAACTGAAAAGAAAATTGCCTATGAGGTCGGGCATTCTCATTTTAAGCAGTTAGCTCGTGCACAGATAACAGGGCTGACTGTTGGCATGTTAAAAATCTTATTCCACCCTGAAACCTTAGAAATTTTAGGAATTCACTGCTTTGGTAATCAAGCATCTGAAATTATTCACATTGGCCAGGCAATTATGTCTCAAAAAGGTGAGGCAAACACATTGATGTATTTTATTAATACGACTTTTAATTATCCAACTATGGCAGAAGCATATCGTGTTGCTGCTTTAAATGGACTGAACCGAATTAGTTAAGACATATGATCAGTAATCCTAGTGCGACCCAAGTGGCCTTGTCATTTAGGCAAGAGGGGGGGGATACAAGTACTTTTAGCCTGCAAATCAGTAGGCGAAAACTTGTCTACGTATTAGAAGATTTAGAGCAGATATTTACTTTTATTGAAAATGAAAAAGCTTTGGAGAAGCATTTAGTTGGCTTTTTCTCGTATGAGTCTGCATCATTTTTTGACCCAGCATTACGGACTTATCCTTATGATGGGAAATTACCATTAGCTGCATTCTATAGCGGAGATTTGATTGAAACAGAATTCCCTCAAAGTCGCGCTTTAACCAAAGGGTCAACTGTTGAACCAACTTGCAGTGAAGAGGACTTTAAGTCGAAGATTAGTCAAATTAAGTACGGGATTGAAAATGGAGATTTTTATCAAATCAATTACACATTTCCAAATAAGCTAGGGGGGACCTTACGTCCATCCTTAGCGTTAGGTTCACTCGCATCTCCTAAGCAGGGCGGTTATCAAGCCTTTTTTAATGATGATGATTGGGAAATATTATCTTTATCTCCAGAGTTATTTTTTGAGGTAATTGAAGGAAAGATTAGAACTTCTCCAATGAAAGGAACTCGACCTAAGTCGGGAGATTTAAAAAATGATCAACAAAGTCTTGAGGAGCTAGCGACAAGTCCTAAAGACCGTGCAGAGAATGTGATGATTGTTGATTTGTTACGAAATGACTTAGGACGTGTATGTAAAACTGGTACTGTTAAAGTTACTGATTTATTTAAGATTGAAGAATATGAGACTGTTTTTCAAATGATTTCAACTATTGAAGGTGAACTTGAGCCTACAGTATCATTAAAAGAAATTATGACGGCGATCTTCCCCTGTGGCTCAGTTACGGGAGCTCCAAAAATCGAAGCTATGAAAAATATTGTTTCCTTAGAGTCAGGTGCCAGAGGAGTTTATTGTGGTGCGATTGGATGGATAAAACCTAATGGAGACATGACATTTAATGTGCCAATTCGAACACTTATCCAAAATAAAGGGCAAACGACTTATTCGACTGGTGCAGGAATTGTTTACGATTCCGATCCCTTAGCAGAGTATGAGGAGTGTAAGTCCAAAGCAGCAGTTTTAAATAAAGAAGTTATGAAAGACTTTTATTTATTTGAGACGATTCGATGGGAAGGCCATTCTATCTATTTATATGAATACCATAAAGTACGTCTCGAAAATACAGCGAGGCAATGGGGTATCCAATTCTCCAAAGACAAGTTTAATAATATAATTTCTGAAATCATGAACAAATTAGATGAACAAATGAAAAGAGTAAAGCTATCTCTTCATGGTAACGGCGAATTTACATATGAAATCTTTCCGTTTCAATTGGCTGAAAATACAATTCAGGAAGTCATACTTGCACCAACACCAATTTCTTCTCTAGATCCATTTTTAAGGTATAAAACCTCCGAAAGAAGCTTATACAATAAATACAGGAAACTTCTAAAACCAAATCAAGAAATCATATTGCATAATGAATTTGGTGAAATAACAGAAGGTAGTATAAGTAATATTATCTTGGATATAGACGGAAACTTGTGCACACCAACAGTTGATTCCGGTCTTTTAGCAGGAACCTATCGTCAATGGATGATTGATCAAGGAAAACTCATTGAACGAAAACTTTACTTGAATGACCTATATTCAGCAGCAAAAATTTATTTATGTAATGGCTTACGAGGTATGTGGGAGGTTTCACTTAAAGAGGAGCAGAGAAAATGACTCCCTTTGAGAAAAAATTGAAAGAACGTCTGGATAAGCGTGAGATTCAAAAGCTAAAACGCCAAATTATAAAACAAAAAATATACTCTTCCACTGAAATTGAAATTGACGGCAAACGTTGTATCAACTTTAGTTCTAATGATTACCTTGGCTTAGCTCAACAAACCTATCAAGCACAATCTCAAATAGGGGGGGGAGCATCTAGACTTGTTACCGGTAACCACCAAGCGATACAAAACCTAGAAAAGTGGTTAGAAAAATTTTATGGGCATGGACTTAAGGCCTTAGTTTTCGGCTCAGGTTACTTAGCTAACTTGGGTGTCATTTCTGGGATCGTGAGCAGAGGTGATCTTGTTTTTTCTGATAAGCTCAATCATGCTAGTATTATTGATGGTGCAATTTTAAGTGGTGCCAAACATATTCGCTACAACCACTTAGACTATCAACATCTAGAGGCCTTACTTGAAAAGCATAAAGAAATTCCAAATAAACTCATTGTTAGCGATGCTACCTTTAGCATGAATGGCGACTGTGCTGATTTGGCAGAACTAGTTCGCTTAAAGAAAAAATATGATTGTATTTTATTAGTTGATGAGGCACATAGTGCAGGTGTTTTAGGCCCTCAAGGTAAAGGCTTGGCACATTCTTTAGGCATTCAAGGTGGTGTGGATATTCATTTAGGAACTTTTTCTAAAGCCTATGGGGCTTATGGGGCTTATGTGATGACCAACCCATTGATGAAAGAATATCTTATAAACTTTGCACGAACTGCAATTTACAGTACGGTCCTTCCACCCATCATATGTGAAGCTATTTTGCAAAATTTACGAAAAGCAAAGTCTATGGATAAACAACGGCAAAACTTAATATCAACTTCACTATATTTTAAAGAAAAACTTATTCAGCAAGGATGGGATATTGGCCTTTCAGAGACTCAAATAGTTCCTGTTATTCTGAAATGCTCAAAAAAAGCTTTAATTTTATCAAAGTACTTGAATCAACATGGTTTTGCGGGTATCCCTATAAGACCGCCTACTGTTCAGAATAATGAGGCAAGGATAAGATTTAGTTTAAATGTAGATCACAGTAAAGATCATTTAGATCCATTATTAGATGTTTTACAAAAATTTTTAAAAGAAGAAATTTGACTGTGAACGAAAATAACGAGAAGTCAAAAAAGAATGACTTAGGTCAAGAGACGGTATTGATCCGCAATGATGATATCGTGGAGCGTTTTAGTAGTTTGTATAATGCACTACTAGACGTGGATGGTGAACACATGTCTGACTTTGCGGACCTTCTTGATGACCGAGATGATGAGACTGAGCTAGATTTAGATAGTGGCCTGACCTCATTACTTAACCGTAACCCTCATGAAGATCAGTATGATGTGGTGTCTGAAATTTCTCAAGGTGGTATGGGGGTCTTATATCAAGTCTTTGATAAAAACTTCCGCCGTAATGAGGCAATGAAAGTACTACTTCCTGAATACAAATATGATAAGGCTTTACTAAAATCATTCTTACGCGAAGCAAGAATTACAGCTCAATTGGAGCACCCCAATATTATACCAGTCCATGACCTTGGGGAACTACCTGGATATGGCGTGTATTTTACAATGAAAAAGGTACAGGGCGAAACTTTAAATGATATTTTGAATGAACTTGAAAGTGAAAACCCTGCATATATTGAAAAGTATGACTACTTTTCGTTGTTAGCTGTTTTTAGAAAAGTGTGTGATGCGGTTTCTTATGCACACTCTCAAGGAATTCTTCACCGTGATATCAAACCTCATAACATTATGGTAGGAGATTTCGGTGAAGTGATCCTGATGGATTGGGGACTCGCAAAAGAAATTAATGAAGAAAGTGAAGAAAAACTAGACCTTACAATTACTGAATACCCTTTAAATATGAATGATACACACTTAATCCTTAAAGGATCGCCAGGATATATGTCTCCTGAACAAGCAGGCGATGGAGATACTCTGGATATTCGTTCAGATATTTTTCTACTGGGTGCAACACTCTACCATATCTTTACTTTTATTCCTCCATATATTGGAACTTCAATTCAAAGTATACTGGACAAGGCTCGTGCTTGCCGCTTTAAATTACCTATAAATAATGAATTAAGCCATCAAAGTATTATTCCAGACGATGTAATGAGAATCATTCAAAAGGCTATGAATTCTGATAAGCAATTACGATATCAATCTGTTGTAGAGCTGATTCAAGATTTAGATCTAGTTATTCACGGTAAAATGAATATTGATCAAAAGCATATTCCTGCTGAGGAAGTGTTTATTAATGAAGGAGACTTTGGTAACGAATGTTATATCATTTTGAATGGGAGTGTCGCTGTATATAAAGGGAACTGGGGAGATGGAGAAGTTATGCTCAGTAAGCTTTCTAAAGGAGATATTGTTGGTGAAATGGCATTGATTACTAATGCGGCAAGATCAGCAAGCGTTCGTACTCTCGAAGATACAAATGTTATCGTTATTGAAAAAGATATTTTTAATGCAAATTTAAACCGCTTACCCAAGTGGATGGGGGGGGCATTTAATGCTTTAGCAACGAGACTCAACGAACTTGATGAAAAAATGGCAAGAATTAATCACACAAATGAGTCATAAAAACTTATCCATTCTTAGTTAAACTGCGACGATTCCCAATGGACTTTTTTAAAAGGTAAAGACTCGCTAGATCATTTTGTGAAAGTCTTCTCTTTTTTTAAAGTTTATCGCATATTTTGCAGCCAAACATGATTCACAAGCTGTTCTTTTTGTTGATGGAAAACATTTTTCTACTGCGAAATTTATAATTGTTGTCCCCCCAAACAATTGTCCTAGTTCGTATGAATCTTTTCATAATTCGATATGTTTTGTTTTGATTAAATCGAATGATTGCTTGGCGCTCAAAGAAACATGATTGACCTTTAAAGAGTTTTTCACTCAAAATAGCATCTTATATGAAAATAAACTTTTTTACTAATTTTTTTCATTAGCTTTCTTCAGCTGTTCTTTTTTAACTCAGGTTTTATATTGATTGAATAATATTTAAGACTTAGAAATTCATCAAGCTTAACCCCATAGTTTGAACATGAACTCTTAGATAACAACACTGATGAACTGATTAAATTGAACTTCATATGAGGATTTATGACAGATAAAGAAAAGGCTTTTGAAAACTATCAAGCAGAAATTGTTCGTGTGAAATATGAACTCTCTCAGGTGATTGTTGGCCAAAAAGAAGTTATCGATGAAATTTTTGTATCTCTTCTTTGTAATGCACATTGTTTTATTGTTGGTTACCCTGGTCTAGCGAAAACTCTTGTTGTTAAAACTTTAGGAACCGTGCTTGGATTATCTTTTAAACGAATTCAGTTTACACCAGATTTAATGCCTTCTGATATCACCGGTACAGATATTGTGCAAGAAGACCCTCAAACAGGTAAGCGTAGCTTTGAGTTTTTAAAAGGTCCTCTATTTACTCATATTCTATTGGCTGATGAGATTAACCGAACGCCTCCTAAAACTCAGGCTGCACTTCTAGAAGCCATGCAAGAAAGACAAGTCACAGTTGGTACCCATACATATGAATTAGATTCACCGTTTTTTGTGTTAGCTACACAAAACCCTCTAGAGCAGGAGGGTACATACCCAATGCCTGAAGCGCAACTTGATCGTTTTATGATGCAGATTCAAGTGAATTATCCAGACCAGCTAGACGAATTGGAAATACTTAAAAAGACTACGGCTGGACAAGATGCGAATGTATCAGCAGTTCTAGATAAACAAAAGATTGAAGAAATTCAACTCTATGTTCGGGATATGCCCGTTGGTGACCAAGTCTTTAATTATGCATTACAATTATGCCGCAGTAGTAGACCACAAAATGAAGACTGTAGCGAGCAAATTAGAGACTGGGTTGAATTAGGTGTTGGTCCACGAGCTGGACAGTATCTAGTATTAGGTGCTAAAGCGCGAGCATTCATTCAAGGAAGAAACCACCCCACAACTGATGATATAAAAGCGATTGTAAAACCTATCATGAGACACCGATTAGTTTTAAGCTTTGAAGCAGAGTCAGAAGAAGTCAGTGTAGAGGCTGTGATCGACAGAATTATAGAGGATACGGACTTAAGATTAAAGCTATAAAATATGCTGAACCCATTAAAAAAACTTCAACACGAACAAGATGAACTGAAGCAACTGCAAATTGTTGCAAGAAACATTGCTGAAGGTATTCATTTTGGATTGAATCAATCTAAAATGAAAGGGTTTGCAACCGATTTCTCTGAACATCGCTCTTATACTCCAGGTGATGATATTAAGCATTTAGACTGGAAGCATCTTGCCAAAAGTGACCGTCTTTTTATTAAACAATATGACGAAGAACGTAGTCTAGATGCATGTGTCGTGATGGATGCTAGTGGCTCAATGCGCTATGGCGAAAGTGGGCGCACAAAATTAGATTTTGCTTGTTCTATAGCAACTTCCTTAGCTAGGCTTCTTTTTAGCCAGCAAGATCATCTTGGCTTAATGGTATTTAATGATCATGATAATTTATGGATGCCGCCAGGGCGCCAAGCTCGTCAACAAAATAGACTCTTAGAAAAATTAAACAATATGCGAGCGCTAGGGGCAGCTTCTGTTGGTAAGTCCCTGAGTCAATTAGAAAAATTATTACACAAAAGAACTTTAATATTAGTTTTTTCAGATTTTTTTGATGATATCACCATATTAGGTAAATCCTTGCAAATACTACGGCATGCTAGACATGAAGTGATCGTTATTCAATGTATTCATCCTGACGAACAGAAATTTGACTTTAAGGGTGGGGCACATTTTATTGATCTAGAAGATAGAAGAATTGAACTAGACTGCTATACCCCAGAACTTAAAGATGCTTATCTCGCAGAATTTTTAGCACATCAACA
The DNA here is from genome assembly GCA_022447755.1 of Lentisphaeria bacterium. Classification (GTDB taxonomy): domain Bacteria; phylum Verrucomicrobiota; class Lentisphaeria; order JABSQK01; family JABSQK01; genus JAKVBE01. The sequence goes on along the minus strand of JAKVBE010000022.1, from coordinate 35,262 downwards.
TCAATTAAGCAGGCTATTAAAAAAATACAAAATTGATTTATTATCTTTAGATTTTGAAAGTAACATATCCTTGCAACTTCGAAAGTTTCTAGAGGCACGCTTAGGAAGGGGAAAATAGTATGGAACTACTTTTTAACGCTCCCAAATATTTATGGATGCTACCTATCTCCATACTTCCAGTCTTATTTCACTTATATAGCAAACGAAACTATCAAACAATAAATTGGGGCGCAACACGTTTTTTAACTGCTGCATATGAAAAACACCATGTAAAATTAAAAATATCACAACTCATGATTTTACTTTTAAGAGTACTGATGATCATGATCTTGATATTATTACTTGCTGATCCATATATAAAATTTTCTAAGTCTATTTCATTTTCTTCAAATACACAACAGATTCACCATGTATTACTATTAGATGTCTCACTGTCTATGGGGACAGAAAACCTTTCTAGGGCAAAGAAAGAAATTACTGAATATTTAGAGAAAAGTATTGATCATGAAGTTGTAACGGTTCTACTTGTTGGTGAACATGTTGAGTTTTTACACGCTGTAGACAGACCACAGAAACTTGATTTAATTCAACGACTCAAAGAGGTTGAGCTTCTTGGGCAAGAACTAAATTTACCTAAAGCGATTGAACTTTCAACAGACTATTTACAACAGATCGGCGCAGCATACGTTCAGCTCTCGATTTTCTCAGATTCTCAAGCGGTATCACGTTCTCAAATAGACTCACTAGATGCAGCACAGAAGCGAATGAAAAAAACATTACCTAATGTAAAAATATATGTGAAAGTCTTTCCTTTCATACCCAGTTCAAATAATGTACAAGTTAGAGGCATCACTTTTGAACAAAATATATTCAAAACAAAAAAAAGCTATCCTGCAAAAGTTACATTGAATTATAGTGGCAAGTTTAGTCGTGAATATTCTTTAAATGTCTACCTAGCAACAAAATTGTTATATTCAGAGAAAGTTCTGGTCCAGCCTGGTTTACAGGAAGTAAATATATTGGTTCGCTTTCAGAAAGAAGGTGAACAAAGGTTAAAGATAGAAATCACGGGAGATAATTATATTGCTGATAATACCCTATACAAAGTACTCCAAGTTGATGAACAGGTAAACGTACTATACTTATTGGCTACAACAAGAGAAAATAGAAATGTGGCTGTTTTAAAGAAAGCCCTTTTGACACCTCAAAGCTTTGGAGAAAAGTCTTTTTTTACTTTTACAGAAATTGAACTAAAGAATTTGAGAACGAAACGACGCTCTTACTTTGATAACTTTCAGGTTATTATTCTAGATCAATGGGAGCTATTGAATACAATTGATGTTTTAAATCTAGAAAGGTTTGTTCGTGAGGGAGGAGGAGTTTGGATCTTACCTCCTTATGATAACTTTGCTCAACTTGCAGGCCAACAAAGTATAAAAAATTTACTTCCAGGAAAATGGAATGGAGAGTCAATTAATCTGAATAATCCAGGTAATTTTAGTTTAGGAAAAAGACCTATACTCTGGTTAGAAAGTTTAGTACTTGGAAAATCGAATACACTAGATGGAATAGAAGTTCAGCGATTCTATAAATTTACTCCGTACCAGAGTAGCAATGTACTTTTGAAAGTTAATGACAACCCTCTTTGGATTATCGGTCGCCTAGATAGAGGATATACTGCCCTTACATTGACTTCACTTGATGCATCATGGGGAAATTTTATTCAAGGAAACTTGTTTTTACCTTTTGTTCAAAGGCTTGTTGCATACCTTGGTCAAAAGTCTAAACCAATTGATAATCTAATTTCAGGTGAAGTCGCAGATGTCCGAATTCCCTTTTCTAAAGGGTGGCGGCCTAATGTAAGGTTTGGACAAACATTCTCAAAGAGTAAAGACCTACCCATAAGGCGACATAGCCGAATGTGGGTCGGACAAAGTCTGCCTTCCAATGATACTGGGTTTTATTATATTTTTGATAAAAATAAATCTATATTAAAAACTTACGCAGTAAATATCGACTTTAATGAACTAGATGATGTCTCAGGTCAATTGAATCGTTGGTTAGCAGGCCAAAAAGAGAGTGGCGTATATGCTATTCCTATTTCTGAATCAATGTCTCAACCTAGTGCTTGGGGAGAAAGTATATATCTATGGAATTGGCTGTTAATTATATTTATAGGAATCATGTTAACCGAACTGAAGCTTTCAACTAGGAGAAAAACATTATGACTTGGACTCCTTTTATTCCTGTATCTATTTTAATATTATTATTTATATTAGGGACGTATTATGCTTACAAGAAACTTAAGAGAGCAAAAGGGCTTCTCGTTGTTCATTATACCAATCTAACTTTATTGTTTTTATTACTTTTAAATCCTGGTTGGGTCCAAGAAGTTAAAAAAGAGAAGAGAAAGCAAGTCTTATTTTTAATTGATAATTCTGCTTCAATGTCAGTAAGAGATGAATACAGCGCATCTACAGCTATAAAAATGGCGGAAAAGTTTGGTGGTTTAAATCCTAATCTTCAGTTTAATGAATTTTATCATATGTCGAAGGTGACGAATGAGTCTATCTTATCATTGAATAAAATGTTTTTTGAATCAAGTAAAGAAATTTCTCAACAAGATGCCACCAAACTTAATAGCATGGAAAAACAGGTTGCTATAGGCCTACAAAATCTTACTTTAGCCGCACAGGCAATTGATTATTTAAAGGCTGATAAAAAGAATTACAGCATTTCCCTTGATCAATTATCTCCCGGTGTTGTTGTTGACCGTTGGAATAATACGCAAGAGGGGGGAACTTCTCAAAAAATTCTATTAGAGAATTATCCTTTCAGACCAGATAAGCGAGTTATAATGGATACCCTAGAAATACCAAACAATAGTGGTGATCACTACTGGCTTCGGATGCATGGTTTTATGCTAGCTCCTGAAACAGGATTCTATCGTTTTGCATTGTCTGGCGATAACCGCTGTGAATTCAGTATTAGCTCTACTCCCTATAGTAAAGGCTTAAAAAGAATTTGTTCAATAAATGACTGGACTCCTTATAACTCATTTCAGAAATATGCCTCTCAACTTTCCGAATTAATACATTTAGAAAAAGGAAAGCTTTATTTATTTGAAGGTCTTTTACAAGAGGACATTATTAATGATCACTACACGGTCCGTTGGACAATGCCAGGAAAGGATGAACTCTCAATAATTCCTGAAAATACCTTCTATTATGACCCCATAGCATTAAAAGAAGAGAACCCACAATTACAATTCCCTGTAGAGCTTCAATTGCTAAAAAACCTAACTACAAAAGTCATAATAGATTTTCAACAATATCGGAGCTCTGGTCATAGTATTAAATTGAAAGAAAAATTGCTGGCGAGTCTTCAAAAAATATCAGAACAGTTATTACGCCTCCAGAGTCTCTCGGATCAGTTGATGTTACTAGGCTCTTCAGTAGAAGTTATTGACAAGATTAAATATTGGCAATCGATTACTAGAAATCTTTTAGTAAGGCATTTAATATTTGATAAAAAGAATGGAATTCTCAATCAACTTCAAGGGGATCCACTATACTTAATCGCCACTCTAAATAAATCTTTAGGGAGTGCAACAACTAATAATTTTGACCAAATCAAATTTGACTTAACAAGTAGCCCGCTCACGATGAGGTTAAGAGAAGTTCTCACAGATCCCGCATATGATGACTTGGATACAATTTTTCTATTTTCCGATGGGCTTAATTCTAAAGATACGAATATACAGATCATTGAAGAACAACTTAAGTTGCGGGATATTGACATGGTTTCAGTTGTTATCGGCAAACAAAATACTGTTTTTGATATGGAACTTACTGAAATTTCTTACCCAAGATATAAGGCTAAGCAATCTATTATTCCGCTTAAAATTCAGTTCCAAGGATACCCTCGTACAGATGAACTTTTGTCAGTTTCTACTAAACAAGTCAGCGGAACAGAGCTCTTTCAGTTGGGAAGTACAGAATTGGAGAGTGGAAATTTGCTTGTATCTGTCTTGAGCAATAACCTAGAAAATGAGTTTCTGGATATCAAACTAGAGGCTATCCCTGATAAACAGGCAACCAAAAAAAATAAACAAAAATACTTTTCTATACCACTTATTGATAACAAGAATAAAGTCTTGTACTTCTCTCCAAAAATTACAAATTTATATGAATACATAAATAAGCAATATCCAAATCAAATAACATGGCTTAAAACTACGGCTAAAGACAATGAAAATAAAATACTGGAACAGTTTAAGGCACATGATGTTTGGATTTTAGACTTTCTTGATTGGAAAAGATTTTCTGTAGATTTTCAAGAAAATTTATTGGCTGAACTTGAGGCAAAAGCACATAGTGTTATACTTCTTCGAAGCCATTTAGGAAGACCATTAAACTGGGCAGAAATGTTACGCTATATCATAAAAAGACGTAAAACGCTCAGCGAAAATACTATCAACCACGAGCGAAGAACTTCAGCCTTTTTTCATAGTCAATTTTCAAACTTTTGGAATCTTACTACAGGAATTTATAAAACAGAAAACCTATATGTTCAAGGAACGATTATCCCACGTACTCACTTTGAAAATAGACTCTTCCCTTTAATGAAAAACGCTAAAGGAAACAAAGAAGCTTTTGGTTTTGGACGTTTAAAAAATTCGTTCATTGTTTACCCATATGGTAAAATACATTCAGAAGAAGTGACTTTAAAAATTTTGGATCACTTGATTCAGCAATTAGCCTTCACATCAACACAGATAAAAGAGCTTGATTCTTCTTATGTATTTTCGAACGTTTTCACAAATGTCATAGATGACCACGAATATATTTGGTTTGTAGTAAATATGAATTCTGAGTTTAGAGATCAATACTCAAATCTCTATATTAAAATGGTAGAGCTTGATTCTAGAGAAAATATTCTTCTGCGTTTAACTAAAGGAAGTAGTACAGACTTTTTATACAGAGGAAACTTAAATCAAATTGCAGCCGGTAACTATGAACTTTCTTTGATGACTTCACTTAAGAATAATGAGGCTAAGCCTTTAGGCCGTTTTGAGGTTCATAAGAATTGGAATCGGGAACTTGGAAACTTAAAAGCAAATATTCACGAGCTTCAAAGCTTATCACCTCTAGTTTTTACATATGAAGATTATGAAAAAATATTACCTTGGTATTTAGACAATCAACTACACAAAAAGCAATTTGTTCAAATAAACTTGTATCAATACGGATATTTCATTTCAATCTTTATTATTCTGTTATTTCTCGAATGGGGCCTAAGAAGGAAATCAGGTTTTTCTTGAAAGAATCCTGTAAAATAAACCTTTAACATTTATAGTATATATTCAATTTTAACCTTTAGTTTTATAAGATTTACATGAATATCAAAGCATTTTCAAAAGCATTATACTCTAGTTGGTATTTTTACTCTCCTGATCGTATTCTTTTAGACTGTGGTGAAGGATGCTCCATTTTCTTAAAACAGGAAATATTTGCCATTGAAAAAATCTTTCTATCGCATGGTCATATGGACCACATAGCTGGCTTATTACCTTTTCTCTGCTTGAGACAATCAACTAAAGGTGATACTCAAAAAGGTATAGAAATCTATTACCCTGAAGGTGATAGAAGTATTGAGATTCTTAAAGAAACCGTCTCTCAAATGCTTGGAAAATTTATTCGCTATCCTCTTTCATGGACAGCAATTAATCCCGGGGATGAGATTGAGCTTAAAAAAGGCCGTGTCATGCGTGTGTATCAAGCTGATCATTCAATTGAAAATCCATTAATCTTTGTGATTGAGGAAAAGCGAAGAAGTCTTAAAGAAGAGCTTAAAGGGACCTCTGGGAAGCAGTTGGCAAAGCTTTCTGACAATGAAAAATTTGACTATAGAACTGCAAAAATCCTTGCATACTCTGGGGACTCTATGCCTGTCGACCCTGAAGTCTACAAAGAAGTTCATACGCTGATTCATGAATGTACATTCCTACAATTAAAAGACCGAAAGTACCCAATCCATTCTGAAATTCAGGAAGTATTTGATTTAGCTAAATCTGCAAACGTACAGAATTTGATATTATGTCATATCTCTCCAAGATACCCAAACTCCAAAATTCGTGACTTAATTGAAAAGACTAAAACACATGGAATAAATTACAGCTGGATTATACCTGGTAAAGTCAACGAAATCGAATAGTTCATTCCCTAAATTCTCTGTCTACATGGCGCTGAAATAGATATTTCTTTAAACTCACTTGCATGCTACAAAAATGTATCTTTTCTTTTTTTGGAGTACTTTTATGTTTAACTTTGTCTTGTTTGTTTTCTTTTTTGTATTGTAAGACCATTGTAATCAATGTGTTATGACTAGTAATGTAGTTTGAGTATAATGTTAACTTTGATAGTTACATTGACTTTGCTTTCTTTTTTAAATATCACTTTTGTAGTTAAGATTAAAATTTTAAAGTCAATTAGTGTTTGTTTTTTTATTTTTCATATACAAATAATAATTTTTAAGTTGCTTATATATAGGTATTTACGCTTTTTTAGTTGCTTGGTTCTGTAGTTTTTGGCAAGGAGGTTGCTATAGGGCTTTTCGTAACAGTCTTTTATATGTTGTGGGCTGTATGAAAAGAATTAAACAAAAAGGTAATATTTATGTTAAGCAAATATTTAGGAGCTACACGTAAAACATTAAAGGGGATTTTTGTTAGTACTGTAATGCTTGTGGGAGTAAGTGTACAGGCTGGTGTAGATGAAAATACAATTCCATTAGACGTAGAAAAGAATAACTTGCACTTTGGATTTATTAAATTGACAGATTGCGCAAGTTTAGTTATTGCTAAAGAAAAAGGTTTCTTTGAAGCTGAGGGATTAAATGTTAAGCTTTCTGCACAAAAAAACTGGGTAATCTTATTGGATAATGTGATTAAAGGAGAACTTGATGGGGCACATATGTTGGCAGGTCAGCCGATTGGTGCAACTGTAGGAGTTAGTCAAAAAGCCGATATTATTACTGCTTTCAGTATGGACTTAAATGGTAATGGTATCACGTTGGCAACTGATATTTGGGAAAAAATGAAACCAAATGTTCCAAAAGATGCCAATGGTAAAGTCATCCACCCTATTAAGTCAGATTCTTTAAAGCCTGTTATTGAATCTTGGGATGGTGATTTCCCATTAGGAATGGTTTTCCCTGTTTCAACACATAATTATGAACTTCGTTATTGGCTGGCTGCTGGTGGTATACACCCAGGTTTCTATACTGCAACAGACCCACAGGGACATACTGATGGTGATGTGGTTATTACACCTAACGCACCCCCGCTCATGCCATCTTACCTAAATAGTCGTGCTCTTTTAGGTTACTGTGTTGGTGAACCTTGGAACCAAAAAGCAGTATTTGCAACAAAGGATGGTAAACAATTAGGAGTACCTGTGGTAACAAACTATGAAATCTGGAAAAATAACCCAGAAAAAGTATTTGGAGTTACTAAGGAGTGGGCAGAGAAATATCCTCAAACTCATTTAGCTGTTCTAAAAGCATTGATTCGTGCTGCTAAGTGGCTAGATGCTTCAGAAGAAAACCGCGTGGAAGCTGTAAAAATACTAAGCCGTTCTCATTACGTAGGTGCTGAAGAAAAAGTATTAAACAACAGCATGACTGGTACTTTCGTATTTGAACGTGGAGATCGCGTATCAATGCCAGACTTTAACGTATTCTTTCGCTATAAAGCAAACTATCCATTCTATTCTGACTGTATTTGGTTCTTGACTCAAATGCGCCGTTGGGGACAGTTATCTCAAGATCAGCCTGATAGCTGGTACCTAGAAACTGCTAAAAAGATTTATCGTCCAGATATTTATATGGAAGCAGCAGCTCTTTTAATTGAAGAAGAAAACATCGCAGAAGAAGATGTACCTAAACAAGGTTTTGATGGTTTTCGTCCACCTACTGGTGAAGGTGACTTTATTGATGGAAAAGTATATGATGGTAAGAAGCCAAACGATTATATCGGTAGCTTCACAATCCGTTCAAAGTAATCTCACACACCCATTATCCGGCCTGTAAAAAACGGGCCGGTTTTTAACTAACTGATCGTTCGGAGAATTAAAAATGTTTAAGCAAAAATTGATTAATGCTTTTGAGCTAAGTGGATTGACCTGGTTCATTCCCATAATTAAGCTTCTTTCGGGAGAAAACCCGAAGGAACAAGGAGCTGAAATTTTACGCATGTTAGGTTTACCTATTATTGCTCTATCTGCGTTCTTTTTTACCTGGGGCTACCTATCAACTAAAATTCAGACAAGTGTAGGTAAACTACCTTCGCCTGTTTTTGTGTGGAACCAGAGCAAAGCGATGATTGCAAATTACCGTGTAGAACTATATAAAAAAGCCCAATATGAAAAATTTGAAGCTATCCGTTCTTCTATTGCCATGCAGATGGATAAAAATGTAAACTCACCAGAGATTCAGTCTTTATTAAAAGATATTGATGGAGTAAAAACAAAATTTTCTGATGAATCTGAAAAGTTGAATGAGCAGATTGCTATAGGTAAAGAAGCGCATGAAGCAAGTGTATCTGCAGTTAAAGAAAAATACAATAAACCTGAATTTTATGTCACAAGTGATGACGGACAACCTTTAAAGGATATGGATGGTAACCCTCAGCTTAATAGAGAAGCTGTTGATGAAATAAATTTAGCTTCTGAACAAAAGTATATGGTTTATGAAATGGGAATTGTGCAAGTGTTAAATGACTTTAGTTCTTCATATGGATCTTTAGCTTCCCGCGTTAGTAAAGTACAGAAATATCAAAATGAAATTGATGAATTAACCGCTACTGGCGGCGATGAAAAGAAATTAGCTAAAGCAGAAAAACGTAAACAAACTTTCCTGAAATTGATTCGTAAAGAAACTGCATACAGTGGCAATGGAAGTATCATTGATTATATCAAACTTAGTATTATTACTGTATTATTCGGATTTGCTATTGCTGCAACTGTTGCAATACCTCTGGGTATTATTTGTGGATTAAGTACTTCTTTTATGACTGCAATAAACCCATTGATACAGGTCTTCAGACCCGTGTCACCTTTAGCATGGGTCCTGATCACAATACAAATTGTTGATGGCATCTTTGTTGGAGATTTAGCTCTGGAAGGGGACGTATTTAAGAATACATTCCTACACGCTGGTATTACCGTCGCATTATGTTCTATGTGGGCAACTCTTAGTAATACTGCCTTAGGTGTATCATCAATTGATACAGATTATATGAATGTCGCTAAAGTACTAAAACTTAACTGGTTTGATCGACTATTTAAAATTATTATACCAGCAGCAATTCCATTTATCTTTACTGGTTTACGAATCACACTTGGTGTTGGTTGGATGGTATTAATTGTATCTGAGATGATGGCAACCTCGCGTGGATTGGGCTGGTACATTGATCAACAGTATCAGAATAATAAAGTTGAATCACTAGCTAATATAATTGTATGTATCTTTATTATCGGTTTAGTTGGTGCTTGCTTGGATCGAATCATGTATACTTTACAACGTTTCGTTAGCTTTAACGACGAAGTATCTGCGTAAGGAGTCTCCAAATGAGTGCTTTACTTGAAATGAAAAATGTGTGTCTCGCTTATGGCGAAGGTAATGACAAAACAGAAGTCCTAAAGGATATAAATTTTACGATTAATGAAGGAGAATTCGTTGCAATTGTAGGTTTCTCTGGAACTGGAAAAACAACCTTGATTAATTTAATGGCTGGTCTTCTGGAGCCAACAAGTGGTGAAATTTTGTACAAGGGGAAAGCGCTTAACGGACCAAGTTCCGAGCGTGGTGTCATTTTCCAAAACTACTCCTTACTCCCTTGGTTAACAGTAGGTGGAAATGTGAACTTAGCAGTTAAGACAATCTTCCCTGAACTTACAGCAAAAGAACGAAGAAATCTTGTTGAAAAGTACGTAGACATGGTCAACTTGCTACCAGCAATTGATAAACGTCCTAAAGAATTAAGTGGTGGTATGAGGCAGCGAGTTTCTGTAGCACGTGCTTTATCCGTTAACCCAAGTATGCTTTTGATGGATGAACCTTTAAGTGCATTAGATGCTTTGACGCGTGCGGTTTTACAGGATCAAATCCTAGAAATATGGAAAGAAGAAAAGAAAACAGTTGTTTTGATTACAAATGATGTAGATGAGGGAATCTTGATGGCAGATCGTATTATCCCATTAAAAATAGGACCCAATGCACAGCTAGGACCCAATTATCAGGTAGAGTTGGCTCGTCCACGTCTGCGTAAAGGAATGAATAGTGATCAAAAATATAAAACATTACGTAATGAAGTCATTCATTACCTAAACAAGATTAAAGAACAAAGTGAGACTCTTGATGAAAATAAAATGGTCTTACCTGATGTTATGCCAATCACTGCGTGAGGTTTGAAATGAGTGAATATACAAATAAAAAATATGTGGAAATGGTTAATCTTGCAAAAGTTTATCCAACACAAAAAGGACCTTTTGTTGTTCTTGAAAACTTCAATCTAGATATCCCGAAAGGAGAATTCTATTGTTTGATTGGACATAGTGGTTGTGGAAAGTCTACCATATTGTCTATGGTAGCTGGTTTAAACAGTATTACTGCTGGAAGTGTTTGCTTAGATGGCAAAGAAATTGATGGTGCAGGTCCTGACAGGGGCGTTGTATTTCAGTCCCCAAGCCTTTTACCATGGCTTACCGCATATGAAAATGTTATGTTAGGGGTAAAGCAAGTATACCCAAATCAATCTAAACAAACGATGCATGATATTGTTTGCTATTACCTAGCATCTGTTGGACTATTCAAAGATAAAGATAAACGTGTTACGGATTTATCACAAGGAATGCGTCAGCGAGTTGGTATCGCCCGTGCATTTGCTTTGAAACCCAAATTGATGTTATTGGACGAACCTTTGGGGATGCTGGATGCACTTACAAAACATGAACTTCAAGATTTAATTGCAAAACTACATGATCATCATGCAATGACCACACTTATGGTTACGCATGATGTGGATGAAGCCTTGTACTTGTCTGATAAAGTCGTTTGTATGACTAATGGACCTAAAGCTACATTAGGAAAAATCTTGGTAAATGATATGCCAAGACCAAGAAACCGCTCGGAGTTAGTAGACCATCCCAAATATTATGTCTATAGAGAGGAATTGATTACTTTCCTTGAAGACCAGGATCATAAAAAGAAAAAAGTTAGTTAATGGGGTAAAAGTGAAAGGAATTGGATACAAAAATAAAACCTAAAGCATATATGTTAGTGGGAAATTCAAAACGTGTTTAGTTATAATTTAATGAAGTTAATATATTAGGAGATAGGTAAATGTCTTTTAAGTCAAAATTTTTTGCAACAATTTGTGCTGCAAGTTTTTTAACCGGAATAAACGCTCAAGAAAAAGCTGCTGAACCTGATCCAGCGGCTGCTGATGATCGCCTGGCTGTTGAAGAAGCACCAAAGCCAATGAACTGGGCTGATGAACTCAATGAAAAAATTTGGGGTACATTTGATGGCCAGATCCGTCTAGGATATGAATTCGTAGATGATGATAAGGCTGAAAAAAATGCATATTCTTTAGGCGTACGTTTACGTTTAGGGTATAAAACAGAAGAGTTCTTCGGTAACCAAATCTATATTGAAGGTCACGTATTTACCGACTTTTTAGATGATTACAATGATAAAGATGGGCAAAATCCAAACCGGGCTGTAATTGCCGACCCTGAAGGTTCTCGTATTCATCAGTTGTACGATGATATCACGCTGATTCCTGATACAACAATCCGTATCGGTCGTCAGGAAATTATCGTGAATGATTCTCGTTTCTTAGGTAATGTTGACTGGCGACAAAATGGTCAGTCTTTTGATGCTATCACAATCAAAAATACTTCCATTGAAAACTTAACTTTCTTCTTTGGTTACATTGATGAAGTTGAAACGATTACACTAGATAACGTAGAAACAGATGGTTTATTCTTTGGTAACATCCACTATAAAATTAACGAAGATCATAATGTCGCAGTTTATTCTTACTTAAATGATTCTGAGAATGATGCAAAAGATACTGCTACATATGGCGTTCGTGCAAACTCTGGTAAAAAATCTAAATTCCATTATGACGTGAGCTACTCTTACCAGACTGATTATGCAGATTATGATGATACATCTGAGTCAGATATGTTCATGGCTGAAGTTGGGGGAAAAGTTAAAGAAGTAAAACTACTTGGTGGCTACCATAGAATCAGTGGTCAAGACGGTAAAGATCGCGCATTTGATACACTATACTCTACTGGACACAAGTTTAACGGTTGGGCTGATCAATTCTTAAGTACCAATGGTGGTGGCTTAACAAATGGTCTAGAAGATTACTACATTGGTGCGGTAACGAAAGTAGCAGGGGTAAAAGTTGCGATCTTCGGACACAGTTTCCATACTACAGATAATAACACATTTGACGGTCACTATGGTGACGAACTTGACTTGCTTATTGCTAAAAAGTTCACGGATGAACTCACCGGCTTAATTAAATTCGCGTACTTCAAGCAAGGTGATAGCGATGCACCTACTGAAGATAAAACAATGCTAGCTGTACGTTTAGACTACAAGTTCTAATAATAGCAAAACAATCTCCTCGAACGAGAAGTTCCTCTCAAGGCTCACCACCTTTGGGGGGACTTTTTTACAACAGGGTGTCGCATTATGCTCTACTAAATAACCTGCTTTTGTACAGAAGCTTAAGCTTAAATGCTTTTATTAGGCATTAAATAGTAATTAACAAATAGTTGGCATGAAGTTTGCGCATTTTGGTATTGTATCCCATCTCCATCCCGTAGAGAACTAAGATTTACTTAGTTCTCTTTTTTTTTACAGATTTTTTATTGGAATTTGTGGCCAAGGAGGAGTCACTTTGAAAGTCATTTCCTCTTTTGTTGTAGGGTGTGAAAAAGAAAGTTCTGTTGCATAAAGGGCAATACCTCCGGGTGGAAACTTTTTCTGTGAACCATATTTCTTATCACCCATTAAAGGAAAACCTTTGTGAGCAAATTGAGCCCTGATCTGATGAAAACGGCCGGTATGCAATAAAACCCGAACAATGCTATTGGGTCCAAACATTCGTACAACTTTATACTCAAGTGATACTGGCTTAGCTTCACTGAATGAACGATTCTTTACTTGTGCCTTGCGAGTCTTTTTATCTTTCAATAAAAAACCTTTAAGCTCACCAGCTAAATCTGTTATAGTATCTGAAAGAATTGCAGTATAAACTTTTTTTACTTTTCTCTCACGGATTTGCGAAGATAAGCGTGAGGCCGCTTTTGACGTTTTAGCAAAGACTATGAGACCGCCTACAGGGCGATCAAGTCTATGTACAAGCCCTATATAAGCCTCTCCCTCTTTGTTCTGGGAAACCTTTAAGTATTTCCTACAAACAGATAAAAGGTCATCTTTACGATCTCCACGTTCACTTTGAGATAGCATCCCAACTGGCTTTTCTACAACCAATAAATGGTTATCTTCATATTGAATAAGCTTCTTTACCTCTTTAGGCGATAAGTTAAAGTCTTCATCAAATTGCATTAGTTGGACTCCCATCTAGCATAAATGCCACCGGGTAAAACCTTCTGATCTCCTTTGATTGGAATACCGATTTCGCCACAACTATATGCACCGTTACTTGGACATATATCACGAAGCATATTCGTTAGTACGGTCGGAGAAAGCCCCGTTGTATATGAATTGATCAAAAAGAATAGTGGCTGGTCTGTTAAAATTCTCTGACAATCTGCTAAAAGTTCCCATAAATTTTCATCGATCTTCCAAGTCTCACCGTTTTTACCACGACCATAACTAGGGGGGTCCATGATTATTGCATCATAGGTCTTGCCACGCCTTCCATCACGTTGTACATATTTGAGGCAGTCGTCAACAATAAAACGGCAAACCTTATCTTGGAGTCCTGAAAGTTTGACGTTCTCTCTACACCAATTGACCATCCCTTTTGAAGCATCCACATGAGTGACTTCGGCACCTGCTGATAGAGCAGCACAACTAGCTGCACCTGTATAACCAAAAAGATTTAATACTTTGATGGGACGTTTCGCTTCACGAATTTTATTCATGGACCATTCCCAGTTTACTGCTTGCTCAGGAAATAAACCAGTGTGCTTAAAACTTGTTGGGGAAATTTTAAACTTTAAATGTTTGTAATTTATAGTCCAAGATTCAGGTAGCTTATTACGGTAGTCCCACTTTCCACCACCGCTTTTGCTACGAAAATAAAATGCATCAAAATCACTCCACTTTGATGAGCCAGACTTTGGCCAAATTACTTGTGGATCAGGACGAACTGTTACCACATCTCCCCAACGCTCTTTTTTCATGCCAGAACCACATTCTAATAACTGGTATTCTTTCCATTGATCTGCTAAAAGCATACATACCTTCCAAAAAATTAGTCTAAAAATATTTCTATACTATGAATACAAATTTCAAATATCCAAGCGTCTAGAGCAATGAAAGAATTTTACGATAACTTCGTTTCAATAGGTAGAAGAGTTTTTAATTGCTATTCTAAGATGTATCTTTGACTTTTGAATGAGGAAACAAAACTATATAATGACAACTCAACCACCGAATCAACCTGCAATAAAGTCTTGTAACAAGTGCTTCAGCTCAATTGATGTGCGTGCTACAGTTTGTCCTATTTGCCGTCAAAGTCAGTATCATGCAGTGCCGATTCAACCAAGAAAAGAGTATTGGATTTATGTACTGTTAACATTACTGTTCCCTGGTTTGGGAGTCAATCAACTTTATGCAGGGCGGACGGGAGCATTTATCTGCTACCTCATTCTTACGATTCTTACATGTGGCCTATGGACCTTGATTTACTGCTTTTTATTTATTTGGGTGATTGACCTAATTTGCAAACGCACCCCTAATGGGCAAGATATGTTTTAGAGAAGCTAAATTATCCAACTCTTTTGTTACTCTGGATATTACGGACTTCAAGAAGATTATTAGCCATATCAATTCGCTCTTGCTTATCTTTTTCCTCCGCATGCCTGATTTTGTATTCGCGAACAATATTCTTTAATGTTGTTAAACGATTTAAACTTGGCATTTCTTTTAACCTTTGATCTGTGAGTTCTAAAACATCCTTACGTTCAGTTTCCTTTAAACGAATTAGTATTAGCTCTTCTTCACGCTGCATTAAAAGCTCATCTTCAGTGGACTTAAACTCAGGTAATTCTGGCTTCCTAAACATCTCGAAAAATTTCTTAATCATAATAATCATCCCAAAAACATAAAACATATAAGACTTGTACGCTTAAGATAAAAACAAACTTAAAACGAAAGCAAACAAGAGTCTTATTATCACAACAACAAACATCCCCAAATACAAACCTTGAATCACCGTTTTCAAACCTCAAATAAGGGAAACAACAATAAATATGTAGATAATTATTATAGCAATTGAATAAAGTTTCTCAACTCAAATCTAACAAATCTTAAGCTGATTTTTATACTTTTTTATAGCTGAAAACCCAGTAAAATTATATAACTAATCAAAAATAAAACTGTTAATAACCACTAGTTTTATTATGCTTTATAATTCTGATCAGAAAATAATCATTTTATGTTGCCTGTTTCAAATAAGGCTTGTGAGTAAGTATTGTGAACATTCTTTAGACTTCATAATATGTTAAGTCTACACCACTATTCAATCTTATGAATTATCCTCGTAAATTAATGAGCCCACAAAGAGATTAGGGAAGAGCACAATTGCAGAAAGAAACACATAAATCAGATTCGTTTACAAAATAGATTATATTAACGGCATGGAGCTATATAGCTCTTTGATATGAAATGAAAACGTGTTTATTCTATTTGGATGAGACTAGAGAATGTGATTATTTTCTGTAATGTAAAAGTATCAACGTGGAAAGATAAATGGTACTCCCAACTGGATTCGAACCAGTGACCCTCAGATTAGAAATCTGATGCTCTATCCAGCTGAGCTATGGGAGCACATTGAGGCATATAACATGTACATAAATTAATAAATTGCAAATCGTTTTTTTATTGCTAATTTTAGGTGAAGATTATGGAACTTGGATTCAATGAACACTTTGAACGACCAAATGCAGATATCTATTACTACCCAAACTTTTTAAATATTGAACAAGCTGATTTTATATTCAATCACTGTGTAGATGAACTCGAATGGTCACAACGTTATATAAAAATGTTTGGTAAAGAATTACCCAACCCAAGACTTGAGTCATGGTATGGAGACCCAGGCGCACACTATATTTATTCTGGGCTAAAATTTGATGCATTGCCATGGACTAAAGCATTGAAAAAACTCAAAACGAGCATTGAAGAAAAAGCGAATCATAGATTTAATTCTGTGCTTTGTAATCTATATCGCTCAGGTAATGATAGCATGGGGTGGCATGCTGATGACGAACCTGAACTGGGAAAGAACCCTGTAATTGCATCTCTAACATTAGGTCAAGAACGAAGCTTTCACCTTAAACACAATAACTTGAAAGAACAGCAATTAAAATTGAATTTAAGTCATGGATCCCTGCTAATTATGGCGGGAGAAACACAACATTTCTGGAAACATCAAATCCCCAAGAGCAAACGTAAACTACTACCCAGAGTAAATTTAACCTTTAGAAAAGTACAAACTAAAAACGCCTAATTGTGACAGTCTTCTTGATCCAGTCCATGATGCCATCTTTACTTTCAAGACCTTCATCAAGACATTTTTGAAAAGCTTCTGATATCTTGGTGGTACTTTTAAAACGTCTTTCAGGCCGCTTCTCTAACATACGCATTAAAGTACTACCCAAAAGATCAGGTATTTGCTTGTTCTCATTACAAGGATGTGCGGGAGCCTCATTCTGAATTTGCCTTGCAATTGATTGAATTGATCCACCATCAAAAGGCCGATAACCCAAAAGCGTCTCGTAACAAACTACACCAAATGAAAAAATATCTGATTCTGGACCTACTTTCGCTGAATAAAATGCTTCAGGAGATAAATACGCAGGCGTTCCGAAAACCTCATTTGTCATCGTCAAATTTGAACCATGCAAGTGCGCAATTCCAAAGTCAGTTAAAACTGCTCGCCCTTCAGGGGTCACGATAATATTAGATGGCTTTATATCTCGGTGAGTTATTTTACAATCATGAATACTTTTAAGGGCTAAGCTTATTTGTTTCAATATCTTGCACTTCTCTTCCATTGTCAATTGATCACGGTCAATTAATAAACTCAGCGTATCTCCCTCTAAATATTCCATTACAATGTATGGAAGGTTTCGCTCTGTATCCATCCCCATATCAAATAAAGCAACAACATTTGGATGGCTAATTCGCATTGTGGCTTTTGCCTCTGTAATAAAGCGTTTACGCAATAAATCTTCCATGTCACTATCTTGATCTTCCATGATACGAAGTAATTTCAATGCATAAACTTTCCCTTTTTCACCAATATCAACTCGGTCCGTTGCCTCAACCTCATAAACAACACCCATACTACCTTCTGCAATAAACTTTTTTACACGATAGCCAGCGAAAATATCACCTTTGAGTAACTTTGTTGACTTATTAAGCGCTTTGTTGACTGCAAACTCATCAATAGCACGCTTGATTGTTTTGAGCAAATTTTGAGGTTGCATGGGCTTTTGTAAGTAGCCATAGGCTCCCTTTTTCATACAGGAAACAGCCATTTCTACTTCTTGGTCACCGGTTAACATGATACAAGGAATTTGGTTCGCTTCACGATTTAACACTTCTTCTAGTATTTCAATTCCGGAGCCCTCTGGAAAATTTAAGTCAGTTACAACTAAATCGACTTTTTTTTGTTTGAGCAGGGCAAGCCCTTCTTTGATATTGTCGGTTGAAAGTGTAATATAACCTGCGTGACGAAGAACTTCACATATTAGCTTATTAAAGTCTTTTTCATCGTCTACAACAAGAATGGTTTCTCTGATTACCTGTGTTGACATATTTTTCCCTCTAAACCCTCCCTAAGGGTTGCTTTGGTAGTTTTGTTTTACTTTTAGAACTAAAACAATTTCTTTTAGATTGACCTATATTAGAAATTTAGTTTTTTATAAGTGCATAACAAGAACTAATTCTAGATATTTTTTTCGCGTTAAGCCATCGGTTCAACTAGCTTTTTAACCGCCAAGATAAAGCTCTTTGATGCGATCATCATGAAGCAAGTCCTTTGCTTGGCCATCCATTTTTATTTCGCCTGTCTCAACCACATAAGCACGATCTGCAACTTGAAGAGCCTCATAGGCATTTTGCTCAACCAAAAATACAGTCATACCCTCTTCCTTGTTGACCTGCTTAATGATTTCAAAGATTTTTTCAACAATTAGTGGCGCCAAACCAAGGCTGGGCTCATCAAGCATTAGAAGTTTCGGGTGGCTCATTAAGGCACGTCCTACAGCAAGCATTTGCTGCTCACCGCCTGATAGCGTGCCACCTTTCTGCTCTTTTCTTTCCTGGAGTCTTGGAAAATAATGAAAAACTTTGTCTAATAGAGTAGAGTATTGGCTCTGATCCGCCAAAGTGTATGCGCCTAAATCGAGGTTTTCCATTACTGTTAGCTCAGGAAAAATTCTACGGCCCTCAGGACAATGTGCCAAACCATGAGAAACAATCTTATGTGGAGACAATTTCTTTAAACTATTACCCTCAAAAAGTATATCACCACCTGCCCACTTCACCGTTTTGGAAATAGCACTTAAAGTGGTCGTCTTACCCGCACCATTAGCCCCTAATAAAGTCACAATTTCTCCTTGATTGATCTCAAAGGAAATATTACTCAGCGCTTGAATTGCACCATACCGAACCGATAAATTCTTGACTGTTAGCACAAAACCTCTCCAAAATTCATTACTTTAAACTCTTTTCTCAGACAAAAAATAATAATATTATACAAAAAAAGCGATGCAATGCACCGCTTTAAAAGTTTATTTAGAAGACTTTTTTGCTTCTTTTGAATGATTATCTTTGTTACCAAAGATTTGATCATAATTATTACGGAACTTGTTTAAATCAGCTCCTTTTCTGATTTTATCACCTTTACCTGCCATAATTAAGACTCCTTGCTATTTGCCACAGCACTTTTTGTATTTCTTACCATTACCACAAGGACATGGATCATTACGTCCTACTTTGGGCTGGTCACGAACAACTGTAGATGGCTTCACTTTACCATCTTTGAAATACCATTTATCCTCAATCTTTTCAAATTCTGCAAACTCTGCATGCGTATAAAGCATACCACTTTCCAAGTATTTTGCTTCAAACTCTACGGCACCTGTTGTATCTGTTGCCTGCCCGTTAATACAACGTTTGATTGTTAGGCCACGCCACTCAGCTGCTTGTGCCCAAGCTTTGGTAGATTCAGGGTCAAACGCATCCTGTTCATCTGGTGACAATGAGGACTTAAGAAAATCGATCTCAGTATTTACATAAGCAGTATATCGTGCACGCATTAATGCTTCCGCAGTATCAGCTGATTTTACACCTAGAATAATGGGTTGGCAACAATCAGCGTAAGCGGTATCAATTCCGCAAGGACAGTTGGACATAAAATGACTCTCTAATAAATGGTTCAGTTAATTGAAGCGGATCAGTCATTGCCTCAATAATCATAAATAATGGCTTATTAAATTAAATGAAATTTTCAGAATCGCAAATACTGAAATTCATCTTTCAAAGACACCACACGAAAACAGCAACATGAATATCACATTTTTAAGAACTTCTCTTGATCTTTTTTTGCTATAATTACAAAGTGGGATTACTTTTATTTTAAATGAAACACTTTATTTAGCTTTTAGTTTCATGAATAGGTGGCGACCAACTTACTTTTTTGGAAGAAATCCAACAGGAAAGTCATTTTTCCTTGCTTACAAGGCTTGACTAAACTTTAAAAGTTGGCATATTTTTATCCGCCGATGTGCATTTGTGGGTCCCTTACGATAGTGAATGGACGAACCGGGTCAGGTGTGGAAGCAAGCAGCCCTAAGGAAGTTTGTTATGCGTTTGGGTTCACCTACAATTGCCATCGGTTTTTTTTGACCGAATAACAGTTTCATGGGGTATCTATGTCTTATCAGGTATTAGCCCGCAAGTGGCGACCACAGCAATTCAAGGATGTTTTAGGACAAGAACACATTAGCCGTACCCTTCAAAACGCTATTTCTAGAGAACGTATCGGTCATGCTTACCTATTTGTTGGCCCTCGAGGAATCGGAAAAACGACTTCTGCACGCATCTTTGCAAAAGCATTGAATTGTGAAAACCCTATCCGCGACCCAGCAGGTACTTGGGAACCTTGTTGTGAATGTAATACATGTCACGAAATCGCCGCTGGTAATTGCCTTGATGTTATTGAAATTGACGGTGCTTCACACAATAAAGTTGAAGATATCCGTGATATCTGTGAAAATGTTCAATATGCGCCAACGAATGGCAGAAAATACAAAATTTATATTATCGACGAAGTGCATATGCTAACCACACAAGCATGGAACGCGCTACTAAAAACACTTGAAGAACCTCCTGAACATGTAAAATTTATTTTTGCGACTACCGAAGCTCATAAAGTACTTCCTACAATTTTATCTCGTACGCAACGCTTTGACCTGAAAAGACTTTCCGTTGCAACGATCGTGGAGCGTTTGGAAGAAATTGCTAAACAGGAAAAAGTTTTCATTAGCAATGATGCTCTAACCCTGATTGCACGAGCTGCAGAAGGTGGAATGCGAGATGCACAGTCTATTTTTGACCAAATGATCGCCTTTTGCGGTGGCCTATCTGAAACAGAAAGTATCTCAGCAAGTGATGTTGTCGATGTTTTTGGTATGACATCACAGCACGAACTTCTTCGAATTCAGGAAGCAATGCTAACAAACAACCCTGGGCTACTTGTTGAAGTTCTGCATCACTTAGCTGATAATGGAAGAGACTTGGAAAAACTTTTCGCGGATGTAATGATGCACCTGAGAAATATTATGATCTTTAAAGCATCGAGCAATCCTGCACAAATTTTAGAACTGAGCTCAAGCGAGGCGGAAGACTTACAAAGATTAGCAAATATTGGTGATTTATCTATCATTCAAAGACTCGTTGAAGGACTGCTTCAATATGGCGACCAAATTCGCCACACTTTAAATAAACGAGTTTTCTTAGAAATTACCTTATTAAAGGTGATGCAAGATGCACATGCTGTTCGAGTAGATGATTTATTAACTCAATTACGAGCTATACAAAAGGGTGGACAGTTGGAAAACCTTGGGCAGGTCCAAGTCCAGACAAAAACAACGGTTACTACCCAAGAATCAACTATAGTAAATGAACCAGCACCATCCCTAGAGACTCCAGCTCCAACAGAAGTTCCAGAACCCAAGTCTAAAGTAGAGCATGTTGCAGTCGCTGAACCAACTCCTGTAATTCCAACAGCTCCCGTTGTGCCCAACCTCGAGGTAACAGTCCCAGTTGAAGACTCTTCAATAGAAGAGATACAGGCAGAAGAAGTAGAGCAAGTTTTACGTGAATCAAATGTTGAAGTAACAGTCCCTTCAACAGAACAGCCTACCATTGAAGCTACAACTACTAAAGCTGAAGCAGCTACTGGAAATATTGAAGGAAACAATAAAACGCAATTATTACGCGATACTGAAGATCATCAATTTGTTAAAGAGGTTAAAGACCTCTTTAATGGCGAATTAATTGATGTAAAGGATCGTGATCAAGCAAAATCAACTGAATAGAAAGGATTTTTCTATGGATATGAATCAAATTATGCAAATGGCACAAGGCTTCCAGCAAAATGCCAAAAATATGCAAGAAGAATTAGACCAACAATCGTTTACATATGAATCAAATGGTATTAAAGTGGAAGCAAAAGGTGATTCTTCATTTGTTTCAGTGACGATACCTGAAGATCTTGTACCTGATGCAGAAAACCGCGAAACACTGCAAGATCTGTTAGTTGTTGTGTTTAATCAGGTATTGACTAAAATTAAGGAAGAAAAAGCTAATAATATGCAAAATCTAACGGGTGGATTAAATATTCCTGGTTTGGACTTATCCGGCTTTTAGAAGGCATATCTAAAGTAAAAGCAAACTCAATAAATATTCAAAAAAATGAGTTGCCTTTTACTTTTTATTTAGTAAATTATTTAGCCTTTTCGGCGTTTACTTTATCGGTTTTAATATTAAGATTTGGACTTTTTTATTGTGATTCAATTATCTAAGACATTCATTGTTCCGAATGAACTCGGTCTACACGCACGTGCAGCAACTCGTTTTACCCAACTCGTATCAGGTTATACATCTGATGTTGTCGTAGATAGTAACAGTTTAAGTGCAAATGCAAAGAGTGTCTTAGAGCTAATGACCTTGGGCGTTGCTCAAGGGGGGGAATTAACCATCCATGTATCTGGAATCGATGCTGATACCGTGATGGCTGCTATTGAAAACTTATTTGCAAACAATCTGGGTGAATAATACCTAAGTTACGTTTGGGAGGATGCTTTTCATGACTGATAAAACATCTTTATTTCAACAGGCATTAGATACTCCCATATCCTTTACTTCAGATCATCGTTGGCTCGTACTTCGCTCGAAACCAAGAGCTGAAAAAAAAGTTTTTGAATACCTTAAACAAAATAAAATTCAATCATTTCTTCCCGTTCGACCTTCTGTTAAGAAATACGGAAATCGAACTCGCATAAACGAAATACCAATCTTTTCTGGCTATATATTCGCATGTTGCCCATACCCAAACTATGATTCCATTATGCATAGTTCGCATATTGCTTATCCGATTATTCCAGAGCATGGCGAAGAAGCTGGATTAGTGAAGGACCTAAATAATATTCAATTGATGATGTCACAAATTGAGACTGGTGACTTGGTTATTAGACCGGAAATTGCCGTAGGTGATGTCGTGCAAGTTAAACAAGGCCCCTTAAAAGGACTTTCAGGAATCGTCGAAAGCTGGAAAGACAAAATACGCTTATTTGTTAATATTGATTTGGTAGGGCAAAGCTTATCTATTGAACTAGATAGTTCGGATATTGATGTTGAAAGATAATTAAACAACTTGTACACAAAAAAGCCCCGCTAAAACAATGTTCAGCAGGGACTTTATTAAATGTATTTGTTAAACTTTTACTTTGATTGTATAAGCAAGTTGATATTTACCTTCCTTGATACGGTACTTTTCTAATGTATCTGGACCACAGCTTGCAGTTCCAAGACCTCTTTGCGCTACATCAATATTCACGATCGTCTCTTTGCGGAAATCAAGCTCATTTGTATGATACGCCTTTGTTAAGTCTTCTGGCGTATAATGCGCGACTGAAAAACTCATCTTTCCATTACCTTCTACCTTGATCTCTGGACCATTCTCAACACCAACTTCAAACCAGGAAACCTCTTCTTTGTTACCATTTTCCTGGGGAACAATATATGGATAATATTGCTCCTGAACGGTACCTACAAATAAACCTTGAACTGCACCTGCTTTTCGGTCTGAATAGGTTTCAAATGGACCTAATCCAAACCAGCTTAAGTTTTCAAAGCCAGAGGCCAAACTTAACTGAACCCCAAGACGGGGTAAATCTGCATATGCCTCAGGTAAATCGAAGTTATGTTGAGCAACAATTTCACCTGTTGGGTAGATCTTAAAGCTCTCTGAGTAACCTATTACTGCTCCTTTGACTTTGCCCGTATATTCATGCTCAGTCTTGACAAGGATAAAGCTATTTTCTTGAGTGATTGAGGTCTGAATTAGTTTATGTTTTAGGTTCAATAAACCTGACTTATTCCAACGACCTAATGGCTTCCAGTCAGCTGTCCACTGCTCTTTATGACCTTTTACACCATCATTATCTAGTACACCTCGAAGAGGCTGAAACACTGGTCCAGATAAAATAATAGGATGACCCGCTATGGAAAGACTCGCAATACTTCCTTGACGCTTATCTAAAACGAGTTCAAAACCACTTGAAACATCACGAATGGTTGCTTTTGTCTTTAATTCTCTTACCTCAAATTCTTGATTGCGAACAAAAACAGAAGACTTCGTCTTCTTGGTTTTCTTGAACTTCAGCTTAAATTGATCATGCGCAACTAGATGACCTTTTTCACACCATGCTTCATCACTTTGTGTACTGAAAGTAAAGGTTATATAGGCTTTCTCGCCGGCATTCAATTCTTGCTCTTTTATTGGTAAAGTAAACTCTTTGCTACCACCTGCGGGTATCGTGAGCTTATTTAACTTACCTTTTTGAACAATGTTACCACCTACTTCAACATACCATTCTCCACGCAGATAATCAGCCTTGATAAAGTCATGCGTATTAATTACTTTGTACGTATACTTCTTCTTCTTTACCTCTTTGGTTTTAATCGGCTGCACTAAATATTTGAATTCGTACATCGCTGGGTGCGGGTCACGATCAGGTGAAACTAAACCATTACAGCAGAAATCTACATCATTTGGCGTATCACCGTAGTCACCTCCATAGGCAAAGAACTCTGTACCATTTTCATCAAACTTTCTTAGACCTTGGTCAACCCAATCCCAAATAAAACCACCTTGAAGCTGTTTGTACTTGTAGAACATATCCCAATATTCTTTTAAACAACCATTAGAGTTGCCCATTGCATGCGAATATTCACAGTAAATCAAAGGACGCTTATCAAGTGGTTTCTTAGCCCATTTTTCTAATTCTTCATAATCAGTATACATAGGATCATGGAAGTCATTTGAGCGGTTTCCGCCTTCATCAAAGGCTGCAATACCTTGATTCCAACTTGCTTTTACAGCACCTTCGTTATGCAATAAACGTGATGGATCATATTGACGAACCCAGTCTGCTGCATAGTCGTGATTTTCTCCATAACCAGATTCGTTGCCTAAAGACCAGCTGAAAATACAAGCATGGTTGAAGTCACGCCGAACCATGCGTTGAACACGCTCAAGAAAACTTAAACGGTAAATTGGATCACGTACTATACTTGAGTAGTTGGAGTGGGATTCAATATTGGCTTCATCAATGATCAAGATACCAAACTGATCACAAAGTTCATACCAACGGGAATCGTTCGGGTAATGGGAAGTCCGCACTGCATTAAAGTTAAACTGTTTTAATAGTAAAATATCTTTTAGCATCGTTTCTTCATCAACAGTTTTACCTGTATCTGGGTGGTGGTCATGGCGATTAACACCTTTAATTAATATTGGTTGACCGTTGACTTTAAACTGTGCGTCAGAAATTTCAAAAGTTCTGAAACCTACCTGAGTCGCTGTTGCTTCAATAACCTTATCGTCAGCAATTCGGACAATTTGAATACTTAAGGTATACAGGTGGGGCGTTTCATGTGACCATGCATCAACATTTTTAATCTTAGCTGATTGTGTAAATAAATAATGATCTTTACGGTAAGAGTTCGTGATGTCACAACAAAGTGGTTTCTTGAAAACTTTTTTACCTGCACCATCATAAAGTTGTGTCACAATCTTGTAAGTTGTATGCTGAAATTCATTATCCTTCCAACAAGGATCTGAAGTAAAGTTTACTTTTGTGCGCAACTCTAGTAAGCCATCTTTATAATTTTTACTTAGTGTGGTCGTTGCTTCGGAAGTCTCAATATAAACTTGGTCTGTGCTATAAACATAAACGTCACGGTATAAACCAGCCATCCACCAGTGATCTTGATCCTCAACATACGAAACTTCACCATAACGAATCACCATCACTGCAAGACTGTTCTTACCAACTTTCGCTTTTGACGTAATATCAAACTCTGCTGGCAAACGTGAATCTTTGCTCATACCAACAAATTCATTGTTTAAGAAAATATAATAACAACTCTCCCCGCCGCCAATGTGTAATACTAAACGACGACCATTCCAACTCTTATCGATATTAAAATTTGTGCGATATACACCCGTAGGGTTTTCATCTGGTACTAAAGGAGGATTGTCCTGAAAAGGCATTTTTACATTAGTATAATGTGGCTTGTCAAAACCTTGCATCGTCCAGTTGCCCGGTACTTGGATGTCTGCCCACGCCATATCTTTAAACGTTGACTTCAACACAGTATCTTCAATAGCTTCTGGTTGATCATACAGTTTGAACTTCCACGTACCATTAAGATATTGAATATGAGGACTCGCACTAGGATCCAAACTCAATGCGTTCTTTTCATTTGCATAAGTAGGTAATGTCGCACGCATGGGAAGCCGGTTCAATGATGTTAATTCTGGCTGTTCCCACGGACGCCCAAAAATAGTAGATGATAGCAGCATATGTTGTAATCCTTGACTGTAAAAAATGATCTAATTTCAAAATAATGTCAAGAGTATAGTCACATATGTTACGAATGCGAATAATGAAGGTGAAACTATGTCAAAAAATGTATGTAAGCTGACAGAGTAAGTAGTTTTGGGCATAAAATGCGTTTTGTATTCTTCCCCAAAAATGATATTACTCTAAGGCATCTTTATTCTTCGTTGCAGGAGTAGCTGTGGAGGGGGATGCCTCTTCAATAATATATGGACGGACATGCTTATCATACCATTTGAAATGACGAACATGCGCTACAGCTAACAACAAAATCATCGTTACCACAAACAAGGGAATCAGTTTAAGAAAAAAGAAGCCAACAAGAGAATGATTTTTAGGCTGAAGTCTACGCGTTGGATATTGACCACGAGAAACTTGGATCTTATTACGCTTTACTGCCTTCTTGTTGTTCTTTAACTTATTCTTGTGAATGGGGGGAGCCTTCTTACGCTCCGCAAAGGTCTCTTGCGTCGCAAGCTCAATCTCGATTTCACTGATCGATTTGATTATTGCATCAAAATTCTCTGGACGCTCTACTGGGTCCACAGACAACATCTTATCAATAAGCGTAGCAAAAGCATTGGGTAAGTCTTTACGCGCTGAAATAATTGAAGGAATTTCACCAGCTAGCTTCATCTCTATGACTTCTACTTTATCCCCATCAAAAATATTTTTGCCCACTAAAAGGCAATAAAAAATAGCTGCTAAACTGTAAATATCACCCTTGGCTGAGGATGTCCCCTCAGTGATTCGCTCTGGAGATAAAAATGAAATCGGAAGAGTCTCTCCTTCACCAACAAGCTCACCATCTGCGTAAAGTGGAGCGGGTGGAAAAAGTAAATTAACCATGCCAAATTCACAAATCTTTAAATTCTTCTCCTCGTCTAAGAGCATATTGACCGGACGTAGAAAACCATGAACTACACTCTTAGATTCTGCTAAATTTAAAGCATGAATCGTACTCTTGAACCAAATTAACAGTTGAGTGAAGTCGTTTTTACGATTCAAACGGTTTACTAAATTTCCACCAGTCATAAACTGCATCGCAAGATAAGGTTGCTCTTCCATCATACCACAAGAATAAATGGGAACGATTGATGGATTAGTTAGACTAGAGATTGCTTTTGCGTGTCTATTAAAACGTTCTTCTTCCTTCTCACTATCATCAGTATTGATCGGTAAAACTCGAATGGCCACTTCACGGTCAAGCGTCCGATCCATCGAACGATACAGCTGACCTGTATAACCTAAACCAAAATCTTCTTCCAATAAAAAGTTTCCAAAAATCTTGGGTATGATTAATTCTGATGCACAAATAGGGCAGGGCAACTTTGAAAAAGGAGAAAACTCAGTTACATCAAGCTTCTGAGCACAATTATAACAAACTATCTTCATTGATTCGGGCATAATACATGTATTCCTATAACAATCAAAGCATTTTTCTTAGATCAATCCATGGACGTAGATCATCATAAAAACCAGAAAATTTATCTACAGCAATTTGCTGTGCTGCATCTGAAACTGCCTTTGATGGGCAAGGGTGCGTCTCAACTATCATACCATGCGCTCCAGCTGCAATACCTGCTCGTGCAAGAGGTTGCACATAGTTCACATGCCCAGCAGGGTGACTTGGATCTACAATGATTGGCAAATGACTCTCCCGAAGCGCAACTGCAATAGCTGCGACATCTAAGGTAAAACGTGTCGCTGTCTCATATGTACGAATTCCACGCTCACATAGCATGACTTCATTTGTCCCATGATAAATAATATATTCAGCAGCTAAAAGCCATTCATCAATGGTAGTTGCTAAGCCTCGTTTTAGTAAAACAGGCGTACCAGCCTTGGCAACCTTCTCGAGTAAATGATAATTTTGGCAGTTACGAGCACCAATTTGAATCATGTCTGCTACTTCCGCAGTGGCATCAATATGCTCAACGCCAAGGACCTCAGTCACTATCCCCATATCAAATTCTTCTTTGATCTTAGCAAGAATTTTTAAACCTTCTTCGGCAAGACCTTGAAATGCATATGGCGAAGTGCGAGGTTTAAAAGCACCACCACGAAAAGTATTGATACCACAGTTCTTTAACATTTCCGCTGTCTTACGGCACTGATCCAAACTCTCTATGGAACATGGACCCGCTATCGTACTAAAGTTTTTACCACCAAAAGGTGTATGGTGAACGAGAAAGGTGGAATCCTCTGGCTTAAAATCACGGCTTACAAGCTTATACTTTTTTTGTACGGGAAGAACTCGTTCTACTTCAGGTAACCATGTTAAGGCCTCTAATGAAGAATGACTCTGCTCATCTCCTACACAAGCAAGAACAACTTCCTCTACACCACGAATGATCTTGGGCTGATAACCAGCCTGCTCAACATCTGAACAAACTTTCTCGATCTCAATATCAGACAAACCCTTATGTAAAACAATAATCATTAATTGTTACCTCTGTTGTGTTCCTAACCCTTCAACGGATTACTACAAAATAATACCTATCTCAATATATTTCAATCCATTACTTAAACTACATAAAGACTTGATAACTTTTTTGGATGTTTTTTACTGAAAAGCCTAAATTAAGACACGGGTTGTTTTTTTAGGTTCCATAAGTTAACTTGAATAAACAAATTTTTTTAAACTTAAAGGACCTAAATATGAAAACTCTGTTCTATTCTTTATTCCTAGTCTTGAGTGTATGTGCTGTAGAAAACAAAAAATTAATAACTGAAGTTGCTTTTCCTAAACTGAAATTTGACCGTCCAATTGAATATCATGTTCACCCGCAAAATACAAAGCGAGCATTTGTTATTGAACAGCGTGGTAAAGCATATGAATTGGTAAATGATGCAAGCGCAAAGAAAAAGAAACTAATTCTAGACATAAGTGATATCATATCTACCCAAAATGAAGAAGGCCTTCTAAGTTGGGCATTTCACCCAGATTTCAAAAATACTGGCAGAATCTACCTCTATTATACCGTTAAAAAACCTAAACGCTCTCATGTTGCAAGTTACAAATTCAATGGGCAGGGAAAACTAAAATTAGAAGAACTGATTTTAGAAGTGGCACAGCCATACTGGAATCATAATGGCGGACAAATTGCTTTTGGACCAGATGGATATTTATATATTGGACTTGGTGACGGAGGAGCAGGCGGTGACCCAAAGAACCACGGACAAAATATGAATACATTATTAGGCTCGATTATACGGATTGATGTAAATTCCACGAATGGCAATAAAAAATATGGCATTCCTGCTGATAACCCCTTTGTGGGGAAAAAAGGCGTGCAACCTGAAATTTTTGCCTATGGTTTACGCAATCCATGGCGCTTTAGTTTTGACCCTAAAACAGGGGATCTAATTTGTGCAGATGTAGGTCAAAATAAGCAGGAAGAAGTAGATTTCATTGTTAGTGGAGGAAATTATGGATGGCGCGTATACGAAGGCGACAGTACTTTCAAAAGAGAAAAACCTGTGGCGGGCGTTGAGTATTTGAAGCCACTTAAAGCTTATCCACGCAATATGGGAACTTCTATTACTGGTGGCTTTGTATACCGTGGTACAAAAATTCCGAGTCTACAAGGATATTATATATATTGTGATTATGCATCCAACAACTTTTGGGTTTTGAAACAACAACGCGGAAAGTTGATCGAAAATCACCACATTGGTAAATATCGTTTTGCCGTATCCAGTTTTGCTGTTGATCATCAAGGGGAATTATACCTTTGCAGTTTCAAAGAGGGCAATATAGTACGTATTGTTGGTTTTGAATAAACAAAGGAAATTTCATGTTTGTTGACGTTATCGTTTTAGGGGGAGGTGCAGCAGGATTAATGTGTGCTGCACAAGCAGGACAACAGGGCAGATCTGTAATCATCATTGAAAAAGAAAAGAAATGGGGAAAGAAAATTCTTATTTCTGGAGGGGGGCGCTGTAATTTTACAAACTATGAAGTGAATCCAAAAGCTTACATCTCCCAAAATCCACACTTCTGCAAATCGGCATTGAAACGCTATACACAATATCATTTTATTGACCTTGTTGAACAATACGAAATTCCATACCATGAAAAAACATTAGGACAATTGTTTTGTGATAACCTATCAAAAGACATCTTGGAGATGCTTTTAAGTGAGTGTCAAAAAGGAAATGTGATACTTCAAAGAGAAACACGCGTCTCTAAAACAAAAAAACTGGATAATGGACACTTCGAAGTGATATCAGACCAAGGCACTTGGACATGTGAATCCCTGGTCGTTGCAACTGGAGGACTCTCAATTCCAAAAGCAGGAGCAAGTGACTTTGGTTACCAAATTGCTGAACAATTCGGGCACTCAATTGTTAATACTCGTGCAGCACTTGTTCCACTGATATGGAAAGAAAAAGATCTTTCACTTTATAAAGAAATTCCAGGTGTAGCACTACCTTGTAAAGTGCGCAGAGGTGACCAAACATTCGCTGAAGCGATGCTGTTTACACATAAAGGATTGAGTGGTCCCGCTATGCTTCAAATCTCTAGCTATTGGAAAGAGGGACAACAAATTGAAATTGATCTACTTCCTGATGAATCCGATAATTGGCTTGAAGAATTACGCAAAACACAAGGCGCAAAAACACTTAAACAAGCTTTAAAAGGAAAATTACCTAATCGATTAATTGATTTGATCGTATTCAAGTGGCAAGTACCAAATAAATCTTTAGCACAATATAACGCAAATGAAATCCTAAAGTGGACTGATAAGCTTAAACGCTGGTATGTTATGCCAGATACAACAGAGGGCTATCAAACTGCTGAAGTAACATTAGGTGGTGTAAATACCAATGAAGTGTCATCCAAAACATTTGAATCAAATCTTTGTCCAAAACTATATTTTATCGGCGAGGTTTTAGATGTAACTGGTTGGCTCGGGGGCTACAATTTCCAATGGGCTTGGTCATCCGCTCACTGCGCTGCACAATTCGTATAAATTATTATAAAAAAATGTTGTTTTTGTGAAACTTTAACGTATTTTACTTGTCATATTGTCAATGTTTGTTGAAGTTTTAACAAGTTTTTATGATTTCGAATAGAAAAAGGAGACGAAGATGGCAGAAGTAATTCTGGATAATTTGAAGAAAGTTTATGATGGTGGTGTTATTGCCGTACATGAGTCTAGCTTAGATATACAAGATAAAGAGTTTATGGTACTTGTAGGACCATCGGGTTGTGGTAAATCAACAACACTACGTATGATTGCAGGGTTAGAAGAAATTTCAGATGGTGTACTAAAAATTGGTGAGCGTGTTGTTAACCAAGTTCCGCCCAAAGACCGTGATATTGCAATGGTATTCCAGAACTACGCACTATACCCACACATGACTGTATACCAAAACATGGCCTTTGGTCTAAAACTACGCAAATTTCCTAAAAAAGAAATTGATGAGCGTGTTCGTGAAGCTGCAAAAGCATTAGGTCTTGAAGAATACCTAGAGCGTAAACCAAAAGCACTATCGGGTGGTCAGCGCCAGCGGGTAGCACTTGGTCGTGCAATTGTGCGTCAGCCAAAAGTATTCCTATTGGACGAACCTCTTTCAAACTTAGATGCAAAAATGCGTGTTTCCATGCGTAAAGAGTTGAACCTACTTCATAAACGTTTACAAACAACCATGATTTACGTAACGCATGACCAGGTTGAAGCAATGACTTTAGGTGATCGTATTTGTGTTATGAGTCATGGTTACATTCAACAGGTTGGAAAACCTCTTGATGTTTATGATCGTCCGGTTAATAAATTTGTAGCAGGTTTCATTGGTACACCAACAATGAACTTCCTTGAAGGTGAATTAAAAGAAGTAAATGGTGCAAGTGCATTCGTTGCAGAAGGTATCGAAATTCCTCTATCTGGGAAATATGGCGAACTAGTTGCAGGACATTTAGGTCAAAAAGCATCCTTTGGTATCCGACCAGAAAAAGTTCGTATCGCAAAAACGGAATCAGAGCTAGAAGGTGCTGAAAAAGTATTACCTGGTAAAGTAGAAGTCATCGAGCGCTTGGGTGATTCTCAGTTAGTATTTATGGAAGTTGCCGGTCAGCCATTCAATGCAAAAATTGACTCGCACTATGAAATCACCGATGGTGATGACGTTTGGGTTGACCTAGCATTAGAATATTCCCATGTATTTGCAGGAGAAAATGACAAAAATCTGACCCTCTCAGCAAAAGCGTAAATTTACCAAATCTTCCTCACAAGGGCTACCTCAAAAGGTAGCCCTTTTGTTTTGAAAGCTAAGGTCACGTTATACCAAACAGTAGTGTCGCCTGGGGCTATTATAAGTAAACCAATAATTTCAGACCCTAAAGGTGTCATCATTGAAAAATAAATTCCTGAAAACTTCTATAGTTCTTTGCTGTTTGTTGACAATTTCTTGTCGCAAACATATGCAGAAAGTAGATATTAATGAAATAACTAATACCAGAGGAGAAAATCAAAAGATCAAACTAGTTATCCAGTTGGATAAAGAATCTAAATATCCTCAAAATGTATTTAATTTTAGAAGTATATATTATTCTGTATACAATAAGCCAACAAAAGGTAAAAGAGTTTTTATATCATTTTTTGAAGAGATGCCTTATGTATGGGATTCTGACAGAAATGCTTACTCTATTATTGAAACTGAAAGTGATGTAGAAGGTTTAATGGGACTAATCAAGTCTGAAATAAGACTCGGTCAGAAACGTTTTCAAAAAATAATAGACTAAGAACTGATTTGGTCAACCAAGATTAAATTGAGAAGACAAATAGGACCAAAGACAAATAGGACCACGTCAGAATGGCACTGACTTAAGCGAAATTAGCCTCAAAGACAATCCGCCAAAATATATAAATATTATTTTTCATTTATTTTTTAATTTTTAGCTATTTAATATGGAATACAGCCTATAATAAGCAATTTTCTTTCATTTAGGTATATACATTATAAAATATAACAGTTTACCCTCAAAAAAGGCTTAAGTCAGTGCCATTCGGACCACGTCACTTTTCTATGAAGTGGTCCCATTTGTTTCTGCCAGGTATCAAAATGCTGCTCAAGCTCAGTCAAAAATTGTTCTAGTTTCGTGACACTAAGTTCTTTTAGTAAATGATCACAGAAAATCACAAATTTATTGACCCAATTTTTCATGAAAGGAATTGCTTCCTTGCGTGCTAAATGGTTACTTTCCAAACACTCATCAAATTTCATATAGGCCAGACTCAACTCGAAACTTTGCATGTTGAACCTTCCCAAAGTTTTTTTGTTTACAGAACTAATTTTGTACTAATAATTTTTTTGTCACACAAATTCCATAAAGAGATTAATTTTTAAGAAATTCACGGTTTTCCCTTGTATATTATTTAATCTCCTACAACTTCGTTGTAGGAGATTATAATTCAATTCACGACATATCACGCAGAGCAAAACTCGTGAAGGCAAAAATTTTTAAAGAAAACCGATCCCAAAACGACTCTGCATCCGGGAAAACGACGTCGGAGAATAATAAAGTTATATCTATAAAACAAAAATGAATCCACCAATCAAAAAAGCTATATTATTCTTCTTTGGGGTACCTACATTATATGTATTACAGACACCAGCCTATTTGCTTGGAAGTTATTGCTACTTTGTACTTTTCTGGTTTATCTACACAAACTTTCAACGAACTCAGAAAGACAAACGTATCATAGCTTGTATTGCACGAGCTTTCTGTTTTTCATTTCTTAGTTTGCTAGTCTGTGGAGCACTTTACCAAGTAACCTTTTCATTAGCTGCAGACGAAAGCCTAGATCATTATATTGACAAAACATTCGTTGGAGTATTAACCTTACAAACTTTAACAGTCATATTTTGCGCAATCATTAAAAGAAAAGATATAACCATAAGATCAACCTAATGTCTTCCATTCGCTGCGCTCATTCTAGACATAGGTTATCTAAAACGTTAGTCCCAAAAATATAAAATCATGAAAGTATATCTAGACGATGAAAGACAAACCCCAGAAGGTTGGACAAGAGTTTATTGGCCAGATGAGGCTATTGAACTATTAAAAACTGGAAAAGTTGAAGAAATCAGCCTGGACCATGACTTGGGAGACGATGAAAGAGGAAATGGTTATGAAGTCGTTTTATGGATCGAGGAAGCAGTTATTACGAAAGGTTTCAAACCACCAAAAATGAAAGTTCACTCAGCCAATGTTTCCGCAAGAAAAAAGATGGAACAAGGCATTCAAGCTATTCAAAAGCGAACAAAAAACTAACTGGACACGGACTAACAAACGGATCAACCTAATAATCCTGGACGTTATGAGATCAAAAAATTATGCAACTTGAAAACTTCCTAATCAAACTTCAAAAAGTCAATGATTCATCCATTCTAGCACCACTAGAAAGTCAGATGGTTCACATTTGTTAGGACCACGTCAAAGTTAAAAGTGAGGTGTTCCCATTTGTTACATTCGCTGAGTTTTACTTATATTTGAAGACAAATAAGACAAATAGGACCACGTCACTTTTCTATGAAGTGGTCCCATTTGTTTCTGCGAATTGCGTATCAAAATGTTGTTCAAGCTTAGTCAAAAATTGTTCTAGTTTCGTGACACTAAGTTCTTTTAGTGAATGATCACAGAAAATCACAAATTTATTGACCCAATTTTTCATGAAGGGAATTGCTTCCTTGCGTGTTAAATGGTTACTTTCCAAACACTCATCAAATTTCATATAGGCCAGACTCAACTCGAAACTTTGCATGTTGAACCTTC
>JAKVBE010000021.1 GCA_022447755.1 Lentisphaeria bacterium | reverse complement strand
AAGTGGTAGGAGCCCATGCCGAATGGGTCCATTTGGTCCATATTCATGTCTGGTGAAGTGAAGCATCCCCACTCGGGAATGTAGGTTCTCATACGGAAATAGTAACCATGAGGGGTGCGGGAGGAAGAAATTTTGTGAAATTTCTTAAAATACTATATTGAAATGCGTTGAAACATCAAGGCTAGATTAGCGTCTAGCGTCTAGCGTCTAGCGTCTAGCGTCTAGCGTCTAGCGTCTAGCGTCTTTATAAGGTGAATTAATTTTTAAAAAAAGTTGATTTCTTGTTTCAATTTATGAGCCAAATACTGTTTCTTTTGGCTTTAATTTTTTGGCATGAAACCTTGTTACTTGAATTGCATAAGTTTGAGCTTTCGGATATTATTGGTACTAAGTAATACCCAAAATGCCTCTTAAGCTTTTAGTATTTCATGAAGGTTATCGCCACATAGGAGACAATCGTTTGGGTTGAATGGAATGCCTTGATTGTAACCATAAGTTAAAGCAACAAATGGAATTTGTGCGTTCGCTGCTGCTTGTTGGTCAACCGGGGAATCACCAACCATCCAGGCCTCCGTTTCGCCTGCTGTATTCATCGTATGAATAAGTGGTAATGCACTAGGTTTTCGTACTGGCAAGGAATCGCCCCCCAAGATCGATACAAAACGATGCTGCCAATTCAATTTATTCAGAATATCGGGAATGTAGCGTTGTGGCTTATTGGTAACTAAAGCAAGTTGAACGCCCTGCTCTTCTAAATAAACAAAAGCTTCTTCAATTCCCGGATATACAACTGGCAGTTCGTTTGAGCATACTTGCTCATAGGCAATATAAAACTGCTCCAAAAGAGCGTCGGTGTAGTGCAAGTCTTGAACGTCACAAACTTGAATTAGTACACGTTCCATCAATTTTGTTACACCATTTCCAATAAAGGAACGAGTTTCTTCCTCAGTTGGTACCTTGAGGTTTAACTTTACACATGCTTGTACTGTTGCTTTGTGAATACCTGAAGCACTATCAATGAGGGTACCGTCTAAGTCAAAGATAACAAGTTTAGGTAAATACATTATGCACTCAAATGTTTATGCAGGTGACGTAATGCCCACTCATAACCATCCAGGCCTAGTCCACAGATTTGTCCAATACATACATCAGCCGTGTAAGAATGATGACGAAATTCTTCACGTTTATGGATATTGCTGATGTGAACCTCAATTGTTGGAATATCCACACCTGCTAGAGCATCACGTAAGGCAACACTAGTATGAGTAAAGGCCGCTGGATTAATAATAATACCATCAACTTGGCCATAGGAGTCACTGATTTTATCTAAGAGTTCTCCCTCATGATTAGACTGTAAAAATTCAATTTCAACTCCTAAATCAGCAGCAACCACACGTAATTTTTCTTCTAAAGTTGTTAATGATGCATTGCCATAAATGCTTGCTTCGCGAATACCTAATAACTGTATATTGGGACCATTTAGTACTAAAATTTTAGTCATAACCAAATACCTCAAATATTGGATGTTTTAATTCTTATAAAAACAAACATACTGTTTTGCAGATTCAAAGCAAGAATTTCAAAAAAATTAAGACTAAAAAGACAAAAATACATTCCTTAGAAAACTTAATCAAGCATAGAACAGATTGATAAAATCAAACATCAAAAAGGACAAAAACATCATTCGTCCAAAGCATACAAAAGCCATAAAATAGGCAATAATATAAAAATAATAATAAATAAAACTAAAAAAATACTATGATAGTTTTAAACATTTTATTGCTAGAACAAAACATTGGAAATAGTTAAAAATCTTCTATAATCTATATCAACGCAGAAATATTATAAGCTTGGAACTTCTTTTATGGTTATGATAAAAAAGACAAACAAACAGACATTTACGCTCATTGAATTATTGGTTGTTGTGGCAATCATAGGTGTCTTGGTTGCAATTTTACTTCCAGCTTTAGCTCAATCAAGAAATGCTGCAAGACGAATATCCTGCTTAAACAACAAAAAGCAGATTTTAGCCAGTATATTTATGTATTCAACAGATAATGATGCCCATATACCATACAACCGACATACAGGTATTTCCGATAGCTGGGCGTTTGACGATTTGCTCGCAGCCTATGATGGTAGAAATATTCCGAAGGCACAACTTGCGAATCATTTTCTACATATTGATTATTCCTCTGGAGCAAAACTATACCAATGCCCTTCAGATGATATTCGTATAGATCAAAATGGTTACTACTCATGGATGGATGAGCGTATGCGTAAATCATATGCAATTACTGGCGGAAGTGCTATTAATAGTCCAGTTGGTGTCTCGGGCACTGATTGGTCAGCTAAAATGAATCAAATCACAAAACCTTCAACCACTATAATACTTGCAGAACGCCCTCACCCTGACCTTATGATGGGAAGAGGAAATTATGCATTACTCGATCCTTCATTTGATAATGCCGGGATAAATTATCCGGATCGGCTCATGCACCATAAGCAAGCATATTCAGCAAATTTTGGCATGGCAGATGGCCATGTTGAGTTTATGAATTTTTTTGACACGATCACAAGCGTTTCACCAAGTCAAAACTTCAGTATAGCCGATACTGTAGATTCGATGTGGGACTATAAACGTTAAACCTCAATTTCTTAAAAATGAGTTATTTAATCTATGATTATTTTATCAATAAAAACAAGGGAAACGAATCAATGAAAAATATATACTTAACACGCCACCTCTTTTTAGGAGTCTTTTTTATGTTATCCGCGGCCATTTATGCTTCAGAGAAGCGCTGGCTCCAAGAGTCAGGTTACGGATTAATGTTTCATTATGAGGCATTTAAGAACCATTCCTCTAGTAGTTACAACAAGACAATTGATTCATTTGATGTTCAAAAATGGGCGAATAATGTTGAGCGAACAGGTGCTGGACATGTCATTTTTGTAATTGGTCAACATTGGGGGAAATACTGTGCGCCAAATTCTGTTTATGAAAAATTACTGGGTGTAGAAAATGGGGAGTGGACTTCAAAGCGTGACTTGATTATGGAAATTGGTCAAGAATTAAAGAAAAAAGATATAAAACTTATTATCTATATGACTGCACGTGCTCCAATGCGATACTATAAAGTTATTGAGGCAACCGGTGACACACTACCAAGTATTAATGGGAAGCCAGCTGGTCCTAAGGTAAATCCAATGTCACACCCAAGAAAAGTGAAAGGATTTAAACGTAGCGAGAACCAAGCACCAAACCCAAGGTTTTTGAAAAACTGGGGTGAAGTATGTGGAGAATGGTCCTTACGTTACGGTGACTTAGTGTCTGGCTGGTGGTTTGACGGTTACAAGATGGAAATGAAAAAAGCCTACGAACCGTTAAAGAAAGAACAATATAACATTGATACTTGGATTGATGGCGTTATCTCAGGTAATCCTGACGCAGAACTAGCATTCAATGCAGGAGCACATCCATCTATTTCATTATGCACAAGTGGAGCATTAAATCCAAGACAAACTTATACATCCGGTGAAAATCATTATTTCCATCAAAAAACGAAGAAGGGTTTAGGCAAGGAATTAACCCCACAAAATTTCCCATCACCTGATGGTGTCATTTGGCATTTATTACTACCTGTAAGTAAAGGCTGGGGAGCAGGAACTGAATCAAAGTTTAAACATGAAGAGCTTGTTAAACACATTGGTATCATCATGAGCCAAGGTGGAGCTGTTACGCTTGATGTTCCAATTTCTGGGAATGGAGATATTCCTGAAAAAGTTATTCTTACTTTAGAAAAAGCTGGAACAGAAATTGATGCGTTGAGAAGTGAATAGGCATATGAATCAACCTATTGAAACGCAGCAGGAAGGTCTGCTTAAAATCGAGAAGAGTCAGCCATCAATGCAGTGGTGGCGTGATTCAATGCAAGATGTTGAAGAGAGAATGCAGTGGTGGAATGATGCACGTTTTGGTTGCTTCATTCACTGGGGAGTATACTCCGAATTAGGGGGTCTATGGAACGATTCCCCAGTAAAGGGCTATTCTGAACACATCATGCGTATCAAGCAACTTCATAAACATGATTATATTGAACAAGTTGCTTCAAAATTTAATCCTATCACGTTTGATGCAAATGCTTGGTGTCAACGAATTAAAGAAGCAGGAATGAAGTATGTTGTTTATACAGCAAAGCATCATGATGGATTTGCGATGTATCACTCAGACATCTCTTCTTATAATGTAGTTGAACAAACGCCTTTTCAACGAGATCCATTAATGGAACTAAAAGAAGCCTGTGAAACTCATGGATTAAAATTGGGCATATACTACTCTCATTCACAAGAGTGGGGAGAAGCAAATGGAACTCGTAATTTTTGGGAATTTGACCATGTTGAGCACCGCTTTTGGTGGTTGGAAAAAGGCCAGGAAAGACGAAACAGAGAAGTCTCAACCTATTACCAAGAAAAGGCGATTCCCCAGGTTCTGGAAATCGTAGAAAAATACAATCCTGCAATACTATGGTTTGATACCCCAGCATATGCATCAGATATTGATAATATACTTCTGCTAAAGGCTTTGCGAGAAAAGGCACCCCAATTAATTGTGAATAGTCGAATTGCTGCGCTTGACAATTATGGAGATTTTCTAAGTACCTGCGATCGTCCAAGAGAATTCCCACCACAGAAAGATAAATACTGGGAAGGGATCCCCACGACGAATGAGTCTTACGGTTACCATTGCATGGATCAAAGCCACAAACCACCTGAGCATTTCATAAAGCTACTAATTAAAGCAAGTGAAAAAGGCGGTAACCTGCTCTCTAATATCGGCCCTAAAGGAGATGGAAGCTTTGATACAAAAGATATCAAAATCTTAGAAGGAATAGGTTCCTGGCTCAATAAAAACGGAGAAGCGATCTATGGAACGGAAAAAAGCCCACTTCCAGCACAAAGTTGGGGACACATGACTAAAAAAGATCATTTACTGTTTTTAATATTAACTAATATCCCTGAAAATAAGCGAATATTGATACCAGAAATTTGGGGTAGTGTAGCGAAAGTTTATCCGTTGAGCGACAAAGATAGGAACGTCCCTATTCAACAAGTAGCTGAAAGACATTGTTCTTTAAAAGTACCTCATAATTTACAAAGTGAAAGTTACCCTGTAATTTGTGTTGAACTCGAAGACCATCAAGCGTTTGACCAAGTACGAGTCCTTCAACAGAACCAGGTAAACAATCTTCATGGCTTTGATGCTCAAGCTATAGAGAATGGCTTAGTTTATGGTTCGGGTCACCGTAATGATGACTGTATACGCAACTTTGTTGTTGGTCAAAATCAAGTAAAATGGAACACATTTCTTGAAGTACCATCAAAATTTAAAGTATCAGTGAGGTATACAGCTAACGATATGGATGAGTACGGCGGTAAATTCGAAGTACAATATGGTCCCCAAAAGCTTTCTGGAACAGTTGAGCCAAGCTTAAATCAACGTCATGATATCGGCGAGATTGAACTCACTGCTGGTAGAAATGAGATTGCTTTGAAACCGATAACGCAAACAGGAAGAAAAGATGTTTTTTGGTTTCATGATATCCAGCTAGAGCCGTTAAATTAGGCTTAGAATCTACATAGTAAACACATAGAAAACGGTCGAATGTTTTAAAATAAAACATTTAACCGTTTTCTACTTTACTCCTCATAGCTAGGTTGATTTTGCTTACGAAATGCACCTGGCCGCACACCAGTATGTCTTTTAAACGCATTCGAAAATGCATAAGCGCTTACATAGCCAAGTAGTTGTGCTATCATTTCCAAATCATAAGAACTAGATGAAAGCAAAGCCCTGGCTTCTTTCATTTTGATACCGTCTAAAAAGCCTTTTGGAGTT
Organism: Lentisphaeria bacterium; assembly: GCA_022447755.1. Taxonomy (GTDB): domain Bacteria; phylum Verrucomicrobiota; class Lentisphaeria; order JABSQK01; family JABSQK01; genus JAKVBE01. The sequence continues at coordinate 82,612 of JAKVBE010000021.1, read as the reverse complement.
TGTCCGAAGAGTTGTTTTGTGAGTCGGTGCAAGTGTGGTGCAGAGACAAAAATCGTCTGGGCCATTTTTTCAACAGACCAATCTGCGCTTGGGTCATTCATTATCTGTTTCCTCAAACCAGAAAATTTGGCAGTCCACCCTGGGTCAATAGAGTTATCTATACTTAATTCACGCACCAAGTAAGTTGCAATCAGGTCAGTATAACTAGCCAACACCCTATCCTGAAGTATTTCAGTACCTGAAAATTCTTGAAAATATGATTGAACTAAATTTGCAATAATACTTCCTTGTGTTGATTTGCGTACGATCGGTGCATCAACTTTAATTAAATCAATACAGGTTTCATCCATGAATGAAAATATAATTTCATGGTAACTGTCTCCTGACTTTAACTCTAGTTTTCGTGAGCAATTCGATGGAAGGTGAATAAAGTCTCCAGAATTTATTTTAAAATTGCCCATTGAAGTTTCAAGTGTTAAATGGCCTCTTAAAATAAACATGAGATCATAGTGAAGAGGTTCATTATCCCCACGCAACAAAAAATATTCTTTGTCCATAGTACAAAGGTATCCACGAGCTAAGCCAATATTACGCAAGGGTCTACTTGAAGGTATTGAAAGATCAAATGCTTTAGATGAAAAATTAACTCCATAGCGTGTTTTTTCTGAAACACGATCGATAGGTCCAAGCATCAAAGCCTCCATTATAAAATATTAGGATAAAACAAAATTTAAGTAATAGAATATAATAAAAAGGATTCAGAATTACAAATATAAAAGTAAATTCATTGATAGTTTTGATAATTTTATTGATAGCAAATCACATTGTGCACAAGGCTGCTTCTTGTTAGATTAGAATCAAATTACAAATATAGGACTTTCAAATGATAAATAAGACCATCACTCAGCTAATCATAATGCTTTCGTTTTGTTTAACAATTACACTAGCTGCTAAACAAAAAGAATTAAATGTGGTATTGATTATGGTTGATGATATGCGATTTGATCAACTATCGCGAATGGGACATCCATATATTCAAACACCACACATAGATGAATTAGCAAAACGAGGAATAAGTTTCACAAGAGCCTATGTCAGTTCACCTGTTTGTGGACCATCAAGAGCATCGATTTTTACAGGGCAACTTCCCTCAATTCATAATCGTAGAACTAACTTTCAGTCACCTGACAGTTATTCGGTATATATTCCAGAATTATTTAAAAAGGCAGGATATCAAACTGCGTTAATTGGGAAATACTATGAGGGACGTACTTTTAAAAAACAGATTCTTAATGAAAAATATTATGATGAATTATTTTTAACTGCTGGCCCAGTTTGGCCTTCAAATATAAAGCCACAAGACCGTAAAAAATTTTTCGAAGAAAATCTATACTACAATCAAAACTATGAGATAAATGGACGCCTAAAGCATGTAAAGGGTTACCAAACAGAATTACTATTCCGTGAAGCCAATCAATTTATAAAAAACAATAGAGCTAAAAAATTCTTTTTATGTTTATCTCCCTTCGCACCTCACTTTCCATTTAATCCAAGTCCACTTAGAAAAGATAAATACCGTGGTAAGGGAATTCCTAAAACAAAAAACTTAGAGCTTTCATCACTGTCTTCTAGGCAAAGTAAATTAATTTCAGAAGCAAGTGAAAAGATGGCTGCGATGATAGAAGATGTTGATGATGGAGTTGGTACTTTATTAGAAACGCTTGAAGTTAATAAATTACTTGATCATACATTGATTATTTTTACCAGCGATAACGGCACATGTTTTGGGGAGCATGGGTCTATCTGGAAACGACATGCATGGGAAGAAGCTGTAAAAGTTCCGTTGATAGTTTATTATCCAAAATCAAAACAGCGTGGTACCCAGAATAAAGAATTGGTATCCTTGGCAGACATACTTATTACTGCAGCTGATGCGGCTCAAGTCCATTTACCAAAAGACCCAGCTCGGTATGGTAAATCATTTAAAAGTCTTTTAGATGGCAGTAAGAAAAATTTTAGAGATACAGTAACTGTTATTCAATACCCTATGGATTCACGTAACAAAGATGCATTTTTTGAGGATCCTAGCTGGGTAAGTTTAATCGCAAAAGATTATAAATTGACAATCACAAATAAACAATACCCATCAGATCACCTGCCAGAAATGCTGTTTTATCTATCAGAAGATCAATATGAGACTCAAGACTTATCTAAAGCAGATATCACAAAAGTAAAACATTTAAAAAGCTTGCTGCTTTATGAATTAGAACAAAATAACTGTAACATTGGTTGGGTTAAAGAATAACATGAAATTATCTATAAAATTAATCATCCTATTTTTCTTATCTAGTTTTCTTTTACAGGGTAATCAGGTTTATCAGAACTTTGATATGCAAGGTTATATTGAAAGCCAACTAAAAAAGGGAAATATAGAAATTACAATTCCACCTGGTACTTACTACGTAAAGCCAAAGAATAAAGCACATCTTCGTTTGGAAAATAAAGAGGGTATCACAATTAATGCAACAGGTGTTGAGATGATCTGTACAACACAAACAAGAGCCATTGATTTAGTTAAATGTAAAAATGTCAAAATCATTGGTTTAAGTATTGATTATGATCCAATACCATTTACACAAGGTGTGATCACAAAAATTTCTGAAGATAAGAATTGGTTTGATGTAAGAATTCTGGATGGTTATCCTAAACAAAGCTTTTCTAAACATCGTGTTGAGGTATTTGATAAAAAGAGTCAAAAATTAAAAGCCAAAACATATTTCTTAGTTACTTATGAGCAACAAAGTAACGGAGAGACTCGTGTTTTCAAACGCGCTACTGAGCGCTATACACCAGCGATTAATACAGAAGATGTAGGTGATTATGTTGTATTGCCGGTTGAAAAACCTAAAGGTATTTTAACACATACTATATTTTTAGACCATTGTTCTAACGTGCAGTTAGAGGAAATCACGGTATATGCATCACCTGTATTTTCATTCTTTGAAGTATATGGCAACGCCAATAAATACTTAAATTGCAAAGTAATACCCAAACCACTTACTTCCGATCATACAAAAAGAGAATTAAGACGTCTACGCTCCGGTAATGCAGATGCTTTTCATAGTAAATTTGCTTCTAATGGCCCTACTTATGATGGATGTATAGCATACAACCAGGCAGATGACTGTGTCAATATTTGTGGGGCTTACCACCTACTACTTGAAAACAAAAGCAAGGTATTACGACTTGCTGTGAAAGCGAATTTAGATATACAAGAAGGTGATCAGTTAGAGTGTATTCTCCCAAGTGGGGAAGTAAACAGAAACCTGAAGGTTACAAAAATTATTGCTTCAGGAGAACCAAGTGATATTGATCAACTATATATAGATTCATTAAAATTAACTAGAGTAAAAAAACAGCTCAGAAAAGTTTATGAACTTCATATTGATAAAGCAGTAAAATTTCCCATGGGAACAGTTGTAGGATCCCGGAATCGTATGGGGAATAATTTCATTGTTCAAAACGGTAAATTTGGACGTAATCGATCTCGAGGAATTTTAATCAAATCCAGCCATGGAAAAGTAGTGAATAATATAATTGAGAATTGCTGGGGAGAAGCAATAAAAGTTGCTCCAGAAGTAAAATGGCTTGAGTCTGGTATTTCAACAGATCTAATCATTTCAGGCAATAGGATAATCAACAGTCGGTCGATGGGTATTGCGATATATGCCGTTAGCATTGATGGAAAGCTTATGCCACAACATGTTCATCAGAATATTCGAATCACGAACAATAGAATCGAGAAAACAAAAGGGCCAGGTTTATTAGTTACTTCAACAAAGGGTCTATTACTTGAAAAAAATCAAATTCAATACTCTAAGAAGATGGTACCCTGTAAATTTTACAACACTAATATTCAAGTCCAAAGTGGCACAGCTAAAATATTTACAACACAAGACAAATAGATCTATATGAAAAAACCTAATATTTTAATATTTATGACAGAACATCAGCGTTTTGATACAGTATTACCAGATCACCCATGTATAACACCAGTTGCAGAAAAGTTAGCAAAAGAAGGTCTTAGGTTTGATCATCATTATACGCCTATGGCACATTGTAGTCCATCGCGAGCAAGTTTCTTCACTGGACTCTATCCTAGTGAGCATGGGGTATATAACAATGTTTTAGGTGGTCAAGCATTTCAACATGGTTTAAATCCAGGAATAAAACTTTGGAATGAAGATTTAATCGACAACGGCTACCGATGTGCTTTGGCTGGTAAGTGGCATGTAAGTGCTGAAGAATGGCCCAGAGACCGTGGTTGGAAAGAACTTGATGATAATATGGAAGAAAGACTAAGCCAAAATATTTCTGCTACGGGTCAACGTGATGTATGGAACCGGGTAATTAACCTACCCTATTCCGCAAACGGCTTAAATAATCCTGGAACAATTACTTGTGAAGGCTATCAAAATCATCAACTTTACCAAACAGATGATAATAGCCATTCGTGTCAACGTGACTGTATTACAGTTGAAGCAGCGAGTAAACAACTTGAGATCTATTTAGAACAAGAAGATCCCTGGTGTTTATTTGTAGGCACTGCCGGTGCGCATACTCCTTACAAAGTACCTCAAAAATATATTGATTTGTATCCTCTAGAAGACGTCGAATTACCGAAAAATTACTATGATGATCTAAAGGATAAGCCCAACTATTATCGTAAGCTAAGGTCTTGTACATTTGACCAATTGAGTGAACAAGAAGTTCGTGATGCAATGCGCCATTACTGGGCTATGTGCACATTCTGTGATGAAAAGTTTGGTGAACTATTACAACAATTAGATGCCAGTGAACAAGCGAATGACACAATCGTTATCTACACTGGTGACCATGGAGACTATGCTGGTGATCATGGTTTTTTTCATAAAGGCGTTCCATCATTTGACTCTGGCTATCATGTTCCAATGATTATGCGCTGGCCAGCAGGTATTCAAAACCCAGGACGCATCGTAACTGACTTCACGGATCATACAGACTTTGCTAAAACTTTTACCGTTGCCGCGAATATAAATTCTAACACTAATTATAGTGGTCAATCGCTTATACAGTTTTGCCAAGAAAAAGATGATAATGAAAAGCGTAAGGAAGTTTATTTTCAATGTAACGGAACAGAAAATTATTTTACAGCACGAGGCATCAAAACAGCTGATTTTAAGTATGTCTACAATGGCTATGATTATGATGAGCTATATGATCTAAATAATGACCCTGATGAGTTAATAAATTTACAAGCACAACCAGAATTTCAAATAGTTAAAAAAGAATTAATGCAAAAGATATGGGAATTTGCATATGAACACAAAGATAGTCTTGGTACTTCAAGTTACATCATGTTTCAAACAGCACCAGTTGGACCAATATCAGCATTTAAAGGAGAAGGAAACTAAAGTATGAATCAACAAGTATTACCTAAGTATGAAATTATTAGTGAGGCTGGAACCTATACATTCCAAGTCTCAGGTCCATTATTCTGTCCATATTATAATGCAGATGAAAATGGTTTAGGTAGTGTTGACTATTACCGCAAGAATGCCTTCACCCATAATCCTTTTACCCTTCCTGCAAAGGGTTGTTCTGGCTCTCCTGTTATACGTGACCGTGAGGGACGCTTTTGGGGTTTCATGAATTGCGATTCAATTTGGGGTGTTTCATACAGCTATGATGGGAAAGAAACTTTAACCGTGACAGTGCCAGAAGGGCAAAAACTATATACATCTTTAGAAAAATCAGCAGATTTAAACTGGTTAACCTATAACAAATTGGTCACTGATTCATTAAATTATAAAGTAGTTTCAAATTATCCTAAGTTTTGGGATCAACTAGAATACTGCACTTGGGTTGAACAAAAGTATGTGGCACAGTGTGTTGGTCCCAAAGAAAGAGCACAGGAGCATATTTCAGATAAGTTTATCAGAGACTATGTAGATAAATTGAATGCTTTTGATTACCCTAAAGGTAAACTGACGCTTGATCATGGCTGGAATTTAGATTCACTAGCAAGCGGTTTTGGAACTTGGGAATTTAGACAAGATTCTTGTTCGCAAATGCAGAGTACTGTTGATTATATTCGAGACAATGGCCATATTGCAGGCTTATGGATTGGCTTTCCAAAGATTCATGCTGAAAGTAACATTGCGAAACAAATCCCGCAATTAGTGGGTGAGAAATTTGCTACATTGTCTGAAAATGGAAAAGATGTCATGCACTATTTAGCAGATATACCTGCTTTGTATGACTATGCTTACGAAACAATTGAACGCTTCTATAAAATGGGTTTTATGAAGTTTAAAATTGATATGTCCTATCACAAAAAACACTTAATGAAGCCTATTCATCAAAATTTATATAATGCTGCGAAAGCGATTGATCCGCACATTGAGATGGAGTTTCATGTTCCAGATATTTTTCTTGCTCAATATGCGGATGTAATCCGAACAAATGATGTTTGGGTAACCGATGATTTACCTTGGTGGCAATTAACTAACTTGCGATATGAAGTCTGCACAAAATCAGCACCAGGCCGTATCATTAATCGAGATCATGTAGGTGGGAATGATTGCCGTAATTTAACAGAGAAGCAATATTTAGCACACCTTGATACTTATAAGCAGGGTATTGGTTATCCACTAATATCGATGCTCCCCAACCATATAAGCCCTAAATGTGTTACTGAAGTAGGAAAATTTTTATGGAATTATCATAATAACCCAACTCAAACAATATCGGAGTTTTAATCATGATACGTTTTATTAACTTATTTATTGTATGTAGCTTTTATTTAATTGCAGGAGAGAATGATTGGCTAAAAGCACCTCAAGATGTGCCCAAAGAATATGAACCTTATATTTTTGCAACACCTACACAAAAACAGTGGTTCAATGATGCAAAGTTTGGAGTATTCTTACATTGGGGACCAGCCGCTATTATAAAAGAGCGTTTAAGCTGGAGTCGTTTTGGTAAACGTGTTGGCCACCGGGATGCAGACCGAGGTGTCCCAGCTGATGTCTATGACCAGCTTTATAAAAGATTCAATCCAACCGAATTTAATGCAGACAAATGGATTCAAACATTTAAAGATGCTGGTGCAAAGTATATTATCTTTGTCACTAAGCACCATGATGGTTTCTGTATGTTTGATGCAAAAAACACCGAATATAAGATCACAAATACGCCGTTCGAGCGTGATCTATGTAAAGAAATTGCCGAGGCTTGTCATAAGTATGGAATGAGGATATTCTGGTATTATTCACAACCAGATTGGCATCACCCAGATTGTCTTGATGAAAAAAATCATGGCAATTATCAAAAATATATGTTTGACCAGTTGAGACAGCTATGCACCGACTACGGAAAAATTGACGGTATATGGTTTGATGGATTAAAAACACATTGGACCCACTGGGAAACACCTAAATTACTAAAAATGCTGCGAACACTGCAACCGGGTATTCTAATCAATAGTCGTGCTGGTAGGGGTTTAACTGTTGGTGATGATAAATCTGTTCGTTACGACTTTGATAATGCGGAATTAAGATTTGGTAAATATGAAGTCAATAAATCTTGGGAGATGTGTGCTACGATTACAGAAACTTGGGCATGGTCTGGCGGAAAGAATATTAAACCTTTTAAAACTTGTATTCGTATGTTAATTGCTGCTACAGCAGCAGGCGGAAACTTGGCTTTAAATACAGGGCCAACACCACAGGGAACAATCAACTCGAAAGAGGTCGAAGTTTTAAAACAAATGGGTAGTTGGCTAGAGAAGTATGGTGAAAGTATTTATAATACCAAAGGTGGTCCCTACATGCCAGACCTTTGGGGAGCATCAACAAGAAAAGGTAATAAGATCTTCTTGCATATCACACAAACTTTTGCAACAAATACCAAAGCAATCCTAACCTTAAAACAACCTGGCTTAAAAATAAAAAATGTAAGTAGCCTAACAGGTGCAAAGGTAAAGCTAATCAATGAAACAAAAAAGCAATTTCAGTTAGAGCTTGATCATTCAAGTCTGAACGATGTGGACAATATCATTGTCCTAGAGTTAGTCAGTGATGCCTCCAAACTTCCTTCAATACCCGCACAGAAGCATAAAGATTTAGCACATAATCAAAGGGCATCAGCTTCTTCAGTGCATGTTGCTAAAAATTCACCTCAAAATGTGTTTGGAGAAGCAGGGCATGTGGTACGAGAAGGTGCTCGCCATAAGCTTTCATGGATCGCTTCTCGTAAAGACAAATCGCCATGGATTGCTGTCGACCTTGGAAAGTCAATGACTTTTGATACTATTCAAGTACATGAGCAGGTTCGAACAGTTAGAACAAGAGACTTTTCTTTACAATACAAAAAAGAAAATGAATGGATCACCTTTTTTGAAGGTAAAGATCCTGGCTTAGACTTTACTCTAAAGCATAACCCAATTCAAGCTCAACATGTCCGCTTAAAAATAATTAAATCAGATTGGGGACATCCTAATATATCTTTTTTCCATATATATAATACAGAAGGTCGATAAATGAAAAAAATTATATTCCCAATTCTATTTTCACTTTTATCCTATGGTAATTTGTTCGCTCAGACAGAATATGAAAAGACCTTTCATAAATATCATAAAGTATTAAATGAACCAGAAGGAATTGATGCTGGTAGTTTTCAGCCTGTGCCACGCTGGATGCATGAAGCAGGTTATGGGATTATGTGGCATGCGTTTGTGTTCAAAAAAGATGCACCTGTTTGGAACGAAGATAATCAAAAGTTTGAAAGTCCTCTCAACAACGAAGTCAACCAATTTCCTGTTGATAAACTTTTAGAATCCTTTAATAAAACAGGTGGTAGTTATTTTTTACTAGCTTTAAACCAGGGAAAGGGAACAGAGATCACACATTTTCCAGATCAATTAAAGCTAGAACAAAACGCAACAAAAGAGAGTGTATTAGAGCGCGTTGCAAGTGAACGAGATTTAGGAATTGAAATTGCAGAAAAATTTCATAACCAAAACATACGTTTTGGCTTATATGCTTGGCCTACCGCTTCCAAATCTAAACATTTCGAAGGTATGGTTTCCATGTGGTGGAGTGATGGATGGTGGTGGATTTTACAAGACCATAAAAATGATGGAACAAACTCTTACACTTGGATTCGGGAACATATAAGTGGAGCAAACAAATATAATCCAGGAGCACTTTATTGTGTAAATGCAGGTGGTGTTATGAAGTCAAAAAGAGCAACTCCTTTTTGTACAATGACACCTGGCGAAAATAAAGCAGAATATTTATATGAAAGTCAACCAGAATGGTCAAGTTCAGAGTCACATGGGGCCCAGTGGCATATGTTAATTCCCCTATCTAACTCATGGGGACGAGGTAATAAATCAAGACTTACACCCAATGAACTTGAAATGTATATTGATATCATAAATGCATATGGAGGATGCTTAACCTTAGATGTTCCTTTTGATTTTAAAACAGCTGAGATTCCTTCAAAAACCTACGAAACACTAGCACACCTTCAAGAAAAAGGTAAGTATCTTAAAGATTGTAAGCTTTCAATAGAGACAAAAGATAATGAAAATAATATAGCACTAGGAAAGCCAGTTCGTTTACTTGATATCGATTTTAATGAGCTGCCTCCTTCGCAGTATATTGCAATTGGTCACTTTGCTGTTGATGGTCGGCCAAACACATATGCACAAGGAGAACAAGTGAAGATCGCAACTGGACCAACACCCAAAGGTAAATGGCGTCAACCACCTAAGTATAATGTTCGTGAAGAATGGAGTATCGAAATTGATCTTTTACGCTCCTATGATTTTGATAAAATTGATTTTTTATATAAAGATGATATCGCTCCCGATCAGCTTAAAGCTTTTAGTTCGCTCAATGGACTAAAATGGACGGAATTAAATGTGCCAGCTGGTAATACTAGCAATATAGAAGGAGCTGGAAAGGCACGTTATATGCGTTTTACTTTTAATTCTAAACGTTTCGTTTCTATTGCAGAAATAAGGGTTACTAATAGTAAGCCCCAATCCCCATGGCATCAAGCGCCGAAGGGAACAGACCTATCAGAGAAGAAGCATGGATCCGTCTTACATCCATTCAAAGGCTATGCTCCAACCACTCCAGGTAATGGTGCCAAATATGCATTAGATAATGACGGCAAAACCTATACTCAAGTATTATTAGGTGGTTTAGACTATGATTGGTTTTATAAGGTTGACCTTGGTGAGATCCATACACTAGAAAAGCTAAAGATGGTCTGTGGAGATATACAACCTGACACTTATGTGCAAGTACTATGTTCGGTTGATGGTAAAAATTGGCAAGCAAACTCAAATATTTCGCTAAAAGATACTACTGATATCAACTTAAATGTAAAACAAGCTCGCTACATAAAACTTCATTTTACTGGGCGTTATGCTAGAGAGCTTAAACTTTATACACTTCATACTTATTAGGGAGAAATCATGGCTTCAAAATATGAATCAAAGAATCAACAATTGATGTTGATTATAATGGCTCTAATGACGATCTCTGTTTATGCCAATAATAAAAAAGTATTAATTATTGGTATAGATGGTTGTAGACCAGATTCTATGCTTGCGGCCAAAACTCCAAACCTAGATAAATTATGGAAAAATGGAGCCTTTAGTTTTTTTGCACAAGCTGATACAAAAACAAGAAGTGGCCCTTGTTGGACCAGTATGCTAACTGGCTTTTGGCATAAAGAACATGGAATTACCTCAAACCATTACAGAGAAAAATTACAACATCCACATTTTTTTAAGTATATCAAAGAGCAATCGCCTTCAAGCAAAACAATCTCTATTATAAACTGGGAACCTATTCATAAAATTCTACCTGATAATTTAGTAAATATTAAAATAGCTTGTAAGAGCGATCAAGAGGTCAAACAGAAAGTAGTATCAGCAATATCAGAAGAAGATATAGATGTCATCTTTCTACAACTGGATGATGTAGACCATGCTGGGCATGCAGCAGGGTATGGGCCAACAAGACCTAAATATATCAAGGCAATTGAATCAACAGATAAAATTGTTGGCGAATTAGTAAGTGCAGTACACAATCGACCCACTTATAAAGAAGAGGATTGGTTAATCATAGTGAGTACTGACCACGGTGGGGTTCATCGTAATCACGGAAAACAATCTCCACAAGAAATGACAATTTTCTTTATTGCAAATGGTCCATCTGTACAAAAGGGAGAATTAACACAAGCAGTAAATATCATTGATGTTGCATCTACTGCTTTAGCACATAAAACTCAAGATTTTTATAATAAGCATAAACTTTCAGGAAAAGTTGTAGGGCTAAAACAGCCCACTGGAGGACAAAAATGAAAAAACTCAAGTTAGCAATTATTGGATGCGGAAATAGAAGCCGAATCTATTCACGTATTGCTTCTGAACAAACTGAACGATATGAAATTGTTGCTGCGGCCGATCCCAACAATATACGTTTAGCACAGGTTGAAGAGTTAAGCAATAATTCAGGCTTTAGGTCTTTTCATTCAGCGATGGATTTACTGTCATGTAAGAAATTAGCAGATCTTGTTATAATTGGTACTCAAGACAATTATCATTATGAGCCATGTAAAAAGGCACTTGAACAGGGTTATGATGTTCTTTTAGAAAAGCCTATCTCCCCTTCTATAGAAGAAATTTTAGAATTGGAATCATTGGCAATAAAGCTGAATCGCCGTTTACAAGTTTGTTATGTACTCCGTTATACACCTTTTTATAAAAAGGTTAAAGAAATCATTGATAGTGGTCAACTTGGAGACATTATTTCAATCAATGCAGTGGAGGGCGTTATTCCTTGGCATCAAGCTCACTCCTATGTGCGAGGAAACTGGAATCAAGAGAAAAAGTCTTCCCCAATGATTGTTGCCAAGTGTTCGCACGACATGGATATTCTTTCATGGTTGACACAAGAGGAGTGTACCTCTATTTCCAGTTATGGGTCCCTGACTCACTTCAATGCTAAAAATGCTCCAAAGCAAGCCACTACAAGGTGCACAGATGGATGCCCAATTGTCAAAAGTTGCCATTATTCTGCCTATAAATATTCAGAGGAACATCGAACACCTTGGTTAGAACAGGTTTATGATAATGCATTAAATGCATCAAGTGAGGAAATAGAAGATTGGCTAAAGACCAGTAATTTTGGACGTTGTGTTTATCACTCAGATAATACAGTTGTTGACCACCAAGTTGTTGCTATGGAGTTTAAGAATGAAACAACTGCTACCTTAACTATGACAGCCTTTGAAGAGGGCAGACAAATTGAGATTTATGGCACAAAAGGAGTATTAAAAGGTGGTCATTTTTTAAAGGTTAGAACTGGTAAAGATATCATTGTGAAGTTATTCTCAGGGGACGAAGTCACACATACCGTTAATATAGATAGTACGGATCATCATATGGGAGGTGATCAAGGAATTATTGATGCTCTATATTCTCAAATGACACAAGAAGTTCCCGTACCTGTTTCCTCTTATATTCAAAGTCATGTCATGTCATATGCAGCTGAAGAATCAAGGCTTTCTGGAAATAGAATAGAACTTAGAACTTTTAAGGAACAATATACGAAAATGGATAGGGAGACCCTATGCACACAATAGATTGGCTTATTGTCTTAACTTTTATATTAATTTCAATTGGGATTGGAATTTATTTTACAAAGAAAGCTTCACAAAGTGAAGATGACTTTTTTCTTGCCGGGCGATCTTTGGGTTGGTTTGTAGCGGGTACTTCCATTGTTGCAACTACTTTTTCATCTGATACACCTCAGTGGGTTGCTGGACATTCACGAACATTTGGTATTTCTGGTAACTGGCTGTGGTGGTCTGCAGGTATTGGAACAATTGCTGCAATCTTCTTTTTAGCAAGATATTGGCGAAGAACAGGTGTGGTTACAGAAGTTGACTATGTGCGCCTACGTTATGGTGAAACAAAATCTAGTAATGCACTTCGTATTTTTAAATCTTTATCAGACGGTTTGATAGTGAATTGTACAGTAATGGCTGCAGTTACGCTGGCAATGGCTAAAGTGACGACCATCGTTTTAGGATTATCAGAAGACGCTCTTTTTACCTTACCCATTTTAGGGGATATTACACCAATGGTAGCAATTTTGGTTGTATTAACTATTTTTGTGTTAATCTACTCTGCGCTTTCAGGACTATATGGTGTGGTTTACACAGACTTATTTCAATTTTTCTTTGCAATGATTGGTACTGTCGCCTTAGCGGTAATCATGTATGTAGATGCCTCTAAGCAACCTGGTGGCATGCTACAAGCACTGCAAAATGCTCCTGATTTTAAAGAGGGTATGTTGGATATGATTCCAGACTTAACAAAATGGAATCTTTCTTCTATGCTATTTATGGTCTATGTTGGTTTTCTATGGATTTTAGCATTTCCAACGGGTGGATACTATGTACAACGTTTGTTATCAACCAAAAATGAACAAGAAGCAACCAAGGCCTTTCTTTGGTATAACTTTGCTCATTTTGTTCTGCGCTCATGGCCATGGATTGTGGTAGGGATGCTCGCAATGATTTACTTTCCAGAACTTAATAACCCAGAGGATAGTTATGCTGAAGCAATTAGTCGTTTCTTGCCAGCAGGTTTAAAAGGGCTTATGGTTGCCTCTTTCTTAGCTGCTTACATGAGTACCATTAGTACACACCTAAACTGGGGTACTTCATATATCGTACATGATTTTTACGAAGCCTTTATCAACCCCAAAGCTTCCAAAAAGAACGTGTTAATGGTTTCTCGAGTATGTATGGTACTTTTTACCGTCTTAGCAGCGATTATAGCGAGTAAACTTCAAGCCATGATTTCAGCCTATCAATTTTTAACACAAATCTGGGCAGGTATGGGGATCATATTAGTTGCTCGCTGGTATTGGTGGCGAGTTACTGCAGGTGCTGAATTCATTTGCCTACTAACAACACTAGTTTTAACCGTCATCCTAAACTTGACTGTAGGATCTGGAACCTCAGAGCAGTTATTAGCTCAGGGTGTATTTGATCAATTCCAAAGCATTCTTAATATGCAAAACATTGACCCCAATTTGATTGGTTGGTTCCAGTTTGCTGTTCGTGCAGGAATTAATACCTTCTTCCCAGTGTTGATTTGGGTACCCTATTGTTTTATTGTGAGCAAAAAACCAAGTGAATCCGCAGTGATTTTTTACAAAAAAATGCGTATTTCGTCTTTAGGCTGGCGTAAAATTGAGCGAGAAACAGGTCTTCCATCGCCTGAAGGTGAGTTCAAAATGAACTTGATTGGCTGGGTTGTAACGAGTTTGGCATTGTTTGGTGTTCTACTGGGTACTGGTAGCCTAATTTTTCAGCAATGGACTCAAGCGATCATATATCTACCTATCGGCATCATTTGTTCTTTCTTCACTTGGAAAATCATGTCATCAGCAGTTTTTTCATCTATTGCAGCAGAAACTGAAGAACCTGTGGAGCCTTAGATGAACTTTTTTCCTAAGGACTAAATAAAATGATTACTTATGTCGTCATAGTGAGTATACTATACTATTATTGTAATTTAAAATATTACTTATTTAAATTGGTGTCATATACAATTAGCTTGTAAGAATTATAGAATAAACGATAATACTTATGTAGTTCGAATACAAAATAGCTGATTAATAGCAGTCATTGGTGTGTATTATAGATAATACTGAGTGTGCATGAGTAAGATGAAGAAAACATTTTTATATTTAATTGCAGGGGGGTCTCTTGTAGCATGTAAATCTAAGGATTATGAATACAGTCAACAAGGCAATGTACAAGCTCCCCCAACTTTTGCTTCTATCTCTCAAACTGCACAAATAAAGGATCCTTTAAATTGGTTAAGCGACTTCAAAAGTAAAGAACTCAAACAACATATTGATGAGGCTCTCGAGCAAAACCTAAGTTTGCAGCAAAAAGCCTATGCCGTAAGTATTGCCTATCAAAATGCAATTATTTCGGGAGCTCCCTTATTACCCTCATTTGATGCTGCTGCTGGTGTAAGCCGAACAAGAACAAACCCTGAAGTGAATGGTAGTCCCACCCCATCTCGACGAACGAATCATAGCTTATTACTTCAGATGTCTTGGGAAGTAGATGTCTGGGGAAAGCTAAGAGACCAAGCAAAAGCTGCATCCAAAAATTTAGAATTTACTCAAGAAGATTTTGCTGCGGCTCGGCTGTCCTTAGCAGCTCAAGTAACACGCGCATGGCTAGATGTGATTAATAATCGTCTTCAAGTTGAATTAGCTTTAAAACGTGTAGATAGCCTTACGACAACACAACAGATTATTGAAAAGCGTTATCGATTTGGCCAAATCACTTCATTGGATGTTCGATTAGGTAGAAGCAATGTTACAGCTGCGGAGGCAGAGCATACCCGGAGAACTGAACTATATCATCAATCTCAGCGAACACTTGAAACTTTAATGGGTCGTTATCCCCAGGCTTCAGTTGAAGGGCAACAGCAACTTCCCAATCTTAATGTTACACAAGTACCCACTGGGATCCCCTCCGAGCTTTTGGCAAGAAGGCATGATATAAAAGCCTCTATGGCAAAGCTTCAACAAGCAGAGATAGAATCAAAACTTGAAGCAAAAAGTAGACTTCCTGATTTTACCATTACTGGAAATATTGGATTTACAAATGACAGACTTGATGGGCTGATTGACTCAGACCGTGTAATTTGGCAAATTGCGGGTCAAGCACTAATGCCTATTTTTGAGGGAGGAGCAATTGAAGCTCGTCAAGAAGCCGCATACGCTCTATTTCGTCAAGAGGTATACCGCCATGCCGAGACAATTCTTACAGCTTACAAAGAGGTAGAAAATGCCTTAACACAAGAACGTTTGCTGTTGGATCGAGAAGAACAAATAGAAAAATCTTTAGATGAAGTCGTTGAAGCCGAAAAGATTTCAATCTCCCAATATAATAAAGGGATTATTGATGTTACAACTTTATTGTTGACGCAACGTCAAGTTTTTGATACAGAGAGTTCTTTTCTTGATATTCAGAATGAGCGTCGTCAAAATCGCATCAGTTTATATGTGGCCCTTGGAGGGGGCTTTGAAGATCAACCATTCTCGCCAGAGAACATGCAATAGGAAGTTTTATGAATCGTAATTTCAAAGTAGGAGTACGTATTTTCACCATTCTACTCATCATTATAATTGGTGGTGGTGGAAGTTACTATCTATTTGTAACTAAACCTGAGCCTAAGAAGCGCGATCGCCCTCAGCCTGTTGTAAACGTCGAATTATTGGATATTCAAAAACAAAACTATCAAATTATTTTAGATAGTCAGGGGACTGTTCAGCCTGAACTAGAAAGTCAGCTTGTTGCACAAGTCAGCGGAGAGATCATCTATATGCATCCACAGTTTCATGATGGGGGATTCTTTAAAAACAATGAAATATTATTAAAAATTGATCCTAGAGATTATGAGTTAGCACTTTCTGATGCCAAAACTGGATTAGCGGACAAAGTATTATCACTTGTTCAGGCAGAGCAATTATCTGACGAAGTAGCCGCTAAAATTCAGCAGGCGGAAGCAGAGATCGAGATAAGCAAGCAAATTATCATTGAGGAGGAGGCCAATGTTGAGCAAGCAAAGCTTGAATGGGAAGCACTTGGTAATGAGGGTGATCCATCAGCATTAGTCTTAGGTTTACCTCAATTAGAGCGCGCCAAAGCAACTCATCGTTCAAATGAAGCAAACCTCAATCTACTTCAACTTGAACAACAACTCATTCAGCCCAAAGTGGATGCAGCCAAAGCTGCTGTTGAAAATCAAAAAAGTTTAATTAAAAAGGCAGAACTTGATTTGGATCGCACAAACTTAAGGGTCCCATTCAATGGACGAATCCTACAACGTGTTGCCACTTTAGGCCAATATGTAAATAGCGGTTCAACACTCGCGACGACTTATTCCAATGAGGTTGCTGAAATTCGTCTACCGCTTCGCACAGATCAACTAGAGTTTATCAAAGTACCGCGTCGCAGTGACGACGATGACAGTTTCATCGATTTAATTCCAATACACTTGTATACCTATTTTGGCCAAACTAAAGTGGAGTGGGATGCACGTTTAGTCAGAGCAGAAGGTAGTATTGATCAAAATACGAGACAACTTTATGTGATAGCTCATATTCGTGATCCTTTTACGACAAATCATCCTAGTAAGCGGCCAACGAAAATAGGTATGTATTTAAATGCAGCCATTCCTGGAAAAGAGTTAGAAAACGTTTTTGTTGTTCCTCGTCGCTATACATTTCAGGATCGTGAAATTTTAATTTTTGAAGGTGGTGCTTTAAAGCGTCAAGCCATACAGCCGCTTTATAAATCCAAAGAAAATATCGTCTTTCAACTTGATAGTTTTGACCAGTTTCGAATTTCTAAAAACTTGATTGCTTTTGCCGGTGATAGTGTGAAGGCACAAGAATTAAACCCTTTAAAATCTGCCACAGCTCCAGAAAAGGAAGCAACTAACCCATGATTCGCTGGTTTGTCAAAAACCATGTTGCATCTAATTTGCTCATGGTCACGTTTATTTTCTTAGGATATTTATCCCTGCAGAGTAAAATTATTCTAGAATTTTTCCCAGACTTTGATTCAGATATTATTACAGTTCAAGTTCCTTACCGCGGAGCAACACCTGAGGAAGTTGAGGAAGCGATTGTTATTAAAGTCGAGGAAGAAGTTCAAGACTTGGAGGGTATTGAAGAGTTAAGATCAACTTCTTCAGAAGGATCGGGTAGAGTTTCAATAGAAGTAGAAGATGGTTATGACCCTCGTGAGTTATTAGATGATGTAAAAAACCGTGTTGATGGTATCAGTACTTTCCCAGAGGAGTCAGAAAAACCCATTTACAATATTGCACTACGAAAAAAGCAGGTTATTTCAGTTATTCTAGCGGGTGATATGCCAGAGCATGTAATCCGTGAGCTTGGCGAGCATGTTCGCGATGAACTCTTGGAAATTAAAAGCGTTTCCCAAGTAGATCTAACTGAAGTTCGCCCCTTTGAAATTGCTATTGAAATTGACAAAGATCAGTTACGACGATATGACCTTACTTTAACTCAAGTCAGCCAAGCGATTCAACGCACATCTTTGGATGTACCTGCTGGTAATTTAAAAACATCTGGAGGTGAAATTTTACTCCGAACTCTTGGCCAAGCCTATACGAAGTCGGAATACGAAAAAATTGTTGTTAAAAGAACCCTAAGTGGTGGGATTGTATACCTAAGGGATATCGCCATAATTCGAGATGATTTTGAAGAAGAACCGATTGAGGCTCGTTTCAATGGAGAGCGCTGTGTACTTCTTGAAGTCTATCGTGTGGGAAATGAAAGTGCTATTGAAATTTCAAAAAAGGTTCGCGATTATATTGATGCACGACAAGACACACTACCTCCTGGCGTCAAATTAGATTATTGGCGGGACTTTGCTAAGATTATACAAAAACGCCTTGATACTTTATTTAATAGTGCATTACAGGGCGGTATTTTAGTTTTAATTCTTTTAACTTTATTCCTACGCCCCGCTATCGCAATTTGGGTTTGCATTGGGATTCCAATTTCCTTTATCGGAAGTTTATACATTCTTCCATATATTGGAGTAACTATCAACATGATATCCGTGTTTGGATATATACTTGTGCTTGGTATTGTAGTGGATGACGCAATTGTTACAGCAGAAAATATATATACTCATGTAAAAGAAGGTGACAGTGGTGAAGAGGCTGCTATTCGAGGAACGGAAGAAGTTTCAGTACCAGTAACTTTTGGTGTTCTAACAACAGCAGTTGCGTTTATTCCACTAGCAATGATTGAAGGAAATCGAGGTACATTGTTTGCACAGTTAACCTTCGTCGTAGTTCCTGTGCTTCTTTTATCTCTTGTAGAGTCTAAATTAATTCTACCTTCTCATCTGAAGCACTTGAAAGCAGTATCAAAAAAGGATATGGGTACAATTGGTAAGCTACAAAGATCAATTGCAGATACACTTGAGCTATTTGTCGAAAAAGTATACCAGCCTGCCTTAGGTATTTGCATCCGTAACCGCTACATTACTTTAGCAAGTTTTACTGCAGTTTTTATATTGACTGTAAGTTTGGTTGCATTTGGGCACATTCGTTTTGTCTTTTTCCCAAAAATACAAAGTGAAACTGCTACTGCTAACATACGTATGCCCAATGGAACGAATTATGATATCACTAAACAATACGTAGAGCGTATAACAAAAGAAGCCTTTAAGTTAAAAGAGAAATATCGCGACCCTGATACAGGAGAAAGTGTAATACGCCATATTTTATCTACTAGCGGTTCGCAAGGTAGCACATCGGGCCAATCGAATTTGGGACGAGTTCGATTTGAAATTACTTCTCCAGAGGATCGTTCCCTTAAGGTCACTAGTATAGAGTTGGTAAATGAATGGCGTAAAAACATTGGTGAATTAGCTGGTGTTGAAGAGCTAACTTTCCGTGCAGAGATTGGCCGAAGCTCTGACCCAATTGAGCTTCAATTACGCGGAAACGATGTTGATGATTTACGAGAAGCGTCTGTGCAAGTAAAAGATTTTTTAGGCAATTACGCAGGCGTTTTTGATATAAATGATGACTTTGAAAGTGGTAAGACCGAATTAAAGATTCGTTTAAAGCCCCAAGCAGAGATCTTGAATGTCCAGCTTGCTGATGTTGCGCGCCATATCCGAAATTCCTTTTTTGGTAATGAAGCCCAGCGAATACAACGTGGGAGAAATGATATTCGGGTTATGGTTCGTTTTCCCAAAGAAGCACGCTCTTCTATTGATGATATTGAAACCTTATATATAAAGACACCAGAGGGATTTGAAGTTCCAATTTCAGAAGTAGCAGAAATTAGTCAGGGACAGGGATTTTCAAGTATCAAACGAATTAACCGTAAGCGTATTATCACCATAAAAGCAGACGCGATAAAAGAGACAGTCAATTTACCTGCTTTGAATACGGAGTTACAAGAATTTTGTGATACACTAGTCAAACAATATCCTGGTATGCGATACTCTTTAGAGGGAGAGGCAAAAGAACAATCTGAGTCTGCAAATAGCTTAGTCATTGGCTTAGCTTTTGTTTTTTTCTGTATATACGCACTCTTAGCAATTCCATTTGGCTCCTATTCACAACCCTTTATTGTGATGTCCATTATTCCATTTGGTTTTATTGGTGCAGTAGTAGGGCATATCTTGATGGGAATGAATATGAGTCTATTCAGCTTTATGGGATTATTAGCACTCATAGGTGTTTTAGTAAATGATAGCTTAGTTCTTGTAGATTATATCAATCAGCAAGTTGCCAAAGGAAAGAATTTATTTGATGCGGTATCCCATGCGGGTCAAAGGCGTTTTAGACCTATTTTCCTGACGTCAGTAACGACATTTTTTGGGTTAGTTCCTCTCATTTTTGAAAAAAGTACACAGGCTCAATTTTTAATTCCTATGGCAATTACGTTAGGCTTTGGTGTATTAATTTCTACACTGGTAACCTTAATACTTGTCCCTATAAATTACTTGATACTAGAGGACATTGGCGTTTTTCTTAAAAGTTTAAAATCTAAGCTTTGGGATCTAGAGAAAGAACAGTCATAATGAATTGTGCGAAAACCAGCTAAGGGTTTCGCACAAAATTCTGTCTTATAAGTCTTTCAAGAACTCAAATATTCTTTCACGCAACGCTTGTCCTTTTAATCCATGGGAAGGTTTAAAGGATAGTAAACGATATTTCTCTGTAGCCATATCTGCATCGTAGTAATTGTTCTTTAACCAAGTTTGGGCAGCTTCCCCTTTTACACCTGCTGCTTTGGACTTTTGATCTAAAAGTAAAAGCAAACGGTAATCATCCATTCCTTGAACAGCCCATTCAAACTTGAGCGCTTTATCAATTCTACCTTCAACCGTTGGAAATAACATCATAGCATCGTTTTCACGCCCATCCAGATCATAATATGGGTAATTTTGGTTAGCAGTTAAGTACCACTCAAGATAGTGCTCCGATCCTTGACGGGTTACGGCATATTGTGATTGTCCAAAAATTGTTCGGTTTGGACTAAATAATCCAATGGATTGATTATACATGCCCCAACCATGTTTTACTTCTGCTAGCTCTTCAATTTGCTTAGTTGTAATGGAGCTATATGATCCGTCTGTAAAGGTTAAATTCAGGTCATGTCCATACTCACCTGTGGGAATTGAATGAGTAAAACCTCCGCGGTTTAAAAATGGGAAATATTCTTTAAGTACCTTACTACGCCTTAAGTCACGGTCCACTTTTTGTGAATAGCCAGATGCTTCATCACTAAAGTCTACCACAACTGGGATCCACTCATCTTGCTTTGCTTGAATCGCTTTGGCCAATTTTTCGTAATACTCTGCGGGTTTGTTAGAGTCTAACTGCAGATGGGCATTAAACCCTCCCCCGTAGGTAAAGGCTTTAATGAAACCTAAGCGCTTTGCCTCTTTCATTACATAGTCTAACTCTTCACTACCTAAAGTGAAGCCCTCTTTTCCATTTCTTACAGTAAAGACTGGAAGAGCACTAAAAGTAGTAAAACCTCTTTTAGCGAGAAGCTCTAAAACAGCTTTTCGATTGTTGCGGATCGCAATCGTTTTATCAGCCGTGTTGAAATAGTTTGCTTGGATAGGGTCTAAGCCAAAATAACCAATTGCCTTATCTACCTTTGGTAACTCTCCAGAGTGTATCTTGATTGATATAGGATAAGCTTTGGTAATACCTTTCATGGTAACAAATACCTGCCCATTATATTCACCAGGTTCAATACCCTCAGGAATGAAATATTGAATAAATATTAAACGGCTAGTATCCTTTGACATTTTTATACCAGCACTTGGTAAAGGCTTAAAGAAGCGTGGAGCCAACTCATAGGTCTCATGGTTAAAAGTATGAGATTGAAATTGATTGACGCCATAACGAACTGTTTCTTCGTCAGCTGGGATCGATTGACCTTGCTTGTTTATTAATGGAGTTGAAACAATCTGTAAAACTGTATCATTGTCTAAATTAGAAATCACCATTGTTCCAAGAATATGCTGCTTGGAAATGGCTTCAAATTCAAAAGTTATCTTTGTCGGTGCAAGCAACTGTTCAGGCGCAAGCATAAACTCTAAATCATGTTGTGAGACTGTAAAACCTTGTTGACGATCTTGTTCTGTTATATGCTGCTCAGGTAAAGGAGCCTTATAGAGCCGACGACTAATATTATCAAATTCGTCTTTTTGTACGGCATGTAGATCCGTTAAGAATTTAGTAAGTTGATCACTTTTATCGCTTGGTGCCACAGCAATCCAGTTTAAACAAATAGCTGAGTTATCTCCTTGAAAGCCTAAGTTAATTTGACCATCTTGAATATAAATTTTCTTTTGAACAATGGGTGAAAACAATGGTTTTAGATAGCTATCATATGGGTTGTCCTCGACTGTTGGTTCAATATCTGCAAATCGTAAAAAACGTTTTGTATATTCGTAAAAATTTATCGCCCGTTCTTCTAATATAGTTTTTCCTTCCAGAGTTACTTTACGTTCTTTCCAGAAATGCTCATTCCATAAACCTAAATGGTTTACGTTCAGATATATGTCGTAATATCCATTGGGTACGTCAATGCAAAACTCGCCATTATTAATAAATATACCATCACGATTTAAAGTATCTGCGTAAATTGAATCTTCGGAGCGCCAGATGTTAGAATTACGAAAACCAAATCCCACTTTTTTATGATATTTGTGTTTTGCCATAATGGTCGTAAAACCATTCATTCCCCGGAAACTTTCTTTGACAAAGTCAAATAACTGCAATCCTTTAAACTTCTCAGGTATAGGAGGAGCCTTGATTAAACGAACATTATCGATTAAGAATAAGTCATCAATCGGTTCTTTACCTTCTGCAGCCACAGCGAACCAAAATTTTTGAATATCTTTGAGGTCAACATAACGGAAATGACGTATTGAACCACGCTCTCCAACGTAACGTTTGATCGAAAAGCGAATAGAGTTCCAACCTGGGCCAAGTAATGTCTGGTTATTTAATTGATTCCAATAACCACCTCCTTTTGAATCATTAATAACAGATGTAAAAGAGTAAAATTTATTAGTAGGATTATGGACATCCAAAACTATGTAATCATAGCCAGACCAATTCTTCATATGTTCATCTGGAAAGCGGATATTATTGTATGCTCCATATTGAATAGCTGCTGCGCGATCACCTTGAGTTGTTTGCTCACTACTGTATTTGCGAATATAATGATACTCTTCCTCTTGTGGTTGATCTGTGTCAAAACTAAGTAATAACTTTTCCGATTCTTCTACATCCACCTCATCAAACTCAATAACAACTTGTTTCTTACCGCATATTGGGCAAACCTCTAATTCTACATCCATCCAACGATAACAACTTTGGCACTGTTTACCGTCACCGATATCATTTGACTCAGGAAAAGGTTTGGTAGACTTCACAAAAGTATATGCAATGGGTTCGCCTTCATGAGGAAGAACCGTTATGTCATCAACCCATAAGCTACCTGCTGCTTTCAGGCGAAAATATAAGTCGACAGGTTTATCTTTTATCTCAAAGGTGAACGTAACCTTACTGAATTCAAAAGTACCTTTTAAGTCTTTCACATAAGAAGTTACGACATCATTCTCTATTGAAAAAATCCACGTAGAACTTTTCCACTGCCCTACTGAAATATCATAACCTCGTAAATAAGCTTCTACCTTATAAAGACCAGGTTTTCCATCAAATTTTTTGTGTAAGGTAACTTCTTGGCCGCTACCACATTCCATATAGATAGAGCCCTTTTTATTATGCCCAACATAACTATCATGATAATGTGTACCAGAGCCCCAAAGACCCCAACCAGATTTTCCTTTGTCAAATGTGAAAGTCTCAGCAAATAAGGCACTGCTTAAACAAAGATATGTAAATAAACGAACCATAAATCCCCTTTTTTTCAGTCAGATAAAGTTATATAACTAATATACTAGATATTTCAAAAAAGATCAAGGATAAGTAATTGATAAAAAAAGTTATTTTTTTTTGTAAAATAGGTATTGCCAGATGTTTATCTGTGCTTCTAATTTTAATTGTATCCCATCTCCATCCCGTATGGCCTGTTAATCATAGTTAACAGGCCATCTTTTTTTTATGCTAAAAAATTAATTTATGCTTCATTTTGTGAATTGTTATTTTGTAATATCTAAAAGTCCGTTGAAAGTTTTAAATTGTCTTTTAAAGTGATATTAAGAAATGAAACGATCAGATTTAAGGATACCAATGTTCAACATTTTTATTACTGCACTTCTTTGCCTGCCACTTGGTTATACCATTGGTATGCTTTTAACTAAATTAAAAATGAAATCAACAGATCTTCTGGAACAGGAGAATCGAAACTTAAAGCAGCAAATTTCTGAACAATCGGTTAATATATCTACCCTAAAAAAAGATGCAGAGCAATTGGGTGAGAACCTAAATGAGCAAGATAAATCACTTGCTGTGCTAGAAGAGCGTCTTAAAAGCATTGAAGCAGAACGGGTACGTCTCCAAGATGAATTAACGATTCAAAGTGAAAGTTTTGCAAAGGCAGAAACTGAACTAAAGCTGAAGCTAAGTGAACTCACGACAAAACTTCAATCTGAAATTAAGGAGTCTGCATCTTTTAAAGAGCGTAATGAAGGTTTAGAGGATAAGCTTGCAGATCAAAATAAATCTTTAGCAGAAATCAAAATTCTACAAGAAGATAAGAATCAATTAACTGCTAAGATTAGCCAACTATCCACTTCATTAACAGAGCAACAAAAGCAACATACTGAAAAGGTCAAACTTTTGGATGAAGCTAAAGATAACTTAAAACATGAGTTTCAAAACTTAGCCCAAAAAATCTTTGAAGAAAAGTCTGAGAAATTTACCGAAGTAAATAAGCAAAAACTAGATGCTCTGATCACCCCTTTTAAGGAGCAAATCAAAGATTTTGCTAAGAAGGTTGATGAAACCTATGACAAGGAATCAAAAGAACGCGTTTCCTTGAAGGAGCAAATCAAGCAACTTCAGAGTCTTAATCAGCAAATGAGTGAAGATGCAGTTAACCTTACAAAAGCACTTAAAGGTGATAGCAAAACTCAAGGTAATTGGGGTGAGTTAATTCTTGAACGTATTTTAGAAGAATCAGGTCTTCAAAAAGGTGAAGAATATCTACGAGAGCAAAGCTTCAACCTAAAAGATGGTGGCCGTTATCGCCCTGATGTTATTGTTAAGCTTCCAGATCATAAAGACGTGATAATTGACTCAAAAGTGAGCCTCGTTGCTTACGAGCGTTACTGTTCCTCTGAGTCAGATAGTAAAAGAGAAGCTGCTTTAGCAGAACATGTTTTATCCGTACGGAGTCATATCAAAGATTTATCGTCAAAAAACTATGAATCTATACCTGAAATTAATACACTCGAATATGTATTGTTGTTTATGCCTGTTGAGGGAGCTTTCCGAGCAGCAATTGAAGCAGATGAAAAATTATTGCTCGATGCATCTAAACAAAATATCATGATTGTGAGTCCTTCTACGCTATTGATTTGCTTGAAAACTATTTATTCTTTATGGACGTACGAATACCAAAATTTAAATGCCAGAAAAATTGCCGATCGTGCCTCATCACTTTATGATAAATTTTATGGTTTTGTTAAAGATTTAGAATCAGTTGGGGCAGCCTTGGAAAAATCACAAGCAAGTTATGAGGCTGCATTTTCCAAACTTCATAAAGGGCGTGGCAATTTAGTTAGACAATGTGAAGACCTTAAGAAACTGGGGGCAACCCCTAAAAAGCAAGTTCCTCCTACACTGTTAGATAAAGCGAAGCATGCAGAAGAAATGGCTCAGTTAGAAAATTAATTAACTTTAATATAAAACGAAATCTTTAGATTTAGAACTATGATCATCATCAAAATCAAGCTAAAGCTATAAATTTTAACCTCGGTATTACTTCCTTATAATTGAAACTACTTCAGAATGATATGGAAATTCTGTGTTTGTTCAAGATCGATGACTTTTCAAACTACTGAATGTTTAAAGTATCTATAAAAAACTATCAAGAAAAAGGAATCTTGTTCATTAATGTAAGATACATTATCTCAAAGGTTTTTATGCTGTTTTAGATGTAAAGTTTAATTAAACTAAACGTCCTGCTAATAATTTGCTAAATTACCCACAAAATTTATGAACACACTCACAAATATGATAAAGAATACAAAAGTATAAAAGTATTTTCCGCGATTTTTCATTAATAAACAGTTTTTGATAATTAATTATCAAAAACTATTGACAGTAAGATCTTGACTGTTAAATTATTTCAAAGTGATAATCAATTATCAATTATCACTACATGATGGATAGAAAAGATTACATAAAACAAATATTATCTTTAGGAGATAAAAATGAAAAATAAGCAAAATAAGGGTTTTACCCTAATTGAGTTATTGGTTGTGATAGCCATTATTGGTATTTTAGCAGGAATGTTACTGCCTGTTCTTTCTACAGCTCGTGAAAAAGCACGTCGTATTAACTGTACTTCAAACTTAAAGCAAATTGGTTTAAGTATGCTAATGTATGCAAATGACGAAGATGGTAACTTTCCTACAGATGGTCATTATGGTGGACAGCTTGCAGAAGCAGAACACAACTTTGAAATTTTGATTGAGAAAAGCTATCTTCAAGAAAATACCAAAATTTTTGGTTGTCCTTCAAATGATGTTGTTGGATCTGGTCCTGAAGACACAAATTACTTTTACTTTTGTGGTCTAAAAGATTCACAAGATGATGCAGCGACTACTAGTCTTGCTGGTGATCAGGATGCAAATGGTTATGAATTCGCAACTTCTAATCCAGAGATCAACCACACTGGTACCTATGTGAACATGTTATACGTCGATGGTCACGTTGAAGGCAATGGTAACTAATATCTTTTAATAGATTTTCTTCTATTGTTTGAACCTAGATCCATTTTATGGATCTAGGTTTTTTGTTTTTTGAAAAGTCATTTTCTTTATTTAAGTGACATTGAGTTTATTTAGATTAAGTATACATTGTAAGGTTACCACATCCCTATATTCGTGGGGGGATGTCGTGACATAAAACCAATACATATATGGAGTTTTTTATGAGCAAACCAGCTATTCGTGTTGCTGTGACCGGTGGTGCCGGTCAGATTGACTACAGCCTACTTTTCCGTATTGCAAATGGTGACCTATTTGGTCTTGACCAGCCTGTTGCACTAAATATTCTTGAACTTCCCGTTGCAATGAAAGCACTTGAAGGGGTTGCAATGGAACTTGAAGACTGTGCATTTCCGTTGCTAACTGATATTGTTTTGACAGATGATGTAAATGTAGCAATGAAGGACGTGAACTGGGCGTTATTAGTTGGTTCTAGACCTCGTGGCCCAGGTATGGAGCGTGCAGATCTAATTAAAGCTAACGGCCCAATTTTTACTTCTACAGGTAAAGCAATCAATGACAATGCAGCTGAAGATGTACGTGTACTTGTTGTAGGAAACCCATGTAATACAAACTGTCTAATTTGTATGGAAAACGCTCCTGATATTCCACGTGACCGTTTCCACGCAATGACTCGCCTTGATGAAAACCGTGCAAAAGCACAACTTGCTAAAAAAGCGAATGTAACCGTGAACGATATTGATCGTATGATTATCTGGGGTAACCACTCAGCAAATCAAGTACCCGATTATTCAAATGCACGCATCAATGGGAAACCTGTAACTGAAGTTATTACAGACCTTGATTATTTACAAAATGATTTTATCCCTACCGTTGGAAAACGTGGTGCGGCGATTATTGATGCGCGTGGTAAATCTTCTGCAGCCTCTGCAGCTAGTGCTGCAATCGATGGTGTACGTGCCTTAGTTAACCCAACTAAAGAAGGAGATGTCTTCTCTTCTGCAGTATGTTCTGATGGTAACCCATACGGCATTCCAGAAGGTTTAATTTACTCATTTCCATGTCGTTCTAATGGCGATGGTACTTATGAAATTGTACCTGGTTTTGAAGTAGATGAATTCCTAAAGGGCAAAATCGAAAAAGTAACAGAAGAGTTACTTGAAGAGCGTGAAGCGATCAAAGACCTTTTAGGTTAGTCGACACCCTACTCTTTTAGAGCGCTACAATTTTTGTAGCGCTTTTTTATTGATCCTCCTCATCCAATTCTTCAACTGAAATCGTTTCTTGATCATTGGCTGGCATTTGATGAATCACTTCACCAATTGCCTCGATATACTCAGTTTCTTGTTTATTACAGCTTGTTAATATCAATGCAGAGCTGATGGTTAAAGCAGCAACAAGCCCACAGATTTTACCATGTTTCTGCTGTAAAGAACTAACCTCTTCAATAGTATAATCTCGCAAATCAAAAACTTGTTTTGAACATTTATTGCAAAATGCGCCATCAACATTTTTATCAAGCTCATCCCATTTCATAGAACATTTAAAAGCTAAAGAGCGCTCATCCATTTTTTTCATATATTTCCTCACTCTATAAAAGGTTCAATAGGTATAACGCAAAAGTTTCAAAATTCTTAGGAAGTTTTGAAAAATAAAAAGATCCTGATTGAAATAAGCTGGTGAAACACGACATTAAATAGAGTAATTTTTCAATACGTATATCCAGAAGGTTTTTCATGTTCGACTCTGTTCAGCATATACATTTCATTGGCATCGGTGGAGCTGGTATGGTGAGCTTGGCCCAAATTTTTCATGATATGGGCAAAACCGTTACAGGCAGTGATCTGATTGAAAATGAAAATACCGATGCATTAAAGAAACGTGGAATAAAGATCAAACTTGGCCATGCATCCGATTTGCCAGAAAAAACAGAGTTTGTAATTTATTCTGCTGCTGTCCCCCACCTCAATCCTGAGAGAAAAGATGCGCAAGAAAAAAAGATCCCAAGTTTAAAACGTGGAGAAGCTCTGGCTGAGATTGTAAACCTATTTCCTATAAGTATTGCAATCGCTGGCAGTCATGGCAAGACAACAACCACTGCGATGCTTCAGCATTTACTTCAGCAGCTCAATCTAAACCCAGGGTATATGATTGGCGGGAAAGTTCCTGGACTCGAGGCAACAGGTGCATTTGGTGATGGTAAAGTATTCGTAACAGAAGTTGATGAGTCCGATGGAAGCCAAGCACTTGTTCATGCAACAGTTGGAATTATCCTAAATATGGAAGATGATCATGCCTGGTCGCATGGTGGTGTTCAACAACTCTTTGCTTGTTTTCAAAAATTTGCCAAACAAACTAAACATCTTTTACTAAACGAAAACCTAGCAGAAAATAATTTATTCGATGATCACCCAAATACTCTTTACGTAAAAGAAGCTCCCCTAACGCAAGCAATTCGCAAGGTTATTTTGGGCCCCCATAACCGACATAATGCGAGTTTTGCGATTCAGGCATGTGAATATTTAAGTATCCCTCCCAAAGAAGCACTTCCTAATTTGTTAAGTTTTAAAGGAGTTGATCGACGCTTCAAGATACATCATGAAAATAGCGATTCTGTAATTCTAGAGGATTATGCACATCACCCAACTGAGGTAAACGTATGTTTATCGACAATTCGTGAATCCTGGCCGAATCACTATTGCCATGTAATCTTTCAACCACATCGCTATGAACGTATCAAAAGATATCACCGTGAATTTGGAAAAGAGCTATCCTTAGCAGATGAACTGACTTTGGTATCTCCATTCGCAGCTTGGGTGAATGACCAAGACCTAGAAAAACCAGAAATAATTCTTGAAAGCTGTTCCAATCAGCTAAAGAAAAGTTATAGTTCTTTACCTTTTGATTTATTAGTGGACCAGGTAATAACTAAAAATACGAGGCCTGTAGTTTATGCAATATTAGGTGCGGGGGATATCGATGCACTTATACCCAAACTTTTAAAACGAGTGAAATAAAATGGCAAGTGATGTGGAAACTAAAATTGTAGTTCTTTATGGTGGGAATTCATCCGAACGTGAGATCTCTTTAACCTCTGGCAAAGCAGTTTTTGAGGCTTTAAAAAGTACTGGAGCCAATGTCCGCTTACAAGATATTAAAGCCCTACAAGAAGTAGAAAGTATCGCTACAGATGAAATTGTATTACCGATCCTACATGGTGGATTTGGTGAAAATGGAGAATTGCAAAAAGCCTTAGAAGATCGCGGGATAGCCTACGCAGGAAGCAATTCTGAAGCCTGTGCAATCATGATGAATAAACCCCAAACAAATGCACGACTTGCCGCTCAAAAATTGCCAGTACCAACAGGCATTACCTTAACAAGCCCTGACCAACCATTTGAACCCATATTTCCATTCCCTTGGATCGTGAAGCCAGCCAATGGAGGCTCCACAGTTGGCTTGACCTTAGTTGAAGAAGCTCTTCAACTTAAACCAGCGATTCAAGAAGCATTTTCTGTAGATAATGAAGTTCTTATCGAACGCTTTTTTGAAGGCAAAGAATTTTCAGTTAGTATTTTGAATGATGAAGCATTGTTGCCTGTGGAAATTCAATATCCTGACAAGCTTTATGACTATGATGCTAAATATACACATCAAGGAGGCGAAACCCACTACCATTGTCCTCCCATATCTTTAAGTGATGATCAAATAAAATCAATGCAGACACTCGCGAAGTTAGCAGCAAGTGTACTTCAATTAAGAGACTTTGGTCGTGTAGATATCTTGTGCGATACAGAAACAAGTATCATGTGTGTTTTAGAAGCGAACAATCTTCCGGGCATGACGAGTGATAGTCTATTACCAAAGGCTGCTAAGCAAACAGGTATTTCTTTTCCTGATTTATGTTTACAGTTAGTAGAAATGGCCCAAAGTCGTCAAGAGGTACTCTAATGCTTGAAGGAAAGAAAATTATTTTAGGAATAAGTGGTGGCATCGCTGCCTATAAGGTAGCAACAGTTGCTAGTTTATTAACTAAGCTTGGTGCAGAGGTGCATGTTGCAATGACACCTTCAGCAGAGAAGTTTATAGGTGCCTTAACTTTTGGTAGCTTAACTGCTAATCCAGTACAAGTCACAACCTGGCCTCAAAACAATACGAATAACCGTGATGATTGGTATCCACACCTTTATCCAGCAACAGATGCTGACCTTTTTTGCGTGGCACCTGCAACGGCAAATACAATAGCCAAAATTACGTATGGTCTTGGAGAAGAACCTGTATCTCTAAATGCACTTAGCCTCCCAAATAAGTGCCAACGTTTATTTTGCCCAGCAATGAATGCTGAGATGTGGCAGAATGATGCGGTTCAAGATAATGTCGCGACGTTACTTAGAAGAGGCTGGCAACAGATTGGTCCAGAATCAGGACGTCTAGCATGCGGAGTCATTGGTGAAGGTAGAATGAGTGAGCCCGAGACAATTGTAAACGAAATTCGTTTAGTACTCTTAAAAACTGATGATCTTGCGGGGAAAAAAGTTATGATTTTGTCTGGGCCAACTGTTGAGCATTTTGACCCTGTTCGCTTTTTAAGTAATCATTCATCCGGAATTATGGGACGAGAACTAGCAGATCAATCTTTATTAAGTGGCGCTGAAGTGCATTTTGTGACTGGCCCAGTTCCAAATGAAAATTTACCTAGCGGCAATGGTCTTCATATTTACCCTGTGCAATCTGCACGAGATATGCTTGAACAAGCAACAAAACTTCATAAAGATGTAGATATCGTAATTTTTGTTGCAGCCGTGGCGGATTACCACCCCGCAAATGAAGCAACAGAAAAGCTGCCTAAAGACCAAGCATTCTTTGACCTAAATCTTACTTTAAACCCAGATATTGCAGCAACACTAGGTAAAGAAAAATCTGATAAACAAATCCATATTGGCTTTGCACTCGAAACAAAAAATGGCTTGGATAACGCACATAAAAAACTAAAGAACAAAAACTTTGATGCAATTCTCCTAAATGGACAGGATAGCTTTGGTTCTTTAACAGGCCACTATACAATTGTAAGTGAAACAAGCAGTAAAGATCTTGGTAAAGTTAGTAAAGTTGACTGTGCAAAAGAAATCATCCAATATTTGAATTAAGCTTAATTAAAAAATAATTTCATACTTTTACTTGCCCAACAGATATACTAACTGTAAACTAGTATATCTATTTAAAAGAAAAATATAACATATGGAGTTATTATGCGTTATTTTAATAAGTTACTTTATACAGTTTTATTCCCAAGTATTGCTTTTCATGGTTATGGAAACAGCCCAGTAATACCTCTTGAATCTCCAGATTGGGAAATGGTTTGGTCTGATGAATTTAGCGCCCCTGAAATTGATACAACAAAGTGGAGACATATTGATAAAGGAGATGGTTTTGGTAACCAAGAACTTCAGTATTACACCCCACGTAAAAAGAATAGTTTTATAAAAGATGGTAAGTTAGTAATAAAAGCTTTCAAGGAAACCTACAAAGGACGCGCTTATACTTCTGCAAAGTTGGAGTCTCGAGGTGAAGCGAACTTTACCTATGGTAAGTTTAGCTTTCGTGCTAAGATGCCGATCGGTAAAGGTATGTGGCCTGCATTATGGATGATGCCTAGCGATATGAATAAGCTCGATGGTTGGCCAATGTGCGGTGAAATTGATGTTATGGAATACCTAGGTCATGAGCCCAATAAAATCTTTGGTTCTTTACACTTTGGAGACCCATGGCCTAACAATGCCTATACAGGTGGAAACTATTATCTACCATCTGGAACATTTCATGATGATTTTCATATATTTGAGCTTATATGGATACCTGGAAAGATTCAATGGTTCGTAGATGGGAAATTATACTCTAGCAAGACAAAATGGTATACAGCTGCTCCTGGCCAAAAGCCTCCGGCTCCCTATAACTATGATTTCTTTTTGATTATGAACTTGGCAGTAGGTGGTAACTTACCTGGTAGTCCTGATGCAACGACAAAGTTTCCACAAACTTTTGAGGTTGATTGGGTACGAGTTTACAAATATAATGGTGAATTTCCTGAAATAGAAACACCTTTTAACAAAGCAGTTAGTAAAATTGCACCTGGGTTTAAGTTAGACAACAATGGAGACTACAGACTAAAGGGTAAACCTGTAGATTACTTAAACCAAAGAATTACGTTGAAAGTTCTAGCTTTAGATGAAAAAAAGCCTGTGAGTTTAAGTAAATCATTAAAAGCGAATAAGGACACCAAGCTTAAGTTTTCAATTTCTAGTCAAGTTGGTCAAAAGTGGCAACTTGTTATAAAAGTAAATGATAAAGTAATTAAAAAATTAAAGGTTATGTCTAAAACTGAAACGGATTGGCTAGATGAAGTAATTGACTTAAGTAAATATAAAGGTCGCGAGATTACAGTTAAGATTGAGAATCAAAAAATTGGTAATCGTGCAAAAGTAGGTTATATCTCGGAAATCAAATTAGATTAAGCCAATAAATTTTACTCAACAACAACACACATAAGGCAACTCTTACGAGTTGCCTTATTTTTATAGTACTTATAAAAACTTTTTTTTATAAGCTCGAATATGTTTTTTCAATTTTTTAATGTGGAGCCAGTAGGCTTGTATAAGTTCTAAGTTATACATACGCCATGGGTTACTTAACAATAAATTAGAAGTTAAATCCTTCATAGGGGTCGCATAACCTCCTCTATGAGGAGTAAACGTGACTTCACCAAGGAAGGCCTTATTATCAATTAGGTATAAATCTACTCTTGTAAAGTCAAAGGTTTTACCTAGAGACTCGGCTGCTGAAATCATGCTATTAAGTACCTTTGGTTTACCAGGTAAAGTTTTGTTTAATAACGATAAGTCACCCTCTGTGTATATCACTTCCCAAGATCGATCATATAAAATATTCAACATATGGCTTCTCATATAGGGACTACCCATAGATATATAATGACATTTTCCCTTATAAACATAAAAACGATAGTCGAATAAATGTGGTGTTAACTTAGAAGAGAGGATTTCTTCAACAACAATACCTGGAGTCACATCGTGGTAGACCCATTCCTTTTTATTGTAAATACTCCTCAACCATTTCGCACACATTGATTCTACTTCCTCACAATTTAGCTCTATGGAACTGAGTCGATCTATACAAAGTTCACCTTTAGAATTCCATATGCCAGAACCATCTTTAAAATAATAATACTTATTATTATAACATAAGATATTCCAACCTGAGGCATGGGTGGCTTTTATAAAGTATGAATCAGGTAAGTTGTCAAAATTGATATCAGAAACAGACTGAAAGTATCTTAAGGTATTACTAACATTTAGACCTAAATTTTGAGCAATTTTCTTTACCTTGAACTTATCAACATAGGGTACAACTGAAGAATCGCGAACAAAGGCCATCTTCCAACGAATTTTGGCAGCTAAGTCTAAACGTAGATAATAAAAAAAAGACATCAAAGTGAGTACCTATAATAATCAAGTAGAAAGGATAAATATATCTATTCGCCCATATTTACAAGGCTTCACTACTTTATTATTAAGTTTTTTTCTTTTAGCTAATGAAAATAAGAAAATTCAATAAAATGGCTAAAAATATCTAAATTTGCCAACTGATTATGCCCCAAGTTGTAACTGCCCAATTAATAATCCCGAAAAATAAATAAACATCATCAAAGATAATCCAAATTGAGACAATACAGCCAAAGCCGAAATAACAAATATCATTAAGAAATAGCTTAGTATTAGTAGATGTAAAAGTCGGATAAATTTTATTAGCCTGCCATTTTTTAGTAAAACGAAGCTAATTCTTTGTATTGTTCTTCATTAATCAAACACACCTAAAGTCACAAATTTTCAGTGAAAAGATAAAATAAGTACTATCAAATCACGGTATCCGCAATCACTGCTAATTTGTCATCTAGACAAAGGTCAAATTTACTTATTGTTCCTATAGGTAGTTCTATGACATCTTGAGCGATCTTGCAGGCGCTCAAGCTCCAAGGTTTAAGGCGCTCAACAAGTTTCACAACCTTTCCGTCAGAGATATAAACAACATCAATGGGAAATTCTATAAACCACATGTGGATCGAATTATTTTTGCGAAAGATCATTGCATCCAAGTCTGAAGAAAATTTTCTAAGAAGCATTCCTCTAGCTCGACTAATTATTGACTTTGCCTCCCAACAATTAGAGGCAATCACTTGCTTCGTTTTAACATGAATGATAGGCATATTAGCCTCCTGTCAAAAACCCACTATATTTAATCAATACAGGGCCTAAGATAATCATCATTACGGCGGGGAATATAAATAAAAACAATGGTAACAGCAATTTTGTAGGAGCTTCATTTGCCATCTTTTCTGCATATGCAAAGCGCTTTTGACGCATTTGATCCCCCAAAATCCTCAGAATATAACCGATGCTTGCGCCCAGCTCATCTGCCTGAACCAAAGTTTCAACAACGGTATTTAAATCATCCTGATTAACCCGCTTACCCAAGGCACGCAATGCCTCACGCCGTTGTTTACCTAATTGAATTTCACGAAAAACCTGATTTAACTCATCTCCTAGTGGATCATTTGGACGATTATGTAAAATATCGGCTAAAGCAGATAAAAAGTCTCGTCCAGCTTCAACGGAAAGAGTTAATAAATCTAGCACGTTAGGTAAAGACCGTTGAATGGAACGGTGACGTGTTTTAATAATTCCTCTTAGCCATAAATTAGGGAAAAATAAGCCCATCCCAAGAAACAAAAATCCAATTGGAGTTCCAAGCTGAATTGGAATAATAAAACAGCCAATTGCGATTAAAGAAAGGAGGACACCAGAGGTGAACCGAAGTGCAATAAACTCAGATGGTGTATATAGTTTCACTAGGCCTGCCATCTTTAATTGGCGTTCAGTTTCATTACGAGTCTTAGCCCAATTATCTGTTTGAAATCTACTCTCAAAGTTTTTAGCAATTGGATATGTTAATTTAAATACTAAAGGAACTTGTACTTGGTAGGTCTTCTTCTCAAGCTTCATACTTGTGATAAACCGCATGATATAAAACACAAAACAAGATATAGACATCGCTCCTAACAAAGCTCCTAGCCACAGGATAGGACCTGCCAGGATTGGCTGTGATTCTTGAGCTAAAATTATTTGAAAAGTCATTATATTTCCTTGCCCTTAAATATCTATATTTACCATTTTACGTATTACGACAAACCCTAAGAATTGCAGGGTTACAACAACTAGGAAGATAAATATTCCAAGAAGCTGTCCAAAGAAATTCTCAACCATTTCAGGATCGACAAAAAAGTAAAAAATTGCGAGTAAGACCATGGGTAACATCGTTAAAACCCAGCCTTGCAGACGGCCTTGTGCAGTTAGTGTCATGATTCTACGCTGAATGCGTAAACGTTCTCTAATCACTGCACCTAGTCGTTCAAATACCCCCGTCAAATCACCACCAGTTTGACGAGCCGTACAAATTGCTGAACTTACAAGATGAAAGTCCTCACTTCCAACACGCTGCGCCATATTACGGAGTGCCTCGTCAAAAGAAACACCAAGTTGTGTCTGCTGACGCATTAAACGATATTCAATAGAAATTGGATTTTTGTTTTGACGGATCACCATATCTACAGCCTGATTAATCGAAAATCCAGCCTTCAATGCATTACCCATACTCATTAATGATTCTTCCAATTGATCATTAAATTTTTCTAAACGCTTTGCCTTTAGAAATAAAACAATTTTACGAGTTAACAGTAATCCTAAAACAATGATCACCATTCCCATGATTAAACCAATTTCCCATTTCCAGCCATCAGGATGTGGAGCAATCAAAAAGAAAATAACTAATGCAAGAATAGATGATATAGATGTGCTCAACTGAAATAATTTCTCTACTGGTAATTCAATCAAGACATCCTGAATCTCACTTTCTGTATTTTCAATCAAATTATTTTGCCAGCGTTGCCATAAACCGCCTATAATATGGAGACCACTCCAACAAATTCCGGCTAAAGCCAAAGCTCCCACAATAACCATAAATAAGTTAACGGGTGAAAATGGCAGAATAACTTCTTGCGCTAAAATCAAAGGGGATTCGATCATCAATTTAAAAAGCCTTCACGGTTAAATACACCATAATCAAACTTCAGACCAGAAGCTTTAATTTCCTCTGTAAAGGTTGGTAAAATACCACAACTTTGATGGTAACCTTTAACTTTACCATCTTCGTTAAACCCTTCTTGAACGTAACTAAATAGCTCCTGAGAGGTAATAATTTCACCTTCCATACCAGTAATTTCGGTAATCTCCGTAACCTTACGAGAACCATCTTTCAGTCTTGAAATTTGAACAATGATCGCCACTGCAGATGCGATTTGTTCACGGATTGCCCGCAATGGCAAATCAAAGCCAGCCATCAAAACTAAAGTTTCTAAACGCGCTAATGCATCTCTAGATGAATTAGCGTGCAAAGTTGTTAGAGAACCATCGTGGCCTGTATTCATTGCCTGTAGCATATCTAACGCTTCACCACCACGACACTCACCAATAACAATACGGTCTGGACGCATACGTAATGAGTTTCTTACTAAATCACGAATAGCAATTTCACCACGGCCTTCAATATTGGGCGGTCGCGCTTCTAGGCGGACTAAATGAGGTTGTTCAAGTCGTAACTCAGCCGCATCTTCAATCGTCACAATACGTTCTCCAATTGGCAAATAATTACTTACAACATTCAGCATCGTCGTTTTACCAGAACCTGTACCACCAGAGATTACAATATTTTTACGCAACATCACACAAAGCTCAAGAAAGTCTGCCATCTCAGGTGTTAATGAGGCAAAGCCAATTAAGTCCTGCATTTTAAAAGATGTCTTTGCAAATTTACGAATAGTTAGAGATGGCCCATCAACGGCAAGAGGAGGAATAATTGCATTCACACGAGAACCATCTGCTAACCGAGCATCAACTAGGGGTTGGCTTTCGTCAATACGACGCCCAATTGGGGCTACGATTCGTTCAATAGCAGTTTGCACTTGCGCATCATGACCATAAGCCAAGTCAGTTCGCATGAGCTGACCTTTCATTTCCACATAGATATTTTCACAGCCATTCACCATAATCTCCGTAATATCATCATCACTTAATAGTGCTTCAATTGCTCCAAGACCAATAGCTTCATTTACGATTTCCTGACGAAGGGCTGCTTGGGCAATTCCTTGTGGAATTTGAGAAGAAATTTCATTGAAAATCTGGTCGACGGTTTCAAGAGCTTGAGTCTTTACTTCATCCGCACCAGCTCCTTGAAGCGTTAAACCTTTTAAATTTACACGACGTAGCAATTCTTCATGAACCTGATTTTTTAGCTGCTGCGCAATTTTACGATACTCGAAACGAATACCAGATAACTTTAATAACTGTTCTTTACGCTCTCCAGAGCTAACGGCCTGAGGCTTCTCAGTAGGCTCTACTTTCTCTATTGATTTATCTAGGTTTTTAGGAGCATCAGCAGCTGCAGTCTCAACATTCACGTGTGGCTCTGGAGCTTTTTCTATTGGTTTAGGAGCAAGCACAGTAACCTTAACTTGAGAGCCGATACCAATCACATCTTGTCCTTTTAGAGTCGTGCGCTCTTCCTCTTCTAAACGTTTTACGTTTACGAAAGTTCCATTTGTGCTGCCAACATCTAATATAGACAATTCACCATCTTTTAAATGCAAAACAGCATGACGATTTGAAACCTCATCACGTTTAATCTGGATATGAGATGCCGGACTTTGTCCTATACGAAACATACCTTCGCTAAGTTCAGCATTGTAAGGGTCTTTCCCAGGAATTTCGATACGTATTTTCATCAAAAATCTCCTTTAAAAATTACCTTGAGTCGTATTTTTCTCACGTTCTTTTAGGTAGGACTGAATATTTTTTTCAAGGTACTTAAAGTCAACACTTTGAATTTCTTTTTCATAGTAAACATCATCAGGGTTTCGCAATGTAAAGTTTAGTTTACCAAATTGCTGAGCAAAAGTGAGCATTTCTGCTTCTTTGGCATTTACTGCAAAAGTAAGTGTATTATAGCTTTTAGCACGTCTCCCAACGCTATCACTGTTTGGGTAGTTTTGGCCC
Source organism: Lentisphaeria bacterium (assembly GCA_022447755.1). GTDB lineage: Bacteria > Verrucomicrobiota > Lentisphaeria > JABSQK01 > JABSQK01 > JAKVBE01. The sequence goes on along the minus strand of JAKVBE010000021.1, from coordinate 43,325 downwards.
GTAGCCAACACAAAAACGTTTTGCAGTAAGGTTAAGGTCACAATATCTAAATTTCCTTTACCACTCTGCGAAGGGAAACGGAATGTTGCAATGATATCTACATGGTCATTTGCCTTGATTAAGTTCGACACACTTGACGTATTATCAACATTTACTGAAATTGCACGGTAATGAATACCACGACTATCTTTAGGAATTGTAACTGCAAACTTATTGTCTGCTTTGTTCTGAGTAATTGAGAAATCTCCCCATCGCACAAATTGACCACGCTTCACATCTGAAGATAGCTGAGGAACCTTAAGATTTTGTAGGTTTTCTTTAGTTGCAGGTACAACTGGTAAGCGATACTTATCAATTGTTGATTTTGGAAGTTTCACAACAGTAAAGCTACTTGCTGGTGCAGGCAAATATTGGCCGGCACTAAAGTTCGTTTTATAAGCTAAAACCTGAACACGTTGGGAGCTACCTTCTAGACGTTTACGCTCTGCATCAATCTTATTTGTAATAAAAAAGAATGAAAGAACACCAGCTAAAACTGAAATTCCTAATACTAAATAGTTCTTCATATCCTATCCTTTAAAAATTGTTATTACCCTGATTAATCAGTACATCTTAGTCTCTATTATTTAAACTCGCAAAAGAAAAATGCAAACAGGTCTCACCCTTTTAAAAAGCAGATTTAAATCAACATTATTTTTCTTAGTAAAATTAAATAGAAATGGATCCAAATTTGGTCGTATAATCTTAGTAAATAAAACGAAAGTAAAGTAAGAATTCTTACCTAATAGAAGATTCTTGTAGAGAAATTACTTAGCAGGCTTACACTGTGCTTTAACTTCATGTATTGTTTGCCGTAGCATATTTAAAATTTGATTATAAAGACTGTATTAGCAAAGTACTTGAGATGTTCCAAATCTGAATTCAGGTCATGCAAAATCATTCATAAAAAAATAAAATTAGGCCCATTTTACACAAGAGCCTCTTGAGAATGAATCCCATGAACAAATAAATTGATAAAATAGTGGAGTCAAAATAATTCGAAAAAGTATCATTTTGGGGTTGGCACCATCAATAATATTCGTAAATGATTACACAGCCACAAATAAGCCTAATATGGCAATTTCAAGAATCATGGCTCCAATATAGTGTTGCTTTTATAGCACGCTTCCATTCTGCAAGTAGTTCATTTACCTCAGCCTTTTCAACTTGAGGTTCGTAAACACGATCTAACGTTGTAGCCAAATCAATATGCTCATCAGGAGCTAGCACTTGTAATGCAAGTGTTGCAACACCAAGGGCAGTTGTTTCAAGATATTTTGATTTGACGATTTTAGATTGCATAATATCACTTTGAAATTGCATTAAAAATTGATTTGCTGCAGCTCCACCGTCCACTTTCATTTGCTGAATCGCTTCGCCTAAATCTTCTTCCATTGCCTTGAGAAGGTCATAAGATTGATATGCAATGGCCTCTAGTCCTGCACGAACCAAGTGTGTATCATGAGTGCCGCGAGTCATACCAAAGATGGTTGCTCTTGCTTGCATATCCCAATAAGGAGATCCAAGCCCAACAAATGCAGGAACCATATAAACCCCACCGTTATTAGATAATCCCATTGCAATAATTTCACTTTCTGCAGCATGGTCAATCAATTGAAGTTCATCACGAAGCCACTGAATGATTGCTCCCCCCATAAAAACTGCTCCTTCAAGAGCAAACTGAGGTTGTGCTGAACTACCTGCTGCAAGCGTTGTCAATAAACCATGATTGGACTGAATCGGTTCATCGCCTGTATTCATCAGCATAAAACAACCAGTACCATAGGTATTTTTAACTTGTCCTTTTTCCCAGCAATGCTGACCATATAACGCAGCTTGTTGATCTCCTGCAATCGCTAAAATCGGTATTTCTTTTTTACTTTTTTTGCAGAAGTATTCTCCAAAACGATAACCAGATGGATGAACAGCCGGCAGGATTGAAATTGGGATCTCTAAAAGTTCTAAAATTTCACGATCCCATTCTTTGGTATGGATATTAAAGAGAAGTGTTCTAGAAGCATTCGTGAAATCCGTAGCGTGAACTTTTCCTTGAGTCATTTTCCATAGCAACCATGTATCAACAGTCCCAAACAATAGATCTCCAGCTATTGCACGTTCACGCAATCCCTCTACATGGTCAAATAACCATTTAACCTTTGTCCCAGAAAAATAAGCATCTAAAACTAAGCCTGTTTTTTGCTTAAAGGTTTGTTCAAGTCCTGCCTCTTTTAGTTCATCACAGATCGTCATACTTCGGCGACACTGCCAGACAATAGCATTATAGACTGGTTCTCCTGTATTGCGGTCCCACAAGATCGTTGTTTCCCGCTGGTTGGTAATACCAATACCTGCAAGCTCATCAACTTGACCTTCAAGTTGTTCTATCACAAGTTCAAGCGTCTTTAATTGGGAACTTAGTATTTCATTTGGGTCATGCTCAACCCAACCTGGTTTTGGGAAAATTTGGGTGAATTCCTGTTGAGCGATTGCCAATTGCTGGAGTTTTTCATTGAAGGCAATCGTTCTAGAACTTGTTGTCCCTTGATCCAATGAAATTATAATTGGCATAACCCCTCCCTGTGGAATCAGATATCTTCTGTTATTGTTAGTTTCTGGCCAACAACCATATCTTTGACTTTCGCTTTATAGACCAGCATATGTGGTGCTGTAAAATGTGCCTTCAATTCATCAAAGCTTTCCCAACGCTCTACAACTGTTATACCACAGATCTGCATAGTTTGTTTTTCTAAGCCTGCATCATAATCTTGGGTTGGACGATAATAAACGCAACCTTTTTCATTTAAAACATCAGGAACAATCGTTTTAAAAATTTCAGTAAATTCACGAATACATTCCTCTTTTACTTCGATATAAGCAATTACATTAATCATAAGTTAATGTTCCTCATCTACTAACATTTCTGGGCTTTGCAGCCCAATTTTTCCAAGTTTCCCCTGCCTTAAATCTTGAATTAAAGATGTTGCAGCCTGGCGTAAATCTGGTTCTGCCCCTCCTTTGAATAATTTATAGCGCTTAGCTATAGCTTCTAAAAGTTCAAGGTAATTTTTAGGGAATTCCTTTAATTCATAACGCTTCATTAGAGGGTCATCAGAATTATGTACCCACATATAATGAATATATTCAGCCAAGGCTTCTTCGCCAGCAATTTTATCTTTAATCATCCCTAATAGTGTGAGCTGTAAACCTTTTTCAGGGTTATTGATGGAGGGGACCATCACACCCGGTGTATCCAATAACTCCATACCATTTTTTAACTTCACCCATTGCTGACTACGTGTAACTCCAGGCCGAGGCCCCGTTTGGGTACGTTTACCTGCAACTAGTAAATTAATCAAGGTTGATTTTCCAACATTAGGGACACCAACAATTGCGACGCGAGGAGGTCTAATCATGGGGGTAGTTGCTCCCCGCCTCTTGCGCTCTTCTTTGAACGAGTACTCAAGAAAACTCAAAAACGGCGTCACTGCTTTCTTTTGAGAAGAGTTAATAAAAAAAACATGACGGTTTTCTTTTTTGTAGTAGTCCTGCCATGATTTTAGTAAATCTTTGGATATTAGGTCTGTTTTGGTCACCAAAGTAATAGTTGCCTTATGCTGAAAAATATCCATCAATTGATCATTTCGAGACAGTTCTGGTGCACGCGCATCGACAACTTCAACAGCTAGATCAATCAACTTCAATTTTTCTTTGAGCTGCCGCTGTGCTTTGAGCATGTGCCCTGGATACCAGGTAATCTTATTAAAACGTTCAAAATTCACCATTACCCTCCAACTCTTTATCTGGGTCGTAATAGTATTGAATGGGTGGGACTTCATGATCTGATAATTCAAACATCCCTGCTAACGAAGGTAGGCCTAACTTGTTCTCAATGATCAACTTTTGATCCTCATTTACTGCCTGCCGAATCCACAATGCTAGTTCAAGCAAGGATGACAAATCCCAGTGAAGAGTCTCACCAGGACGGCTAACATGCTGCCCCTCCTTACACGACTTAGGCGTAAAATTTCTAAACATAAGTTTAGGATAACCAAACTCTTCAAGTACCGGAGTTAATTTTCGGAACAACTTTTTAATTCGCTTGATAGTTGTATTAGCAGCAAAACATGGTTGTCCATTTGTTGCATAAGCTGTCTCAGGAAAAACAAGTTTATGAAAATCTAAAACTAATTCTGTATCTGGATTTTCCTGTAAATGTTTAACTAAAGCACCTACAGCAAGGTCACCATTAGGACGCGTATTTAAAACATATCCATCAGACGGAATGGGATCTTTTAAATCTTCATCCTTTCCCCACGCACAATACCAGTTAAAACGATAACAACGAGATTCAGGAATAGTTTCTTCTGGTGTGTTTTTTGAAACGATACGATCAATTAATACACTTCCTTGATTTATAGATACCTGATATACATTTTCACCTAAACCACGAAGCATTCCCTTTTGCCAACGCCATAAATCATTTCCAAAGCCTACTTCAAAAGTTAAACCGTCTGTATTTCTCAATAATATCAAAACCGTATCAGAAGGGAAAGTAATTACTTTTTCGGTAATCGTCTGAAATTCAGTGGTCTTAAGCTTTTGATCAAGAAAGGCAACTTCCTTAAAGGAGTTAGAAAGTCTAAGTTGTGAAATATTACAACCATTTTCTAATGGGTAATGAGATTTTACCCAAATATCAGACACAACTTTCATGAATCGTTGTGCAAAACGGTGTTGATGATTGAAGGTGAGTTGTTTTTGGAAAGGGAGTTTGCCATCAAGGTCTACTAATGCTGCTTGACCTTTACGGTATCCTTTTAGGCGCTCCACAACGGCTAAATTTTCATCCAGTTCATCAAACTGAGTAACCAGGCTTTCAAGAATCAGTTGATCCTCAATATAAAGCGATGGTCCCGTTAAATTATATCTTGAATACTCCGCCCGCCACTCCTGTTTACCTGTGATAATTACAGAGTCTTCGTTTTCGTCAACCATAGCTGTATAAAATGTCTCCTGTTAAATTTATTCTGCTGGTTGCTCTCCATCTTCGGTTGGCGCTTCACCATCAGGAACTACTTTTTGATCGGAACCTTGAGTTAAGATCTCATCTGAAAAACTTGAAAATAATGTTGATACTTTATCAACCCAAACTTGTAATGTAGCATCTTCGCGGACTTTACCTTTTTCGGCTTGAAAAGTTGCCTCTGCATTACAAAGTTCCCAACGCTTACGCTCTTCAACCCAACACAAATCATTTGTCTCATAAACGCTTGTTGTTACTTGAGGGCGATTTTTTTTATATTGACGAACCCATTGTTGAATGTAAAGCTTATCAAACACACTCTGTAAAGGTACCCAATCTTTCTTTTTCGGCAACCACATATAACCTTCAGCTTTCCAAATTTTTGGTGCTAATTCACGATTTAGCTGCTCTTCATACTTTGTACGTTCATTTTGGTACTTTTCAGTTTCTTTACGAATATAAGTTTCTACAGCCTGATTATGTTGTTTTTGAATGAAATGTGGTAGGTCGCCTGCTATAATATCTTCGTAAATATATTTCGAGTGATGAATCATAATTTCACGGTCACTTTTTTCATGAAGAATACCTTCAACGGTTTCAATTTTTCCACCGGTACGTGAATTAGCTACAGAAATTTTGATTTTATCTCCAATTTTATAAAGGCGATATTTTTCTTTTGCTTCTAGCTCAATATCCGTAAAACGCTGAGTCGGCATTTTGCCTTCAAGTCTTTTATTAATTTCTTGAGCAACTAAAGCCTGAACGTGCTCTTTTTTCAAACGTGGGGGGCGAATATCACCTTTATATTTCAACTTTTCTTTAAGTCTCATTGGCGAGACGACTGCACGAACTTCTTTCATAGTCTGGAATTCAATATCAAATTCATAGGACCGTAGGAGCTCAGGATCATAAGATTGAGCTTGAACAGACATGATCAAAGCAAAATTTGCTGCTAGAACAGATTTCAAAATCTTCATAAGAATCTCCTTCATAAGCGTGCACATATAGCTACACATTTTCAATTTTTAAGAATACTATTGAGTACCATATCATTCCAAAGTGTAAAATGATAATCATAATTTGAAATATGCATTTTTTTTTGGAAGAGGTTGTATATTGAGTTATGTAATCGCGAGCGAGCTTATTAAAAACTGAGACCAGATTGATCTAAAAAATCTACCTTTAATTTCGGCTTTTCTTACCAATTGGAAAAGGAAGATCACTAAGTTTACCGCCACAAAGACCTGTCAAAATCGTTCCAATACGGTGAATGCCATTTAAAGAACCATCAAGCATAGCAGATAGGAATAATTGACAAAGAACCATCACTAAGATGTCTTTATCTGAACAATAGTGTACCTTCGAAATGCTCTTAACCCTGATAAGCTTCCAGGCATCAACTGGATCAAGCAAAACACCATGAGCATCACAAATACAATGTCGTCCTCGGTATAAAACCACTGATACAGCAAGGTCCATACGTGCAGCCAATTGTTGAGCAATGACACACAATAAGATAGATGAGCCTAAACGTGTTTGAAGAACCTCTTCTAAGAGATATAAGTCTGCACCCAGAACATCTTCTTTTGTCATCGCTAAGTCTATACGCTTTAAAGCAGCAGAAAATTGTTTCATATCTGCAGCTTCCGGGCAAGCATTTGCCAACTTATCAAAAAGTTGCTGAACTTTTTGCTTCGATAAAGCAGGGTTCAGTTGAAAATTAACATCTAATAGTGCGTCCCAAAGAGCAACTTTAGACTGAACAACATCTGAAATAAAATGTTTTCTGCGATTACGTAACTTGAGCACACGGCCCATTTCAAATGCACGAGCACGTAAACTTGGATTTGCAGAATCTTGATATTCACGAACAAACTGATCTGCATCTTTCTCAGTTTCAAGGATTTTTTGCATTACAGGTGTATATACCAAGAAGTCATCATCTTCTAAAAGGTTATATAATGCGTTTTTATCGTTGTTCATGTTCTTTACTTTCTTTGTATTCACGGATCCACTCCGTATAAAACGTTTTCTTTGCCAAGATCTTCTTTACATATGCTTTGGTAGAAGAAAATGGGATAGTTTCAATAAAATGTGTGCCGTCTTGTTTTGCCCATTTTACTGCCCTAGATGGCCCAGCATTATAGTAACATAAGGCTAAAGCTTCTTGTTGGTTAAACCCTTCAAAACGCTTTAATCCTCTATTTAAGTACCAAGTTCCAACTTCAAGGTTTTGATCTATATCAAATAATTGACTATTTGAGCCCAAGTTTCGTTTATTATGCCGTTGCCAATCCTGTAATACCACAGGCATGATTTGCATTAAGCCATATTCACCTGCTTTACCTACTGCATCAGGCTGAAATTTAGATTCTGTATCAATCAAAGCCATCAAAAGCTCGGGTGGTACATCATATTTATTCGCCACCTGCAAAACCTTTGGATATACAAGCATCATTCGGTCCCGTTTTGCTTTCTGTAGATAACAGTACATAAAAACCGTTAAAAAAGCAAGTATCGCCAAAGTCGCGTTTAAGGCTTTCTTAAATTTTTTGATGCCCGCCCCCTATTAGTTTGAGTTCAAAAGATTAAATGTTTTGTGGTGTAATTTTTGCACCTAAAGATTGCATCATTTGCTCAAACTCAGGAGCTGTTACAGCTGCTGCTTCCGCAGTTGTAATACTTGTATCACCTTTAGCCTGTGAAGCTGCAATCGCTAGTGACATTACAACCCGGTGGTCGTGATGCCCTTCAACAGAAGCACCCTTAAGGTCACTTTTACGAATGATTAAACCATCAGTTAATTCCTCGATATCTGCACCCATCTTACGTAATTCCTGACACATAACCGCAATACGATCCGTTTCTTTAATACGTGCTTGTGGCACATTAACCAAACGAGTTTCTCCTTCGGCAAAACAACCAATTACAGCCATCATGGGTAAGGCATCTGGCGTTTCATTCATATCAATCTCAATCCCCTGAAGCTTGGAAGCTTTCGTTGTAATCTTATCACCATGAATGGATATCTCAGCCCCCATGCGTCGTAAATATTCAACAACTGCTTTGTCTGGCTGTGTATCCTCTAAGTCAAGGCCACAAGAAGTAACTTCATTTCCACTTAAAACGCCTGCACACAAAAAGAAGGTTGCTGTAGAGAAATCTGCAGGAATTCTGCGAGTGAATGCTTTAAAGTTCTGACGCCCTGGAATTTTAAAATAGGAAAAATCATCTTTATACTCTAGTTTTATGCCCATAAATTTTAACCAGTCTAGGGTAATGCTCACATAAGGCTTTTCATATAAAAGTGGGATCGTAATTTCTGAATCTTCATCAGCTAATGGACAGGCTAAAAGTAAGCTACTTAAGTATTGACTTGTTTTACACTCAATTTTGATTTTACCGCCGCTCAAGCGACCTTCAATTCGATATGGCGGACAATTATTATTATTGATACTAACGACTTTTGCGCCCAACTCAGTTAAAGCATCCGCCAAGGGTTGACTTGGACGTGCTTGAATTTGATGATCTCCAGATATTTCAGCATATCCTTCCTTAAGAAGTGATAAGGAGCCCATAGCAACACGCATCGTTGTCCCTGAATTTCCAACATCTAAGGGTACAGTTGGTGCTTTAAAATCTTTTCCTAAACCTTCGATAATCCATTCTTTTTCACCTTGTTCAACTTTTGCCCCTAGCGCAGTGTATACTTTTACCGCAGACTCCGTATCTGATGAACTTAAAGGAGCTAATAAGGTCGATTTCCCTTCAGAAATAGCAGCTAAAAGAACTGCACGAATCGTGTGGGATTTTGACCCTGGTATATCAACGGTACCATTTAAGGAAGATGGCGAAACGGAAAAAATCATAAAAAAACCAAATTATTTAAGGGTTCTTGGATACAAAATTGAACATAAAAAGTTACTACATTACCTAATAAAAACAATAGTTATGATGTGATTTAAAGCTTTACAGGCAGACACTTATCCAACAGTTCAACTCCTTCTTCTGAGAGGCTTGCTTGAAATACATACACTTCAACACCTTGCTCAACCGCTTCTCTTAACAATTGTGCATACCTTGGATCAATTTCTTCTGCTGGACGAAAGCTTTGTCCATCTGAACGCTGAACCGTATATACCATTGCACACCGATACCCTTTTTGCTTAAAGTCCATCAGTTCTTGGAGGTGCTTTTGGCCACGAGTAGAAACAGCATCTGGAAAACTCACACAACCATCCTCTTCAAGCAAAGTAACATTCTTAACTTCAATCAAACAATCTGGTTGATCTCCAACGCCATCTAGATAAAAATCAATACGGCTTTTATCTGAAATTTTTACTTCTGGTCGAACTGAATCATAGTCTAGAAAAGGGCTTAGTTTTTTTGCTTTTAGGGCTTCCTTAACAATTTGATTTGGTACTTGTGTGTTCACTCCAATCCAAGTATCCCCATTATGGGTCATCTCAAGGGTATATTGAAGTTTGCGTTTTGGGTTTTGACTATCTTGAATCAAAACGGGCCAATCTTCTCCCCAGCAAGTTTTCATACTACCAGAGTTTGCACAATGCACGGTAATTTCATCACCATTTTCAAGGCGAACATCCGCTAAAAAACGTTTATAACGCTTGATCATTACAGCCGGTAAAACAGGTTTATCAAATTTCATTCGCGATTCTCAGTTGAATTCAGTCATAATTATGGGCACTATTATTATAGCAAAGGATTAATTTATAGAACTATGATGTACAAGCAAGTCAAATTTTTTTTAAGTTATTTATCAGTTGAACGTGGGTTTAGCCCAAACAGCTTAGCAGCATATGAGAATGATTTAAAGCAAATCATCATTTATCTACAAAATGAAAAAAGTATAAACGATTTTTCAGAAGTAAGCCGCGATGATATTCTAGACTTTATGGATGAACGAAATGAGCAAGGCGCAGAGGTTGCAACAATTGCACGTAAATTAGTGTCGGCAAAAGTATTTTTTCGTTGGCTATGTGAGGAAGATTTCCTAAAAAAGTCTGTACTTGAAGTAATCGATGGTCCTCGTTTGCAACGTGCACTACCAGGTTACCTGACAACAGATGAAGTCGAAAAACTACTCAACCTTTACCGTAAATCTCAAGACCCCTTGGAAAAACGCAACCAAATACTCTTAGAAACACTATATGCAAGTGGTCTTCGAGCATCAGAGCTTATTGGTATGAAACTCAACCAAATCCAATTGGAGAAGAATTATTTCCGTGTTCATGGCAAAGGTGGAAAGACAAGATTGGTACCATTTTATGAGCAACTTGCCGCAGATTTGTTAGATTACATTAATCACTATCGTCCACTATTAACGAATGCAGAGTCTCCTCACGATGAGCTACTTTTATCTAAGACAGGACAACCGCTCACAAGACAAAGAGTTTGGCAAGTTGTTCAAGAAATGACAATTGAAGCAGGAATTTCAAAACATGTATACCCGCATATGATTCGCCACTCATTTGCCAGCCATTTACTGTCTAATGGAGCAGATCTACGTTCCATACAAGAAATGCTTGGACATGCTGATATCTCTACAACACAAATTTACACACATATTGACCAAGATCGGTTAAAGTCAATTCACAAGCAATTCCACCCAAGAGCTTGATTATCTGAAGAATAGCTACTTGAACACTCGATTATTTTAAATAATAAAACTACTAAAATAGTATACTCGTAACTAACGAATCTGTTCACAATCTGTAAACTCCAATTAAATTTTCACTAAAGTCGGTCGACCAATCCCCAAAATGTTTGACAAATTCCTACACATGATTTATTGTTTCCACTTTGCATAAAAATTTGCGTGTTATTCGCTAAAAATTTCGTTGATATCCAAAATTCATTTAGATATCGGCATTATGAACTAGAAAACCCCCTTAATCTATAAGGATTACTATGTCAGAAAAGTATGTCTACTTCTTCGGTGATAAAACTCCAGAGGACTATCAAGGTAAAGAACTATCTGAAATGAAACCTATTCTTGGTGGTAAAGGTCAAGGCCTTGCTCAAATGGGTGTTAACGGACTACCTGTTCCTCCAGGCTTCACAGTATCTACTCAAGCATGTAAAAGCTACTACGAAAATGGTCAAGCTTTTCCAGCAAATCTAGAAGCTCAAGTTGAGGAAAAACTTGCACAATTAGAAGCACTACAAGGTCAAAAACTTGGGGATGCATCTGACCCATTACTAATTTCTGTACGTTCTGGCGCAGTAGTCTCTATGCCCGGTATGATGGAAACAATCCTAAATTTAGGTCTTACTGATGAAGCAGTTAAAGGTCTTGCAGCTAAAACAAACAATCCACGTTTTGCATACGACTCTTACCGTCGTTTCATCCAGATGTTTGGTTCTACTGCTATGGGTCTTTCTAAAGAAGAGTTCGAAGGTGAATTCGAGCGCTTTAAAGAAGAAAAAACTGGTGGACGTTTAGGACGTGCACATGGTGAAGAAGTTGAAGACACTGAAATGAATGCTGAAGAACTTGAAGGCGTTTGCGAAGTTCTAAAAACAAAATTCAAAGAGCTTGCTGGTGAAGAATTCCCACAAAATCCTAAAGTACAGCTTATGACTGCAATCAAAGCCGTATTCAACTCTTGGATGGCTGACAAAGCAATCACTTACCGTGCAGTTGAGAAAATTTCTGAAAAGGCTGCAATTGGTACTGCTGTGAACTGTCAAACAATGGTATTTGGTAATATGGGGGAAACATCTGGTTCTGGTGTTGCATTTACTCGTGACCCATCTACTGGTGAAAACATCTTCTACGGTGACTACCTATTTAATGCACAGGGTGAAGACGTAGTAGCAGGTATCCGTACTCCTGTAAAACTAGAAGATCTTCAAGAGCAAGACGAAAGCGTATACAACCAGTTAATGGATGTACGTTCTTCACTAGAAAAGCATTACAAAGATATGCAGGATACTGAATTTACTGTTCAAGAAGGTAAACTATACATGCTGCAAACTCGCCGTGGTAAACGTACACCTATCGCGACTTTCCGTATCGCTGTAGAAATGGTTGAAGAAGGTCTGATCTCTAAAGAAGAAGCAATCAGCCGTATTGAGCCAGAAGATATCGAGCGTTTATTCTATCCAGAAATCGATCCATCAATACCAGTTGCTACTCGTAACGATAACTACCTAACGACTGGTATTAACGCTGTACCTGGTGCTGCTGCTGGTCAAGTTTACTTCAACGCTGCAGATGCAGAAGCTGCTAACGAGCGTGGTGAGCGTGTAATTCTTGTACGTAAAGAAACATCTCCAGAAGACGTTGGTGGTATGGCTGCTTCTAAAGGTATCCTAACACAAACTGGTGGTAAAACTTCTCACGCTGCAGTAGTTGCACGTGGTTGGGCAAAATGCTGTATCGTTGGTTGTGACTCTCTAGATATTTCTTATGATAATGACCAACTAACAATCAAAGGTACTGGTGCTGTTGTTAAAGCTGGTGAATTCATCACTCTAGATGGTTCTACAGGTGAAGTATTCAAAGGTGACCTACCTCTAATCGATCCAACAATGCCTGCTGAGTATGAAACGCTAATGAACTGGGTTGACGAAGTACGCGAAATCAACGTTCGTACCAATGCGGACACGCCAGAAGATGCAGCTAAAGCAATCAGCATGGGTGCAGAAGGTATTGGTCTATGTCGTACTGAGCACATGTTCTTCGAAACTCAAGAGCGTATTGATGCGATCCAAGAAATGATCTTGGCGGAAGTTGAGAGCGTACGTCGTGATGCATTAGCAAAATTATTACCTTTCCAACGTGGTGATTTTGCTGGTCTATTCAAAGCAATGGATGGTCGTCCTGTCACAATTCGTTTGATCGACCCACCATTACACGAGTTCGTACCTCACTCAGAAGAAGCGCAGAAACGTCTTGCAGAAAAGATCTCTGTACCATTCGAAACAGTTAAAAATCGTGTAGACTCTCTACATGAATTCAATCCAATGCTTGGTCACCGTGGTTGTCGTCTAGCGATCACTTACCCAGAGATATTGGAGATGCAGGTTCAAGCAATTATGGAAGCTGCTGTAGAAGTTAAAAAAGGCGGACAAGCTGTTGCTCCTGAGATTATGATTCCTCTTGTAATGCATAAAAAAGAGTTAAGTATCTTAGGTGGTAAAGCTCGCGAAATCGCAGAAAAAGTACTAGCTGACAATGGTTTCACTAAAGAAGAGATTCCATACATGGTTGGAACAATGATCGAAATCCCACGTGCTGCTCTAACTGCAGATCAAGTTGCTGAAGAAGCTGAGTTCTTCTCTTTCGGTACAAATGACTTGACGCAAACTTGTATGGGTCTATCTCGTGACGATGCAGGTCGTTTCCTACCTGACTACGTTGATGAGAAAAAAGCGGGTGTATTTGGAGCAGATCCATTCCAGTCTCTAGACCAAGAAGGTGTTGGCCAACTTGTAGAAATCGGTCTTCAGAAAGGTCGTTCTACTAAGCCAAACCTAAAAGTTGGTATCTGCGGTGAGCATGGTGGTGAGCTGAACTCTGTGAAGTTCTGCGTACGCATTGGAATGAACTACGTAAGTTGTTCTCCATACCGTGTGCCAATCGCACGCCTAGCTGCTGCACAAGCTGCGATCGAAGCAAAATAATTTTACAATTACTTTAAAGTAAGTAAAAATTGTTTAGGGCTACCTTTATCAGGTAGCCTTTTTTTATCTTCAAAACAGTTCACTTTAAGGTGCCTGCACCACCACATTCTTGGCAATTAATCAGAGAACTGTTTTTGATTTTACGCTTACAGTTTGGGCACTTCACATATACTTTCATTTCACTTAAAAAGAGATTCACAATTTTTATAATGATTAGGCTTACCATAAAACTCATAAAAAAGTCATAACCCAAAATATAACTTAAAATGCATGCAAAAAACAAAGCACTTATAAGTATAAATAGCCAAGACAAAATCATAGCACTTCCTAGAAAGCCTATAGTAAGTAAAACTGTTTTTATAAACTTCATAGGTTTATTGTTTTGAATACCATAGTAGCAAAGGTGTAGCAGCTGAAAGTATGGCAGTATCTTTCCAACTCCAATTGAGTATAGTGTCGACTATTTCACGCCAATTTAGTATACAAAGTATTACTTTAAACAGCACAACTATTAAAGCTAACAACACTAACAAATTTAAAAAGCGAATATAATGACTATCACGTAGCATTTTATATTTTGCAATATAGTTGTTCATGTTTGACTTCATAAAAATAGGTCTCTTGTTCATAGTTGCTTTGTTGAAGACATTTATGAAGGGAAACACTAGCATCATAATAAAGACGAGACAAAATAAGGGGAAGAAAGTCGGAAATTCCATTGAAGTTATGGTAACAAATAGTCCAAAGACGACTGAAATTACTGCACATTTAGCACCACTTTCTTGTGTTGGGACATGCAAAAAAATTGTCTATAACGACTCATATAGTCACCTTTCAAATTGGCCATTCTGAATTAATACGTTCGCATTCATCCTACAATTTGATGATATTAAAGTCCAAGTTATCCTACTAAACCTTTATCTCAATTTATTCCATAACTTCAGTATGAGCAGCTTTTGCATGGTAATTAACTATAAAACCTAGGGTTACAATATGTACAGATCAAACTTAATCTTTTCTGAAACTTCAAAGCAGCCAAGAAATGATTACTAATTAAGATATTAAATCCTGTAATACTGATTTTTGATTTATAAAAGATACGTATAAGTTTACCGAATCTGTCATTATTGACGAATGATGTCCAATACTTTCCAGTTTGCAGCATCAATCATTATCCTGATTTTCTTATCCTCTAATAAAGACCAACTACTTTCCATATCCATTTTTAGTTTAACCTGCCCCATTCCCTGCTTGCTCCACAGATCAAGAAGCTCTTGTTGATCATGGATTTCATGACCAATTGGCCTAATAGACTCATCTGGACATTGCATTAAACAAGCTAAAAGCCCACTACTTAAATCATCAAATTGCCATGCAGACAATTGGTTTCCATGGAACCAAGGAGACTCTTGCTGCACAAGTTCATTTAATGCCATAAAATGTAAAGATACCGCTGTCGCTTGCGCCCATTGTGCCATTGGCTCTTGAGTAGCATTTATTTCATAAGTGGCTGAATATGAAACAGGAATACGCAAGGGGGTCATCCAACCATCACTTAGGGTAATTTCTTTTTTACCATGCAGAATAGCCTCTAAAACTTCCTGATAATGATCTGGTCTGAAATGAACATAGTCTACCCACCCCCAGCCATCCTTATAGTACATCAATCCTTTTTTTATATGTTTCTTTTTATATTCAAACAGCATATTATTTTTTACACTTGGAACCCCCGAAAGAGTGAGGTATATAACGCAACCAACATATGAAACAAGTCCCAATAAATCACTTAAGAAATAGGTCATTGGGGATTTTTTAAACTGATTAAATCTTTTTTCTCGGAGGTAAGAAATTAATATAAACATGGGGAATAATGCAGTTGTCCAACACCAAAAAAGAGAGCGTTTCCAAAAACTGTACTCATTATTGCTGAGTATTATAAAATGTAAAAAGAACAATAAAAAAATACAGATTGCCCAAAAAACAAACATTGTTTTTACGCTTATAAAAAAGGCTATGGGCTGCCACAAATATGGTGTAGCTAATATATATAATAGAAGAACTGGAACTAGTAATAAATAAAAAAGAACTGTTGTTTGTAGTATTTTTTTCATAGCTAAAACTTAAAGCGCCTCAGAAACTTGTTTCATGATTTTTATATGATGATGATCATGTATTTCCAAAAAATCGAATTGTCTGTTTTTTTGATAACTTCCCCAAAATAGGATGATGAATATAAACAGATTCAGGTAATTCAAAAATTTTTATTTGTAACTGATCACAATCTTCGATTAGTGTGTCTATAGTTTCTGCGGAGTAATCTTGGTTTTGTGGCAATGAAAAGTTTGGTGCTTGCCCTTTACCTCTGGGGATAAAACCAGTAAACAAAATAAAATATTTTAGTAACCATCCACGTGTAGGAAAATGCTTTTCCCCTTTTAAAAGTTCAGCATAAATTTCTTTATATGCTTTGTATAGATGTTCTATATGCTGACCGCTTGACCAATTGGATACTAATGGGACACGCTGATTTACTGCAGATAAATAAGGCATTATTTTTTTAGAAAATTTCATCTATACTTAGATCCAGACCCTATTCATCTATTTGAAGAATTTCTAACATTTCACGCTTAATTAAAGCATCACGATACCGCTTATAATTCTTAAGGCGTCGCTCATCCTTTTCAATTCGTTTCTTACTTTCGTTCAATTTTTCTTGCAAATTCATAATTTCACGATCAACAAGTTGGGCAATGAGAGCTTCTAATTCAGCCTCTAACTGAGACTTTTGCTCATCAGATTGACTATCTTTAATTTGATCAGCCAACATAAATAATTGAAGTTCAGATTCAAAGTCTTCTAAGCGGTGAGCTAGCTCTTCCTCGTAATCTTCATCTTCTTCCTCTTCTGAAGAATATTCGTAGATCTCCCACATTT
Source organism: Lentisphaeria bacterium (assembly GCA_022447755.1). GTDB lineage: Bacteria > Verrucomicrobiota > Lentisphaeria > JABSQK01 > JABSQK01 > JAKVBE01. The sequence continues at coordinate 26,677 of JAKVBE010000021.1, read as the reverse complement.
CACGACAAAAATGCTTCAATTCACCAAAGTTAAAATCCCCATCTTGATCAGGCTCGAGCTCGCTCACTTTCTTCATTAAAAAATCATAGCTATCCTTTGAAGTCTCTTCCCAATATACCAACATTAAAGAAATTTCTGCTGACGAGCGTTTTTTACTTTTTAATTCATCAATGATTCGTTCATTAGCAAGAAGCTCGCAAAGACAGAGCATCAAGAAAATTATAAGTTTATACATCATACAATCCTTTATAAATTCAAAAAACTGCTATATAAACTACCTTATTAAGGGAAAATAAAAAGCCACTTTGTGGCAGTGGCTTTTAAAATCAACTATAAGAACTTTCTTGGGCTAAAGGTTTTAGCTTGAGGAAGTGATTCAGTCTGTTCAAGGGCACGATTTAAAATCATATCCCCCTCAATAGGACCATGTAATTCGCATAAAAATATATACAATGGATGAACAATTGCGTGCATTTCTTTCTCGGTCATTAGAGTATATATAAATATTTCGTCTGGCTTCTTAAACCACTCTTCAAATTCTGTGATAACTATGGGATTTATCTTAGACTTTTTCAATGAGCTTTGTATAAACTCAATTAAATCTGTTTCATAGCCAGGAAACTCAGAACTATTTACCATATAAAGATTTTTCATGAAGTTATTAAATACCAACATCTCATCTGACAAATTAAGTTGTAGAGCAGTTTGTTCTACTTCCTGTTGAACTGCTAAATTGGACGTGGCTTTAAATTGAACATTTGATGTCTGAAAAGCCGTTTTAACATCGGTTGCTGACGTTATTGTCTTTTTGGGCGAACGAGAAACCTTGCGCGAAGTATTACTTTCATTTAAAGCACTAACAATTTGTTTACGCGCAATGTTAGTCGCAATGTTTAAAAAGGCATTACTTACATCACTATCATGTAAAACAACCAAAATTCCTTTACCACGAAGATCCTTCATAAAAAGGTGCATTCCTTCATACTCGAAAGTAATTTCTTCTGGCCTGATTTTTAATTCTTTTAATGTGCCATAAGTCATACCGATTTGGTCAGCGACATCCACAAGACTATCATGGTCGTACAAATCAGGCATTAAAGCACCTAAAATATCTTTATTTTTATCAATGGCCATAGTTCCATTGATTCCATCGACATTGATAATACTTGATAAAGATTCTTCAATATTTGAAATCATAATGACTCTCCTTATCGTTTAATTTCTTCATGTAACCCTTGAACGAATTCAGGATATGCTTGTTCATAATGTTCGGTATAATCTAAACCTCGTTGCTCGCTTACGGTATCTGTACGCAATGGGCGAATTTTATTTACAATCCAATAAATAATATAACAAACACCAAATGCCCATGCAAAGATTGCGGCTACGCCAATAATTTGAGTTGTAAAGCTTACGGAATCTACAAATATACCTACAGCAATCGTCCCCCAAACTCCAGCAAAACCATGAACAGGAATTGCTTCTACAACATCATCAAGTTTAAACTTTTCTAATAAACTGCCACCAATAGTAGCTATCATACCACCAATCGCACCAGTAATTATCGCAAAAGGGACTGTCAAAGCATCACAACCAGCAGTAATTGCCACAAGCCCGCCAAGACCACCATTAACTGAACCAACAAGTAAAACTGGTTTTTTAAGTAAAAGCCTAAAAATGATTGCACCTGCAACTCCAGAAGCAGCCGCAATGTGTGTATTAACTAAGACAGTACCGATATCATCTGACATTGATAGTGTACTTCCACCATTGAAGCCAAACCAACCGAACCATAAGATAAAACCACCGATTGCTACAAGTGACAAATTGTGACCAGGAATCTTGCGTACTTCACCTTTTTTACCGAAGCGGCCCAAGCGCGGTCCTAAAATGATAATAGCTGCTAAAGCAGACCATGCTCCTACTGAGTGAACAACAGTTGAACCTGCAAAATCATGAAAACCCATTTGAGCTAACCAACCATCAGAAGACCATACCCATGAACCCGAAATAGGATAAATGATACCAGTGAGAATAATAGTACAGAAAATATATGTCCAGTAATGAGCACGTTCAGCTACAGAGCCGCTCATAATTGTTGCTGCTGTTGATGCAAACACTAATTGGAATATAAAATGAGCATTCAACCCTCCTGGTAATTCAGAGGGCATAAAACCAGAAATCCCTACGTAACCAGATGGATTGACTCCAAACATTAATCCGTAACCAACACACCAAAAAATCAATGCACCAAATGCCATATCTGTATAATTTTTCATTAAGACATTGACCGAATTTTTAGTTCGTGTCATACCGCTTTCTAACAAAGCAAATCCAGCTTGCATAAACATTACTAATGCCGCGCAAACCATTACCCATATTAAGTCTGGGCCAGTTATGGCATCTGATGTCAATCCATAATCGACAATTTCTTCAGTATTTTCATCTGCAATAGTGACAGATAAAAAGGTTAAAAATAATATAAAATTCTTAAACATAATATTTTCCTTAATTAATAATCTTGATACTCAATAACTTGATTCATAATACTATTCATTTTTAATTTTATTTTATTTTGAATAGCATTAGGCTCTATACGAACTCCACATAAATAATCGTCAAAGATAGAAATAATAAATTTATTTTTCTTTGAATTGATTCCTATAAACTTAGATTCTTCTAAGCCTAATAATCCTCCAACATTATTGGCCACCTGGGATACGTAAGATAAAACCGCTGCAAATTCTTCTGCAGAACTATCCCCATTACCATCAATAAAATTGCCTGATAAATCAGCAATTACGACCTCCTCAACTCCCTTTATTTGAGCAATTTTCTCAACAAACTCTTCTTCCCAGCTCATTTCATTTTCCTTTTTATTTTCATTATACTAGTACTTATAAAACCCATTCTATTTTTTAACTCAGGCCTCAGATTATTCTCTATTAACTTCAACCGTTCCACGACCTCAGACATATGCTGAGGACGATGATCAGGGTTTTTTGACATCATTTCGTAAATTAAATCATTAAAATCTTTTGAAATCAATTTCGTACGATCGATTAATTTGGGTATTGATTTATTCACATGCGCTAACACAGCTAAAGGGACTGACTTTTCTTCATATGGAGGTTTCCCACTTAATAAATGGAAAAAGGTTGCTCCAAGAGAATATATATCAGACCTATGATCGACCTCCTCTCTTTTTAATACTTGTTCTGGAGCAATATAGTATGCAGTCCCATCCAAGTAATGTTTTTCATTATTGATAGTATGCGATTCTCCCTGAACGCGAGATATACCAAAGTCTGCAATTTTTAAATCTCCTTTTTTATTAATCATAATATTTTGGGGTTTTATATCACGATGAATCAGTTTCTCTTCATGCAAATAGCTAAAACCAACGGCTGCCTGTTTCATGTATTTAAGCGCCACATTTTGTTCAAGGGGACCACTTTTTTCTAAAAGATCCCCCAATGTATAGCCATCTACAAACTCCAAAACTAAATGTGGATGATCGCCATCATCAAAATCTAATATTCTAATAAAAAGAGGGTGATTAAAGTTTGCAATAAGTTGAGCTTCTCTTTTAAAATCTGAACGGTTTAATAATTTCTGATGATGTTTATAAACTTTTATTGCAACATCGATCCCTAAAGTAGAATGTTTTCCTAAGTAAACATCACAACTAGCTCCAGAAGCGATAAGTCTAATTAAAGAACATTTACCAAGATGTTGAAGTGCACCTTGGTGCCTTAATTGTATTGTTTTTGTCAAAGTATCTTTTGAATCTAAAGTATATTTTTTTAGATCATTTACCTTTTTGACTACAGCCTGTCTTGTAGGCGACATAACCTTCTTATCAAAGAGTGTTTGATTAGATAAATATGATTTATTAAACAGTCCCTTTTTTACATAGTATTCAAAAAAAGAAATTTCTCCTTCTTTGTCATCAAGCCAATATTGTATTAATTGATTCATTTTTCGGTCATTCAAATGATGATACTCTTTTAAAGACCTTAAAGCATATTTTGATGTTTTATCTTGAATAAAACTTATATTCTCAATCATCATTTATATCCTATCAAACATCTATGTCAGTTTCTCCTCGTCAATATAACATTTTTGTAAACAATTTCCTTAAAAATCGCTCTTATGAAATCATCAGCATATGAAATGCCAAAGCCTATCATTTTCTCGACTGTTGTGTTTTTTTAATAAGTTCTTGTCTATTATCATTAGTTCATTACATTAGGGGTCAAAATTTTTTTGAGAGATATTTATGCAGACAACATTTAAAGAACGGAATTTGGTGGGTAAGGGTGGCATTAATGAGTTGGTGTCGATTGTATTTCCGGTTGTTGTCTCCGCAGCGTGTATTACAATAATGACTGTTACGGATCGGTTATTTTTGAGTAAGCTTGGTTCAGACCAAATGAATGCTGCAATGATTGGTGGGCTTACTCAATTTATGTTCATCAGTTTCTTTATCGGCGTTATTGGCTATGGCACTGCAATGGTTGCTCAACAAGTAGGGGCTGGGAATAAATTACGCTGTCCAAGGATTGTGTTTCAAACCTTATATGTTTCTCTATTTGCTTCGCCAATTGTTATAGCTTGCATCCCAATTGGTCATGCATTATTTGATTCGTCTGGTCATAGTCCCAGCCAACTTGCCTATGAAAAAGATTATTTCTCAATACTGATGTTTTCAGGAATATTTACATTGTTTTATAATGGTTTTTGCTGTTTTTTTTCTGGTGTCGGAAAAACTCGAATTATCATGTATTCATCCATTGTATCCTGTATTGTAAATATTGGCTTCAATTATGTCCTTATATTTGGTAAATTTGGACTTCCTGCATTAGAAATTCATGGTGCAGCTTATGGAACTATACTAAGTAGTTTTGTAGGGCTATTGGTTATTATGTTCGCCTATTTTAATCCCAAACACCGACTCAAAAATAGTATTAGTTGGTATTACCCACCATCTAAGTCAATTATTTATAACCTATTTCGTTTTGGTGGACCATCAGGTATTGAATTTCTATTAAATTTTGCTGCATTTAATTTATTAGTAATAACTTTCCATTCTTATGGCGAGACAGTTGCAACAGCTGCTACGATTGCATTGAACTGGGATATGATTTCCTTTGTTCCTATGATTGGTTTAGGGATTGGCGTAACGTCCTTGTTTGGCCGCTACATGGGTGCACAAGATGAAGAATCTGCAAAAAGAACGGTTCACTCTGGTTTAAAGGTCTCAATAAGCTATGCACTTTTTTGTCTTTTAATTTTTATCACATGTACTTACCCTATGATTCAATTTTTTGAGCCAAATGAGCAAAAGGAAGTTTTTCAACAAAGTGTACCTTTGGCGATTTTTATGGTAAGAACTATTAGTATTTATGTTTTATTCTCTGCGACATTCACTGTTTTTAGTGGTGCTTTAAAAGGTGCAGGAGATACCTTATGGATCATGGTTGCTTCTGTATTAACGCATTGGAGCTTTGTTGGTGGCATTATATTCATGATCCGTAAGGGGGGTGCAGATCCAAAAACATCATGGTGGATATTTATCTTAATGGTTATTGTACTATGCGCTCTATATTTTATGCGCTACCAATCTGGGGCTTGGAAAAAAATTGGTGCTATTAAACGTTAAGCTTTTTAGGTGAGGGAAATAAGTCCGCTAAGACCTCCTTCGTTTTTATGAATTAAATTTGCTTCAGACTGCAACCTAATGTATTATAGATTAAAGGCAAAAACGGCAAAGGTGGCAGAACCCATGGGACGACTTTCATTAGAGGTAAATTTAGGAAGTATACAAGCAAATTTCCGATCGCTTGTCGCGTATGCTTCCCCTTGTGACGTTATGGTTGTGCTAAAAGCAAATGCCTATGGACTTGGTGTACGAGAAATTGCTCAATGCTTAATTCATGAGTCTAAATGCTGGGGAATTGGAGTTGCAAATATTACGGAAGCAAAAGAAGTCTTTGACCTAGGTAAACCAGTACTGATCCTAGGCGCAATTCTACCTGATGAACTTATTGAAGTCATTGAACTTGGTGTACGAATTCCAATTGCAGACTTAAAAATTGCTGGACAAGCAGCTGAAGTTGCAAAACAACTGAATAAAAAAGTATTTGCGCATTGTTTAATTGATACAGGAATGGGTCGTTTAGGCTGTCGGTTAGAAGATGCCCAGACATTTATTACTGAATTAGATAAAATGCCAGAAATATCCTTAGAAGGCCTTTTTTCACACTTTCCTTACGCCTACGGTGACTACGATTTTTCTTACAATCAAGTTGTAGGTTTGAAGAACCTAATTCGTGATTTACAAGATGAAGGAATACACTTTAAGTATCAGCATATTGCCAATAGTGATGGCATTCATAACATACCCGGTTCATTGCAAAAACCATTTAATCTCGTACGAAGTGGTATTAATCTTTATGGCCAATATGATCCTGAAGGGCAGCGTAGTTTTGAATTGCAGCAAGTCCTTACTTTAAGAGCGAAATTAGTTGCAGTGCGTGAACTTCCCCAAGGGGCTTCAGTTGGTTATGGTCGTCAGACTAAATTAAAGAGTAAAACTAGAATTGGAACGATTGCCATTGGCTATGCAGATGGTCTTCCTATTGGTCTTTCGAACAAAGGTCATTTCATCATTCGTGGAAAAAAATGTCCGATTCTAGGACGAATTTCCATGGACTATACAACTGTTGATTTATCAGCATGTGTTGACGCAGAAGTGGGGGATCAGGTTTTATGTTTGACCGATGACTACAATATTCAAAACTGGGCAGAGGAATCAGGCACGATTAGTTATGATATTATCTGTTCATTAGGTAAGCGTGTAGAAAGGAGCTATATCCTTTAGGCTTTTAAAGATGTCAGACTGCCAACATGGCAACACATACAGCAGATAAAAACATCTAGTTGTGAGGGGCTCCAACAACCCCTCTCTTTCTTTCTATTGCGATTTTGTATCCAAGAATTTAAAAATTATCCAACTAATACTCTTGTTTGAGATCCTTCAAATCTAACAAAATATTTAGATTTGGTTACTTGAGATAGAGTCATACTCTCAAAGTCTCTTTTCGAATCTGGCATTGTTTCACGACCTCCTTTTGTTCTTCTTCACTCAAATCAATCCAAAAGGCAATTTCATCAATAGAACGAAAGCATCCAATACATAGATTTTCCTTATTTAACTTACAAACCTGTATACATGGACTCGAATTTGTTTTTAGAACTTGTTCTTTGCTATTCATAAGGATTTGATCATCTCTTTTGTTGATATTAAGGAACTAGGGCGAAGTGGTTCTAATTTTTCAACCGCGACAAATCCCAAGACTTCTTCTAGCTTTTCAGATGCTGTTTCACTGCCAGAATAATTCAGGGCAGCCATTGTAGCAGTCTTAGTTCTACCCCAATCAAAGAAAAAGTGAATCATATTTTTATAAAAGTCCCTGCACTGTTATGTGAAGCTAGAAAACCGAATTGCCATAAAAAGATCTTCTGCAATTTAAAATTTATTTTATTAATAAAAGACAAGAGTTCAAATAATTAAGTATATTTTTAAGCGCGTTACACAAAATAGTTATATGAACCGTCATGTTATTGAATTAAAACGAATTACACGGAGTTTAAATGATAAATTTATTATCCGCAATCTTTATTGCTATTTTTACACTAACTTCAATAAATGCTGCAGAACTACAGAGCTTAGATAAAGATTTAATTAATTACAGCTATCCATACCCGGTTCATTTTCATGAGTTTGAAAGCCAACAACAAACATTGCGAATGGCCTATATGGTTGTCAAAGCAACAAAGCCGAATGGCAAAGACATTGTTTTAATGCATGGAAAAAACTTTAATGGTGCTTATTGGAGAGAAACAATAAAGTCGTTAACCTCAGATGGATATCGCGTAATAGTCCCTGATCAAATTGGTTTCGGTAAATCCACTAAACCTAAATATTATCAATATACATTTGAACAATTAGCTCATAACACCCATGCTCTATTAAAAGAAATTGGCGTTACTAAAACTGCCGTAGTAGGGCATTCAATGGGGGGAATGCTGGCAACACGCTTTGCGCTTATGTATCCTGAAATGACGGAAAAATTAATTCTAGCGAATCCTATTGGCCTTGAAGATTATCAACTTTTCTCTAAATATCGTTCAATTGATTTGTCTTATGAAGCTGAACTTAAAAAGACATACGAGAAAATAAAAGCCTATCAACTGAAATTTTATTATGATAATCAATGGAAACCTGCATATGATGAATGGACTAATTTATTAGCTGGGTGGACAATAAATGAGGACTATCCAATTATTGCATGGAATGCAGCATTAACCTATGATATGATTTTCACTCAACCTGTTGTTTATGAATTTAAAAATATAGACTGTCCTGTATTACTAATTTTGGGGACTAGAGACAGAACAGCTTTGGGTAGAGCATTTGCTCCAAAAGAGCTACAACCTCTTATGGGACGATATGATAGTCTTGGAGAAAACACATTAGCAAGCCTCAAAAGAGGCCGTTTGATTCGTTTGGAAGGGATTGGACATTTACCTCATATAGAGGCTTTTGATCAATTTATAAAGCCACTGAAAACATTCCTAAAACAATATGAATAATTTGTATTAACCTTACCCATAAAAATTCAGTTGTTTTCTACAATAAATTAAACTAGTTCGAAGTGCTATAAATCTCTCTGGTAATTATGATCTCAAGAGAGCGAATTTATTGCTTACAACAATTCTTTACTTTGAAGGCCAAATTAGTTAAAGTTTGGTCAACTACCTTAGAAATTATCCGTTGGTTATGGCCATAAAACCAAATTAAGTTAAAAGAAAAATCTTTAGGACTTTCAAACAAAATTCATTTTACTGTTAATGGTGAAAATGTCAACTTGGGGGCCTTTGGACTTCACGACTCTGTATTTATCTGCATCTAAAAAACCTAAGTTGGAGATAAATTTGTGTGCTTATTAGATGACTACGCTAAATAAATTAGGGTTAAAGAATCTAATACTTTCAGCTATAATTAATAGATCCTAGTAGACAAAAAGTCTTAATGTTAAAACATGAATAGAGGAATATGACCTTATAAATTCCTTGTTAATTGGTCATCGCATTCAACGAGTTGACAAATATGTATAATTACCTATCATTCAATAAATATCATTAGAGGAGACATCGATGTTAAAAATTTTACATATTCTAATTATAATTATATCGTATTCAATGATTTATGCACAAGATCAAAGGTTGTCTAATCATTCAGACAAACAAAAGTCAGGTGAAGCAGATCAAAAAGAATTAGCAAAAAAATTAGCGAACCCCGTTGCTGATCTAATGAGCTTTCCAATTCAAGCTAATTATGATGAGAAAATTGGACCTGAGGGAAAGACAGAAAGACTTACAGTGAATTTTCAACCTGTAATTCCAATTCACTTAAACGAGAACTGGAATTTGATAACACGAACAATTGTTCCGTTAATCTATCTCAATGATTTTCCAGTTGATGGTGAAAATAAGGACGGAATTGGTGATATTCTACAAAGCTTTTTCTTTTCCCCAACTGAAAAAACAGAAAATGGATGGATTTTAGGAGCAGGTCCAATTTTTAGTTATGATACAGCAAGTTCTGACGAGCTTGGCTCTGGAAAATGGGCAGCAGGACCAACAGCAGTTGCCTTAAAACAAGATGGCCCATGGACATTTGGAGGTTTAGGATGGCATATCAATTCCTTTGCCGGTGACAGTGATAGAGAATATGTAGCACTTTCGTATATGCAACCTTTTGTAAATTACATTACAGAAACCCACACATCATTTATGTTAAATACGGAGTCTAGTTATGATTGGCATGATTCAGAGTGGAGTGTCCCAATCAACTTTGAAATTAAACAAATGATGAAAATTGGTAAACAAATCTTTCAGTTGGGCGTTGGAGCTAGATATTGGGCAAAATCGCCAGAAGATGGCCCTGAGGATTGGGGTGCTCGCTTTAGTCTTACTTATATTGTGCCGCTTTAAAGCTAGAGATTTAGAGTGTAGATCTCAAGGAATCAATAGGGACGATAGAACATGTAAGACTTAAAAACTAATTATGCAGGGTTAAATATTAACTATTTAATTTAGTTAAAATGATTTATCTAATTTTTAAGCATTGTCTCTTCGGTTTGATCTACCCAATCCATAAAAATTCGATAAGCCACTGCTAGAAGTGTTGCTCCCAGAAACAATCCAATTAAACCACTAGCCATCATTCCACCTAGAGCACCTATCAAAATCACTGGCATTGGTGCATCAACGCCACGACCAAGTAATACAGGTCGAAGAACATTATCAACTAAACCACCAAGCGACAACAATATTGTATAGACAACCTTTGAAATAGTTGAGCCTTCATCTCCTGCCCACATATATATGATTGCGGGAAGTACAACAATAGCAGCAGGTAATTGTAAGATAGCTAAGAACATAATGAGTAGAGCTAAAATTCCTGCCGCAGGAATATCTGCCATAAGTAAGACAATTCCTATCAAGACTCCCTGAATCAGCGCCACGCCAATAACACCATTGGTAACAGATCTTATTGTTGATACAGAAAGGTTAATTAAGTCTTCACCTTTTTGGTTACCCGTTAAGCGATTCGCTATTTTCAACATAATTTTACTACCCTGTTCACCATAAGCCATCATAAAACCAGACAAAATTATAGCTCCCATAAATATAGCCGTTGACATTAATATTCCGGTTACCATCCCAAAACCTTTTTTGAATATTTTATTTAACTGATCTTTATATTGTTCAATAAAACCATTGAAATCTTGATAAGCTAAGTTCCAAGCATCATAAATTTTACTTCCTATAAAAGGCCATTCATTCAATTTCTCATTTGGTTCACGAACTTGCATTTCGCCTGATTTATGAAGTTGATAAGCATCTTTAATGTGATCTATAATATCAACAGCTAAAAGAATAATAGGTAATCCTAAAAGTAGACAGCCAATTAAAACAAGAGTTGTTGCAGCTCTCCCCTGCTTACCTCTCATTCTTTTCACTATCTTTTGTTGAAGTGGAAACAGTACAACAGCTATAATCATTGCCCAAAGAAGCATTAAAGCAAAAGGTGCAAATACTCTTACACAAAGAAAACAAATATATAAAATTACAGTTAACCGAATTAACAAGTCCATTGTTGACCGTGATGTGAGCATCTTTTCATTTCTTTTCATTTACAAAATCCTTTATAAAATATTAAAAATTATTGGAGGATGATTTCCTCTTCTATTTCTTGTTTATATCCAAGAAAACGTTTAAATAAATTAAGGCATAGCATAAGGCCATTGCTAAAAAACTAAGTCCTTGGAAAAAACTAATAATGACTACAATCATACAGGTATTTACCAAATAACTTAAGTCTTTCGCTAGGGATACTGTTTTAGTAGCTTGCCCTAAATCTTCTATTTTTTTGCGTGCAGTAGAATTAAAAAGTATGACATCGTTCCCAATTATGCTTTCACTAATGTGGCCCCCTGGATAAAAAGCTTGAGTTAAATTAATGAGTTGCGTTACTGTTTCTTTATTTCTCATGCTCAGTATAGATGGAATCACTGAGTTTTTTAAAATCGCACAACCACTGGAAAATAAATAAAAGGTTAAAAGAAATACAAAAAGTTTATGGCTATTAAATATTGGAGAGCATAGAAAAGCCCCAATAGCATTAATCAAAAGCACGATAATGGTTGCTTTTATATACCCTAGTTTCTTGGTTATAATTGCAGCAGATATTGTTGCACAGAAGTAAGCTCCATAAACAGCAGCTTGAAAAAGAGAAGACTCTGGTGAAGTCATATCTTTAAAATGCTGGAAAACAGATACAAAAGAATCAGTCAAATCATGTGCTGTTCCCCACAATACACAACAGGTGATAATTAATGCAAATGAGAAAACTAAATTCTTGGGTACTGTAGATTTACTATGATCATATTTCATGATAAAGCCTTCATAGTTTTTGAAACTTCATAATAAAGTTTAGTTCAAAAGCTGAATCATGAAATACCTAGAGTAAAACCGTATTCTTGAACTCAATTCACTTGAAATCTTACACTCCAGAGGAAATAGTTATAAGAATAATATTGGAGGTTATAAAAAATATGGAACGAATACACGATCAACTCTTTGAAGCAAATGATGAAATAGGAATAAGTCCTTTATTTGGAATTGAAAAGGCAGCTTGGGTAGCACATGGGAAAGCAATGGTTAATAAAACAGGATTTTGGACGTTCAAATTAGACTTTGAAGTTACTAAAGCCGAACGATTAACCTTTGAACTATCAGCAGATCAACGTTTTGAACTTTATGTAGATCGTCATAGAATTGGCATGGGGCCAGATCGATCAGATCAAGCACACTGGAGTTTTCACACATATCAAGGTCTAATTGAAGCTGGTAAGCATACCATTGAGGTCTTTGTGTCTTACATTGAACAATCTAAAATGCCTGTAGCTCAAACAAGTGTTCGACCTGGCTTTATTTTTCATTGTAGAGAATTATCTTTAAATACAGGTGAAGCTGATTGGCAAGTAATAGAGCATCACAAGTACCAACTCCACAAGCCTAAATTATTATCTTACCATGTTGTAGGGCCAAGCTTTGAGGTGAATCCATTAGATCAGCCAACTCATTGGCAGCCAACTGTAATAGTAAAAAGTCCTACTCACTTAAACGGAACTGGTATCCTAAATGAAGCTCCTTATCTACAACCAACTCGCCTACCTGAAATGCTATTCCAACAGTTTCCTAATGGAAGAGTATTGAATGTTGACAACCTAGATTTTGATAAACCTATTACTAAAAGTGAAATTAACTTTGATACTTATCAAAATTTTCTTGATGGTCACGATTCCTTGATTATTCCTAGCAATATAAAGCTACGAATTCTTGTTGACTTAGAAAATTACTATTGTTTTTTTCCAAAGTTGACTTGGGATAAAGGGCTTGGAGCAAAAGTAGAAATTTCTTGGGCAGAATCAACATTTAGGAATATGATAGAAAATGGAAGTCCTAATAATCATTACAAGGATAATCGGAATGAATTTTTAGGAAAATACTGGCGTGGATTTGGAGATACTTACCATGGAACAGGTAGTCTTGAGTCCGAGCAAATCCCTTGGTGGCGAAGTGGAACACAAATGGTTATTTATGTTAAAACCAAGGAAGAAGCAATTGAATTAATAAACCTAGAACTCAATGAGACACGCTATCCACTTGAGACCGCATCATTCTTTGAAACAGATAAATTTGATTTTAAAAGTATTGAAAAAATTGGAGTTCGTGGTCTAAAAATGTGCAGCCATGAAACATACATGGACTGTCCCTATTATGAGCAAATGATGTATGTAGGTGATACACGTATACAAATGCTAGTTTGGTATTTGTTATCTACAGATACAAAACTTCCAAAACGGGGAATAGAAATTTATGACTGGTCACGAAATATTCGTGGTTGGATCATGGAACGCTACCCGTCAACTCCTCTTCAATTAAGCTGTACTTTCTCGATGATCTGGATCTATATGGTTCACGACTATATGATGTATAGAAATGATCCTGACTTCATCCGACAATGCATTCCTGGGATACGTTCTTTACTAGAGAAGTTTAAACGTAATATGCAAAAGAGCATGTATGGAATTGTAGAAAACTTGCCCGGCTGGAGCTTTATAGACTGGACTGAAGAATTTGATTGTGGTGTCCCTCCTGTAGCAAAAGATGGTCTTTCCTCCATACAGAACCTTCAATTAATTTTAAGTTTCGAAAAAGCTGCTGCAATAGAGCAATTCTTAGGAGAAACAGAGTATGCTCAAAACTACCTGAAGCATGCGCATAAATTGGCCTCAAAAGTACGACAACACTTTTATTGTTCGAAGCGAACTTTAATTGCTTGCGGTACTAACTTAGAGGGGTTCAGTGAGCATGCACAAGCCTTAGCGATACTTGCTGATTCTTTCGATAATCACTTTAAAGAAACTTTAAAAAATGGTTTCTTAGAGCAAGCTCCTGAAATGAAATGTACAGTTTATTATTCTCATTATTTATTTGAAGCATTCAATAAACTGAATTTACAGGAACAGATTGTTAAAGACATGGATTTATGGCATTGGATGGTATCGATTGGGGTACACACAACAATTGAAACGCCTGAACCAAGTCGTTCAGACTGTCATGCTTGGGGTGCACACCCAATCTTTCATATGCATTCTAGTTTAATGGGAATTCGCCCCATTTCTGCAGGTTTCCAATCTTTTGAAATTAAGCCAAGGTTTGATTTGTTGAAAAATACAAAAGGTAGAGTCGTTCATGAAAAGGGTGATATTTGCTATGAATTAAAAGATAATTATGCCATTTTGATTACTACACCAATCCCGGGAATTCTAAAGCTTCCTCACAAGAAAGTTCAACTTGAAGTTGGCTATAATGAGGTTTTACTTTAATTAATCAAATAGGGTTGTCATCCAGTCATAAACTTCGAGAACAATTGTCCAAATTGCAGAAAAGAAAATGATGCAAAGAAGACCTGAAATAGTTGAAGTAGCAATCAAAAGGCCAACATTTATGGAGCCACTGATTCCCATAAATGCCAAACCTATAATAAAACTAAAGAGTGCACCGCCAATGAACCTAGTCAAATATTCCATGAAGATAATATCCTTTCTTAACTAGACGAAACTAATAAGAAAAACTTTCAGTATTTTAGAAAATTTTTTGCATTCGATAGTGAAGTTCATAGACCGTAGCATTTCGCAAACTCATTGTGTGATCTGCACGTAAAGTCTGATTTTTATCAACATATACATAAATACGCTCATGAAAACTCGGAAGAAAATGTTTATAAAGTTGACCTTTATGGTCTTCTACGATGAAGTAAAAGCCAGGGTCTCCATACCTTTTTCCTTTTGAGGTTAAGATTAAGTTTCCACTTTCATCTGTGCTAACCTTAAGAATAACCGTTGCACTCCCTTGGGGTAAAGGAAAAATAACTTTAATGCAAGGAGTACCATCAGGTAAAAAGCATGTTGAATAAATACCAGAGTATACAACCTCTCCAGTTTTTACGAGTCTTCGAAACCAAACTCGATGAAAAATCTTAGCACCTGCATCCTCTAAAGTAATAATCTCACTCTTCATTCCTAAAGCTGTATCTAAGGAGGATTGAGGAATATTGAGTTGATGAATTCGCTTGCTAAATAATTTATGAATCAAGTGACCCCCTGCCTTAAACACTGCCTGCTTCCATTCTGTCCAAACGTCCAAATGATAATTTGAGGTTTGGGTATAGAAATCGATCACTTCTTGACGAATTGCAACTTCTAGATTAGTGAAAATATCAAAATGATCCATTAAGCCAACATTTGGCCTATCTCGTCTAATATGCCAGTTATGGGATTTTGCTAAATTCTCAATAAATCGATCAGAGATACCACCAATTTCACCAATTGGCCCTAACAACCATTGATCAGCTTCTATATCAACACGTTTTCCTAAGGAAATATTGAGTAATTGGCTTGCCCAATCTTGGGGTACTTGTCTTCGCGGTAAAGCCATCGCGGGCCTCTATTTTTATAAATTAACTTCACGTATCCAACGATTACTTCTCTTATCCCGATGTTTTCCTGGCTTACGATCTTTACCATCAGTCATCATTTCAGGATACTCGATAAAAACAGCAGCTAATAAGCGCTCATGTCGTGGAATATTCAAATATTGAAACATATCATCTTTTCCTAGCTTACCACCGCTAGACCAATATGTCCCCATACCATGAGCAGTTAGAATAAGTAAGAAGTTTTGAACCATTGCTGAAGCAGCAGCTAAATGCTCTTCATCTCTCGCTAATTTTGCAGAAAGAGTTGCCCTTGGAAGATTTCCCAAATCATCTCTTTGAACTTCAGGTAACCAAGTAATTAGAGCTAATGCGCTACATCCTGCTGTAAGGTTTGGCTCTTTTGTTGTACATCCGATCTCCGAAGTAAGGTATTGTGCAATTTTGGGACAATTATCACTCCATATGAGATGCGCTCGCCATGGCTCAGCAATTTCATCAATTTGCCTTGGATAGTGAAAAGGAGCCCAACCTGCAGTTTCTATCGCATCTAAAATAATTTGCTGATTTTTTTGTTGTAAGTCACTGGGTATTTCTTGTATTGAAGATGCCTCGCAGAGTACTTTCTCTGTTTTTCGTTGCCTAATTATATTTGAAAGGATTTCTGCTTCAGATAAACTCATATAGGTACCAATCTATTTCTAGTTTCAAACTATCTTAAATAATATAAAAGCACTTTTATATTTTTCTTCCTTTCAGGAACTACTTTGTTTGTTGAATAAATGGTTTTATTTTTGTAAATCCAAAACGTCCTGTATCATTTGCAACAAGTGCTCCTCCATCTGAGGTAATACAAACGTCTTCGCCTGCCCAATCCGTACCCTTTTTTCCGTAAACTCCTTCCCAATCAGTATCTCCATCAGCATTTAACTTTATCAAGTAAACTTTCCATTCGCCTGATGGACCTGAAGCATGAAAGTTTTCTTCATAACGATTCGTTTCATCTCCAGTTCCAGCAACAAGCAACCATCCACCATCAGGTGTTGCTCGAACACCCCATACTTCATCATGTATCCAGCGACCATCATATCCTCGTGGCTGACCAAAATACTTTGTCCATAATACTTCTCCATCGGGAGATAAAAGAATTGCTTCAATATCCCAATTTTCACTCATTGGCGTTGGTCTTGTATGCCCTGTCAAGAGCATATTTCCGTGATTATCAATATCGAACCCCCAATAAATGGAATTAAATGACTTTGCCCAAACAAGATTACCGTCAAGATCCAATTTCAAGAGGTGTTCATTAGGCGCACCTTCTTCAAAAGGATGACCTGCAACATAAACGTGATTTTTGTATAATTTTAGTCGATAACCAGAAGATATAAATTTTGAAATATTTTTTTCCCAAAGTTCGTCTCCTTCAGAAGTCGTTTTAATGAGAACTCCTTTTCCCCAGTTAATAAAAGTATTTTCAGCAAGCCCATCTCGGTAACCTGTTGCAATCAGAGAACCGTTTGCAGTTTCAATTACTGATTCGAAAGCATCTTCGGTACCTAAATTCCAAGTTTTTTTCCATATTAAAGAACCAGTTTGGGCGTCAATTTTCAGAAGTGCAGCGTCATACTCTAAACAGCCAGCCAAAACATAGTTACCATCTTTTGTTTCAAGTACTAAATTACCAAGATTATACCCTAGACGACCAAATTCTCGACGCCATAAAAACCGTCCTCTTGAAGAAACCTTAACAACAAATATTTTTGCTGATTTATCATCAATAAAGCCGGTTTCGCCAATCATAACAAAGCTTTTATCACTTGTCTCAATTACATAATGTGGGTGACTTTCTTCACCGCTTCCATTATACTGACGGTGCCATTCTATCTCTGGTACAAAGGAATGGGCAAATCCGGTAAATAGTATCAAATATAAAATATAAAATCTCATGATGTTCTCCATAGTTAGGAAAAAATTAAAACAAACTTAATAAATTGTCTAATACTTAAAACCAAAATTAAAAAACTTATTCACTTCATTGACTAAGAGTTATCTATAGTTTAAGAGAGAATAATCAAGTATATATTGAAAAAGCTATAATCGTGCTGATATCAATAGATGTAAAAGTAATAAGAATTTAATGAAACCTAATAATGGTAGAATGATCTATTTCATTGTTATTAGCGCTTTAAGCCTTATTGTCTCTATGTAACGGTCATAGCTAATCGTAAATCATCAGGCACTTGGATCTTCCATACTGGGTCGTGCTTTTCCACTAAAAAAATCAATGATAAGAATTCTATATTTCAAGAAGATCGCTGCAATCACCATACGTATGACAGTTAGTCCTAGGTTTTTCATAGGAATATCATCACCATTTATAACACCAACAGTCAAACTACTTATTAAAAAATAGGCTTGAATAAAAATAACATAGGAAAGTCCAACCCAAAGAACTGAGTCTAATAAGTTTTCTTTCTCTAATCTAATATTTTCATCAGGGAAGCATTTTTTAGAAATAAAATCAGAGAGAAACCAAGCAAAAAATGATGGCAAAGTAGTTAGAAAAATTTGTATTACAACCATTCTAAGAACCTGAATAGTAAACTCTTGGTTCATCAACAAAAGCTCGAATGCAGAAGAGGTTTGTATAAGAAAATAAAAGATTGCAAAAACACGAATCATAATAAAAATTAAAGTTCGATGGTTCATATATGATCTCTCCATAAAGTTTCATTATGATAACAATCACTTACAGTGGCTAAACGGAAACCTTTTTCTCGGATATAGTCAGCAATTTTCTGAACCAACCCCAATTCTTTGTCAGAACCAAATTGCCACTGACACCAATCGTGCATAATCAAAGAACCGTGCTGACCTAGCTCCCAATATTCGTCCACAACCTTCTTTACATAGCTTAATGCAGTTTTAGGATCTTTATTCCATAGCCACTCTGTATCACTCTCTGCACTTGGATAGCCCATTATATCTGAATAGCCCATTTCGGCATAAGAGCAGAATTGACCTCGTCCAATGCTAGTTAAACGAGCCGGCATTATTTTAATACCTAAATAAGCTAGCATTGCTAGCTCCTGACGACTCTTCTCTATTTCGTCAAGGCCATTAAGACGACGTCCACTATCGCTTACACCACACAATGCAACACCTATAGGCCGTTTGCCAAAAACATCTTCATGGACAGCAAAAGAATGTTGATAATCTGCTTGTATAACAGCTAAAGCACGAGACTCTTCATAACCGACTCCAATATGAGAATAGCTATGATCTTGAACATCAATGTAGCCAGAGTCACGAACCTCATCCCAAAAAGTATGAAACTCATGCCTACGCTTATTTAATGTTTCGCCGGTACAGAACAGGGTGATGGGTATTTCACCAGCTTTATGCCGCTTAATCACTGCTTCTAAAAATCCAGACATTATTTCTGAATCTGGGCATTCAGTGTCATACCGTAATAAGAAAATAGGGGTTTCCATAAAAAATCTCCTTACAGACAACCTTACGTAAAAAGAAAATATTTCTTTCTGAAGCAAAAAAAATCCCTCTAAGGTGAACCTAGAGGGATTGTAAATCTTAGCTAAGACCTACACATGTTTTGCAACAAGTTGTGCAATCTCGTCTTTTTGCTTTACACCAATGAACTGATCAACGATTTCACCATCTTTTAGAATGAAAACCGCAGGGATAGACATAATGTTGAATTTGACTGCAAGATCATTTTCTTCATCAGTGTTTACTTTAAAAAAGCCAACGCCTTCTGTTTCAGTATCAAGCTGCTCTAAAACAGGAGTTAAAGCACGGCATGGGCCACACCATGGTGCCCAAAAGTCAACAACACTTAAACCTTCACCAGTTTTGGCATCAAAAGTATCACCAGATAATGATTCCATTTTATATTTCCTTTATTTATTTGTTAAATTAAACGATGTGTAAGACTATATCAAAAGAATTAATAAAATTAAGTCACTACTTACAATTTTTCTATAGTTTTAGAGAAAGTAAGAACTCAATGTTTGTTTCTGTCTCTTTTAGTTTCTTCAACAGCATCTCCATAGCTTCAACAGGTTGAACCTCGCTGAAGTAACGGCGCAAGTTCCAAATTTTCTCTTTTTCTTCAGGGTGAAGCAATAAATCTTCACGACGAGTACCTGACTTACCAATATTAATTGCAGGGAAAATTCGACGCTCAGCAAGGTAACGATCTAAATGAAGTTCCTGGTTACCAGTGCCTTTGAATTCCTCAAAGATAACTTCATCCATGCGTGAACCAGTCTCAACAAGTGCAGTCGCTATAATAGATAAGCTTCCGCCTTCTTCGATGTTACGCGCGGCAGCAAAGAAACGCCGAGGTTTGTGTAGAGCATTCGCATCCACACCACCTGTTAGAATTTTACCAGAATGAGGTTCTACGGTGTTGTATGCGCGAGCTAAACGAGTAATTGAATCAAGTAAAATTACAACATCGTGCCCATGCTCAACAAGGCGTTTTGCCTTTTCATTCACCATTTCTGCAACTTGGACATGACGTGATGGCGGTTCATCAAAAGTTGAGCTAACAACCTCTGCAGCAACTGAACGCTCCATGTCGGTAACCTCTTCAGGACGCTCATCAATAAGCAGAACGATTAAAGTTACTTCGGGGTTATTCTTCAAGATTGAATTGGCAATCTGTGTCATCAGAACAGTTTTACCTGTTCTTGGTGGAGCAACAATTAAACCACGTTGTCCTTTACCTAAGGGAGCAACAATATCGCAAACACGCATTGAACGATTTTTAGCATCATTGCGCCCTGTTTCTTCAAGAAGCAAACGCTCATCTGGGAAAAGAGGGGTTAAGTTTTCAAAAGGTATTTTGCCCTTACGGTTTTCTGGTGGCTCTTCATTAATAGCCTCAACCTTAATCATTGCAAAAAACTTTTCTTTATCACGTGGTGGGCGAATTTGGCCAGTTACCGTATCTCCTTTACGTAGTGAAAAGCGTCTAATTTGAGACTGGCTCAGATATATATCTTCTTGGCACGGTAAATATGAGTACTTAGGTGAGCGCAAGAAACCAAACCCCTCATTAAGTATCTCCAGAACGCCACCACCATACATTAAACCTGATTTCTCAGCATTGGCTTTCAAGATCTCATACACTAATTGCTGCTTGTTTAGTGCGCCAACACCTTCAATACCTAATTCATTTGCCATTTTATTTAGTTCAAGTACTGGCAATTCATTTAACTCTAATAAGTTAGCACCTGTTGCAGGTATATCTTTAGGCATATGCTTATGATGATTTTTGTGCTTAGAAGATTTCCCTCGACCATTATTGCGATGATGATTATTACCACGGTGATCTTTGCGATCACCATTATTTCCTTTGGAATCTGAGCCGTTCTCACCAGTTTTTACACGAGGAATACGCTTTTTAACGCGTCTAACTTTAGTTTCGGAGGAACTACCTGGATATTCTTCCGAAGAAGATTCTTTAGAGACAGTAGGTTCTTTTTCTGAGGATGCTTTTTTTACAGTGGTAGACTTTTTGGGGGTAGGTTCGGAAGCTTCTGCAGCAGAAGACTTATTCTCTTCTTCACTTGAACTCATCGCTTTTCCTTTATTGGATTAATAAAAATTGAGAAGATTTTTTGTAAATTAGATGTAATAAAAATTTGTAGATGAAAAACAAATCCCATTATCTCCCTTATAGAAATTAAATAATTTAATTCTTTTGTTGGGAAGTATTTAATGAAGTTGTTCACAAAGATACGATGCTTTTAGACTGATGTCAATAAAATTGGCGATTTTTTTTGAAAATTGTTTATATTATGTAATGTAAAGTTGAAAAAAAAGAAAGTTTTATAAAGGGTAGATTATGTCATTAGATAGTATTCATCATATTGCGATTTGCGTAAAAGATATCTCTGAATCTGTGGAATATTATAGCAATAACTTTAATTGTGAAATAGAGTACCAAGATAATTCTTGGGCATTTCTCAAATTCGCAAATACATATTTGGCTTTAGTATTGCCAGATCAACACCCAGCACATATTGCTTTTCCAGTACAAGATGCAAGTAAATTTGGAACGCCCAAATTACACCGTGATGGAACATCATCAGTATATCATAAAGATCCTAGCAACAATGCAATTGAGTACATACAATTAAAATGAAGCCTGAAAAACCTACAATATTTTATGACTCATTGTGTCCTATATGCTTAAAAGAAATTTCATTTCTTCAACGAAAAGATATAGAAAAAAAAGTAGACTACATCGACATTACAGATCCAGAATTCAAGCCCGAAAAATATGGATTTACGATAGAAGATTGCATAGGCCAAATTTGTGGAATTAGAACATCAGGAAAACGTATTATGGGACTTGAAGTATTCCGCATGGTATACAGTGAAATAGGATATGGATACCTTATGAATTGGACTGGTTGGCCAATAATGAGATTTTTTGCAGATATTGGCTATAGAATCTTCGCAAAAATTCGTCCCAAATTTTCAAAGTTTTCACCAAGCTGTGAAAATGGCCGCTGTAAAATATAGTGAAATATTACTTACGAACTTTAAGAATGTCTGCTGGCAGTTTTTTACTAGACTCTACATGACCATCCGCATATAAAATATTGAAACCTTTGGGATGTGGAAATGGTGCCTTTTTAGAAACAGCAGTCATTTCAATTAAAATCCAGTCCTTAGATGGATTACGACTTTCCTTACCTGATAAGTTACTATTATAAATATAGGTAAGGCCTGTTTTCTTCAATTTATCAGGCATTGTTGGACATATCCATAGCTTTGATGCCCCACCAAGTTGCTTTTTAATTGAATCTCTAGCATTGGAATTCTTAGGATAAAAGCTGGCCTTAGGGTTGCCACCCATCATACTATTCATCGCAATCTGTTGACCAATTGACCTCAATTGAGATTGACATTTTATTTGCTCAGCTTGTTTCTTTACACCACTATATGAGCTGGAAGGTAAACTACTAACGATAGCTGTTACGGCTGCAACTTCGACAAGTGTAAAACCGAATACAGTAAACTTTTTCTTTTTGCTTATATCGAATGGCTGTTTCATATGCTCCTCGTAAAATAGAATTTTAGATACGATGAAGCATTAAATTATAAATTCAAGGCAGAAACCTAAAACCCAAGGAGATTAACCAATTGGTTCAACATCTATAATTTCAGGAAACTCTTGTTGAAGTCTAGTTAAAATTCCAGCTTTAAGAGTCATAGAAGAACTTGGACAACCTTGGCAAGCCCCTTGCATTGATACATAGACAATGCCATCATCATAGCGGACAAACGTTATGTCGCCACCATCTTGTGCAACCATTGGTCGTACTTCTGCGTCGAGAATATTTTGGATCGCTAATGACATATCATCTAATCCTGTTGCATCATAACTTCGAGGTGTACAGATTTCCTGACCACTCTCAATATGTTCACGAATAGCGTCCATAAGTTTTTGGTTTAACTGTCGCAAGTTTTGACTGTTATCCTGAATCACTGAAATAAAATTCGTACCAATCATAACAGTTTGAATACCAGGTATACTAAATAACTTAACCGCCAAGGGAGAATGATCTTTAGCTTCTTCTAGATCTTTAAAATACTCTGAACCTGTAATTAATACACGGCGATTCAAGGTATACTTTAAAGCATCAGGGTTAGGTGTGAACTCAAGATTTATTTCTAAAGCATTCATATTATTTATTCGGGTTGTTTCTTAAACGTTCGATAATCATAAATGCTAGGGAAGCGCGTTCATTACGGGACAAAGATTCATCTAGCTCTTCTAACAAAGCCTGAATTTTAGGGCTACTTTCAGGGTCCTCTTCAGCTAAACGCTTTGCATCACGTAACTGACCCTCATTAATACAGTATACGGATTTACCACCCAAAAGAGAAATAGGTTCTGCACTCATTTTAGGACTCTCCCATTGAAAAACTTGCACCACAGCCACATGCACTATCTGCTTGACTGTTTGTTAAACGAAAACCTGCAGAAATTAAGTCATCAGAATAATCAATATTCAAACCATCTAAAAATAAGCTACTACGCTGATCTGCTACTACACGAATATTACCGTCTTCATATATTACTTCGTCATTTTCTTGAAGACCTTCATCCAATAATGCGTCAAATGTCATACCTGCACAACCACCGGATTTTACACCGATACGTAAAAACTTATCTGCACCTACACCACAGTCCAATAACTGTTTGCGAGCCTTATCTGTCATAGAAATATTCATCTCATTACTCCAAATTAATTATTTCACCATATTAAAGTGAAGAAAAACTCACTAAAGTCAAGATCTAGTGACTCAAATAGGACATGATTAGTCGGATTTGTTTTAGCCTCAAAATTGCTTAATGATCTAAGTTTAGGGCAAGGTTGTTTCGATGTATAGCCTCATCATAGGCATGATGACCTAACAAGCTATAAAAATCTTTACTCTTGGCACCTTTAATAACATTCAGTTCAATAGACTGATAATTACTAATACCTGTCGCGACTAAGTTACCACATAAGTCTAATATACGAATAGAGTCCCCTTTTAGAAATTCTCCTCTAACTTCGCAAATACCACTTGGTAACAAACTTCTTCCATGCTCTTTAAGCGCAAATACAGCCCCATCATCAATGACGATCTCCCCATTGGGATCAGCAAAGAAACTCAACCAGCGTTTTTGCCCAGACATCTGTTGAACCTGGGGATAAAAAAGAGTTCCTAAGTCTTCTCCTTTAAACATTTTCTGCAGGACAGCAAAGTCTGTACCATCAGCAATCCACATTGCTTCTCCAGAATTTAAAATCATATTAGCAGCATCTAACTTAGTTTGCATTCCCCCCTTAGAAAAAGCATTACCATCTGTACCTGAAGCAAGGGTTCGTATATCATCTGTAACTTCATTGATTACTGGAATCCTTACAGCTAAACTACCATCTTTATTACGATCACGCAAACCATTAACAGTAGTAAGCAAAATCGTTAAGTCTGCACGCATCATAGTGCCCACCAAAGCTGCTAGACGATCATTCTCACCAAAGCAAATCTCCTCAGTACTAACTGAGTCATTTTCGTTAATAACAGGCATAATTCCAATCTTAAGTAAGCGATTGATACAGTTACGCACATTTAAATGACGCCTACGATCCTGCACATCATCCGAACATAACAGAAGTTGTGAACAATGAAATCCCATTTGTGAACACGTTTGTTCATAGATGGACATCATCCTACCTTGACCTAAGGCCGCAAGTGCCTGCAAATCAGTTAGATCAGTAGGCCTTTTAGTCAAGCCTAAGGCTTTTATTCCAGCAGCAATTGCACCAGAACTGACAAGAATAACTTCATATCCTTGATCACGTAAATACTTTAGTTGTTTTACTAAAAGTTCAATACGTTTTTCTTGTGATTCACCATCTACATTAGTAAGTAGCTGAGACCCAACTTTAATGACGATTCGTTTCGTATTTTCAATAATTTTCTTATGCATAAGATCTATTCAGGATCCTGATATTGTGTAAATTCCAATAAATTTCCTTCAGGGTCATGGAAATAACAGAGTGACTTTTCGTTTGCCTGACCTTGAACGACCTGTCCTGGTACTGCAAAAACTCTTGACACAAACTCTACGCCTGCTGCTTCTAAATTTTCTTGTAACTTATTAATATTTTCAACTCGGAAAGCAATATGTCGAATCCCAAGTGTATTTGCAATTCCTTGTTGTTTCGGCCTAGCTCCTAATGGGTGGTGATACTGGAGTAATTCAATACGAACTCCTCCACCTTTAGGTCGCACAAAAGCTACTTCAGCATCAACACCTTCTAAAGCAACAATTCCATCAATCCATTCACCTGAAAAACGCCTTCGCATAAGTAAGTCAAATCCAAGAATATCGCAATAGAAATGGATCGTCCGATCTAAATCCTTTACGACTATATTTATATGATCAACGTTCAGGATCATAGGTTTTCCTATAGTTTTGCTATTGCCTTCGCTAAATTTTCTTGTGTAATAGCTGTATGGGTATCTGTCCAAATAACCTCATGATTAGAAACTAAGATCGCCTGAGGAGATTGGTGTGTCACACCTGTTTTCTCTGCAATAGTATTCGAAACATCACGGTGAGCAATTAGGTCTAAAAATGTAAACAAAACATCATCTTCTTGATAGGCTTTTACAAAATTGACATAGTTTGTTTCAGCAAAGGTTGAAATGGGACAACGAGTACTATGTTTGAATAAAAAAACAGGCTGAGTTTCAGAAAGACTTAAGACTTCGTCTAAGTCTTCAATTGAAGTTAAATCACGCATAATTATTTCCAGTTTTAGTTTTAAATTACATTGAAATAAATTACTAGAAAATAACGTTAAAACAACTAGTTTGAACAGATGTGACTATTAATTTTAAACTTTCACTAATTTAATCACGTATTTTGAATCTGATGTAAGTATAATACCAATACCTTTTAACAGTTCCATATCCCTAATTGTACAAAAGATTTAAACTCCCTGCCCCGCTAAAAAACCACCTGCAAAGGAACATAATAAGGCTAGTATAAGTAACCAGAAAGGTTTTGATGCTTTATCCCAATAAAAAATCAAGAAAATCAAAGGAACAATTGGCAAGAATAAACAGGCTAAACCCCATAAAATATCTACTTTAAATGCCTCAATGATAAACCAAATCCATGAAATCAATGCTAATATACAAGCAATAAATAATAACAATGAACCTAAAGCCGCCATACTAAACCTCAGTTATAATTTATAATTTAGTTTTTATTGAACTACAGTCAAGGGATGAAGCGTTTTAGCAACTAAACCTTCATTCAATTTTCCTCTGATAAAAAATGCTTCCTAATTTCTCTATCCATTGCCTATATATACAGTATAGCTTTTGTGTTTTTGTGTAAAAAAAAGACCCATAGTATAAACTACGGGTCTTTGAAAAAAAAGGCTGGCAACGTGCTACTCTCCCAGGGCCTTCCGCCCAAGTACCATC
>JAKVBE010000020.1 GCA_022447755.1 Lentisphaeria bacterium | reverse complement strand
TTTGTCATGTCTGTTCCCCATATTCTATTGGGTTCAATTGTTCTAGGTTTTGATGTTGTAGCTGATCGACGAGCTTTAAGCTTGGCATTTTTAGATACACAAAGGTTGTTCTCACTCATCAAACGGTAAACACGTTTATGATTTACTTTAAGCTTGTGATTATAGCAAATAAATGAGTGCACCCTTCGATATCCCCATAAAGGATGATCAGCTTTTATAGTACGAATCAGCTCCAACAGTGATTGATTGGCTTCATTCAGCTTATTACGCTGCCGTTTTAAAAATCGTTTTTTTTTAATTCAACAGTTAAATCACCAATGATTCCTTTGAGCTTTTGATTTTCCTGTTTTAGCCGTTCTTCAGCTTTATCAACACCACCTCTAGCAAAAAGCTTTGCTCCATCATGCATTAACTTGTCTTTCCAGCTATAAAACTGAGCCTGGCTGATTTGATGGCGATTGCAAACATCACTAACTGAACAGCCACCAGCTAATACTTCCATTACGATACGAAACTTTTCTTCGGGTTTCCATTTTCTGCGACTCATATTGATTTCTCCTTTTAGGTACTATACAATAAACACGCTCTCTTAAATGGGGGCAATATAACTAGCCCTTTTCATTATGTTTCCTAACAACTCACAGAAATGAAAATACCATCATGTTTTGGTATACGCCTTTTTCTAAAGAGTTTTCACACAACGAAGAAACATCCTCTATTTGTAGTGATTATATTAAGTTCAGTTAATCTTTATTTTTTAAGTTGTTCTTTGTACTAAAATATTTTTGCCTTCATTAGGTTTTAATGTGTTGGGGAGAGTCAGCCAGTTTTAATAGACCTCATTATGACTTAGACTTTTAATTGCTTTTTTGCTTCTAGAACCAGTGCCTTTTTAATTATGCATACAACCTCGTTTGATTATGACTAATTAAAATCATAGAAAGCAAAAACCTTCATTATTTTTACTCCTGTAACAATATTTTAAGGGAAAGGCAAACTTAAATGTTGAGGTTTTATTTGTTCTGTATAATTACTCGTAAATAAAAAAGCTACTGTAATAAAATGAGAAGTGTTGTTACCCTTACTCAAATTAAATTACAGTAGCTTGTGTGTGTGTTTGTATGTCGAAAATTATTTATTTACTTGGATACTTTGGTCACCCTGAGGATTTTCGTTGGTAACGCTTTTATAGAATCGGCCACATGCAGTTAAATTTCCTGCTTTATCATAAAGTGAAGAGGTATGACCAGCTGGGTTTGTTTGGCGGAATGAAAACCATGCATATCCCAAAATCCAATCTTGTTCCTCCAACCAAGGTAGAATTTCTTTCATAAATGCTAGTACATCTTCTTCTGCACGTTTATTTTTATTCGGGTTTCCTTTAGTATGCCAATCAGCAGGTGCAAATTCTGTAATTAATAATGGACGTTCTCCATATTTTTTATAGATACGTTTTAGCTTTTCTTTGAAGTAGTGAGCATCTGTTCCCCCATACCAATGAACGCCAATATAATCTACTCTGAAATTTCGTTTATCTGCTTCTTGCATGAAATCACGCATCCACGTTCCTTTCACGCCTTGTGTGCTCGGATCATCAATCCCCTCCGTATTAGCACAAGCGGGGCTACACAATGGGATATTTAAAGATTCTAAAATTGGCCAGTAATCAATTGCCTTTTGATAGGGCATATTGGCTTGATTCTTTTTATCTGGTTCGTTAAATGCAAGAAGACGTTTTACTTCACCAGATTTGATTTTAGGTACAACATACTTAGCTAACTCTTTTTTCATTCGTTCTTTACCATAGGCTCCCCAAGTCATTGGAATAAACTCAACATTGTTAGGCTGTTGCTCTACTAATTGTAACCCCCAAGAGTAATTCCAGTAAGCATCAACACCTTTTACTTTGGGAATATTCTCTTCCCATGATCCTTGTAGTCCAGGTTCGCGAAGTGTAAAACAAATCCCTTTCTTTCCAGGAAGTTTTAATTGATCCATTGTGAATTTAGGTTTGTCTGTAGCAAGTGTAACCATTGACACACAAGTTAATATTAACAAGTGAAGCTGTTTCTTCATTATCATCCCTTCATAAGCATTAGTAATCAATATCTATTTTTATTTAGTCATCTGGGTTTGCCGTCCAGATCCCTTTTGGAGCTTTTAGGTCTCCGGTTCCTATCGTATCGTAGGGGTTTATTCCTTCAACGTGTCCATCTGCAAACAAGTAATTAAAGCGGAATTGGTGAAGCTCCAAAGCAGCAGTATTTGTCTTTTCTCTCAGTGATGTTAAATCATCATCATAACCTTGAACCCTTAATTGAGATTCAATAGATACGTTACTACCACCTGAATTGATGTTATAGACCGCAGTTATATGATTACGACCATGCGTAGTGCCTTGAAAAGCAGTATTGACATGATTTGAAGGATGGTCAGAAATAATAAAAGTACCAGCAGTATCTTTTAATTTTCCTTCTTTTAACTGACCCGGTTCATTATTTGTAGAATTTATATTATTTCTACTTTCTTCGTAACGATAGATCATAACTGGAGAACTGTTCCATGTACCAGTCATTCCGTCTCCACCAGCACTATACGTTTTGCCTAAAACCATAATATTAGCTGCATAAGAAGACTTTCTTGGGCCTGCACGATTTTCGCCCCATTGGTCAGCTGGGCAACCAAAAATACCAACAGACTTAGAACCGTCTGGATCATTAGTTTTAGTTAATACTCCAAGCATATCATCCCAGGTATCAAGAGGTCCACCGGCGTATGAATTTAAAAGATCTGTCCAACTGACACCATCATTACCCATATGAACTCTGTTAGGTTCTGTATGCCAAGAACCATAAATCATATTTCCATCATGGTCAGATGAATAAGAAAAAGCAGCTATTGCAATTTGTTTTTGATTACTTTTGCATTCAGTAAACAGTGCTTCGACTTTTGCCTTTTGTAAAGCAGGTAATAAAATAGAAGTAAGAATGCCAATGATACCAATTACTACGAGAATCTCAATCAAACTGAAAAAATTCGTCGTCTTATTTTCTTTAAGGTTTGTCATACTTACTCCAATTCTGTTATAATTTAAAGTGATTTTAATTGCTTCTCTGCTGCCTTTGAAGGTTGCCAAAACCAACCCTTATTATCCCATGCCTGGGCATAGTTGTAATCAGAAATTAATAACTGGTAAGCTTTTTTTGCTTCAGCTTTCTTTCCTTGATTTCTTAAGGCTTCACCTTTCAACCAAAGAATGGTTCCTACTTCATTAAGGTTGGCATAGCCTTTTGCCTCTTCCCCTTGAGGAAGAGCAGTTAAACTTTTATTTGTTTCTTTTGCTTTGGCGCCCCAACGTTTTAATGAAGTGTTAGCTAACTTTACAACTTCATCCCAGTTTTTCTGATTAAAAGCTTTCCAGGCCTTACCGGTCACTTGATACGCTTGCTCATCGCTGTAAGCAGCTTGCATAAAACTAAAACATAATAAAATAACAATAATTTTTGAACTCTTAAACATTATATACTCTCCATATTTTTTGTGAACAGCTTATTATAGGGATTAAAATTAATTCTAAAATGGATAAAAAGATATTTATATATGTAAAATTAGGCATATTTTGCTTGTTTCTGATACTTTTGGAACTATACATATGTAATATATTTTATGATGGGAGTTATTTAATTGAAGTCCAAAAGTGTATTATTAAGTTTAGATTGGTATGAATCACGTATCCATAATGGGCTATTACGTTATGCTCAAAAGAAAGGTTGGGTTTTGCATGCAGATACCCACGGTTTAGGTTTTTTTCAAAACCTTTCAGTTAATGGTTTAATTCTTTCAGCGTCAAGCTTGGCAAAGGGCAAAAAAATGGCTGAAGAATTAGGTGCGCCCTTTGTATTTTTGTTTGATGTTTGTGAAGGTTCCCCTAGTGTTTGTTTAGACAATATCGCAATAGGCCGAATGGCCGGAAAATTTTTTATTGAGCGTAATTTTAAGAGAGTTACTGCCTTCTTCCCTCATCCATATTTTCTTAAAAAGACTTTTCGAGATCGTATAAAGGGCTGTGAAGAAGCATTATTTGCTAGTGGAGTTTTGTTTGACTTTTATCAAAGAGATCGTTCGTTAATGAGCCAATCTGAAAGTAAAGAAAATAATGCCAAAATAAATTTTTATAAAGACTACCTGAAGAATGCACCAAAGCCATTAGGTGTATTTTTAATGCAAGATTCTGACGCAGTTTTTTTGCAGTTGGCTTGCAATGATTTAGGGATTTCAATTCCTGAAGAAGTTGCAATTTTGTCTGTTAATAATGAGCCCATGATTTGTCCATATACCCCTGTTCCTTTATCAAGTATTGACCCAGGCTGGGAAAATGTTGGTTTTTATGCCGGTGCAATGTTAAATAGTCTTCTTGAGGGAGAAGATTTAGAAGAGTTAGTTAAGTATATTCCGCCAATTGGTATTGAAGAAAGACTGAGCTCATCCATTATTGCTGTGGAGGACCGACGAGTTGCTGATGCTGTTTCATATATTTGGCAAAAACTCGACAATGATCCATCCGTTGATGATATTTGCCGAGCAATTAGGGTACCAAGAAGAAGTTTGACTGCCGCTTTTAAAAAACATTTAGGGCGGGGGGTTAAAGAGGAAGTACAGCTTCAACGAATTAAGCGCATACAGAGTCTGTTGCTTGAGACTAAATTGACCACTGTTGAAATTGCATATAAGTTGAATTTTAGATCCGAATTTTATCTCTACAAATTTTTTAAAAAACATACTGGAATGACAACAAAAGCTTATCGAAAGCAAATTAAGCCATAAAAAGTTAATAACTTGTAAAGTCTTTACTTACAGTTCCGTATTATTCCGTTATATTGTTTTAAGTTTATGCTTACAAAAATTAGAGGGATAAAAGGGTAAAATATGCGTTTCGCATTCATTTCAGACATCCATGCAAACATGGTCGCATTGCGAGCTATCAAGAGAGATATACGTCAATTTGGTGTAGATGAAATCATATGTCTTGGTGACATTGTTGGTTATGGGCCAAAGCCTCGTGAAGCCTTTGATATGATATTTTCTATGAGCGATAATATCATTATGGGAAATCACGATGCTGTTGTTGGAGATCAGCTTGAACCTGAAATGTTTAATGACGAAGCAAAACGTGTCATTGAATGGACACGCAATCAATTTCCAGACCTTGATCGTAAGCAAATTGGTGAACTTCCCTATTGTATTGAATCTGAATTATTCTCTATTTCGCATGCTGACTTTTTTCGTCCTCGTGAATTTCGTTATGTAATTGACTCCAATACTGCTCAACCCAGTTTTGAGGTATCACAAGAACAACTGCTATTTGTTGGTCATACACATTTCCCTGGTATTTTTCAATATGATGAGTCGAATCAAAGTATTTTTCAGGCTGCTCCACAAAACTTTGATATGATGAATGGCTATCGATATTTAATTAATACAGGGTCGGTGGGTGACCCGCGTGATGGTGATGTTAGAGCTTCCTATTGTATCTTGGATACTGATCGAAAGCACATCGAATTTCGTAGAATTCCTTTTGATTTAAAAATATATAATGAAGATATGTTGGCTTCTGGAGCAAATTATACACCATTCTTTATACAAATTGGCTTATATAAAGAAAAAGTATCTGCAGAACAAGCACAGCAGGTACTGATCAAGAGTACCAATCAAATTAAAGTATCAAAGCGCACTACAACTGTAAAAATAAAACGTAGCCAAATTGATAAGCGTCGAGCTGATGGTATGACTACAACTACTATCATGAAACGTAAAACGGTTGATGAAAAAACAGCCAAGAAGAATAAAACTCTTCTTGTTGGTTCTATTGTCGGCGTTAGTGCAATAGTATGTAGTCTGTTTATGATTGCTGTGATTTACACTTTGTTTGGTAAGGAAGAAGAAACGAAGTCGGGAAAACAAGAAGCTACCAAAGAGGAAAAGCAAATAGAGCAGCCTAAATCTTCTTCTCAAACGGCACCACCCGTTCGCCAATCGACACCTGTTGTAGTCGTCCAAGAAAAAGAACCTGAAGTTCCCAAAAAACAACCTGCCATGGACATAGTGCAGAAAAGAGATGTTCAAACCCAGTTAATGGTTCATGGAATATATGATCGTATCCAAGTAAAAGATATTAATTTAGAAGGTAATATCATATTAGACCATAAGCATCCTGTGGTACGCTATTCCTTTGTGCTGGATTTAGATGCCTTAGAACATAATCCAAGTAGCTGTAGCTTTACGGCTTCAGGTGACGGTTCAATTGAGTTTGTTCTCCAAGAGAATTCGGATGAAAGTAAACATTTTATGTTGAAGTTGAGAGATGTGGATGGAGTCTCAATCGAATCATTTCAGCTAAATAGTGGGGTAACATCCCATCGTAAACTTATTAATGTGCAGAAAAATAAAAAGTATTTGTTTTCTATTGAGGAATTGTAAAGCTTGGTAGTATTTTTAGGTGAATCATAAAAAAGCCCCATCTAATTTAGATGGGGCCTTTTTATTGAAAGCAATTTCTATGCTTGAACCATTAGCTCACTAATCAGTTTAGAAAACTTATTTGGATCCTGAATAGGAGAACCTTCTGCCAGTAATGCTTGGTTTAATAAAAGGCTTGAATAATCTTTTACTTTCTCTACGTCACCTGCAGTGCTTAGCTCCCGCATTTTAGATAGTACCGGATGCTCTGGATTTACTTCGAGAATTCGCTTAGATGGCTGGAACTCTTGTCCCATTGCCTTCATAATACGCTCCATGTTTGCGTTCATACCATGCTCATCTGCAACTAAACAAACTGCAGACTCTGTTAAACGAGAACTTAAGCGTACCTCTTTTACGGTTGCATCAAGATCTTTTTGAATTGTTTCTAATAGACCTTTATATTCCTCTTCCGCACCTTTAAGTTTTTCCTCTTTTTCTTTTTTCTCGTCTTCAGAGTCAAGGTCTAGGTCGCCACGGTCAATTGCTTTTAGCTTCTTGCCATCATATTCAGTAAGGCTTTGAGCAACCCACTCGTCAATCGGATCAATGAAAAATAATACTTCATAACCTTTAGAGTTTAATGCCTCTAAATGTGGTGAAGCTTTAACTGCTTCGTAGCTTTCACCTGAAATGTAGTAGATTTCTTCCTGACCTTCTGGCATACGCTCAACATATTCTTTCAGGGAAACTGGTTTTTCCAACTCAGTTTTAGAGGATGGGAACAACACAAGCTCATTAAGCTTTTCACGGTTTTCCATATCCAAATGGATGCCTTCTTTGATTACTTTACCAAAATGCTCCCAGAATTTCAGATACTTGTCTGCATCTTTATTTTTTAGGTCTTTTAAAGTTGAAAGAACTTTGTTTACTAAGCTTTTACGAATACGACGAATTATAGCGTCATCTTGTAGCATTTCACGAGAAACGTTAAGTGGTAGGTCACTAGAATCTACAACACCCTTAATAAAACGCATATATTCAGGAAGTAGCTCGGAACATTCATCAGTGATGAAAATATTTTTTACATAAAGTTGCAAACCATTTTTCTGTTCGCGTGAGAACATATCCATTGGTGCCATGCCAGGGATGAATAGTATTGAACGGAATTCTGTTACACCTTCTGCTACGTAATGAATGACTTCCAAAGGATCTGTATAGTCAAAAGAAATACGCTTATAAAACTCGTTATAATCATCCGCAGTCAACTCGGATTTAGAACGACGCCAGATTGGCTTCATACTGTTTAGCGTTTCTTCTTCAATGGTAGTTACTGGCTCAGGAGCATCTTCACCTTCAGCTGCTTGTGGATAGTCAGTCTTGGTTACATCCATTTTAATTGGGTATGTAATGTAATCAGAATACTGTTTTACAATATTTTTGATACGCCACTCTTCAAGATACTCGTCATACTTACCGTCCTCTGGTAGATATAGTGTGATTTTAGTTCCACGGCTTTCTTTATCAACATCTTCTACAGAATACTGTCCGTCACCCGCAGATTCCCATTTGTAACCTTGAGTTTCCCCTGCACGGCGTGTTTCTACTTCTACGCGTTCTGCAATCATGAAAGCAGCATAAAAACCAACACCAAATTGACCTATAAACTGGTTGTCCTCTACACCTTGCTCTTTTGCTTCCTGTAAAGATTTTAGAAAACCTTTTGTTCCTGAATTGGCAATTGTACCTAAGTTAGTGTCCAATTCTTCAGCACTCATTCCAATACCGTTATCCTCTATAACGATAGAATGCGTATCCTTATCCGGTGTAAGTTTGATAAATAGTTCGCTATCACCTTCAAGTAGTTTGTCATTTGTTAAACCTTCAAATTTTAAGCGGTCCATTGCATCTGATGCATTGGAAATTAACTCCCGAAGGTATATTTCTTTTTTTGTATATAAAGAGTGGATCACTAAATCCAACAATTGCTGAACTTCAGTCTGAAAAGTCTTCGTACTTTTGGACATTTAAAAGTATCTCCTGATTGCTTTGAATAGTTTACTAATTGCTCAAAAAGCCTCATATTGAACTATTGAGGAACGTTTTCAGCAAAATAAAATAAAATTATGGACAATAACAATAGTCATTGTGGGCTTATTTGCAACTTTTTAAGCCTTCTTAAAAAGTGAATTTTATACTGATATTTTTTTCATTTATGTTATGGTATGTAAATTTATTAGTTTAAATGTAAAAAGTAGCTGAACGAAAGAAGATGAAGATGCAAGTAAATGAGTTTATGGCAATGGTTGAGAGTTTGATTGTTCAGTGCCAAGCTCCTGCACATGCGCGGAGTCTTGTGGAAGGCTTTATTAATGGTATTCACCGAGGTATCTTTTCTGGAAGCGGTACTGAGTTTATGCAGTACCGCCCCTACCATCAGGGAGATGAATTAAAGCATTTAGATTGGAAACTTTATGCAAGGGTAGGGGAAAAGCAAATTCGCTTATATCGTGAAGAAACAAATTGCCATTGTTGGTTTGTTTTGGATATGAGCTCTTCGATGAGCTACCGAAATAATACATCCAAGGTTTCTAAATTTGAATATGCATGCCTATACATTGCTTGTTTAGGATGGCTCTCAATTAAGCAAGGCGATAGCATTGGTCTCATTGCCTACAATGAAAAAGTAAATGCTTTTGTTGAGCCAGGGTCAAGAAGGGATACTTTGGAAACCATAGTGCTGGCATTATTGAAACTCACCCCTGCCGGCCAAGCCAACCACCCAACGATGTTTTCTACATTACAGGAGCATATTGGAAATCGAGGTAAATTAAGTGTACTATCCGACATGTTAGATTTTGATGATACATTGCTAGGCTGTTTTAAACACTTGACAGTTTTACATCATGATGTGGAACTATTACAGGTATTAGATCCTTACGAACAAGATTTTCCGTTTAAAGGTGGCCAACAATTTGTTGATATTGAAACAGGGCAGATTATTGAAACAGCTGCATTGGAGGTAAAAGATTTGTATCAATTAAGAATGTCAGAACATCTTAAAAAATTACAGGATACAGCTATTCAAAGTCAATTACATTATAAGTTAATGTTAAGTGATCAACCCATTGCACAATACTTAATGGCAAAAGGAGATCTGTCTTGACATTTGCTAACCCAATTTTTTTAGCGGGGTTACTTTTAAACTTAGTACCCATTGCAATTCATATATTAGGGAAGACCACTGGAAAACCGATACCTTTTACAACTGTAAAAATTATTCCTGTTGAGCAACCCAAAGCAAAAGAAAAAAACTTTCACTTACACAGAAGACTGTTACTGCTTAGTCGCATTCTATTTATCTCCTTATTGTCGATTTTATTTGCAGGTCCTAAAAAGGTTTCATCATATGAAACCTCTGAGATTAAAGCAGAGGTTTTTGCTTATATAGATAATAGTATCTCTGTTCAGATGTTAAGCCCCGAGCAAATTGAAGCTCAGGTTCGCAGTCAATTACCAGAACAACTAAAGGAAGCAAGTATCCAATACTTTGTGGCACTACCAGATTCCGAAGAGCTAGAATTGGTCTCAAGCATAGGAGATGTAGAATTTCAGCCTTATGAAATCAATCATGGAAAACGAATCGCTAAATTTGCCGAATATCATTACCCAAATAAAATTTTGATAAGTGATTTTCAGCGGTCAGATTGGGAAAATGTAGAGCTTCCTCAAGAAATAAACTCTGTTCAAATTAAGCCCACAGCAGGTAGTTTTAATGTAGGCATCTTAAAGGCTGAATTAATACATGAACATAATCAGGGCACGAGTAATAGTGTCAAAGCTCTCTTGTATAATAGTTCTTTACAAAAACAAGAAGTCAGAGTTTCCGTCGATTTTCAAGGGCAGGTCTTTAGCAAAGATATTGAATTAAGGCCATCTCAATCACAAAATATTTTCTTTAAGGATTTACCTGAAGGACGAGGCGAAGTTGAAATAATAGTCGATGCAGAAGATCAACTCTCATTTGATAATTCGATGCTCTTTCTCATCGAGCCTATCCAGTCACATAAAATATTAATACTATCAGAAGGAACTGAAAAACAACTGAAAAACTTATATCTTACACGTGCACTTCAAGCAATTCGTATTGATCGAATGAGTTGTGAGGTTGAAGTTGCTAGTATTCATGCACTATCTGACCTTGATTTAGATGCCTTTGATATACTCTGTATAAATGCTAGTCTGGTAAAACTTTCTACAGCTGATAAAGAAAAACTAAAAACGTTTCAACAAAATCAAACAAAGTCTACGATTTTGATCATGAATGAATCTTTTGAAGCCGCAATGGAGATCTTTCAACTACCTTCTTTAGGTTTAAATTTCAATGGAATTGCAACATATCCTCCAGGACAAAGCACACTCGTTTCACCAAACTGGCAGGGGCCAAAAGAAACACTAGAAGTAAATCAGTTAGATTTATTTTATGTAGACTTTTATCGCTATGGACAATTAAAAACTAATAACTCAAATCAAATCCATTTTATGTTGGAAAATCAATTTCCATTAGTCATTCAAATTAACGGCGAAAAGGCCTCAATGTTGATTTTAAATACGAGCTTAGATACGGCTTGGTCTGAGTTAGGGAGAAGTAATACATTAGTTCCTCTGTTTCAAAACGCTCTCCAACGCTGGTTAGATCCGAATTTGATAGAAAAACAAACCAGTAAATGGTTAAAACCTTTTGACAAGCCTCATTTTAAACTTGAATCAAACCGAAATGCCGCATACAATTACACACGTAAAGAAAGTAAATTGATTTTCATAAATCCTAAAATTAGCAAAACGCTGAGCGAACAGGGCCCATTGCAGCAACACTTAGACTACAGTATCATAAGGCTTCTGATGTATATTTTGGTTGCTTTGTTACCAATGATGCTATATTTAGAAATTAAAAACTAGGAAAGGGATACAATGCGAATTTTATTTTTCATAGTGGCAATTGCCTTAATTAGCCAGACTTTTGCCGAAGGAACTGTTTCTGACAAAGATAAAGAAAAGTTTAATAAATTAGTAGAGCAGCGTAGGCAAATTACCCGAGTCATTCAAGGCGAAAGTAAACAGTTTGAACAGCTGATTGATCAGGCTCTTGGAGTTTTAAAATCTTCAATTGATTCACCTGGTGGTGGGAGTAATATTGAACGTGCAAAAAAAGATTTTATACGTAAAATGACCAAAGCGGCAAATAGTATTAAAGGTATTCGCGCGAGATTAGTTAAACAGCTAAATACTACGAAAAAAGGCACATTTACCGCACAAGCAATCGAAATGAATATTCAGCGTATTGATGCACATTTAAATAACCGCCTTGATCAAATTATTAAGCTTTCTCAGACCTTTCTTAAATATGATGATCATGAGAACTATTATGGACATACAAGCTCACGAGTTCAAAGTGATAAATTAGATCGCATGCAGTCTGATATGGTTCGTGATTTAGAAAGTTTGACTAAAAAGATCGCCAGACAAAACGATGACTTACTTCGACGTGTAAAAGCGATTCGTGATGAAGATCTGAGTGCCGCTTTATCTTTGCAGATGGAAGAAAACCAAAAATTAATTCAGCAATTAAATGATGAAATTGCTCAATTAGGAATGAGTCATCGTAATCCCAATTTTGAACTAAGTTCTGAAGGAAAGAGCTTAAAGCGTAAGATTATTATGAGTATTGGGCGTGATGTCAGTAAACTATTTGATGATAATAAAAAACTATTAGGTAAGATTGTTAGTTCAAAGCCTGGTGCAGCACGTGATGAAATGGTGCAACAGATGCACACGAATCGTGAACAATTGTCAAAACGCTTTTCGCAACTTCAGCAGACTACTGAGCGAGGTGCTGGTGCTGTTCCCAGAACCTCCAAAAAAGATGCTAAAAATAAGCGAGATATTTATGAAAAATTGTCCAAAGAGGCAGAACGGGTTTATGCACAATTAATTAAAAATTATGAAGATTATTTGAATGTAAGTATCACCATCACAAAAGTGATGGATCGTTTTCCTGAATTGAAAGCACCCCTTACAGAGCAGACTGATCAACCAACTGATGCAAGTCAGGCGCAGTAGAAACAATTTTACTAGCTAAAATCACCTCTTTAGATACTTGACTTAGTTACAGAATATCTTATATTAATTGGTTCTAAATTTAGAATTTCATATTGTATGTTTCCGATTTGTTCATAAAATCATTTTTTTTGTGCTCTGAACTACATGAAATTCAGTTCAAAATTTCTTTAAACTTAAATAATTATGGAGGCTATCATGCCACAAATTAAAGGTAAACGTATTGTTGTTACATTAGAGTGTACTGAAGCTAAAGAGCTTGGTATGCCAACTTCTCGTTATATGACTACGAAGAATCGTTCTAACACTCCAGCTCGTTTAGAACTTAAAAAATACAACCCATTTTTACGTCGTCACACTTTACACCGTGAAATGCGATAAGTTATAAAGTAGTTATTGACTTATGGCGACTATCTTCACCAAGATCATCAATGGGGATATACCCTGTTTCAAATTAGTGGAAGATGATCACTTTTTTGCTTTTATGGATATTCGCCCAATAAATACCGGTCATTGCCTGGTTATTCCAAAGTCAGAAACCGATTATTTCTTTGACTTGCAGGATGAGCAGCTGGCCGGTATTATGCTTTTTGCTAAACCAATTGCACAAGCTTTAGAACAAGTCGTTGATTGTGAACGTATCGGTATTATGATTGCCGGCTTAGAAGTTCCTCATGCTCATGTTCACCTCATACCTTTCGATAATGGGTCCCAATTATCTTTCGACCATGCAGCCCCTGCTGATATGGAAGAGCTAAAAACAATTGCAGATCAGGTCTCCGCAATTCTGAATACTTAAATGCATACTCACCGGCCAAACTACGAGGATTTACAATGTCATCTGAAATTATCCATCTGAAAGCCGGTGCAAGAGATAGCCGCCTTTCTCTTATTCAATCTCAAAATTTGATTACTGAAATTGAAAAGAAATTTCCCTTTATTGAAATTGAATTAGTTCCTATGTCTAGCCCAGGCGATAAGGATAAAAAAACAGACCTTCGAGAAGCCGCGGATGATTTCTTTACTAAATTTTTGGATGATGCACTTAGAGATGGCCAAATTGATTTTGCCTTACATTCGGCAAAAGATTTACCATATCCACAACCTGAAGATCTTGATTGGTGTTGGTTCCCTTGGCGTGAGGATCCTAGTGACTCAATAGTTATGAGACTTGGTGAAACACTAGCTGATCTTCCAAAGAACCCCAAAATTGGTATCTCCAGTGACCGCCGAGAAGAGTGGGCATTAGAGAAACTCGATAATCCGCAACTGGTTCCAATCCGCGGAACCATTGAAGAACGTATTACTCAGCTTGATAATGGTAACTATGATATGGTTATTATTGCAACCGCAGCCTTGAATCGTTTAAAGTTAACCGAACGTATCACAGAATTGATCCCACTCCATGAATTAGAAGTACCTGAGGCACAAGGTATTTTAGCTGCAACTTTTCTTAAAGGGAATGAAACGCTAACAACTCTAAGAAAATACTTTGCTGGAACTGTAAATTTTGTTGGCGGTGGTCCAGGTGATGTTGGCTACTTTACCCTTCAAGGTCAGGAAATAATGGGGCAAGCAGATGTTTGCCTATATGATGCCCTTTCTCCAGAAGCACTTTTACATTTCTTACCTCCGCATGCTGAGCAGGTTTTTGTCGGAAAGCGTGGTGGTAAACACTATATGCCGATGGCTGAAATTTGTGAAAGAATGGCAACTTATTCTCGACAGGGAAAGCAGGTCGTTCGTTTGAAGGGGGGAGATCCAGGAATCTTTGGTAGGCTTCAAGAAGAAGTTGATGCGGTAGAAAATTATAAATTACCTTATTTAGTTACACCTGGTGTTTCTAGCATGAGTGCTGCAGCAACTGTAACAGGTTTTACCTTAACTCGGCGTGATGTATCACGAGGGTTTACTGTTATTACACCGCGTAAATCTTGTACAGGAACTGCACCTATAGGGATAGAGGAACGTCAAAAGTTACCGATGGTATTTTTTATGGGAATTCAAAAACTGGAAGAGATTCATAAAGAACTAACAGACGAAGGTTGGTTAGGAACTACACCTGCTGCAGTTATTATGGGTGGAAGCACACCAAATGAAGTAATTCTTACAGGTACCCTTGAGACTATTGCTAAAGTGGTAAAAGATCACGGTAACACACAACCAGGTATTTGTATTGTAGGCGATACGGCAGATGCTAGGTACTTATTTAAATCCTGTAATTTGCCTTTAGAGCGCAAGCGAATCATGATTACTGGAAGCCAAGATGTACAACAGATTTCTAGAAACTTGGGGCATTTATATGGTGCAAAGGTAATTAATATGCCATATATCCAATCGATGCCATGTCCAGATGTAATCCCATTTTTACAGGATCTAAATCAGTATGATTGGATTATTCTAACCTCCCCTACAGCTGTGCGTATGCTATTTGAAGCAATGCCACATGCAGGTATTGATTCACGTGATTTACCAGATATCGTAACCACGGGACCTGGTATTAACCGCGTGTTGGAAGAATTTGGCTTGCGTGCAGACATAACACCTACTGAAAACTTTGGCAGCGATGGTTTATTGGAGCTATTAAAAGGTTTTGATGTAGAAGGTTGTTCAGCATTACGCTTACATTCTACCCAAGCCCCAGCAAAACTATCTGCTGGTCTTGCAGAATTAGGTGTAGAGGTTGAAGACGCATTGCTTTATGACACCTTCCCTTTACAGAACTATAATATTCCAGACTTTGATTATATTTTCTTCTCAAGTGGATCATGTGTTCGATCTTTCTTAGATCAGCATGGAGCAGAAGCTCTAGAAGGTAAAATGGTCCTCAGTATTGGTACTCCAACTACCAAGGTTCTTCATTCTTATGGTATAGAAAAAATTATTCAGGCCAATGAAGCAACCACAGCTGATGCTTTTGATACACTTGCTATTGAAATGATTTCTGACGAGCTTCTAGGTCTTTAATTCGATAATTTATAAGACTTATTCCAAACCCAACTACTACTTTGCAGCAATCAAACAAAATTTTTCAGATTATCTTCTATTTTAGGATGTCTCTTCCGCGTTATCTAACCTGCTGAAAATAAAAGAATAATAAATAAAGTTTGATATTTCACGCTTGATTAAATCCTGAAATTTGTTTATACTAAATAATTAGTAAAAGACATAGATTTGTATTTATCTTGTAATTGCGTACGTATTTTACATAAATAAATTTTCATAAATTTAGAGGAATGAAATGATTAAACTGTCTATAATTTTAGTATCCGTACTTTATTTTTGTGCAGAGGTATTTGCGGATAAAGCCCCTCCTCGGCCGAATATTGTTCATACTTTCATTGATGATTTAGGTTGGCAAGATATTGCGAGTCATAAGGAGAGTGGAACAATCATTTATGAAACTCCGCACATGGATAAGCTGACTAAGGATGGGATGCGTTTTATGTAGGCCTATTCACCAGCGCCAACTTGCGCGCCATCGCGTATTTTATTTATACTGGACCAACCAGTTCAAAGCTTTGTTTTGGTTCTTCACAAGTAGGGCAACACCAAGACTGGGGTAAATCGTTGAATAATGTACCTGGTTTTGTATTCGTTTCAGGATCACCTAAATCTTCAATGTATTCGGTTAGACAGGCCTTACATGCATATGTTTGGTGCCCCTCATCTGGAGCTTGTAGCAGTAAAGATTTACTTGCTTTAAGGTCCAATTTCTCCGCAGGTGTGTGGTGGTGATGTTGTTTCATTAGTTTGATAATAAATTGACATAAATCATCTAGCTTCATTGGCCTTTCAGTAACTTGAATATCTAGCTCACGTATATCCAAGTTTGTTCGGTAATAGACACGGTATTTTTTACTAAAGAAACCAGATATTTCTTCAATAAAAATTTCAGCATCTAATTCAAAGTTCTTAACATTGGAAGTAATTCGAACATTATGTGCGTAAACTGCCGCATCGTTAAATGCCTGTGCTAACTTGTTCCTCAAGCTAATATTATTAAAACTTTTGAAAAGCAGATCATTGTCTCCGTAAGCCATTGGAAAATTATATTCAGCTAGAATCTGTGTCCAACGTGGGATTTCATGCCCTTTGATATGTTTTATTAATATCGATGGCTGCGGTGTAATATAGAAACGCCCTAGATGTTGTTCTTTTGCGACAACAGTCAAACGGTTAATGAATTTCCAATCCCAAGAATTATCTGTAGATAGGATATTTAAGGCCCATTCGCCATTTTGCATAGGAATAAAGCCATGGGAGAGTCGTGTGGTGCGTCTCGGTAATGATAGACTTGTGTAGCGATCTGTTTTCTGAAAGTTATGATTTGAATAAACTTGAGCAAAGTCCATATCTGTCAGAGAAGACTTTTGCTTGAATCTTTGTTCAACATCCAAAACCAATTCTTTTATGTCACTGCTGATCAAAATTCCAGGAAACAAGACCTGACGTTTTGCCGTTTTAATGATACATTGCCAGTGGTTTGGTTTTTCGGATGTAATCAGGTTTATGTCACTTGCGAAAGGTGAATTTGTTACAGGCAAGGTAGATGAAAACTGAATTGAACAGTTTTGAGTACCTTTATAAAATTGACTCACAAGCTCTTGGTAGCTTTCATTGTCATATGCCCAGTCATGACTGAAACCAAGGCCACCAATATCTTGGCTACAAGCTACATTTTGAATATTCGTGTCAGCAGGCAATACTTGAATATGTTTGTTTAAGCTTTTAAACTCTGGACAATCAGAGGCAACATTATCAATAATAATATTTTGGCGATAACCGAATTTTAGTTTACCCTGGTTATACTTATAAGCAGCATATGCACAATGGTTTAGATCATTTACTGCATAAAGACCACCAGCTGAAAATACTTGTAAAGATGTCATACCTAAACCTCTTTCTCTGATAGTTCTTGTTGTAAAATCTTTTGTACCTCAGGCTTGCAAGAGCCACAGCCAAGACCAGCTTTAGACGCATTACATAATGCTTCCATTGAACA
This sequence comes from Lentisphaeria bacterium, assembly GCA_022447755.1. GTDB lineage: Bacteria > Verrucomicrobiota > Lentisphaeria > JABSQK01 > JABSQK01 > JAKVBE01. The sequence goes on along the minus strand of JAKVBE010000020.1, from coordinate 74,646 downwards.
ATAACCTCCAGCAATCAATTGTTTTAGATTTCCATCTCCAACATTATTGCAAGAACATACTAACTCTCCAATTACTGGAATAGATTCCTCTTGGCTCTTTAATAGTGAGGTTCGCTTTTCTCCAAGTTCTGTTTCATTTTCTATCATAGTTTTAAAATCACTAAACTCAGTTTTATCACCAATAAGAATAGCACCAATTATTCTATCATTATATAAAATACATTTTTTATAATATCGCATTTTGTAGTCAAGTGTTATTACCTCATGATAGCAAGGATCATTGTTTGGTTTTTCTACAGTTCCAATAGAGCAAAGATTTAAATCCTTTAACTTGAGTACATTAAAACCTAATGAGCCGTTATAATGAATTGTTTCATCGCCTAATAAGACCTTCGCACATATGTTTGCTTGTTCCTGGGCCGCAGGTGTTGTTCCATATAGCTTATTTTTATGTTCGGCAATTTCGCCAATTGCATAAATATTTGAATCACTGGTTTGAAGTTGGTTATTGACTACTAAACCTTTTTGTGCCTTAAGCCCTGCCTTTACACCAATTTCAATGTTTGGTTTGATTCCAGTAGCAAAAAATAATGCCTTACATTTTAAGCGTCTACCTGATTTCAAGCGAATTGAGTGCAATACATCTTCTTTGGCAAAACAAGACTCAATTTCATCATTATATATAACATCAATACCACGGTCTAAAATCTCTTCATGTAAAATATTGGAACCAGTAGTATCAAGTTGGCCTCTCATTAATCTTGAAGAGCGTTGTAGGATTGTCACTTTTATTCCTAATGATGCCAGGGAACCTGATAGCTCCAAGCCTAGCAAGCCTCCACCAATTACAACAGCTTCATCACCTGAATCTAAATATGACTTAATTAGATCAGCATCTTTTCTTGTTCTGAGACCAAAGATCCCATCATAATTTGGCGGTGTAAAGCTTGGTGTTGCTGGGCGACTCCCTGTTGCTAAAATCAGTTTGTCATATGGATATTCTTTACCATACTGTGTTTTTATGACTTGATTTGTACGGTCAATATCAATAATTTCCATGCCTTGAACAAATTCAAAGTCTAACTCTTTGTTTTCCTTTTCATTCATTTGAATCAGGCTATTCCAATTCTTTTCATTATTGATATAATCAGGCAGTAAAACTCGGTTGTAAAAAGGTAATGGCTCTTTTCCAAAAACAATGATTCGGTCTTCCTTATTCTTTTTACGATAGGTTTTTACAAACTGTCTAGCTGCTTGCCCAGCACCAACGATCAATATCTGCTCTCCTTTTGCACGAACTGGTTCTACTTGAACGGCAGAGTACTTAAAGTCTGGCTCTTTAGAAACTGGATCTACAATCATGGAAGTTAAATTATTTGCACGCCCTTTCGTATTTCCTTTTAAACGTCCAAAGTGCATTGGTAAAAATACAGTTCCTTCTTTGATGCTATCTGTAATTTTTGCGGGTGCTAAAGTCTCTCCTCGTTCATTAAAAATACGTAATGTATCCCCATCAGCTATAGCAAGCCTTTTGGCATCTTCTGGATGGACTTCTAAGTAGGGTCGATCAATATGTTTTCTTAATTTACCTACTTTTCCCGTTCGCGTCATGGTATGCCATTGATCCCTTATACGACCTGTAGTTAAAATAAATGGAAAATCTTTTGACAAGGGCTCTGATTGACAAGCTTGAGGTATAACATGAAATTGTGCTTTTCCTGAGGGTGTGTGAAACTGAAAATCTTCAAATAAACGATCCGTTCCCGGGTGTCCTATTTCAGGACATGGCCATTGTACAGAACCGTTACGTAATCGATTGTAACTTAAACCTGTGATGTCAATGTTAGTCCCTTTTGTAAGTGCACAATGTTCTTTGAATATGTCTTCTGCACATTTATAATTAAAAGATTTTTCATGTCCTAATGCATGTGCAAAGTCACGTAAGATATCATAATCAGGTTTTGCCTCACCGGGTGCATCAATCATTTTAGGTAAGTATGCAACCCTACGATCAGAGTTTGTCATGGTACCTTCTTTTTCTAACCAACCAGCTGCAGGTAAGATTACATCAGCAAAGCGAAGTGTATCTGCCCGATTTGAAATATCTGAGACCATTACAAACTTTGCATTAGCGAAAGCTTTTTCAGTGCGGTCTAGATCAGGTAAACTTACAGCAGGGTTAGTACATATAATCCAAACGGCTTTCAGTTTACCACTTTCTAGAGCTTCCACCATTTCCGTTGCTGTTAAACCAGGTTTTCCTTTAATTGTACCTTCTTTTATATCCCAAAATTGTTCTACTTCACGGCGATGGTCCTCATTTAGCAAGTCACGGTGTGCAGCCAATAGGTTGGCTAAACCTCCCACTTCTCTTCCGCCCATTGCATTAGGTTGACCAGTTAATGAGAAAGGTCCGCTTCCTGGTTTACCAATTCTTCCTGTCAATAGATTGATTTGAATTAGAGATAAATTTTTATTGACGCCAATACTACTTTGATTAAGCCCCATAGCCCACATGGTTAAAAGATGCTCACTCTCGCCAATTATTTTTCCAGCAAGCTCAACTTCTTTCAAAGGAATTTGGGAAATTGCTGCATTTTCAGCAATGTCCACATTTTTTAAAGAATTAATGTATGCTTCGTGTCCTTCGCAGTATTTCTCCATGAAGCCGAAGTCAGCATGTCCATTGTCGATAAGGTATTTACTAATTGCTTCATATACGTATACATCTGTACCAGGTTGAATCTGCAGGTGAAGATCAGCCATTTCCGCTGTTTGTGTCTTACGAGGATCTACGACGATCATTTTGACATGTTTTGATGCTAGACGTTTTTCTATACGACGAAATAAAATAGGGTGGCACCATGCAGGGTTAGCACCTGTTATGAAAAAACAATCTGTAAGTTCTATATCATTGTAGTTGATAGGAACACTATCTGCTCCAACAGTTTTTTTATACCCTACAACGGCAGAGCTCATGCATAGACGTGAGTTTGTATCAATATTATTGGTACCTAAAAAACCTTTAGTGAGCTTATTGGCAAGATAGTACTCTTCAATTAGCATCTGACCCGAAACATAAAGGCCTACTGAGTCAGGACCATATTTATCAACCATTGTTTTAAATACAGCAGCACTTCGTTTTATTGCAGATTCCCAGCTAACACGCTTTAGAGGGTAATGACGTGAGGTACGCATCTGTGGGTAAAGCAGACGGTCTTGTTTATCATTCACAACGTGATGTAGGTTCATACCTTTGCTACATAGCATTCCATGATTGACAGGATAATCTTCATTACCTTCTAGACTGATCTCCCCATCACGCGATTTGCTAACCTTTATCCCACAGCCAACTCCGCAATAGGAGCATATACTGTTTGTTATAGTAGACATTCTTTTTCTCAATAAGAGTTCTTAGTCAACCCGTAGAAAGACTTCGTCATTTTCTACTTTGATTGGATAGATCGTTAAATCACTTATGTCTCCATCACTCAGGTGTTTTCCTGTTTTTAAACAGAATGCATGCTTATGAAGAGGGCATGCTACTTTTGGAGCACCCTCTAAATCACCCATAATACCGCGGGATAAAACCATTTGTTGCTTGTGCGGGCATTCATTCTGAACAGCGAACCAAGAATCATTTTTTTTAAAATTAAAGACAGCAATTTGTTTGTTATTTACTTTTACGCAGCCACCCATGTTGCTAGCGAAATCATTTGTATTACCTACTTTTGTCCATGCACTCATGATAAAAATCCTCTATAAAATTATACTGTTTTTCAAATCCAAATATAAATATTTTATTATATTTTTGCTAGTTCTTCACGTTCTTTATCAGTCGCTGGGCGAATCTGCTCACGTTCTAGCTTGAAAACTAGGTTTTCGTCTTTTTCATCACTATTCACAAAGTGACGGAAACGTTTTGCTTTTTCTGGATCTTCAATAGCATTTTTCCATTCACACTCGTAAGTATTTACTAAGTATTCCATTTGTTCTTCAAGTTCATTACAGATTCCAAGAGAATCATTGATTACAACATCTTTTAAGTGATCTAAACCACCCTCAAGCTTTTCTAACCAAACAGACGTGCGAGTTAGGCGTTCAGCAGTTTTAATGTAGAACATTAGGAATCGATCAATATATTTAATAAGAGTTTCATCATCTAAGTCACCTGCTAGCAGGTCTGCATGACGGGGTTTCATTCCACCATTACCACATACATAAAGGTTCCAGCCTTTGTCTGTTGCAATGATACCAAAGTCTTTTGACTGGGCTTCAGCACACTCACGTGTGCAGCCAGAAACAGCAGACTTGAGTTTATGAGGTGAACGGATACCACGGTAACGCTCTTCGATAAGAATTGCCATACCTACGCTATCTTGAACACCGAAACGACACCAAGTTGATCCCACACAGGACTTTACTGTACGGATAGATTTTCCGTAAGCATGTCCAGATTCAAATCCAGCATCAATTAATTCGCGCCAGATTAACGGTAGCTCGTTTAACTGAGCTCCAAACAGGTCGATACGCTGTCCACCTGTAATTTTGGTATATAAGTTGTACTCCTTAGCAATTTGACCCAGAATAATCAACTTCTCAGGAGTAATTTCCCCACCTGGAATACGAGGCACAATAGAATATGAACCATTCTTTTGAATATTTGCTAGGAATGCATCATTACTATCCTGTAGGTGTGGTTGTGTTAAAATTGGTTCATTCCACGTACTCGCAAAGATGGATGCAGCTGTTGGCTTACATATTTCACAGCCAGTTCCTTTCCCATGCTTATGTATGAGCTCGTCGAAACTTTTAATTCCAGTTGCACGAATGATTTCATACATTTCTGTACGGGAAAAATCAAAGTGTTCACAGAGTGCATTTGATACTTCCACACCTGCTTCTTTTAATTTATATTTCAATAAATCTGTAACGAGAGGAACGCATCCTCCACAGCCTGTACCCGCTTTAGTACAAGACTTTAGATCAGGTATGGTTTGTGCTCCACCTTCTATAGCACAACAAATATCACCTTTTGTTACATTCTCACAGGAACAAATTGTTGCTCCATCAGGTAAATCTTCAACACCACCGCCTACAGCTTCCCCATCACTTGCTGGTAAAATTAATTGCATTGGGTTTTCAGGTAGTTTCATTTCATTTAAGTATAATTGTAAAAGTTGGCCATATTCATCAGCTTCTCCAACTAAGATACCACCTAAAAGACGCTGTCCATCTTCAGTAATAAATAGGCGTTTAAATATCCCTCTGTAAGGATCATTAATAGTTAGCTCTTCAAATGTTCCTTCCTTTGGTTCAATATTACCAAAGCTTGCAACATCAGTTCCAATTAGTTTTAGTTTTGTAGACATATCTGCACCGGTAAAGACCGCAGAGTGACCCGCTAATTGCTGAGCAACAACGTCTGCCATCGTATAACCAGGTGCAACTAGTCCATAGATCATGCCCTCATGCAAGGCACATTCTCCGATCGCAAAGATTTTTGGATCTGAGGTTTGAAGATTGTCGTTTACTTGAATACCACCACGTGGTCCAATTTCCAGGCCGCTTTCTTGAGCGATATCATCTCTTGGGCGAATGCCCGCAGAAACGATCACCATATCTACATCCAATTTTTCACCGTCGTTGAAAAGCATACCTTCTACTTTTTCTTCGCCAATGATTTCTTTAGTTGCTGTATTCAAGTGAACTTGCAAACCACGGTCCTCAATGAGTTTTTTGAGGACTTCTCCTGCATCCGTATCAAGCTGACGCGGCATCAGGCGTGGAGCAAATTCGACCACATGAGAGTTTAGTTGTAGGTCTTGAGCAGCTTTTGCTGCTTCAAGACCTAAAAGGCCCCCGCCAACAACTGCGCAGTTTGTGGCAGACTGCGCGTAATCCATCATCGCATCCAAATCTTCTATTGTTCTATAAACAAATACACCTTTTTTGTCTACACCTGGAATTGGTGGAACAAAAGGGTAAGATCCAGTCGCTAAAACCACATAATCGTATTTTACTGATTCGCCTTTTTCGGAATATACGATTTGTTTTTCACGATCGATTTTATTAGCACGATCACCTAGGAAAATGGTAATTCCATTTTCTTGGTACCAGTTTAGTGGTTTTAAAGTTAATTCATCAATACCTTTTTCACCAAAATATTCAGAAAGATGTACGCGATCATATGCAGGTCGCACCTCTTCACAAAAGGTAATAATCTCAAATTCTTTATTGGTTTCTTTTTCTAGAAGGCGTTCGCAAAACTTTGCGCCGACCATTCCGTTACCAATTACTACTACACGCTCTTTTCCCATAACGAATCACACTTTCTAAAAAATTCTTAACTTAACTATTATAAATAACTTTGATGGGGTTTGTTTAGCATAGCTGATGCCAATTAACTTTTTATCAGTTGACTCTTAAGGGTTTTTGAGGGTGACGTTTGATTTTTTAGTTGATTTCTTAAATGAGATCGTTAGACAAAAATGTAATTTTATGTGCTATTTTTAAAGTAATTGACCTACAAAAATGTCAAAAAATGTATGTGTATAGTCTTTTTGTGGCGTGAAAAAGTCCCGCTGATTATTAATTTTTTATCATGTCTTTTAATAATCAAAATAATTATCATTTTAAATTTACGTGAGAATCCCTTTTGTTTATCGAATCGTATATGAATTCATAATGAAAGGATTATCTATGAAAGTAAAAAGACGTGTTGCAAAGTATGCATTATATAGTTGTGTTGTTTTAGGTGTTGGTGTATTTGGATTATCATCTTGTGGAGGTATTCATAAAAATGATTATGTTGATTCTGTTGGTAAGTCTAGACCTGTATATAAACAGCCAAGTCCTGAGTTGTTAAAAAGTGTTTTACTAGAGGCGAATCGTGATCGATTTGCCGAGTATGAAGAACAAAGTTTTTTAGATGTAGCTCGTTATCCACTTTCTACTTTTTCAGTTGATGTGGATACAGCAAGTTATAGTTTCTTTAGAAAACAAATTGAATCAGGAATCTTACCTCCTAGTTATTCCGTTCGAATAGAGGAAATGCTTAACTATTTCAAATATAGTTATCCGAAGCCTGAGGAAGATCATCCTTTTTCAACTCAGATGGAAATTACGGATTGTCCCTGGACTGATGGGAACAAGTTAGTTAGGATTGGCATAAACGCAGTTGATATTGCTGCAACTGAGAGGCCTGACTCTAATTTGGTATTTTTAATTGATGTATCCGGTTCAATGACTGCAGAGGATAAACTACCTTTATTAGTAAAAGGGTTCAAGGAGATGCTAAATGGATTAACTGAAAAAGATAAAGTAGCGATCGTTGCATATGCAGGTTATTCAGGTGTAGTTCAAGATTCTATTTCTTGTGATGAAGCAGGAAAGCGTTTATTGATGAACAAACTTGATGGGCTTTCTTCTGGTGGCTCTACAAATGGTGCCGCCGGAATTCAGAAGGCCTATGAAATTGTTCAATCAAATTTTATACCTGGTGGAACTAATCGTGTTTTACTTGCAACTGATGGTGATTTTAATGTTGGATTAGATGACACTGATCACTTAGTGAAATTTGTAAAAGAAAAGGCTAAGGAAAAACATTACTTAACTGTTCTAGGCTTTGGTTATGGAAACCTTAATGATGACTTGATGGAAGAAATTTCTAATCATGCTGATGGGAACTATTTTTATATTGATTCCTTTATAGAGAGCAAAAGAGTGTTATGTCAAAAAGTCAGTGGAACTTTAGTTACAGTCGCTAAAGATGTAAAACTTCAGGTTGAGTTCAACCCTGCAGCCGTTCAAAGTTACCGTTTAATTGGTTATAATAACCGTAGCCTAGCTGCTGAAGACTTTAATAATGATCGAAAGGATGCTGGCGATATTGGAGCAGGTCACCAAGTAACGGCTATTTACGAAATTGTTCCTGCAGGTAGTGACCATGCTAAGCTGTCGGTAGATACTCTTAAATATCAACAAGTTGCTAGAGAAAAAACTCAAGAAAATGTGGACTCAAGTGAATTATTGACCTTAAAAGTTCGCTATAAAAAGCCTGAACAGGAAAAAAGTCATTTACAAACGTTTGCTCTTCAGAATGTTTCAATTCCCTTTGATAAAGCACGTGATGAATTTCGCTTTCAAATTTCTGTTGCAGCCTTTGCTCAAAAATACCATGAAAATTCCTTGTCAATTGAGGATATTCAGATTATTGAGCAGTGGAATAGAAACCTTGATCAACTTTCGAAAGACCAACTTGAATTCTTTGTGTTGATGAAAAAGACACGTGAATTAATGCAATAAAATTTAGGGTGAATATGAGTGCATTCTGTTCACCCTTGTTTTCATTCAACCATCAATAATTATTTCATTAATTAAGGTACCCTTAGTAATTACTTTTACTTTTCATGCTATTTAGCTTTTATTGAGCAATGACAAGGATGCCCAATAAGCAAGTTAGTAATATTACTCATTTTCCAAAAATCTCGGTCTCCCCAATTAAGATTCATAGGTTAAGCCAATTGTCTTCATAGCTAGATGTAAAAACTATGAACTAAATATTGTATACTTGATAGAGGTTTAGCGTTTTGTTCATACGATGAGTTTCCCTTCATACTTATTGAATTTTTAGTTTTATACATAGAATTTTAATATATCTTTTTATTAATCAGATAAGTGTTTTTATGTATGATTACATGTGCCGCTTCTGGAAGGAGAATGAGAATGCACAGTACTTCTTGATGAAAGGCAAACCATTGGCTATAGGAGGTACTTTAAATGCTTGTTAAAAAATTTATTTTACCAACACTTTTAGCTTCATCATTTACATGGGCAGTGAGTCCTACGTCTAAAGAAATAGAAGCTTTGCAGAAACAGTTAGAGCTTCAAGCAAAGCAGATTGAATATCTTCAGCAAAAGTTGGAGCGAATGGAAACTGAGAGGGACCGCTTAACTGCTTATCAACAGACTAAAGAGGAAAGCCCTATTATTTATCTACGTCCTGGAATCGAAGGGCTGCAAATTAAAGCAGATTTACGTCTACGCTATGAGAAACGTAGCGGAAATGATGCAAATTATAACCGTTTTCAAACTCGTTTTCGCTTAGGCTTTAAGTGGCTAAATCCAGAAAAGAACTTTGAGATAGGTGCTGGTTTTATCACGGGCTCTGAAAACCCTTCAACATCAAACAATACCCATTCAAATGAATATCCTTTTCAATCCGGAGACTTACGTCTTGATTATGCTTATGCTAGGCATTTTTGGGATGATTTTTCCGTTACGGTTGGACAGGCTCCTAATCCTTACTTAACTTCTGCAATTTTATGGGACCCCTCTGTCCGACCTGTTGGTGTAACGGTTAATTGGCGAGGAACTGAGGTTCAAAAAGGTAAGCAAGAAGGCTTTTATGCAATTGCGGGTATTTATGACTTTGCTTATGCACCTGATAATGATACAGATAATGAGTCTTTTATAACTGCGATGCAACTTGGTTGGGCACCGATTGCAAATAAAGACAATAGCTTGTTATTTACGACTTCTGCTTATCTATATGACTCAGCAGCAAGTGAAGCCAACACTTTTGTGAATAACAATGGAGACCGGGTGGTTCCTAATCAAGATTTTGACTACACCTTTTCTTTGGTTGATATCTATGTGAAAGGTAGACATAAGTTTTCAGATGAATTAAGTGCGAGTTTATATACGCATGGTGTGATGAATGTTGGTGCTGGTAGCGGTGATCAGTCGGTTTTAGGCGGAAATGAGCAAGCAGATGATCATAATATCGCCTATCTTCTCGGATCACAAATAGACCTAGATAATTTTTATCTTAAAACTGAGTATCGGTATATAGAAGCAGACTCGGTGAATTCCTGGTTTCAGGACCCAGTTTTCGGAAGTGGAACGGGTGTGGGCGTTAATGCCAAAAACAATGTTGAAGGTTTACATATGACGCTTGGTTACAAAATCTCTTCTAATATGAATGTTTACTTCGTCTGGATGCATTACAAAGAAATTGAAGAACAGCCAGATAGTGAAAGCATTGATCTTTACCAGTTAAACCTTCTATATAGCTTCTAGTTAATCATTTTTTTGTCAGATATTGGAACTTGTATTCAAAAGTTTCTTTTGTACGGTAAAATTTGTATTATAATGTTCAATTTAATGGAGAGAATCATGGATAAGCCCAATGTCATTTTTATATTGGCAGATGATATGGGGTATGGTGATATTAGTTGTTTGAATGAAGCAGCAAAACTCCAAACGCCTAACATTGATAGTTTGGCTAGTAATGGCTTAACTTTTACGGATGCCCATACTTCATCCTCTGTTTGCACACCATCTAGATATTCAATCATGACGGGTCGTTACTGTTGGCGCACATACTTAAAGAAAGGCGTATTGTCTGGAACAGGTAATGCCTTATTAGAGCGTGGGCGCAAAACAGTTGCAAATGTTTTCAAAGATAGTGGATATAAAACGGCCTGCATAGGGAAGTGGCATTTAGGTTGGGATTGGGCAATTAAAAAGGGGCATGAGGCAAATCTGAATGGTTGGAGTCCGGATGACTATGACTGGATTGATTATAACAAGCCTGTACAAAATGGTCCAATATCCAATGGCTTTGATCATTTCTTTGGTATTTGTGGTTCCTTGGATATGCCACCATATGTATATGTTAAAGATGATATGCCAGTTGAGGAACCTAAATCTTGGGCAACCCAGCAAGACTTTTTTCGAGCGGGTCCTCGAATGAGTAGCATGAGATCTAATAACGTGTTGGAGCATATCACGGATCGAGCAGTTGACTATATTCATAAACATGATCAGGAAAATCCGTTTTTCCTCTATTTTCCGATAACAGCACCTCATACGCCTATTTCTCCCGCACCTGACTTTGATGGAATTAGCGGTATTAATCCCTATATCGATTTTTGTATCGAAGTTGATCACCGAGTGGGACAAGTTCTTAAAGCATTAAAAGATACTGATCAGTTTGAAAATACTTGGGTGATCTTTACTTCTGACAATGGTGCAAGTGCTATCCCCTCAGAAGTTCAGGATCTTGAGGAACGTTTTGGACACTACTGTTCTTATATTTACCGTGGTTACAAATCTGATATTTGGGATGGAGGTCACCGAATCCCATATGTGATGCAGTGGCCCAATGGAATTGAAGCAGGACAAACCTGTGATTCAGCAATTGGTATTTTTGATTTTATGGCAACGGTTTGCCATTTGTTGCAAATTGCACCAGATGATAGCCTTGCAGAGGATTCAGTAAGTTATCTTTCTGCATTCCAAGGTGATGCTTTGGATCCGAATAAACGTACTGCACTCATTCATCATTCCATTGAAGGTATGTTTGCGATTCGTAAAGGGAAGTTTAAACTATGCCGCTGTGCAGGGTCAGGTGGATGGTCTGAACCCACTGAACAAACTGCTGTTAAGGCTGCTTTACTAGAAGTTCAACTATTCGATTTAGAAAATGACCCTGAAGAACGTGTTAACATTGCCATGCAGCATAGGGACATCGTTGATGATTTGACCAAAGAATTGCATATTGCTGTAATTCGTGGAAGAACAACAGAAGGGTTATCTCAGCCCAACGATAAACGTGTTCCACTTGAAAAGTGGGATCAGCTAAATTGGCTCCCAAAAATTCCTAAACTTTATATCGAAGACGATTAATATCCAGCGTTGATATACTTTTGTGCGTTGGGGCCATGCCCCAATGTCGCAAGTCGTTCTCGAAACTTTACAACTTCTTTCTGGTAGCTAGGGGTATCGATATAATTTATTGATTCGCTTGGATCTTTTTCTAGGTCAAACAGCACCTCGGGAGCATCACCGTAGTATTGGTACTTTAGATGATCTTGTTTAATCATAACATGGTCACTTCCATATTGAGATATAGACTCATTGGACCAATCATTTGACTCCCCATTTAACAGTGGAACAAGTGAGCGAGAGTCAAGTCCATCAGGAATTTCAATTCCTGCCAGCTCACATAAGGTTGCATACAAGTCACATAGGTTGACATTTTCATCAATCTCAATGCCTCCTTCAAATCCCTTGGGCCAACGAATAATTAAAGGTACTTTCACGCTTGCCTCATAGAAACGTGTTTTTTCCCAAATTCCATGTTGGCCTAACATTTCACCATGATCTGAGGTGTAGATAATAATCCAATCATCTAGGTCATGTCCCGCCTTTTCTAGTTCGTTGACAACAGTCATAAAGTGTTCATCAGCTTTTTCTATCATAGCATAATAGGCAGCAGTACAACGCCGAATATCTCGCTGAGAAACCTCAACAGGTTCATGTTGCTGACTAAAGCTTAACACAGGATGGTCGCATGTTTCTTCATTATAAATAGAGACGCGATTCAAATAATAATCAAACTTTTCTTCTTCAGCTAAGTATGGATAGTGAGGTTGAAGCAGGCTTACTTTCAATAGAGTAGGGCGAAAGCCCGCTGGACGGTCGTAAAATGAATCAACCCAATGATTATGAATAAATTGATTGGTAACATTGACTACTTGTTGATCAAAAATTTGATAAGGACCGTGCCCAATTCCCGCTCTTACGATTTCCTTTTGATTCGACCACTTTCCAGTACCTTCTGGTTTTGCATACATAGAAGCTTCGTTATGCTTAAAACCCTCAATTGCGTTTGGGGCTACATGGGTATCAGAATAAGGCCGTTGGGTCCACCCTTGCATTTGGTCTGGACCCTCATGATGAAGTTTCCCCACGCAAACAGTATGGTAAGCATGTTTGGCAAACTGCGAAGCAAAAGTGTTTGTAAATGGTGGCAAGTCTTTCCACCCTTCACAACCATTGGTTTTAGGTAATTGGCCAGACATTAAACACTGGCGTCCAGGTACACAGATTGGACTTGCTGTATAGGCATTATTGAAAACGGCCCCTGATCTTGCTAATTGATCCAAAAATGGGGTGCGAACAACCGGATTTCCAGCAAATCCAGAAACATCTGCTCGGTGCTCGTCACTCATGAGAAATAAAATATTAGGTCTATTCAAAGTTAACTCCTTTTAAATTATGTATTAACCTGTATAAATAGTAAGTCAAATTTTCTTTATTATTCCTTTGCTATTAAGGAATGAATTATAGAATTTAATTCTCTTTTTTTCTTGTAAATCAAGCTCAAGATGTTAATTTTGTGTTTATAGGTTTTGCTTTCAATATAATTTTAAACAGCTAATGATTAGTTTTAATTGGGGTAGGTTTTAGGTCGATTTATGTCAGACGTATTTATTTCTTATTCAAGCAAAGATAAAGATATTGCTTTTCAGATTTGTAAAGATTTAGAATTAGGTGGTATATCCTGTTGGATTGCTCCAAGAGATATACCTGTAGGTAGTGAGTATGCGAGTGGTATCATGAAAGGAATAGAAGATTGTTCATGTTTTTTACTGATTTTTTCAGAAAGCTCTAATAGTTCCCGCCATGTTTTAACTGAACTGGAAAATGCCTTTAGTCATAACAAAGTGATTTTCCCTTATATGATTTCTGAAACCATACCAAGTGATTCTATGCAATACTTCTTGAAAATGAGTCAATGGCTTACTGCTTATAAACAAAACTCAAAAGATAGTTTAATTGAATTAAAGTCTGGTTTATCCTCGGTAATTGGTGGAGTTCATAATGAAGAAACTTCAAGCAATATTGAAGTTTTGCCTGTTGAAAAGAAGCAAAGTATTAGCAAGTTGTTTTTTATTACGATTACCGTTTTAATTTTAGTTCTTGTCTGTTTTCTTTTCCCTATGATTATGCTTAATAAAAAAGATTCCAAAGTGTATGAAGAAAATCCATGGCAAACAACTCTTGAGACATTCAAAAGTAGACATGAGGGAAATCTACCAGAAAAAGTAAAAAACCACCTTTCAATGGTAGAGACTTTGGGTAAGCAAATGGAGAATGAATCCATACTTGTTTCTTGTTCAGTTGAGCCTGAGCAAGACATTTATTTTAAAGATGAAAAGATTGTTTTTGATACTTGGATTTCTCAAGATGCATTTATTGCAATTTATGTTTACTCGATTGACGGAAGTTGCACATTGATCTATCCAAAACTTGGAGAACCTTTATCGCGTGTTCCCAAAAATAAGAAAATATCCATAGGTAGAGATGATGGCTTTACATTTACAATTGCAGAGCCGTTTGGCCTTGACTTTATTCATATCGTTGCCTTTTCTGAAAAAGAAAAAATGGACGAATTATTAAGTCAAGCAACGCAAATTCCTGGAACTTCATTTGGCTCTGTTTCAATGGAAAATCAACTTTCAGGCCTTAGAGGAATCAAAATGACTAAAACAGCACCGAGCTATACGGCTCTCCCACCAGATCAACAGACGCGCAATCTTACAAGTAAATGGGGACAAAACTTCCTACTAATCCGTACGAAAGAGGTAAAATGAGAATTTCTGGCTTTTATTTAATTTTTATTCTACTCTTTGGTCAACTTATTTATGCTGATGAGTTTTATAATGCGATAATGAGTGGCGATAAAGATTTAGCTTTAAAAGTACTACTATTAGCAGAGAACAAAAACAAGCTTAATGATTTTGACTTATTGGATGAGTCTGCAGGAGAGGGAATGACTTCATTTCAATATTATTGCATGTCTTATCCTGTTGATGCTAATACGCTTGAGGCATTGGTCAAAGCTGGTGCGGATATAAATTTGTTGACTCAATTTAATGCAAGAATCATTGATCTTTTGATATATAAAGATGACTTAGAAACTTATAAATATCTATTTAATAAAATGGGTGGTCTAAATGATGAAAACCGTTTTGGTATTAAAGATTTTATTGGCGCAATTCAAAATCATTCCTGTAAAATAGCGACCTGGCTGATAAAACAAGGAGTTGACGTAAACTATCACAAGAAACGCCCTTTTATTGTTGTTAAAGAAAGTATCTGGTTAGAAGAGTTTGAAACTCTTGAAGAAGTTGCAGCATACGCTGGTAATGATCTTAAAAGTATAAAAGAATTAAACCCAAAGTTAAATGAAGATGATTTTGGAAAAGAGGCGGAATATATTCTTAGCTACAAAAGTGCAAACCCTTCTTTGCTATCAATTTATTACCGCAACTATTATAACTCATATCTAAGTTATTGGGAAGAAGAAACTAAAGACTCAATACAAAAGCGCAAAGAGTTTGAAGAACTTGGTCTACTTCTTGTTAAGCAAGATGCTGATGTTACAGAAACGGATCAAGAAGAAATTCCTTATTTTGTAAAACTATTTGGAATCGACAACAATGCTTTAAGAAAGATGATCCTGGAAAAGGTTCCTGAGAACTTTCTGAAAGAATATGGCGGGCAATTATTCATTTCTTGTATAGAAAATCAGTCATTTGAACAGGCTTCAGATTTACTTGATAAGGACTTTACTTTTCATGAAGGAGAACATTACGAACGCATTACGACTCGGCTATTAGGGACCTTTACGGTTCTTGATATGGAGACACTTATTCAAGATGAAAAAACTAAAAAAATCCTTTTTGATTTAGTAAAAAAATCCTATGCTAAAGAAAAAAATCTTTCTACAACTGGGTTCTTCAATAGTAGCTTAAATTCAGGAATTGATGAAATAAAAGTCTATGGTTTTGAAAAATTGACTAAAGAAGACTTTGACGAGAGTGGCTATGATCTAATCATAACATGTATTCAGTCAGGAGAGTTTCGATTCGCATCAATATTAATCGATAATGGAGCTTCTTTAACTCCCCCCCCAGAACCTGAAATTGAGGGTGAAGTTCTTGAAGGTGAGCATCAGCCTATTTCTGAATTAATTGTTGAGGAAGAAGTGGTTGAAGATGAGATACCCCCTATTGGTGATATTAAATATACTTCAATCATTACTTTTCTAATTGAGCAGTCAGAAAACCTTGACAATGAAAATAAAAAAGACTTTACTGATTTGTTAATCAAGCTTTTTAAAAAAGGTGAAGTTGTAAATGTTAAAGATGGCGAAATGCCACTTCTATATCAACTCATTCAGTTAAACGATAAAGAAATTCTTGATGCTGTATCGAAGTACCTCAATTTGAAAAATCCTGAAAACTATGGTAGTAACAGCCCTTTTGAATTTGCAGTTTATGGTGGGCAATACCAAGCAGCAGAGTTTCTACTCGCTCGTAATTTTTCTAAATTAAATAAAGAACCATCTAAATTATTAGAAGTTTTATATACTCGAAAGGATCATGATTTTCTTTTACCCTTTATCAAACAAAATGGTGATACAGCAGGTACAACTTTGTTTGATAAGGAAAGTCTACTACACCTGTTTTATGAAACAAAACAGTTCGAGTTTGTTAAAGAGATATATGTATATGCAACACCTAAAGCAAGAGGTGTCTATAACCAAAAAGGAAAATCTATTTTAACACTAGCTGTAGAAGATAAACGTGAAGACTTCATTGAATATATTCTGTCTAAAGATGTACAGTTTGAGAATTCGAATTCTCTTTTGCATGAGGCTATACAATCTGGTGACTTAAACTTTGTTAAGAAAATCTACGAAGCGAAACCTGCTTTATATAATTCTAAAAATTCACATGGATTGACGCCTATACAATGGTCGATCTTTCAAGGGCAAGAAGCATCGCTTTCTTACTTAGCTACTTTTTACAAGGACGTTCCTATGGGCGTCGCCTATGAGGGAGAGTTGATGGCAGATCCACGTGTAGAATACTTTTCTATTCTTTATTGGACGCAACAGCATGCGAAGTTAATTGAAAAATTAGAGGAAGACCTAAACTCCTCATCTCCATGTGTTTTCTCATCTTATCTTTGGGCCGACACACATCGTACAATGCGAACATTAAAAAACCAACTACAAAATATTGATCAAAAGTCAAAGACAATACAGCTCAATACACATGTTTTTTGGTCAAAAGTCAAAGACCGTAATCAAGAGGTTATCAAAATGTACCCACCAACATATGCTTTTGAAAAAACTGATTTGTTGGCACTAGCAGAGCTATATTTTATTGCGGGAAATCTAGCAGAAAATGACATGAAAATTGCTTATCTGATTCGTGGGATGGAACTGTCTCCTGATTTTTGGCAATTCTTGTGGAGCTTTATCTATTTTGAGAATGAGAACCCAACTAAATACAAGGCTCTTGCCCAAGAGGTATTAAATAATGAGAAAATTGCAGGTAGCCAAACAGCTGAGGCATTGACTCGCTTTTTGGAAGTGGGGTCCGCCTCAGGTCTAGATTTAAGAAAGGCCCTAGAGAAATGGATTCATGAGTCTCCACATGATAGTAGAGCAATAACTGCTTTGTCTTATAATTTAGCGGGACGTGGCTATAATGAAGACTCTTTTTCCTTAGGAACAAAAGCAGTTGTTTTATTTCCGTTTTTTAGTAATTGGCATTCTATGTTGAATGAAAGTTTAAAGTTAAATAAAGATGAATGGTGCAAACGTTACATTGAGCTTTCTGTTAAGGCTTTTTCTCCAAAAGAAAAGAATTTTAATTCACGAGTGATTCGTATACAAGCTCAGGCCTATTTTGATGAAGGAAATAAGGGAAAAGCTTTAAAATTAATTGTAGATAATATTGCTTCTCACCCTGAAGATCTAGTTAATTACAAAAAAATTGCTAGTTTTTATGCTGCTTTTGAACAACATGATAAAGCGATTAAAAACTTTGAGAAGTATTTTAAAAATTATCCCAAAAGTGAAATCAGTATAGAAGATAAGTCATTATGGATTCGTTATCAGAGTGCTAACGGCAATCTTTCAGAGGCTTATGAATATGCGGAAAAATTGATTGATAGCAAAGAAGAACTATCAATCGATTTTTATAACCAAGTATATACACTTGCCAGTGAAAATGAAAATACTTCTCTTGCTGACCTAGCTTTGAATGAAGGGATAAAATTTTACCCTAAATCTCAGCAGCTACTTTTGCTTAAGCTAAACTCTCTTTGGACAGCTGATGAACAAGATCAAGCATGGGAGCTACTTCAAACCATCTTAGCTGACAACCCCATTAATGAAAAATATTACTCTCTTTGGGGCGCATGGGCGAAAGAAAGGCTGGGAGAAGATGCTGTCAGAAAAGATATTGACCAGAAAACAGCAAAATATCCAACCCAACTTTACTTGTGGAAACTTAAACTTAAGTATGCAAAAGGAAATCCAGATATATATGACTTCTGGGAAAATGCTCGCCTGAAAAGCAAGCAAAAGTTATTTGCGCTTGATGAGCAACTACAAGTTTTTCTTGATGATTCTGACTATATCCAAGCGAGTAAATTGCTTGAGCGATTACAAGTAGAATTACATAATGACCAAGAGAGTTATTTTAATAAAGAAGGTTTTCTGTTAAACCGGATGTATATATATGAACTTCAATCTAAAAGACAGTTGCTAACCGAGAAAGAATTAGCAAACTTTAAAAGTATTTTGACACAATATAATGCAGGTAGAACGAGCCAAGTAAATTACTTCCGTTATTTAGAGTCTTATCACTTTGCAAATCAAGATGGTAAAAGTGCTTCAGATGCCTTTTCTAAACTTTGTGAGTTAGATAAAAGTAATACCGGTTTTTTTCATGATTGTGTTTCTAAGCATTCTGACCATTTGAATGATAAACAGAAACAAGGTTATGGATATCGTATGTTGAATCGCAATCCATATGATGAAAAGATTTTAGCTAGTTACCTTCATAAACAAGTCAGATGGACAGGTAGTTATATGAACGCGCTATGGGCTGTTGATCGCGCTCAGAAATTAGGGCTGAAATATAATGAGTCTCTTGTTCGTGATGCCAAAGATAAACTTGGCGTAAAAGGACAACTGTATGAAAACTACCGATTAGGTTATTCATACCCTGGTACCTCACAACGATATTTAAATTGGTATAGCAGTGCTCGTAAAAACGCTTTGAATAGTACTCAAACTCAAATAAATTTAGATTTTGAAGCAGCACATCCAACGCTTCAGATAATTTCTGATTCAGGGGAAGTTACAACAAAGTCATTTCATCCAATTTTTGGGAAATTAACGTATGTAAAACAGGGGGCAAAGTGGCTTACTATATCCTATGATGAAAATGGTTCTTTAACATCTATTAAGGATTCAAGTGGTAAGTTTATTCAGATTAGATATAATCTTCTCGGGTCAATTTCTGTAATTGAAACTAATGATAAAGTTCTGAATTTTAAGTATAATGAAATGAAAAAACCAGTACTAATTAGTATCGTTGGTGTTGGCAGTATTGACATTTCTTATGATGACCAAGGGGAAATTACTCGTGTAGAATCTGCAGAAGGTCAAGCAATGGCATTACAGGTTACACAAGCTTTTCAAAATTTTCTTAAAACAGTGCAATTGGTGCAACGGAATATGAGTGATGTTGACCTATTGGGACTAGAAACGAAAGATAATGAATTAGTAATATTAGAAGAAAAGTTTTACAGCTCAGAAGTATTTAGCATAGCTTACTATGAAAATTTATTGAAGTTATGTGAGTACTATGTTGCCAATTATACTCATTCTAGCAGTTATCATCAAAATGCTAATGCTTTACTCATTGAGCTTTTTGAGCATGCTAAAGCTGGAAAAGCTGATGATCGTTTAGGTGTGAGGAGTGTGGTTCTTTGGCACAAACTTACGAACAATACCAAGCCTTATGGTGTTCCTCTAGAGGATTTTGGCAGATGGAAACAAATGCGAATTTGGCTTGAGGCTAAACATTTAAACAACCAAGCATTCAAAAAAGAAATTGAATATATTGATTCAAAGCCAATTCAGCTTTTAAAAAATGCGACTTGGTTAAGCAAGGAAAATCTATCAAACAGTTCCTATTGGAATAAGTTTGATAATACTGAAATTTTTGAAGGTAAGTTTAAAGGAGTTAAGAAACAGGCTCTATTGATCCGCCAGAATGGAGATTTAGTTCTGGGAACGGACCAAGGATTTGGAGTTTATAAAGAAAGCTTTTGGCACTGGTATTCCTTTGATGCAGCAAGTAAAAAATTCTATTTGTCAAAAAGTATAAACGTTGCAACCCGTGCAAATATTTTGTCTATTACTGAGGATGAAAATGGTACTCTTTGGGTCGGTACTGCTGGTGGGTTATTTAAGACTAATAACTACACAGATGGGGAATGGTTTGATGGGAATGTATTTGAACAAGCAAGAACCTCACAAATCATTTCTGCTGAAGGTGGGATCTATTGCTTAAATCCACAAGGAATTTTTAAAATCGTAGATGAAAAAACTTCACTGCTTGTGAATGAAGCCGATATCAAAAAGTTTTGTATTTTAAATGAAGTGAACCAGCAGTTTTTAGTTTTGAAAGGTGGAAAACTTTTTCTTAGCCTAAAAGGGGACTTACAACTACTATTTGAGAATGTCGATTTATTTCATTACGATGAAACAGAGGGCTTTTTATATGGTAAAGAAGTCAATACAATTTTTAAAGCAGACTTATTTTCTATGATAGAAGAACGCCCTCATGAAATAGAAGAAATTATTGCTTCTAAATCAATTATCTCTCTACAATCTGACCTGTTAATTTCAAAGAATGTTCAAGAATTAAATGTTTGGGATATTGGTGAGTTCCGTACATTTATTGTCAATACTGACATCTCATCAAACTTACTTAAAGATCATTTCTTTTTACCGTTTGAGCTCCCATTTGAAGTGAGTCGCGGTGGTGTTCAAGTTGGTCCTTCAATTTCATATCAAAGTACGAAAGGTGACATTTTAATTGCGACTGATGAGGGCATTTATTACTTTAACCCTTCTTCGGCGATCCATCACTTTACTGGCAGTGTTGTGCACGATACTTTGGCTGATAACCAACTTGGTGTGACCTTCGTGGCCACGGAAGATGGAATTTATACTGTTGATCATCAGAATATTGAAGCACATCCAATTTTATTAACAACTAGCCGATCACGTATTTTACGTAAGGACAAAGATCAAAACTTAATCACCCATGATGGGTTACGTGTTGTTCGAATCAAAAGAGGTGATACAACGATAGAAGAATTGTTCTATGCAGAAGAAACAGAAGAAGCTGGTGATTGGGCACGTCGCAAAATTTATGACATTATGATTGATTCTAAGAATATAATTTGGGTATGTTCAGGGTCTTCACTTTTTAAATATGACCCAAAAACACAAGAATCTACCGAGTTCAATTATTTCTTGGATTCAGACAAATTTCCTGCAAGAAGCTATATGCTAAAGACTATATATGAAACCTTGAAAGGAGAAATTATGGTTGTGGCTTCTAATGAAGGACACCTCAATCACATGGGCGTTGATTTGTTTGGTGGACTGCTTAAGCTAGAAGGAGATAAGTTTGTTAACCTTGGTCAAAGTGAAACAGGTTGGTTTACTACAGGTTATACGAAAATGAGTGATGACCAGGCAATGATTGCAACAAATTATTCTTTTGTGAAAGAAAACCAAAACATCCGTCTTGATCAAAATATCTTTGGGGGCACTAGCTATAATGAAATGCGTACAAAGCATCCCATGATTTGGTTAGGTGGGAATGGTGATGCAATGGAGGGAGGAAAAACTTGGTTATTCCCTTCTGCAGGTGGAGTACTTGTATATCACAATAGCAAATGGTTTTATCCTGACCGTATAAATCAGTTGTTACCTAAAGATCAAGAACTCGGTTTATATGGAGCACGGCACGTGCACAACTTAGCGATTGACCAACAACAGAATGTATACGTAGGGACTGACTTGGGTTTACTTATTTATAAATCAAATGGAGTTGAATCTTTACTCAGCGACAACCACCAAGGAGGTGTTGCATTTACTGAATTTAACACAAGTCACCAAGAAAGAATGAATGAGATCTTTTTAAGTAAGATTGATACCGAATCAAAAGCAGGACGACTTCTTGAAAAGTATAAGAAATTAGAGAAAGTGCCTGAAGACCCTGATCAAACTATGCAAGGTGAAGAACAAACTACTGAAACTTCACGAGGTAAAGATAGGGAAGTAACGGAAGAAGAGCGTGAGAATTATCAGAAAAAGTTAAAGGCACGTGAAAGAGCTCGTCAAAAATTATTAGCTAGAATCGAGAAAGATCATTACGGTTTATTCCAAATGCTAAAAATGGACCCTCGTGAAATATCTTCTTTAAACCGTAAGCTTCAAAAAGACCAGGCAATTATTCAGTATCTTCCTACAAAAGAAAAATTGTTAGTTCAGGTTGTTACCAAAGAAGGAACTCAGATACATGAGGTGAAAATTAGTAGTGATAAGCTTTACAAACTTGCTTCGACCGTAAGTAAGAGCCTGAAAGAAAAATGTGCACAAATGAAGATTAGCCGAGGGATTAAAATGAGCTTTGACAAACAGCTAAATGAAGCTGTAGGGCAAGAAGGATCCATAGAAAGTCAACTTCATGAGTTACATCGCTATTTAATTACACCCTTAAAAAGTTCATTGATTGGAAAAAAACATTTGTTTATCTCTCCGGTAGGCGCATTGACTTATGTCCCTTTTTCTGCACTTGTTAGTGTTAATAAACCTAAAATAAGATATTTATTTGAAGATTATGAAATGGCTATATTACCTTCCCTATATCATTTTACCTTAATGATGTATGCGGATGATTCGATTAGTGATAAAGCTTTGTTTATAGCGGATCCAGATGGAAGCCTTAAGGGAGCAAAAGATGAGGTATCCTCAATTACGAAAGATTATGCATATGATACAATAGTACTTGAAGGAGAAGAAGCAACAATGGATAATATTGAACTTGAAATTGAAGACTCAAAAGTTGCCCACTTTGCGACACATGGTATTCTTGATCCAAACTCTCCAGCAAGTAGTTACTTATTACTAGCAGATCAAAAACGATTAAGTGTGATTGATATTTCATGCATGAGCTTGGATGAAACGGACTTAGCAATTCTTTCCGCATGTGAGTCCGGTATTGGTGCTAAGGGTTTAGAGTACGCAACTCTAGCAAGAGCATTTGCTCATGCGAAAGTACCTACTGTAGTTGCATCTTATTGGCAAGTGAATGATGAAGCAACAAAACTATTGATGACTTATTTCTATGAAGGCTTAAATGAGGAAGAGTTAAACTATTCACAGAGTATGAATTATGCCCGTGGAAAAATGCTAAAACATAAAGGTGTCTTTAGTAACCCTGCAGCATGGGCTAGTTTTGAGGTGTTTGGAAAACCTTAATAAAAATAAAGGGTCTATTAGCTACACATCTTTAATTGCTCTAGGCATTTTAGGCTGTTTGCGACTCTACTGTCTCCTTGATTTACCTTGTTCAAAAGCTTATTGGCTTTGGCTAAATATCCATCTAGTTTTTGTTTTTCTTTTGATACTCCAGAAAGACATAAGTCATCTTTTGAGGAAACACCATCAATGCCTCTGGAGATTAACGTCCAAGTCTTAAATTTCCATTTACCTTCAAGGTGATACTCCAGCAAATTTCTAAAACCATCCTTAGCAACTTCTCCATCTATGAGAGGTTGCTCATTATTGCTTGCCGGGAATTTCTTGTTGCTTTTGTAGTATTCGTCAATGTATGCTTGAGCGATTGCCATATGATTGACTGACTCTATTTCCTTGGGCACCTGAATGAAGCTAATGAGACTCCATAAAATAATTGTTCCTGATAAGATTCCAGCAGGTATTCCCCAAAAGATAGGGTGGCGCTGTTTTGTAATAAATTCATAATATGGCGAGATCCAAGAAAATGTATGTTTTAAAGTCGCTTCTCCTAAGGGTTGCCCAACTAGATCACCTGCTTCGGCACCCACTTCTCCACCAAGATAGAAACCAATGATCATAAGAATAAAGGATAATAGTACGAGTACAGCAGCGATCGCAAGAATAATGCAAAAGGGTAAAAAAGCGAATACCATACAGGAAATCAGCATAGAGTGAATTACTTGCTTGGCATCTGTATACCAACCTGTAAGCACAACAATTAATGCAATACACATAGTTGTGAGCAATAATTTAAAAAGCTTTTGTTTCATATCCCAAAGATCCCCTGTTATTCAATTTTGATGTTTTTTTACATATTTTAACGGGCTAATTCCTATGATTTTTTTGAACTGATTCGAAAATGCACTTTGATCATAAAAACCCATGTCTAAAGCTACGTCAGCGATGGTCATATTGCGAGACAACAACATGTCACAAGACTTTAAAATACGTAACTTCATGATGTACTGATGAGCAGACGTATGAAAGACTTGCTTAAATCGACGTTCAAACTGACGAACTGATAAACCAGAAATTTTGGCGAGTTCCTCATTGGTCATTTTACGTTTTAAATTATTTTTTATATGCTGAGTTGCTAAATAAATTTCTTTAAAGGGTCTAGCTGGAATAGATGAGTCCTCATAAGGTTGGCAGGTTCCGCATAGTCCAACACAGTCTCCATTCATATCAAATAAAGGGATTTTGCTGGTTATAAACCATTCAAGATCACCTAAATAATTAGGAAACAGTTCTATTATATTTAAGTTGGGCTGTTGAGTTTGCATGACTTTCAAATCATCATTGCGGAACTGTTGAGCGATTTCAGCTGGAAAAATTTCAAAGTCAGTTTTCCCATGAAGTTCATTAGTATGAGAGAAACCACAATGTTCAGCAAATAACTGATTGCCAGATACAATGATAAAGTCTTTATTTTTAAGAAAAAACATGACGCTATGAATCCCCTCAAAAAGCTTGAAAAAATGCGCAGAAAATTGACTATTTTCGGTTCCCAGTAAATTCATAGAGATTTTCCTCTTTTTACGTTATAGTACAATATTAATTTTGTACTACAACGTAAAAAGAAAGATCAAGTAGATTAAAACAAATTTAAATACATTAAATAAAGTAAATCTACTATGACGATTCATGTCGCTATCATTGGTTTAGATTTTAGGGTAGAGTTTATTCCGGTTTATCAAAGACACTCCGATTTAAAAATTTCGGCAAATACAACATTTGTTGATATATTAGCACATGAATCTGGTTTATAAGGAAGCTTAAAAATCAAACTACTTGAATTTACTCTGAAAGAGAAATGATGAAGATCGCAATTAATCTATTTTTATGGACAAGCTTCGTCAGCGAAGAATACTTTTATATTTTTGAAAATCTCAAAGCTGTAGGTTATGATGGTGTGGAAGTACCCATATTTAGTGGGGATGAAGGACATTATAAAAAGCTTGCAAAGGCCATTAAAAATGCTGGACTAGCCTGTACAGCTGGCTCTGCATGCTTACCAGATGCCAACATAATTTCGCTAGATGCTAGTATTCGTCAAAAAGGTATTGACTGGTTGAAACATGTTTCAGACCTTGCAAGCATTATAGATGCAGATGTCTTATGTGGTCCACTCAGTTGCCCTCCAGGTATCTTCTCTGGTCATTTTCCTACATCGCAAGAAAAGACACTGGCTGCGGATGGACTCCGTGAAATAGGTGAACATGCACAATCATTAAATCTTAAAGTCTCGGTAGAATACTTAAACCACTTTGAGTCATATCTTCATAATACAATGGCAGATACCGTTGCTTTGGTACGACAAGTTGATCACCCAAATGTGGGAATTCACTTGGATACTCACCATGCTCATTTGGAAGAAGCATCGATGACTGATGCAATTCACAAAGGTGCAGGCTATATTAACCATGTTCAAGTTTCTGAAAGTAATCGTGGCCCATTGGGAAATGGCATGATTAACTTTGAAGAGGTTATTAAAGGGCTAAAAGGCATTGGCTATGATGACTGGATTAGTTTGGAAGCATTCAACTACAAAGATCCAGATATTCGTAAAGCACTCTTTTTGTGGCGTGAGCTTTTCAAGACACCTGAAGAAGTTTATATGGGTGGAATTAAATATATCAAGCAATTTTTGTAATGATGTTAATGTATAGAGTAGATTAAATGAAAAGGTTTACCGTATTCATTCTGATCTTTAAAACTTGCTTATGCATATATATTAATGATTTACAGTATTTGTAAATCGTACAGTCACTAAAAAACTTTAGTACAGGTAAACGTCATACTTTATACACAAGTTATACAAGACTATTAATGAAAGCATCTCTCTAAACCTTCTTAGATGAACTAGAAACAAAAGCCATTACTACTTCCAACTAATAAATCATATGTTCAAATTCTTTGTTTATTTTTTACCAACTGTTAGAAAATTTCGATTAAGTGTTAGAACTACTAAAAACGAACGTTTCATTTATTGTTAATTAGTTTTTTATTATTTTAATTGAGAGTTTATTATGAAGAAATTATTGTTTTTTTTTGTATCATGTTTGGTGAGCTTTTGTGTTTTTGCTGATAAGAAATCTCCTAACTTTATTATTTTTTATATGGATGATTTAGGTTGGGCACAAACTTCTGTAAAAATGATGGATGAAGAGCCTCTTTCAAGGAGTACCTTCTATGAAACGCCTAATGTTGAGCGTTTAGCTAAGCGTGGCATGAAATTCTCCAACGCTTATTCTCCTACTCCCACTTGTACAGGATCTCGAGTAAGTATTCAGTTTGGGCAGACTTCAGCAAGAACACAATATCGTTTTGTTCACGATGTGCTCTCGAAGAAACAGCGCCCCAATGGATATAGGGACGAGATCACGATTGCAAGTATGCTAAAGCAGGCAAAACAAAATTATATCACTGCACACTATGGCAAAGGAATTGGCGTCGATAAGCTAGAAAATCTTGGTTATGATGTCACTGATGAATATGAAGAAATAGCACCAAATGGAAATTTACATGGGGATTATATTGGGTTAAAAAATAAGAAAAAGCTTCCCAAAGATGATCCAAAACGAATTTACTCGTTGACCAATGAATCCTTAAAGTTTTTGGATAAGCATGCTGGTAAACGTCCATTTTTTATGATGATTTCGCATTATGCGGTGCATGGCCCTCATGCTGCTTCAGAAGATATTTTGAAAAAGTGGCAAGATCGTTATGATAAACTTGATAAGCCAACTGATAAGCGTGATCTGGATCGCTTTTACCGTGAGCGTAGCCCTTTGTTTGCCTCGATGATTGAGGAATCAGATACCCATTTAGGAAAATTAATGGACTTTCTTGCAGAGCGAGGTGAACTAGAGAATACGTATATCATTTATACGTCCGACAATGGAGCAGAGTGGGCTCCTAGAAATAAAAAGAGACAACGCTATAATGGCCCCTTAACTCAAGGGAAGTATTTCCCATTTGAAGGTGGTGTTCGTGTACCCTTTGTTGTTGCTGGACCTGGAATTCCAGGCGAAACTCAGTGTGATATTCCAGTGATTCAATGGGATATCTTACCCACTTTTCACGATCTAGCTAACAGTACTGCACCTATGCCGCCTAATGTAGATGGCGGAAGCTTAAAAGAAGTATTTTTTAAAGGCAATAAAGCTGCAGATGTGAAGCGTGTTGCTCCAGGGTTGGTATTCCACTTTCCTAGCTATTATCAACCTCCATTAAGCTGTATTCGTGTTGGTGATTTCAAGTTTATGCGTAATATGAATTCGGGTGAAATACGTCTTTATAATGTGAAAGAAGATTACCGTGAAGAAAATGACTTGTCAAAAGAGATGCCAGAGAAAATTGCCCAACTGGATAAGTTGTTAAGAGACTATGTTCAATCTGTTGATGGGGGTGAAGTAGAAGATGTTTATCAAGCGGCCCTAGATACATTTGATGGTTTTGAGAAGTCTCACCGAAAAGCTTATGAAACAAAAAGGTCTAAATTAATAAAGAGTAATCCTACTGATTTAGATGCACAACTTGTCAAGCTGAGGGAAGATTTAGATAAGAAACTTTTGGCAATTAAGGTGAAGCGTGAGATGATTAAAGACCAGCGCAACTATGGGGATTGGCATTCTGGAGCAGCGGTATCTACTATGAAGCGTATTGGTATTAAAAAGAGTGGCGATATAACGGACCCAGAAAAAGCCAAAGTATTTCTGAATCAGTAAGCATTGTCTTTGTAAAAACTACATGAAAGATAGTCAAGCTTAGTTCGTATGTTTATAGTATACGTATAGCAAGTAAAGGCTACTTTTATGAAATATTATTATACAGATGTAAATGGTCAGGCTAGGGGGCCTGTAAGTATTGAGGAATTACGTTCCCGTATCGCAGATGGATATATCAGCCATACTGCTCTTGCCTGTGAAGTTGGAGCTGATCAATGGTCTTCAATTACGCGCTGGATTGAACCTCATTACTTTCCTGTTGCTCATGTTCAGCAACATCCTCCAATTGGCAATGTACCATTTCAGACTCGTAATATGCTAGATCCATTCTCTATCATCTCGCTTGTGATTTCACTAGTCGCAATCCTTAGCTGGACATTTTGTTGCCTTGGTGGTGGTTTATTAGCTATTCCAGCAATAGTAGTTGGTCATTTATCATTGAACAACATAAAGAATGATCCAAATCTAACAGGAAAAGGTATCGCCATTGCTGCTCTTGTTATCAGTTATATTAACTTAATTATATCCGTACTTTTTATAGTAGGTTTCTTTGGCCTATTGCTAGCATCTGAATAAAAAATAAAGGTGGCAAAGTCCGTCTTGCCACCTTTATCGTGTTTTCGCATAGAAGAATGATATAAATTCTTAATTTCAATTTCACTACATTTTACGCTAAATAATAAAGGTGATCAAGTCCTTCTTATCACCTTTATCGTGTTTTCGCATAGAAGAGTGTTTTTTATTGCCTGATGCAATGTATTTTTAATTTTTAATCTACCGTGCATTTACGGTCTAGGTGGGTGTATCCACCGTCTACAAACAAAATTTGTCCTGTTGTATGACTTGATAAGTCAGAGCATACAAATGCTGCAGTGTTGCCAAGTTCTTTAATTGTTGTCATACGACGTCCAAATGGGATTAGTTTGTTTACTTTATCAATTGTTTCTTCTGCATTATCAAGTGTTTTTAACCAGCTTTCATATTGCGGCGTAAGGCATTCTGCTGGAATTAAACAGTTGACACGAACGCCATCATCACGAAGGTCTAAGGCCCATTCGCGAGTTAAAGCATCGCATCCGCCTTTAGAAGCTGCATAACCAGAAGTATTTCCTTGACCTGTTGCAGAAACTTTTGACCCAATATTCAGAATGTTACCATTTGTTTTCTTTAGGTGTGGTACCGAGTGGTGAGCCAAAGCAAAAAGGTGGACAAGATTTATATGTAGAGAGTTAATAAACTTTTCTGGATCATCAGCTAAGCTAACGCCATCATTTACACCCGCATTGTTAATTAGGATATCTAAATGCCCAAAATGTGCAACGGTATCTTCAACAATTTTTTTACATTGATCTAATTTAGAAACATCACCTGGTATCACGAGCACATCTGTGATTTTTTTCATTTTTTCAATGAATTGGCTTGCTTCATCAGACACACGTGTGGCAATTGCTAGTTTTGCACCTTCATTTGCAAGTACTTCAGAGATACCCGCTCCTATACCCTTAGCCCCACCAGTAACAATTGCTACTTTGCCTTTTAGTTTTAAATCCATTCTATTCCCTTTGCTTTTTATACTCGAGTCCCATGTAGGGCTCGAGCACATCAATTATTCACCAAATGCTTTTGCTACTTGTTTTGATGAACCTAGGCCATCGATACCCAGTTCTATCACATCACCCGGTTGAATATAGATTTCTGGTTTGAAACCAAAACCAACACCAGCAGGTGTACCGGTAGAAATGACATCTCCTGGAAGCAAAGTCATGAATTGACTTAGGTAATGTACTAGGTAAGGTATCTTAAAAATCAGGTTTTTGCTGTTACCATCTTGGTATTTTTTACCATTTACAGTTAGCCACATACCTAAATTATCTACATCTTCGATTTCATCTTTCGTTGCAACGAATGGCCCCAAAGGTGCGAAAGTATCGCAGCTTTTACCTTTTACCCATTGGCCACAACGCTCAAGCTGGAATGCACGCTCACTATAGTCATTATGCAATACATAACCTGCAACGTGATCTAGTGCATCCGCTTCAGATACATAACTGGCCTTTTTACCAATCACAACACCAAGTTCTACTTCCCAATCTGTTTTATCTCCGCCCTTTGGTATAACCAAATCGTCATTAGGACCTACAATTGAAGAAGTCGCCTTAAAGAATACTACTGGTTCAGCGGGTGGCTCCATGCCAGACTCTTCTGCGTGATCAATGAAGTTTAAACCAATACAAACAATTTTGCTTGGCCGGCAAATTGCAGGCGCTAAACGGACGTTGTCTGCAACAATAGGTAAGCTACTTTGATTTGCTTCAACATATGCAGCTAAACGTTCAAACCCATCGCCACCTAAAAAGGATTCGTCATAATCTTGTCCAAAACTACTTACATCATATTTTACATCATTAATGATTATACCTGGCTTCTCTGAGCCTTCTTCTCCGAAACGAAAAATTTTCATGTTTCTTGTCCTATATTATTTTTTTATTTTGATAAATCCACCGTCAACTAAATAGTCATTACCCGTGATGAAATCTGCTTCATCCGACGCAAGGAAAGTCACCATATTAGCTACTTCTTTTGGTTTTGCCATACGGCCAATTGGCTGAGTAGCTGAAAGCTTTTCGAACATTTCTTCTTCTTTACCAGGATAATTCTTAGCAATAAAACCATCGACAAATGGTGTGTGAACACGTGCGGGAGAAACGCTATTGCAGCGAATGTTTTTATCAATGTAATCTGTCGCTACTGATTGTGTCATGGTATAAACAGCACCTTTTGTCATTGCGTATGCAAATCGATCCGGAATACCAATCGTAGAGGCTATTGATGCCATATTTACAATAGCACCACTACCTTGTTCTAGCATATAGGGAATTGCGTTATGCAAGCATAGATATACACCCTTTACGTTGACAGCATATACACGATCCAGCTCTTCTTCGGTACAACTTTCTACATTTCCAACTGCGGCAATACCTGCATTATTGACTAAAATATCAATACGACCATGTTTCTCTTTTATTGCTCTAAAAGCAGTTGAGACTTCTTTGCTATTTGAAACATCACAACGAATAACTTCCGCTTTTCCACCTGCTTCTTGAATTTGCTTTATCACTGCAGTTGCACCGTCGGTATTGTATTCAAGAATGACGACTTGAGCACCTTCAGCTGCGAAGCGTAAAGAGATTGCTTCACCAATCCCTGAGCCACCACCTGTTACGATGGCAATTTTATTTTCAAGTTTCATTTTGTTCCTCCATTATAGACTTAGCCCACGTTTCCATGGGATAAAATCATTTTGATCTAATATCATTGCCTTAGTCTTTTTACCTGAGGCAACGTCTAAAATTAATTCTAACAGTTCGTCTGCCATTTCTTCTAGTGACTTTTCTCCACTGATAATAGGGCCTGCATTAAAGTCAATAATATCGGGAAGTCTTTCTGATAGTGCGTTATTTGTGGCAATCTTAATAACAGGTGTAACTGGGTTTCCTGTAGGCGTTCCAAGTCCTGTAGAGAAGACAATCACATTGCAACCTGAGCCAGCCATGGCTGTTGTAGATTCTACATCATTGCCAGGTGTATTTAATAAATTAAGACCTGGTTCTGTAATTTGCTCTGTATAATCTAGTATTGCTGCAACTGGTGCCGTACCGCCCTTACGAGCTGCACCAGCAGACTTAATCGCATCAGTAATTAAACCATCTTTGATATTTCCAAAACTTGGATTGTTATCAAAACCTTCTCCTAATGCTTCTGCACGGTCAGCATAAGCACCAATTACACGGCGAAATTTGTTTGCAACATCATCATTCAAGCAACGATCAACAATATTTTGTTCTACTCCACACAGCTCAGGGAATTCTGCAAGGACGGGTGATGCACCTAAAGCAGAAAGTCGATCCGATACCACACCAATTAATGGGTTTGCTGAAATTCCAGAAAAACCATCACTACCACCACACTCTAAACCAAGCTTAATAGCAGAAATAGGTGCTTCCTCACGCGTTGCTTTATTTGCAATTGTAAGCCCTTCGAAAGTAGCACGGATTGCTTGGCTAACCATGCTTTCTTCACTTGCACTTTTTTGTTGTTCAAGAAAGTACATTGGACGTGAGTAATTTGGGCACCGTGCTTCAATGTCACGTTTTAACATTTCGAATTGTGTTTTTTGGCAACCTAGACTTAGTATGGTTGCACCTGCTACATTGGGGCTTGTTACATAACCCGCAAGTAGTCCACTTAAGGCTTCACAATCACTACTCGCACCACCACAGCCTCCTGTATGACGCAAGAAACGAATACCATCCACTTGTTTGAACATACGAGTCACTTGGCTTTCTTCGGTCGTGAATTCGACTTTATCAATCGCAGATCCATCTTGATATGCTTTAGATAGATTTTTTACAAAGTTACGATATTTGTTTTGTGCAAATCCAAGCTCTTCCAACATAGATTGTTCAATGACACTCACATTACGGTTTTCACAAAAAACTAATGGAATAACTAGCCATACATTTTGAGTTCCAAATTGTCCATCTTCACGCTTAAAACCTTTAAAAGTGCGAGTTTTCCAGTTATCTATATTCGGAGCTGTCCAGTTAAAATTTGCATTTCTTTCTCGCATTTCTTCTGCTCTATGAACTACATTTTCAATGGTCATTAAACCACCAACTGGTATATCAGATAACGCCTCACCTACAAGCACACCATATTGATAAATTTGAGTGCCTTTGGGCATATCAGCAATTGCAAACTTATGTTTGGCAGGAATTGCATCCACTAATGTGATCACATTTTCATTGATGGCTAACTGTTCTCCAACCTCTAGATTCGTTAAGGCTACTGCACAATTATCACTGTTATGAATGATTAGATGTCTTGTACTCAAATCAATACCCTTTATGCTTCGTTTCGAATACTGTTATGATGAATGACTTGTACGGGCAAAAAGTGCTCTTGACCTGCAACTACCTCACCATTTATTTCTTTAAATAGTGCTTTTAATGCTTGTTTTCCTAATTCATCAGGCGCTTGATCTACTGTGGTTATTAAACGACCCACAGTTAAAAATGCTTCTTGAATATTTCCAAAACCACTCAAACAAAGATCTTCAGGAATCCGCCAACCCTCTTCATGACAAGCTTGAACCACACCAGCTGCTACGTAATCATTTGTCGCAATAATGCCATGAATACCTTTAGACATTTTTCCAAACCAACGAGATTTCATGAATTCGTAGGCTTCTTGATGTGTAGTTCCAATCCGATATAACTGAATATCCAAGTTATTTTTATCCATTGCTCGGATATATGCCTTTTGACGTAATTTATGGCTTGAACAATCTGCACCGC
This sequence comes from Lentisphaeria bacterium, assembly GCA_022447755.1. Classification (GTDB taxonomy): domain Bacteria; phylum Verrucomicrobiota; class Lentisphaeria; order JABSQK01; family JABSQK01; genus JAKVBE01. The sequence goes on along the minus strand of JAKVBE010000020.1, from coordinate 41,293 downwards.
CTAAAAAAGATATTTGCTGGCAATTCGCCTGAATCATGAGTTGAGCTAACGCTGCAATAGGTTCTTTTTCTTGTGAACCTACAAAACTTGCTTGACTATTTTTTATTTTGTTATGAACGGTTATAATTGGAATTGGGTGTTGATCAATATTAAGTTCTTGTAAGGTGTCTGCACTATAAAGGGCTAACAAAATTATACCGCTTACCCCAGCTAGTTCTGCCTGATGAATTATCTTTTGAATCTCTTCAATTGTTTCTCCGTGTGAGTATATCAATTGATAGTTTTTCTTTTGCTGAAGTTCATCATTGATACCATTCATTACATCATACCAAAAGCGCTCTTGTCGAGAGGGCATGATTACTTGGATTTGATGAATATGTGCAGGTGTTTCTGTTGGCTGTGCACGAAAAGTACCTGCACCAGCTTGGCTAACGATCAAGCCTTCCTGACGAAGTAAGTCCATTGCACTACGCAAGGTATTTCGTGCACAGCCTAGGCGTTCCAAATAGGACGCTTCTGTTGGTAGCTTTTTTCCTACCTCTAAAGATTGGATCTCATCTCGAAGTTTTGAGGCTACCTGTTCATATTTCTTAGTTGGTATTTTGTTCATAATAAACAAATATACCAATAAGTTTGTCGATGGCAAGTATAATATTGGTATATTTTTTAATATGAGATGGGATATTTGTTGTTTTTGAAGTTAATATGATGGTATAAATGACTATTTTGGGCATAAAAAAAGCCCTAGGATAGATGAAATATCCTAGGGCCTGAAAAAGATAAGCTTATTTCTTAGCTTCTTCTTTCACTTCTTTTTTGGCATCTTTATCAGTTGCAGTTGTTGCATCCTCAGTTTTAGGAGTTTCTGCTTTTGCCTCTTTAGATGGACAACATTTACCTCCAGCATAAGTCACTGGAACTGCAGCAAATAAAACTGCCGCAAATATAATCATAGTTTTCATCATAATTAGAACCTTTACTTTTGGGTTGAACAATTCAATATCTTAATGGCTATTTCTTTCAATTCAACATATAATAAAGAATTAATTAATTATTAATTTTTTTCTTTCAAGTATCTATGCTTACTTTAAGGACAATTATACCTTGACAATTTTTAAAATTAATAGATATTGATAACTCATTATCAATAATTGTTTTTTTGTAAATTTTATCTGTGATTGAAAATAAATTATAATGTTAGTTAAAGAAATAAAAAAAGAAACTTACAGGTTTGACGTAGTCATTGTAGGTGGCGGTGCAGCTGGTGTAGGTATTTGTGCCATGCTTGTTAATCTTGGGGTACAAGATTTAGTTGTACTAGAGAGGGATGAGGTTGGGGCTTCATTTCGCAATTGGCCCAAAGAAATGAGGCTCATAACGCCGTCTTTCACTACCAATTTTTACGGTAATATAGATTTGAATTCCGTTATATCTGGAACTTCACCAGCCTTTACCCTTGGCTGTGAACACCCAACAGGTGACGAGTATGCCTATTATTTAGATGGAATTTCGAAGCATTATAACTTACCCATATTAGAAAATGCTAATGTTACAAATATTGAGTATGTTGATGACTTTTTTCGTATTTCGTTAGGTGACAATAAGCCAATAGAAGCTCGATTCCTGATTTGGGCAGCAGGTGAATTTCAGTATCCTGATAAGCAACTTTTTCCTGGAGCTGAATTATGTATTCATAATTCAGAAGTAAATAGTTGGCGAAAGTTGCGAGGTAGAGAATATTGTATTATTGGTGGTTATGAAAGTGGTATCGATGCTGCTGTAAATCTCAGTTCTCTTGGAAAGTCTGTTAAAGTTTTCGACTCTTCTGCACCTTGGGATGATCGAACGACAGATCCTAGTTTAAATCTATCCCCTTATACAAGACAAAGGCTATATGAAGAAATTTTAAATGACCGTATCAAATTAATTGGAGATTCTAGGGTCGAAAGGGTGACTAAAAGTGGGGGTAAGTATCGAATCAAGTTTGTAGATAAGACTGAGGAGTATATTAGTTCTACTAAACCTATTTTAGCAACAGGATTCAAAAGTAGTTTGAGCCAAGTTACAGATTTCTTTGATTGGCATGAAGAAGAATCTTTTGCTTTATTAACTGAAGATGATGAATCTACAAAGACACCTGGTTTGTTTTTAGTGGGTCCACAGGTTCGCCATGACAAAATCATTTTTTGTTTTATATATAAGTTTCGTCAAAGATTTGGTGTAGTTGCAAATGCGATTGGCAACCGCCTTGGTCTTGATACAAGTGTTTTAGAGTCTTATCGTTCAGAGGGACTCTATTTAGATGATTTATCATGCTGTGGAGAGGAGTGTGAATGCTAATGAGTAATGTTTTAGAAAGAAAAAGTTTGTCTAAAGTAAATTTTGAATGGTTATTTCAATTGATAGCAAGTTTAGCTTGGATGATATCTGTATTTGTTTATGGTTCTTATGAACTAGGTGATTGTCTGCAATTGACTGCAGCCTCAGCTTGGTTTATTGCAAATATTTGCAGTTTCATTTCTAGAAAATAGATCGTTATAAAATCTACTTTTCTAAGTTTTAATTTTTCATATGATTTGAGTTCTTCTCAATTGATTTCTAGGGGTAGTGCGGTAGTGTTTTATATGATCGAGCTGCCATTAGGTAAATCTCAGGGCAACCAGCAACAAAAGTTGCTGGTGATTCATACACGATTAATTAAATTCTTCCTAACTAAATTCAGCTAAGATCTTGTCTTGTTTGTCTAAAGTATAGTTGTAGTATTCAGTTAACTTAAGTTTACTGGCTGCGGCTTCATCAATGATTATTTTTGTATTTTCATGAAGTTGTAGAGAGGATGCTGGGCACATTGCACAAAGAGGTCCTTCAATCGTCGCTGCAACTGCATCGGCTTTTCCTTCTCCAGTGGCTATTAGAACCACTTGGCGAGCTTCAAGAATCGTCGCAATGCCCATTGTTATTGCTAAACTTGGTTGAAATTCATCTGGTGCAAAGAAACGACTATTATCTTTCACTGTTTTTTCTGTAAGTGTTTTGATTCTAGTTCTAGATCTCATACTAGATGTTGGTTCATTGAAACCGATATGTCCATTTGCACCAATGCCAAGGAGTTGCAAATCAATTCCACCTGCTTCTATAATCATTTTTTCATAAGCAGGGCCTGCTTCAAGAGGATTCTTTGCATCTCCAGGTGGAACAAAAGTTTTTGTTAAATCTATATCTACTTTACTGAATAGGTTTTCATTCATAAAACTCCGGTAGCTTTGCGGATGATCAGGGGATAAACCAACATATTCATCAAGGTTAAAGCTTGTCACTTCCTTAAAGCTAATTTCACCCTCTTTATATTTTTGAATTAGGGTCTCATAAGTTTTCAAAGGAGTACTGCCTGTAGCTAACCCCAAAACTGCATTTGCTTTAGTTTTTAATAGATTTGCAAAAAAGTAGCTTGCACGCTGTGCTGCTTCATCTGCATCTTTCGTAATAATAACTTCCATTTTATTTACTCCTATTCCAAAAATTTATTTATACGATTGGTAACATCATTTTTAAATGATTCAATGTAGCTCACGGTATAATCAACAATGTTAATAGATTCATCATTTATTAGAGGAGTAAGGTCCATAGCATAGCTCATACCTTCTGTGTCATCAGATTCATGGGACGCATAAAAAGTTGCATTAGCAATCCGCCGACCTTGAATCGCTAAGTCATAGCGCTTTCCACCAGTAATTTGAGAGTCAAATAGGCCTATTAAAGTTTGAGCTAGATTTGGGCGCTTATCAGCTGCAAGAATTTCCTTATCTTCATCATTCATCCAGTCTAAATCACGCCAAACTTCTACACCATAAATTTTGTTAGGTTTGTGTGTACTTTTGCGCAATGCGGCTATGCACTTTGTAGCAAGTGCAATATGAGTATCATGTTTATCTGCCAAATTGTGCATATATACATACTCAGGCTTTGACGCTTCAATAATTTGAACTAAATCATTAATGCATGATTGATCACTTGGATCTTTTAATATATTGCTAGGAAAATCTAATTGTGCTTGAAAAGCATAATCACCAACATAGGCTGCTTTGTTTTGTTCACGTATTCTTTCTGCTGCCATTTCAGCATCACTGTAGTTCGCATAGGCTCCTGTTCTGGAACTACCAGCACCATTGGTTGCTGTTACTCCACCAAACCATTTGGACTTGTTTGAATAGCATTTTTCGATGGCTTCATAAGCTAAGATTTCTAGGTCATCTTGATGGGCTCCAATGCCCAAGTGTGTGACTCTCTCAAAAGGAGATACTGACTCGTCTGGAACAAAAACCTGTGCATTTTCTTGAGATAATTTCATTTTTTTTTCCTTTTTAAATTGCTGGTAAACTTGCGGCTGCAATTGCTTGCCCATGGCGTTTATTTTTTTCATCGGGCATAGAGACCTCAACCTTCTCTGCAAGTTCGGGAAATTCTTGTTTCAATACATGTTGTGCTTGGGCTAGAAGTAAATCTCCACCTTTTCCTGAGCTTACTCTTCCTAGCACAAGTACATGACTTAGCTCATAATAATTGGACCATTCGGCAATAGAATATCCTAAATAAGTACCAATGGTTCGGTATATTTTAAGGGCATTCTCTTCATTAATCTCAGCTTTTTCTTGTATTTCTTTTAAAATTTCAGGGAAAGGCATATCATCTGGAAATTGATAACCTGCTAATGGAGCTAGACGAGCGACTGCTTGTTGAGACATATATTGTACACCGCAACCAGGTGCGCCAGACCATTCATCTATTGGAGCATCCAACCGGTTATCTACGGGAGCAAATGCGAGTTCATTTAACCACCCAGAAATATAACCATCTTTATTGACATAACCTGCTGCGAGACTGGTTCCCATAGCAACGCCTAAGACACCATTTTTATTTAACTCCATGGAACCAGCAAGTGCAGTTACATCTCCATCATTGATGATATCTAAGGGGACTTGATACTTTTTAGCTAGTTCTAAAAAAAGTGGTTTACCTATAGTCTCAAAGTTTTCTTTTGAAAGCCCACGGAATAATGAACTAGCCAAGACTTGGTTGTCAATAATCACACCTGCCGAACTTCCTCCTATAGCATCTACGTAAGGTAAATGTGATGCAGCTCTTTCTATAGAATCACATATACCTGTGATATGATAGGATGGATCATCAGCGAAATAGGGAGACCACTCAATTTCTTCTGAATAGATGACTTCACCATCGACTACAGCAGCACACTTTCGATCACTACCTCCTAAATCAAAACCAATACGGTTTCCTGATAAGTTGCGGCCAAGTTGGCTAACCTCAACATCACTGTCTGATGTTAGACCCGGAACATGAATCACTTTTAGCTCTTTACCAAAAAGATCAGCAAAAAACTTAACATCAAAAGCGTAAAGAGAATTACGGAGGAAAGAATGCGTTAGAATATCTAAAACTCGCTTGTCAGATACTTCTAAGCATTCTCCTCCAACCGACCACAATAAACTTTTAAAAAGCTGACACAAATAACGCTCCGTATCTACTAAACCAAAATCAACTTTGACTTCCCTAAAATAATTTAGACTATTACCTCTGCATAAATTTATATAGACAATATCAACATCCTTTAGAGAAACCTCATAGTTTTTCAAAAATACAATATTAGGCTCAAAACCAGGATCCAACTCAGCTAAAATTGACATTTTAATTTACTCCTATTTATAATAGATTTTTAATAATTATAATATAACCTATGATAGTTATATAACTCTGTCAAGTGTATTTTGTTAAGTTCTTGAATTTTAAAAAATATCGTGATGCGACAAATAGGTGAGTTGGTTCTATATTATGCTTCAGATTTAAACAGAAAGATGTTTTTATGAATAGCATTCACCATGTAAATTTGCCGGAGGGGGTACGTTCTGGCTTTTTAATTAAGGGAGATTTTTTAGATGCGATTCCCTATGGTTCAGGTCATATTAATGACACTTTTTTAGTACGTTATATTTATAAAGGACGTGCTTCTCAATTTATATTTCAGCGTATTAACCATCATGTTTTTAAAAATCCTGCTGGGTTGATGGATAACATTAAGCGAACATGTGTTCATCTTCAGAATAAGGCAATTGCATTAGGTAAAGACCCTGTGCGATACAGTCTTGCAGTAGTACCTGCCCGTGAGGGGAATTTAAATTATTTCTTGGACGGGGCAGATTATTGGCGTGCTTATCCATTTATTGGGCAATCGTTTTCAGTTGATGTGGTTGAGAATGAAGAGCAAGCGTATCAAGCTGCAAGAACATTTGGAAAATTTACTACCTTACTAGATGACTTACCAGGCGACCGTTTAGAAGAGTCGATACCAGATTTTCATCATACAGTCAAAAGGTATAATCGTTTTGAAGAAGTGATTGAAGCAGATTCTAAGGGGCGTTTAAGCTCATGTGAGAGTGTTGTCAAGGCTTATCTGTCTGAGAGAGCTTTAGCAAATTATGTGGTTGAAGGGTTATCGAATGGCTTGATAAAAGAGCGTGTGACACATAACGATACGAAGATTAGTAATGTTTTACTTGATAAAAAAACGGGTCGTGGAATATGTGTAGTAGACTTAGATACTATTATGCCGGGTTCATTACTTTATGATTTGTCTGATTTAGTTCGAACTAGTACTGGGATGTTTGAAGAAAATGAGCGAGACTTGAGTAAAATTTCTATGAATTTATCTTATTTTAGGGCAGTTATGCAAGGTTTCTTAGAGCAAACCGTAAGTATTATGTCTGAGGCAGAAATTGCTTTTTTACCGAGGGTTGGACAATTACTAACATTTGAGTGTGGCATGCGTTTTCTTACAGATTATTTAGAAGGGGATGTATATTTTCGAATTCATGATGAAGATGAAAATCTAGTACGTGCAAAAACGCAATTGAAGTTTTTACAAATTCAGCAAGAGCTTGAACCAGAACTTCAGCAAATAGTTAAGGAAATTCTAAAACAAATTCACTAATAATTAAATAGAAAGCATACCATGAAACGTTTTGTTATTTTTTTGTTTGTTTGGGGTTATGTTGGGTGTTTTTATTTAGAAGCTGCTAAGTTTAGCTTTGATGATTATAAGTTATTAGAGCATGGCGGAATTCGAATTCGTGAAATTAAGGGATTGAAACCCAAAGTTAAATCTCCTATTAATGTTTCTGCAATATATAAAAATAACAAAGGGGAACAATGGCCGGTCTATAGGCAACAAGATTTAGCAGAACTGCATCAAAATTTAATTCAGTATGATTCTCATAAAGTAAAAGTGAGTATTTATAAAATGAATCAGGTTATGGATGATGAAGGTTCCTTTGACGAACAAAAAATTGAAGAGGCTCATTCGACGGTTGGTGGTGTATTAGATGCAGAACGAAAAGAGCAACTGATTTACGAATTGACAAGAATAAAATATGTTAAAAAAGAGGCCGCTGAAAACCGTTTTTCTTCGTATAATGGGGATTGGTCTTTAGAGTGGGAACAAAAGTGGCTCAAGCAACATATTAGTAGTCAACTGATTAGGCACAAAGCACCTTTCAACGTTTCAAATGCAAACATTAGATATTATCGACCTAAAGATGATAAGAATCACCATATTTTTGGGATCACATTAGCCAACAAGAAAAATTATGCATTATCCTTTGAATGTAGGAATAGTTCTTTTGATTTTAAAGAACAACTTCGAGGTTGTAAAGGCTTAATCTATTACATGCGTCCCGATAACCGACAGGCAAAATCGCAAACCATTAAATCAAAATTTACAGATCGTACAGATCGTTCACCTGCTTATAACGCAAAACTACGTGAAATTATTTTATCAATTCAAGGGCAAGAGGATTGGTGGTATTTTGAGTCGGACAATATCATTGTAAAATCTAACCTTTCTAAGGTAGAAGGTCAATGGTTAAAGAAAAAGGTTTTGCCGCATGTTGTTATTTTGCATAAAGAAATCCAAAAACTAATTCCTCCTACAAAGGGGTTTGATCCAGTTTCAGTTCTGACTGTATTTGCTGATCGAAAAGGTTACATTGAGTATGTTGGCAGGAAATATGACTTTAGTAAGGGGCTATGGATTCCTTACCGAGAAGAGCTTGTCGCAACAACATCTACCCATAATGGAACCAAAAAATCTGATGCAAAGCAAGAGGTATCTCAAACTATTCTACATGAATCATTCCATCAATATTTGTATTATGCTACCGGTAAAAATAGCTACAGCCCTAGTTGGTTCAATGAAGGGACTGCTGAGGTTATTGAACACAGTGAAATCTCTTTGACTAAAAAGTCCCTAAAAATTACTGACCAAAATGATTTTTATGAAGATAGAATGACGGCTTTTGTAAAAAAATCTCAACAAAATATTAATTTGAGAAAGCTTTTTTATTTATCTCAAAAACAATTTTATGGCGAAAATATGTTTGATAATTATTTAATTTCTGGCGCTTTGGTTTATTACATTTTAAAGGCTAAGAAGTACTATAAGTCCAAGAATTATGATCAAATTTATTTACGCGCTGCTGAATATATGCGTAAAAATAAGTACCATGATGGTTACACAAAGGCAGTAAATGACTACTCATTGAAAGGTGTTAATATTGAACGTCTAGAGCGAGATTTTATTCAGTTCTGGAGTGATAATGGTAAACGGTATCGTCGTGGTGTGAAAAATCAAAAAGCTATAGGTTTTGATTGACCATTTTTAGGTCGTTTTAGGTAAGTATAACTTGTGCTACAGCATAGTTTTGCTCATGGCTAATTGAGATATGAATCTCTTGAATTCCAAAAGCTTGTGTCGTCTCTTTCGTTGTTCCCAAGGTACACAAAATTGGCTTCCCTGAGTCATTATTCAAAACTTCGATTTCGGTAAACTGGCATCGACTCCCGATACCAGTTCCCAAGGCTTTAGCAAAGGCTTCTTTTACTGCCCAGCGACCAGCAACAAACGCTAAACCTGATTTCTTACGTTCATAATAAAGCTCAATCTCATTTGGCGTTAGAAGCTTATGTAAAAATCGCTCTTGATGTCTTGATAATACATCCTCAATTCGAGCGATTTCTACAATATCAATGCCACAACCCTTTAGCATTTAGCTAGCATAACCATCTGGGTTGTTTGATTGCCAGCGCCAAGAATCTTCACACATCTCTTTGATGCCGCGTTGAGCTGTCCAGCCCAAGTCTATATTGGCTTTTTCTGGATTTGCATAACATGCCGCTACATCGCCTGCCCGGCGAGGTGAAAGCTGATATGGAACAGATTGGCCAGATGCTTCTTCAAAGGCTTTTACCATATCTAAAACACTATAACCTTGCCCCGTACCTAGGTTATAAATTAATACACCACTTTCTTTTTCAAGCTTCTGAATTGCTTTTACATGACCATCAGCTAGGTCTACAACGTGAATATAGTCACGAACACCTGTTCCGTCCGGTGTATCATAATCGTCGCCAAATACTGATAGTTTCTCACGTTTACCAACAGCGACTTGTGTTATAAATGGCATTAGATTGTTTGGAATACCATTTGGATCCTCACCAATACGACCAGACTCATGTGCTCCAACCGGGTTGAAATAACGAAGTAGAACGACACTTAGTTCTGGTGCCGCAATCGCTAAGTCCTGTAGAATTTCTTCCATCATTAACTTTGTACGACCATATGGGTTGGTTGCAGAAAGTGGGAAATCTTCGGTTACTGGTACTGTTTTCGGAGCGCCGTAAACAGTTGCAGAAGAGCTGAATACAATTTTGTTAACACTAAATTCACGCATCAATTTACAAAGAACAAGTGTACCTGTGATGTTGTTTTCATAGTAGCTTAGAGGAATAGAAACAGATTCTCCTACAGCTTTCAAAGCAGCAAAGTGAATCACTGAGTCAAAGTCATGCTTTTGGAATACTTCTTTTAATGCGTCATAGTCAAGTAAATTTACTTCATAGAACGTAACGGATTTACCGCTGAGTTCCTCTACACGTTTTAAAGACTCTTTGCTTGCATTGCATAGATTGTCTACAACAACAACCTCATAACCAGCATTTAATAGTTCAATACATGTGTGACTACCAATGTAGCCTGCACCACCTGTAACTAATACGGTCATATATGAATCCCCTTAAATAATTATTTTCTATACGAAATATTACTATGACTGAAAAAGAAAGAAGTTCAATAGAAGGTTAAGCTAGAGTTTACGCAGAGTTAGACTTTGTTCTCCACTAACCTGCAGTTTTAAAGAAGGATTCTCTAGAGTAATTTCACTATATTTACTAAATGAAGATGAAAAGGAGGTATACAAACAAGTTCCAATTACGAAGAAGCTTGCTTTTTTTCGTTTAGAGGAACCTTTGAATTTTATGTACATACCTCCATTATTAAACTCAATTTCTGCATCATTAAATTTCACTGGTCCACTTTCAACTTTCCATTTCGTTGAAAGTAATATTTCCAGTGCCAGCCCATTCAAAGACACTTGGACGCTTTCTGGATATTGACTTAACTGGCTTGATCCAGGCTTGATTTTCCCTGATTCAATTTCTTTTAATATGCGCAGTATCGGAGGGTTATTCTTGGATCCATCGCTAGGATTTTTGGGGCGAATTTGTTGCATAATATCTCGAGAAAAACCTAGAATTTCAGGTTTAGATCGGTTTGTATCCATAAACTCTTTCACCCTTGCGCGATCCCCTTTCATAAGTGCTCGGAAAAAACTATTACGGTTTCTCCATTGAGTTTGGCTCGACTTTGATTTTGAGTCTAACTTACTAAGTCTACTTGCGTATTTCCCTTGGTCTTCGGGAGTTGCAGAAAGGTAATCATCAAGGAAGTAGGCTGCTGGTGCATATTGCTTCGTACTTACTAACCTTTGGCTTATTTCAACACCTTTGTTCTTGTTTAAATCCGCAATAATTTCATCTACTTCATTTTTGAATTCTGGAGTCTTTGCCTTTACCTTTATTTTCTCTAGAGCTTTTTTATAGGCAGCTTCGTCAATGGTTCCTTGTTTATACGTTTGTGTAAGTATTTTCAATTGTTGATTTAATTCACTATCCTCTGAAATATCAGTATTGCTTAGGTCTAGCAAATTATCCGTTACATCTTTGGCTACCTGATCTTGCTCGATTTGTTTTTGAATTAAATCTATCTCTGCTTGCTTGGATTTATTCATCATACCAACAACTAGCCAAATTATGATTGCTAATATTAGAACTCCAGTTAATACTCCGACCATTGCAGCACCAAACATGCCCTCTTTCATTCCTTTTACAGATGAAGCTTTAGAACCTCCCTCAAGTTTTTCATAATCTTTGTGTTGGTAGGCAACTCCAACCTCTGGTTTTGTTAACTTAGGCGGAGTGGGGCTATTGTCTTTGTCTTCAACACTTTCTTCTTTTAGTTCAGGCTTATTGATCGTGGGGGGCGTTAATGGTTTTAAAGTATTTTGTGTATGACCACTCTGAGTATCCTTTAACGAGATCTCATCATCTGCTTCCATTAATTCTGGAATTAGCTCATCATTACTTGGTCGCTTTGTTATACGAGAGGCCCCTGGATTAAATTCTGTTGAGCTAGATAAAGGGGCAATGATAGTGGATTCACCACGTAATATTGCATCTACCTCATCGATGAACTCCTGACAATTTTTATGCCTTTCTGATGGTTCCTTAGCCATGGCTTTCATGATCAAATTACTGACTTCCAATGGCAAATCGGATCGTATTGAGCATGGTTCTGGTGGCATCTCAGAAATGCGTTTTGCAACAATAGCCATTGCATTTGGGCCTTCGAAAGGCTTTTTGGCAGTTAATAGATAGTAAAGTGTTCCTCCAAGAGCATATAAGTCTGAACGTACATCAATTTCACTACTTGCGGTTGATTGCTCTGGGCTCATATAATAAGGAGTGCCTACAAGGCTGCCCTGCATTGTTAAACTACTGTCTTCTTTTATACTTTTTGCAATTCCCATATCCATGAGTTTTACATTGTTGTATTCATCTAGCATGATATTGGCAGGCTTAATATCACGGTGTAAAATTTGGTATTTACTCCATGCGTAATCTAAAGCACTAGCTACGTCCCTTGCAATTCGCAGTCCCTCAGGTACAGAGAAAGCACCATTATTTTTAAAGATTTGTTCTAAATCTTGGCCTTCAACAAAGGACATTGCTAAATAGAAGATATCTTTGACTTGGCCGGCATCAAATGCGGTTACAATATTTGGGTGCTCTAACTTGGCCGCCATACGGACTTCGTGTAGAAAACGATCTACTGTTTTTTGATCATTCGTTAAAGCAGGTGGTAAAACTTTTAAGGCAACAATACGGTCCATTGCAACTTGGTTGGCCTTGAATACTTCACCCATGCCACCACTGCCAATCTTATCAATTACTTTAAAACCATTGATCTCAGTTCCTTGGACAATCCCAGGATAAGGCACTAAAACAATTTCTCCACAAGCTGGACAAGCTGCACGATCTCCTGATATTTCACTATCCGCTTCTATTGTTTTTAAACAATGATTACACTTAAACGTTACTTCCATTTATTGTACTTTTCCCAGTCATCAATTGAAAACCTGCCCAATTATCAATTACTATTATGTATTTAGGTATTAATTTATATAAACATTTTATTGGTAAAAAGCCCCTAGTCAAACCATATTATAGGACAATCCCAGTTTAAATTACAAGTTTGGATCATGATATGAAGAAATATTACCTCATTTTTTGTCAGTTTTTTATTTGGTTTGGGGTGATTGGAGAGACTTTCGCGCAATCATATTCGCTTGGTGGAGTTCAATACTTACAAAAGAGTGACTTGCAGGTTCGTACTTTTAAAGATTTTAAACGAATTTTACCTTCCCCAATAAATAAATATAACTTAACAAGTGAACGAACAGGTAAAGTGACTCCTGCAATCCGAGTTACGGAGAAATCTATAGCAGACCAGGTTGCTTTGATTCTTGATAGCCCATCGCTAAAAATTCGACTTTTTGAAATGAAGTATATTTTTCCTTTGGATGGCTGGAAAGTAGCAGATCAAGATATTGTAAGCCTTTCTGAGTACGATGAAAGAAAACCTGATTTTGATAGAACTTGGACCCAAGAATGGGAAAAAGCGTGGTTGGTACAAAACTTATTTATTAATTTGCAAGCAATGGAAAATCCTCTGAAGCTTAAGTTTAAAAAGACTGCGGTTCGCTATTATCAACAGATAAACCACTTGCAAGGTAAACGTATATTTTGTTTAACTTTAAAGTCTAAGCGAAATATTGCCGTGGAGTTTCAGTTTAAGGATCAAAGTATTTCTTTATCTACTCAAGGAAAGCTTTGTACATCCTTCATAAATAATATTGTGGAGAGACGTATACGTGATCGCTCTAAAGAGTTGAAGGTCATTAAGCGCCGTTCAGATCGCTCAGATGCATTTAATGCGAAACGTGAGCAAGTGATCCAAGGCATTTCAAATATGTCTAACTGGTGGTTTGTTGAGACAGATAATTTTATCATCAAGTCAGACCTACGTAAAAGTGATGCACTTTGGATAACCAAAAAGTTAGTACCTGCGATTGAAGTCTTATTTGAAAAATACAAGCAATTTATACCGCCGATAAAAAAGTTTGACGACGTTTGTGTGATCACTGTGTTTAACCGTTGGGAGGATTACAAAAGCTATGTGCCTGAAGGTTGGGATTGGACAATTGGTCTGTGGATGGCCAATAGGGAAGAGTTAATCATTTCTCAGCCAGAAGAACAAAGAAGGTCTGACCGTCAAGATCAACTTATTGAAACCGCTTTTCATGAAATTTTTCACCAATACATATTCTATGCCCTTGATAGGAAAACTCTTCCTATATGGTTTAATGAAGGGCACGCACAGCTTTTTGAAGATATTTCACTTTCCATACGCTATAAAAAGGTAAAGGTAAATGAACATGAGCAACGCGCCAAATTACTTGAATTTTATTTATATGAGCAAGGTAAACGTCCTAATTTTGCTCAATTATTGAGTCTTAGTCATAAACAGTTTTACGAAACTGATCGCCAATTTAACTATGTTATGTCCTGGGCATTGGTCTACTTCCTTCGTAAAGGTACACGCTATTTTCAAAATAAAGGATACGAAAAGGTCTGCACCAGGCTAATTGATTATATAAAAGAAAACCCTAAATCCTCCTCATTAGAAATTGAAGCTACAAAATATGCATTCGAAGGTATTAATATGGATCAACTCAACCGAGATTTTATCAAGTTTTGGCGTAAAAATTCTAAATATAGACGTGCCGCAGAAAAATCTCCATTGAATAGATGAATGTTTTATTATGATGCATGAATTGTTTCAAAATAGTGTTTTCTTGTTGGAAAAATTATTTGTGGGTGCATATTTCATAGTATGAGCAAGGTACTTCAATTAATATCAACTTTTCAAGATCGTCCAATGCTCAAAGTTGCAGACCGCAGGTATGGGTTTTGTGACTTTGTGACTTGGGGCTTCCAGTCTGGTGTTTTTAACCAGCGATTATGTTCCTATTTTCGAACTAGTAATAGCTCTGTCGAATTGGATTCACTCATTGTTAATGCAGAAGCAAGTTATTTCCGTGAGCGTGTTGGTCTCATGACTGTGGATGCTACCGAAACCTGGTTAGGTCGTGCAGAACTTGATTTAAATGATTGGACTTGTTTCCTTGCTTGGCAGGGAGGCAATGCAGAGTTGTTTGAATTTGAAGACTGGCTTCTTCAAATGTCTGAACCTGAGTATTTTCTTTGGCTTATATTGCAGTTCAGTGGACAGATGAAGGATCTTTTGAGTTTATTTGCGGTGCGTATTCACAGTTTTTCCAAACAACAAACATTGCCAAATAAACTAGATTGGTCGACTATTGAAGCAAGTTTTTCTTCTCGGGCTAAAAATGAAATTTCCTCTGCTATGACACGACGTTTTGAGCGGGTATTTCGACAAGATTGGATTTGGCTTGAGCTTGAGTTAACAAAAGTGAGTTCTTCAGATTTAGCACGTGAAATTTTCTTAAGTGCGAGTTTAGATGGTCAATCTTTGCAGAATTTGGCTAAAGAGTCCCAGTCTTTTTTTCGTAACGTTAAAGGTTTCCTTAAAAACTTTGATCCTCATCTTAGAGGAATCATTTTATCTGGGCAAAATAACAGTTGGTTACCCCCTGTTGAAGTGTATCATGGTCTTTGGATAACAGGTCAGGTATTAGAAAAATTACCTGCAGATGAAAACTCAATCATTGATCATCAGTTCATTGCGAAAGTCGTTTTAGAAGACAGTTTGATTCATTCGTTGTCACCCGTTTTTCAACCTTTATGGGGGGCAGATGGCTTATGATAGACATTTCTAGAATTGAACAGCGCTCGTTACTAAAACTTATTCCTAAAGTAGAACGAAATTTATTAATCGAAAAAGGTGTACAAAAGATCTTTTCTTTTGGAGAAGTTATCGTCCGCGAAGGTGATACTGCCAGTGCTTTTTTTATCATTTTAGAGGGCGAAGTACGTATTGTTAAGTCAGCAATGGATGGAACAGACGTACATTGTTGTAAAATGGGGCCAGGAAGTTGCTTTGGTGAAATTGGTATCATTAGTTTAGGTGGTAAAAGAAGTGCAACTGTACGAGCATCATCAAAAGTATCTGTTCTAGAAATTTCGAAATCTGACTTTGAGTCATTGATTAGAGAAACTCCGCAACTAAAAGAGCTACTGGATATTCAACAAAAACGTGGGGCGCTTCTGCGTTTAATTCGTTTGCTTATAGATGAAACAGAACAACCTTTAAATTTCTTTCGTGATGTAGCTGCACTAGAAGTTCAAGAATTTCATAATAAACAGCAATTTTTAGAAAACTTAGGTCCTGGTCTTGTTGTTCTTGAATCCGGAATTTTAGATATTAGCGGCGAAGATTTTGCTGAGTTTTCTTTGAGAACTGGTGATTTTGTAGACGTAGAGTCTTGTAAAAAGGAATATACTATTGAACCATTGGGGACTGGTCATTTTATATGGATTCCTCGTGTCTTAATTGAGAACTACTTTCCAGAGTTAAGTTGGAATGAGCAATTTTCACTATCGAACTACCGTGATGAGGGAGTCCCTATGACAGATAGTCAGAAAGATGCCAAAGAGTTTTTGAGCTTTCGTGATTTTCCACCGACGGAAAGTAAAGATTTTCATTTTGTTCCACAATTAGACCGCATGGATTGTGGCGCTGCTTGTATGATTATGGTTGCACATTCTTTTGGCATTCAATCTTTAGATAGTTATATACGTGAGTTATCTAAAACTGGAACTTTAGGTACTGATGGAGAAAATTTAATTCGAGCTGCACTTGAGCTTGATATCCCCGTAACGCCATCATCCGATTTAAATTATGATGATTTAACGAATATGAGTGTTGTTCATTTTGAAGAGGGGCATTGGGGCGTTTGTATTGAAAAGAAAGAAGATTCCTTAAAGTTAGCAGATCCAGCTGTTGGTGTATTAAAATTATCCAAAGATCAATTTTTGAAAAATTGGTCTGGTTATGCAATTCAGTTTGAGAAACCAACTGCAATACCTGTTAGTAAAGTTCAACCTGTTCGCTCTCGAGAATGGTTACGTGAAGCATTCCGAGGAGTAAAAATCCCTATTCTCTGTATGCTGGCTATCGCAATGCTTATATTAGCAACACAACTACTAATTCCCTTTGCGATTCAATGGATTATTGATGATATCATTCCAAATAAAAAAATAGAAGAATTGAATCAAATCTCATTGGTCTTAGCATGTGCTACAATCTCAGCAATACTTCTTATGCCGCTAGAAAAAATGATTCAGGGACGAGCTGCTTTAGCCTTGGAACAAAAAATTTTTAGTGAGATGTTGGATCGCTTTCTTAATGCACCATTAGGATTTTTAAACAATTTAAGCGTAGACGATATCAAAAATCGGTTAAATGCCAGTGTGGAAGTTCGAAACTTCATGTTCTATACATTCTCCTATGGGCTGATTTCCTTTTTATCATTACTCGTAATTTATGGTGGCATGTTATATTGTCATCTATCTCTTGCAGGAACTTTTTTGATTCTTGTTCTTCCCGTTTATCTAATCCTAGTCTTCTTTTCAAGTAAAGTTCTGCGCCCTGCTTATGAGGAACTTCAAGCAGCTGATTTCTCTGTTAGCGAAATCCGACAGGATTTAGCAGGGGGTGGTACCGAGATGAAAGCTTCTGGACATGTAAAACGGTTTGCTGATTTAAGTTTATCTCGTTTTGCGGAAGTAGGTCGTAAGCGTACTGACAGAGAATGGGATATTGAGTCTTTTAAAGGTGTTGTTCAAATCCTATGGTATATGACGATAGTATTTTTCTTATGGGCTGGTGGAACGCGTGTCATTGAAGATGAACTTTCTCTTGGTAAGTTTATTGCCTTTCAAATATTGATTCTATTTAGCTTTCCACCTGTAATGGGTTTGATTCATATGTGGCGTGACTACCTTAAGGTAAAGCTAGCTATCTTAAGGATCACAGATTTGATGAATACAAGGCAAAAACAATATACAGAATCTTTTGCCGTTCGTAAGAATATTACCGGTCACCTTGAAGCACACAATATATACCTTGATGTACGAAATCGATACTTAGCCGGGGAAGTGGATAACCATACTGCAAGTTTTTCTGCTGGCTCTAAGAATGTTCTTTTAGCTTATAATGGTGTGGCACCTCAGGTCTTTTGTGAAGTTCTCGGCGGTTCTTTGAAGCCTGATAAAGGAACCATTCTTTTGGATGATATTCCAATTGAAAAGTATGATGAAGAAGAAATTGCTTCAAACCTTAGCTACACTCCCGAACATACCTATCTTTACCATGGATCAATTGAAGACAATATTTCAATGTTTGATCCTGAATGTGACAGAAATAAAATTAAAAGATTGATACAAATTGTAGGTATTCAAGAAGATATTCTCTCGATGCCGATCGGATTGTCGACTTCTATTGAACAGAACTCCTTACTTGTGTCGGCCAGCTTGCGTCAAGGAATTGGTATATGCAGGGCCTTATACAAAGAACCTAAGGTATGCATTTTAAATGCTGCGATTGATGCGATGGACGTAGAGAAACGTAACTCATTTTTTTATAATTTATATAGAGATTTTCCTAAACTTACTTTAATCTGTTTTACTCGGCAAGTTGAGCTCGCAAAGCTAGTTGATCAGATATTTGTCTTTGATGGAGCAGCATTACGTGAATCTGGTAGTGAACAAGAACTACTTGCCTTAAAAGGCTTATATTACCACCTGGTGGAGGAATAAATGGCAGCGATTGATAATATTACTTTTCGCTTAGATCAATTAACATCAATGAATACAATGATGGTTAAAACACTGGAACTTGCTGAAAAAGCTGCAAAGTCAAATCTACCAATCCTTTTATTAGGTGAATCGGGGACAGGTAAGACTTTATTGGCTAAAGCAATTCATCTTTCTTCATTAAGAGAAAATAATACATTTATTTCTTTCAATGCATCAGCGATGACCGATACGCTTTTAGAGAGTCAATTGTTTGGCTACGAAAAAGGTGCATTTACTGGTGCAAGCCAACTTACGCGAGGTCGATTCGAAATGGCTGATCATGGAACGATCTTCTTTGATGAAATTGCTGATATGAGTTCTGTTGCCCAAGCAAAAGTTTTACGCGCTGTAGAATATGGGGAATTTGAACGTTTAGGTAGTGAGAAAACTCGAACGGTTGACGTGCGTATTATTTCTGCGACTAACAAACCTTTATTATCCTTAACTAAAACGGGTGACTTTCGCGAAGACTTATTCCACCGTCTTAATGGTGTCACTTTAAGAATTCCTGCTTTAAGAGAGCGCCGTGAAGATTTACCCACAATGATTGCTGGCCAAATTCAAGGACTATCTGCTCGATTTAATAAAGAGATTGAAGGAATTAGTCCAGATGCTTTTGAAAAGTTAATGGATTACCATTGGCCTGGCAACTTACGTGAGTTAAACCGCGTGATAGAACGAGCAGTATGCTTTTGCGACGGTACAACTATTTTACTGGACAATATTATCATGAACGAAGAAGTCTTTAGTTATGATCAAGAAATTAAGAATATCACACAACCCGAAGAGAAACCAAGTACGTTAAATTTGGAAGATGACTTAAGTTTAGATAAAGCAATCAACTTACATGTGAATCATGTTTATGCCTTACACAACTTCAATAAATCTAAGACGGCAGAAGCGCTTGGTATATCTCGTACACGTTTAGATCGTAAATTAGCAGGTCAAGACTAATGACTACGCATGGTTTTTCTGGGGCTGCAGTAAGAGCTCTTCTAAGTTGGTTTGAAAAAGAGCAACGCTATATGCCTTGGCGTGAGCAAAAGAGTGCCTACCGAACTTGGATTTCTGAGATCATGTTGCAACAAACCAGAGTAGATACTGTAATCCCATACTTTAATCGATTCATGAAACATTTTACTGATGTTTATGAGTTAGCTAATGCGAAACAAGATGAGGTATTAAAGTTTTGGGAAGGTTTGGGTTACTATAGCCGTGCACGAAAGCTACATGAATGTGCACAGGTTCTTGTTACAGACTATCATGGAGTTTTTCCTGAGACTTATGAAGAACTTTTAAAACTACCTGGCCTTGGTCCCTATACTGCTGCTGCAATAACTAGTATCGCATTTGCTCAACCAGTACCTGTTGTCGATGGAAATGTATTCCGTGTTCATGCTAGATTATATGGAGACTATGATGATATTAGTAAACCCAATACACGTAAAAAAGTGTTTGAGCATTTATTAGAGCCTGTTAAGGTTTCTAAACACCCTTCCTACTTTAACCAAGGAATTATGGAACTTGGTGCATTAATATGTACCCCCCAGAACCCAAACTGTACAAAATGTCCTGTAAGTAAATTTTGTTATGCAAAATCAAATAAAGTTCAATCAGAATTACCAGTAAAGAAGCCAAAGACAAAGGTGCCAGAAAAGGATGTAGCTATTTTTCTGCTTGAAGATGAAAAGTATGTTTTACTTCAACAACGCCATGAAAAAAAATTATTAGGAAAAATGTGGGAATTACCAGGAAGTGAGTTTAAGGATAAGCCTGAGGAGGTTCTTGTTAAAATTAAGGAACAAACAGGTTTTGAGTTGAAGGTAGGTAAAAAACTCAAAATATTTCGTCATGCATATAGTCACTTTAAAGTTAAAGCACATTTGTATGAAGCGACTCATTGTGGAACTGCCATTGTTGGAACTGGTTTACATGATGTTCAGTGGGTAGAAAAAAGTAATTTATCTGAAAAGGCATTTGGTAAAATTGCCTTAGATATTTTGAAATATTTAAAGCTTAGGAAAGCATAATGAAGAAGTACGCCTATTGGGGCTTGTGTTTAGTATCTATCGTATTTATTGGAGCTGCAATTGGTAAAGCACAGAGTGTAGCTCTCCTAGAAAAAGATATTTTTTCCTTTTTTAATATGGCCTATGACACCACCAATTATTCGGTTCGTATATTAGCTCGCTTATTGATTGGTCTAGAAGTTGGTTTAGGTCTCGCATTATTAATGCCATATGCTAGGAAAAAAGTCTTTATCCCAGCAACATTTCTTGTTACATTAGGTTTTACCTTTTATTTATTCATTTTGCTTTTTCGAGGTGTTACTGAAGAATGTGGCTGCTTTGGCTCATGGATTAAAATGACCACCGAAATGTCGATCGCTAAAAATGTTGTGATTATGGGAGTTCTAGCCTGGGCCTATAAAATCTATGAAATGAAGGATGATAAAAATTTTAATTGGGTGCCAGCAGTTTCTTGGATCCTCTCATTACTTGTGTTTATTGTAATTTTACCAATGAAACAACTGCCGGTGATTTCACCTAATTCAGGAAAAGTTGATATCGTTACTTCAGGTCCATTTCCAGGAGTTCAGTGGGAAAATGAAACATTAGCAGATGACGCCATCGTTGCATTTTTTAGTGTAAGCTGTGACCATTGTAAAGAGGTTGCGACTGCTATGACTGAACAGCTCGATCAATTACCACCTATTTATATGGCGATGAGCGGAGATGAAACATTAATGGAACAATTTTGGGCAGAAACTGGCCTAGACGTCCCTTATGTTTTCGTAGATGATGAAGTGTTTTTTACTTTCATAGGGGAACTACCCCCCAGAGTCTACAAAATAGAAAAAGGTAAAATCGCATTCTATAAGGATGCTGAAGAATTAAATGCTTTAGAGGAATTCTTGAAAAGTAAATAAAACTAACTATTCTTCTAGAATATAGACTGAATCATAAAATTATAGCTTCTAGGTGAGCAATGCAGGTTGATGGATTAATAGATATATTAGATCAAATGAATGTTCCACTTGTCGAAGTTCCAGCTGATAGTTATTTTTTGGAACAAGGCCAAAGTGGAGGTACGGTTTATGTCTTGAAACAGGGTATTGTTTCAGTTATTGTAGATAAAAATGAAATCGGCCAAAATGCCAATCATGGCGAACTATTTGGGGAAATCTCTACTCTATTAAATGAACCTGTATCTGCTAGTATTCGTACCGTAACGGACTGCCATTTATACCGAATTAATGACTTCCAAAAATTTGTATCATTCAATTCTGAACTTTCTTTATTATTTCTCAAGTTTATGGCATCACGGATTGATTCCGTTAGCAAACAGTTAAATAAACCGGATCAATGGTGGCAAATGAAAGTCTGGTAGAATTATTTATAAAAATCATTCCTTTTATCTATTATATCTCTTTCCAAAATAAAATCTCTGAGTATTATTTCAAAAAATGACTAAGAGGTTTTACTATGTACTTAAAATTTACTCTTTCATTTATCTTTTGCTTCTTTTTTAGTTCTTGCAAGACTCAAAGGCAAGGTGTACCAGCTGCATTAGAAGATGAGGTTGAGTTATCAGGTTTACCAAATGCACGCTTCTGGATGCGCGGCTGGCATGAGTTTGATATTGAAGAACAAAATTTACTTTCCCCAAAAGAGCTTTCACAGAAGTATCCCGCAAGTTATGCAAAAGAACATAATTACTTGGCTATTTCTGGTGGCGGTAACAAGGGCGCCTATGGCGCTGGTATATTGTGTGGCTGGACAAAGCGTGGTGACCGCCCAGAATTTACACGTGTTACGGGAATAAGTACGGGGGCTATCATTTCCGTTTTTGCTTATTTAGGCCCTTCTTATGATATTCAGCTTAAGGAGATTTATACAAAGTATGAAACGAAAGATATTGCAAGAGAAAAACACTTTTTTTCTTTACTTGGCGCGGATTCACTGATGGATACTAAGCCTTTAGAAAGAATTCTTGCCAGTTATATTACCCCACATGTGGTCGAGGAAATTGCTCAGCAATACCGGCTTGGACGAAGGTTACATATAGGTACTGTAAACTTAGATGCAGGAAGAGCAGTGACTTGGGATATTGGAAGAATTGCATCATCAAGTCACCCTGATAAGATTGAGATTATTTGCAAAATTATCATGGCTTCTTCTGCTATACCGATGGTATTTTCTCCAGTTTCATTTGAAGTTGAATATAATGATCAAATTTTTCAGGAGCTTCATGTAGATGGTGGTACAGGTTCACAGGTTTTTGTATATCCTGCATCTGCAGATTGGTCTCGATATAGAAATGTTATGGAAGTAAAAGGGCGTCCTAAGGTATATGTTATACGCAATGGATTCTCTCACCCGGAATATCGCATTGTGCAAGGAGATTTTATAGATTATGCCGAACGTTCAATTTCTGCATGGATTGTTTCTCAAGGTTTACAAGATATTTTAAATATATATAATTTGTGTCAAAGAGACGGTAATGATTTCTATTGGACGCACATTCCAGACTCTTTCGAAATGAAGTCAAAAGAGTTTTTTGATAAGATTTACATGGATGCATTGTTTAAATTGGGCGAAAAAGCTATCCTGAATCAAGAAAAAGATATTTGGAAAACAAAACCAATAGGGTTATAAAATTTCTAGTTGAATAAATTATAAACCCATTTTCTTAAGATAAAAACCTGTGTGGCTTGTTTTGGATTTCGCTACCTTTTCAGGTGTTCCTTGCGCAATAACTTTACCACCACTTTCACCACCTTCTGGACCCATATCAATTATGTGGTCTGCAATTTTGATAACATCTAAATTATGCTCAATAACTAAAACTGTATTTCCTTTATCTCTTAAGATTTGAAGCACTTCCATCAATTTATTTACATCATCTATATGTAAGCCTGTAGTTGGCTCATCCAAGATATAGAGAGTTTGCCCACGAGGTGGTTTGGCAAGTTGCGTTGCAAGCTTCATTCTTTGTGCTTCTCCACCGCTTAAAGTTGTTGCTGATTGACCAAGTGTGATATATGCCAAACCTACATCTTCAATTGTTTTTAAAATACGGTGCAATTTGGGAATATGTTTAAAAAAGGATACAGACTCTTCGACTGTCATGGCCAATACATCTGCAATGGACTTACCTTTAAATTTCACCTTGAGCGTTTCTTCGTTATAACGCTTTCCATTGCATTGCTCACAGGTAACAAAAACATCGGGTAAAAACTGCATCTCGATCTTACGAATACCATCTCCAGAACAGGATTCACAGCGCCCACCTTTAACGTTAAAGGAGAACCGACCTGGTTTGTAACCACGGATCTGGGCATCAGGCAGTTTTGCAAAAAGTTGTCGAATGATATCAAACGCCCCAGTATATGTTGCTGGATTTGAACGTGGAGTTCTTCCTATCGGGCTTTGGTCTATTACAATCATTTTAGTGACTGCATCAGTTCCCTTTAAGTGCTTACCATTATACTTCTTTTTAGGGTCTAACGCCTTGATCATTTCAGGGACTAAAATACCATTAATCAATGAAGATTTACCAGACCCACTTACTCCAGTTACACAGGTAAATGTACCCAATGGAATAGTAACGCTTACGTTCTTTAAATTATTTTTATTGGCCTTCTGAATTTGTACCTTTGAACCATTTCCTTTTAAACGCTTCTCAGGCAAAGCAATTTCTTTCTTTCCACTTGTATATTGGGCCGTTAATGAATCCTTAGATTTATTAAGTTTGGAAGGGGGGCCCGCAAAGATCAGTTCTCCACCATGCGCTCCAGCACCCGGTCCTAAATCCAATACATGGTCTGCAGCTAATATGGTATCCAAATCATGCTCTACAACCACAACCGTATTTCCTGCATCACGAAGCCTTGCAAGAGTCGCTAAAAGACGATCATTATCCCGTTGGTGTAGGCCTATAGATGGTTCATCTAAAACATAAAGAACGCCTGTTAAACCACTTCCAAGTTGGGTAGCAAGGCGAATTCTTTGGGCTTCTCCACCACTTAATGTTCCACTTTCACGGTCAAGCGTTAAATAGCCTAAGCCTACAGATTCTAAAAAGAATAAACGCTCACGAACTTCACGTAAAATTTCTGTAGCAATTGTTGCCTCTGTTTTATTTAATTTAAGGCCTTCAACATATTCTAAAGCTTTATAGACATTTAATTGAATAAAATCAACGATTGAAATGCCATGCACATATACACTCCGGCTTGCTGGTTTTAGACGAGAACCATTACAGGCCTGGCATTTACTCTTATCTAGAACTTTCCGCATTCGGTCACGGAACATGGGCGATTCAGTTTCTTGATATCGACGAATTAATAAAGGTATAATGCCTTCATAAGGTTTTTCTTGTGAGTAAATTCTACCACCCCACCTGAAACGAAATTGAATATGTTCATTGCCACTTCCGTACAACATCACTTCTTGAACTTTTTGCGGTAGTTTTCCAAAGGGTAGGCTCATATCAACATCATAGTGATCTGCTACACAGTGCAGCAGTTTAAAGTAATAATTAATGAGACGACGTGGCCCCGTACGAATAAGGGGAATTGCATTTTTCTCTAGTGCTTTCGTAGGGTCCAATAATTTTTCTTCAATGATTACGTCTTGGTTTCCTAAACCGTGACATTCAGGGCATGCTCCGTAGGGGCTATTAAAAGAAAAGTTTCTTGGTTGCAGTTCAGGTGACGAAAAACCACATTTGTGACAAGCTAGATGCTCACTCATAACTTCCTCATGCCAGCCTTCTTCAGTACCTTTGTCTTCAACCAATACATAAATGACACCTTCACCATATCGAAGTGACCGTTCAACAGAATCTTGCAGGCGAGTTTCATCAAGTTTTCCTGACACTAAACGATCTACAACAACATCTATGGAGTGTTTAAAATTCTTTTTTAAAGTGGGGACTGAATCAAGTGAAGTAATTTTACCATCTACCCGTGCACGTACAAAACCGTCTTTACGAATATTTTCTAAAACATCCTTATGTTCTCCCTTTTGTCCAGTGATGACTGGCGCAAGAAGCATCAATTTTTTACCAGGTTCTATTGTTGCAATTTGTTCGGCAATTTGTTGCGGAGATTGTGAGTGAATAGGCCCATGTCCATTTGGGCAGTGCGGCGTACCAATGTGTGCAAATAATAGACGTAGGTAATCATAAATTTCTGTGGTTGTTGCAACAATAGAGCGAGGACTTGCCCCCGCTGACCGTTGTTCGATCGCAATCGCAGGAGCTAAGCCATCAATATGATCAACCTCGGGCTTTTGTAATTGATCTAAAAATTGGCGTGCATAAGCAGACAAACTTTCAACGTAACGTCGCTGTCCTTCAGCATACAAGGTATCAAAAGCAAGAGAAGATTTTCCTGATCCACTGGGGCCAGTAACGACAACAAGTTGGTTGCGGGGAATACAAACATTAA
The DNA here is from genome assembly GCA_022447755.1 of Lentisphaeria bacterium. Lineage (GTDB taxonomy): Bacteria > Verrucomicrobiota > Lentisphaeria > JABSQK01 > JABSQK01 > JAKVBE01. The sequence continues at coordinate 15,471 of JAKVBE010000020.1, read as the reverse complement.
TGTTTTTTAAGTTATGGTGACGTGCGCCTTTAATTGTGATGTCAGGTAAAGCGGCTTTACTTTTGGGAATCGGCATTTGGATTACTGTCCTCAGGGATTTGCTTGGCTTCTTTACTTAATTGAGCCATAATTTCATGTGGAGCATCTGTTTCAAGTTCTGCTTGAATGGCTGCTTCTTCTGCTTCTGCTCTTTTTACATGCTCTTCGTAAGTTTCACCTTCATCAGAATATTCGTCTTCATCATCTAAATTTTCTGTGTCGACATAGCCACTTCTTGATACGCTCTGACCATGTTTATAAGAATTTTCATGGTTTTCTTCTTCAGGAATATCTTGACCATATTGAGATTCGAAATGATCATGTTTTAGTTCCTCTTTTAAACTGTATTCATCCATCATTTGGCGAGAGGCCATCTTGAAATCCCAGATTTGACGTTGAATTTTGCCATACCATTTGCCTATTTTTCTTAGTAAAGCAGGCCAATCTTCAGGCTTGACAAACACGATTGCAATAACTGCAATAATTACAATTTCTAATATACTAGGTGAGGGCATTAACGTTCCTTAAAACATTTCGATGATTCATAAATAAAGTATACTGAATTAACTTGCTTTCAATTATATAAATCATGGTTTTTTTGAACGATTAAGCTTGGGTTGCAGACCTCACTAGGGTAGGGGTATACTAAATAAATGATTAAACGCTTATTTTAGGATTCTTATGTTGCAATAATTGGTGTTTGATTGGTCCTAATCAAAAATATAGAATCTTTCTCTTCTAAATTATATGTCTAATCTTAGGTTCTCTTCATTTGATTACATTTTAAATCACTCAATTATCATTATTGAACTTCAAAATACTTTTTACGATCAGTCTATCAGTAAAGTTATAACTAAGAAAACCATAATTTTAGATGTAAGTATTCTACATGAAATCCAATTATTTTATGATTGATTTAGTATTTGACCTAGACGATTTAATTGACTTGGTCACAATTAGTTTTAACTTGAATTATCCTTAATTAAACTCTAGTTAGTAAGGAAACATTTTGAGATTATTGCTTTTAAAATTTTTAATTTCAAACAATTAGATCGCTGGTAAGCGTTTAGGCAAAGGTTGGGAGACAGTCTCCTTGGTGAAGTTTATTTTATTTTTATGGAAAGGTAACTTTGATGCGAATGCATAATTGGTTTTGGTCGTTTTTAGCAGTTTTAAGCTTAAGTTTTTTAGTTGAAGCCCAGCAGCTACCTGTAGATCCTTCAATAAAGACAGAAACATTGGACAATGGTTTAAAGGTAATATTTAAGAAGCATCAAGTTCCAACAGGTAAAGTTTCTATATGGTTGCACGTTCATGCAGGATCTCTTCAAGAAAAAGACGATCAACAGGGCCTGGCACACTTCCTTGAACATCTCGCGTTCAATGGTACAAAAAATTTCCCCCCAGGTGAGCTTATTAAATATTTTGAGTCTATTGGCTTACGCTTCGGACAACACCAAAACGCATTCACAGGATTTGATCAAACTACTTACATATTAACCTTACCAAATGTTCAGCCCAAAACGATTGATAAAGGAGTTCTATGTTTATCTGATTATGCCTTTAGAATGCTATTAGAAGTAACTGAAATTGACAGTGAAAAAAATGTTATTTTAGAAGAAAAACGTGCTCGATCTGGAGTACGGCAGCGACTGTTCGACAAAACGCTACCAGTTATCTTACCTGATTCTCTGGTTGCACAACGCCTTCCGATTGGAAAAGCTGATATTGTTGAAAATGCTACTCGTTCACAGTTTGTTGATTTTTATGATACTTGGTACACCCCTAATAATTCTACATTAATTGTGGTTGGAGATCTAGAATTTGATGCGGTTTTACCAGCAATAATTAAGCATTTTAGTGAATGGAAAAGTAAAGACGTACCTGTCGTTAGTCCTGGGATCAAGCCTTATGACAAACCTCGTAATAAGCTAATTACAGAATCAGAAGTGACGAAAGCAGATGTTGATATCGTGAATATTCGCCCACTTAAACCAGAAAATACTGTTGCTAGCTTTCGAGCAAATTTGATAAAGCGTTTGACTACTTGGGTATTCAATCAGCGCATGAAGGAGCGTCTAGAAGAAGGTAATGCAAGTTATCAATCTGCCTATGCAACAATTTACCCATTTTTAAATGTTTGCGAATATATTGCTGTTGGAGCAGAAGGTAAAACTGATCAAATTGAAAATATCACTTCAGAGTTAGGCATAGAGATGGAGCGTTATCGTTTACATGGCGTGCTGGAATCTGAATTAAGCCGTGCCAAAATAGCAACGGTTAAAGCAGCAGAAAATGCCGTTGACACTGAAGCCGGTCTTGATGCTCGGTCGGTCATGTATCGAATTAATGGTGAGGTATCAAAACATCTTTTACCAATGTCTGCCCAACAAAAACTTGAGTTGACTCAAAAAATAATCCCAGGAATTACCGCAGATGAACTTCATGAAGTTTTTACAGATTATTTTGCCAAAGAGAATCGACTGTTACTTGTTGTAACAAAACCAGAGCCTGCAATTGATGTAGATAAGCTTCGGGAAAAATTAAATGAGGCAGAAGCACAAAAGCCTGCAGCACTAGAAGACCGAGCTCAGGTTAAACAGTTAATTTCGGAAACATTAGTACCGAAGGAGCCGATTGAATCAGCAATTGATCAAGTAAGTGGAGTCGAAACAATAGAATATGCTAATGGTATTAAAGTGCACCTACGAACAATGAATAAGCGTCCTAATCAAGTATATATGCGTATGTCTAGATTAGGCGGTGTGATGCAAGAATCAGAGAATAATCGTGGTTTGACTTCAGCCGCTTTAGTTGCTTATAATACATCAGCAACTAGTAACATTGATCCCATTCAAATGAGACAATATCGCACAGGTAAGCAATTTAATATTTCTGCCTCCAGTAATTTTGCTCAAACTCAGGTTTCAATTGATAGCTCAGTTAAAAACTTTTCAGATTCACTAGAATTATTTCATGCACTCGTTTTAGATGCAAAAATTGATAAGAATGCTTTTGATGAGTGGAAGAAAAAAACTATCCTTAGCATTGAGGCAAATGCATTCAAGACAGATCAACAACTATTTCAATCTATAGACCCTGTTTTAACTGAAAAAGACCCACGTTTTGTGGCGCTTACAGTTGAACAAGTTGAAGCACTGAAATTGCAGGATGCGCAAAAGTGGCTTGAACAAATCCATTCAGGTGGCCCGTTAGAAATTTCACTGGTTGGTGACATGAGTATATTAGACATGAAGAAGCTAACGAATCAATATATTGGTTCATTACCTAAGGTGACTAAAGTAGATGAGAAACTCAGAGATTCATACAAGCGTTTTACAGGTCCTTTATTATATACAAAAGATGTTGAAACGGAAACACCCAAAGCAACATTGATCGTGGCATGGCGAACTGCAAATTATACAGATTATAAAGAACGGAGAGCTCTGCAACTTGCCTCGCAAATATTGAGCATACACCTAAGAAATGAAATCCGTGAAAAAAGAGGTCTTACTTATTCCACATCAACTTTCCAGTCTTCTGAGTTAGTTGCTGATGACTTATCATTTATTGGCTGCTACTTCACTACTGCAGGTGATAAAGTCGAAGAGGCAGCAAAAATTACTAAGAAAGTTTTTGAAGACTTTATTGCAAAAGGTCCAAGCGATGAAGAAATGTCTACAGTTCGTAAACAGTTCAAGAATATTCTAGATACGAATTTTGAAAAGCCCGAATATTGGGCAAATGTATTAAATGGGATTCGTCTAAACGGTGCCTCGATTGAATCCATAAATATGGCAAAAGAACAATATATGAATATTGATGCTCCATTTATTAAAAAGACAATGGAAAAATTCATGATTGAGGCTAACTTCTTTGAAATAAGAATCTTGCCAGTTCATCCAAAATAATTTGTGAGAATTTGCTTTGGTCATCGAATAAAGGCTAGTGGCCAAAGTAAAATTTAATATTATTATCGCGAAAGAAAAATTTATGTTTCGAGCAATTACTATAAACAGCATATGCCTAATGATGGCTTTTATAATTTCAGGTTGTAGCAGTTCCTACCAGCCCATGAGAGAAAATTTAATTAATGAAATTCCAGGGCCTGGGTACTCGGAACAATTGCTAAACGAAAGCTTGGGAGAAATAACTGTTACCTCTCGTGAAAATCGCTTTAAAAGCGGAGACCAAATTGTTTTTAAAAACATGCTAGAACAAACCCTCGAGGGGTCTGGTATTTTTGCACAAAATAGTAGTAAAAAAATGCGTCTAGAAATGGACATCCAAGCTTATACGCCTGCTGATCCTTTTCAGGGAGGCAAAGCAACCCTACAGGTCCGTTATAGCTTATATAATTCTGGGGGCTCAAGAGAATTTCGTAAAATGATTATCTCATTAGGGGTAGATGATACTATGTCTACTTTTAAAGATAATCGTTTAAGAAGAGCCAAAGAAAAAGCAGTCATAAACAACATTTATCAATTTAGAAAATTTCTTCGTGAACAATATCGTGCGTTTCACGTTCGTGTTGAAAAAAATCAGTACAACATAATTGATGTGATGCAAGATTCCTACAAGCATCTAAACTTAGACAAATCGAAGTTAGGAAATTACTATGCTTTAATGATTTCCAATCAGGATTACATGGAGATGACTGAAGTCAAAACTGCTACTTCTGATGTTAACGCAGTAGCGGCAACTTTACGTGATAACTTTGGTTTTCAGATACAGTTTTTAGAAAATCCTTCAAGTACCCAAATAATTAGTGCTATTCAAGAATATGGAAAAGAATTAGAACCAAATGATAACCTTCTTGTTTATTATGCTGGTCATTCTTGGATTGATCGTGATGCAGATGAAGGTTATTGGCTGGCAATTAATGCTGATTTAAAGTCTACAGATAATTGGTTAGCAAATGATACCCTTATACAAGCAGTTAAAAACCTACACATTCGCCATACCTTAATTATTAGTGATTCTGAGTTCAAAACAAAAGATTTAATTGAATATCCAAAGGCCAAGGAAGGTGATATGTTGACTGTCTTAAACCAAAATGCTAGTATAACTGTATTAACTTCCGGCTACTCAAAACCTGTAGAGGCTGAAGGTCAACAAAAGGCTACCTCAATATTTACGCGCTCACTTTTAGATGCTTTTAAGAATGTTGAAGATACCGCTCCTGCTCTTCATGTTTGGCCATACATGAAAAAAACTGCTCAAGGTATGACAAACCAAAAACCAGAATACTTAGTCCTGAAAACAGATCAGGACAAAGGTGACTTCATTCTAAAAAGACAAAAACAATAAAATTTGAAAAGATCGTAATTTTCTTGACATGATTTTCGTCTTTGCACGAATATATAAATAGATTTCATAAAGAAATCTATTAAATACCTTTGATTTAAGGAGTCTAATATGAAGTGGATCTTTGCTCATATAGCAATTTTTTTATTTGCCGGTTTTAACTTTTATGCAGGAGATAAGCAAATGACTAATTCAGAAGTCGCGATCTTTGGAGGTGGTTGTTTTTGGTGTATAGAGGCTGTTTTTGATCGAGTTGAAGGGGTTTATAAAGCAGAATCTGGTTATGCTGCAGGTCAAACGAAAGATCCAGATTATAGGTCTGTTTGTTCGGGCTTAACAGGGCATGCTGAAGTTGTACGCATTGAGTTTGATCCCAATAAGGTTAGTTATCGTGAATTATTAAACATCTTTTTTACGATCCATGACCCTACGCAATTGAACCGTCAGGGGAATGATGTAGGTACTCAGTATAGGTCTATCATCATTTACCAAAATGATGAACAAAAGAAAATTGCAGGTGATTACAAATCAGTATACAACAAGGTGAATAAAGATGAACCAATGGTCACAGAGATAGTACCGGATACAAAGTTCTTTATTGCTGAAGCTTATCATCAAAATTACTTTGATCAAAATCCTGGTCAGGGCTATTGCCAAGCTGTCATTGCACCAAAAGTTCGAAAATTTATTGATACCTTTGGTAGCAAAGTCAAAAAGTAGATTTCATTTCTAACCTAAGTCTTTCGTTAAAGCCGTTTACACATTTATGGTAGACGGCTTTTTTACGCCTAATATACTCACAGAAGTAATCCCTAAGTGGTATTCGCAACAAATTTATAAAAAATCTTTCATTCTAGATACTTTTCTTCGGTAGATTATTTGCAAAATATAGCTTTTTGAGGCAAATTGTTGTAGAATTTATTCACTTTAAAGGAGGCAAAATTTAAAGTGAATAGATATTTTTGGAATGTACAAACGTTTTCTTTCACTTTATTCTGGAGGCAGCATGGCTACTCAAGGCCAGCAAACAAAAGATCCATATACAAGTGCTCGTGAAGTTTTAGCATTATTAGATTTAGATCTAACTATGCCAGAAGGTTCGGGCCGTTATGCATTATATGACGAATTAGGCCGTGGCGGAAATGCACACGTCTTCTTTGGAGTAGACCGTGCACTTCAACGAAAAGTTGCAGTAAAGATTCTTCGTAAACGTTACCAAACTGAACAAGCTACCGTTGCGCACTTCTTAAATGAAGCCAAAATAATGGCGCGTTTAGATCATCCAGGTATTGTTCCGATATATGATATTGGTTTTCTTGAAAAAGGTGAACTCTTTTTTGCAATGGAAAAAGTAGAAGGTGGAACCCTACGTGATCTGTTAGATCGCCGTGATCAGAAAGGGGAAGAAGCCCCCACTCAAGAACAATTGCTACGTATTTTTCAACAGGTTTGCCAAGTTGTTGCCTATGCTCACTCTCAAGGTGTCGTTCACCGTGACTTGAAGCCAGACAATATTATGGTTGGAGAATTTGACTCTGTTTATGTTATGGACTGGGGGATTGCTCGTGACCTCAAAGAAACGGGCCGTAAGTCCGCTGTTCGTGAAGTCACTGGTGGTAGTTTGGATATTACCGCAATGTTAAATGCACGTAAAGTGAAGGGAACGCCCAAATACATGTCTCCTGAACAAGCACTTGGGATCAAAGATATTTCATATCCATCCGATGTATTTTCCCTTGGCTTAATTCTCTATGAAATCTTAGTAGGAAAACACCCTTTCGAAGCTGACAATATGCGGGACCTGCTTCACAATATTAAAGAAGCTCCAATCCCAGACTTCTCCTCTGCATTTCTAAATAGTGAAATGAAATCAATTTGCTTTAAGGCATTAGAAAAAATGCCACAAAATCGTTATCCTCATGCTGGACCTTTAGCAAAAGATGTTCGCCATAGTCGCCAACATCGTCAAGTTTCTGTTCACAAAGATCACCCTATTGTACGAGTAACCAAGCTGGTTCGCCGCCATCGTTTTAAGTCCATTATAGGCTTAAGTATTGTTGCCATTGGAATATTTGTCGGTGCTCATTATGTGGATGAAGCTAAAGAACTTGAAGATATGCTAACCTTAGCCAAACAATATCAATTAAAAACACAGTATTTAGATAAAGAAATAAAAGCGATTCAACAAGGTGATTATTTACCTGGCCATCAGAAGTATTACTTGGATAAAGCAGAGAATAAGCGTTGTACTAATTTAGTTTTAACTAGAGTCTTCTTATCAAGAGCCTTAAAGGAGCAAGGTCAGAAGATGCCACGTTGGGCTGTTGACATGCTAAAAGAGAATTGGATGAATGAGCTTCAATATCATTTAAACAAGCAAGATTATGCAAGTTTTCGGGAAACATTTGAAGAAATGAAGCCTTTAAACAAACGTTACGGCGAAGTTTTAAAGTGGAACCGTCAGCAATCTCGTAGAATTGAACAATTCTCTGAATACTTATCTCGTCACGCCCAAAGTCGTACCTTACCACCGCCACATTTTTAGGGCTACGGTATTCAAACCTTCATTATCAAAGTATGTTTGTTGATCCGCGAAAGTGATTAATGCACACAAGCTCGACTAAGAAGTTAACATAGAATGATACGGGTCGAAGTTCTTTATACTAGCATAGATTGCTTATATTTTACTTACTAAAAGTTTTCACCAAGTAGATAATATCCTTCTTTTTATATCGTTTGATATAAAAAGGATTGAGTTCTTTTCAGTAACTACAATCAGATCTATAGAGATAAAACTCATTTTTTTAAAGGCTAGAATAACAGACAATAAAATAATCTAAGAAAGAAACAAAAGACTTCGTAACAATGTCAATACCCAAGAATCCTCGGCTCAGAGTGTTGTTTCTCAAAGCAATTTAGAGAAGTCTAAACTCCTTGTTGCGTTTATAAATATATTGATGACGAAATGTGATAATGAACTATTGTTCGTATTAGAAATTTAATTTCGTTTACCTTTTTATATATTTAATAGTTTGCAGGAGAGTCATTTTGTGAGAAGTCTGTTGAATTGTATTTTTAGTGCTGGGCTTTTACTTACCTGTTACGCTGAGCCGTCTTGGATTGGTTTGGACCGTGAAAAAAATCAAGCACAAGTCATGCCTCAAGGGCAGTGGATTTGGCAAAATGAAGACCACCTAAAAGTCGTAAATAAAACGGTTACATTTCAGAAAAATTTTGAATTAAAAGAAGAATATACTTCAGCAAATTTATTGATTGCTGCAGATGATAAATTTGTACTGAATGTAAATGGTCAAAAAGTTTTTGAGCATAATAAATGGAGTGATTTAGTTCCCATTGATATCATGAAGTATTTAGCTCCAGGCAATAACATTATTCAAATTGATGTAACCAATGGAAGTCTGAGCCCATCTGGGCTGATTCTTGATTTAATTATAAAACGTAAGAATAAAGAGGACCTTATAATCTATACAGACAATACTTGGGTCGTTAAAGAAGATGGTCACCCATGGGCCCCTGTCAAATCAATTGGGAAATATGGTGTGGCCCCATGGGGAAGGGAGCTAGAATATCTTGATAATAAACTAGATCTTCCTCCAGCATCTTATTTACGAAAGGAATTTGAGACGTCAAAAGAAGTGAAAAAAGCAAGTTTTACAGGAACTGCATTAGGTCTCTTCACTGTCGAAATAAATGGGAAACAAGTTCATGATGAATATTTTAACCCAGGTTGGACTGATTACCATAAAAGAGTTTATACAAGAACATATGACGTAACAGAGCTGATTCGAGACAGAAAGAAAAGTGCTATTGGTATTGTTTTAGTAGATGGTTGGTATGCTGGCTTCGTGGGCTATCATGGTAAACGTGATCTTTATGGTAAGAATCCGAGGTTTTATGGGTACTTGGATATCGAGTACTATGATGGAACTAAACATCGCGTCGAAAGTGATCTAAGTTGGAAAGCAGCAAAGGGCCCAACCTTTGAGGCCGATTTTCAAAAAGGTGAAGCATATGATGCTCGTTTGGAAATGCCTGGATGGAATCAGGTGAACTTTGATGATAGTTTATGGCAAAAAGTAGATGTAACAGAATCAATCAACGCAAAGTTATTACCTCATCCCTCAGCACCTGTTCGTGCTTTTAGAGAGATGAAGCCAACTAAAGTAACGAATCCCAAAAAAGGCATCTATGTTTTTCATATGGAATCTAATTTTGCTGGTTTTGCTCGTTTGAAAGTAAAGGCTCCAAGGGGTACCAAAATCGTGTTAAACTTTGGTGAAATGCTTAAAGAAGATGGAACTATTCTAACTGAAAATTTACGAGGTGCACGTTCTCAAGATACATACATTTGCAAGGGAGATGGAATTGAAATTTGGCAACCAAGTTTTACCTATCATGGTTTTCAATATGTGAGTGTGACTGGATACCCTGGAGAGCCTCCAATAGATGCAATTACAGGAGTTGAAGTTACTACAGATTTACAGCTTACAGGAACCTTTGAAACATCTAATGAACAAATTAATCAATTGTATCAAAACATCATTCAAACTCAACGAGCAAATTTTATTGATATCCCTACAGATTGCCCTCAGCGCGATGAACGATTGGGTTGGACTGGAGACGCGCAGGCATATGTTCGTACCGCTTGCTATAACAATGATGTCAAACTATTTTTCTCAAAGTGGTTACAGGACTTACGTGATGCACAGTTGGACTCAGGTTGCTTTCCTTCGGTTGCTCCCAGTATTAGTGGCTCAGGCGGAAACGAGTGTGGAGGACCAGGATGGGCAGATGCTGGTATTATTTGCCCGTGGACAATCTATGAGGTCTATAATGATAAACAGGTCCTGACTGATAGTTATGCAAGTATGACTAAATTTATGGATTACCGTATTAAATCAATGAAAAATTTTCTTCCTCCTGAAAATTTCCATGCGTATGGTGACTGGTTGAACATCAACGCTGACACACCAAAAGACCTTATCTATATTACCTACACTGCGGGGAATGCTCAAATTATGACAAAAGTAGCTGAACTTCTTGAGAAAGTACAGGATGTAATAAAGTATAAAAACTTCTACGAAAACCTTAAAAAGTCATTCAATGAGCATTATGTTGAGGAAGACGGAAAAATTAAGGGACATACACAAACTGCATATGTATTAGCATTAAAATACGATCTAGTTGATGGCGAGCGTTATCAACAAGCGGTTGCTCATTTAGTCGAACGTATTGAGGCGCGTAATGTTCATCTTTCAACCGGCTTTGTGGGTACAAAAGACTTAATGAATGTATTATCAAAAATTGGCCGTAACGATCTTGCATGTAGACTGCTTTTTAATGATACTTATCCATCATGGTTATTACCTGTTAAAAATGGAGCGACAAGTATTTGGGAGCGTTGGAATGGCTGGACTCCTGAGCATGGTTTCAATAGTATGGAGATGAATTCTTTTTCTCATTATTCTTATGGTTCAGTCGGGCAATGGATGTTTGAAAATATTGGTGGAATTCAAATGGGAAGCCCAGGTTATGAGCATGTCATCATTAAACCTATAATTACTGAATATCTTAGTTGGGCCAAAGTAAGTTACCAATCCGTAAACGGGATGATTTCTGTTGAGTGGCGTAAAAATGATAAGCAGTTATTACTAGCAGTGAAAGTTCCTACAAACGCAACCATATATATACCTGGAGAGCTTGAACCTCGAAGATTACCAGCAGGAGAATATAGTTTCAGGTCAAAAATAAAATAAGCGAATTTGTAACCTATATTCTTAACCCAGAATAACGAGTAACTGAATTACGAATTGCAATATTTAATGATTCTTGAGTACTCATTATGACCGCTTGCTTTTTGGCACGAGTAATGCCAGTATATAGAACTTCACGAATTAACAGGCGGTGTGTTGGGTCATCTGGAAGTACCATCAGTACATTTTTAAATTCTGATCCTTGAGATTTATGGACCGTCATTGCAAATGCTGTTTCGTAATGGGGTATGGAACTTAGTGAGAATGAACGGAATTGATCTTTCATTTCAAAGAAGGCGCGTAATTCACCTGAATCAGGATCCTCTAAAATGATTCCCGTATCTCCGTTGAATAAATTTAAGCTTGCATCATTCTCTGCAAGTATAATCGCCTTACCTGCAAAATCATTTTGTTGCATCGTTTGGCTATACAAAACTTCACTAAGCATATTGCAAACGTACCGATTCATTGCATGTACACCATATTGACCACTCCGAGCTGCGCACAAAATACGTGCATCATTTAAAGCAAGAAATAATTGCTGTAAGTGATAGTCTGATACTGAAGATGGAGAATGCACAAGTTTTTGCATTGTTAAGAGATAAACAGAATTTTCTAAAAGAAAATGCTGTTCAAACCAATTACTATAGTACTGCTGAAAATTGCTTAGCTTCTCTTGTGGAAGAATAGGACTAAATAAAATTCCCTCTTCTTCATTTTTGTAAGTAAAATTTACACTCTTTAAAGAGCGAATTCTTGCTTGTTGGTATGCTTTTGCTTCATCTAAGTTTACGTCTTTTACAAACTGACTATAAGTCGCGATATCTTGTTGGCAACGTTTTGACTTGTTAAGAATTGTAATACAATCTTGTGTCAGGTGATCATTGCTAACTAGTTGTAATAAAGAGGTAATTTGTTGTGATATTGCATCACTGAAAAAGGTCGAATTTACTTCGGGAACTACACTCTTCACTTTTTCTTGTAGATCACGTGTATAGCCTATTTTCATTCCTTCTGGCGGCATTAAATCAGCTAATACAGAACCGGCATTTACAGAAGGTAACTGGTATTGGTCCCCTAGTAGAAGTACTCTGCAGTTAGGGGGTAATGCTGCTAATAGTTGATTCATTAAAGCGATATCAACCATTGAAACTTCATCAATAATTAATAGCTTCATCTGTAGAGGATTATTCGCGTTATGTCGAACGGAATCTCGAATTGGGTTACTACCAATCAGCCTGTGAATTGTTGTCGCCTCTAAGGATAAAAGTTTTGACTCCTCTAAAGTTTGGTCAATGACATCATGCTCTAAACCTTTATGCAATGCCTCTGTCATTCTCTTTGCTGCTCGGCCTGTTGGCGCTGCAAGCATTATTTCGTTTATACCATTGAAACTATCAAGACGCATTAAAACCCGCAGCACAGAGAGCATGATCGTAGTCTTACCTGTTCCTGGTCCGCCCGATACAATACAAAATGACTTAAATGTTGCATTTATAATGGCAAGTATTTGCTCTGGCTCTAGGCTATAGGCAGTCGTTGATAAAACATCGTTAATTGCTTGCTTTACAAGATTTGTGTCAGGCTTTAGCGAATTAGCTGCAATGAATTTACTTAAGGAATTCTTCAGGTCTTTCTCTGCAACGAACATACGTTGAAGGTATAAGTAGCCCTCCTGTTCAGTAAGTAACTTATTGATTTCACCTTCTTGAGGGATAAGGCTAATTTTTTTGATGATTTGAGAAGACAGTTGATTTATGGGACCAAGTTTTTCTTGAATATAGCTTTCGTTTGTGGGTATACATATAGAACCATTATTCATCTCGTGCCATAGTAAGCAGAAAAGAGTAAACCATTCTAAATCAGGCTCGTTAAGCATACTCATTAAGTCACGTATATATACGTAGTCTGTTTTTATTAGGTACAATTGATCTATGAACTGTTGTACTAATATCAAGTCCGTTTTTTCAATTGAAAGTCCACATAGATCAAACTCAACTAACCATTGATCATTCATGCCCGGCCTCCAATTCGTTTCAATAGAAGTTGCTGAAGGTGTGTCCGAGTTGTCTCATTATTTAAGTTACTGAAATCGTCAAATACATAGCCATGACCTGCAACATTGTCCACATGCATACCTCGTGCAAAGATATATATTGCACCACATAATTTCGCTTCTTTCAGCCCTAGGGTATCAAACCATTCTTGAACCGCTAATCTATATAACTCATACTGAAGCTGGTATTGATGTTCTCGCATCACTTCATTAAATAAAATATCATGTGTATAACCATTTTCTGAGTAATTAGATTTCCAGTCTAATATGTAATAGTTATTGCCAACTCTGAATAGTAAGTCAATGAATCCTTTAAGGTAGGAGTTCTCTGGTGCATGATAGTAAAATTCTAGTTCATGCTTCCGGTCTTTTTCTGAGAGAAACCCTAGTTGCAATACTTGATCTCCTAATAGAAGTTTTGTTTGTAGAATATGCCAAACTTGATCACACATCATTTCAAAACAAGACTGTCCCTCTGTGTTTGAGGAAGGTAGTCTATATTTTTTCATCAAATTAAGTATCAGTTGTTCTACTTCAGTATTCGCATATAGGACGCTAGGTGACTGCGCTTGCATGACAGTAGGGAAGTCTATAAACTCGAGCGTGTCGTGTAACACATTTCCTACATGTGCTCCACGGGGTAATCCAATTCCACGGTTAGATTGTTCCCCAATCTCTATGTCATCGACTTTGGCTTCATCTACACTAGCGTCACTATAGGCTAACCAGTTAAGCACATCTCCCTGTTGACTTAAGCCAGAGAATGATTCTATATAACGGGCTCGCAGTGCACCATCCTCTAGAGATTTTGGAGGCTGTAAATTAAAGTCATCTGATTCTTTTTCCCGAGTGTTCATTTCGGGAACTCCTGAAGAAAAATAACCTTCATGGTTAGGTTCTAAATCCTGTTTTGCCATATATTGCAATAAATCATCATTGATTAATGTAGAATAAGATCCTTTAAAGCGTTCCTCTAATTCATCAGCATAATAAGGCAAAAATAACTTAAGTTTTGCCCGAGTCATTGCTACATAAAATAATCGCTTGTTTTCTTCAATGACTTCTCGATCATGTGCTTCCTTGTTCTGACATGCAAGGTCATAGACTAAGCGATCTTCAAATTCATCATAGTACTTGTGATAACTTGGTGAGGCAACGCCTTGAGTGAAACCACCATAAATGAAAACAATAGGAAACTCTAATCCCTTTGAAGCATGCATGGTCATGATTTGCACCATAGGGGAATCTGTTTCTCTTTGGTGAAAATCTTCTTCGCCTTCTTCTTCTTTCAAATTATTAAAGTGTCTTAAAAGACCTTCTAAATCCAAATTTCGTTCTATAGCACTTTTACACAGAACATCCGTTATCTGCTTTAAATCCATAAGTAGACGGTGCTCTTGTTCCTGCTTCAATCGTTTTAGCAATCCACTTTTATAAAATAAGGCATGGAAGAAACGTGCCCAATTCTTTGTACGGGTAATTTCTGTTAATTCTTGCCATAGATTAATTGCCTGACCAGTCTCTTGAAGTTGCAATACTTCTTCTGGGCTATACTCAAAAAAACATGTCAGTAGTGCTCGGTTAATATAAGTTGATTTTTGAATGATGAGTCCTTCTATGAGAACAGTAAAGTGCATCGCTGCTTTAGAATGGTAGATACCGGGCTTTTTATAAAAAGAGCAGGGAATCTCCTGTATCTTTAGAGCTTGCTCTAAATAGGGGACTTCATTTTTTCCACGTACTAGAATACAAATGTCAGATGCTTGTAAACTCTGAACTAGGTTTTTACTTTCAAAGATCAAAGCATCAGGTGAGAGTAGAGTTTTACATGTTTCTGCAATTTTATTAGCGTAATAATACTTTAGGTCTCCTGCACTACCTAGCGGCATAGACTCTTCATCTTCTAAGAAATTAAAACTATATGTCCCTGTATTGTCTGATAATATCCGTACTGGATCCATATGATCACTTGGCATTGGTCTCACTTGAGCGATTTGATTAGGTAAAAAATGTTGCCAGGCAACATTTAAATTTTCAATCAAGTCTGGTACCGTTCGGTAATTTGTTGCGAGTGACCAGATTTGTGTACGCTCATCCCCAAGCTCAAGAAGTTCTTTTTTAGCTAATTCATAAGTATGAATGTCGGCACCACGAAATCCATATATTGCCTGTTTTGGGTCACCTATAAGCATGAGACGGTGCTTCTCTCCAAACATGAAAATATTTTTGAATATATTCCATTGCCTAGCATCGGTATCTTGAAATTCGTCAATTAATGCAATTTCAAAATCTTCA
>JAKVBE010000002.1 GCA_022447755.1 Lentisphaeria bacterium | reverse complement strand
ACCAAGTACCCTAAAAACAAGCACTTAGAACTTTCGAAATTCATTCAGAAAAACTGTAAAAGGAGTTCTCATTTTATTTATTCATTCATTTTAGGACTTATTAATAAGTTCAAATTAGATATAAAGTTCAATATTTCACTATAAAAGAACTTGATAAAATATCATAGTTAACTCATAATTTATGATATGAAGGGGAATACACGCACATAATTTTAAAAATTATTTAAACTTTACGGATACCGTGCGATATGGGAACAGATAAAGATAACTCAAATAAACCACCACAAATCAAGCTTCCTCGTAAGAAGTTAGAGTTGTTGCATACTAAGGAATCTGAAAAGGAAAATCCTGAAATAGTAAAAACTTCTACTCAAAACCTCTCGGTTACCCCACATAGTAAAACAACAGGTTCTCTAACACGTAGGGTAGAGTCTCCGGATCTTGAACATATTAATCCTAAACTTCAGGCCCCAGGAGGCAATACTGAAGTATTGTCAAAAAAAGCAGCAGGTGTAGAATCTCCCCAAAAAGTTAATGAAGAAGAGAAAACCAAGACTAACATAGATGGTATGCGTCAAAAACTACGTCAACATCTATCTGAAACAGTCTTAGACATTAACGCAAGAATGTCAGAACCTGCCCCTAAAGCCCCACCTCAGGTTAAGGAACAAACTCCGACGACTACTTCAAGAAAGCTAAAGATAAAAAAAGAAGGGACTGCAACAAGCACATCTAGTAAGTTACAATTACGAAGAGATGTAGAAAATGAAGAGCTAGATCGATCAAAGAGTCTTTCATTAGATATTGAAGCAAAAAAAGAAGCACAATCCGCAATCCCGGACCCATATAAAACATCACCTAAACTTGATAAGGGTTTGTTAACACCATCTGATAACAATGCAAGGCTTCAATTACAAAGAAAAGGTGATCAAGACTCTTCAAGTTCTAAATTGGAATCTATTGAAGATGATGCTGGCAACGTACTAAGTACAGATATAAAAATATCAACTAATGCCAAACCAACGGATCCACTATCTATTTCAACTTTAACTAGGATGGATAAGGCGCAAACAAGAAGCCGTAAGACTTTAAAAACTTTAATATTCTTAATCATTATCATAATACTAGGGGTTGGTGGGACTTTTGGAGGAAAGCGGATTATCGAACATATTGAAGGAACGCAAGATATTTTCTTAGTAATCCAAGAAGGCGAGCCTGATGATTTAGACAAAGTTTTAGCCTACACCCCTGAATCTTATAACCAGAATAACAGTTCGGGTAAATATCCTATTCATGTTGCGACAGACAGAAGTATCCCTTTTCTTAATTCAGTTATCTCATTTTTAGATTCAAATTCTGAGTATGATATAGATATTGCTATTACCAAAGGAGAAAATGAAGGAAAAACTGCTTTTCATTATAGTATATCAGAAAATAAAAAGAAAGAAGCCGAGCTTTTATTAAAGGCTGGCGCTGACATCAATAAAGTTGACAAAGAAGGTTTTAGTCCCTTAATAACTGCAGTAGAAGCCGAAAACACAAGCCTTATCCGTCTGTTAACTAAAAACTCTGTTGATACGAACCTTATCAATAATGATAGTGACACTGCATTAATTGTGGCAGTCAAAAAAAATAATCATATTATTGCCGGTCATTTAATATTTAAAAAGGCAGATATTGATGTTTTAGACAAGCAAGGAGTCAGTTTATTGCATCTTGCGGTTAACAATAAGAATACAAAATTGTGTCAGATACTAATTGATAAAGGTATAGATATTAACGTCACTGATAGAAATAATCAAACAGCTTTAGTTTGGAGCGTAAATGAAGAACGCTACAACTTAGCCAAGCTATTGATACAAAACGGTGCTAAAATAAATATTATGGATAAAAGTCAGAAAACTGCTTTGAGCTATGCATATCGAACTAAAAACCTTCGAATGATCAATTTATTAAAGGAATACGGTGGCCGCACGGGCAAGGACATAGCTAAAGATCAATCTGTAAAGTAAGCTTGTACTAAATCAAATATTAAGAAAAAGTTAAGCCCTCTACCAAAAGGTAAATCATACAATCACCTTATCCATTGAAATTTCATGTTAAGGAAAGAGTAATAAACTTTGATGAATAAAAAGTATCGTAAATTAGGTTACTTAATAGTTCTTATACTCTTTAGATCAGGTAGATATGATGCCCCAAAAGGTTCACAAAAAAATCTTTTAAATGTTACTTTCTAAATATAAAATGTATCCGATATTATTTGATCTTTTTTTTAGTATATGAAGAAAGCAACTCATTGATGCAAACAGATCAATGTGCCTTTTAAAGCTCTTATGAAAGATATTATTAAATGGGAAATGGACTTCAAAGATAAAAATACAATCATTTAATATTAAGATTGATAAGTTTTATCATTGGTTTAATCAGAACACAAATTGTGGGCTTATTAAATATTTTAATATAATTAACTTCCAAGGAATACTCTTTTCAAACGTTAAAGCTCCTCTATATTTGACTATAAAATAAAGAGGCATTATGTTTGAGACTTATATTCGAAAAATACTCACTGCTCAAATCTATGATTTAGCAGATGAAACACCTGTAACTTACGCTCATAATCTATCAAATCGTTATCAAAATGATATTTGGATTAAGCGTGAAGACCTACAACCTATTTTTTCATTTAAGATTCGTGGAGCTCACAATAAGATACGGCAATTAAGTAAAGAAGAGCGTTCACGGGGTGTTGTTTGTGCATCTGCTGGCAACCATGCGCAGGGTGTAGCAATGTCTGCAGCTAGCCAAGAAATTCCAGCAATTATTGTAATGCCAGTAACAACACCTGACATAAAAGTTGATTCTGTTCGTCAACGAGGTGCTGAAGTAGTACTTCATGGGGAGGCTTTCCAAGAGGCTTATGACTATGCACTGAAGCTACAGCAAGAAAAAGGTTTAACTTTCATTCACCCGTATAATGATCCCGATGTTATTGCTGGACAAGGAACGATAGCCAGAGAAATTTTCCAACAAATCACAGGGCATATCGATTACTTATTTATTCCCGTTGGAGGTGGAGGGATTTTATCAGGTATATCGGTATACAGCAAATATGTAAGTCCTTCCACTAAAATAATTGCTGTTGAGTCTGATGAATCAGCCTGTCTACAACAAGCACTTAAAGCCGGTGAACGAATAATTTTAGATGAAGTAGGTATTTTTGCAGACGGTGTTGCTGTTCCACAGATCGGAGAACTGCCTTTTGAGATTGCCCAGAAATGTGTTGATGATTCAATAACCGTTTCCACCGACGAAATCTGTGCCGCAATCAAAGATATTTTTGAAGATACTCGCTATCTAGCAGAGCCTTCTGGTGCCATTGCGATCGCTGGCGTAAAAAAATACATTCGCGAAAATAAACTAGAGGGGCAATTATGCGTTGCTGTGAACTCTGGTGCCAATACCTCCTTTGGGCGCCTGCGTCATATCTCTGAACGCACTGAATTAGGTGCAAATAAGGAAGGGCTATTTGCTGTACAGATTCCGGAAGTAAAAGGGAGTTTTTACGAATTCTGCAAAAACTTACCACAAACGAATATTACAGAATTTAATTATCGGTATAACCGAGAAGATGCAGCTATGGTCTTTGTTGGACTTGAGCTCAAAGAGGGAACTAGTCAGCGCCATAAAATTCTCGAACATTTAGAAGCGCAATCTTACCGCGTTGCAGACTTAACTGATGATGAATTAGCGAAGCTGCATATCCGTTATATGGTCGGTGGTCACAGCCATGGTTTAAGTGAAAGACTTTTTCGTGTCCAGTTTCCTGAAAAGCCTGGAGCATTGTTAAAGTTTCTCAACGCATTAGGTAGCCAATGGAGTATTAGCCTGTTTCATTATCGTAACCATGCCTCTGCCTACGGTAGAGTTCTATTAGGAGTTCAAGCAGCTAAAGATGATGAAGAACTCATCCGACGCTTAGACGAAACCGGCTATTATTACAAAGAAGAAAGTGACAACCTCGCCTACGAGCTATTTTTAAGCTAAAAAAATGCTATGCCGCGAACTAATCGACATGACTCGAAAGAAATATTGATCAACCTTCATCTTGTTGACCACCCCGACTTCGCAGTTAGATATTTAGGTGGTTAGCGGAAAGATAAAAATTACCGGTGTAAAGTATGGGGAACACTTACTGAGTTTACCGCAAAAGAGC
The DNA here is from genome assembly GCA_022447755.1 of Lentisphaeria bacterium. Lineage (GTDB taxonomy): Bacteria > Verrucomicrobiota > Lentisphaeria > JABSQK01 > JABSQK01 > JAKVBE01. Next base: position 264,777 of record JAKVBE010000002.1, on the reverse strand, counting down.
AACGTCAATTTTATGAAGTTGAGAAACATTCCTTGTATCAACATCCCATTCGTTGTGCAGAACATCAGAAGGAATGGCGAAGAGAGCGTGGCAAAAAGCTAAAAATGGATAATTATTTAGATGCCCTACGCAAAATTCGGAGGATATGCACTTGATCTCCCAAACCACCTTAGCCATAATTGGCTTTCACAAAGAGACCCAACAAGGGAATCTCGATTTTGCTCGTTATCTTCTCAAGCAAGTAAAATCAAACGAGAAGGAAATTCAAGAAGCCCGAGACTACCTTGACGAGACAAAGCACAATACGTAATATTTTGTTATATGAATTGCTTAAGAATGCTGTCTTTCTTTCATAAACTAAGGAAGCTTATTATTCAATGAAGAAGGTTAGTGTTTTGATATTCGTAATTTTGTGCCTTATTGTTTCGCCTCGGATACTCAATGCCGCATTAGAGATTCGAGAAGAAAAAATTCTTGACGAATTTAGTATAGATTCCGCCAAAGTATTTCGCCACTGTGTCCGTAAGGCATTTGAAGTAATTCACATTCCGCTTAAAGCTCCATTAGAATTCGATCCCAGTATATGTAAAATGACATAAGAATGATCACCCCATATATTGGTACAAGAATGAAACTCAATGCACGAATGAAGGGATGGTTTCTTTTACTTAAGCGAAAGGATGCCACAATACCCGGACCAACAAAAATAATCCACATAATATAAGCTTTTTCGTTACTTGCAGGAAACATGTAAAAAACTGGTCCAATAGCTACAATCAGAGAAATTGTCAGCTTAATCATTTCCCAGTCAGGTTCGTTTGAAGTGTTATCTTCCATAATATTCTCCTGTATATTTACAATTTATGGGAAAAGTAGCGTAAAGATAAGACTTATGTGTAACGCTTATGTAAAGGGTTACCAGGGAGGCTGGTAGGTAAATGTCATGGATTCATTGCTTCTGGGGTGCTGGAAGGTCAACAATCTAGCATGAAGTTTAAGTTGTCCTGGCCCAGTTCCATTTCCATATAAAGGATCACCTACTATTGGTATGCCAATACCTTTTTCATGAGCTGCATGGACACGCAATTGGTGTGTTCTACCAGTTAATGGTTTAAATAAGACGCGTGCTTGGGTGCCTTCAACACCTATAATCTCCCAATCTGTGATGCCAATTTTACCATGGGCTTCATCATATATTTGATGTGGCCGGTTATCAATATCGAGGCGGAAAGGCAATTCAACATGTCCGTTTTGTTCTTTAGGAATTCCCTCTAAGATGGCCTCATATTCTTTGTATGTTTTACGGTCTTGAAACTGTATAGACAGGTTTCGGTGTGCTTCTTTCTTCAAAGCAAGTACCATGATACCTGAGGTATCCATATCAAGTCTATGAACAGATGGTTGCTCAATACATCCTGAATTTGTATCCTTTACTCTTGAGCTCACACTATCATAATGTTCTTCCCCGCGACCTGGAACTGAGAGTAGTCCGCTATCTTTTGAAATCACAACAATATCTTGATCTTGAAAGAGAATTTGTATATTCAAGTGTTTACTCTGATACATACTTTCCTCCATATAACATTCTACCTAATATAGGCCCACATTTTTCCTCGCAAGATCCATAAAAGTGCAAATGTTTTTTAGACCCAGAGGCGTTTTCTTGCCCCCAATAAAATTCAGCAATACTAATTGGTTCTAATTTATTTTTTGCGGCAAAGTTAATCAGCTTAGGGGCGCAACAATCCCCCATGCCATTTGGTGGTGCAGTAGATAAATTAGATAACTCATTTAATGTCAGAACCTTACCATCTAATGTATGCGCTTGATAAAGGGCGTGAATATTTTTCATATGTTGCTGAGACATTGCTTTACGAAGTTGCTTGAGCCCTATTCGCTCTTCTGAACATAGACTTTCATTAATCAGTTTTGTTAATGCTTTTATTTTGGGGTCTGCATCTTTAACCAGAGAATCAAACTTTTTAACATCAAAAATTGGAGGGACCCATCCTTCACAAAGCCACTGACCATTATATTGTGAAGAAAAAGCATAATGAACGGATCTTTCACCTTGGAGATTTTCTGCTAACATTACGCCAAACATTTGACCACGCGCATTACCCCATAAATAATCTAAGGAAAAGGTATCATTCTCTTCATTAGTGAATAATAAGGACTGACTTTTTTCAAGTTTATCGATTAACTCAAACGCTGCATCTTTTGCTTTTAGGTTAGACAAAAAATAGCTTTGCCCACTTTCTTTACAAAATCCCTGAATGAACTTTTCTACAAAATTAACCATATGAACTACTTGAAAACAATAACTTATGAAAGAATATAGAGTAATTACGTAATCTACTTATAAAAAGTACCCACAAATAAGGAGAAACAAGATGAAAAAGAAGGAATCAATCCTTTCAGGAATCGCAGTTGTAACAGGAATTGCTATTGGATTATACATTCGTTACAAAATGATGCCTAAAGAAGAGTCAACTAAAGAGCTTGAATCTTAATGTGAGCTTCATAGCTTCCTTTGCTGGCAATCTGAATGGAGTCTGTTCCAATTGCAGCATTCTCAACACAAACATAACCGACATGATTCCCAGGTCCAATATCCGCTATTTTAGCAGCTAAATCTGGTCCAGCATTCCATACAACCACTGAGGGGAGGTTTACTGCGGAGATTTGATAGCCTGCAGAACCGTCCTCAATATCAATAGCATTACTTATTTGGTTATAAATGGCATCATTCTCACCCACGATTTTTAAATGTCCTTCTTGGGTCGCCATTTTTCTTTCTCCACCACGCGTATCAATATAGGCTCTGTTTTCTAAGCCTTTTATTTTAATATCCGCAACATTTGAAACGCTATAATAGGTGTGAAGTGCCAGTTCGAATGGCATTTCCATAAACGAGTGATTTTGAATATTAATATCTACATTCAATTGATTATCAAAATGATAAGTCAAAGTAAAAGTAAATTCTGTAGAGAACCATTTTAAATATTGTTCTTCTGTTGAAAATTCAAAGCTTAGACTGAGTGCTCCATGATTTTCTTCGCATGCCACCCATTCCCAATGATTATTGCGTAAAAAACCATGCTTTGGTTGCCCTTCTTTTTCACCCTTATTAAACCAAGGAGCACAAATAGGTATACCGCCACGGATTGCTTCACCTGTATCAAATTTAGCCTTCGGGCTTAGCCAAAGCCAATTGTCTCCACCTTTTGGAATAAATTCTAACAACTGTGCGCCTTGAGTTGAAATAACGGCTTCACAAAGCTCAGACTTAACAATTAAAATTTCAAGCCCATCACCAGAATGTCCATAGCGTTCGGCAGTAGTGGACCTTGTGACCTCCTTAAAGCTTTTCAAAAAATCCTCAGAATTCATATCTTTACCCCTATTTGATTGTTTTTTCAAAGCAATTCATTACCTTGAATACTCCTGTGCTCTTTATTACAGAGCGAGCTCCTTATTTATATTTTAGTTTAAGCATATTGGAATTCAACAAAAAAATGGTCTTTGATCTATTCTTGATTTTATGGGGAGGGGTATTTAAGTGGCTTCTATTGGGAGTGGCGATTACGGCTCTTTTTAAGATACAACAAGAGCAAATAAGTTTAGTAATGCGCTGGGTTGTAATTTATATTGGTTTTCCAATATTTATTTTTTATAATGTAGTTGATAACTTAAGTCCTGAAAAGGTTTCTAATTTATATTTATATTCAGTTTGGGCTATTATATCTATTACCTTAGCATATCTGTTTTCTAGGGTACTTTATAAAATTTTGAAACTTAAAATGGATGCACCTAGTTACCATATCGGTAATACGTTTCATAATTATGGTTTCTTTGCTTACGCCCTCGTATATGAGCTAGTGAGTCCTGAGGCTTTGGCTTCTTTATTCGTTTATGTTCTGACAATTGAAATCATACTATGGAGTTTTGGTTTAAACCTTGTAAAGCAAGGTAAGGCAAATTTTAAAAAGCTCCTTTTAAACCCACCATTAATTAGTTTACTTGTCGCAATAGTAGTCGTTGTAGCAGGGGTATGGAAAGTTTCAGAGAGTTCAATCACGTATAAGACGCTTGCTTTTGTAGCAGCTTTTCCGATCCCCATAGCGATTGCTGGAATTGGCGGTATTTTGTGCTTGGTTAGTAGAGATATAGATTGGAAACAGATTTATGATAAGGAGTTTATATCTGCAATTGTACTTCGACATATAATAATGCCTTTAACTCTACTAGCTCTTTTTTGTTTTTACTTGGAAAATACTGATATGCGAAAAACTCTTTTTTTAGAAGCAATCATGCCAGCAGCCCTAATGCCCATTACAATTGTCAGTATTTATGGTGGAGATCGCAACAGACTGGGGCTGATGATCGTCATCTCTACTTTATTATCCATCTTTACGATACCATTATTTATAATGATTTTTAATGCTCTTCAAATTTTCTAGACCTAGTTTTGGAAAAATTTAGTTTTTAATGTCAAATTGAGCCAAATGCTTAGCTCTTGATTTTGACACTTTTACTTATAACTTATATGCTCGATTTTGTCGGGCTCTATATANGATTGACCTGCCCCACCTAATATCTAATGAAAANCTTATTTTAAGGATTACTGAAAATGAGCAAACTACCTAATGTTGCAATTGCTGGTGCCACAGGTGCTGTAGGGATTGAAATGATCCGCACACTTGAAAAAAGAAATTTTCCTTTAAACAGTCTTCGCCTATTAGCTTCTAAACGTTCTGCAGGTAAAGAACTAGAGTTTCGTGGCAAAAAGATTGTTATCGAAGAGATGACCGAAGATTCTTTTGAAGGTGTTGATATCGCTTTATTCAGTGCAGGTGGTAGTCAATCTAAGACATACGGTCCAGCTGCAGTAAAAGCAGGTGCTATAGTAGTAGATAATTCCAGTGCATTTCGAATGGATCCAGATGTCCCACTAGTAGTACCTGAAGTAAACCCAGAAGCAGTAAAAGACCATAAAGGAATTATTGCAAATCCTAACTGCACAACAATCATTATGCTTGTTGCCCTAAATCCGTTACATAAAATTTCGCCAATTAAACGCATTGTTGTAAGCACTTATCAAAGTGCTTCTGGTGCAGGTGCTGCGGCAATGCAAGAACTCGAAGATCAAAATAAAGCAATTGCTCGAGGAGAAGAACCTCAAGCAGAAATTTTTCCTTATTTGATTGCCAATAATCTTTTTGCACATAACTCTCCAATTGATGACAATGGTTATTGTGAGGAAGAAATGAAAATGGTCAATGAAACACGTAAGATCATGAATGATGATCGTATTTTGGTTAGCCCTACATGTATTCGTGTTGGTATTCCTCGTGCACATTCAGAGGCTATTACAGTTGAATTTGAAAATGAAGTAACAGTTGAACAAGCACGTGCAGCAATTGAGTCAGCCCCAGGGGCTGTTTTAATTGATGACCGTATCAAGAACTACTACCCAATGCCAATCGAGTTTTCAGGGCAAGATGATGTTGGTGTTGGGCGCTTCCGCAAAGATCTTGGCTTTAATAATGCTCTCTCACTTTTTTGCTGTGGAGATCAGCTTCTTAAAGGAGCTGCTCTAAATGCTGTACAAATTGCTGAATTACTGTAATTTGGTTACGATTTTAAAAGCCCTTGATTATCTAAATCAAGGGCTTTTTTAGTACTACTTTGTTGAGGTTTTAGTCTTGGTATATTTGTTGATGTTCTGTATGTATGGGTTAAGGTAATAGTTATCATATCAAAGAAAGATTTAAGAAAACTGGAAGGAAATAATACTATGTCCATGACAATTGACGAAATTCAGTTCAAAAGTAAAGAAATTCGAGAACGTCTCGAGCAACTTCGGAGGTATCTTTGACGTCCCTGGCAAACAGCAGCGCATTGTCGAATTAGAGCGTTCAATGACCCAGCCAGACTTCTGGGATAATGCAGAGCAGGCACAAGGTATCGTCAACGAATTAAGTACATGTAAAGGAGTTACCGAACCCTTTGCTAAAATAGAATTATCCGTCGATGATTTTGAAGTTATGGGCGAAATGGCTGCTGAGGAAGGTGCAGAGTCTGAGCTACTATCTGAAGCAGCCGAATTATGGGATCCTATGATTGGAGAATTTGATCGCCTTGAACTCGTAAGCTTCTTGGATGGTGAATTTGATTCCAAGAATGCAATTATAAGCTTGTCTTCTGGTGCAGGCGGAACTGAATCTCAAGATTGGTGTGATATGCTTTTTCGAATGTATATGCGTTGGGTTGAGCGCCAAGGCTTTAAATCTGATATAATAGATATCCAAGAAGGTGATGTTGCAGGTTTAAAAAGCGCCACCATACGAGTACAAGGAAGCTATGCTTATGGATATCTCCGAGCGGAGCGTGGCGTTCATCGTCTTGTAAGGATTTCTCCCTTTGACAGTAATAAAAGACGTCATACATCATTTGCTGCTTTGGATGTAATACCCGAGTTAGATGATGATATTGAAGTTGATATAGACGAAAAAGATTTACGAGTTGATACATACAGAGCCAGTGGTGCAGGGGGGCAGCATGTCAATACAACAGATAGTGCGATTCGCATTACTCATGTACCAACGGGAGTAGTTGTTTCCTGTCAAAGTGAACGTTCCCAACATCAGAATCGTGATTTTGCAATGAAAATGCTTAAAGCAAAACTTTATGAGCTTGAGCAACAAAAGCACCAAGATACCTTGAGTGCAGAAAGTGGAGAAAAAGGCGATAATGGCTGGGGCAGTCAGATTCGTAGTTATGTACTTCACCCATACAAAATGGTAAAGGATATGCGAACAAATTTTGAAACAAGTAACACACAAGCAGTGCTTGATGGTGACCTTGATGGATTTATAGAAGCATATCTAAAACATTCTAAATCTAAAGTATAAATGAAAAATAACTTTCAAGAGCATTTGGTATCTTTAGAGCAAATCTGCAGAAGCCGTCATTCAACAAGCCGCCTTGCTAATATTTTTTTAGCCTTGGCGGCTAGCTCCTTGGTGACAGTTTTCCTTATACAAAGTCTTGAGAAAATGGAGGAAACTAGTTTTTACCTCGCGCTAATTTCAGGGGTAATTCTTACACCACTAATCATTTATTTAGTAAATAAGAATCAATCTAAGTTAAGTAAATATGATATTGTCAAAATACTTGAGAAAACCCACCCTGTAATCTTCAAAGAGCAATTATATACTGCCTACACCTTATCTGAGAAAGAAATTGCATTAAGCCCAATTGAAGAATATACGGTTGAACAAGCGACTCATAAATTGACTAATTGTCATCCTGTAGAGGCTTTAAACGATAAACTACCTAGTACTATTTATAATTCTACCAAGTTTATTCTTTGTTTTTTTCTTTTCTTCACAGCCTTAAATTTAAGTGGTTTTCAGAAGATTTACTGGGGCGCTTATGATCTTATTCGAGGGGAAAAAAGTGGGATGACCGTATCTCCAGGATCCGTAGAAATTGCTAGTGGATCAAATTTAACGATTCATGCACAACTCCATCGTGGTTTCGAACAAAAATTGCAAATTGGTATCTATAAGAATGGACGTTACCAAGTATTTCCTATGGTCAATCAAGGAGTAGGACTATTTGAGTTTCAATTCTTCAATTTAAGCGATATCACAAACTACGAAATTATTGGTACAGATTTCAAAAGTCCTAATTATCAAATACAAGCTATACAAGTTCCTGATATCCTCAACTTTTCAGTACTTCATATTTCACCAGATTACACTCAAGTTTCTCCCAAAGCATACGAATCTCCAAATCTTCTCCGAGTTCTTCCAGGTAGTGAATTAAAATTAAATGTTACAACAAATGGTACAGGTTCTGTTTATTTACTCAAAAATAACGAGACAAAAGAATTTCTATCAGGAAATGGACTCCAACATGAAAAAAGACTTATTGTTTCTGAAGCTGTTAATTATCAAGTATATGTATCTGATACTAATCAAAAAATTAGTCAAAAATGGTTTGATTTTAATGTAAAGCTTCAGAAAGACAATCCGCCAGTTATAAAATTTATCTTTCCTAATGAAGAATTTATTCAACGAGATCGTGTTGAAGACGTCAGTTTTTTGAGCCATGCAGAAGATGACTATGGAGTACAAACACTAGACTTAGTTTTATCTATTAATGGATTATTATCACGTCGAATACCTTTATATGGTTCCTTAAAAGTTCCCGGACAGAAAGAAATAAACTCAGGTTATAGTCTCAATCTGACAGGCCTTGTAGAATTTGGTGATATTATTTATTACCATATTGAATCAAAAGACTATTCCCATGAGGCTAAACAGTCTCGTTCTAATCTTCAGTATATTGAAATACGCCCTGAACTTCCAGATAATCCTCCAATAGAAAATGATCAAGAAGGTGGTGAGCCGCACCCTGACTTAAGCCTTACGAAACTTATTGAAGAGACAAAGCGGCTTATTCAGAAAAACTTTGATATTCAAGACAAACAAGATCAATTTAAACAACTATTACCTGAACTAGCACAAGATATTGGCGCGTTAAAACTTGCGACACAACAGCAATACAATAAAATCAGGGAACATTTCCTAAAAGAAGGTAAATTACCTGATGGTTGGGCTGAGGAATTTGACCTAATTGATGATGAGCAACAAGAGTCCATTAGTAGACTCACTCCAAAAGAGCGCCCAGATCAATCTATAAAATATCTACAGAGTACTCTTTCACGTATGCTAAAAATGGAAATTGAAATCCAACGACATATGACAAAGGTGAAAAGTAAAAGTTCTGATCCGAGTAAGTCATCAAAATCAGATTCTACAAACAAAGAAAATGAGGAGGAGGGCGATAAAGAAAAATCAGAAGAAGATCAGCTAAAAGAAGCCCTCAAAGAGCTGGAACGCCTAGAAATGGAACAAGATCAACTTTCACAAAGTATAGAGCGCTCACCCTCAGAGAATCAACAACATGCTCAGAATCAACAACGATTACAAAAAGATGTTGAGCAACTACAGAAGGATTTGAAGCCAGAATTCCCAGCGGAGAGCCAACATTTACAAGGCGCTATTGATCAAATGAAGCAAACTGAAAGTGCTTTAAATCAAAATGAATCAGACCAAGGGGCAATTTATTCAAAGCGTGCAGAAGATAAGTTAGCAGAAAGTATGCAATTACTTTCAACCATATTAGAACAAATGCAAGGAAGTGACTTAGCACGAGCCGCCGCTGGCTTGAAACAGATACAAGATAAACAAGAAGAGTGGTTAAAAGAACTAGCTTATGATGAAGAACTTACTAGGAAACAAGGTCGTAGTTTAAGCAATAAAGAACTCGAGCTAGAGGAGAACCTTCAAGAGCTGAAAAGTGAATTACAAAATCAACTACTAGACAAACTTGATCGTAATCCTGGTGAGAGTGCAGCTAACCTACAAAAAGGATTGCAGCAGTTAGAAGACTCAGAAGCTTCTAAATCAATGAAAAAAGCAGCCAATGCAATTCGTTTTCGCCGTAAAGATAAGGCCAAATCAGAAGGAGAGAAAGCATCCTCTGAAATAGCCGAACTCCAGAAACTTGTAAAGGATCTAGAAAGCAAACTACCTCCTTCTCTAAGAGAATTGAGTCAACTTGCTCGAAAGCTTGGTGCTATGGATGGGCAAACTTTATCAGAAGAAGTTCAACAAACAAAGCTAGAAGAGATTTCGGATAAAGCCCAAATTGATATTCCTGATGAATTACAACAAGGAATCGCATCTGATTTAGGAAAAATAAAACAATTTTTAAACCAACAAATCGAACAAAAAATTCTTGAGAAGATACAAGGGCAAAAAGGGCACTTTCGTAAATTTGGTGACCAACAACTCCCAGATGAATATAGGCAACAAATTGAAGATTACTTTGAGTCTTTAAATAATGGAGATTTGAATGGATCTTAGCTTTGCCCCAATCATTTCTTTACCAATTATAATATGCGTTTTTATCATTGTTTTAGCTATCTTAGTTTTTTCCATATTCAAAGGTAAAAGTGGAATACATACTGCTAGAAAAAAATGGTCAGCTCTCCGACTTCTTATCTATGGAGCATTGTTTCTATTGTTTCTAAACCCAGAATTAAGTTTTGTATCGCCCTCCCCTGAAGCGAGTCGTATTATTATCTTAGAGGATTTAAGCCCAAGTATGGCGCAATTAGATGATCAAGCCCAAACTCGCTTAGAAAGGATGAAGCAGGATGTGCGAAATTATTTATCTACAGTATCGACTAAAGACCTAGAGATTGAAACTTATGCCTTTCATCACGAACAATTACAAGCTATAACAGAGAGTCAAAACTTTGATATCCAGACCGGATTTACAAACATTTCGAGAGCGATTCAAGAAGGCCTCCAATTAAACAACGAATTATCCCTAGAAGGGATATTACTCTTTACTGATGGACAGCACAACAATGGAGCAACAATTCAGTCATTAATTCATCCCCTTCGTGAAAAGGAAGTTCCAGTTTATTCAGTTGTCTATGGAAGTGAAGGAATGAATATTGACTATGAACTACAAAAAATTGAGGGGCCTTCTAAGACTATCAAGGGAGAGTCGACAAATTTTAAAATAAAAGTTCGAAGAAATGAAAGCCAACCAGCAAAAACAAAATTAATCCTTTCGCATACTAGCTTTTCACAAAAAGTAATTGAGTTAAAGTTCGAAGAAAATGTAATGGCAAAAGAATTTAGTTTTGAGTATGTCTTTGCCCAAACGGGTCTACAACAATTAAAGGTATCACTTGAAGCAGCAAATAATGAAATAAATATAATAAATAACCAACGTTATTTTAACATAGAAGTCGAAAATCCTCAAACTTTTGAAACCTTGTTTTACGGCAATCAAACAGACTGGACATATAAATTTTTGCATATTTTAAACCCACAGGAACAGTATTTTAAATTTAGAGGTATTCTACAACTTGGGCCAAATATTTGGCGTTTTCACAATTTACCTGAAGCGAAGCAAAAACCTGGCTTTCCTGGAGGGGAACTTCTTGATCAAATGAATGTTTTAATTATAGACTCAAATACACTATCTACACTAACACCTGAAGAGCTTCTTAGGCTCAATTCATGGGTATCTACAAGAGGTGGAGGTCTAATCATATATGGTCCCATAGAAATAACCGAGCTATCTGATGGAGTAAAGAAACTTCTACCATATTTTTATACACAACAAAATGTAACAAAAACGTTAAATGATAGCCCATTACGTATTTATGAAAATCGTTTTCAACAATTGGCAAATAATGAGCTAGACCTTGCGTTCGCAAAACAACTATATCTACCTAAAGACACTTTATTAACTTTACTGAAGAGTGCGGATTTGAAGCCCAGTGCTCAACGGTTAATAACTGACCAAAGTGGTGAACATTTATTGTATTCTAGCATGAATTACGGAGCAGGAAGAATATCTTATTTGAACTTTCCGAGTACATGGATTTGGCAGATGAGAGAGCACAATGGAAAAAACCTTTTCGCTAAATTTTGGGGTACAACTATAAGTTTAATGGCTGTAGCTAATAGACCTAGAATAGAATTACTACCTTCTAGCAATCAAGTAATATCAAGAGAAAATGAGATAATGAAGGTGAAATTACTAAATGCAGATTACCAATATCAGGCGGCCCAAAGTATCTCTATTTGGCTTAAAGATGAAATAAAAAAAGAAACTATCAAGCTAGAAGCATTACCTTCTCAAACAATAGGTTTTTATGATATTCCAATTGACAATATTCCTGCAGGTCGATACGCAATTCACATAGATGCCCAAATGGCTAATCATGATAAACTTAGACTTAAACGATATATTGATTTTACAAATGAAAACTCAGAGCCTATTGATACACCGGCGAATTTTGGATTAATGAAATTACTATCAGAACAAACCGGGGGACAAATGTTCATAGAATCTGAAATACCCAAAATATTAGAGATAAATTGGCCAAAGGCTTATAAGCAAGAAACAAAAAAATTTGCTTTCAGAGAGTCAAAAGTCTATTATATTTTGCTCTTTATGCTACTATTTTTGGACTGGCTTATTAGACGAAAAACCGAATGGTAAAGTATGATACAACAATTTTTAAAAATTTTATTATTATGTATTTCTTGCTTTAGCTTTTCTCAAAGCGATGCAAAGATTGTGGAGCTACTTAAGGGGAAGAAGTTTGAAGATGCAAGTAAAATAATCAAATCCGATTTACGTGCTAATGGAGACAGTACTCGCTTAAGATATTATTTGGGCCTTTGTTACGAGGCAGAAGGAAAAAAGGGGCGAGCTATAGCACAATACCTTAAGGCGACACAAGTTAATTTTGAAACGGGTTCAGGTCAAGATTTTGCACAGAAATCATTAGTAAAACTTCAAGCTCTCAAGCCTGCCTATACTTATCTTTTATCTAAATCAGCAGAAATTGAATTATTAGGCTTTAAAACAAGAGATCCCGTAGAAAGAGCTTTTTATTTTAAGGCAGCTAAAGAAGTACAAAATTCCGTATATGGAGTTGCCTATAACATCGACGAACTCGACGCTTCTAAAGAAGGTGCGGATCAAGTGGAAGAAGAGCCCATGGCTGACAATAATTTAATCGGTAAACAACATGCTGTGATTTATTTTGCTAGTTATGATTATGCAACGTTGTGGCTGAATGGCTTTAGAATTTTGAATTCCACGCTGTCTGAAGACAGAAAAATAATGAGTGCTAAAGTAACGATCAGTAATGGCGATACACTCGCTATACAAGCAAAAGGAAATCCAGACAAAAAAGAACATGGTTTATTTTGTGTCATTTATCTTACAGAATCTAAAAAGATATGGTGGTTGTCTAAGCGTGATCAAGTTTCAGATAAGAAACAGCCCTTAGATTGGAAAAAAACAAAAGTATCTCTTCGATCAGTTGGAGAATTTTCAAATTCTGGGATACCCTATCAGTTTACTAGAGTTATTTCTGCTCCCCTGCAAGAGTATGGTATACCTGTTGAAGATGCTATATTATGGGATGAAGCAGAAAGTCGTACGATATATGTAAAGTCAATTATTGAGTTAAGCTCTTTTAAATAATCTATCACTTTATAGAAAATTATCTTTTACAATTTAAAGATAACCATCCAGTAACTCCTAAACTAGGTCTGGTGTGCTAATTGATGATTGTACTACTTAGCTAATGTATTTTACAAAAATTTACTTGCCTATGAAAATACTAAGGGTCAAAGATAGTTTGTATGCAACGACATCGTAAAAATGACTAAGCTTCTATATGAGAGATAACACCTCGCACAGAAAATTATTAATTTTTGCTTAAATAATATTTTTACAGATGCCGTTCATAAAAACCTATAGCCTACAACCGAACAGGCTCTCCTATTTCAGCACTTTTATAGATAGCATCTAAAAGTTCCATCACAATGATGCCTTCATTTCCTGATGAGATGTGTGGAACATCATTCTCAATACAATTCATAAAATGGCCAAACTGATGTTCTGCCGCTGGAACTGGCGGATGAAGTTTCGAATCAAACTGAGCACCATTTCTTTCCAAATATATCTCAGCTTCAAAAGCATAGCCCTCATCTAAATTACGCTGAATTAAACCACCTTCAGTACCATAAAGCTCAGTTACCATAAACTCATTTTCTTTACGATTAGAAGCCCAAGAAGCCTCCACAATCAAAGAGCCTCCATTCTCAAATTTAATCATAGCAGAAGCCAGGTCTTCCACTGTAAACTCTTTACCTTGCTCGGTTGCTATTCGTGTTGCGATATGATCATAGGTACTTCCCATAACCCAAACAGGTTTTGGATATCCCATAAGCCACAATGCCATATCTAAGCGGTGAACACCCAAGTCAATCAATGGACCCCCACCAGCTATTTCTTTATTTCCAAACCAACCGCCAAATCCAGGCATACCTCTACGACGATGCCAAACAGTGCGTCCAAAGTAAATGTCACCAAATGTACCACTATCAACTTCTTTCTTAAGCTGCCAAGCTTGCTCAGTAAACCTAAAAGAATGATTAATCATGATACGTTTACCTACTCTGTCAGCAACATTCTGCATTTCCTTGGCTTCTTTTGCATTAATAGCCATTGGTTTTTCGCAAAAAACATGAGCCCCATTCTCTAACGCATAAATAGAAATAGGTGCGTGGAACTTATTTGGGGTTGCAACATAAACAATATCCAAATCTTCTTTATCAATCATTTCATAAGCATCTTGATAACGTCCAGTAGCACCCCATTTATCTGCTGTTTCTTTTAACTTTTCTTCATTCAAGTCCACAAACGCTTGAATATTTAGCCTTGGATCATCTTTCACACCACTTAAGGTATGCTGCGTAATTCCAGTACCTATTACACCAACATTAAACTTCACTACAATGCCTCTCCTTCAGAATTTTGCTCAATCCCCGCTCTTCCAAAGTCTCCAGTAGATTTAATTTCCTCTAAAGCTGGGGACATTGGACAAACGTCTTCGCGAAATAATTGGGGTTTTGCCCAACGAACAGCATTAGAAATAACTTTTAAAATTTCTTGATTATGATAAATTGGATAAGTTTCATGCCCCGGGCGGAAGTAGAAGATTTTTCCATGCCCACGGGAATATGTCACACCACTACGAAACACTTCTCCCCCTTCAAACCAAGAAATAAAAATAAGTTTATCAGGGTTGGGTATGTCATAGCGCTCACCATACATTTCAGTGTTTGGTAGCTCAATAAAATCACCTATTCCTTCTGTTATTGGGTGATAAGGTTCTATATTCCACAAACGTTCTTTTTCTGCTTCTTCTCGCCATTTAAGTGAACAGTTGGTTCCCATCAGGCGTTTAAATATTTTAGAGAAATGCCCAGAGTGAAGTACAATCAACCCCATACCTTCTAATACTCGCTTATGAACTTTTTCAACAATATCATCACGAACTTCACCATGCGCACAATGCCCCCACCACAGCATGACATCTGTATTCTCGATAACATTATCGGTTAATCCATGCTCAGGCTCATCAAGTGTGGCTGTAAGAATATCAAAATCAACATTTGAAATTCCATCAGCTATTTGCTGATGAATACCATTGGGGTAAATACTTTTTACAAAGTCATTCGACTTTTCATGCCGAAATTCGTTCCAAATAGTTACTTTAATTTTAGACATAAACGATCTCCTTTTAACTTTAAGTGATTGTTGAATTTTAAAATATAGTAGATAAACTATTAATCAAACAGTCAAACTTATCAATCAGTGACAATATTATTGACATAATGTGATCAATTAAAATCGAAAGAGTTATTAAGGTATATGGATTTTTCTAAATGTCGTTTAAAGGAATTAAGCTTTAAGCTACACCACCCCCTAAATGGTTTTGAATTTCCTGGCGTAATTGTTTACGAAGCCCAAAGTAGTCCAAGGTATTATATAGCAGGTGAGCTTAGAGGTAATGAAAAGGGTGGTCAAATTTCATTGACTTGTAAAGGTAAGGGAGCTATCAAAATTAATGATACCGTTTATGATTTACTTCCAAATACTGCATTCATCCATAGTCATTCAGAATCAAGTATATCTTACTTTTACCCTCAAGGAGCTACTGAGGACTGGGAGTTTTTATGGATCGACCTTTATGGAGGGGAAATAGATAAAAAGATAAACAGTATAAATACTCAATTAGGTTATCTGTTTGAACTCGGAGCAGAGTCTAAGCTAGAAAAATACTTAAAAAGTTTTCTGCCTGAGTTGGGAAAAGAGGTTCAAGTACTTCAGCCTGCTCAAGGAGCCAACATTGTCCATTGTTCTATTGAACAATTATTAAATTCCAGCAAGAATAGCACTACGGAGTCTAAAAACAGTGAAATGATAATTGAAGTTCAAAAGTATATCGATTGGAATATTACTTCAAGAATCAGCGTTAAAGATATTGCAAATAAGTTTAATATTTCAAGAGAACATCTCTCTCGAACATTTCAAAAAACAACGGGAAAATCAATCCAAAATTATATATATAAATACAAAATGAGTACAGCTAAAAGAATGATTAGAGAAACGAACTTAAATTTTAGCACTATTGCCCATATGATAGGTTTTGAAAGCTTATCTAGCTTTTCTAGATCATTTAAAAATTTCTATAATATATCTCCTAAAAAATATAAAGAAATTGAAGGTAGAAAAAATGGATACTCTTAGGGTAAGAGTATCCATATATAACCTAGATTCAGATTATTTAAGTTTTGAGCGGCGTTTCTGCAAACGTTTAATTTGAGATTCGATCGCTTTCGCTTTCTTCGCTTCTGTATTCTTCTTAATTGTAGAACATGCACGAATGATTCGGTCAATCGCTTTATCATCAAAACCTGTGAAAAAAGCTTTAAACTGAATGGATGTGTAACCTAAGATTGTATCACGCATTTCAGTATTTTTAGCTCTGGTTTGTGCACGTTTAACACCCGACTCTGGAGTGATATTTCTTACAACTTTTTTACGAGCGACTGGCTTTTTAGCGGCTGGCTTTTTAGCGGCTGTTGTTCTTGCCACTGGCTTCTTCGCAGCTGTTGTTCGTGCGACTGGCTTTTTAGCGGCTGGCTTCTTTACCGCTGGCTTCTTCGTAGCTGTTGTTCGTGCCACTGGCTTCTTAGCAGCTGGCTTCTTTGCCACTGGCTTCTTAGCGGTTGTTGTTCGTGCCACTGGCTTCTTAGCGGCTGGTTTCTTTACCGCTGGCTTTTTAGCGGCTGTTGTTCTTGCCACTGGCTTCTTAGCAGCTGGTTTTCGTGCTACTGGCTTTTTAGCGGCTGGTTTCTTTGCTACTGGTTTCTTCGCTTTAGTTGCTTTTGCGGCTGGCTTCTTCGGTACTGGTTTCTTTGCTGTAGTCGCTTTTGCGGCTGGCTTCTTCACTGCTGTTGTTCGAGCCGCTGGCCTCTTAGCTACTGGCTTCTTCGTTGCAGGTTTCTTCGCTGCTGTCGCTTTAGCTACTGGTTTCTTTGCTGCAGGTTTCTTCGCTGTTGTCGCTTTCGCTACTGGTTTCTTTGCTGCAGGTTTTTTAGCTGCTGGCTTCTTTGCCGCAGGCTTTTTTGCTGCTGTCGCTTTCGCTCTACCAGGACCACGTTGTGCTCTAGACTTTGCTACTGCCATAATAAATCAGCCTCCATGAATAAACTATTAATAAAATAACAAAAATAATATCATCTGTAACAATACAAAAAGCTTGTAACTCTTGTTACAATCTCAACCTTAATATTGTCGAGTCATAAACTCTTCAAAATACTAAACTTAGGTAAAATTGATTCAAAGTGAAATAATTGCAACACTAAACTTCAAAAGTTTAGTATTTTTATTAGAATTAAGCATAAATAATTTCAATTAATTTAGAATTTTCTTCAGAGGCAACAACAAATATATACTCTAAAATTAATTAGGTATAAGCTTTTTATGTAATTTCCAGAAGATTTTATTATCTAGCTATATTGATATGTATTAGAGATATACATTATATCATAAATATATTGATTATTTCATCTATTTACATTGCAGTAACCTTGAATACCCCTTTATTTAAGGGATTATGAAGATAATATCATTACGAAATTATGCAAAAAAAATATAAATGCTTATCTAAAAATCAACATACTCTACAATATCAAGTTCAGCTATTTTTCTACTATTTTTGAAAGAGACTATAAATATTTTCTAAAATTAAGAGTTTAGAAAACTTTCAACATCAATAGGACACAATAAATTTCCCGTTAGATGATCTAAAATAAAGATAAGTGATTTGCTTAATAGAGATATACAAAAGAAGATAGTAATACCTATATAAATTTTACTAGAAAGATGATTTTATAAAAAAAACCCACTAAATAATTAGTGGGCTTTATAAAAAAAATCTTATTCAGATTTCTTGTCATCTTCAGTTTCTTCGTCTTTCTCGCCTTCTTTCAGCCCCGCTTTAAACTCACTTTTAGCTTTGCCGATATTACGAGCGAGTTTTGGAATAGCAGAAGCACCAAATAAAATAACAATTGCTACTACAACAATTCCCCATTCAGGTAATCCAAACATAAATATTCTCCTAATAGTACTTTATTTTAGGCTAATATAACCATTTTTTTTCAAATAGCGATAAACCCTATGGAAATTTCCTTACGAGTCACCCCAACCAAAAATCTTTGCAACCAATATTGAGGTATAAAAGAAAATGATTAAAGGTCCTGCTAAAAGTAATTGTGACCATGGGTCAGGTGGGGTTACAATGGCAGCAATAATAAATATAGATACAATGGCATAACGTGCATTAGATAAAAGAGTTTTTCTAGATACTAGGTCAAGAGCCATCAATACATCTAACAAAACTGGTAACATAAATAAAAACATAAAACCAAGTATTATCTTGAACATCAACATAATAGCTTTTTCAATATTATAGGTTTCTAAGGATCCTGCAATTATTTCCGCACTATTAAATTCAATAAGCCATTCAATCATATAGTTAAATGCCATATACCCACCAAATACCGCTAAAATCCCTGCAGCAACTAAAGCTGAAACTAAAATTTTACGTTCTCTTTTAGTCAATGCTGGAATAATAAAACCTGTAATATTTACAACATGAACCGGAGAGCCAAAGATAAGTGAAATGTAGGCACTGATTTTAATTCTAAGTAAAAAAGGGTGTAAGAGTTCATGATATGTTAAATTACTCGTTTTTCCTAAGGGCTCAATCAAAGAATTTATGTATAATGGATACAGGATGAAGCTAATCAAAAAGGCAATGATAGCAAAAGAAAGTGATACCTTCAACCTACTTCTCATTTCCCTAAAGTGATATAAAAAACTATGCTGTTCTTCTGCCATAAGCTCTACTCATTATGTTCAGATTGAATTTTATACATTTCAGCATAAGATCCATCAAGTTCAATCAATTCACTATGAGTACCTTGCTCAATGATCTTACCATTGCTAAGGACGTAAATACAATCAGCATCACGAATTGTAGAAAGGCGATGGGCAATAGCAAAAACAGTACGCCCCTTCATCAATTTGCTTAACTCCTGCTGAACCTCCCTTTCCGTTACACTATCCAATGCAGAGGTGGCTTCGTCTAAAACTAAAATATCAGGGTTCTTGTAAAATGCTCTGGCAATGGTTATACGTTGTTTTTGACCACCGGAAAGCATAAAACCTTTATCTCCAACTATTGCATCATAGCCGCCATCTTTTTCCATAATAAATTCATGGGCTTTTGCCTTTTTAGCCGCTTCAATAATGCGGTCGCGATCAGGTTCTTCTAGACCATAGCAAATATTGTTAGCAATCGTATCATTAAATAAAATATTATCTTGCGTAACAACACCGATCAACTTTCGCAATTCCTGAATTTTGATTTGATTGATAGGTATACCATCTAATAAAATCTCACCATGATCCGGATCATAAAACCTACAAAATAAATTGGCAATAGTAGATTTTCCACTACCTGCTGAACCGACAAAAGCGACAACTTTTCCCTTGGGTACTTCAATGGTTACATCATTTAAAACTTTTCTATCCTGTTCATATGAAAAGTCAACATTTTTAAATGTGATGTTCTCTCTAAAGCCATTAAAAATAATTGGCTTTTGTGGATCAGGAATTTCCATGTGTGTATCAAGAGTTTCAAAAATACGCTCCACGGCAACCAGCGAACGTTGGATCTGCGTGTTTACTTTCATAAGTTGCTTCAACGGCTTATAGGCAAAGATAGTTGCAGTAACCATAGTAAATAATTGAGCTAATGAAACACCATTTAAATAACAAAAAATAACAAAGCAACAAATTGCAAAGATATTCAATGCTTCAGCTAATCCTGAAATACCAAGTTCATACTTTAAGGAAGACAAAACCTTACGTACATACTTCCTATTTTTGTGAAAAAATCTCTTGGATTCCACTTCTTCCATGCCATAAGCTTTAACAACTCTGATACCTGTTAATACTTCATACATGATTTCATTCAAATTTGAAATTTGTTTAAGGGCTTGCTTAAACTTCTTTCTTACCATCTTCGTCAAAAGCATTAATGGTAAAACAAAAATAGGTAGAATACCAAATAAGATAACAGGAACGATATATAAACCATTTTGGATGGTATAATACGATATAAAGACCATGATAGCTGCTAATTCCATTGGACAACGAGTCAGTTGTGAGACATTATTAGAAACAACTCGATCTACGACCGAAGTATCATGGTTGATGCGTGCAGTTAAGTCACCAACTTTGTTCACAGCAAAGTAAGAAAGTGATTGATTTTGAATATGGCTAAACAGAGCAGTTCTAAGGTCTTTAACCACGTTTGCACCAACATATCTCATAGCAAATTGATTTAAGCTTGTGGCTATAATTTTGAGAGAGAAAAATAAAACTAATATAAATACACTAATCAAAGCGAATGCAGCTGTAAGTTTTCCATTTTTATCAATCACTTCTATGCCAAAATATTGAGCAATATCCATAGCTGGACCAAACATTTTATCACTGCTATTCTTTTTCTCTTGTTCCTTCTCAGATTCATCTTCTACGGAGGCATTTTCTAGGTTATCAGTTGAGGTAATAGAATGCTTATAATTATCTGCTGAGCTCTTGTTTAAGGTATTTTCGTTTGTAGCATAAAGTTCGGGTTGATTCGTTTCGATATCTTGAGAAATTCTTGCAGTATCTTCAAAAGGCTCAATTAACACTGCGATATTACGTAGAATCCCAACCATACTTCCGCCTACAATCAAACCACATAAAATACCAAATATTAAAACTTTCCGGTAGGGTTTAGCAAAGGTAAAGAGTCTCTTATAGAGCTCCCAATTTTTAGACTTAGACATAAACTACTTTCTAATTTTAGCGAGCATGTTCAGTTGAAACAGATGGAAGTAAAGACACTGAAAGCTCAAGACTATAGGAGTTATCGTTGGCTTTTACACCAAATGAAGTTGTCCAACAATCCCATGATTTAATCAAAGTATACTTCTGAATTGCTAGATCGTCTTCATCTAGATCCCAATAATGAGAAAATTGAAAAGATACCGTTTCAGTTATGGGCACAAAGTAAGAATAACGAATATTTTTAGTTTGTTCATAATCTAGAGGGAAAACTTCAGTTTGATAGATATATGTTAAATCAGAAGCAAAGGAATATTGCTGGCTTTGCTGATAACGACCTTGATATAAAAAGCCTAAAGTTACGTGCTCTTCATCTTTGTTACCTAAACGCCCGCCAAAATTAAATACATTAAAGTCGCCAGATTCTAAGTCATTCATCGTTTTGATCCATACTCCCACACGGTGCTTGTGATCAAATTCAATCACATTACCAAACTGTTCAGCTTGTGGTTGTTCCCCATCATCATCTAAATACCAATCAATAAAGTGCTCAAAGTTAACGATTCGCTCAACAGATTCCTTATCTTTATATGTTCTTTTGGTATCCAAATAATGCTTCACCCCAAAGCGAACAAAGTTTGCCTCTTCAATTCGATCTACTTCATCAAAAAAGTAAATATTATCAACAGACTCTGACGGGTTTGGAATATAGGTATAGTTAACATAAGGTTCGACAGAATGCCTTAATCCATTCCAGTCTAGTGGCTCAAAAACAAAATCATTATTAACAGAATTAAGAACAAAGGAAGATTCCACGCCAAACTCTCCAATTACTCGATCCAAACTTCCGCCGTCATCATCATAATCCGTCACTGGGTATAATTCATCAGATAAGCCACGACGATTGTCATTATTGATATTGTTTACCCAATCTTCATATGTCACGCCCGATTCGCTAGAATCACTATAATTCACATATTTAAATGCTGCTCTTGGGGTAATTTTAAGCCAATCTAAGCGGATAGGTCTATAAAAACTATGTGTTGTATCAAATCTAAAGGTATCATAACTAATATCATCATCAATATTATCAGGTCGGTCTAAATCATAATCCCGCGTTAAGCGTTGATATCTTCCAAAGGTTACATTACCATCGTAATAGACAGATGTTGTGCCAATACGCCTGTAAGGCAGGTTTATTTGAATTTCGGGTTCTTTTTCTACTTCGGAGTAAAAATCATTTAAACGAGGTCTATAGTTGACTGAAATTTCCCAATCTTCTGTCAACCAACTCAAATCAAAGTCTGTCACGGGCTCGGGATAATCGTCGTATTCGTCTTCATAAAATTCATGTAAAAAATCGACGTCGGAAATGTAATCGATTCTTGAAACCAGTTTGATATCTTCAGTAAATTCATAAGTAATATCAGTTTTGACTCGGTAACGATCTTCTTCTGTTTCAAAGCGGCCATTATAGTCCTGCCCATTGATCGTATCATCACTCAGTGGGTCGGTATCATGGATATAGTGCCCTAAGAAATCCATATTTAGTCGATCTGACTTATATTTAAGTTCAGAACCAACACCTGCTCCACGTTTGGTTCGATACTCTACAAATGGTTTAACACTCAATTGTTTATTAATGCGGAACCGATAGCCCACATGAACCCAAAACCCCCAATCACTTGAATCTCCTAAGCGCAATTCGATATTTTCAAAGAAGTCTTTATCTCCACTAACCCCAGGTGCATATAAAAGGGGAATATCAAAAGCTCTAAAAACAACTTTATCAGCACTAAAGTGCCCATCTTCATGGTAGGTTATTTTTTGAGACTCAAGTTGCCAATCAGAATTGCCATCAAAAATTTTATCACATGAAGCAAAAGATACTTTTTCAAATACAGCCGTTTTACCTTCTCCCATGGATCCACTTTCGGACACAATATAAAAGGGTGCGATGTATGCCTGAGATGGGCCAACCTCTATCTCACGGTCTTTTACATTACCGGTAACATAATCTCCTTGCCAGAAATTTGTTTCTGTCTCAATTGAAACGTTATCACTGGCTTCAAAATCACCAGTTTCATAATAGTAACGAATCAAGCCCGCTTTAATGGTATACTCATCAAAAGCTAAAACTGTATTTCCTTCTGCAATATAAACTTTATCTTTGAAATCAAGCTTTGTCTTATCAGCCTTAACGGGCCAAGACTTGGGAAGTTTGGGAGCCGAGTATACCTGAATTATAAATGCCCAAACAAACAGAAAGTAAAAAATTCTCATCATCACTTAAATTTGCGCCCAGTTTTAAGGGTAAAAGTAAAAAATTCAGCAAGATTTCTCTTGCTGAATTCTACGAAAGTTTATAATAGAAAGTAAGAACAACTTACATATTCATGACTACTACAACAACAATCAAAATAATGAGTAAAACAATAACACCAATTAAGCCATAAACTAGTGCATTATTATTTTTTACTGGAGCTGGAACCGAAGCTGGTGTTGGCTCAATGTCAACATTTGTTTGTGTCTTTTTCTTGGCTGTTACAGATTTACGAGCATTTGACTTTGGACCAGACTTTGATCCTTTATTTGCAGTAGGTTTAGGTGTTTTATTAACAGCAGGTTTTGGTGCTGCTGCAGCAACTGGTGTTGGAGCAACTTTTTGTTGTGAAGCTGGAGCACGAATTTCAAATTCGCATGAACACTCTGAACATTCAGCAATTGCTCCATAAGCTTCTGGTGTAATAGGAAATTCTGTTTGACACTGTGGACAATTTACTTGATTACCATTTGCAATAGAAAATCTTTGGACAGATTGAACAGGCGCAGCCTTTTCTTTCTGCATCATTCCCATGCCTGACCTTGAAAGGGTTACAGTTGCAGTCAAACCGTAGTCTTTAGCTGCACTATTATCGACATTAATACCCGAAGAGCTTCGTCTTTGAGGTGAAGGTCTAGGTGTAGAAAATTGTTTATTATTGCCAGTCATCTCAATAGTGTTCATTGGGTCTGATGAAGCTGAAGCTGGAGCTGGAGCTGGAGCTGGAGTAGTACCAACTGCACTTCCAGGAGGTTTAATAACAAACATCATTGCACATTCTGGACATTCTGCAACAGCACCATATAATTGGGGTGTTACCTCGAATTCTGAGCTACAATTACTGTTTGGACACTTCACGTCTGTAGCTGTAGCAACAGCATGAGGTAGATGACTAACTTGTGTAGATGTAGGAGCCTCCTTATGTTGAGTCGAAGCTCCCATACCTTTTCTCTGAAGCGTAACTGTTGCCGTTAAGCCATAGTCCGCAATATTATCATTAGAGTTTGATTTAATCCCACTCGAGATAGGCCCTTTATGATCTGCCATGGTCTATTCCTAAGATTTTGTATGAAACTGTTGTTGTTACCTGTATGTTTCATTTTTTAATGAACGATTTAAAATAAGCCTTCAAGTTATATCTGACAAATTATTTCAGCAAAAAATGTGGATAATTTTATGGGTATTGCTACTATAAATCATAGATTTCTTATACTGAACCCCATAAATAATCAATATACAAAAGATGAATACCTTATTAATCGGCAGTAATCAAACTTTATTTTATGCTTTTAGCCAGAGTGACCTATTTGGAAAATTCATAGTATTAATTTTAATTTTCATGTCAATCCTTGCTTGGTCCATCATTTTAGATAAAGCATTATTCCTAAAAACACTAAGAAGACAGACTGCTACTGCACAAAATCTTTTAAAAAAGCAAGGTTTAGCTCGTTTTCTTATAAATATTGAAAAATTACACGGTCCTGCTCGTCTCATAGCAGAACAAATGATTGAAACCTTAAGTGATACATTTGAGGTTTCGGCCAAAGGACTAGTAGATTCTTTTATACAAGATGGTGTTCCGGCACAGTTAGCTCCTGAACATTACAAAAAATTAGAGTCATCCATCTATGCCGTATTAGATAAGGAAACCTTAGAGATAGAGAATCGTCTTGGCTTACTAAGCTCAATCGTAAGCGCAAGCCCATTCATGGGTTTACTTGGAACTGTTTGGGGCGTGATGTCGGCCTTTGTGGGAATGGCAATTCAGGGGAAAGCAGATATTAAGGCAATTGCCCCAGGCGTATCGGGAGCATTGTTAACAACAGTCATAGGCCTGATTGTTGCAATTCCAGCTGTGATCGGCTTTAACCTTCTTGTTACTAGGGTAAAACGCGAGACTATTGAACTTGAAAACTTATCAAATCAGCTACTAGCCAATTTCTCAACTAGCGATACTCATGTAGGAATGATTCATGCTTCGTAGAAATCGTAAAAAAGATTCTATCCAAACAGTTAGTCAACTTGACGTAACACCTATGGTGGATCTAACATTCCTGCTGTTAATTGTATTTATGATTACAGCTCCAGTTCTAGAACAAGTAACAGATGTCAGCCCACCTGAAATGTCTGCTCAATCAATGGACAATAAAGATAGCATACTTCTATCAGTCAATGCAAATGGTCAGTATTATTTAGGCTCTGAGCTTACACCTCTCAATAATATTTTAAATACGATACAAAAAGAAAAGGTACATAATCCAACATTAGAAATTTTTATTCGCGGGGATAAAAATGTTGATTATGGCGTTGTGATTGAATTGATGAAAAAGGTTAAAGATGCAGGTTTTGATAAAGTATCGCTAGTTACAATTGGTGAAGAATAGTGACTAGCCGATTCAAGAAATCTATTATTGTAACCACAGTTTTTCATTTAATTCTGCTGGTCTGTCTTTTAATACAATTATCGAGTAAAGAATCTCCTTCCCCCAAAGGCCTTGAAGTTTCAATCAAGCATATTAATAAGTATTCAGATAGGAGTATTTCACCTAGCTCTGAACACCAGCCTAAGCAGCAAACAAACAACAGCCTAAGCAGCAAACAAAACAGCAGCCTAAGCAGCAAAAATCAGAAAGAAAAGTTCGTTCAGCCGAAGAAATTTTAAATAGTGGCTTTGCCCCAAATAGCAACATGCAATCCAAACATTCTCAGAAGACTTCATCATCAAAGAAGAGAGATTTACAGAGTTTGTCAGATTTTATTGGAGGCTCTAAGGTTAGTGTATCAGGTTCTAGTACTAGTACAAGTGAATGGAATGAATACATCAGAAAAGTAACAGAAATCATTAAACGACACTGGGATGCTCCACAAACAGCAACTAAAGGTTCCTATGTTCAACTCTCAATTACGATAAGTCGATCTGGTCGTATATTAAGTAGCTCAGTAAAAGGATTCAGTGGGGGGAATAGTTTAAAAAATAGTGGTATTCGTTGCCTTAAAAAAATAAAAAGTTTTCCTGATTTTCCTAAGTCAGTAAAGAATTCGCAAGATACTTTATCAGTAAAACTAGTTGTTAACTAAATTTTGTACGGTACTAGTTTGCTGGTTCCCTTTACCAGTTTCATCAAGAAAAATCCACTGCTGGTTAAGGCTCCCATCCAAAATATTGAGGTCCATAAAGTTAAAAACACCATTAAAATTTAAGGATCCTGCACAAATTTCACAGGCTTTAGCAGTAAGTGGACGCACAAAAGGTGAGTGAATGTGCCCGCATAAAGCTAAACGAAAAAATTCATGATCAAAAGCGTTAAGTAAAATATCATTCCCCTTACACTTTCTTCGCCAATTCAACTCCATGCCTGATTGGTCATATAATGGATAATGGCTTACAAGAACCTTGATATTGTCTGAATTGTTTTCTAATTCGTTTTCTACAAAGGAAATAGACTGTGCATCAAGGTAACCATTTGAAGCCCAAGGCGGAGCTGGATTAGCTTGGTTCAATAAGAAAAACTCACACTTCATATAAGGAAACTTCATTGGAAAGTCATAGAGTTTCCACCTATTCCTACTTAGGTAATATATGGATTTTTCTAAGGCGTCTATACACTTTTGTGAATGCACATAGAAATCATGATTTCCAGGAACAATCAGAAACTCAAAAGAAGTATCTTCTACAAGGGGTTTCAAAGCCTGGCAAGCCAGATCAAACTCCTTCGGTGAACTTAAAGTAGCCAGGTCCCCGGTGAAAATAACAATGTCTGGTTCCATACATTTTATCTTCGCTACTCCATTATGAACACGATCCCAGTGGTGATCCTTCGAACGGCGAAAAAAATGATTAAAGGTACCCAACAAACGTTTATCAAAAAAAGCTGTGGCCTGAAAATCATGTACAAATGCATGAATATCAGAAAAATGCGCAATTCGCATATAATCACCATTAATTTTTTATTGCTTAACAGCCTCTACAATACGATCTTTGTTATCACTAAATGATGCTGAGTCACCAGCGGCGCCAATCATGTAGCGGTAACGGTTATATCTCGCATTTGAAGGAAGATCTTCCATAGCAGAAATTTGCTTTTCAATTAAATTCTCATACCACTCATCTAGAGCCTCGCTATACTCTTCTTTCAAGCGTGAAGTTTGGTTATCAAATTCTTGAGCATCAATCAATTCCTCAGAGAATTGTGGCATAAAAATGAAGTAATAAGCAGCTAGCATTGCATCATATCGTTCAGGCTTATCTGCCCCAAGTCCATCTTCAATAAGCTCTCTAACAACACCATTCGCAATAAATTCTAACTTTGGGATTTGATCAATACCTACAACAGTTAATGATGCTTGAGAGCTCCCTACACGATAACGTTTTAAACTTACATTGAAAAAGCCATCAGGACTAATAGTTTCTAAATAGATTTTATCACTTGATTTTCTTCCAGGAATTGGTGTGAGGCGGTAAGGTTTTACTTTAACAAAGTTATCACCAATACGATAACCACCTTTAAGCTGCGGACCAACTCTTAATGATTGACCAGAGGAAGTATCCGAGTGGCTGGAAAGTGCACGAATTGCAACAGAATATATTAGTTTATCATAATTAGATGCATCCCTTGCCAAATGAACCATTGTATCAAACCATTTTCTACGAATTCCCTCATACTCTTCTACTTTTTCTAGGTAGCCAGCTAGTTCTTTTTTAGCGTCATAAAAGCCCAACTCTTTGAGGTCTTTTTTGAAGTATCCAGAAATTGTTTCAGAGGAAAAAATTAATTCTTCTTTATTTGCTGTAGCCATTATTTCATTAATTTGTTTTTCATAACCACGTGTTTCACTTTCACCTTCTACACGTTCCGCATCACGAATTACCGCAGGGTCAACAAAGTTTTCATTACGTTTATTCTGAAGGTCAATGATCAAATCTTGCCATGCGTAATCAAATGCTTTATTTGTGATTTCCTTGCGAACTTCAATTTTTCCTTCACTTAAAATATCTTCCATACCATCCACACGCTCACCAAATTCAGTCACGTATTCACCGTACTCTTCATATCTTTCATCAGCTAAATCACTAATTGCTTCACGAGCTGCTGCTTTTGCCTCACGAATTCGATATGCTCTAGCCGCCTCTTCGATTCTTTTTAAGTCATCTCTATGGAATTCTTTCCTTAGGGCACGTTGTACATATTCAGCTGCTTCACCACGCCAATTAGTCATGACACCCTCAAAACCTTTTACATTTTTTTCAATATTTTGGCCGAATGCTTGTGCCTCAAAGGGTACCTGATAAATTTTGAGATAGTTTCGATTTTTTTCACTTTCTACAAACAAACTAGAAGGATATAAATCAATAAATTCATTAATACTTCTATACAATGCTAAACCTTTTTCGGGTGTTAATGAATTTGCCCCTTTTTCATATGGTTTGGGAAAGTAACCTTGAATATTATCAAAAGCAGCACGTTGACCAGGTGGAACTAGATTTGTTACGTAAAATACATATGCATCTTTAGTTGATTTAAAGTCATATTTTTTCTGTTGCTGAATAAACCAAACGACTACAATAATGGCTAAAGTACAAAAGAAACCAATTACCCCCAAACAGCCAAAAAGTAGTCCTTTATTGGATTTTGTTTTGGGTGCAGGTGCTGGAGCCAATGGTTCTTGATTTGTATCCGTAATTTGCTGAGTTGCTGTTATCGAAGTTTTAGCTTTATTTTTACGCATCATGACCGTACTTTTACCACCGACCTTTGTTTTTGACTTCGATTTAAGATTTGTGGAAGTTTTAGATTGGCTTGATGAGGGCGCTGCAACATCACCTATGCCAGTTTGGGTTTGACGAGTTTTATCTACTTTAACTTTTAAAGACGTCTTAGTTCCAACTTTACTATTTTTACGATTTGTCTTACCTTTCACGGCTCCCTTGTAACCGACAGGTAATTTATCTCTTAAAATATAATTTAAATCAATAACTAATTCTTCTGCATCTTCATAACGATCTTCTAGCTTTTTAGCCATCATTTTTGAAATGATGAAACCAAGCCCTTTAGGAAGATCAGATTCCAATTCATTAACATTTTCTACTTCTTCATATACATGTTTACGTGCAATTTCATTAGCAGACTGTCCATCAAATGGGAAACGCCCAACTAATGCATGAAAAAGAGTTGCCCCTAAACTATATATATCACCACGTACATCCATCGGTTTTCCCAACAACTGTTCTGGACAAATATATTGTGGCGTCCCCATAACCTGCTCTTCGTCATCAGTAGTTTCTTTTGCATGCCTCGCTAGACCCAAGTCAGCTAATTTGGCAACTCCAGTTTCAGACAGCATAATATTATCAGGTTTGATATCACGGTGAACAAGCTGTTGTTGCTTCCAAGCGAAGTCGAGTGCATCAGCAATTTGACGTATGATCTTTACCGCATTCTCCCACTTCAATTTGCCTTCTTTTTGTAAAAGTTGTTTTAGTGTCTCTCCCTTTACATATTCCATCGCAAAAAAGTAGATTCCTTCATCTTCTCCTACAGCGTATGACTGAACAATATTTGGGTGATTAAGTCTAGCAGCAGAACGAGCTTCTTTAACAAATTCTTGAATGTAGTCAGAGTCATTCGAGTGTTGCTGCATGAGTACTTTTAAAGCCACCGGGCGATCAAGTGAAACTTGGTGAGCAAGAAACACCGCACCCATTCCACCTGTCCCCAACGGGGAGGAAATCACAAAGTCACTAATTAAAGCATTTTTTGCAAAACGACTTTCAGGAACTGTATTAACAAATCCACAGTAGCCACAACCCGCTGGTTTACCACATTCGGAATCGTCAATAACACACATCTTCATACAATTTTGACACTGAAAACGCAAACTATCGCACTCCACATAAAATTACTAATACACCCTCAGCTTTTAGGTTAAATCACAAGCAAAACCAATACTTTAATTTAAGGGTAAAAAAACTTACCCACCCAACTTACACCGCATAAACTTAAAGCACAAGAAAAATCTTTATGATTCTTACAAGATAGTTTTATAAAGTTCAACAATAGTTGAATATTTGAGTTCAATGCTTCATTAAGAAATAATAACAAACAAGAAAATGCTACATTTCAGTAATCTTAACCATAAAAAGAAACATTTTTAGTATATTCAGATCTTGAATAAAATTCAAAATCTTTTAAGTTACATAATTAAATATTTATTTTTTTTACAATAAAAAATTATCCCTATAAACCATATAATTTTATTGATCTCGGAGATATACTTGAATGGCAAATCAGGCAGAACTTGAGCTACTCTATGATGTTACACAAATATTAGCCAAAAGTAAAGATGTCAGTGTGATGCTACAGGAATCGTTAGATATTATTGATCAACGTATGGCATTTGAACGAGGGACAATCACCCTTAAGCAGCCCAAAGAAAGTCATCTCCGCATTATTGCTTCAAAAGGTTTAACTCCAGAAGAAGAAGCTCGGGGCCAGTATGAAATAGGCATCGGTATTACTGGTAAAGTAGCTTCAGAAATGGAAGCAAAAATTATTCCTAATATAGCGAATGAGCCTGATTTTCTAGGGAAGACCCAAGCAAAGCGTGATGTAGATCGTGCTTTTATTTGCGTTCCGATCATTCGCCAAGATACTTTGGTAGGTACATTATCAATAGACCGTCCTTCTACTTCCTTTGAAGAACTAGCTGATGATAAAGAATTGCTTCTTACATTAGCAAATATCTTGGGAGAGGCTGTTGAGAATCTCCAGTCTCAAATCGCAGAACGAAATACATTAATAGAAGAGAATCGTTTATTAAGACAGGAGCTTGGTGAGCAGTTTCGCCCCAATAATATTATTGGGAATTGTGCTTCAATGAGACACGTGTACAATCAGATTGCACAAGTCGCTAATAGTCCAGCAAATGTATTAATTCGGGGAGAATCGGGTACAGGTAAGGAATTAGTTGCTCGCGCGCTTCACTATGGGTCAGATCGAAGAAATGGGCCTTTTGTGTGCGTCAACATAGCTGCTCTCCCAGAGAGTCTTGTCGAGAGCGAGCTATTCGGTCATGAAAAAGGAGCTTTTACGGGTGCTTTACAACAACGTATTGGTCGCTTTGAGCAAGCTGATGGAGGAACTTTATTCTTGGATGAGATCGGAGACATATCTCCAGCAGTTCAAGTACGGCTCCTTCGTGTACTTCAAGAACGCCAATTTGAACGAGTTGGTGGTAACCAAGCCATTCATGTAAATGTTCGCATTTTAGCCGCTACCAGCCGTAATTTAGAAGAACTCATTGAAAAAGGAACATTCCGCGAGGATTTATACTACAGATTAAATATCTTTCCAATTTGTATGCCTCCTTTAAGGGATCGCAAGAGTGATATCATTTTATTAGCAGATTTTTTCTTAGCAGGATTTAATAAAAAATACAATAAAAATGTTAAACGTATTTCGACTCCAGCGATTAATATGATGGTCAGTTATTTTTGGCCAGGAAATGTGCGTGAACTAGAAAACTGTGTTGAGCATGCAGTATTAACTTCTAACGATGATGTTGTTCATGGTTTTAACCTTCCACCATCTTTGCAGACAGCGCAAGAGACCCATACGGAATTTGTTTCGACAGAAGGTTTAAGTCTTGAGACTATGTTAAGCAATTATGAGCGAGAAATCATTGTGGACTCTCTCAAAAACCATCGTGGTAATTGTGCTGCGGCCGCAAGAACCCTTAACACAACTCAGCGTAAATTCAACTACAGAATTAAACGCCTTAATATTGATCCTAGAAAATATAAAGGTATTGGATAAATTTTGATGCAATAGCACCTTTTATAAAGTGTTTTACCAGGGAGGATTAAAATGACAATAAATACCGGTGATGAAATAGTAAAGTTACTTGAGTCCTTAGGTGTTCCTTTTTTAAAACTTAATCCAAATCATGTTTTAATAGAGGAAGGAGATAGCTCAAATGATGTTTATATTCTAAAGACAGGACAGTTACAAGTGACCCAAAACTTTAGTGATATAGTAACTCTTGACACACCTGGAACTGCTGTAGGTGAAGTCTCTGCTTTGTTAGGATCCTTAAGAAGTGCATCCGTAAAAACATTGGTAACATCTGAGCTATTTGTTATTGAAGATTTTAACAAAACTTTATCTACATCGCCAGAATTGAGTCTATTAACGCTAAAAGCTATGGCAGAGAACCTTCTGGAAAGAGACCGCCAACAACAAGGGGTTTATATTGGCTTAAAGAAACTAAGGGAGCGGCACTCTATTTAGTCAGCTCTTCAACCTTGATTTTATGTGGCCTAATACTTTCCAAACTTTCATAAGGCAAATTTCTTAATATGGAAAAGGTAACCAATAAAACTGTAAGAACAATTCCCACATACAAAATCGAATTTACAAAGATATCAGTTTTGATTTTAGTAAAATTTTTAAGAATAAAATAGCTCAACGACCATAAATAAATTGGGACTAGAAGTAAAATAAAAAATGGATTCCACGCCAAAGATTGCCTAATCTCTCCACAAAAGAAACTGTTAGTTGCACGCGTCATTCCACAACCGCCACAGTACAATCCTGTGTATTGATACGTTTTACATTTTGGATAAAAGGAATCCGTTTTAACTTCACCTAAGGGAAAGAAGTGAAGATAAACCATCAGAACAAAGGGGATGAGTAAGAGCAATATCAACCAAGCCTGGTTACCTTTTTGTGACTTCATTTCTTAACTCCAGAAGCAATAAATAAAGGGCGACCATCACGATCTTTATTGAGAGGATAAAACTTTATTTCGCCAAGCCCAGCAGTTTCGAGCCAATCATATAATTGTTCCTGATCAAACCCCATCCAACGAGAGCCATATTTTTGTTGGGCAGTATCGTCTTCGTGTTTAAATAAATCAACAACAACTAAACGCCCTCCTTGTTTCAAACATTCTGATGCTTGTCTTAATGAATATTGTGGTCTAGCGAGTTGGTGTAAAACAAAGTGCATCAAACCACAGTCTCCAACCTTACTTAAATTATTGGGGAGTTGATCAATATCAGACTGAACAAATTGAACATTAGATAAGCCCTGGCTTTCACATTTATCTTTTGCCTGTGAAAGCATTTCTTGTGAATGATCCACAGCAAAAACATTTTTCGAAAATTGGCTTAAAACAGGCAATAATATTCCAGACCCTGTACCAAAATCAATCAAATCTAAGTCCTGCTTAGTTAACTGGCTTAGAGCGATCATAACTGCAAAGGAACTATGAAGTTCTGCACCAATATCATCCCACTCTGAGGCGGATTCACGAGCAAAATCCTGGCTTTCGTGCTTTCGCTTTTCCAAAACAAGATACATTCGCAATAAGTCATCATGTTCCTGTTGACGAATTGATTCCATAAAGCCAGAAATTGTACTAAATTCATTTTCCAGTTTGGCTAAACTATAATACACCCGGCTTCCTTCTCGTTGATCATAAACAAGACCAATTGAACGTAAAGTAGCTAAATGTCGACTCACTCTTGGTTGCGGAATGTCCAAAATTTCACAAAGTTCTTGAACATTAAGTACTTCATGCAATAATAGACGTAAAAGTCGCAATCTATTTTCATCTGCTAAAGCTTTTAAAATTAAAGACTGTTGTTCATCAGAGTTCATGTAAAAATCTTTCTGTTGTTTTGGTATAAACCTAGCGCATATCTTGCAATCTGCGAGGTTCAATGTAGTTTTCTTTTCTTACAATTTTATATATAGTATGTAGTTTGCGTAAAATTACAGTGAAACAAATCGGAAATAACCTATGTCAGCAACCAGTTTTGAAGAGCATTACCCTTTTAAGTCTAACTTTTTTAATTTGGATGAACACCGTTTACATTATTTAGACGAAGGAGAAGGTCCAGTACTTGTTATGCTGCACGGTAATCCAACATGGTCTTTTTATTACCGTAATTTAGTGAAATATTTCAGTAAGACACATCGTGTAATTGTCCCCGACCATATGGGCTGTGGTTTTTCAGATAAACCACAAGATTATGAATACCGTTTAAAAAATCATGTAAAAAACGTTAGTCATTTACTCAATAATCACCTGAAAATTGAGAAATTTGACTTAATAGTACATGACTGGGGTGGCCCAATTGGTTTAGGCTATTGTGCTGACAACCCTGAGAAAGTTGGAAAGATTGTTGCTTTCAATACAACTTGTAACCTTTGTGCTGACTACCCTAAGCGAATTAAACTCTGTACAATGCCATTACTTGGAACGTTCTTGATCAGAGGTTTGAACTTCTTTTCTCTAGGTGGAAGCTATATGGCAAGCACTGTTGCAGGCCGAATGGATAACGGTGTACGTGAAGGCTATGTGAAACCATATAACAATTGGGCAAATAGAATTGCCAACTGGGCATTTGTTCAAGATATACCTTTCTCAAAAAGTCATCCAACATATCAGACTGGTCAAGAAATCATGGCTAAACTTGCACCAATCTATAAGAAAGATGTAATGGTCATATGGGGTAAAAAAGATTTTTGCTTTGATGATGTATTTCTAGAAGATTGGAAAAAAAATTTCCCAGATGCTGAGGTACACGAATTTGCGGAATCTGGTCATTATGTAGTCGAAGATGCAACAGAAAAAATTATCCCTTTGGTGGAAAAGTTCTTAAATAAATCTTTACCGTAAGCGATTTGCTTGAATGCCATTAGTAATAGCAAAATCAATCAGCCAATTAAGAATCTCGATCCACTTTTCTTCGTCATATGTGTGCTCTATCTCTTTTCCGGCCCCATATAAACAAACCTTATGCATTGCGTAATATTGCTCAGATTCTGGTTTTACTTGAGGGTAGCTCCCATGAAGGTAAAGATACCATAATAAAAACCCGGCAATAACTTTTTCCGGCATATTGCGTTCATTTAAACGCCTAAAAGCGGTTATTACTGCTCTAAAAACGGCTTCTTGGGAGTCGTCTTCTTCCATTACAGATCTCAGAAATTTACAAAGTTTCATTGCTGTTTGAAAATGATTGTAAGAAAGAGGAAGTTCCTGAAAGTCTTCTAAAAGTTCTAGCTCATCACCATAGTAAAAAGATTGTGAGCTTTTACCCGATTTCAAGCGCATTCGAAATACTTTGCAGTAATCAAGGTGTGTTAATTTATTTTTGTTGCCCTTTAGGGCCCCACGAAACATTACATCTACCAAGCCAGCTTCAGCAGTCAAAAGAGATGCTATAATACTTGAATCTCCGTAAGGAGTTTTTCTTAGCAATAAGGCTTCAACATTAAGCCACTTTGTTTCCATGGACAATTTCCATCACTAAAGTCTCTAATAACACCCTATTTGGAATGCTGGAAGAGACATGTAATAAATCAATACGAGAAATCTTCTTTACGATATTTTGAAGTTCTTGCCCACCAAATTTTTCAGCCTGCTGCGCAGTATTTTTCATTTGCCAGGCACTCATTGCCAGACATAAATTACCTGCGAATTTTTCTCTATCCGCATCGGAAAACTGTTGAATACGGTCATACAACGAAGCGGCATTACATTTCGTGTACATCATTAATACTTTAGAGTGAAGGATTTTTCTAAATTGTGTTGCTGTTTGACGAACTAAACGAATACATTCACTATCTGCATTTTTAGCATGTGTTAAAGTTTGATTCAAAGCAGAAATCGCTTCTTTAAGGTCGCGATTACCTAATGCGTTAGTAAAGGCAAAAAAGTGTGCCTCACGGTTCCCCACACATACTTCACGAACATCATTTAAAGAGGGTTGATTACCAGCAAAGCAATAAATTTTTTCTAACTCACAATAAATACGTCCAGTATCAGTACCAATGACTTCAGTTAAGTACTGAATGATGTTAGGAGAGAGTTGCATACCTAATTCTTGGCTTATGCGTTTGAGGCTATTAGCAACCTCTTCTCGCCAGCGAAAATTATTCATCTCTGGTTTTTTGAATTCAAGTACTTTACCTAACTCCTTGCAGGTTTTATAGAGTGGTTTTCGTTTATCTAGAGTACTGGAAGATATCATCACATGAATATCATCTGGGAAGTCTTCCCGAAGCATACTTGCGAATTCACGAATTTGCAGGGCCAGGCCTTCAACTTTTTTGGCAGATTTGGCTACCTCATCAGAAAAGCCACTAAACCCTTGCAACCAGATTTGCTTTCCCCCCCCCATAAAAGGAGGGGTCTGAAATGATTCCAAAAATCTAGGAAAGATTTGTTCTGAACTAAGTTCAGTTGTTTCTTTAAATACCTCTGCAGAAAATGGATCAGGATCTTCTCCAGCCAACTGTTGCCAATATACTTTTGCATTTTCAGCAATAGAAGCTTCATCATCTCCCATCAGAACAATCAACTGCCCCATCTACTATCTCCATGTTAAGTTATTTATTTAAGGTAATGTATAATGTATTTGACAATTTGCGCCCAAAATTTAAAAAATAGATCTATAGAGCTAGGATTATTATTGAACTAAAATTCAATTATTTTTGTGTATGGAATTTATCAGATTTTAGAGTAATGTATTTCATATTGTCGTGGATGTACTACACTGTACTACTTTTAAATTAAAGTTTCCTAAACTTAAACTTCATTCAATTTGATAACTGTACAGTTCGAGGATTTTTCACTAGGGTTGATTTAAGAAAATGATAAAATTAAGGATTTAATACATGTCTGAAGCAGATTTTGGTTTAATTGGCCTAGCTGTAATGGGTGAAAACCTAGTTCTAAATATCGAGAGTAATGGCTATACTGTTGCAGTATTTAACCGCACCACATCTAAAGTTGATGATTTCGTAAATGGTCGTGCAGCAGGTAAAAAAATTATTGGGACTCATTCTATAGAAGAATTGGTGAGCAATCTTTCTCGTCCTCGTAAAGTCATGATCATGGTAAAAGCAGGAGGTCCAGTAGACGCTACTATTGACTCATTACTTCCATACCTAGAAGACGGCGATATCATTATTGATGGTGGAAACTCTCATTATGATGATTCAATTCGTCGCACCAAAGAGCTTACTGAAAAAGGTATTTTATTTGTCGGTGCCGGCGTTTCCGGTGGTGAAGAAGGTGCATTAAAAGGTCCTTCTATTATGCCAGGTGGTAATGAAACAGCTTGGCCTGCAATCAAACCAATCTTCCAAAGCATTGCCGCTAAGGTTAGTAATGGAGATCCTTGCTGTGAGTGGGTAGGTGCAGACGGTGCTGGTCATTATGTAAAAATGGTTCATAATGGTATTGAATATGGCGATATGCAGTTAATCTGTGAAGCATACCAAATCATGCGCCAAGGGCTTGGCATGAAACCTCCAGAAATGGCAGAAGTTTTTGCAAAATGGAATAAAGGTCCTCTGAATTCTTACCTAATTGAAATCACTGCAGACATACTCAAGAAAGAAGATGAAGAAGGTGAAGGATACCTTGTA
Organism: Lentisphaeria bacterium; assembly: GCA_022447755.1. Lineage (GTDB taxonomy): Bacteria > Verrucomicrobiota > Lentisphaeria > JABSQK01 > JABSQK01 > JAKVBE01. Next base: position 227,127 of record JAKVBE010000002.1, on the reverse strand, counting down.
GATAAAATTTTAGATACAGCAGGCCAAAAAGGCACGGGAAAATGGACATCTGTTTCTGGTATGGATTTAGGTATTGCTATACCTCAAATTGCAGAAGCTGTATTCGCTCGTTGTATTTCAGCAGTAAAAGATGAGCGTATTGCAGCAAGCAAGATTCTCCCAGCGCCTGCAGTTGAATTCGAAGGTGATAAAGACCAAATTTTAGAAGATCTTCATGATGCGCTTTTTGCGTCAAAAATTTGTTCTTATGCTCAGGGCTATCAACTACTTCAAGGTGCAGCGAAAGAGTTTAATTGGGACCTTAAATATGGTGAAATTGCGCTCATGTGGCGTGGTGGTTGCATCATTCGTGCTTCTTTCCTTGAAGACATCAAAGCAGCATTTGATACTGAACCAAACTTAATGAATTTATTATTGGCTCCATATTTCACAGAAATTGTTGTAAATGCACAATCCAGCTGGAGAAATATTGTAGCTACTGCTGTACGTTTAGGAATTCCTGTTCCATCTTTAAGTTCAGCACTTAATTATTATGATAGCTATCGCCAAGAAAAATTACCAGCGAACCTTCTGCAGGCGCAACGTGATTATTTTGGTGCTCATACATATGAACGTATTGATCGTCCACGTGGTGAATTCTTCCACACAAATTGGACTGGTCATGGAGGGTCAACTGCTTCTACGACATACAATGTATAAAACTTGAATAAAGCTTAAGCTGTTTTCAGGCTTGTTGCATACATCATGCAAGAAGCCTTTTTTATTCTTTAATTTCATCTTCTAATTTTGTGGAATCTGGACCAAGCGGAGCAGCCGTATATGCATCCGTTTTATAAGCTTCAGAAGGATCTAGTGAAGCTTCACCTAACCTAGAATGTTCCTCTCTAGTTTTGTTAGAGTCTGTAAAAGGAGTTACTTGCTGAATTTCAAAAGGTCCACTATGTTTTCCAGAATATAGGGTTAAGTGAGGGAAAGCAATTTCGACACCTTCCTGCTCAAGCCTTAATTTTATTTCATGGTTAATAGAATTTTTAATCGCTTTAAAGTCCTCTTTTTCAAACCAAACTCCGATATCAAAGTCAAGCGATGATGGTCCAAATTGCTTAAACATAATCCTAGGTTCGGGTTCATTTAAAACATAAAGATTTTTATTAGCTACATCTGCTAGAAGATCAAGGACATCTTTAATATTATTGTCATAAGTAACGCCAACGACAAAGTCATACCTACGAATTTGAAAGTGGGTTATATTTATAAAAACTGAGTTCATTAAATGAGCATTAGGAATCCTTAAAAAAGTATTATCTAGTTTTAATAGTTTTACAGATAATAGGTCAACAGAATGAACGACACCTCTCTCCAAATCTACCTGCAGTAGGTCTCCAACAACAAATGGTCTTTCCCAGATCAAAAAGAGTCCACTAATAAAATTAGACAAGCTTTCTTTAGCCGCAAAACCAAAACCAATCCCTAATATACCTGCAGCACCAAGAAGTGGGCCTAAGCTAAACCCAAAATGATCAAGAATCATCAATGCCATTAAAATAGAAACGCCATACTGGATTGCTTTTTTAGCTAGCATACCAGCCTGTGAAGAATAATACTGAGCGATCAAACGCTCAATCATATCTCCCATAAATTTAATAAATGGAACTCCAATAAGTATTATAAGCAAAAACCGTAGGAAAAAGTCTACTTCACTAAGCGTGTAGTCATAAATAAATTCTAGCCAATCATGTATCATACTTGAATCCCAAATGAATTTGTTAAAATTCCACCAACCAGTTCCCCTTTATTCAAGAGGTCAGGATTATTACTTTTGGCAACAAGTGTTGTATTAGGCTCAAATTCTTTAAATCCGTCAGAAAAAGAAATTCTTGAAGGGAATAACTTTCCACGATATTCAAAGTGCCCCATAGTCCCCCATAAGGTGCCAGATTCTGTTTGATGAATCTCAAGTGCTGAAACAGGTATACAAAAATGGTCAATTTCTAAAACGGTTTTATCCATGTTAACCATTCGAACGGGTACTATAATGCGGTAGGGTTCACATTCGGTAGGAGGTTTTCTACGAGCACGAGTTCTGGAAGAATAACATTTAGTTCCTTGCTGAACTGTTCCATACCAAGTCTTAGGTAAAAGTAAGGATGGTAAGTCACAAATTTTAGTTTCAACTTTTCCTGAAGTAACGCTAAATCTAACCCAACATGGGAACCGAAGAAAGAAGACACATTCATTTTTAGGTAAAATAGATATTGATTTTCTAGTCCTAATAACAATTGGACGATCGGGAACTGTTGGAGATACTTTTATTTTAGGGTCCTCAACTTTTGCTACAAATCGATTCAAAAACTCTTCATTTTCGACATCATCAAAATTTTTGGAAGAATCTTCAGTAGGAAGTGGTAGCAGTTCATAGGCCACACGCCACTCATCATGGTAGTTTTGAACTCTAAAATTTAATTGCCCAAACTTCCCACTAATATGTTCTAGATCATTTAAAGTTGTTTCTTGCCAAATCATTCATCATCCTCTTTTTTGAAAACCATAAATCAAAAATGGACAGCAACAAGAGTCCTATTTATAGTAAAGTAGAGTTTTTAATTATGAAAAAATGAAAGAATAATTTGTGGCTGAACTTTTAAAAGACCGCTATGATCTTCAATACATAGAAAGTCTTGCTGGCAAACTCCAAGAAATAGAACCACTTTTGGATGCTGAAAAATTTAAAGAATTCATTTTCAATAATAGCTGGCGTGATATGGAACTTAAAGAGCGCATGCAGCATATAACCAAAGCATTAAATTATTTTGTTGAAGGAGATTATCAGCAAAAAATTGCTAAGTTGCAAAAAATTGCTCATTATTTCAATAGTTTTGAAGCACATTTCTTTCCCAATTTTGTTGCAGAATATGGACGATCTCATGTAAAAATATCTTTAGATGCTCTTGAGTACTTCACACAGTTTTCTAGTTCAGAATTTGCGATTCGGCCGTTTATTATAGATGCTCCTGTAGAAGCCATGAACAAAATGCTGTCATGGGCAAAACACCCGAACGCCCACGTTAGACGTCTTGCAAGTGAAGGATGTCGCCCTCGATTGCCTTGGGCCAGCCCATTGCGAATGTTTCAAAAGAACCCAAAACCTATATTGCCAATTTTAGAAATACTTAAGAATGATCCTTCTAGGTATGTCACCAGAAGTGTTGCAAATAACCTTAATGATATCGCTAAAGATCACCCTCAACTTGCAATTAATTGTGCCCAGAAGTGGAAGGATTTATCTAAAGAGACAAATTGGATAATCAAGCATGGCATGCGCTCATTATTAAAAGCAGGTGAAATTTCTGTGCTTCGACTTTTTGATTATCATGAACCAAGTGAATTAGTATTGAGTCAATTTGACTCGACAAATGTTGTTAGGTTAAATGAAAAGTTGGCGTTTTCTTTCCTTTTATCGTCTCGTTCTTCGCTTGGTAGGTTAAGGGTTGAGTTTGCAATAGACTTCCTCAAAGCAAATCAAAAATGGATTCGTAAAGTTTTTATGCTCAAAGAATTCTCTTCAGATGCTCAAGAGATTTTCTTACAAAAGGCTTTCTCTTTTGAAGTTCGAACAACAAGAAAATATTATACTGGCAATCATCGTCTTATTATTCTTGTAAACGGGATCGAATTTTATCAACATTGCTTTAAATTAAATGCCTAAAAATAGGTCATCCATGAAAACAGAAATTGCATACACGCTAACGGCTTCAGAATTTGAAGAATTTATTGAGCTTACAAGTAAGCGCAACTTTATGAATGTATACAGCGGCAAGCGCCATTGGATTTACTCTTTTGCTGTCGTTCAATTTCCACTTTGCATCTTAATGCTAATCATGTCTTTTATACAGCCTGGACCAACTGTTCTTCTCATTTGGTTTGTTTGTACATTCTTAGGGACATTCTTTGCTTACAGGTCTTACCCCAAAATGTTAACCAAACAAATCGAACGAGTAGTTTTAAGTAGCTTTCAAAGTTCGAGCACTTTAGAAAAAAAACTATTTTTCTCTGAAAATAGCTTAACACAAATAGAAAACGAACAAGAATATAAGCTTAAAACTGATCAAATTAATCGCTTATTAATTGAAGGTCGCTTTTTATTTTTATTATATGATCGCACGTCGTACTTAAGTATTCCAACCCGCATACTATCTACAGAAAATCAAAATAAAATTCAAAAGATTTTTGACATCGCTGAAATTGAATATCCATGAAAATAAAATATTTCCAGCTTCCATATGGTAAAATCGCATACAAACATTTCGATACTCCATCATCCTCTCTGACTTTAATTTACCAGAATGGCTTTCATTCAATAATGGATGGTGAAAAGTCACTTTATTTAGAGTCTTGGTGTAAGGAAAATAATACTAACTGTATCAGGTGGGACTATTCTGGCTATGGTCAATCAGAACTTGGTTTGCCTGATTCAATTACCAGATGGGTCAACGAAACAATATATATTACGAAACAATTTGAAAATCAAAACTTTATTCTTGCAGGCTCAAGTATGGGGGCTTGGATTTCTCTATTAGCAGCTGAGAAATTACAAGAACGATGTAAAGCCTTACTGTGCATTGCTGGCGCTTTCGATTTCACAGAAAAACTTGCCTATAAACTCTCTCCAGACCAGAAAATGGATTTATTGGAGAAAGGGTATTTTGACTTTCCTACAGAATATGATGAACGCCCATACCGTATCACCCAAAAATTTATCGACGACGGAAAAAAGTCAATAATCCTAGACAGAAAAGTAAAACTACAATGTCCAGCGATCTTTTTACATGGAGCAAAAGACAATCATATACCACATCAACTCTCACAAGCTGCATTCGGCTTAATTGATGCTCCGTGGAAAGATATACACATCGACCCAAATGAAGAACATCGCTTCTCCTCTGCAAATGGACTCTATTTGATAAAGGGCGCAATAAGTAAACTAAAAAAGAATATATGTAAACAAAAGAATACATAAAACAAACATTTAGTTTACAGAAAAATAAAATCTCAGTCTCTCTTTAAGAAAAAACAATTGGCATGCTAAATGCTATTAATTATTTATCCCAACCCTCCCTCGAAACAAGAAGCGAGCTAAGATTTACTTAGCTCGCTTTTTTTTTTACCCAGATCACTTCAACTTTCCCCTAGTAATTCAATTGTTTGTTTATTTGATTCTGATTTAAGGCAGTCCCAGGTTACTGGCATTAGTTCCCTGTATTTCTGTTTACTAAAACGAAAGTCTGCTAAGATGACAAAGCCTTTATCATACTTACTTCTTATTACTCTACCTGCAGCTTGAACAACTCTTGTCATTCCAGGAAATCTAAACACATAGTCAAAGCCATTCACCCCTAAGTGATCATAATACTTTTTTCTCGTTTCTTCTGTGTGACCAGGGTTTGCAATGCCAGTTCCCAAGATGATAACACCGTCCAAAGAGTTTCCTGTAAAGTCTATCCCTTCACTATAAATACCACCAAGTATTGCAAGACCTGTCAAGGGCCCTGAGTTTTGGAGGAAAGTGTTAATAAAAACTTTTCTATCTTCATTATCATCATTTACTGACTGAATTATGACTTCGCTTTCACTCATTATGGCATTCTTCATAAGATAATTTTTGAATTGATTCAAAAACTCATATGAGGGGAAAAAGAAAATATATTTTCCTTTTTTATATTCCTGAAGTTTATTAAATAGGTCGAGAATGTTTGGCAGGGCAGCCTCTCGAGAATAATAACGAGTATCAAAATTATTAGCAATAATAACCTTAAGATGCTCTTTAGGGAAAGAAGATGGTAAACTAAACTTTGATGCATCATCCAACCCCAGAATATTACTGTAGTAAGAAAAAGGAGAAATTGTCGCAGAAAAACCAATAAAGGTTTTCATTGTATTCAACCTACTTTTGCAAACGGCAGTAGGACTTAAGCAAACAATATTAATTTGATAGTATTCTTTCTCTTTATAAGCCCAACTATCTTTGAAGATAGTGGAAGAATCATTCATAGTATGTAATAAAACATAAAATCGATATAACTTACGAAAAAAATTTTCAATAAAGGTATCGTCTACAACAATTTTTTGATCTAATAAAGCTCTATACTCCCAAATTCGTTCAAGATGTTTAAATATAGTCTTAAAGTTTTTTCTAGCATTGTTTGGTTTCCACTTTTGTAAATAACGATGAAGTCTTAGTAGAATTTTTTTCAACTCTTGGTCGATCAACAGTTGTGAACATTTAATAAGAAGGCGTTGCTCCAATGTTTCTGAGTACATACCTAGAATTCGTTTGTCTAAGTTATGAACTTCATCAAAAAGAAAAACACGCTTTAAGTTAGATTCATTAAAAAATGTTAATTGGACACAAGGGTCAAATATATAATTACAATCCAAGATAATAACCTGTACCCATGGAACTGCACAAAGCGAAAATTGAAAAGGACATAGCTGATACTTAATGCAGCAAGCCTGTAAATTTTCATTAGTATAATTCCCATCCCCAATAAATTCCTCTAGGGCTTGGGGCAATCGGTCCCAAAAGCCTACTGTTTTTATACAACAGGAAGGATTATTATCTTCATACAAACAATGACATGCTTTAGACTTTGCTTGTATGGTTAAAACCTTCTTAAAAGCGATTGATTCAAAAGTACGTAACATTTCTTGTTGAGTTGTACCTTTTGTTGTAACAATACATAGCTGATCCTGAATTTCTTCAGACAGAGCCTTAAGCGAAGGGTATACAGCTGTCAATGTTTTACCGGTGCCTGTTGGTGCCTCAAATAATAGGTGCTTGCTATCTCTGCAGTGCAAGAAAATTTCTCGTGCCATTTCATATTGGAATGGACGATATTCTTTAAAGGGGAAAGTCATATTTTTAAGAAATAATTTTGTCGAATTTTGCTGTTTCTGGATGATTGTTAACCAGCTTGAATATCTTTCAAGCAAGCTATTTACATAGCAAGTAATATCATCTAAACAATATTTCCTTTCATATGAAGTCGCCTGCTCAGAATCTAAGGCGAAGTAGGTAAGTTTGATCAATATGTTCGAGAGTTTTTTATCACACATGTAAATATATGCATAAATCATCAATTGTGCCCAATGAGCTTTATACGTATGTTCTTCGCTTATAGAACGGTCACTATAACAGGTTTTTACCTCTTCAATAATATGTGATATAGGCTCAACTAGATCCACTCTGCCTTTCAACTCAATATTGAAATTTCTTATGGTAAATATTTTTGCTACAGAAACTTCTTTTTTCCAAGGGTCTTTTCGTGTAGCTTGAATCTTTTGGTGTCCCCTTATTCCCTCAGTAGCAGTAGGAGACCGTCCATAGTCTGGGTATAAATCACCTTCTCGCTCTAGAAACTCTGCAAAGTGTCGAATCGATACTTTATATAAATTTGATTCAACACCACCGGACATTCACAACCTCAGCATTCAATTCAATCCCCTCAAAGAATGACAACCACCGTTTTTGATTCTTTTGCAATGAATCACCAGGTCCTTTTACTTCAAAAAGTTTAACTCCACCTTTATTGGGGAAAAAAATTAAATCAGGGAACCCACTTTTATTTCCTCTCATGTCTTTTGCTAAATGTAAAAATATATGAGCTAACTTAGTATGGCTAATATTTAAGAAAACCTGATCAAGTAATTCTTTAGTTAGAACAGGCCAGTAGATAAATGGTGCAAGTGTATTTTTTTTAGTAGTCCAGTTATACCAAAATTTATTTAGGTTATTATGAACATAGGCTTTAAACCAATCTATATTTAACTGGACATTTCTTTTTGCCCAAAAATCATGTTCATAGAAGTCATGTGGCCTATACTGAAAAGGATTAGTGAACGCTCCAGGAACATCACAAAAAATAAAATCCCAGAAGAATAGTGTAAACATTGGTGCAAACAAAGAGTTTTCGACATAGTAACAATTTCCTAAAGTGTCAAAGTACGCGGCAGATGCTAATTCTACACTAAATTCTTCATTTTTATGAATATTGATTGTAGTTTGGAGAGGCTTAAATACCTCAGCGCTCAATGTAGGTAAAGAAAGTTTCTTAGCAAGCTTATTTTTAAAAAAGATCGCAAACTCAAGTTCTTCAATATTTAGCGGGTCTTGAATAATTTCTTCACACAAAGAAAGGCCTTTTTCAGCTTGTTTATTTTTATCTAAAGTCCTAACTAAACGTTCACGGCTTATTCCTTCCGCTAAACCATACCCCAAAATCGCATTATCAAAGTCTTTAATACGTTCCAATTCTCGTGAAATAGAATATTTACATTTATTTACTTTTGGTAAGATATGCTTGGGTAAGCCTGATAGATCATTTAATTTGTTTAAGTAACTTAATAATTCTTTAGAACTCAAAGAAGAAGACTCAAGAAATTGGTCACGAATTTTATAGAACTTTAATGTCTGGTCTAGACTAAACCTATCATTAAATAAACAATGTAAAGAATTCATGTCATAAGATTCAAATGTAGATATACCAATATCCCTAAGTACAAAGTCAGTTAAAGACTGAATACTATTACCAAAATATAAAATTTGAAATGTATTTAAGATATCTTGATTTAATATTTTAAGAATTGGTTCTTGGATCAGCTCTCGCCAATCATGATCTTTAAAGAGTGTTATTATAAAAGAATCTAACTCTGAACGTTTTAGTTTTTTGAGCTCCTTAGTGCAACACTTCTTTTTTTGCAACAAAAGAATCCATTCATTCTTTGTAAATAGATGCAATACTTCATTCAAACTATAATGACGCAAATCATAGGAAACGAATCCACAATCAGCAAGAAAATGGTAAGTTTCACTTATTTTTTCAATTTCGCTGTAATTGAGTTTTGATAGCCTGAATAATTCTCCTTTACGAGTTAGCATACGAACATACAATAGCTTAGAATTGTATGGAAGTTCTCTAAAGATGTTCCAAAAAGCTAATTCTCTATCGTTAAGCAGATGCGAATAAGAATCATGCACAAATCTGACCATCTCACAAAAGTTAAGGTAATAATAGTTATCAGGCAGTTCTTTCATTTATTTCTTCTTAATGACCTTTAAAAGATGAATTTTTATCACTAAAACATAATCAATATAGTTTTTAACTTTTAGCCAAGGATGGATAGCGACAAGATAAAAATCTTACAAATTATGAATACAGACACACAAATTATTGATATAAAACCAAAGCTTAAGTCATACCAGATTAGAGAATACTTTTATTCAAATGAATCCTGCCATTACTATGATGGCTATGAAAGAAATTCACAGAAACCCGTAATCATCAAACAGCTTCGTAAGCGCTTTAAAGATAACCATGAACAAAAAAATATTTTTATTCAAGTACAACAGTTACTTCAGCAAATAAACTCTAGTTTTGTTGCCAATATATTAGATATTGACCCAGAGAATGCAACAGTGGTATTAGACTGGTACACAGGTGAAACTCTTTTTGAAAAAAGAACTAAAGAGTTCAACATGGATCGTGATTTAGCTGTACAGTTTGTTGTCCAAATCTGTGAAATGTTAGAGCAACTATATGACTATATGGATTTTTATGGAAATATCAATGCACACAATTTATGTATTGACTACAACAATCTTCATGCAAAATTCGATGATTTATATTATGGTTTTGGAGTAAGAGATCCAGCTAGAGTCAATCACCCCAATTTTCAAATTTACTTAGCGCCAGAACTATTGGATGGACAATCATTTTCTCCTCAAACAGATCAATATGCTTTAGCTGTCTTACTCTATAATTTAATTCATGGCAAATCACCATGCACATTACAAGCAATTGAGGATGAACTAAGTTATTTTTCCGATGTAATGGCTAAAGCGACTCGCTTAGATCCAAGCAAAAGATATAAATCCATATGCGAATTTAAAAATGCTTTAATCAATGCCCATAAGGTTCATGTTCCATCATGGCAAAAATCAACCAGTAAAGTTCGTAAGTTTATTTCAACAATCACATAAGAAAACTAAGCAATTAGACTAATGTCTAATTGCCTTCATATTTCTCCTTAATAAAAGCGCTGTAAACCAATAACTATGCCTTGAATGAGTACATCACTTTTGGGGTAAATTTGTATATCGTACTTTGAATTATGAGGAATCAAGTGGACTTTGTCTCCTTTGAATTCAATAGTTTTTACTGTTGTTTCACTATTGTAAATACTCGCAACAACAATATCACCATTTACGATTTTTTTATTAGGATCTTGGATACAAACGACGTGGTCCCCATGAAGGATACCAGCTTCTTCCATACTATCCCCGTTAATTGTAAGGGCAAAAATCGGTTTAGAGTCATCATAACCTTTTACATGGCTTGGCATTAAGCTTAACACACCATCGTAATTTTCTTCAGACAGAAGGGGTACGCCTGCACTAATCCGCCCTAATATAGGTATACTTAAGGTTTGTGAAACAAACTTTGGTTTTCCACCACTTCCAACAACCTTCATCGAACGTGCTTTATTTTTTTTCTCAATATAACCTTTTTTAGCCAATTTTTGTAGATGAACAAAAACGGTAGGTGCGGTGAGTTCAAAATGATCTGCAATTTCATACATGGTTGGGGCCATTCCATGTGAACCAACAAAAGCATTGATGTAATCCAAGATTTCAGCCTGCTTCTTGGTCAATGGTTCTTTACTCTCTGTCATTATGCCTGCTCCTTATATAATTTTTACTATATATCTTCTCAAAAACATATTTGCTTTGTCTAACATATATTACTATTATGATAATTTACAAGCAAAACACAAACATTTTTTAGCAAATATTTAGAAGTATTCGCTTTTAACATGCTTCTATCCATTGCTAACCTAAGTCCTATAATATTTCTATTTAAAAACTTGATAGACAAGGACTTTATACTATCTTTAAGAATTTAACAAAGTAACATTTTCCATAGTAGATTTTGTTTTAAGATGAACNGATAGAGGAGAGAAAGATGTATCACAGGCTACGTAAATTCAATTTATTATTCGCCATAGCAGCAACTTTTGTATTCATTGTATCATGCGGTGATTCAGATAGTTCTGCGACGACAAGTACCGGCACGTCCACGGAAGCAGCAGTAGAAAAAGATACCTTAAAGATTGGGGTAATCTTGCCTTTATCAGGCGAATTGGTTCAATTTGGCACAAGCACACTGGAAGGAATAAAAGCACGCGTCAAAGAAATTAATGACGAGGGAAGCATGAAAATCTCAATTATAACGGAAGATAATAAGGGTAGAAAACAGGATTCTATTACTGCATATAAGAAGTTAACTAGTTTAGATGCAGTTGATGCGGTAATCGGCCCCATCACATCCACAAATGCTTTAGGTGTTGTTCGTGAAGCCAGTAAAGTACAAATCCCAACTATGTCACCAACTGCAACGAATGATAAAGTTGCCCCTAGTAGCCCCTTTATGTTCAGAACTTGTTTCAATGATTCTTTCCAAGGTTTTATTTTAGGAACTCATGCAGCTAAAACTCTTAAAATAGCAAAAGCAGCAGTAATAACAGATATGGCTAGTGATTACTCAAAAGGCTTATCTAAAAGTTTCATAAAAGCATTTGAGAATGCAGGCGGTAAAATTGTGGCACAGGAAAGCTACCAAAAGGGTGATACAGAGTTTGGAGCCCAATTAGGAAATATTCGTAAGAGTGATGCTGAGTTAGTTTTTGTCCCTGGTTATCCACCTGAAGTACCGTTAATTCTGCGCCAAGCAAGTAGTATCAATTTAGATGTACGGTTTTGTGGTGCAGATGGATGGGACAATGCAGATGTACTTCAGAAATCTGGTGATGCAATATTAGGTAGTTTTATTGTGGGTGCTTTTTCTGCGGAGGATCAACGTCCTGCTGTTCAAAACTTTATCAAGTTAATGGGAAATGTTGGAACTTTTGAAGCATTAGGGTATGATTCTGTGAGCCTTATCACTGAAGCAGCTAAGCAACAAGGAGCTGACCCAGCTGGTATCGCTAATGCTTTACGAACAGGGATTCAAAACTTTGAAGGTGTAACTGGTTCAATTACAGTGAAATCTAATGGTGATGCGATAAAAAGTGGTGTTATTATGGATATATATAAAGAAGGTAATGAGTACCTAAAGAAATATGTAGCCACGGTCTCTCCATAAGATAATATAGTTTCACATCCAATCATAATTTTAAACTTTAGGCATAATTGCAATATATGGGAAGTTTTCTATATACTTTAGTTGATGGTTTATGCATCGGCTCTATTTATGCNCTCATTGCATTAGGCTATACAATGGTCTATGGAATCATTAAGTTAATTAACTTTGCCCATGGCGAGTTCTTTATGGTTGGCGCCTATTCTGCTTGGGGTATTTTTCTTGTATTACCCAATTCATTAACAACAATCCCTGCTATGGTTCTAACAATTATTGTAGGTGGTCTTGCTGGTGCAAGCATTGCAGTTCTTACCGAGTATATAGCATATCGACCTTTAAGGAATAGTGACCGCTTGACCACATTATTAACTGCAATAGGTGTGTCTTTTTTACTGCAGAATATATTCGCAATGATCAAAGGAGGAAGTACACAAAACTTTAGGACTTACGGAAATTCAGATTCATCAAGTGTTAATTATGACTTTGATAAAATCACTTCTCACAGTATTCCCTTTCTTGGCGACCAAAACTTTCAGACATTTAAATTTGCTTTTGTGGCAATAACTATGCTATTAATGATTTTTCTCTGGTTCCTTACTATGCGTACCAGAACAGGTCGAGCTATGCGAGCAACAAGTCAAGACCTGAATGCGGCTTTGTTAATGGGGATTCCAATAAATAAAATCATCATGCTAACATTTGCGATTGGTGGCTTCTTTGCTGGGGTAGCAGGGACACTAAATGGTATGTTTTATAATGTTTATCCAACCATGGGTTTTATGCCTGGTTTAATTGCCTTTGTAGCAGCGGTTGTGGGAGGAATAGGCTCAATACCTGGAGCAGTTGTTGGCGGTCTTTTAATTGGTGTCATTCAACAATTAATCGTTTTTTCTGGAGTTCCAAGTGGTTATAAAGACGTAGGGACATTTACCTTACTCATTATTGTACTTGTTATACGTCCTCAAGGCTTGTTGGGAAAAGTAATGAAGGAAAAAGTGTAATGGCATATTTCATTGAAGTAATCAACCTCATCGGTATTTATGCAATTCTTGCTATGTCACTCAATGTCATATGCGGTATGACGGGCCTTCTTCAGCTTGGCCATGCAGGTTTTTTTGCAATTGGTGCTTATACTTCAGGTCTCTACTCAATTTATATGTTTAACCCTGAAATTGGTTTTTTAAATTTTGTGATAGGTACAATAATCGCAATTTTTTGCGCTATTTTATTTTCATTAGCGATTGGCGTTCCCTGTTTAAGGTTAAGTGGGGACTATCTGGCAATTGCTACATTAGGTGCAGGCGAGATTATACGCTTGGTTTTGATCAATGTGATGTTCCCTGCCACAGCGAATAGTTTTGACGAACCTTTTGGAGGGTCAACTGGTATCACGCTACCTTTGGGGTCAGATTTTATTCATTCAGAGAAACCACTTCCAAGAGATAGTAACTGGCTGGATTCCGCAGTCTTTTTTGCTCAAAATACTTGGATTATTTTATTATTTGCAACTGTTACTTTTATTTTATTATTAAACATAAAGAGGTCAGCAATCGGTAGAGCTCTATTAGCAATTCGAGAAGACGAGATTGCAGCAAAATCTATGGGGGTAAATTTACCGTTATATAAATTACTTTCTTTCATGCTATCAGCGAGCTTCGCAGCACTGGCAGGAGCTTTATTTGTTCACATGAATCAAATTGTAAGTCCAGATGATTTCACGCTCCTTCAAACCATAACAATCTTATTAATTGTTGTTCTTGGCGGTATGGGTTCATTTACAGGCTCTATTTTGGCTGCCATAGTATTAATCTCAATTCCTGAACTACTGAGGTTTTTACCTAGAATTGGGGGAGCAGAAGGCTTTTCGTTAGCAGAAAAGAAAGAATTAATTTTTGCATTTTTATTAGTTTTATTTGTTCGCTTAACTCCAAACGGTATAATGGGGATGAAAGAATTTTATCAAATACCTCAAATGTTTAAAAGCAAGAAGAAAGGTTATAAAAATGGTTGAGGAAACCTTACCTAACCTTTCGATCGAGGAAGAATTTCATCACTTGGAAGTTAAGAACTTAGCTAAATCATTTGGTGGTGTGAAAGCAGTTCAAGATGTTTCATTTTATGTAAAACGAGGTGAGATTGTTGGTTTAATTGGTCCCAATGGAGCAGGAAAGACAACATTATTCAATATGATTACTGGCTTAGAAAAGCCTGATGCCGGACATGTATATTTCTCACGAAACTTCATCACCAACACACCTGCTCATAAAATTGTAAAATTAGGTATGGCCAGAACATTTCAGAATATTCGCTTATTAGAAGAATTAACCGTAATAGATAATATAAAAATTGCTTATCATCATCACTTTAATTACAACTTTGTGCATGCGATGTTTCGCTTACCCAAGTTTTTTAAAAAAGAAAAGGTAATTCGTCAAAAGTCGATGAGATTTCTAGAGTACTTGCAGCTTGAATCTCATGCAGATGATTTAGCAGGTTCGCTTCCATATGGAAAAAGAAGATTACTAGAAATCGCCCGGGCATTAGCAACAGAAGGTACGATGCTTTTATTAGATGAACCAGCGGCTGGTATGAACCCTCATGAGACAAATGAGTTACTTGATATTATTCGCAAGATTAATAAGGAGTTTCGCCTGTCAATTCTCTTAATAGAACATGATATGAAACTGGTAATGAGCATCTGCGACCGTATAGTAGTAGTTGAACATGGTAAAATGATTGCCCAAGGTACTCCTGATCAAATTAGAGAAAACCCTAAGGTAATAGAAGCCTATTTGGGAACTGGGCACGAGGATAAAAATTTATGAATATCGCTTTCTTAGCATTTGGTATTGGCAGCTCCTATTCTGGAAAGCTATTACGAGATCACAATATTTGCACAGCATTAAACCGAATCGGCCATCGAGTTGCTTTCATTCCTTTAATGCAGCATACCGTTCTTGAAAGAGAAGACTCAACACAATCAAGTTGTTATTATCCAATAAACAAATTAATGACCGCTAGGAACTACCCACTTCTAACAAGAAGTCATTGGCTATTTAATAAAATGATCAAGAATCAGTCATGGCAGAATTCCTGTATGGAAAAGTACGCCAACATGACTCCTGAAGAAGCGTTTCAATTTCATCATGAAGTTCTTTTTCCTAATCAAACCATGTACGAAGATGAATACCGTGATTTATCTAGTTTCATAGCAAGAGAAAAGCCGAAATATATTTGCTGTAGTGAGTGGATTATCTTGCCTATTGCAATTCAATTAGCTAAAGACTTCTCCTGTAAATGTATTTTCTTTAATAAAGGAAATACGACCTTAATCCATAAGCAAGCAGAGTTTTCTGACTATCTCTCTTATTATAAGGAAGTAGATCATATAATATTTCCTTCTGACGCAGCTTGTGAAGCTGACTATGCAATTACTCAAATAAAGCCAAAGAAGGCATCCATTATTCAAGATGGGCTAGCATTAAACAATTATATGTTGCGAGATGACTCACCACCAGCTAAAACCTTAGGCTACCTAGATCAACTTTCTCCATCCTCTGGTCTTGAGTTTATTCTAGAAATCACCAAAAGACTTATTCCAGACAAAACAGATATTGAGCTTAAACTTGGGGGTGCATTATTTGAGCGAAACAAGCCCTTTATGAGTGAACTTGAGACAAGTATTTCTGCAAGTGCGTTGCGCTTACGAGTCTCAATCACCCCTAATATATCCTTGGAAGATAAGGTTAATTTTCTTAGAGAATTAGATATTATGCTGATTCCTCCAAATAAACATGACGCTAGTTTGACATGTTTAGAAGCAATGGCATGTGGTATATTATGGGTTGCACCAAAACTACCAATATACAAAGAGTTACATGAGAAGACAGGCTGTGGTGTTTTATATGAACCATCAGAAAAGAGAGAGACTGCTAAAATGATTAATTCTTTATTAAGCAACCCAGCAAAACTAAAAGCCATGGGATTAATTGGTAGAAGGTATGCGCTAGAGGAAGCCTCCATAGAGAAAATGATTGGCCGATTAATACATGATGTTTTTCAATAATCATATATACACAAAAAAGCCTACCCAAGTTAAGGCAGGCTTTTGATATCAACTTTTATTTCAAAATTGCATTTTGTGCTTTTTTGACTTTTGCAGCAAATGCCTTTTCAGATTTCTTTCGATCAAAGACAATTTGGCTATTCGCTTTAAGTGTAGCTGGAGCAACACCTAATTTCTTTGAAATCTTGGCCAAGTTTAACTTCCCGTATGCACAGTGACGTAAAGTTAAATAAGAGACAATTTGTTTAACATCAGAATCCTGCGCTAACTCAGCAAAATCCGCCTTTGTAGTCTTGAAATATTTTAGGAATGCTTTTTCAAATGGAGCATAAGCCACCCCAGTTGTAAGTTTTACCCCACGCGAATACTTTGTAAAAAGCTTCTTTTTAGCGCTATATGTTTTAGTTGCCGCTTCCATTTCTTTACAAAATTTTGCGTCACCAATAATACAACCTCTGAATGGACGGTACAGAAGATCTTCAACCTCACTCTTAAAATAAGCATCGAAATGACTTTTATATTGGCTTTGAAGTTTATTTAAATTTCCTTTGAATAAATCAGTAAGAACGGATTTAACATCAATAAATGAGTTCTTTTCATCTCCCAAATAAGCGGATAAAGATGAATATCTATTATTAAAGACAAGTTTCTTTTGCTTAGCAAGTTTCTCTTCATAAAGTCCACTAATAACATGAACGTAATCAATCGCATTTAGTAGGTTTTCTTTACGTTCAAAAACAATACTTTTATAGCGGTCATAGAACATTCTATCACCGACCTTATTATGGCGAACAGAGCTCGCTAGCGAAATCGTAAGAGATTGCATAAAACGTGCAACATTACCCTCAGGTGTTGAAATGGCTAGAATAATGGCGTTGTCTATCAAATTATATGCTAATACATCAACATTTTTAATATCTGCTTCATATTGAATCAGGGACAAGGCATTTTCATATTCTGCTGATTTTTTAAAAATTACATTTTCTTCATTTGCCTCGATTGTGCAAATATAATGTGCCCCAGGATAGGCAATTCGTACCGGACGTGGCATGACTTATCTTCCTTATTACTAGTTATTTACTAATCCCAACAATTGGGTAACCCTTCAAACTTCGCCTACAATAACGATTAAGTTAACTGAATGCAAATTTTCTGGGCAGATCATTGGTAAAAATCTACTTTGTAATCCACCAATTTTTTATTTACATAAGAAAATTTAGCCTCAAAATACCTTTTGTCATTAAGCCATGGAATAAAAATCCTGTCCCCCTCCCATAAATTGAGTGATAACAGCTCGCTTTGAGGGATCCATTTGAGCTCACCTTCGCTGGATTCTTTAAATTTTCTTGTAGTTGTTTCTGCAGTATAGATGAAAACGAGCCAATCTTTTTTAGTATCGAAATTAGGAAACATAATGGTCCCTTTAAACTCAAGTTTGTCAATTTGTATACCAGATTCCTCAAATATTTCTCTTCGAGCGCATTCAGAAGGTACCTCACCAGGCTCAAATTTTCCTCCTAATGCATTCCATTTTCCTTTATGATAATCCTGTTCCTTTTTTACACGATGCATCATCAGTATATCTCCCTGATTACGTAGGTAACAAAGCGTGGCATTTTGGCAAATTTTTTTTACCATGATCGACTCCATATTGTTCAAAAATAATTTAAATATATGTTTTTTGACTATACTTTGATTTATTGAGTTTAAAACAGCCAAGAATATACTAAATTTTAATATAACAACTTTACACTAGAATGATTAAGAAAGTGATATTCAATGATTAGCAAGCGTACGTATACAATTCAACGTGATACCCAAGAGACTCAAATTGGCCTAACCATCAATTTAGATGGGGAAGGTAAATCAAATATTTCTACTGGTATACCATTTTTAGATCACATGCTTACCCTATTTACTAAACACGGCTATTTTGACTTAGAGATTAAAGCAGTTGGTGACCTTGAAATTGATCAGCACCACACGATGGAGGATTTAGGGCTAACTATGGGTAAAGCAATTCGTGAAGCATTAGGTGATAAAAAAGGGATTCGTCGTTATGGATTCTTCTATCTACCAATGGAAGAAAGCTTAAGCCGAGTTGTTTTGGATTTATCTGGTAGACCTTGTTTAGTCTATAATGTGGAACCTCCTGTTACTCATATCAACAATATTGATGTACGCTTATTCCATGAATTTTTTCAAGCATTAACAAATACACTAGGTGTAAACCTACATATAGATTTAATTCGTGGGCGAGAAACGCACCATATTTATGAGTCAATTTTTAAAGGCTTTGGACGTGCATTAGACCAAGCTGTTTCGAATGAGCCAAGAGAAACGGGCGTTCCTTCGACTAAAGGTTTATTGGATTAAATTCCTACAGTAAACTTTTTTTACTTAAACTTTAATTAGGAATATCAGTGAAAAAAATCCTAAAAAGATTCTTTTACTTTTTAACTGGTTTTATTGCAATACTGGTATCCCTCAACCTGTACTTAGAGGTTGTAGGAGTTCCAAATCGCATAAAAAATGACCTACTGAAGGATTTATCAAATGAAGATGTAACCATTCATGCAGAACGTATGTATGCAAGCATATTTTCTGGTGTGATTTTAGACAATGCGACAATAACAGCCCCACTTTTTGGGGAAAAACCATTAATCAAGGCACGCAACCTTCAAGTTGAGATGAATATGGACTTTCACCCAGAAGACCTTCGAATAGAAGGCGGAAATGTTCGATTCCCACTCTCTATTTTCAAAACAAAATATCCCTTAAATGATCATTATTTAAATATAGAAAACATACATCTAGACTTGGATGGTAGTGGACGATTGTTGATAATACATCTCTTTTCCCGAAATCAAGTAAGAGTAAGCATCAAGATTGACTTAAATGCATTTACTGAAAAAGGTTCGGTTGAACCGCTTGATATCGAAGAGATAAAATCTGCAATTGATGATCATGTCCAAAAAATTGAGCCTCTATTACAAAATATTGAAGATTTCATTGTAGAAGCTCCAAGTAACTTTAGTCTCCAATTGAATATTCATATTACAAAATCATTAAAACATGATGCTCCTAAAATTCATGGTGCAGCAAACATAACTAATATGAATATTCATGGCTACCCAATTCATTACATGGTAATTGACTGGGAGCTGATTGATGATGAACTGAAAGTACAACAGTTTCAACTAAGCTCAACAGATGATCAATATATAAATGCTGTAATGGATATAAATTTAAATGATCTAAAGTTGGATGCCTTTTTTAGAACAAATATCTATCCAAGTATTTTATTAAACATAATGGATATGGAACAACGCCTTAACGAACTGGTTGTTCCTATTCATAAAGCGTCTAAGCCAATTCTATTAAATTTAGATATCAAGGGTCTTAACCTTAAAAACTTATTAGAAGGAAAAGTACATTTTGATTTTCAAGCTGAAGAATTTGGGCTCAACATGCTACCGGTTCAAATTGGTCAAGCCTCGGGTAGTTATACAGGAGGGAAAATAAACTTTGATAAAATATTCCTTCAATTAGACTCAGGGGAGCATATTAAAGGAGAAGGTTATTTTGATTTTGTTGGTCAAACAATGGTCATGCGTAATTCCGGTGTTGTAGATCCAATGGTCGCTACGTTAGTCTATACCGAAGAAAGTTTTATTGACGGTATGAAAGTCGGCCTAGATAGGTTTGAATTTTCTAAACACTCACCTCCAAATATTCAAATGCAACATTTCCTAGATTATAGTGATCCAGATGACATTATATATGTATTAACGGGTGATATTAGTGCAGAACATTTAAAAGTAAACAATGTAGATGTCAGTGCAATGAGTGCGGAAGTCATGCTTGATATACAAGACTTTTCAGTTTTAGTCAATGACATTAATGTTTATCGAGATGCGGGAGAAGGTAAAGGACAGCTCATGGTCTATTTTGATGAAGTGAGCTACCTTCATTACGACGTAGAGTCTACAATCAACTCTATTGCAATATTAAGAATTTGTGACCCCATTTTAACTAATATTTTAAAAGATATTGATCTAAGCTTTCCTGTGGTGCCTTATATAAAAACGAGTGGTTTCGTAGACCTAACAAACTTAGGAAAATATGATGTATCCGCAATAGGAAGTTCTCCCGAGTGTAGTTGGCAAAGTATCGCTGGAAAGGGTGTTAATGCAAAAGTCCGTGTGATTGACAATAATGTGCAAGGGGCTGTGGAGATGTCAGAAGCTCGATATGAAGAGCTCATTTTTACGAATGCCGCATTAAAAGATTTTTCAAGTATTGATGGTAGTTTCAAGAGCAGTATTCAGGCTGATAAACTAAATTACAAAGCCATTTCAGGTAGTGGCGTAAAACTTGATCTTTTCTATAAAGAGGGAGAATCTAAGGAATTAATTATTAGTAATATAAGCTTGGATAATGGGCAAGTAAAGTTCAATGAAAGAAGCGCTTTATCTTTAAAGAACGCAATAATCCCTGAAGTGAAGATTCAAGATAAAAAGATAACTTGTGATGGTAAAATTGGTGAGGTCAAAATTGCCCAAGAGGATAAAGACTCCATCGTTGCAGCGCATAGTAGCATTCATGTAGAATTTTCTAAAGAAATTCAAACCGTCAATCTAAAAGCCTATGATATAAAGGTACCACTTCTTAAGGGATCATCAAAAGAAGCCAAATTTAAGCTCGAAAAAAAAGACAAAACGAACAAATACGTGCTTTTGATTCCTGAAATTGAAATTGAGGAAAGTGAAAACAAAATCAAAAACGTTACAGTTTTCAATAAACCAGAAACCCAAAGCAATCAGGTAAGCTTTAAGATTGAGGAATCTCAATATAATGATATCAAATTAACAGGTGTTTCTGGTGACTTAACGTATATCGAAAATGCAACAAAATGTGAAAACTTAAAAATAGACAAACTAGATCTGTCTATTTTAAAAGCAGATAACATTGAAGCAAAAGGTATTTATGCATTTGATGCCTTCTACTTTAATTTAGACAATAGTAACATTCTCATTGAAAATAGCGACGGGCCCCCTCTTGAGTTCAAAAACCTTAGCTCTGAAATATCATTTTTAAATAAAAGCCTCTTTTTGCGTGACTTAAAGGCAAAGCTAAACGATGGTGAGTTTGAAGGAGCTATTAAATGGGATACGCAAGCAAATAAAGGCTATATTGCTGCAAAGCTAAAAAAAGCTGAACTTGCCGAATTTGCAGGTAAAAAATCTAAGGAAATAAAAAAGGATCTTAAAAAGAAAAATCAAGATATTGATCTTGAAGGAACCATTTCAAGTAATTTACTAATTGGTTTTTCACACGATGCACAAGGTGGTTTGGAGCTTAACGGAGATGCCCATGTTACCATAAAGGATGCACCAATTTGGCAAATGCCTGTTGTCTATGATTTTTTCGGAGTTGTAAATAAAATACCAATTTTAAGCATATTAACGCCGAATAAAGAGGTTGCGAAGATTTCAGCAATTGAGGCAGACTTAACCTTTGAAAATGATATGATTCGCTTATCCCGCCTTCAGAGTGACGGATCCATTGTATCACTTACAGCAAATGGTTATTATTGGTGGAAAACAAAAGGAATTGATCTTCGTTTCCGTGCTGATGGGTTGTTTAACCGTTTCATCGTCCGCCGTATGGTTGGAACTTCAGACAACTATGAATGGGAAAGTATGACTGCCTTTAAAGATTTATTCAGAGACAGCCAAAAACCTGTAGATCCAACAATAGTAAGTAAAAATACAAAAAGCAGTACTAAAAAGAAAAAGAAGAAAAAGAAAAGATAACTATGGAATTTTCTCTTTATTCATATCTACTTGTTTTTCTTGAATTAAACTTTGTTTTTATTGCGTTGCTTCTACTTCATAGATTGAGGCAAAATATTGGACCTAACTCATTCTATGTAGCAACTGGAGCGCTCTTAATTTTTGCGCAAATTATTCAATCCTTGCAGGTTGAGATTGTACATGGACTTTTACCTGGTTTAAACGTTACGCTTGGCCCTGTAATATATGGTAATTGCTTCATTGCAATGTTACTTATCATCTATATTATTGATGGAACTTATGAGGCACAACGCTTCATTCTCTCGATGTTCTTTGTTGTGGCGATTTTCTTCTATCTAGCCTATATGACAGAAAGACAAATAACATTTCCCATGTATGAAATAAGTCCGGACATCAATATAGATTCAGCAAAAAATTTATTTAGCCATTCAAGAACTTTCATTTTAACTACATTGCTCTCTATTTTAATTGAATTTTTCTTATTACCAATTGTTTATGAGATCATGCGACACCGAAATTTTGGCGTAAGCTTCAGTGTTCTGATTGCATTAGTTTTTACACAAGTAATTGACACCTTTTTCTATCAGCTTGTAACACATCCAATTGATCACTATTGGCTAGATTCATTACGCCATTCTTATATTTCAAGAGCTGCTGCGATGCTGTGGATCAGTTTATTGTGTATGCTCTATTTAAGGATGCATAACGCGCAACAAAAACACCAGATTTCACTCAGAAAACCTATGGATATTCTGCTTGCTTTTGTAGGAACTTATAATCCAACAATGAAGGCTCAAAAGAATATTCAAGAGTGGGAAGGTCGTTTTAGAATGATCTTTGAGAATACGCAAGAAATGATCATACTTGTAAATTCAGAGGGGCGAATTCTAGATGCCAACAAGCGTACAATCTCAGTTTCACAATATGATATTTATGAACTGTTACATCTATCTGTTCAGAATTTGTTTAGAAATGAGATAAACTGGGATAGCGTTTGGAATACTTTATTTGTAAATGTCGGCTACGGCCACTATACAAAGACAGGAAAAATGATTCACAAAGAAGTTAAACTTGTTACCAAATCAGGTAACTTAGCAAGCCTAGAAGTGAGTATTACTTCTTTATTTTTTCAAGGAAACTATGGTGTGTTAATTGTTGGCAAGGATGTAACAGAGAAAAAACGCTTGGAGTCTGAGTTAGAAAATAAACAAGAGCAACTTGTTCACTCCCAACGAATGGAAGCAGTTGGTAAACTTGCAGGTGGAATTGCTCATGATTTCAATAACCTTTTACATAGTATTCAAGGTAGCATTGATAATTTGGACCGCCGAGTAGGGTCACACCCAGAAAACAAACAACTTTTAAACAATATCTCAACAGCAACATTTAGTGCAGCCAATCTAACAAATCAGCTTCTTGGTTTTGCAAGAGCTGGCAAATATGAGATAAAGACCTTAGTTGCTGGTGAAATAGTTGAACAAACAGTTGAGCTATTTAAACCATTAGCTCGTAAAAAAGTAAAAGTCCGAGTAGGGATTCACCCAGACCCTATTTTGATAGAAGGAGACTATACACAATTACAACAAGTGATTCTAAACTTATTGTTAAATGCGATGGATGCGATGCAACCACAAAATGAAAACAAAATTACCGTACGATGTGAGCCTGCTCGAGATGAAAGTCCTGGATTTGCCAATGCACCTAGCGATGTTTATGACTTAGACTCTAATTATGTACTTATTCGTATAAAAGATAATGGACAAGGTATTCCAAAAGATACGCTAAAGCGAATTTTTGAACCATTTTTTACCACAAAAGAAGCCAAAGGAACTGGCATGGGTTTGGCAATGGCACAAGGGTGTATTGCTAACCATAATGGATGGATACATGTAGAAACAAAACCTCAAAAGGGTACGGAGTTCTTCATATATCTTCCAATTAAGAATAATCCAGGTAAAACTCAAAAAAGATACATACCACAAGAGTTAATACATTCAGAAAATTAAAAAATTAACAATGAAATCTAAAATATATCTTCTTATATCAATTACTATTTTATTTTTGTCTTGCAAATCAAGTAGTGATAATCAGTATGAGCTAATGCCACTTCCAGATATTTACGAAAGCCAAGCCATAGATCCGTTTGAAAACACCCCTGAAGCAGCGATTAGCTATCCGAAACAACAAATTTTATATGTAACGGACCGTGCTCCTGTTGACAAGAGCTCTAAAGGTTATTATGCAAATGAGCGAGGGCATGTTATACGTTTGGGCGCGGCAGAGGTAATGCTAGGAAAGGAGGGAATGACATGGGATCAGGCGAAAAAGGTTTCTTTATTAAAGAGCCGACCTAAAAATTACCCACTTCAGATTACTGGGGTAAATGAGTATGGAATTTTGGGTGAAAGCTTGACTCTATTTTCAGCCCCAAAACTTTTAGTAAAGGGTGAAGAAGCTGGAAATAGATTTGCATCTAAAGTAAATACTGAATTAAAACAATCCAATAGTAAAGATGTATTTATATATATACATGGTTATAAAGTGCCTTTTTCAAACCCCATTCTAGTAACAGCAGAACTCTGGCATTTTATGGGATACGAGGGATGCTTCATTGCATACTCATGGCCGGCAACCCCCAAACGGACCGCATACTTTGCAGACTTAGAAACAACTGAATATGCATCAAGAAATTTACGATTGTTTTTAAAATACATCGCTGAAAATACAGATGCAGAGCGTATTCATATTGTAGGATATAGTGCGGGGACAAGACTTGTAATGACGGCATTGCATCAAATAGCATTAACATATAAAGGCCAAGACCAGGAAACTATACTTAAGGAAACAAAACTTGGAAAAACTTTCTTGTTAGGAAGTGATGTAGATCGTGATAAATTTATAGTCTATCTTTCAGATGATATCTTAAACATAATGAGCCACTTATATATTTACCAATCTCCAAATGACAAGCCATTAAGCTTTTCTAGATGGTTACTTAAAACAGATCGTGTGGGACAAAGCAACATTCAGTACCCTACTCCGCCCCATGTTCAAGAAGTAATTAATGAGCTAGATCATTTAAGTATTATAAATGTAGAAGGAGCCTCTGAATATGCCAGTGGAAATGGCCATGCATATTTTAGAAGAAGCCCTTGGGTATCAAGTGATATTTTGATGACACTCAAATATAATTTAAATGTCAAAGAGCGTGGTTTAATCAAGGGAAGTCAAGATTATGTTTGGACGTTCCCACCGAATTATATCCAGCAACTTGAAGAGAGGGTCAATAAACATCAAAAATAATTTAATAAAGATCCTCTAAGCCATACTCTTGAATTTTTTTATATAATGTAGTTCTGTGAATCCCAAGCTTTTCTGCCGTCTTATTTTTGTTTCCTCGAACGGTTTTAAGCGTAACTTCTATCAATTTTTTTTCCATTACACTTAGTGGCATTACAGGCATATTAAATTCTGTACCAAGATTAGTATCCTCTATGCTTGTGTCTTGAAGGTCCATCATTAAATCTTCAGATGTAATTTTATTGTTATCACAAAGAATCGAAGCCCTTTCAATAACATTCTTCAACTCACGCACATTACCTGGCCAATTGTGATGAAGTAGTTTTGTACGCGCCTCTGCATCAATTTTAAGATCGTTTAAGCCAAATTTATCAATGTTATTTTTTATAAAGAAATCAGTTAGCTCAGGAATGTCATTTTGTCTTTCTCTTAAAGGGCTCAGAGGTAACGGTATAACATTCAATCTATAAAATAAGTCTAAACGAAATTTATTCTCTTTAACTAACTGATTAAGAGGTTGGTGTGTGGCCGCAATAATTGCAACATCAACCTTAATGTCTTTCGTATCACCAATTCTTCTGAATGCTCGGTCCTCCAAGACTTTTAGTAACTTTGCTTGTAAACCTAATTCCATGTCGCCAATTTCATCTAAAAATATTGTACCTTTATCAGCAACTTTAAATAAGCCTAATTTATCTTCCTTTGCATCCGTAAATGCGCCTTTTTTGTGTCCAAAAAGTTCGCTTTCAATAAGAGTCGCAGGCAAGGCCGAACAATTAATCTCAACAAACGCTTCATCTTTTCGAACCCCGGCTTTATGAAGTGCCCTAGCAAAAAGACCTTTACCACTTCCACTCTCCCCCGTAATTAACAAGCATGAATAATTAATCTGTGCAACTTTTCTGGCAATCGTAAGTGTTTTTTTCATTTCTTTAGAGGTTCCAATAACCCCTTCAAGGATATCTTTACGGGAGGTACCTGCTAGTTTAATCTTCTTAGAAGTTTCAATCTTTTCTTCTTCTTTTATAGGCTTAAAAATATGCTTATTGATGACATCAATCAGTTCCTGTTTTTCTGCAGGTTTTGAAACAAAGTCACTTGCGCCATCCTTTAAGCAATCAACAGCAAGGTTTACATCACCATGAGCAGTAAGGATTACGATCTTCATATATGGGTAACGTTTCACCCAAGATTTCATTAAAACACTACCATTTGTGTCAGGCAACATCATATCAAGAAGAACAAGATCATATTCATCTGCTTTCAGTGCGATATTGGCTCGGTCCCCATCTTCTGCCTGCTCTACGGCAAAGCCTTCCTTTTGGAGCATATCCGCAATAGACATGGATACTAGGATATTATCTTCTACTATTAATATTTTTGCTTTAAACATCTACTTTGACCTCTCCATAAACCAACTTAAAAAAGAGTATTCCATTCTCAAAACGTGTCAATAATATTCCACCACTACTTTTTAAAATACGATGAGCAATAGCAAAGCCAAGGCCATCATGCTTTCCCTTTTCTGTAAAAAATGGTTGTGGAGGCTCTAAAGGAATAGATTCGGGAATGCCTTTTGAGGGGCCTGAAATAGATAAGGCTAATTGCTCATTCTCTAATTCCCAATATAGTTGTAAATCTGTTTCTTTTTCTTCAGCATAGTTTACTAATATTTCATGAATAGCAATTAGAAGTAGGTTCGCACCATGAATACTTAACTTCAACTCTTTCCCTGAGACCTTTAAATCCACATGTGGATATAAATCCAATAATTTTTGTCTAGCCTTAATAACCAGTTCAAATAGACTGAGGGATGTTTTTTCAGGAAGATCATCAAAAAGTAAGTCCATTCTGAAGGTCATTTCTTCAAGGTTTTCTAGTTCAGCTGTCATAAGTTGTGCCATACTATTTACTTGAACATAATCCTCACCGACTTCTTCTTGGATACGCTCTATAGCCATTGTAAGGCCACAGGATAGATTTCTTAATCGGTGTCTCATGACTTGGTTCATCTGAGTCAAATCAACCCAATTTTTCTTAGTTCCTTCTTGCATAGAGCCTCCCAAATTTACTTTTCACCTAAGATACCCTTTTGGCGAACATATTGCAAAAAAAATCAATGAATCAGGAAGTGTTACTTTTTCATGTTGGTCATATTTGGGATACCATATTGTTTTTGTAAAAAAGCAGCATCTGAACCAAATGTAGAAGGATCTAAAACTAAAAAACCTGGGTCTTCTTCAAAAGTAAGTTCAACTAAAGGTTTTTGATTGGTTTCTATTGAATTTCTTAGGTCTTTAAGGCCATTAATGGGGGTTCCATTAACATATTTAAGTACATTAAAGCGAAAATCATCATAGCCCGCATTAGATGGGGTTCTCATAATCGAAGCCAAAACAACTACTTTTTGGTCTGGTTTCAAGAGCTTCCATTGATTACGCTCTATATTTACGAGATGAGCTGGTGCTTTCGTCCACCATTTTTCTCCCCATTTTTTGAGGAAAGGCCTAGATAATTCGATAAAAAGTAGGCCACCAGCGATATAGTATTCAAAGTCCTTATCATAGCGATATGACTCTACTGGTTGTGACTCAGCTGGATTACGGTCAAACTTAATCGTCAGTTCTATTTCTTTTTTATCACGCCAAACTTTAAACTTAAGTTCATCACCAACTTTATGGCGAACACTAGTTAAAATCTTTAACTCTAAGTCACCATATACTTCATCTTTATAGCTTCCATTTTGCAGTACTTCATAGCCTGCAATTTCTAAGATAATATCTCTCTCTTTTAATCCACCTTTATCGGCAGGACTTTGAGGTCTTACATATGTAACAAACACACCATGTTCATCCTTTGGTAAACCTAGAAACTGTCTTAACTCATTGGAGGGTTTACTTTGATAGCCATACCCCCCTCTTGGGAAACCTTTGTATGGCAAAGTTGAAGAATCCGCAATAAAATGCTTTATCACTTCAAGAGATATAGCTGTCGCCTCACTGGTAGATCTGTCAAAAGACCTTAAAATACCAACCAGCTTTTTGTCTTGCATTAATGGAAGACCTTTGCGATAGTCAGCTGTTTGATCTTTGATTGTTAAATTGTAAATCAATAAACTTTCGTGGAATAAACTTCCTGTCGATGCACGTTTAAAGGATAAATCGCCATTTTTAACGATGTCATCTTTACTTTTAAACTGAATCTGAATGTCTTGATTCAACGAAAAAGAATCTGCTAGCTTAATCGCTTGAAACTGACCGATAAAGTCTGCATCCTCAACTTTCAGTAGAGCCAGGTTTGCACCATAGTCTGCAGCAACAACTGTCGCAGAAACTGGCTCGTTATCTACAGGATGTTTTAAGGATATAAAGTTGGCATTTGCAATAGATTCAGAGTTTGTTAAAAAGTAACCATTATCAAGAAGAACAGAAATTCCATAACGCTTTTTAGGTGGCGATTTTCGCCATGGATACATAGCATCAAAAGCTTGTAGGCTTGACTCAAGCATCGCATAAGAAAATAACGAGGAATCAACTTTTTCTTGCGGCATTGGCTTTGGTGTATGAGAAGATGATTGGCAACCAACAAAAATAACCGAAAAAAGAAAAAGAAAAGAAATGGAAAAAAATTTATTCATCTTAGTTCATCGCTCCTTCTTTTAACTGAACCAAATGTGGGATTCGATAACGTTGTTGAATACGCTTATTAGCGACTTCTACTTTACTTGCATCAATAATGATTGGAAGTCCTTTGTCCTTGAGTTCAATAACATGCATATCTACATTTTTGGCAAAAGCACGAGGGACATCAGCTAAACTATTGATCTCCAACCCGTTAATTTTCGATACAAGCGAATGCTCGCCTGATGTAATATGTATGTTAACCTCATCTTCTAAAATATTCGTTAGAGCGACCATTTCTTTTTGCTTTACATATCGGTGCTTTGTAACATATGTAGAGTATTCATAAATTAAGTCTAAATCTTCAATTTTATGTGCCTGGACTACAGCATTATTTACTGGCTGAAATAGCAGACCTGCCTGCAGTGCATAACGGGGCATTTTATCAAATTGACGCCCATAAATCCGAACTGCATCGGCACCTGTTAAGGTTGCAGTCAATTCAAGCTGTTTTCCTTCACGTAAGACCACAAGAGAAATCTTATCTCCTTTGTATTTACGCTCAACGACTTCGGCCATATTGATTATTTCATTGCCTAGGCGAATGTTTCCAAAGTTATCGACTTTGAATCCATCAATACTAAGTAAAATATCATTACTTTTTAATACTCCATCGACACTGGTCTCAGGTAGTACGTTTGTAACCATGACTCCGTTATTGTTTTCAGGCAAGTTGAAATAGCGCCGAATTGATTTATTTGCAAGATTTAAAACAGAGGCGCCAAGTTCAACATATCCATCGTAAGAACCAGACTTGATATCTTCTAAAAACCTATTGACAACAGGAGTCGGAATCATATAACCTGTATTCTGAGCACGAGTAATACCTTGAAAGGCAACACCAACGACTTTTCCATCTTGGATTATGGGGCCGCCGCTATTGCCAGGGTTGATTGCTGCATCAATCTGAATGGTAAGGTGGGAATCCAAACGGCTATGACTATAGGGGTTAAACTCGATCCTTGAAACAATACCACGAGTAATACTCATACGCTTTCCACCAATTGGATAACCATATGCAGTTACACTGCTATTTAAAAGAGGTACGTCTCCGAAGGATAAAGGTTCACTACCTTCATAGAATTTGGGATCTTGAACTTCAATAATGGCCAAATCACAATCATGAGCAACATAAACAACTTTGGCGGGGTATGGTTGAGAGTCCTGCTCACGAGTCGCTTCTAAATATACACTTTGTGCAATAACGTGGGCATTCGTCATAATATAACGGTCTGATACAATAAAGCCCGTTCCCGTTCCTCGACGTATACGAGGAGTTTGCCAAGGTTCTGCAAAGTTATACCATCGGCTAGTTGCTTGAATTCGTACTAAGCTTTTTCTTATTTTATCAGATACTTTTTGTAAATCTGATAAATCTTCCTGAGCAGTGAGATATCCTGTTTGGAAAAATAAAATACATGCAACTAACCAATATCGAATCATGATTTGCCATCTCCATAAGCATTAGAGAATGTACCGCTTGGGCCAATTTCAAGCATACGATCTACAGATTTTTTAGCTTTGACACGCA
Source organism: Lentisphaeria bacterium (assembly GCA_022447755.1). Taxonomy (GTDB): domain Bacteria; phylum Verrucomicrobiota; class Lentisphaeria; order JABSQK01; family JABSQK01; genus JAKVBE01. The sequence continues at coordinate 196,537 of JAKVBE010000002.1, read as the reverse complement.
CATCTTCATCAAGCTCAATAATTTGCTGATTGTATTTGAGTGCATCACGTGTTTCTTCTAAAGTAATTTCATTCATGTGCGGGCATCGCACACTACATACACTAACCATTTCTTTGTCTGGGTTTTCAGCAGCTATATTATCTGCCATTGAACATTCAGTCATAAGTAAAAATTTTGTTCCAGTAGGTTGATCTTGAACATATGTGATCATTGCAGAAGTACTTCCAGTAAAGTCACAAGCCTGACAAATTTCTGGAGGACACTCCGGGTGCGCTAAAACTTTTACACCAGGAAACTGACGACGAGCATTCTCAATATCTTCAACTCGAAACTGATCATGCACTTCACACTTACCATGCCAACCAATCATTTGATAATCCAAAACATCACTTGGTTGAGCATCATGTGGTTCATGAGTAGGGAAAATGATACGTTTGTTCGTCTCTAAGGCAACATTTTTTGCTAAATATTCATCAGGTAAGAAAATAACTGCTTCAGAGTCCAAAGATTCAACAACTGCCTTTGCATTACCAGAAGTACAACACATATCACATTCTGCTTTCACGTCTGCATATGTATTAATGTAAGTAACAACTGGTACACCCGGAAACTGTTTTTTAAGTTGGCGCACATCCTCAGCAGTAATAGATGAAGCTAAAGAACAACCCGCTACCTTTGCAGGTAATAGGACGGTTTTATCAGGGCTTAAAATTTTTGCTGTTTCAGCCATAAATTTAACACCACAGAATACAATTACGTCCGCGTCTGCATCAGCCGCTTTACGACTCAACTCAAGAGAATCACCCGTAAAATCAGGTACGCTGTTGAAAAGTGCTGGCTCCATATAGTTATGTCCTAAAATAACTGCATTACGTTCCTTTTTAAGAACTTCAATTTCTGCAGCAATCTTCGCCTTTTCACGAAGTTCGAAATCAGGCATAATCTTACCTAAACGATTTTTTAATTTTTCATAAATTTGTTCTTCAGTCATAAAAGTCCCCAACTATTTTCTTTGAATAATTTCGTTATCTTCATCAAGTACAATTACAGTTGGTTTATGGGAAGACGCTTCTTCTTCATTTATCGAGCCAAAACTCATAATTGTAATTCGGTCACCAACAGTGCCTAACCTTGCAGCTGCTCCGTTTAGACAAAAAACACGAGAACCACGATCTGCCGGAATAGCATATGTCTCAAGGCGACTTCCCGTAGCCATATTCACAACCAGAATTTTCTCATAAGCATACATATTGGCTTCATCTAATAAATCTTGATCAATCGCTAAACTACCTTCATAATGCAGATCAGCTTGAGTAATAGCAGCACGATGAATTTTGCTACGTACTAGTTGAATTATCATAAAAAATCTTTCTTAGTTTCTAAGCTACTTCATATATTTTACAAGCATTTAAAATAGCATAAAGTTTACTCTTTTACAGCTAATTTTATGGCTGATTCACAACCGCTAAGGCAGCACTTAGAGCACATGAAACGTTCAGAGAGTTTAACGCTCCCTGCATTGGAATATGAACAAGGTCATCCGCTTGGCGACAAATATTAAAACGTACACCTTTACCTTCTGAACCAATAACAAAGCAAAATTTACCCTTTGGCTTCAAATCATAGATACTTTGTTCACCTTCACCTGCTAATGCATAAATAGAAAAATCCCGTTCTTTTAAGAACTGAATCGCTTTATTCAGGTTTCCTTCATATAATGAAACTTGAAATGCTGCACCAGCAGAACTTTTTACAGCCACAGAAGTGAGGCCACTCGAATCACCATCAAAATAGATCACATTATTAATTCCAAAGCACTCACAAACACGTAATGCTGCGCCAAAGTTGTGTGGGTCAGATATTCCGTCAAGCATCACTATCTTTTCACAGTCTTGTGGTAAATCACGAACTGGCCAAATAAAGCGATGGCGATAATCACCGGCTACACCTTGATGAACAGCCTGCTGTGGACATATTTTATTTAAATTAGTTAAATAACTCGGCTTAACACCACCTCTTTCAAGTAAAGTTATTAATTCTTTTACCCGTGGATTCTTATCCTTACCTTTCTGAAGGTAAAACATTTCAGGATAAATCTCATTTTTTGCAGCCTCAACCATTGGGTTGATACCATAAATTAACATAAATATTCCTTTCGTGCAGAGTACGTGCACTTAGACTAAACTTTAGGCAAATAACTTATACAAATTCTGTTAATGAGCAAGAGCTATCTCTGACACAGTAAGATTCTCTGTTATATCGCTTTTTTGCGTACTTGCAATTGTAGAATTTTGCGTTCATCAGCTTCTACAATCTGGAACTCTACTTGTTCCATTTCAATCAACTCTCCGGAATTCGGTATACGCCCAAGTTCACTTGTCACAAAGCCGCCAATTGTAACATTATCTTCTTCTTCAGGTAAATCTAAACCTAAAGCATCATTGATATCGTCAATTGGCGTTCTTCCCTCAACTGTTAATACACCTTGTTGATCAGGTAATAACTCTTCTACAATTTCCTCTGAATCAAATTCATCTGAAATTTCACCAACGATTTCCTCTAAAATATCTTCAAGGGTGATAATTCCAGCTGTGCCACCATATTCGTCAATAACTACAGCAATATGAACCTTATTTTGTTTAAATTCATCTAAAAGTGAAGCTACATTTTTTGTCTCGGGAATATAAACAGGTTGGTTCATTAATTCTGTTATTTTACCTATAACTTCTACATTTTCCATCAGAAGATGTTTGGAATATATGACACCAATAATATCGTCAATATCTTTCTTGTAGACTGGAATTCGTGAATGACCTGACTCTAAAATCTTTTCTTTAATCTCCAAAATCGAAGAGCTTACGGATAATGCTATCAAATCGACACGTGGTGTCATAATTTCTTTGGCTAGGGTTTCGTCTAAATCCAAAATACCACGAATCATCTTACCAGTTGACTTCTGAAGTACAATTTCCCCTGAACCTTGTTCCTCCGGGCTCAGGTTTTCAATTTCTTTATCTTCCTGATCCAAAAGCGCTTCAATTTCATCGTCTAAAGAGGACTTATCATCTTCCCCTTCTTCTTCAGTTAGATCTTCTAACTTATGATTCATTTTTATTGCAGGTGTAATAACAGGATAAAAGATTAAGGATAAGGGTTTTAAAACAGGCATTGTAAATGACAACAAGGTGTACTGTTTGTGAATAAAAACCCCAGATAAGGATTCGGTAAAAAACAAAAAGAACACAATTAATCCAAGACTAGATAAAAAGATTGTATTGAAGCTATTCATGTTAAGACTAGGGAAACGTTGCAAAGATGCAAAACCTATTCCAATCATCATAGCAACGTTGAAAAGACTTAACAACCGAATAAGTACCAAATAATTATCCCTAGATTCAAGCCAATTTTCAACTTGTTCACCAATCTCTTTATGCTGAACCTCTAATTTTTTAAAACTAGACCGTTTAAGCTTATCAAGTGCATTCCAAGTGGAGACAAGCCATATTCCCAACAAAAAGTTTAAAAATAAAGCAAATAAGAAATAATCAGCCATAATTTACTCCCATTGAGGAAGCTTTCAGGCTTAAGAAGTGGTTATTTGATGAGCCACATTGAAGAGGGTCATCATCATCAGATGAAGAAAGTAGGAAGTTTTCCATGGTCATCACTTCAATTAATATGAAGTTTATCTATATCCTTTAATTTTTTTAATACAGTTTTTTCTGCAGCTCGCATTGCTACAATATCTTCTTGCTCATGATCATCATACCCACAAACATGAAGAATTCCATGTACAATATACAGTATAACTTCTTGAGTGAAAGACGTTTTGAATTTTTTTGCTGCTTTCTTAGCAACATCTAAGCAAATAAATATCTCAGCAACGACAGGTTCAGGTTCTAAACCATCTGTAAGTTCATCTAAATATGAAAATGTAATCACGTCTGTGGTCCCGACGTGGTTCAAAAAATCACGATTAACCTGGCTCATCCGGGGGCTATTTACAAGGTTAAAAACGATTGATGCCTCTTTCGTAACCATTGAATTGAGCCCACAGACTTTGAGGGCTTGAGAAATTAAATCAACCAATATAGACTCATTTCCAACCGTATATTTACGCTGGAAATTATTCACTTCTACTCGAATCAAGATTTAGCTCCCTCATCTTCAGAAGTAATATTTTCTTCTACTGAGTTAGTATTCTTTTGCGAAGATGCTGTTTCTTGCTCTAAATCTTGTGCATCCTTATCCATTTCTTTTTTAGATTCAGATTCAAGGGTACTATCTTTTTCATTTTTAGCACGAATATCTTCTTCTAATGCCTTTTTAAGTTCTTCTTTACGAATACGAACTGTTTTCGTGCTATCTTCTTTCTTAGGGTATGCAATACGGCCATGCAGCATAACACGTAGGCTCTTTTTAATACTTTCTCGTACCGTCGTTAATTCTTCCATAGTTAATTCGGTATCATCAAATTGACCATCCAGGATTTTATCTTTAAATAAACGGTCAACCAGTGCCCCTATTTTTTCAGGAGTAGGTTTATCTAATGAGCGAGAGGCTGCTTCACATGTATCAGCAATAGAGATAATGGTACATTCTGGTGTTTTGGGTAATGGGCCTGAATAGCGGAATTCACTTTCTCCACCAACAGCCTCAAGGGCATTTGTTGTTTTTGCCATATGATAAAAGTAGTATACAAGAGAAGTTCCATGATGAGTTGCAATCGCATCGCGTAAGGATTTCTTTAATTTATAACGAGCTGCCAGTGCAAGCCCTTCTTTCACATGATTTAAAATAATCATTGCACTCATTTTGGGGCTTAAATCTTCATGCATGTTGTTACCAAAGCTATTTTCTGTAAAATAGACTGGATTCGAAAGTTTTCCTATATCATGGAAATAACAGGAAACACGAGTTAACAAAGTATTTGCCCCTACGGCTTCAGCTGCATGTTCGGCTAATGTTGCGACCATCATTGTATGGGTATATGTACCAGGAGCTTCTAAACTCAGACGCTTTAATAGAGGGTGATTTAAATCTGATAACTCTAACAATGTAATATCTGATGTTAGACCAAAGATATACTCCAATAATGGCAGAAGAATATTTAGTAGGATTAGAATAATCAATGCAGTGATATAGGCAACGCCAATTACAATCATATAGTCTTGCCAAAAAGCCTGGATAGAAAATAAATAGATATAGGTCACAATAATGATTCCAATTGGTGGATATAAAAAGGCACGAATTGTTTGAAGACGTGTTCTAGTAGATTTTACAGAGAGTGCCCCCAAAATGATGGAAACAAGGCCAATCGTCAGAATAACTTTTGGATTCTGAGAAAGAAGGGTCACCTGTAAGACAAAGATCATTGAGCAAATAATCGAAGTTCTTACCTTTAGAAGAAGGGATAAAAGAACTGGTGTCAAAGTTATAGGTATTGCCGCAATAACAAACCTTTGAGGTTGACCAAGGTAGGTTTGCATCAAATGTTGAGAACCCCAGCACAAAATTACATTCAAAGAAAGAATAATATAAACCATAAATACCTGATTAGGCTTTTGCCAAAGCTTAGGTGTAATCCAGTAAATAATAAAAAGTCCTGCGCAGGATATGAATAAGGAAGCTAATCCAATACGCCCTGTAGAAATTAAGAAAGTCATATAGTCCTGACTTTCCTCTAGCTTAGCATTCATCGCTTTTAGCATTGTTAAGTCTGTACCAGTGATACGATCACCTCGCTTAAGTAACAAACTACCTTTCGCTCGACTAGAAATGACATCATTCACCTTATTTACTGCTAGGTCTTGAAGGAATCTTGTTTTGTCTGCATCATATTCAATAGTTGGAACAATTAACAGACTTAATACATTTCTAGCAATTAAACGTAATTGTTCATCATATGAAAGCTCTGCTCCTTCCGAGACTCTTAATAAGACTGTATCGGCAGCCAACGCAGGATAATAAAGTTCCTGATAACTAGTTACTTTGGAGATGTCCCCAGGGTATATGATATTAATTTCAGTAGGAGCAACTTCGTTAAGTAATGTATTTGTACGGATCCCTTCACGTCCTAATTCATCTATGATACTTAGAAAATTTTGACGCCGTATAGGTCGATTAAAAATAGTATTTAAGCGGGTTAATTCTTTTGTATCTAAATTTGACCATGCAGCAACGACTTCTTGATTAAGATTTGAAGTATCCTGTGGATATTTGGTAATAAGTACAAAAAATTCTTCAAAATTTCGCTTAGTTTGCTCTATATTATCAGGCATGAATGCATAAGCTGGGCTCGCTTTTTTACGAGCAGCCTCACGTTTATTAGCAGTCTTAGTTTTATCAACATAATCAAAATCTATACTTGCATAAATATTTGTTGCGACCTGCTGCCCCTCAACTAAATCAACTGAGATTTTGGGCGCATAGAATACAGCAAATAGGCAAACAGCCCAAAGTAATAAAACGGAAAGGATATAAAATATGGAAGATGCTTTGTTAGACTTCCCCATTCGAATCTTTGCCGTATCGGTATTTTTCTTACCGGAGCGCTTACTCGCTGGCCCCTTACGGACGAATTTATTCTTCTTTGATCGACTTAAGAATGTGGGTAGCCACTTCATAAAATAATATACCTACTATGGGTTGCCCATTATTAGGGTAACTGCAAGGTCATCCCAACCTGTAATGCATTCGGGTTCGCCAAAAGATCGCGATTTGCTGCAAAAATATTTTGAGCATATTTCTTATCGCCATAAAACCTTCTGGCAATAGATGATAATGTATCCCCTTTACGTACATCATACAACCTATTAGACCTAGAGCTAGATGAAACAAAGCGATAATTCATGTAAGCGGAAGGTGGATGATAAACTGGCTTGTCAATTACAGCAGCAGGAAGACTTTTGATGGGTTCACGAACTGTTGTCATTGAACCATTTTGCGAAGCAAGTTGCTGACGTTTTGAAGTATCTGAAGACATCACAGCTTCTTTTTGAACGGGAGTTGACTCAGAAGCGGGTACTCTAGATTCTCGTTTTTCCCATGTGGACATATAACGCCCATTCTGGTGCATCTTAGGTCCCTGACAGGAACATAATATTAAAGAAAGCACACAAAATGGTACAGGATATCTCATAAAATATAAGTGTTGTTAGGCAGTGAATTTCTTAAATGCTACTACCGAGTTATGTCCACCAAAACCAAAGTTTAAGCTTAAAACTGTATCAACTGCAACGTCACGATATTGGTTTGGGACGTAGTCAAGATCACAATTTTCGTCTGGCTCTTCATAGTTCCAAGTACCAGGAATCTTTTGATCTTGAATTGCCTTAACAGATATTACTGCTTCAATACCACCAGCGGCACCAAGCGCGTGACCTGTTAATGACTTCGTACTACTAACAGGCACATTGTATGCTTGCTCACCTAATACGTTTTTAATTGCCATTGTTTCAAATTTATCATTCATTGGCGTACTTGTTCCATGGGCATTGATATAACTAATATCATTAGCATCTAGGCCACCATGATTCATTGCCATTTTAATTGCACGTGTTGCACCATTTGCATCAGGCGCAGGAGAAGTAATATGGTATGCATCACCTGTTGCACCATACCCTACTAATTCTGCAAGAATATTGGCACCACGTGCTTGAGCATGCTCTAGGCTTTCGATAACTAGGATACCGGCACCTTCTGCACAAATAAAACCATCACGGTTTTTGTCAAACGGACGACTAGCTTTAGAGCCAAGATCTGTAGATGGTGACATAGCTTTCATTGCACAGAATCCAGCCATACCAATTGGTGAGATACAAGCTTCTGTTCCGCCTGCAATCATTACATCTGCATCACCGCGTTTGATCGCCCACATTGCTTCACCAATTGAGTGACCACCACTTGCACAAGCAGATACAATACTAAAATTAGGCCCTTTACAATTATAACGAATCGAAATTGCACCAGAGGACATATCAGAAATCATCATCGGAATTAGAAATGGAGAAACCTTGTTTGGCCCAGATTTTCGCAATTTGTCATTCTGAGCTTCAAGTGTTAATATCCCACCAATTCCACTACTAACAAACACACCAGTACGTTCAGGGTCATATTTACCTTCAATCCCAGCCATGTCAATTGCTTCTGCAGCAGCAGCAATCGCATAATGACAAAAAGGATCTAAACGTTTTGCTTCTTTCATATCCATGTGATCTTTGACAGAGAAATTTTTCACTTCCCCTGCAAGTTTTGTACGGTATTCAGAGGCATCAAACTTCGTAATTAAGTCAATTCCACTTTTTCCGTCTAAAAGATTCTGCCAGGACTCATTAACATTGTTACCAACACTGTTAATTGTTCCTAACCCAGTTATCACCACTCTATTGGATAATTCGTTGCTCACGGGTACCTTGGTTTATTAATAGATTATTGTTTTATAAGGGTTTGGTGAACGAGACAAAAGATATGCCTGTTCACCTTAAGATATAAGATTTAATATCTTATTCTGCACCATTGATGTAATTGATCACGTCAGAAACAGACTGCAATTTATCAACATCATCTTCTGGAATATCTTTTTCGAATTCTTCTTCAAGAGCCATTACAAGCTCTACAAGATCTAAAGAGTCAGCGCCTAGATCTTCTACAAATTTTGCTTCTGGAACAACTTGATCCTCGCTAACCCCCAGTTGCTCAACTACGATTTCTTTTACACGACCTTCGATTTCGCTAGACATATGTCTATCCTCCATTTTTGCTGAAATTCAGCATTCATGATTAATTATTAAGATATAAAAAAGACGAAGAAAAGTAGCATTTTCATTGAGAAAGTCAATGTCCAGCACTACAAACCTTCTTCTTTAATTTGATTTACATCACCAATCCACCGTCTACATTCAAGGTTTGACCTGTAATGTAGTCAGAATCGGAACTGGCTAAAAACACAACAGCATTGGCAACATCGTCTGTTTGGCCAATACGCCCAAGTGGTGTACCACTTAAAAATCGCTCTTTTTGTTCATCCGTCAACTCACCTGTCATTTCTGTAGCAATCCAACCCGGGGCTACTGCATTAACATTGATATTACGGCTTGAAAATTCTTTTGCATTTGACTTGGTTAAACCAATCATACCTGCCTTAGATGCTGAATAGTTAGCTTGACCAGGATTCCCCATTAAACCAACAACACTAGTAATATTAATTATTTTACCATAGCGTTTTTTGGCCATAGGACGATAAACCGCTTTCGTAAAATTAAATGCACCTTTAAGATTAATGTCTAGAACTAGATCCCAATCATCTTCTTTAATGCGTGGAACTAAATTATCTTTAGTGATTCCTGCATTGTTTACAAGAATATCAATACTACCTAAGTCAGCAACAACTTGTTTTGCAACTGCATCAGCATCTTCAGGGTTGGAAACATCTGCCGTATAACCTTTAGCAATAAAACCTGCTTCTGAAAATTCAGTAACAACCGCATCAAGAGCTTCCTGAGAACGTCCTACGATGGCAACGGCAGCACCATTTTCTGCCAATTTTCGTGCAATACCTTTACCAATACCACGGTTACCGCCGGTAACGATTGCAACTTTATCTTGTAATTTCATCTAAAATCCTCTATTGATTAATCCTTAGTCCAACGTAAAATGGACGATCCCCAAGTCAAACCACCGCCAAAAGCAACGGTTAATAATAAATCACCTTTTTGAATGTCTCCGTTACGAACAATCTCATCAATTGCTACGGGGATTGTTGCTGCAGAGCTATTCCCAATTCGATCAACATTCACGTAACAACGCTCTTCAGGCAAACGTAATTTTTTACGTATTGCATTAATGATTCGAATATTTGCCTGATGTGGTACTAGCCAGCGCACTTGGTCAAAATCAATGCCTGTTTGCCCTAATAAGTCAACAGAAACCCGAGACATCGTATTTACTGCTTGTTTAAACACTTCTTGACCAGACATGCGCAGGCAATTCAATTTTTCATTTAGTGCAATCTCATCTAAAGGCATTCTCGACCCACCACCCGGAACATATAATATATCACTAAAATTACCATCAGTACCCAACTGTGCACCAATATAGGAATTCTCTTCTTCGTTTTCAACTGCTTCAAGTATCATTGCGCCGGCAGCATCACCAAAAAGTACACATGTAGAGCGATCTTCCCAATCGACAATACTTGACATTTTTTCCGCGCCAACAACTAAGGCTCGTTTATAACGCTTACCATCTAACATACTAACAGCAACATCAGAAGCAAAGACAAATCCTGAACATGCAGCTTCTACAGAGAAGGCTGTCGCATTTTTAGCACCAATTTTTTTCTGTATATAGCAACCAGTATTTGGAAAAGGAACATCTGGCGTGATAGTCGCTACAATGATTAGATCAATATCTTCCGGCGTCATTCCAGCCATTTCTAAAGCATTTGTTGCTGCGACTGCCCCCATATCAGAGGTGGCCTCATCTTTTGCAGCAATGTGACGTTGAGCGATACCAGTGCGGGTACGAATCCACTCGTCTGAAGTCTCGACCATTTTTTCTAGATCAAAGTTTGTCAGGATTTTTTCAGGCAAATAAGAGCCAGTACCTGCGATACGAACATAGTTCTGCATGCGTTTTGTTGTTTCCTTCAAAATTACAAATTAATTTTCAATCTCAGGCCACTCGACCTTGTTGAGTTTTTCAGTAATGCGAGTATTTACACCTTTTTCAATCATTTCCTTGGCTACACGAATCGCATTTTGAACAGCAATAGGTGATGATGAACCATGACCAATTATACATGCACCATTGATACCTAGCAAGGGCGCACCACCATATAATTCATTATTGGTTAATTCTTTCAGCTCTCTAAATGCACCTTTAGAAAGACGTCCACCAGCCATACGAATCACATTCTTCATCATGCTTTCTTTTAAAACACTCGTTAGTGTCTTAGCAAGGCTTTCACTTGTCTTCAAGAAAATATTACCTACGAAACCATCACATACTGCAACGTCTACATCTCCACGGTATAAATCACCACTTTCAACATTACCAACAAAATTATTAAGGTTTAAAGTTTTAATCAACTTATGTGCTTCTTTGGTTAACTCACAACCTTTTGAATCCTCTTCGCCATTACTCAAAACACCTATTGAAGGGTTCTTAATACCCAGAATCAATTCTGCATAGATTTCGCCTAAAATTGCATATTGAGCTAGATGTACAGGTTTTGCATCTACATTTGCCCCCACATCAAGTAAGACAAAGAAGCCTTTTGCTGATGGGAACATAGTAGCAATGGCTGGGCGGTCGATACCGGGTAATGTACGGTTAAAAACGACAGTACTGGCAACAGCTGCACCAGTATGTCCCGGGCTAACAATAGCATCAACTTCACCCTTTTTAAGAAGTTTTGCACATATTGAAATTGAGGATTTTTTCTTTTGCCTTAAAGCAGCAGTAGAAGGGTCTGTCATTTCAATGACTTCATCCGCTTGAACTAGTTCAATTTTAGGATGATTTTCTAAGCGACACTCTTTGATATAGGGCATCATTTTATCTATTTGTCCAACAACAGCAACCTTTTCAAGGTTTGGATACTCCTGTAAGGCTAGCTTAAGACCTAAGATATTGTTTTCGGGTGCAAAATCGCCCCCCATTGCATCTAAAGCAACAATCATAATTTACAGCTCATCCAATTTATCCCACACACTTGGAGCAGAAGCAGGAGCTTCACAATCACATGCATGGTCATTTAAATTTTTATTACAACTAGGACATATACCTGCACAATCATCTTGGCATAGGAATTTAGCAGGCAATGCCAAGACTAATTCTTCACGAATTTCATCAGTGAGATCTATGTCTTCTTGATGAACTTCTTCTACATAATGACATATGTCATCACAAGCTAATTCGTAAACGAAAGGTTTTCCACATCGGTCGCAAAAGCAGTCTGCTTCGGTAGAAGCTTTTCCTTGGACCAGCAATTGATCATCTGAAATCAATTGTGCCGTTAAATTGTAATTTATAGGTGAATCCATGGTCAAACGGTCTGCCTCCTTAATACCGAAAACCTCACCTGATAAGCTACCTGACATTCTTAATGGTACATCGCTCAACTGATGCAAATGTACCACAATCTGATCTTCTTTGCTCAAACGCACACCTTATGATTAAATTAGTATAAATACATCCTATTAAAGTAACTCAAAACTCACCATATGTCTAGCGCATAATTATCCAGAATTTAATCCTTATATTTTTGAGAAAATTGTCCTAAGATATAAGGTAAGTAATGGAATTCCTTTCCATATCAACCAATTTAGCGGAATCCCTTTTGTAAATATTAAAATAGCGACACATAAGCACCACATGAGTAAGGATTTATACATCAGCGATCTAGACGGGACCTTATTAAACCCTAAAGGCCAATTTGTAGCGAATGCTCATAAGCGTCTAAAAAGCCTGCTTCAAATAGGTTTACCTTTCACTTTTGCTACAGCGAGATGCTTGCAAGCTAGTAAAGAAATTTTAGGAGATTTACCAATACAAATTCCTATCATTCAGGTGAACGGCAGTCATATAACGGAATATCAAACTGGTAAAAATTTTAAAATCAACTTCATTGAAGAAACCGTAGTCCAAAGGATTTTAGATTTAGGGTATTCAATGTCTCTTCTTCCTTTCCTCTCTGTACATACAGACTCAGATTATATTTATTACAAAGAAAGCCAAAACTCAGGGATGCGGTGGTATTTAGCAGAGCGGATAAACGCCCAAGATCAACGTTTTCAAAAGTCTAAAAATTTTAATGAATACAACGCGAATGTAACATCAATAACCTATATGAATCGTTGTGAAGTTCTTGCCCCACTTCATAAAAAAGTTAAATACCTATACCCAAAATGCAACATTCAGTTTTATGAGAACCCATATCAAATAGGTTGGTTTTGGTTATCCATACAAGCACCTGAGTCAACAAAGGGACATGCACTTAAAGCTTTGTCTGAAATCGTAAATATACCTGTTTCGGCTATGACTGTTTTTGGAGATGGAGCGAATGATATCGAGATGTTTCAACAAGCAGGAAGAAGTATTGCTGTAGCAAACGCTTCGCCAGAATTAAAGCAATATGCAGATTTAGAAATACCTCATCATGGATCTTACAGTGTATTAGACTTTCTAGAAAAAGAATTTCTTTCATCATGAAAAAGCCTATTTTCGAGCTAAAATTCTATACAAACAATTAGAAGACAGAATACTTTCGAGTACCTTATAGGATCAAGAATTTTAAAAAAAATACTAGAATTGGGGAAAGAACCTACAATGGATATCAATCTTAGTGAATTTCTGAATTTATCTGAAGCTGAACAAGCACAATACGCCCGTGGAAAATCAATTTTATTTGCACAACAATTTACGAGAGAAGATTTAGATTTTCACTGCCGCCTAGCCAATGCGAGTCGCTTTATTCATGCACGGGACGAGGGAGCTGACTTCATGTCACAGCTTCTACGAAACAAAGTTTGCTTGAACTTTTTCATACAGCCAAGTTCAAGAACATTCTTATCATTCAATACTGCTCAAACATATCTAGGTATGAAACGAATGAGCGTGCGTGACCTTAAAATTTCGTCAGTATCTAAGGGAGAATCGTTAGCAGATTCAATCAGAACTTTTATCTCCTATGTAGATTTAGTTGTAATGCGTCACCCTGATGAGCATGCAGGTGCTGCATCATTTTGGGTATCAGAAAAAGCCCATAGAAGAATTAAGGTCGGGGGAGAAGAAGTTGCCATTCCAATTATTTCAGGTGGCTCTGGTACAAAACAACATCCAACTCAAGCATTATTGGATATTTACACGCTTGAAGATGCATTTAAAAATGTGGGGGGTATTGATGGCAAAACTCTCATGCTGGTAGGAGATTTGAAACGTGGGAGAACTGTTCGCTCGCTATCATACCTTATGAAAAACTATCAAGATGTAAAACTTCTATTTGCTGCACCTGACAAATACCAAATGGGAGAAGATATATGTGAGTTTTTGGATCAGCATGGTATTCAATATGCAAAGATTGAAAGTATTGAAAAAGGCTTAGCTGAAGCAGATGGTATCTACATGACACGGATTCAGGATGAATGGGACGATTTAGCCCCCACATCCGGCCATGTAAAAGCAAACGAGAACTTTATTTTCAAAGAAGCTTTTCTAGACAAGATGAAGCCACATTGTTGTTTAATGCACCCATTACCAAAACGTGATGAAATTGAAGAATCTATAGATTATGTTGATGATCCTCGCGTTTATTACTGGCGTCAAGAGCGAAATGGGATGTGGATGCGTGTAGCTATAATTGCTGAACTTTTCAAAGTAGCAGATCAAATTATTGATAAAGCTATTGAAATGGGGTTTAAAGGGTAAAATGAATTTGGGTGACTTAGGACGCTTTGAAAAACAAATGCAATTTCTTGAAGAAATTGATAAACTAAAAGGAATCTTCCGTCAAAGCTACCTAATGGATCAAAGCCGAAAAGAAAATGACGCTGAACACTCTTGGCATTTGGCTGTCTATGCAATCTTCTTGTTGGAATATGCAAACTCACCTAGTCAAGTAATCCTTCTTCAGGCGCTAAAAATGATTTTAATTCATGATTTAGTCGAAATTGACGCAGGTGATACATATTGTTATGACTTAGATGGTATGAAAGACAAGGAAGAACGTGAACAAAGAGCAGCAGATCGTATTTTCAATATCCTTCCCAAAGACCAAGCTAAGGACTTAAGAGCACTATGGAATGAATTTGAAGCCGGTTTAACTCCGACTTCACAATATGCAAGAGCACTTGATCGCTTTCATCCTCTATGGCATAACATAAAAACTGACCGAAAGTCTTGGCGTGAACATAATGTACGAAAGTCTACTGTTCTGCTCCGTAATCAGGACATCAAGATTGGTTGTCCGAAGATATGGCCAGAAGTCGAGCGTCAAATTGACTTAGCCGTTGAAGCGGGAGATCTGCTACCTGAATAACTATGAAAATAAAAAAGCCCATATCACAAAAAAGATATGGGCTTATAAAATCAAATAACTTATGCAATTGCCTTTTTAGCAGTATCAACCAACTGGTCAAACGCTACAGTATCAAGAATTGCTAAGTCAGCCAGTACTTTACGGTTTAGATCAATGTTAGATTTTTTCAATCCATAAATAAAACGGCTATAATTAATACCACGTAGGCGACACGCGATATTAATACGAGTAACCCAAAGACGACGGTATTGACGTTTTTTCTGCTTACGACCAATAAATGCAAAGTTGTTTGCACGATCTACAGCATCATAAACTGTACGAATTTGTTTTGAACGAGCACCGCGGTAACCACGAGCCGCTTTTAAAACACGTTTTCTGCGTTTACGGGATGCAGGACTCCAAGTTGTACGTGACATTTACATATCCTCCTATTATTTTAAACCATAAGGTAACGCAGCTTTTACACGACCGATGTCAGTAGATTTAACCTGAGCACCTGTACGTAGACGACGACGACGCTTTGCGTTCTTTTTCTGTTGGATATGACGGCCACCAGTACGTGCATGTACGTACTTTCCACTGGCAGTTTGCTTCAGACGCTTAGAAGCACTCTTACGAGTTTTCATTTTTGGCATTTTAGCTACTCTCCTTTATTATAATATATTCACAATCAAGCAACAGATCGGCGGTAGCTGGCTGCGTCTGTTGCGGTGTTATTACCTTTTCTTCGAAACAGGTGACAACTGCATGAAAGCAGTACGCCCCATGAGCTTGGGTGGTGCATCAACATTAGTGTTGCCTTCTCCTAGCTCTGCAATAACACGTTCAAGTACTTCCACTCCTAATTCCTTATGAGCCATTTCACGGCCACGGAATAAAAGTGAAACGCGTACTTTATATCCTTTCCCCAAAAATTCAAGTATATGCTTGATTTTTAGGTCAAAGTCATGTTTATCTGTGTTAACATGAAACTTAACTTCTTTGTTCTTTTGAGTCTGTTGTTTTTTCTTTTGATCTTTAAGCTTACGTTTCTGTTCGTATAGATGCTTTCCAAAATCCATGAAACGGCATACAGTATTATCGCCTTTATCTGCCACAACAACAAGATCCAAACCAACCTCTTGCGCTTTCTCAACTGCTTTTTCAATTGGCATTTTACCCAATTGTTCATTCTCATGAGAAACGACAAGTACCTGCCGACCACGAAAGGCAGGATCATTTAATTTGACTAACTGAGGAATGTTACTTTCCTTCCAAATTGAGTTAATAAGATTTAAAAATAAAAGTAAAGACTTTTATCATCCGAAATTTCGATGAACTATTAATATAATCTCATTTCTAAAAATTCTACATTTTTTATTAATTTCTTATACCTATTTTGAAGTAAACCAACAAGTTTTTAAAAGAAAGTGCTAATTTTGACCTAAAAAAATAGATTTTCACGGTCAATTTTTACAACGATTTCTCAAATTAACGAAATGCTCAGATGAAAGAAAGTTTTGTTCAAATGGTTTCTGATCAAGCCATTCCAGAAAATCATCAAATTGACACGTTTGGGAGTTAGTTTCTTTTCTAAAGCGTAGCTGTAGGGACTTTCTTTTTTTTTCTTCATCCCCAACAAGAATCAATAAAGGAATTTTATTGTTAGAATTTAGAGCAATACGTTCTCCTAAACTTAAACTAAAATTAGTATCTATTTTTGCTCGTAATGAATTTAAGTGGTGTTTAGTAAACTCGATATAATCCATTAAACCCTCATGAACAGGTAGAATAACAATTTGAGTTTCTGCAATAAATGCAGGCAAGCCACCTTTACCCTGATGAAGCGCTATTTCATGTAAATTTGAAGTCAGCAAATAGCATATGTCTTTAGAAAATTGAAAAATAGGCAATGAAAAACCATCTTGAGCCTCATACCAAACTTCGTGAATATCTCTATATGAAGCAACTTTTAAAGCAAAAAAGTCATACTCAAAATAAGGGAACAACTCCCCTTTCTCACACATCGTAATTTGTAACTGACTAAGCAAAGTTAAAACTTGCTTTAGCAAAGAAGAATTTAATGTATAAACGTCAAATTGATTAGTAAGAATTTTTTTAAAAAATGAATTCATAGCATAAAAAAAGGAGAAGCTTTGTAAAGCTTCTCCTTAAATCGTTTAATTTTTCTTACAACTGTTCGATAAGTTTAATTAATGGCATGAACATCGCAAGTACAATACCACCGATCACAATACCTAAGAATACAATCATAATAGGTTCAATTAATGAAGTTAAAGATTCGACAGCCATATCTACCTCTTCTTCGTAGATCACTGATACACGACCAAGCATGTCAGGCAATGCACCCGTTTCTTCTCCTACTTCTATCATAGAAACAACCATAAGCGGAAAAACATTTGTTTCTTCAAGAGGTTTCGCCATCGTCTCACCTTCTTTTACAGCATCATGAACCGTTTGAACGGCACGTGCAATCACCTCATTTCCAGATGTATCTCGAACAATCTGCAAGGCTTGCAATACGGACACCCCTGAGGCCATCAAAGTACTTAAGGTGGAACAAAACCTCGCTACCGAAGACTTCGTCACCAAATTACCAAACGGTGGTAACTTAAGCATCATATAATCACTAAAGTATCTTCCAAAATTAGTCTTCCTGAAGACTTTTAATGCAATAAAGCCCACAATTCCCATACCAACGACAAGTAAGAATTGATTTTGAACGAATTCAGATGCACCTACAACAAACTGTGTCAAAGCTGGTAATTCTTCACCAGCGAGCAGCTCATCAAACATTTTTGCGAACTTAGGTACAATAAAATACAAGAGACCAGCAGTAATAATCATTGCGATAGATAATACAACAACCGGGTAAACCAAGGCAGATTTCACTTTAGCACGTAGTTTTTGTGCTTTTTCCATGTAATCCGCAAGTTTAGCTAGTACCTGTTCCATTGCACCAGATGCCTCACCAGCACGAACCATGTTAACGTATAAATGGTCAAAACTTTTTTTGTGTTCATTCAAAGCTTCAGAGAAGGTCAAACCACCCTCGACCGAGTCACCGCAATTACCAATAATCATTCTTTGAATTGGATCTTTTGCCTGTCGTTCAAGCGTACGAAGAGCTCGAACAAGAGGCAAACCTGCATCAAGTAGTGTTGCCAACTGACGGGTAAACTGAGTGACCTGTTTGGTTTTCAGCTTAGGAGTACCAATTACGATACCTGGACCTTTGTTCTTTTTCTTTTTCTTTCCAGCTTTAGCAGGAACAATACTAGTTGGATGAAGATTATCATCTCTTAACTTTTGACCTGCTTCAGTCTCATTTTCAGCCTCAATACGCCCTTTTTTTTCTTTTCCTTGGGCGTCCATGGCCGTGTAATTATATACGGGCATTCGGTAGTGTCCTCCGGATTATTTACGATAATCTTTCAAGTATTTTATAAATCTATGTTCTAAGTAGTACCACCTCAATGGTCAAAATGCAACTCTAAGCATAGAATTCTTGTTATTAAAAGATAGATAAATTACTGTGACAAAGCGTCAATGACACCTTGAGGGTCCTTCGCCTTGGTAATCAAATCGCCATAACCAATCATTTGTTGTTGATACAAGCTTAACAAGTGAGCATCCAATGTGTTCATTCCGTACTTAGCACCTGTCTGAATTTCGGAAGTAATCCTAAATGTTTTACCATCTCGTATTAATGCTTGGATACTTGTTGTCTTGAACATAATTTCAAAAGCCGCAACACGTCCAGACTTATCTGTTCGTTTTAAAAGTACCTGTGAAATTACCGCTTCTACAGATGCTGCTAACTGAGTACGGATTTGCTCTTGCTGAGTAGTCGGGAATACGTCAACGATACGGTCAATTGTTTCTGCAGCACCTGTTGTATGCAAAGTACCAAAAACCAAGTGACCCGTTTCCGCCGCTGTAATTGCAGCCTGAATCGTCTCCAAGTCACGCATCTCTCCTACTAGAAATACGTCTGGATCCATACGTAAACCACGTCTTAAAGCAGATGCGAAGTCTTTCACATCAACTCCCACCTCACGCTGAACAACTACAGACTGTTTATGAGGGTGGTAAAACTCAATCGGGTCCTCGATAGTAATAATGTGAGCAGACCTTTCAGTATTAATAACGTCTACCATGGATGCCAAGGTTGTTGATTTTCCAGAACCTGTAGGCCCCGTAACTAAAACTAAACCGCGTGGTTTAAATAATAAATCTTTAACAGCAGATGGAAGGCCAATTTGCTCTAAAGTAAGCAAATCATTAGGGATAATCCGAAGAACCATACCAATGGATCCTCTTTGCTTAAAGCATGATACACGGAAGCGAGCTTTTTCTCCAAAAGAAAAGCCAAAGTCAGCCCCTCCAATTTCTCGTAATTTCTGTTGGTTACTTTCTGATGTAATTGCTTTCATTAAGCGTTCTGTATCATCACGCGTCAGATCAGCAGTAGCTAAGGGTACCATTTCACCATTTAGGCGTAGGTTTGGGGGTGTACCTACTTCAAGGTGAAGATCGCTGGCACCTTCATCAATAACCAACTGTAAAAGATCATTCATTTCAACGGACATAGTTTACTCCTTATCAGAATTTGAAGAGTTAGGTGTATTTCAAGATTTCTTCAACAGTAGAGACACCACTTAGAATTGTCTCAATACCATGTTGGCGTAGCGGCCGCATGCCTTCTTTAACTGCTTGGTTAAAGATTTCCAATGCAGGCCTATTGTCCATGGCGAGCTGTCTCGTAACAGGAGAAAACTTGAAAATTTCATACAACCCCACACGGCCTTTATAGCCTGTATGGTTACATTCATCACAACCTACACCTCGATAAATTGTACCACTCCCGACATCTTCTTGAGTCATACGTAGCTTACTCAGCTCCCCCTCTGTGATTTGGTAGGATTCTCGGCAGTGTTTACAAACACGACGAACAAGACGCTGGGCCAGAACACCCTCAACAGTTGAGGTTACCAAAAAGGGTTCTACACCCATATCACACAATCGAGTTACAGCAGATGGGGCATCATTTGTGTGCAAAGTACTTAATACAAAGTGACCGGTTAATGATGCTTCAATCGCAATACCAGCCGTTTCGCCGTCACGAATCTCACCAACCATGATTTTATCAGGATCCTGACGCAAGAATGCTTTAAGTGCTTTAAAGAAAGTCATTCCCATGGCTTCTTGAACAGGAACCTGTATCAACCCCTCAATATTAAATTCCACTGGGTCTTCACAAGTCAAGACCTTATCACCTGGCTTATTGATTTCGTGTAAACATGAATAGAGAGTTGTTGTTTTTCCAGATCCCGTTGGGCCTGTAACCAAGAAAATACCATTGGGCTTTGCAATCATGTCTCTCACTTCCTGAGACATCCACTCGGGCATTCCAAGTACATCCAAGTTCAGTGATACTGCACCTTTGTCCAAAACACGGAGCACAACAGACTCTCCATACTGGGTAGGTAAGCATGATACACGTAAGTCAATTCTACGTCCACCAATACGCATTTCAATACGACCATCCTGAGGTTTCTTCTTTTCTGCGATATTTAGGCCTGATACTACCTTTACACGCGAAATAACAGCCGCAGACATTTTCTTATTTGGTGAGTTCATCTCATAAAGAACACCGTCAATACGGTAGCGGATTCGAAATTGATTAGCGAAAGGCTCAAAGTGAATATCTGAAGCTTGATCTTTTACAGCGAGAAATAAAACGGCATCCACAAAACGAACAATTGCAGGTTTATTTGCCTCATCTTCTTCATCGTCTTCATCATCTTCTTCTCCAAAAGAAAACTCAGCACTTTTATCTAATTCTTCTAGTACAGAGGACATTGATTCAAGTGTGGCTTCTGGGTAATAAGTATCAATTGCCTGTAAGATATCGTCTTCCTTTGAGACCAGAATTTCTACTGGTTTCCCAAGTACCTGAGGTAATTCATCAACCAAGCGAAAGTTCAGAGGGTCTAGAGCCGCAACAAATAGTACCCCATCTTGTTCTTGGACAGGCATAATCTGATATAGGCGCATCGTTTCGCCTTCATAATCCCTGATAACTTCAATATTTAAGTCGTATTGTGCTAAGTCCAAATATTGAGAGCCCAGATTTTCTGCAATCAAACGCATTAACTGTTCTTCAGTCATAATTTCAAAATTATAAATAACAGTTTTAAAAGCTGTACCAGTGCGTTGATGCTCGTCCCACATTTCTACAATTTGTTCTTCATTGGCCATACCCGCATCAATCAACATATCTGCAATCGTAACACTTGCGGAGTCCATATCTTCAGCGTACATAAACTACTCCTCGTCTTCTGCGGCTTTAGTGATACGAATCACCTCAGCAATTGTAGTTAAACCAGCACCTGCTTTACGCATAGCATCATCACGTAACGTACGCATTCCCAACATACGTGCCTTAGCGAAAAGCTCTTCAGTTGGTGCATTGGCAAAAATTAATGGGACAATGGGTTCCTCAACATAGAAAATCTCGTAAATACCAGCACGCCCCCGGTAACCTTGTTTGCAGTCCTCACAACCAACACCTTCCTGAAGGTTCATTCCATCAAAGTGGGATCGTGGCACTTCTAAAACACGTAATTCTTCATCTGTAATATTGTGAGGAGCGGCACATTTTTTACACATACGCCTAACGAGGCGCTGTGCCATAACTGCCCGTAATGAAGATGCAATAAGGAAAGGTTTAACACCCATGTCTACCATACGTGATACCGCTGTTGGCGCATCATTTGTGTGTAAAGTACTAAATACTAAGTGACCCGTAAGAGCAGCATTAATGGCGATCGCGGCAGTCTCCAATTCCCGAATTTCTCCAACCATTACAATATTAGGAGCCTGACGTAACATCGCACGAAGAGCCATTCCAAAAGTTAGGCGTTTCTTATCACATTGTACCTGATTAATACCATTCAACTCGTACTCGCAGGGATCCTCTGCTGTAATAATTTTTCTATTTGGGGTGTTTAATGCATTTAAAAATGCGTAGAGACTTGTCGTTTTACCTGAACCCGTAGGTCCTGTGACTAAGAAGATACCATCTGGTAGGTTAATAATTCGTTCAATTAATTCTTGATCATCTTTAAAGAAGCCAAGCTCAGGTATTCCAAGCTGAATAGAGCTTTTATCCAAGATACGCATTACGATGGACTCACCATGAACCGTGGGCACGGTAGATACACGTAAATCAATACTTTTACCTAAGGTTTTCATATTAAATTGAATACGCCCATCTTGAGGTACACGCTTTTCAGCAATATCCAACTGAGACATAATCTTTAGACGCTGAATAATGTTATTTTGAAGATACTTAGGGGGTGGGTTTTCTGCTTCAACCAAAACACCATCCACTCGATTACGGATTCTAAAGCGTCTTTCCATTGGCTCAAGGTGAATATCCGAAGCACGGCTTGTATAAGCTTCCATCATGATCAACCCTACCAATTTGATAATTGGTGAATTTTCATCATCTGCATCTTCTAAAAGTTCATCTTCGTCGGCGCCCGGATTGATGATTTCAACCTCACTTTGAGTAAATTCTTTTAGGGTACCTTCAGCTTCAGATGAGCTGGCACCATAATATTTTTTCAATGCGTCTTCAATTTGAGATCTTTTGGTAACGACGGCATCAATATCATAATCAAGGATGTAGGTAAGCGAATCTAATATTTCCAAAGATTTAGTGGGGTCTGGAATCGCGACTGATATTGTATTTTCTTCTTTTAAAACTGGTACGATTCGGTATTTATTTGCAGTATCAGCATCTACAGCAGCTATGACATCATCTGGAATAATGTAACCTTCAAGGTCAAAGGTTTCCATGTTGTACTCTAAAGCCATCGCTCCGAGAACTTGATCTTCGGTAGCATATTCTTTTTCAGTTAATAGATCTATAGCTGATCGGCGCTGTTCATATACCAAATCACGTACTTCTTCAGCTTGTGATTCATCAATAATCATCTGGTTAACTAGTATATCCAGGATATAATCATCATCCACGATAGTGTACCTTTTTTTTAAAACCTGTATCTATTAAAACAGGATCTTCAATGTCTATACGCAATATTAGATTTTATATAACACGCCAAATACTCAGAAGCAAGTAAAAATTTCATAAATTCGTAATGCATAAAAGGGTTCTTTTGCTCAAGGTGTTTCTAAGAAAAGAATTTTACATTTTAAAAACATTGAAGCTTGATAAAGTGAGTTAGCTTATTACATTAATGCTCCACTTTTCGGAGAGGTGCCGGAGTGGTCGAACGGGCTCGCCTGGAAAGCGAGTGTGCACGAAAGTGTACCAAGGGTTCAAATCCCTTCCTCTCCGCCAAAGGATTCTATCCTAAAAAGCGGTGGACAAAGCTTAATTATGTGTTAAGTTAAGTCTTCAAAAATTTGGCGTGATGGCCGAGCGGTTAGGCAGAGGTCTGCAAAACCTTGTACACCGGTTCAAATCCGGTTCACGCCTCCAAGTAAAAAAAGCGATGGTTAACCCATTGCTTTTTTTTTACCTAAAAACTAGGTTTTAGCCAAAAATACTCTTTGCAACTGCTTCTGCAATCCGAATACCATCTACACCTGATGATAAAATTCCTCCGGCATAACCAGCCCCCTCACCTGTGGGATATAAACCTTTCGTATTTATGGATTGATAGTCGTCCACATTACGTTTAATTCGAATAGGTGAAGATGTTCTTGTCTCAACACCCGTCATCACACCATCAACTCTTGAAAAACCCCGAATCTGTTTTTCAAATACAGGGATTGCCTCGCGCATTGCCTCAACAGCAAAATCTGGTAAACATTTAGATAAGTCAGTTAGGTGAACATTAGGTTTATAGGAGGGAATCACATTTCCAAATTTGGTTGAAGGGCGTCCCGCTAGAAAGTCACCGATCAGTTGACCTGGAGCATTATAATTTTCACCACCGGCAAGAAATGCCTGTTTTTCCCAATGTCTTTGGAAGTCGACTCCTGCAAGTGGCCCACCAGGATAATCTTCAGGGGTAATTCCTACCACAATACCACTGTTTGCATTACGTTCATCTCGTGAATACTGGCTCATACCATTGGTGACAACTTGCCCAATTTCCGATGTAGCAGCAACAACTGTGCCGCCAGGGCACATGCAGAAGCTATAAACCGAACGTCCATTTTTACAATGATGTACCAATTTATAATCTGCTGCACCTAGAATTTTATTGCCTGCAAATTTACCAAAACGACATCGATCAACCATACCCTGAGGGTGTTCAATCCTCACACCAATGGAGAACGGTTTTGCTTCAACATAAACGCCTTTGTCATGTAACATCTGAAAAGTATCACGTGAACTATGTCCAACAGCCAAAACAATATGATCACTTTCGATAATTTCGCCATTGGCTAAGACAACACCACGAGCTGCACCCTTCTCGATAATGATTTCTTCCACTTTTGTTTGAAAGTGTATTTCACCGTCAAGAGACTCAATTTCTGAACGGATATTTTCAACAATTTGAACTAACTTAAATGTACCAATATGAGGTTTACTGGCATAAAGAATCTCATCTTTTGCACCTGCATTCACTAATTCTTGCAAGACTTTACGTTTGCGATTATCTCGATCCCCAATTTGACTATACAACTTTCCATCAGAGAATGTGCCAGCACCACCTTCTCCAAATTGAACATTTGACTCAGGGTTTAAATCTTTCTTTTTACGCCAAAAATTGAAAGTATCATTGGCTCGCTCACGTACTTTTTTACCACGTTCTAAGATAATCGGCCGTAATCCCATTTGGGCTAAAAGTAAACCTGAAAAGATGCCAGCAGGCCCCAAGCCAATGACAATTGGCTGTATCTTCTCTTTATTTTTATTTTTATAGAGTAATTGATAACCACGCTCAGGAGCTTCACTAACTTGATTATCATTTTTGTAACGAGCTAATACTTTTGCTTCATTTTCGACTTCAATATCTAAAGAGTAAATTAGTAAAATATTGAATTTCTTACGTGCATCATAACTACGTTTGACTACAGTAAAGCTGCGTATTTGATGATCTTCAAGTTTTAAGCGTTTTAGGATAGCAGCGCGCAAGGCTTCTGGTGGGTGCTCCAAGGGAAGCTTTAGTTGCGAAAGGTGAATCATAATTTGTCCTTTTGTGCCTGTTAGTTATTCAGGAAATGTGAAGAAATATAAGGCGAAAATTCCATTTAACAACAAAGGGTTGCTACGGTCAATCAATCTTCCTTACCAGGGGGATACTGCATCATCATCTTCTTAACAGCAGTAGGAATAATTTCTTTTCGTTTTTGTGGGTCAGGGCTTGTTATGCCAGTAACAAAACCTTGCCATACGAGCTTTTTCATTTTCTGGTCATATAAATCACAGTATAAGGTACCATGTAAATAACTATATGTATATGAAGTTTGAGAGTAACTCCTTACACCTGCACCCCAACCGTCATAACGATATCCGCCATAGCCAGTTCCATTGGTTCGAGTCCGTAGACGTTTATCCAAGTTATAAACAAGTGACATAACGAGATCCGCTTCTTCTGCAGATCCTGCAAGTTCGAAACCTAATTTTCTCATTTCTTTTTGTACTGCACCTTCATAACGTTGTTTTTCAAAATCACTTAAACGTTTATCTGTTTCTTCGCCCCAACCAATAAAAAAGTAACTTTTATAAGGTTTAAAATTAACTGAACCGTCATAGTCATAATATGCATTTAAACCAGAGCAACCAGTTAATAAAAATATGAATACTAAACTGATAATTAAGCGAAACATCATTGAACCTTTTAAATTTTAGTAATTACTTAAATTTTAGGTCTTACTCTGAGAACATCAAGATAGAGACTATATTATTATAGCTTGAAGAGCGAGATTCTATTGGTACATTCTAATGCATTAAATTTATAAATTACTTATGATCAGGACTTTGGATGGATACTTTACTTGTTGCAACGCTCAGCTTTATTGGTTTTATTGTTGCTTATAATACCTATGGAAAATGGCTTGGCTCGAAAATTTTTAATTTAGATAAAAATAATCTTGTACCTAGTAAAGGGCTTCAAGATAATATTGACTACTGTCCAACGAAAAAGGAAGTACTTTTTGGTCATCATTTTACAAGCATTGCAGGCACAGGTCCTATTGTTGGGCCCGCTATTGCAATTTTTTGGGGATGGTTACCTGCCCTTCTGTGGGTCCTAATTGGTTCAATATTCATTGGTGCAGTACATGACTTTGGAGCACTTGTCATCTCGCTACGCAATAGGGGACAGACTCTCGGGGAGGTTGCAGGGCGTATGATCTCACCAGGAGCAAAAATTCTTTTTCTACTTATTCTATTTTTCTCGTTAACCATTGTACTTGGTATTTTTGGTTTAGTCATCGCAGTCATTTTTGCAATATACCAAGAGGCAGTTCTTTCCGTTTGGGTTGAAATCCCGATTGCAATTAGTATTGGTTTTTGGGCTTACAAAAAGAAAAAAAACCTTCTAATACCATCAATCATTGCTCTCATTTTGCTATACTGTGCGATATATGTAGGGGCATATTTGCTTCCAATAAATACAGGTCTACCACTTTTCTCTGGCGACTTTAAGTCAGCAGTTGTGGCTTGGACAATTGTTCTATTTATATACTGCTTCATTGCATCAGTCTTACCAGTTTGGACCTTGCTACAACCCCGTGATTACATCAATAGCCACCAATTAATGGTTGCAATTATTTTACTAGTTTTAGGTGTTTTAGTTGCAAGTATTACTGGCCAAGCTAGCATTAGTGAAGCAGCACCGGCAATTGCATCTGAAGTCCCAGAAGATGCTCCACCAATTTTTCCATTCTTATTTATAACTATTGCCTGTGGAGCGATCAGTGGCTTTCATTGCCTAGTAAGTTCAGGAACAAGTAGTAAGCAAGTTTCATGTGAATCGCATGCAACTTATATTGGTTATGGCGCTATGCTACTGGAGGGTGCGCTTGCTGTTCTTGTTATTATTGCATGCACAGCTGGCGTTGGTATGGGCTTATTTCAAAAAACTGGAACTGGTGCAAGCTATAGCTATGAACAGAAAATTGTCAACGGTGAAGCTGTCACAGGTCGCGAAGCCTGGGCTAACAAGTACAAGTCAAAAATTGAAGCTAAAGTGGCCCCTAAAACAGGGAAGCTTATTTTAGGTCAAAATGGTAAAACCGTAACAACTGGAGGCTGGAAAAACCATAGTTTAGGTCAGAAGGTAGGTGCATTCATTGAAGGAGGAGGAAACCTAATTTCTAGTTTAGGTTTACCCTTAAAGCTTAGTATTGCAATCATTGCGGTACTGGTTGCCAGTTTTGCAGCCACAACATTGGATACAGCCACAAGGCTTCAAAGATATGTCGTTCAGGAAATTGGCCGAAGCACCCATATGAGTTTCTTAGAGAACAAATATACAGCCACTTTCGTAGCAGTTGGATTTGGTCTTATGACAGCGTTATTACCGGGCCCTAAAGGTCCCGGAAGTGGTGGTCTTATTTTATGGCCTGTATTTGGTGCAACGAACCAACTCCTTGCCTGCTTAGCTTTCTTGGTCATCCTATTTTATTTACGCCGAAAAAATAAACCGATCTGGTTTGTTGTTATTCCATTTGTCATCATGCTCATCATGCCTGCATGTGGTTTGACATGGTCGATGATAGGCTGGTTTAAGAGTCAACAATGGTTATTATTTATCGTTGCATTGTTAATTCAGGTTTTACAGGTTTGGATGTTGTTTTTAGCTTTTAAAGTATGGAAAGAAGCAAAGGGGAACTACCCTGAACCTGAGCCATACCCAGAAAAAAGTATCATTTCAGATGATGCTCGCTCGTGTTAAGCGCAACATATCTCGACACAAAACAAAAATGTTTAGTCTTCAATGATTTTTGAATGTCCTGAAGTTTGGTCATAATGTAACCACTGCCATGCTTCATTGTAAATAATTTTACCATTTTCATTCGTAGAGTATCTAGAAAAACACTCTCCAATCATAATTTCGCCATTTTGATTGATATGATGATAACTAAATTTTAAATCACCATTACTGTTGATTACACCTATTAGGTGTCCTTTTTGAATTGATGCCCCCTTATAATCAGCCCAAATAATCTTATTATCCTGGTAATAGTGAAATACAGTAGTTTCATCCACGTCACCGTTTGCTGAATTCGACATGGAACGAAACTTCTTACCATTTAAATTAACTTCGGTCATATCAGTCTTTCGATTCGTCTTTTTTAACTTTGGGCTGAACTGACAAAGCAATACTTGAACCAATCAGAATTAGCGCGCCCAAAATTTTGGTAACAGACAATTGTTCATTAAAAAATAAGCAGCTATACAACATGGCAAAGAGTACCTCAGTAAAGCAAAATACTGAAATTTTGGATGCTTCCATTTGTTTTAATGCAGCAAAGAAAAGGCCAAACCCCACAAAGCCTACTAAAACACCGAGTAATGCTCCCCACCCCCATGCTATAGGTTCAAGCCAGTTGGGATCTTGCCAAAAAATGGGAAAAAAAACAAATACACAAACTAAGTTTTGCCAAAATAAAAGTTCCATTGGCTTATACATGGGGGATACTTTCTTGAACAGTATCATGGATATGCTATACAAAATAGAGGATACAACCATACTTGCCATGCCTAGATAATCTTCAGCTTTGGCTTGAAGGTTTAAATTGTCGAGCTGAATAACTGCAATCCCCACAAAGCTGCCCATTAATAAAAGAATATGCCTTTTAGTAATACGTTCACCTAAAACAAAATGAGCCAAAACCGTTGCCCATACAGGCCATGTGTATAGCATCAAAACAGCATTACTAATACTGGTATTGGTAAATCCCCAAAAAAAGAAAAACATTCGAACCATATTGACAGTAGAGCCAGCAAATGCAATTCCTTTTCCCTCTCGTTCATGGAGTTTAGCTCTAGGGACAATTGTTAATAATAAAATAGCAAATGGAAAAAAGCATCTTAACCATGCAATAGTAGTGGTCATGACATCCATTTTTTGGGCAAATAACCCTCCCATGCCCCACATCGCTGTAGCACCTATCACCATTAAAATTGCAGTATTTTGTCTCATAAAAGTTAAATAATTTTATATAAAAGTTATTACTAAAGTTTTAATGTAGCAAAAAATATTAAACAATCTATTGAACAGAGCTTTTGAAATAAAAATAAGCGCAACCATGAGTTAATCCATAGTTGCGCTTACTATCTTCTCTTATTTGGCTATCCTAGCAAATAAAATATTACTGAAATGACACCAATTGTGGCGATCACTCCAGTTGCAATAAGAACAGTAAGTAAACGCTTCAACTTGATTGCTTGCTCTTTTTTTTGTAATCTTTTAATTTGAATCTTGACTAAATAGGGGGCAAAACCCATCTCCAAAAGAGTTTCTGAAATTAAGCCTAAATTCTCTCCGCTATCGTAAAGTTCATTCGCATATGTTTGTATATCCATAGGATGCATATTAACCCCTTTCTTTTTTCAAATTATTTTTTCTGACTTGTAGTCATAAAGGATTCGATGTTCATAATGAAAAATCACACAAAACAAACACGTTATAAACATCTTTTTATTTTATTCAAATTAATTGATAAGTTGATGGTTAATATTGAATTAGAAGAGAGTCTCCTCTAATTTCACAGACTTACTTATTAATTACTTGAGCTAAATGGAAGGGATTTTTATTTTAATGAAGGCTAAGAAAATGAATAGATCAGCGAATAACAACATAACGATTTAAATAAACATAAATAAAAGGAGCTAAGTCGATATGAGAAGTCGGAACTCATTTACTTTAATAGAATTATTAGTGTGTATTGCAATCATTGGAGTTTTAGCGGCAATGTTGGTCCCTATTTTGAGTCATGCTCGTGAGAAGTCTAGAAGAATCAATTGTGCATCTAACCTACGCCAGCTGGGGATTGCGCTACAACTGTATGCAGAAGATCATGACGGTAGTTTTCCTGATGAAATATCTGGTTTAATCGTAGAAAACTATATATCTGAAAGCAAAATTTTTAGTTGTCCTTCAGATGGCCCACCACCAGTGGATGGAAGTATAGACAACGACTATGCTTATCTTGGTTCCGGAAATGACAATAGGATGAGTGGCCTAGAAGGTTTTATGCTAGCTGCTGATAAAGACTTTGGAACCAATGAGAATCGTTTTCATACAGGCAATTTTTACAATATTTTATATATGGATGGACATGTTGAAGGAAAAGGTAATTAGAACAAAGAAAATAACTCTTAAGCTTTTCAATGTTTGATCATGGAGCATCATTCAAGCTCCATGAACAAATGTTTAAACAATCAAAGCGAATCTTTAGTTAAACTTTTAAATTCCTCTTGCTGCTTTTCAGAGAGTTCCCTAAGCTTCAATAATTCAATACAAACTTTATAAAGGTCATTTTCTTCTACATTCTTATAGGAGAAAGCCTGTAGTAAGAGTTGGTTGCTAGGCATGTCTTTAGAAGGGGCAGGTAACTTACCTACAATTCGTTTTGCTGTTTCAGTACGTTTCATCCACCCCGAACCTAGAATATAGGATTTACGAGCGATAATAAAGGGGTGGTTTATTTGGTAATTAGGAGTTAAGTCAATCCAGTTCAATTCAGAGAGGGAGTAACTATTTAAATCAAATGGGTATCCATTATTAGTTGGCTCTTCATCAAAGGTACTTACAACATGCCCTCCTTCTTGGTGTAACTGATAAATATCTAAAAAGTCATAACTATCAATACCAGAGATACCTTTAGTCATTAAAAGTTTTTCTTCATCCCATTGATGATCTGTCAACACTTCGCCCATGCCCAACAGACTATCAATAGAATATTTATCAGGTAAGCTAGCCTGCAGAGATCTCTTAGCACCATTGAAATAAAGAATTAAAGCCGATAATAGGTTCCCATTCCCAAATCCAACATCTTGTGAGTGCCATGAAATTGACTGCTTGGCTTCATCATAACGATAGTTCATCAATTCCTTAGAAGCTTCAAATTTAGCAGTAATATCCCCAGAAAATAAGTCATAGCTAATGATATACGGCCAATCTCTAAGAAAGTATTCTTTCCTAGAACTATCTATATATAAAGGCCCATTTAATGATTTATACTTCTTCTTGATAAGAAATTTTTCATTTCCCCACTCCCAAATTAGAACAAAGTCATTATTTAAAATTGCTCCCCAGTATTGACCATCTGAACTAATGAACAAATCTTCTACGTCCGCTTCCACATCAATTGAATATTCTAGCTCGATTTCGCCATCAACAATTCTACCAATTCCTATTTCACGGCTCTTCTTTGCCCAAACAATCTTTTCTTTTTTGTTATCTATAGATATTGATTGCCCGGAATATAGTTCCTTATGGGGTTCAACGGTACAGACCAATTCAAAGTTTAAATCCAGTAGGTCAACCTTTTTTCCCCAGTCATAGGATAAGCCAAAAACATCATGGTTTGGTTCAAGTATCACTATTTTTGAAGTTTGTCCATGACGAAGTACTTTAACCGGCTTATCCCATTCTCCAGTTTTGTATAAGACTGTCGGGGTATCGCCATAACCACCGCTTTTTTGATCATAATATATAACGACATAATAGTCTCCATTCCCAATACAGCTAGCATCTTTTACCTCTGTGTATAAAGTCCCGGTACTATTGTCTGTCAATATTCTTTCTTTGTTGTCATTGAGAGAAAAGGCAACTGCTGACATACTACCATAAGACTTTGGAAAATAGGTTTTAGTAGAAGAAGAATATGATTGTCTATAAGCTCTTAAGCCCTCGGAGGTACTCTTGATCTCACCTAAATAAAGAGAGTTCATCTGCAAAACACGCAAAGTTCCTAAATGGTCAATAATCGCAAATTCACCTCTATGTCCCCATCTAAATTGTTTTACAGAATATGAGTCATTTACATGAAAAGGAACTTTCTGTATATTCATGCTTTGCAAAAAGATTACACTATCGATGTCTACAGAACCCAAAGATAAAAATTCGTTATCAGCAGACAAATAAGTAGAGCTATACTCGTTTAGGTTACTCTTAGTAGAGAATTGAACTATTTCCGAAAGCTTTACAACAGATTCATTGACCAAGTTCATATTAACGATACATCCCTGTTGTGACATCGATGAGTAAAAAAGTAGGTTATCTAACATAGGCTGCCAAATACATGTATAGCGATCTTGTTTTTTTCGCCCTAGGTAAATCTCAAGGTCATCTTCAATCAACCCTTTATCAATGAAACTTAAACCTTCGCTATGTTGCTCAATTTTGATACGTTGGAGACCCTTTCGGGTTCCAATAAGTAGGTATTCACTTTGCCCTGACCAGTATATAGCTGCTCGATTTAAACCATGAATTTTAAAGCTGGTACCATATGTGTCGCCACTATCTAGATTTAAGGCAGTTAATTTACCTTGAACGAGAAAAAGGCCCCACTTAGAATCACCACTAAAAGAAAATTGTTCATACCCATGGCTCCAGTCTGCTAGCATTTTTTTACGATGATTAAAAAGCTCAACAATATGATCTTCTTTCACCCGATACAAAAATAAATCATGAACCGCATCTAAGAATAAAAATTCACCACTTTTATCAAAGTATAATTTTTTATATGCTCCAACTGGTTCATTAACAAATTCTTCCCATATATCATTATTTAAGCGGAGTAAAGACAAACGCCCTGGTCTTTTCTTTGTTTCATGCCATATCGCTAATATCCCAGATTTTTCATGGTAAACGCCACCTTTGATAATATCACAGTTTACATCTATGGGATGTCCCTGTTCTTTGATTTCACGAGAATCTATAATATAAAAACGAATCTTGTTACCCTCTGCAACAATAACTCTTCCGTCAATATAACCAATGAGCTTTGCTTCATCCTTTAATTGGAAAGGAACTGCAAGTGGGACCGCATACTTTTGACTTAATAAATGGTTTTTATAACGTCTCTCTGCTTTAGCATGGCTTGGATCAATCTTCAAACAAGTAATTAAATCTTTCATTCCATCTAAATCGTTGTCTTGCTCAAGCTTCTCATTACCCGTTTTAAAATAGGAATCTGCCAAACGTTTTTTGGCAATAACTTTTTGTTCTTCTGCTATTTCTCGCTGTGCAACAGCAATATCACGAGATTCTTCTGCATCTTTCTTTGCAACCACTGCAATTTCAGTTTGTTTTTCAGCAACAGACTTTTGTTGCAGTGCAAACAAAGTTAGACCACTCAGCATGGCTATAATTATTGTAGCAAAACTAAATAGAATCATTCGTTTACGCTGCAATGCACGTTCGTGGCGGCGGTAAAGTACATCAAAGTCTAATTGGGAAAGACCAGCAAGAACTTTTAAAAAACCACGTTCTTTACCATCACCTTCTTTACGGAGGTCTCCTGCAAGTGGCTCAAGTGGATAACGTAAGGCTGTTGGAAAACATTCTTCTGAGTCAGGGGTTCCATCCATACTAGTCGCATTAGGGACACCATCGAGAATCAATGCAAGGATACGTTTCTCTCCACCCATAACACAAAAGTCTTCAATTTCTTTATTCACCCATTCCGATTTAGCTGAATTCTTTGAACACAAAACAATCAAGTAACGAGAGCCCTTGAGTGCTTTTTCAATGGCAGGCCCCAAGTTTGCTGAACCAGATAATTCATCACGATCACGAAATATGGGACGCAAATTTTTACCTAAAATTACACCATCAAAAATTTCAGTTCCTTGAAACTCTGATGGAATGGGGTAATTCTCTAGTCGCTTATGTAACCAACTTCCCCACTTCTTATCCTTAGAAGAATAAGAAATAAATCCCCAATATTTGTATTCATTATAATCTGTCATGAATTTGTGCTGTCCAATGTAATCCCATTATTGATTGAGGCTCAATATACAATCAGAAAATTTCCATACAAGAAACAAGAATACACAAAAAATAAACAAGAGCGTGTGAGATTCTTATTAATGTTGCGAATAGATAGTGTTGATGGAAAAAATCTAAAAGAGAATAGGAAGTAAAGTTTTACATGAAAAGTCATGTTCTATAGGTGTTTTGTTAGATCGATTCGATCTATAAATGAGATCCGTTTAGAAACGTTTAATGGCCTAAATAAAATGATTGAAAGTTACAAGAAATGACTAAGTGATTGGGAAGCAGGAATCTGCATTACTCAATCTGATGTGATGCCAATCTTTACATTTCGGGACTTTGAACCATGCGGTTTAACTGAATTACTAAATGTGATTGATTCAACATTGAAAATTAGCTGAAAAATAAATACTATAACTGAGAACAAGCGGCCTTAGAAGCCAATTTTTAAACACTTTCAAATGGTTCTAATAGAGCCATAAAAGCTAGATTAAGTCAAAGCTTTATTTTTTAGCGATAATAATAAAGGAAAAAAGAAAAATACAAGTAATCAATACAGTCACAATTAAAAGTCTTGAAATTAGTTTTTGATTCGCTAAGATATGACATTATTAAGTGCTAACTTTACCAATACAATTTAAGAAAGAGATTAATGAATTATTAAAAATACTTTGATAATATTGACAATGATGATTGGACTTTTATCTGTATGTATAGTGGCAAATTACCAACAAATTGATACGGTTGTTTTAGTAGCTAAAAGTGCTGATGAAAATGAGTTACATTACACCTATTTTTATTGCACAAAGGGATATTGAAAAAAACATAGAAAAGAATTAAAGGCTGTTTATAGAACTGTATGAGGGCGCAAAAGTCATCTAAAACAAATCGATACGTCCCAAGTACTATCTAATCATAAATGATAAGAAAGTGAAGATGACCTTCAGGCGCGTTTAGCTAGGTTTATAGACTCTGGTTATAGAGTTGATGTTGTGATAAAGGTAAACTCTCACAGCACCAAAGTATTAAATTATAACTCAATTCTAAGCCCTTATGAGGCTTCATTATAAAATTTTGGATCCTGCAAATGATCCAATCATCAAAACAAAAAAAAAAGAGGAAAATTCAGATGAGTGAAGAACTAAAAGGAGCTAAAGACCCTAAAGAGAGTCTTAATGTTGATGAAGCAAAAGGTGCAGTATCTCCAGAAGAAAGTGATGTAGGCGGTGAAGGATGTCTAATTTGCTGGAGCTGTGGGGCTAGAGTATACTACCCAAATCATTGGGATTATGTAATTTGTAGAAACTGCTGGGCTACAAACTGGATTTAATTATCTATTTTTAGCAACCTGGTGGCTAGGCTATCAGGTTGCTTTTTTATGTCCTTATTATTTTATTTAAAAAAAATTTATATGAATAACAATATGCTCAGTGAACCGGATCAATTAAAAGGTTGGAAGTTCTTTAAAAACATATACCAACAGGGTTGGCGCATTATTTCACCTGCGAAGTCTTTTTTTATTTTAACCTTGATTTTAAGCTCATTAAGTAGTTTCATACTCGTTTTTATTCCGGTTTTATTAGCTAAAATTATTGATGGATTAAGCCAAGGAGACCATAGTAGTTTAAATAAAAACACTTACCTTTTACTTGTTTTAGCGATTACATCTATCATTATTCAATTTATATATAAGCTAACTTCAGAAAAGTTCACCACATTAGTTGGTGTTCATCTTCAAACAAAATTACATGATAAGATGTTATCCTTGAGTCAATCTTATCATAGAAATAATAATTTAGGTAAACTTTGTAGTGTTATATCAATGAATGCAATGGGTGCACAACAAATGTTTTGCGCTCTATATAGAAGCACAATACTTTTACCTGTTGAACTATTCATTGGAATGATAGCGATTTTTACAGCTATCGGTAAAAACCCACAAATGCAGGGTGTTACACTTACGATCATCTCAGTAACTGGTTTGGGCTTATTCTTTATTGGACAATGGTTAAAGACTAAACTTGGCGAATCGCAACGCAACGTCCAACGTTGCCGTTTCGCAGAGAACGAAGAGGTTTTGAACTCTCTACAAGCTCCTGTAGAAATGCAATTAATGGGGGCAACACAAATTCGTTCTAAAAAATATCAAACAACGATTGAGAATAGTGCTCAAGTGCGCATAAAGGCTAGCTATTACCGAAATGTAAATAACATTATAGAAGGCTCAGCAGTCATTTTTCTTCAAGCATTATTTATTTTCTCATTCGTCATTCTTTTTGGTGGAGTTTCCAATAGTTCTGCCGGTGCTTTAGCTGCAGTGATTTTAATCATACCAAAGGTTTTAGAACCAATTCAAAAAACGATAGCATTCTTTACAGGTATTCACATGAGTTGGCCTGAAGCATCTGAAGTTGTAACAGTGTTAGATCAACAATCAGATACTGACGAAGGTAATCAGATCGAGCAATTCAAAAATAATAAAATCATTTTAAACCAAGTAAATTTTGCCTATGATGAAAGTAAAAAAGTTTTAGATAACTTTTCTTGTACCTTTGAATCCGGGAAGCGCATCGCTGTATGCGCAAGAAGTGGCGAAGGTAAGTCCACTATTTTAAATCTTTTAATGAAAACTCAACAACCTCAATCAGGCCATATAATCATAGGAGATGAAGATATTGCATATATCAGTGCAACTTCTTTGAGGAAGAAAGTGATTCGCCTCTCACAATTCCCTGCCTTTGTTTCTGGAACAATCAAAGAAAATTTTCAACTAATCAAACAAGATGTCATGGATAGTGAAATTCAAAGTACTTGTGAGAAAATGGATTTATGGCAACTGATGTGTGAAAGGGCTGAAGTAGAAAATTGTTCACCTTTTGAATTAAAACTTCAACGTGAAGCTTCTTCAGATAGCTGGTCTGGGGGACAAAGAAAACGCTTTGCTCTTGCAAGGGGGCTTCTTACTCAACCTTATATCTTATTGATTGATGAAATTGATTCTGGCCTTTCGCCCATTGATTCGAAAAAAATAGCAGAACTATTATCAAGTGAAGTTTTCGAAGGTGTAACCATTCTTCTAGTTACACATACACCAGCATTTGCAATGGAGGTAGCTGAAGAGATCGTTTGTATTCAAGGTGGGAAATTAGTTGCTCAAGGAAGCCCTACTGAACTGATTAAGGTTAAGGATAATTTATTTTATGAAATGTATACAGCCTTTGCAAAAACAGATCATTTCTTAAATCATGTTAAAGAGTTTAAAAGTCAGATTAGTGGATTATCTAAAGAAGAGCTCAATCACCTTTTGGAAGCAGATGAAGTCCAAGAGTTATTAGCAATCTTAAATAGTCCAATTCGTTCTACATACCACCAAGGTACGGGAGCTTCACAGGGCGTGCCACCACAAGGTAGGCTATCAAAGTAAAATTAATCTATTAAAGAATCATAAAAGAAAGAGTGATACTAATGCCCCCCCCAAAAGAACCTGAAGGTTTATTACTTGCTGGACCAGATAACACGAAGTTCTATATCCCATTTGAAGAGATGATGAAATATACTGTTAGTGATGAATTTTATCAGCAAAAGCAACAACAGCTAGTGGTAAAAAACCAAAATGCCGAATCATGTTTAGACGGTTGTTCAGATGATTGTGGGTGTAGCTAATAAGACTAAAATCAATTGCCTAGGATTATAAGTATAAAGAATTTATAATTATAGCCAATTTTTAATGAACGTGGTAAACTCTCATTTCACCATAGTTTTTGGGAAGTCCAACCTGACCAGCTAGTTCAAAATTTGCTTTGAGTCCGTTTGCTTCAGCCATTGCCATAAATGCCTCGCTAGCATAGATATGTCCTACTGGAGTAACAGGTTCCAACCTTGCAGCTCTAATTACATTCAAGCCTGCTAAGTCAGTATTACCAGAGATCGGATCTGTAAATGAATAACAAGGCCCAGCATCCAACGCAAAACGGGCATTCAGAGCAGAGGGTAAATCCTTTTGTTCCCAATTAATATTCTGCATCATCTGTTGAATATTTATTGCAACAGAGAGTGCAATTTCAGGTGTTTTAAAAGTAAGAAATAACCCGTCTCCTTGACTACGGCGCACAACAAGGTCTTCCTTTACATCATTGAGTATATGTCCAGATTTAACCATAAACTCTTTTACGAAAATGATTAGTTGTTCATTTTGCAATTTAGAATATCCTTTAACATCCGCAAATAAAAAGTACAAAGTTTGGTGGATTGCAAGATTTGGACCTGTTGTAGAGATGTGTTGCCTTTTTCTTTTACGGGTTAAACCAGTCCCCTGTAATAACTCAAACTCAAACGGAAGTGTTTTTACTTTACGCTTTCCAGAATAGAGGTAAAGTACTTCACTTCTAGATGTTTTTTTTATGTAAGAGGCTATACCCTCCATATAAGTTTGATTAAATTGACGGCTCACCTCGTTCAGGCCATTATCTTTATGTGCTGTAATCGTACAAGAACGCACCTTAGATATTATTTTTTGAAGTGACTTTAAATGAATTCTTTTATTCCATTCACCCAATTCACTTAAATACTCTGGTTCACAAGGAAGATATAAGTCAACCTCTACTCCCATTTTCAGTGCAAGCCTAACTATGCTTATATCAAGTTGATGCATTAAAGTGCAAACTAAGACATCGGGGTTAAATGCTTTAAATTGCTGGATCACCTGCTTTTCAATAAGTATATATTGTGTAGCATCTACATAAGCAGTAAGTCGTTCAAAGTTTGTTAAGAAGAGTCGATGTTGTTTAAAGCAAAGTAACAAGTCATCAGTTCTTAACTTGAGCTTAGAGGCAACTAATAAGGCCTGTTTTTTCATCGAAACCTGTGCCCCACTTGAAGCTGTAATAGCTGCTTGTTTATAATAAGAAATTGCTAATGAAAGCTTTCTTTGAAGTAAATACGCTTCAGCAATTGATGCATAATCCCAATGTGATAGATTGTTTTTAGTCTCACACAAAGACACAATGTCTTTTGCTATTTTGATACTTTCTTCTTTATCTCCATCTAGCATTAGTACCGTAGCAAAGTTAATGCCATTATAGATTGCATCATCGATTGCATTCGGGTTCTTCTTTTTTTTATCTTTAAGACCTTTTTCATAACCATGTCGGTAAGTTTCTTTAGCCACTAGGAGCTGAGAGGAATCACCAGTTGCAAATGCCATATTTTTAGCAATTTTTGCAGCCTGGCCTGTAATGTCGCCATCATGATAGCCATTCTTCTGAAGAATATCCAACAACTTTGCTGCTTCTCGAAATGCATAACAGTCTGCTAGTGATAATGCAGCACCAAAATATAGATCTCTAAAAATAGCATTATCACCTTCATGAACTCTACGAATCCCTGCTTGATAAGCCTCAAATGCTAAAACCTTTTCACGACGATCAAAGAAAATATCACCAAGCTTGAGAAAAGTTTCAGGACTTTCTTCTTCTATAAGCTTTAATGAATTTAATAAACGAATTAACTCCCTCAAAGATAGAAAAGTAACTTCATCGTAGTCTATTGAGCATATACCATTAACATTTTCTTTTGAAGAAATTTCAAAGCCTTCAGCAAGAATAAATTTTAAAGTTTCAGTAGCAGTTTGTCTGTCATATTCTTTTTCAATTTCTGGAAGTTCATCGTAAGCAACCAAGCAGGGGTGAAGCTTTTGTTTGTCATTACGCTCTTTTCCAAAACGCCAACCT
This sequence comes from Lentisphaeria bacterium, assembly GCA_022447755.1. Lineage (GTDB taxonomy): Bacteria > Verrucomicrobiota > Lentisphaeria > JABSQK01 > JABSQK01 > JAKVBE01. Next base: position 156,824 of record JAKVBE010000002.1, on the reverse strand, counting down.
TGATCCATGCGCATTTGCGACCAATTTTCATGGATGTTTTCTGACATCGCCTCCATTAAATCATTCAACCGATCTGGTAAATTAATCTTACTAGTGTCCAGCGGCTTAGGTATGTACTTCTTTTTACGCCCCATTAAAACTTCCTTTCAAATATTGTCTAAGGTAAACCCTTTTATAGAACCTTACAGCAATAAACTCAAAAATAAACACAAAATCAACATCCATATGTGAGAAAATGTATATATAATCGAATATTAGTTGAAGTGAAATGAATAAAGGAGAGAGAAAATGAAAGTTTTTAAGAAATGCGCTTTAATATTGGGTATGTGTTTTATGATGACAGGTTGTTCAGAAACAATTCAGCTAGTAGCTGAGACACTTGAAGCATATAATGACCTACAAGGGGAACATTATCAATCATCAAATCAGTGTTATTATCAATCTCAACCCGTAATTTACCAAACAACTGTGCAACAGAATTATCAATATAATCAGGGCTACTATCAAAACACTAACTATACAAATAGATATAGAAGAGAATTCAGAAGATGATCAAGTTTTTAGTTTTAATAATTTTAATGAGTATTTTTGAAATAAACTTATTAGGCTCAAGCATTTACAATTATAAAAAGTTCAACAGGCCTGTCAATGAGGTACAAATTCCTTTTAGAAATGTTCATACTAGCTTAGCAAAAGGTAAGCAAATCAAATATAGCAAACGATGGGTTTGGCATGGGGCCGTCACTTATTTCTACCCAAGTGGCTCCACTAAAATAATTGTAAACTATGACCTAGGATTCAAAGTTGGAGAAGAACTTATATTTAATGAATTTGGTAAAATAGTCCAAAAAAATTATTATGAGCTGAATGAGTCTGGTAAATCCGTCTTGAAGGAACAAGAAACTTATAATAACAATCATTTAGCATTATAAGTTTTACCACTAATGGGAATAAGCATGTCAAATTGAGTAAATTGATTCATTATAAATTTTATGAAAAAGGTATTCTTAATAATCCTTATCATTTGTAGTTAAAAGATGAAATTTAGAAAATAGATGGTAAATTTTCAATAGGAGATTAAGAATTTATCAAGCTAGAAATGATAGGGGTCTAATGATGGACGAACAGACAGAAAAAATCAATCAAATAATTCATGAATTAGAAAACCTTAGAAGAAGTCAGAGTAGCAGTCAAAACAAATTACTTGGCAAGGATCTAGAAATATTACTAGCTAACTTTTTAGGACAAATACAACCTTTAGAAGAAACAAATTATTTACAGACTTTTCTTCATTGTGCTATGTATGCAACTAAAGCAGGAGGTGCCGGTTTAACACTTTATGATACGACGATTGAACGTTTAGTTTTTCGTGCTGCTGTAGGCGATGGTTCAGATAAACTCTGTGGAGTTCAGGTACCTTTAAAAAATTCGGTTCATGGTCTTGTTTATGCAACTGGAGAGGCTCAAGCTACGACCCCTATTTATAAAGATATTGATGAGGAAACAAAGCAAGAATATAAAAACGTGATGGTCGCACCTCTCTTAACGAATAATGAAGTCATTGGTACGATAAGCGTTGTGAACAAAATTGATGATGACTCATTTTCATTATCAGACCTCAAATTATTTGAAGATTTTGCAAAACTTGCGGCAATCTTGATCGAGCAATACTTGCAGCATGAAAGCCTATCAAATGCAGTTTACATGAAAGATAACAAAGCGAGCACTCAACACTTTTTGAATAAAGATGCTGAGGAATATTTTAACGCTTGCAAGAAGTTAAATTATCTGCGAAAGTCCGAGCCTAAGCAATATGAGCAAATCTTAAAATTACTAAATGATTAATGGTTTGTCTATGAATATTTTAAACCCCAAGATAAATTTTGATTCTTTTAAGTCAAATACAGGAAAAGGAATTACTGTTGCCGTAGTTGATAGTGGCGTAGATTCCCTGCACCCAATTCTTCAGGGAATGGTTAAAAAATCTGTACGTGTATATAAAGAAGGTGATCAGGTTATAGTTGAGGAAATTCCAGTAGATGAGTTAAAGGATGACTTTGGACATGGCACTGCAGTTGCAGGTGTACTTCAAAGTATAGCACCCGATATTGAAATCATTAACGTTAAAGTCTTGAATGAATTTAATATGTGCACTGGTGATATTTTAATTAAAGGTATTGAATGGGCACTCGAGCAAAAACCAAGAATTATAAATATGAGCCTCGCAACTTCCAAAAAAGTATTTTTCCCAGATATTATGAACTTGTGCGAAAAAGCTTACGAGCAGAATACGATTATGGTGGCCTCAAGGCGTAACTTTGGAGATTTAGGTTGTCCGGCTATGTTTTCTTCAGTTATAAGTGTTGAAATAGGCAAAGATTTTGAAGATATTTATGACTTGCGCTATAAGAACAATACTTTTATTGAGTGTGATGCCCTAGGTGAGAAGGTTAAGCTACCGACACCTAATAATGAAGGTTTTTCGTTACAAACTGGAACTAGTTTTGCCACTCCACATGTAACAGCATTCGTGGCACTGATTTTAGAGTCATACCCTGATTTAGCTACTAATGAAGTAAAAACAATTTTAAAGTATATTCAAAATAAAGGCATTGAGGAAATTTAAACTTATATCAGTGCCTTGCCTCTACAAGGGGGAGAGAATGAAACAAAAGTTAATTATTATAATTTTAGTTGTGTCGGGGTTTGTCGGTATTCTAATCAATATTCTTCCGCCACAAGCAATTAACTTTTTAACATTAGAGTTAACAAGCGAAATAACAAATCGAGATCAAGTAAAGTACCTAACACTTCTTTTTGTCTGCTCACTATTCATTATTGTTTTCATTAAACTTATTCAAGATTATCTATATGAAATTTATCTACATAAAAAAATTTCGATACGCCATGATTCTCTCTACAATAAATTATTGAAAGCAGAGCCACTTTATTTTCAAATAAATGAACCTAATAAAGTGAGCCATAGATTATTTACTGAAAGTAAAAAGGTAGAAGAATTTTTACTAAATACATATATAAAACTACCTATATATTTTATTTCATTATTGCTATTTAGCTATGTATTATTTTATGGTGTCCATGAAGAAACCCCTATTCTTGGTAAATACCTACCAAAAGGTTTTGAACAGAATGGAAACGCATTTTTAGCCTCACTCATCTTACTTTTATGTCCCCTCAATGTTTTTTTTGTTTTCTTTGATAAAAAGATTCAAGCCCTAGCCTCCAGTCATAAGCATTTAGAAGAGGAAGTGTTTGATAAAACAACAGAAAGTTTTCAAAATATTAGAGAAATTCGCCAAAATAATGCCTTTGTATTATTTCAAAATAAAATGTCTAGGTATTTTGAAGAGCTAAGGAGATCATCTTTAGATTATTTGAGTGTTTTTACACTTTTAAGGAACTTAACTTTTTTAACTGATCACCTATCAAAAGCGATTCTTTTAGCTATTGGTGTGTATCTATGTATCGCTCCTATTGATATTCCAGAATTAAGTCTGCAAGTCCCCATGATTGGTTGGAATGACTATTTAGGTTTTTCTGCTATGGCAGTACTTGTTTATGCTTACAGCAATCAAATTTTTGGTATTTTATTAAACTGGAGAGAGAATAAAGATTCGCTAAACAAAGTGAATGAAATTATGGATTTACCAAATATCGTTGATATTAGACATAGTATTAGCAACTGCAATGATATAGGTGATGTGCGCTTTAAAAGTGTTAGTTTCTCAAAAAATAATAAGAGTAATATTCTTCATGATTTAAACTTTGACCTACTAGCTAATAAACAAACAGCAATCATTGGTCCCTCCGGTAGTGGAAAGACAAGTATTTTAAATTTAATCAGTAAAGAAAGCATAACAACAAGTGGTTCTATAGAGGTGAACCAACTTAACCTTGATTCTATTTCTTACAAAAATTGGAGTAATCAGTTAGGAAATATTAATCAGACAAATAATCTCTTACAGCTTTCTATAGTAGATAATATATATATGGGAACTCACCAAACGGCAGAAAGTCAGAAGCTACTGAAAGAGACTATCAAGCAAATAAGTTTCGATGATGATTTAATTAACCAAGCGATCTACCAACCTATTCCAAAGGCAATTTTAGCTAATAAAGATCGAATTTCCCAACTACATACTCTGAAGGCTAAAATTGAAGATCTTAATGTACAAGAAGAATTATTCGAATACCTTGAAGCCTTAGAACCCCAGACTGTATTTAGCTCATTAACATTATTGGAAAACCTAAGCTATCAGTTTTCTCCAAATCTATCTTTTAATAAAAGTCAAATTGCATTGATTGTTAAGCTTATCAAAGCCAACAAGCCTCTGTGTGACATGTTTAAGGATACAGGCAAAGAACTTTCATATAAGTATGGGGAAATGCCTAGTAAGTTGATTCAAACTAAAAAGTATAAAAATAAGAATAAACTAATTAAATTACTTAGTCCATCTGTTGATTGGGAAACGCACCTCTATATCACTTTATGCCTGGAACAAAAGGTTAGTCAATTATATAAATATTTAAATAAAAAAGATTTAGATCCTCTAATTTTAAAAACTCGTTCAGAGTACCTCAAAAGCCAAGTAAGTGAAGACCAAAATGAGATTAATGAATCAACTGCTATACACTACACATCACTAGTTGAGTTTCTATTTGGCTCCATGCTCAGTAATTATATTTCTAATACACATCAAAAAGTCGAACAGACCCTTATGCCTATGATCAAAAAGCTAGGTGCAGAAGACTTACTCATAAGTATTGGGCTAAAGTCTGAAATCACTCAACAAACAAATCAGTTATCCCTAGGGCAAATAAATAAAATTATCTTATTAAGAGCTTTAATGAAATCACCTACTTTTTTAATCTTAGATGAGTTAACTTCATCTTTAGATGAAAGGTCTCGTCGAAAAATCTTAGCATACCTTCATGAAAGTAAGCCCGTCTCCAATATAGTTGCCAGTGTTCATCGCTTGGATGAGCTATCCTACTACGACCAAATTCTTGTTTTGGACCGTGGTAAAATTATTCAGCAAGGAAGCTATAGTGACTTAGAAAGTAAGGATGGACCATTTAAAGAATTGTTGAACCAGAAACATGCCTCAACATCCACTTGGCACTTAAGAAACCCTGAAGAGAAAAGTAGTAAGATTAGTATCGAAGAGGCGATTCGTAAAAGTTCTTTATTTAAAACTTTATCAGCATCGCAAATAAATATACTTGAAGAAATGTCAGAAAAAAGAATATGCTTACCAGGACAAATTCTTTTCCAAAGAAATGAAGAAGGTGATGAATACTTTTTTATTTTGAGTGGCGCAATTGAATTCTATGTTGATTCAGAAAATGGATCTGAGATAGTAGATACCTTCTTTGCAGGTGGTTCATTTGGTGAGCTTGCCTTATTTGGACAAGGTCTAAGAACACTTAGTGCTAGAGCCAGTGAATATACAGAGTTGGCTTGTATATCCAAACAAAGTTTAAAAGAGATTCTTCTTGCTTGTCCTGAAATTGGTCTGAATGTAATGAGTGAGCTTTCAGACCGTATTATTGAACTACGGAATGAAAAGTATAATTAATCCTCAAGTGGAATAAATAATACTTGGCCAATATCTTCTCCTGATGCACCATATGTATATGAAGGTGTTTGTGGATGTCCTCTGTTTTTCTGCACAAAGTCTGCAACCCTTGATTTTACATAGAGTCCCAATTCACTATCTGTGACAATACCATCTCTGGGCTCAACATCTGCAGGACTAGTATCACCTTCAAAACTTAATGCTTCTTTTACTGCTGTAGTAAAGAAAGAGTTATCAAGTCGCTGACTTTCTTGCGAGTATTGTTCTGTACTCGCTGCTGCTAAAATCACTTGTGCTTCCTTCTTCCACATAGCATATATCTTGTCTGGATTTTCATGTGGATTTCCTCTTGTCTTAAGAGCAAAACCTGAATGACAGCAATCAAGAAAGATCATTTGATGTGAACTTGGAATTAATTTTTTCATTAGTGCTGGAATATCTTGCATATCAATACCATGGTTTTCAGGGACAAATTCACCATCTTTAGCTGTCTTATGATGTTCCCAGTAATCACTTAATACTAAATAACCATAATCTTGAGAAAGTTGACTTTCAGAGGGGTTGTGAACAACACCATGTCCTGCATAGTAAAAAACAAATTGAGTAAGGGGTACTTCTCCAGTTTCAGGATCATTTTTGAGATCTAAAATCTTACGGCCTGTTTTAGTTAATGCTTTCATAACATTCTCGCGAGTTGGTAATCCATATTCGCCAGAGCTAAACATTCCGCCTTCGTTAATGACGGGATACAAACAGTCTTCTCCTCCTTCATCATCTACAATATCAGGTTCATCACTCAGAATTAAAATATTTTCTTTTTCATAACCATATACTTCGGTCAGCATTTCATACATCGTCATAATATCTTGTGTAGCAGCATCTAGTTTACCAAAACTAGATTGTCCCACACTAATCAAAACAGCATAACCTTTCATTTGACTAGATTTTTTCCAGTCTGTTGTAGAAACGACTTCATGTTTTTGAACTGAGCCACGCCGCTTCACTAATGATCCCCAGTCCACAGAAGGTATTTCACCTGTGGATGTAGAAGATTTAGTACCGTATCCATTCATGAATAATAATGCTAAAAGACCTACAATTCCAAGGCATGCAGCCCAAGCCCAAATGGATTGACCACTACTACTTTTACTTTCTTTGAAGGCCTTTGCAGAAAAATGCTTTGAAAAAATACCAAGTATTTTTTCCTGACTCAGCTTACTCTCCCCATTTGGAGCAGCAATCAATGTATGCTGATAAATAAACCCTTCATCCCATGCATCACCGCCGATTTTCTGTTCTTCCTTAGTGAGGGCTTCAGCTAGTTCCTTCAGGTTTATTTGATGAACTGGATTAGAGCATATAATCCAATCATGATCATGCTTACAAGAAATCAAAATTTGAAAAAATGGGATGTCTTGAGACTGCGAAGCATGCCTAGACCAATAACGATATAAAGCAGATTTTGGATTGTGGAGACATAAAGCATACTGCTTTACTTGGTTTGAGTCTAAAAAAGTTAATATGTCACCAGACTCAATATCTTGTAAGAAGACTTGTTTGTCTGCATCTAAAAATGCATGAACTTTTGGAAAGTGATTAGCCCCCAATGAAACTTCTGAATAAAGATCTTTTTGCTCTTTTAAATGATCAATCAATTGTTGAAAGAGTTGTTCGACTTTAGAAATAAATCGTTTACTATCATTAATAAGAGATTTCCCATATACGTGACGAAGTCCTAAATAACATGCCTCGGGAGAATCCAACATGGATAATTTGGAAGGGAAAAAACCTTCACTAACCAACTGACAATATTCAAAGATCTTCTGTACATGCTCACTTTCATCTTTTAATATATCCATGTTATTTAACAGATAAATCAGAAATGCATGCTTTATATTTGGTACAGTCGAGAAATCCACTACTTCCTCATTTTTAACCAATTCAAGGTAGGAAGATAGTTCGTAAAAGTCTTCAGGAAAGTTTTCGTTTCCAGAGAAACTAAATTTAAATATCATATCAGAAATCCAAAAAAAAAGCCGGTATACATAATGTATACCGGCATGTGTCAATTAGTTTGTTACTAGCTTGTATGCATTGTAAATATTTCCACGGTTCTTAACACGAATAGTAAATGGACCAGTCCAAATAGGATTGAAACGAACTAGACATTCGTCAGTGCCATCTTCGTCTTCACCAATACGGTTTCCATTTTCATCATAAACATATAGATCAAGATCTGTATCTCCATCACCACTGACATAAATCCAAGCAGGTTTACCACCACGGAAACTAACAACAAATTCGTCAGTTTCTCTAGCATTTACACGGCCTACATACTCACCAGGACCGCCTACACGACCACGCGTTTTTGTGTCTGGCACTTGAACAGCAGCAAAACGCTCTTCAATCACTACTTTTTGACCAGGAGTAGCCATCGCCAAAGCTTCTTCTTTTAATGCATCTGCACGTAAAGGCTCTTTGTCGCTAGAAGCTGCTGCTGGTTCTGATTCAAAATCAATTTCTACAGTTGTTACTTCAACTTCTTTCATCATTGCTGCAGCAATACCAAGGCCAACAGCATCTTTGTTATCTTTAGAGTATTTCGCTAAACCATTTGCAGTTTCATATTTTGCAACAACAGGATCTGTTTTCCCTTTAGTATCACCTGTATTCGCAGATTTTGTGCTTGAACAACCTGCAGAGAAAAAACCTAAACCAACAGCCACAAGACTCAAAACAAATTTACTTTTCATATCCTCACGTTTCCTTAATAATTATTTTTGTTGTATTAATTGTACAATATCCCATAACTATGAACACAATAAATCAGAGTTATAAAATCCAATATTGTACCGAAAGGTAGAAATTCAATTCACCTTTATGTATTCAAAGCTGAATTTATCAGTATTTTTTGAAATATCAAACTAAAATAAACACAAAATAAACATCAAATAGTTACTTTACTAACTTCAGGCAGTAAATATTAGGCTTTACGGTAATTTGATGTACGTATTTCAATGACTCTCCCTATGAAAGTACAAGCATTTTTTTCGACAACTTTAGCCGTTCCAGCACCATCTGAGCTTATAAAGATTTTATTCTGCAGAACGCCTTCACACCATCCTACAATAGCATGATCATCCAATATACATACCACATATTCATTTTCGGTAATTTCAGATGTACTTTTTGCAATAATTAAGCGTCTATAAGAAATTTGTCCTTCATATACAGTTAATTCGAAGGCAGAAATGTCTGTTTCCACTTTAGGAATAATGATATTTGAGTGCTTAGTAGACTGACCCGTAACATCGTCTAGGCTTTTCACTTGAATCTGAAGAACATCTGACCGCTCATCTAGTTTCTCTTCGGGTAAAAAAGGCTCAACTTGTTTTCTCATTCGTTTCCAAACATCTGGCGCCATTCGGTCAGTATGGCCACTCATCCACCTTGAAACCGTCATCGGTGTAATCCCAAATTTCAGGGCTAACTCTTTTTGGGTAATATTTTCCTTGCTCATAAAGCTTTTTAAAGCAAGTTTTAGGCGCTCATTAATAAACATAATTATTCATCCGCATTCTAATAGACAGCTAGATTAAGAACATATCCCATATATATCTTGTATTTCTTTGATCGATCTTTCAATATTTGTTGTTGCCCGTATTGAGTATTTTTGATCAAAGTATGTGCTTAAAAATAGTTTATTTTTCAAATTCTTAAGGTAGGTGAGTCTTCCTTGTAAATAGTGAGGGTCATACTCCATTAATCCCAGTTCCTTAAGTACCAACAAGGAGTCTACTTTATACTCCCTCCAATTTTTTGCAAAAGAAAAATGATCAATGTCATGGAATAAACGCATCGTTAAAGAATAATTTTTTACATCAACAGTTGTATAATCAGTCCATTTCACCATTTCTACTAAATTTCGCGCAAAAAGCGTGTCTAATTTTCCCATCAATTGTCCTGCGAAAGTGGCACTTTTACTTTCATTATCTTTTGCACCTGGCACATAAATAATGTCATGAAACCATGCTGTAAATCGAATAAGATGAAGGTTATCTATGTGCTTTTCGTGTTTTTGGATCAAATTTAAACAATCTTTAATGTGATTCCAATTATGATAGTCGCGGCATTTATCGCTGTAATGAGAGTCAAGTACACCAAAAACCTTTTGAGTCCAACCTTCAGGTATAGGTATACTCAAGCTAGCTGACCACTCTAAAACGTGCTGTTTCCAAAGCTTCTCTAATTCCATCTTACCTTCTTTCAAATCTCTCACACCACTATATACTTAAAATAAACACACAGCAAATAAAGTTTGTTTATTCATAATCTAATGGGTCGATTTGGTTTAATTCTTTGAAAGCTGTTAACCTTTCAACGCAAGTTGGGCAAACGCCACAGGCCTTTTCTCCACCTCGGTAGCAAGTCCAAGTTTTTGCATAATTGACCCCTAGTTTAATGCCAATCGCAAGTTCTTCAGATTTTTTCATATTCACGAAAGGTGCTACAATTTCTATTTCATTTTTGCGATTTAAGGAAAGTACTTGGTTAATGTGAGTGATAAAATCTGTTGTACAGTCCCAATACCCATACTCATCCTGCGCTTGTGCTCCATAAAATATTTCTTTACAGAATTTTGCTTCCGCATAAGCAGCAGCAATAGATAACATCATCATATTTCTGTTGGGAACATAAGTTGGAGGCTGTGTGCGCTCTGAGTCACCTAAACTGTCTAGATCAGGAACTTCTTGGCCACCTGCAGTCAACGCAGAGGCACCTTCAATTAAATTTGCGAAAGAAGGTAGCTCAAATAAATCTAGCTGTTTGACTTCATTAAGCTGGTCGCATTGCCATTGCGCCATTTGTAGTTCTTTATCATGCTTTTGCCCATAAAATACACTCAAAGCATAAACCTTTTCGTAACCTAAATTTTTAATTACATGGTGCAATAGGGTTGTAGAATCTAACCCACCACTTAATAAAACAACTGCAGACTTCATGCTTAAGACCTTTTATTAGCGTGTAAATGACTGTTAATGAATATTGGCAAATCTTAGTTTCATTATACAGTATTGAAAACATTTATTTTTACAAAATTTACTATGGAGAATTCACCTTGCAACGTGAAGCGATAATGTGTGTCTGCAATCAGCAGTCCAATTCAGGTAAAAACATGCGCTTGTTACCAATAATAGAAGCAGCAATACAGAAGCATGACTTACCTTATGCTATGCAAGATATTGCGGTACCGGATTTAGACCAGCAAATATTAAGGTTTATTGAAAAGAATGAAAATCCGGTGATAATAGCTGCTGGCGGAGATGGAACGTTCCACAGTGTGGCAAATGCCTTTCAATTAATCAAACTTTATTCACCAACAACGCAGTTACCAGCTGTAGCCATTTTACCCTTAGGTACAGGCAACGATATAGCGAAGAGCTTTGGTGTGCCTGTAGGGATAAAAAATGTAGAGGAACAAGTCCGTATTGCTATACATGGAAACATCATTGATGCTGATTTAATCAAAACAGATGATAAGTACTTTATGGATGTATTCAGTATCGGTATTGATACAGAGATTCTTGCCTCAAGGGACCATATTATGAAAAATGGATTTCTTAAAGGTTATACGGCTTATGCCTGGGCATTTCTCAAAACAATCTTCAAATGTCAGTCACATCAAATAAATATTAAACTAGACGGCGCCGCGGTCTTTAATGGTAAAGCATATGGGGTTTTAGTAAATAACTGTGAAATTCATGCAGGGGAATTTAGCCTAACCCCAAAGGCAAGCCACACCAGCGGAGAATTAGATTTATTAATTTTTGATACTAAACTACGATACTTAAGCCATTATCTCATTGGCCACAGAAAACTTCCCCCCAAATATCGTCATCATCAAAGTCCCTTATATTTGCAAGGAAAGGCAACTCTTATGCAATTTGAAGAGGAGCTTTCTTACCAATTAGATGGTGAAGTGGTGGGTAAAGTAAAAGATATTAGCCTCAAAATCCAACCTGGTATCCTGAAGGTATGCGTTCCAAACAAACATTGACGAGTCATAATTACGGCTTATTTTATTGAAAACAATTTTATGTGTGGAGTATCAATTATGAGCGACTTAAACAATTCTTATTTAATACCAATGCTCGTCAGCCATGATTGGCCTGGTGTTCAACAATGTGTGACTTCACCACTAAATCCACAAGATGCTGAGCGCTCACCTCGCATTGCCTTAGCAATTGAATCTGCAGATCGTATTGATTTCCTTGCAGCAGATGCGCCATTTATGGAACTACTTGAGGAAGCACAAGAAAATCTAACAGCAAGAACTGAAAGCTATGGAGTTCTCGAGACGATGCAGTTTAAAGGTCGCAAAAAGCAGGCAAAAGTGGCGATCCTTCAAGATGATATGTTTACCGCTGCTCAGATTCTACAGGAAGCTTACCATCAAAAAATACAAAGTTTAATTAAGCAAGAATTTTACTATGTGAGCTTACCTTCACGGAGCACCATTCTTGCCTGTGAAGATTTGGAAGTGATTTCCAAGAAAACAAATAATCTTTATAATGAAGCCGTTGCTGAAGGTGAGCCTGTTATTGGTCTTGATATATATAAATTTACAAATTTAGGCTTTCAAGAAGTCATTCAGCGTGATGCAGACCTTGCGCAAGCTATAACAGCAAGTCGCTACACCATGATGCAGTGGGATAGTCCTGAAGTTCAGGAAGTTGTTGAGGACAACGAAATTGATATTGTTATATCAGGCTTAAAACTGCATGATGGAGCAAGTTGGGAAGAAGCTATTGAATATGAAGTCCGCTATGTAGTTGAAGAGCTAAAAGATGAAATCAACTTTACTGGCAATATCCATTTTGTAATAGAAAATGATGCAGCTAGTTCAATTGAAGTTATTGCTCAATCAATTACGAAACGTTTAGCTGACGAAGAACTGGAAACCTTAAATGGGTATCCAATTCAAATTCATACACAAACGGCATAGACCATATAATGAGAGATGGGCCTATACGAACTACAATTAAAGCTCTCGTCCGTTGGCGTTATTTAACAGATCTGAAAATCACCAGAAAAATATTACAACTCAAGGGTGAGGGTGCATTGTATAAACTTCAAGGCAAATGTAATGGTTGTGGAGCATGTTGTAAAAGTCCAATGATTCAAATTCATCCTTGGCTATTTTATTTTAAATCTATTCGTAAAGCTACTATTTTATGGCATGAAAAAATCAATGGTTTTAACTACATAGGTGATAATCGTAAAGAGAAATACCTAATCTTTAAATGTACTCACTACCAAGAAGAAACTGGTCAATGTGATTCTTATCATAGTCGTCCTGGTTTATGTCGAGACTACCCCAACAATCTGATCTATGAACCTCGCCCTGCGCTTCTTCCTGAGTGCTCCTATCAAATTGTGGACCCTAATCAACAGGCAATAAGAGAAAGCTTTAAAGACCTTGACCTTACAGAAGAGCAGCTTTCAAAACTAAAGAAAGAGTTCTATATTGATGAAAATGATCAGGAAAAACCTTAGTAGAAAAAACAAGTCAAGTAGATGTATTGAGTAGACGTTTATAACTCTTATATGCTCAATTCCAGAAGATTGGTATATAATCTTTCTTTGTGATAAATGCCATTCCCGCTTCCATGGGCTCATTCTCCATAATCAATCTTGCATACTAGCTCTATAATTCCAGTGATATGCATGAAGAGAAGAAATAGAGTCTTCGATTATTATGCTACTTTTTCAAAATATCTATATATGACCCTTTGAGGATATTGATTACTATCAAAGATAATACAAAGTATCACATTCATAGTATAATTTTTTATTGATATTTCTACTCACAAAGTAGGATGGTTAATTGGGGCAATATAATATATGGAGATATTATATTGTACCTGGTAAAAACCAGCAAAGAAATAGATACTAAAACTTAGTTTTTCTATGCCTTCCCTATCTTTAAATATACTAATTTTATTCATCCACTTTATCAAAAAAAATAGTATAAGAAAATATGATCTTCTATGTATAACGACTTTGTTTTTATGTTACTGTTAAAAATACACAAGTAACCATTTTATAGAATCATGAACTTGAAGTTTCATCCAAAGTAACCTAACTTTAAAAATTTTGACAATCCAATTAAAGGATTAAACCTATGCTGAAATCGGTTCAAAGTAAATTGACCCGAAAGATCACTTACATTTTAACGTATCTTCTTTAAACGACAAAGAAAGGGAATAACTATTAAAAATAAATTCAGTATTTTGAAAGATGGCAGCGGTTATTTCACTGATAAAAAGCTAAATAAAACAACAGCTAGCTTATTAATATTTTTCTCAATAGTATTAGGCACGTTCTCACTTTATATCAATATTCAGATAGGAATTTTTGCTGGTATCATATTGGTATCATTTTGCATTTTAAGTGCCTACTCATCTAGATATCTATTTCGTAAGGAAGGAATATATGCAGAAGAACATATATTTGGTTTCCAACAGAAACAATGGTTTATTGAAGCAGAGAACATTAATGATATTCTTATGGTAAAAGTAGAGGGCAATCATGGAACCACTCATGCTATTGAAATCATTGCAAAAAACGAAACGATTACGATATCTGATATTAAGACTGGAGTAACTTGTAAAGAACTCGTACAGTTTCTGAAAAAGAAATACCAGATCACATAATGAATTTCAATTAAGGAATCGATATTTCACGAATCTACATATTTTCAGGTTCGTGAAAACAGCTTACTTATTTTACAATTCCAGCAATTTTATCAAGTACTTCCTCGATACTTAAGCCTGTGGTATCAACAATAATGCTATCTTCTGCTGGCTTTAAAGGTGAAACTTCACGCGTCTCATCAATACGGTCTCGGTCCGCAATTTGCTTCGCTAATTCTTCAAGGGTAATCCCGGCTTCTACTTCAGAAGATTGAGCTAAGCGGCGACGTGCTCTTTCCATTGGTGTTGCAGTAACAAACAATTTCCACCTGGCATTAGGAAAAACAACTGTCCCAATATCACGCCCTTCTGCGACTAATAAGCCTAATTTTGCGCAAGAGCGTTGACGTTCAAGCATCCATTGACGAATTAGGGGGCGTTTTGCAACTAAACTTACGTTTGCGGTAACCTCTGGTTGACGAACTTCATTAATATCAACCACTTCATCATCTAAAAATAACACGAGGTCATCTTGATCATTTAGAGAATAACGTAAGTCAGAACTAGCTAAAAAGTCTGATAATGTTTCATCATTTTCGAAATCGGTAATTCCCTTGTTCATAAGGGCCCAAGTAATGGTGCGATACATTTCACCAGTATTTAAATAAAAAGCATTGAGCCGATCTGCCACCATGCGTGCGACGGTACTTTTACCGGAAGCAGCTGGTCCATCAATGGCAATTTGTAAATTGTCATTAGTCATGTATGTAATTTTCCTGATTTTTTTGGTTTCTCCCACAGAATCCCAAATAAAAACAATAGCTTTCTGACCTCAAAATGAAACAGCCAACACAAAACTTTTTTCATGATTTTTTAGTTAATCAAAAATGAATCAAGACTTGATTATATAATTTTGATAGGTTCAAAAAGAGTCAATAATTATTGACTTTGATAAACTTTAAAATTGAACTATAGTTTATTTCAGTTTTCGTAGTAGAACCTTTTATTTTTGGAAAGACTGTTATAATGGACATACAAAGAGCATTGGGGTTGGGGAACTCCGCTGATAGCGAACTCAGTACACGGGAAGATATTGTTCGCTACATTAACTTAAAACTAGCAGCGATAGACTTACCTACAGTTCACTCTGAGGAAGAAGATCATTTCATCTCCATCGCACATGACTTATTGTTTCAACACAAAGAAATGGCCCGCAAGTTAGAGGATACGCCGTGCCCCATTGACAACCGTATTCAGACATACTTAAACACACATTTAAATGATGTATTAGATGGTACAGAAATCTCCTTACCTAAAAATCCATTTATTTTGGACCGTCATGGTTTAGCACGTGAATTATCGCTACCTGTTGATGCAAACAAATTTCAAAATGAACTTATCAGTAGTTACCGAATTAAGCAGGGTGTTTTGCACAACCCGCTGAATGATCGCCGAACAACAAAGGGTGTATTCCATGTTGCAGAAGGTGGACTACCTATTCCGGATGATAAAAAGGCCGTGCCAAAGGTAACCTTTGCGCGCTTACTTGAGCGTGCACTACAGCCACCTGAATCTAGTATGCGACTTCCATTTACTGCAGGTAAAGAAGAAGAAGCAAAGACCTATGTAAGTTTAATGCTTCGACCACTGGTTTGCCCCGAAGTACCTGGCATGATGTCAGAAAAGAAAATGGAGATTCGCTTCTTTGTTCCTGGTAGCATGGTTTCTAACCTGGACTTCGTGGAATCAATTTTTGGTAATGCAGGAGACCCAACTTTATTTGAAAATGACGCCGCCCTAGATACAGATCACTGGTCTGGCCACACCGGCTGTGTTATTCTTGCACCCCACCTAAAAACATTCACTAAAAAAGAGCTAGGTCTCCCACATCAAGACGATGCCACAGAACGTCAAATAAAAGATGGTATGTGCTGGTCTAATGAAAATGAAATATACAATGATGGGGGCGCATTCAAAATTTGTTGTCGAACTGATGAAGGCGTTAGTGTTACACTAATTGCAGATAACTACTTTGGATACTGCAAAAAAGAAGTAAAGACCATGATTGGATATGCTGCAAACCTATTTGGTATGGCAGAAGAAGAGCATGCTGGTGGTGCCTTAGCATTCCCATGTTTCAACCTTGGGGATCAGTTCATTCCACGCGATGAAGGTCTACACCGATCAGGTCATAGCTATGAAGAAGTTTTACAACTTCTTGGAGACCGTATAGAGCCTCAAACAACAGGTTATGCAATTGACAAGAAAGATCCAAGTGTTTTCTACATGCACGAATCAATGGTTGCGAACCTACCTAAACAGCAAATTTCATGGACTTATTTAGACAAAAAACATACCATCAAATTAAATCCTAACTGTGTGTATTTTCATCCGACGGGCTATCGTATTCGAATGGAGAAACACGGTGGTGCACCAACTTGGCGTATTGTGGGAACGGAACCAGAAGGTACACTATGTCACAAGCCATGTACTGTATCAGGTGGCGGTAAATCTGAAATTTCTAAGTCTCTTCATGACTCTATTATTTATGGCCCATTTTTTGTTGCAGACTATGAAGAGGATTTAAAATTAGTAAAAGAAATTTTTAATAAGGATTATGCTTCACGTTTCCGTGTGATGCGGCCCAAAGAGCGGCCATCCCGAACAGTCTGGAGTGAAGAACGTAGCTTAGGTTCTGTGATTAAACTACTGACACCTTCTGCAGAGATTTACAATGATGAGTATAATCAATGGCTGGAATCAATTCCACACCATATCAAAGCACTGGTGTTTATTATCAAGCGTTTCTACAATCCTAAATGGGGTAAAAACTGGGAAGAGTTCTTCAGCGTAGATACAATTGATGGTAACCCTGCACACGAATTCAAGTATAAAAACCGTAAATTAGTTGCTCAGTACCTACGAATTGGTTATGCAAAAGACAGTTCCTGGCAGACATACAAATTACGTCAGGACTTCATGCCAGCTGATAAAGTTCAATTCGAGGATGACATCAGCGCATCAATCGTGATTAACTCTGAACTATTACCTGGAATGCGTGAAGACCGTGAAAACGGTTCAGTAAAATTAGTGAAGAATTGTGAATATCGTTTATTCCAGCGTCCAGATGAGGCAATTCATCCAGGAGGTGATCAGCAAGCAGAGATTGACTTAAGTTCTCCTAATAGCTTTCTATCAAACTATGAGCCATTGGAACAGAAAAAAGCAGTTGACATGGCAAACAATATTCTGTTGATTGACAAATTCACACCACCAATGGCGAACTTAATCCGCGAAACTGCAGCAGACGCAAATCAAGAGTTCTTTGCGTGTAACAATTCTCCTCGTATTGTGGATGGTGTACCGACAAAAAATCCACGTTACCTTCAAATAAGGCCAGATGTGGTTGAACCACGCAATTTTTACGTTGCAGAAATGGGTGTTCGTCTTCAGCGCCGTATTGGATCTGAATCACCAGTTGTCTGGCCGATTCACTCTGTGATCACGGGGCGTCGTAACAATCCAGCAGATTACAAAATCGGCATTCGTCCATTATCTGTGTTTAATCCAATTCATTATCAGGAACTACCTGAGTTATTTATGGATTTCGTGAGTTCTCTTACAGGTAAAAGTCCATCAACAACTGGTGCTGGTTCAGAAGGTGCATTAACTAAAGGTCCCTTTAACTGCTTGTGTGCTGTAACTGATCTAAACAATGCCTTACTTTCATACATTCTAACTGATTACAATGGTTACTCAACATCAGCTGGCTATGTCGGTAATGTACAAGTAGACCATGACATTAGCTTAATGATTCCTGAACTATGGTGTCGCCTTTCAGCTAAAGAGCGTAATCCAAATTATTTAATTGAGCAAAAATGCTTAGAGCCAATCGTAGATTATGAGTACGAGGGGGAAAAGATACTTGCTAGCCGCTTGGGTTACCGTATCACTAAGGAATTCTTGTATCAGTTCTGTGGTAAGCTTTTTGATAATCCAATGGAAGTATTTACAGATGAGATGCTTCGTCCGGAATTACAGGATGAAGCTGCATTCGCTGATGGTATTAAAAATATTACTGAAACACAAACTAAAGTAGCTCTGGCCTACTTCCGAGATGGTTCTGTAGAGGGTGCATGTCCGCCGCTTAAAGCGCTGTTGCACATTATGGCCTACGGCGAATACGAAGGGAAAGATGTTCATCATCCTGAAATTCGAGAAATGTTCACCAAAGAGTACTTAATGAACTCTGACTGGTATAAAGAACGCTTACACTTATTCCAGGGTAAGTATACTGCTTTATGGGAACGTCACCGCGATTACCTAGAAGCATTTATTGCTCAAGGAGAAGATCGTACGGGCGAGCTTGAAGTGAAACTTCAAGAAGTACAACGTCGTCTAAAAGAAGTTCAGAGTGATGAGTATCTGAAATCTCTGGAAGGTTCTCTAGGGGCTGATCCACTATACAGAGGATAAGTAACTAGATTCATTGTTTCAGGCAGGTACAATTCGTTGTACCTGCCTTTCATATTTTAAGGAAGGTCTATGGACACAAACATTTTCATTCATAAAATGCCCGTTCTCTTTGCAGATACCGACATGGCAGGAATTGTGCACTTTAGTAATTTCTACCGATACTTCGAAGCATCTGAGCACGCGCTTTTACAGCATTTGGAAATTCCCTTGATCAATGTTCAGGGAATGAAAGGTTGGCCACGTGTTCATGCATCTTGTAGCTTTTGTGCACCATTAAGGTACCCAGACCAGATTCAAATTCATACGCATATTACCAGTATTGGAAATAGTTCCTTAACATTAAACCATAAAATCATAAATCAAAATGGTATAGTTGCAGCTGATGCTGAGGCAACTATCGTATATGCGCAAATGGGTACAGATCAAGATCTAAGTACAATTTCTATTCCGAAAGAATGGCGTAGAAAGTTCGAACGCTATTATATAGAACCTAAAAATTAAGAGTAGACATGAAAGTTGCTGTATTAATATCAGGAGGAGTGGATAGCTCAGTAGCCCTACGTCGTATGGTGGATGAAGGCCATGAAGTTACTGCCTTTTACCTGAAAATATGGTTAGAAGATGAGCTAGCCTTTTTAGGAGAATGTCCTTGGGAAGAAGATCTAGACTATGTAAGACAGGTCTGTGAGCAAGTAAACGTACCTTTAGAAGTGTTGCCTTTACAAAAAGAATATTGGGATCGTGTGGTAAGCTATACCATTGCTGAGTTACAAGAAGGTCGCACGCCAAGCCCAGATATTTTTTGTAATCAACGTGTAAAATTTGGTGCTTTTTTCGAAAAAATTTCTGATGAATTTGATTATATTGCTTCGGGACACTATGCGCAAGTGGAGCATGGTGAAGATGGTTCTCGCTTGTTAAAGGCTCCTGACCCTGTAAAAGATCAAACCTATTTTCTTTCCCATTTATCACAAGAACAGTTACAGAAAATATTATTTCCTATTGGTGACTTATTGAAAAGAGAAGTTCGTGAGTTAGCAGAAAGCTATGATTTACCCAATAAAAAACGTAAAGATAGCCAAGGTATTTGTTTCTTGGGAAAAATAAAATATCCAGATTTTGTAAAGTATCATCTTGGAGAAAAAGATGGTGATATCATTGAATTTGAAACGGGTAAGAAGCTGGGAACCCATAACGGTATTTGGTTTTATACAATTGGTCAGCGACAAGGAATTGGTTTACATGGTGGTCCATGGTATGTTGTAGACAAAAACATGGATAGTAACACCATTGCTATTTCAAATAACCGCAATGCAAACCCAGCAGCCTTAGATCAATTTATTATGAAAGCCCCTAATTGGGTTCATCATGAACCTGTAAATGGTTCTTATGATGTAAAGTTACGCCATGGTCCAAAAACTATTCAGGCCACAATTGAAAAGTTAAACCCAAGCTCCTGGCAGGTCAAACTTATTGAGAGTGATGGTGGCTTGGCTGATGGCCAGTTCTGTATCATATATGATAAAAATGAATGTTTGGGTGGTGGCATGATTCAGACACAGCATGACAATTTAAATTAAATAATAAAAGTAGTAATTAGGATATAGCATGATTACAATAATCGATTATAAAGCAGGTAACCTTACCAGTGTCCGACTTGCTTTTCAAGCGGTAGATATTGAGGTTAAGGTCAGCAATGACCCTGCCGAAATCCTTGCGGCTGAGAAAGTTGTCTTTCCAGGCGTAGGAGCAGTTGGTACAGCAATGAGTGAACTTCAAAAAGGTGAATTAGGGGATGCTATTCGCCAAAGTGTAGCAAAAAAAACACCATTTTTAGGAATTTGCCTTGGTACACAGATCCTTTTAGAGTACTCAGAAGAGGATGGTGGGGTTGAAACACTTGGATTAATTCCCGGACAAGTAAAACGTTTTCAACCAAAGTCGAAGTGGGATAAAGTTCCTGAAATTGGCTGGAATCAAGTAGAGTTCAAAATCGAACACCCAGTTCTCAGTGGTATTGAAAACGGTGCTGAATTCTACTTTGTACACAGTTACTACCCAGCAACAAAGTATGATGAAAATTGCTACGCAACAACTGAATACGCTGATGCGACCTTTTCATCAATCGTAGGTAAGGAGAACCTGATTGCGACTCAATTTCACCCTGAACGCTCGGGACGTATTGGTTTACAATTACTAAAGAATTTTTCTAACTGGAGTGGTCAATGCTAAGTAAACGTATTATACCTTGTCTTGATGTGCGCAACAAAATCGTGACAAAGGGCGTGAAATTTCAAAATAATGTTGACCTTGGTGATCCAATTGAAATGGCAGTCAATTATTCAGATGGTGGTTGTGATGAATTGGTTTTTTATGATATAACTGCTTCAGCAGAACGCCGAAGTATTGACCTTGAAATGGTTGAAGAAGTTGCACGATCGATTCATATCCCATTTGCTGTTGGCGGAGGTATTTCCAACTTGACTGATATGTATAATGTTCTTCTAGCAGGGGCAGAAAAAGTTTCAGTGAATTCACTGGCCGTTCATCAACCTGATATCATTGCTGAGGGCGCAAAGCAATTTGGTTCTCAGTGTATCGTATTAGGTATGGATCCTGTGCGTGTCAGTAAGCCTGAGTGCCCAAGTGGGTATGAAATCACAACGCGAGGTTTTCGTGAATTCACAGGTATGGACGCACTAGATTGGGCAAAGAAAGCCCAGGATTTAGGAGTAGGAGAAATTGTTGTAAATAGTGTTGATGCAGATGGAACTCGTGAGGGTTATGAATTAGACTTAACAGGTATGATCGCAGATGCAGTGCAAATTCCAGTTGTGGCATCCGGGGGCGCAGGAACTCCTCAGCACCTGGCAGATGTTTTTGAAAAATCTCATGCGGATGCTGCCATTATTGCAAGTATGGTGCACACGGGAGAATATACCGTTAAGCAAATCAAAGATGATTTGATTCAAGCAGGAATTCCAATTCGTAAAAAATGGTAGTACATGCGTAATCTTCCAACGTTATTTCCATATTTTAAACCATACCGGTGGCATCTTGCTGCTGGTATCTTTTTTATGGTTTTATCGAACTCTGCGAAGATTTTTGAACCCCTAATCATTGCACATACCATTGATTTATTTAAACTTGGGGAAACTAATATTTTCCCCTATCTGCTCGCACTCATTTTAGCAGCAGCGATCAGTTCGATGTCTAGGTTCTATATACGAAAGTTCATTATTATGACTTCAAGAGATCAGGAATTTGACATACGACAAAAACTATGGAAACACTTACAAGGCTTACCGGATACTTTTTTTAAACGAAAAGAAATCGGTAAAACAATGGCGCATTTAACGAATGACCTTGATGCAACCCGCATGTTTTTTGGACCTGTAACCATGTATACGATCGATAATATCATGCGTTTCCTATTTTATTTCTGCATGTTATCAAGCTTCAAGTTTTCTTTAACTTTAGCAAGTATGGCCCCATTAATCTTACTCGTTTTCTTAATTCATCATATTATGCCCAAAATTCATAAACGTTTTGGTATTATCCAGGAATCTTTTGGAAAACTAACCTCACAAAGTCAACAGGCCTTTTCCGGCATAAGGGTTGTCCAAGCATATGGCCGTGAAGAAGCTGTACAAGATCGCTTTCAAGCGACCTCAGAAGCACACTTTAATAAACACCTAGAACTCGCTCAGATAGATGCTATTTTCCGTCCACTAATATTTTTAATTCCTAGTTTTTCTGCCATCATTATTTTATGGTATGGGGGTAATTTAGTAATTGAAGATCAGTTAACGATAGGTGAGTTAACGGCTTTCATGGTGTGCCTTGCACAGCTTGTTTGGCCAATGGTTGCATTGGGTTGGGTAATTAGCCAAGCTCAACGTGCAGATGCAAGTACAGGCCGTATCAATGAATTATTAGCAGAAAAGTCGGATATTGTTGAATTAGAAAATCCTATCAAATTAGATCAAGTTAATGGAAGCTTAGAATTTAAGGATGTAGGTCTAAAAATTGATGATGTACAACTACTGAAAAATATTAACTTAAAAATTGAGCCAGGTAAATTTTACGCTCTGATGGGGCCTACTGGTTCGGGAAAATCACTACTCCTGAAGATGATTCCTAGACTAATAGATGCGAATAGCGGTGTGTTGCTATTAGAAGGAATAAAACTTAAAGACTTATCATTAAGTTCACTTCGTTCATATATTTCTTATGCACCACAAGAACCGTTCTTGTTCTCCGACACATTAAAAAATAATATTTGTTTTGCAAATCCCAAAGCAAGTGAAGAAGAAATAAAGCGCGCACTTCACCTATCTCAGTTTGAAAAAGACTTAGAGCAGTTTTCAGATGGTTTGGAAACGGAAATTGGCGAACGAGGAGTCACATTATCAGGTGGCCAAAAACAACGATGCGCACTCGCCAGAGCTTTGCTTGACCCAAGACCCATTCTATTATTGGATGATACATTTTCTGCCGTGGATACAGAAACAGAAGAAGCAATCATTTCAAGCTTAACTGCTCTTACTCCAAGACAAACGGTTATTATGGTAACGCATCGCTGCTCAACCGCTGGTAATGCAGACTATATCATAATGTTAGATAAAGATGGAATGATTGCTGAACAAGGCGTTCCACAAGCGCTTTATGAGAAAGCAGGTCCATATCGCTCATTATGCGATAAACAAAGACTTGAAAGCGAACTAGAAAGAATTGACTAATGGGTAGATTTGACGGAAAACGTATTATCGTGACGGGCGGAACTTCTGGAATTGGTAAAGCTACTGCAATTGCTTTTCTAAATGAAGGCGCGCAAGTCTTTATCGTCGGAAGTGATAAAGACAAAGTTTTGAAAACCTGCAATGAGCTAAAACATACTGCATTAGTAGGCCTTCATCAAGACCTCGAAAGAACTGAAAATATAGCGATTTTTTTCAAGAAGCTTGTTAAAGATAAAGGTTCTTTTGACGTACTTGTTAATAGTGCAGGTGTAAGTCACTTTTGCCCCGCTACTGAGGAAAGTATTGAAAATTTTCAGCGAACAATGAAGATCAATGTAGAAGCGCCCTATATTCTCTCAAGAGAATTTGCCAGGCAAAAGACTTCTTTGGCAAAGCGTGCTATCGTCAATGTAGAGTCTTTAATGTCATTTCAGAGTCGTCCTGGTATGTCAACATATGCAATAAGCAAGGGTGCAATTCACCAGATGACACAAAGCCTAGCTTTAGATTTTGTATCTTTAGGTATACGTGTAAATGGTGTTGCACCAGGTTATGTAGATACTCCAATGGTTGCAGAAATGAAGCAAGTCCCAGAATTAGATCAGTGGGTCAAAGACCGGACCCCGCTAAACCGTTGGGCAGAGCCACAGGAAATTGCAAAAGCGATTTTGTTCTTAGCCTCTGAGGAAGCCTCCTACATGACAGGGGAAACAATCCGTGTTGATGGTGGAACTCTCGCAAGTTTTTGAACCTTAGTGGTATGAAGTCGGAATATATTTGTAACCATAGTCAATAACAGCTCGTTTATTACACCCCTTGCATATAACATATTCAACTCGGTAACGACACAAATTAAAAAGCCTGCTCCTTGCAAGTTTTTTGAGTTTTATTCCTGGAAAAGGGGATCTTAGTATTGCTGACTTTTCACTTTTTAAGTCACTATAATGTTCCCAACTAAGCTTAGAGCAACACAACCCACACCTTGAATAAAGTTTATAATACGCTCTGAATACAATATAAACCCCGAACATGGATAAACAGGTCAAGACAAAAAGCTTAGTATCGCTTACTACACCCTTCCCCAAAAAGAAAAGTGAAAAAGCTGAGATACTTGCTAGCTTAGCAACTAGTATCTTCTTTGGATTGAAAACGCGTTTGTTGTATTCAATCATACACATTTCCTTTAATTTCTTTGAACGTTAAATTCCAATATTAGATAATACGCAGAGGGGGACTTTTACTGTCATAGGCCTAATAGTCAGAAACTTAGAAAACAGAACATATTTAACTAAAATTTTTTAATTTATGTTTGGATTAAAAATGTACCTTTGATATGTTAAGTTTTATTTAAAGATTAATTCCACAAGTTATTAAAAATTCTAGGAAACCTAAAAATTGAGATCCAAAGTCTATAAACAAAATAATTGGCTTGTATATACGGCTAGCTTTAAACTAGGCACAGTTGGTTGGCCACTGTGTTTACTAGAGGCACAGGCTGCTGGCCTAGGAGTTTGTATGGCAAACTTGAGACCCGATATCAATGACTATCTTGGAGGTGCTGGTATTTTATATAAAAATGTGGCTGAATTACAGGATATCATTTCTCAACCAGTCCCTAGTGAACTTAGAGAAAAGGGATTCAAGAATAGCAAAAATCGTGACGTAAAAGAGTCAATCAATCTACTAACAGACCTTTGGAAATAAGTAGTGAATTCCCCCTATTTAATATTTACATCTTCAGGGCAATACTCCAACCACAAGGAATGGCTGCCAGGTAAACAGTTTGATTTATGGATCTATGATTATCAAGATACCGAAAGTGACTATCACTTGGACGCAGATTTTTATGATCGCAGAGCGGGTGGAAAATTTTCCAATCTGCTTCACGCATATAAAGCACATCCAAAGCGTTTTGAGTCCTATGAATATATCATGGTTGCAGATGATGATATTGAAATTTCTGGAGATCAACTAAATAAGTGTTTTCAAATTACTAAAGAATATAATTTATGGGTGAGTCAACCGGCATTTATGATAGATGGAAAAATTAGCCACCATCAAACAAGAGTCAAAATTCTACCACTACTTCGTTACAGCAACTTTGTAGAAATGACTTGCCCAATTTTTCAAACTCAAAAACTTTTATCGTTTTTGGAAGTTTATGATGATACACTTATGGGGCATGGAATTGACTGGTGGTTCATTGAACATATCAAGGCCCCACCGAAGAAAATTGCTATTATTGACCAAACCCCTTGTCGCAATCCATTGGATCTTAAAAAGGGAAATCAACGTGAAATTGATAAGCTTCAGGATATGCCTACAAGGGTCCAAACTTGGCAGAAGCTTAAAGATAAGCATAACCTGAGTTTTGATGAAGTTAAAGTAGATGCAACCGGTACAGTCTATACAATGGAAAGCATTTTGAAAGGAATATTCAGTTTTAACTTAATTTTCCTAAAATACAAAGAAAAATTACAGAAAATGCTCAAAGTTTAAGTTTTTGAACTTTGTTCATAAGTTTGGCTGTTAGTAAAGATGGATCATGATTATTTTTAAGGTAATTTGTGGCATTCTCTGACATTTCTTGCCAGTCATCTACCAAGAAGTCTTCTTCTAAGTCTTTAATAATCTCATCTAAATCTCCCCGGTAGACTTTTCCTAACTTCTGCTGAGATAACACTAAATCAGGGTCTACGTTTAAGCTTAATACAGGGGTTCCACAAGAAAATGCTTGTAAAAAAGTATTAGGAAACCCCTCAAATTTAGATGTAGAAACAAAATATTTTGCCTTCTGAAAGTAATCTAAAATTTTAGAAGAAGCTACACTATGAATAATGTTTATATTTGGAACCTTCTTACAACTTTGTTCAAACTTCCCCTGTACAGGTCCATTATAAATCATCACAAAGTTTTCCTGAGGACACTGCTGGGCTAATTTAAGGAAAAGTTCGGGTTGCTTTACCCCACCAGAACTAAAGCGACCAACCCATAAAATATAATCTCTGTCGTTATATGGAAGTTGATCTTGAAACGAGGGGATTATATTTTTAATTAATGCATGGGGAATATCATATTTCTTTAGGTAACATTCCTGCTTGTAGTTTTGGGCTATAACAAGGTTAGCTGCAGTGAAACATTTCTGAGAAGCTTCATTGGGGTGATTATATAAGATATGTTTTTCGTTTGGTTCACTTTCTAAACAAAGTTCTGAATCACTCGTTACAAACAAAATCCCTTTACCTCCTCTCATTTTACTATATTCTAAGAATGAAAGATTATGATCAGTTGCCATAAATGTTATATATAGATCCGCATTTATTTTATCGAGCAATCGAGCCCTAACTTTCAGAGGAACACGTAGCTTTTCTTTAGCAGTTTTCTTTGACCTAAATTTCCGAAGAAGGCTATAGGACCGTTTAAATGCTCCAAAGAAAGTTTCATTATGAGGCGGGTTAAAGTAATAAAATGGGAAGCTATTTTTAAAGCCATGGTAGCGGCTTGGCTTTTTATATTTTAAAACTGGATGATTATAGAGCTTTACACAAGAGGATATTTGCTTTTCTTTGAAAGGAACGGGCGCATCTATGATAACAGAAATTTGATGATCTTTTTCAAGCTCTTTAATCAACTGAAAACAGGAGAACTCAGCTCCTCCAAAGGCGCCCTTATAGCTTTCATCAAACAAAGGGTATATATCATGACACTGTATACAAATATGCATTATACAATTAAGAAAATATAAAATACTTTCTTACCTTCATATCCCAAAGAGGCCTCACAATTTATAGTTTTTCTTCACTTTCTCAATGATATAATCTGCTTCTTTTTCAGAAAATATACCGCTTAATGTGAAGGTCTGATCTGGATATACTTTTGAAACTTTATAAGTTCCACGGTATTTGTTATCCAAAAGGACAATAAGGGTCTCATTGAAATGACTACCACAAAAGTTTTGCCATTTCGAAAAACCAAGACGACTTAAACTTACTTTCAATTTAACACCATCAACAACAGGTACTTTTTCAATTTTCTTTATATATGTAGATGAAATAGCAGGTCTTGGATTAATGTAAACTTTTGTATGGTGACCAATAACAAACAACATATGAGATTTTTTATCTTGTTCGGTAATCAGTTGTCTTTTATAAGTATGAAAAGTTAGCATATAGTCACCATCGCCATCATCATTTGATGAACAACCAGTCATAAAAATCAAAGTAAATAGAAATAAACTATTTAAAAAAAATTTCATAATTCTTCCAACATTTTAACAATTAATCACTCGCTCAGGTGTGATAATAAATTTCATTTTTTTATCATGTTCTTCAAATGGCACCCCTGATACAAGTTGTTCTTCCGCACAAATCCCAACAGGAATACCACTATATTTATTTAATAAACGATCATAAAAGCCACCACCACGGCCCAAACGCCTACCATGCTCATCAAAAGCAATACCTGGTACAAGCCATAATAATGATTTATCTATCAAGGTCGAATCAGATTTAGCGAGTTTAGGTTCTTTAATACCATACTTCCCAACATGCACAGAGTCCAATCCATCCCATAAACCTAAACAATAGTTTCCATCATTTTCATTGTAAACTGGCAATAAGCATGAAAATTTTGAAAATAAAGGGCTTAGGTTTACTTCATGTCCAATACTGTAATAACAAACAATGTAGTCAAAAGTCTGTAGCTTGAGAAAGGATTCTATTTTTGTTAAAAGTGGTTCATTATCAACTTTGAAGTCACTAGCAAATAACTTATTCATACGTTCCCGTAATTCAGCCTTACTCATCTTCGACCTCATCACGCTGCTTCCAGTAGCCCATGCGCTCTTTAATTTGTTTTTCATACCCCATCCCCGTAGGCTTGTAATACTCAGCATCTACCCCCAAGTAGTCTTGGCTCACATAGTGCCAGGGATGATTATGAGGATATTGATAACCCTTTCCGTGTCCAAGCTCTTTAGCACCTTTATAATGACCATCTCGAAGGTGCTTAGGAATCGGATGAATTTTGTTTTTTTGTATATCAGAAATTGCTTTGTCAATAGCCATATATGAGGCATTACTTTTAGGAGCTGTTGCACAATAAGTTGTTGCTTGTGCCAAGGTAATTCTTGCTTCTGGCATACCAAGAATCTGTACTGCATGAGTTGCTGCAACGGTCACTTGTAAGGCACGTGGATCAGCATTTCCTATGTCTTCGGAGGCAAATACCATGAGTCTACGGGCAACATACTCAGGAGGCTCTCCCGCCTGGAGCATACGCCCAAGCCAATAAATGGCAGCATTGGGGTCACTACCACGCATACTTTTGATAAATGCACTGATGGTATCATAATGCCCATCATCTCCATAATGTGCAGATTTTCTTTGTAAAGCTTCTTCCGCATCTTCTAGAAACAAGTGAACTTTATCTGCGACAGAGGAAGAGGATAAAACAGCGACTTCAAATGCAGTCAAAACTTTACGCGCATCTCCATCACAAGCACGAGCAAAAAACCGCAACGCATCCTCATCAACAATGACTTTCTTTTTTAGGTCATCAGATAAAAATAAACTTGCTCGTGTAAGTAATTCAGATATATCATCTTCTGAAAGTGGCTCAAGCTGAAAAACCTGTGATCTAGAAACTAATGGCCCAACAATATAAAAAAATGGATTTTCAGTTGTAGCACCAATTAACCTCAGGGTTCCATTTTCTACATGAGGCAATAGAACATCTTGCTGACTTTTGTTGAAACGGTGAATTTCATCCAAAAATAAAATCGTTTTACGATTATCTAATTGCTGCCGAGCTAATGCCTGCTCAACACAAGCTCGCACATCTTTTACCGTTGCAGTGACAGCAGACAACCTTGAGAAATATGATTCTGTATGTTTAGCAATTAATTCTGCCATCGAAGTTTTACCTACACCAGGTGGGCCATATAAAATGATCGATGTAAAACGATCCGCCTCAATAGCACGACGCAGAAGTTTGCCCTCTGCAATTAAATGCTTTTGCCCAACATACTCATCAAAATTAGTAGGCCTTAAACGAGCAGCTAAAGGTTGAAATTGTTTATTTATCTTTGGCTTTTGTTCATCTGAATAATCGGGAAAGAAGTCCATATTACACTTTATATAAGTTCAAAATTTCATTTATATACTATATATGCCAAAATTACTTTCGTCTATCTACAAGAGAAAGGCAATGAAATAATTCGAGTAAAACTTACTTAAAAATTTCTTTGAAAATAATCATAATGATTTATGCTAAAATACTCTGAGACCGAGCAAGATTAAAAATTTTATAGCGTTTCGCGGTGTTTACAGTATAACTAGCTCAAGTCATCGGTCACTAATGCGACTCAGTGATTTAGTTGATGTCTAAAATAAGATTTTAGCCTCTTTGCCTTTAATAGCTAGAGAATAATGAAAGGAATTTTGAAAAAAGGGTTGAGAAAATCTCTTTTTATTTATGTAGGATTTGCTGATTACTTCATTGTTTTGCCACAGGCACCAAATCTCTCCTATACTTGGCAGGTTGTTCAATCCGCTCAAAGTATTCACGTGCATGGTTATCTGTATAGTCACTGCATAAACCAATCCAAAAAATATCTTTAGACACAAAATACTTTGTTTGAAAAATATCATAATCAACATTCTGGTAATGAAGTGAAATAACCATTTGTTTCATAGACTGCAGCGCAATATCATAGCTTAAAGCTTTTATTAAATTAAGTGAGCCATCAATTTCTTCTAAGTAAATCTCTAAGAGACCATCTGCTCTGTAATGGTAGAATCTTTGACCAAACATAAAGTCAAACTCACTAACATGAGCTTTTGTGGATGTATTGAATTCATTGGATTTTTCTAATGATGACTTCCACCATCCAATTAAATCTTTATTCGATAGCTTCTGTTGTGCTAGCCCGTTAAAGTGGATCAAGAAAGAAAGTAAAAATGTAGCTATAAATCCTTTCATATGGAGTATCAATGGTTAGTTTTAAATATAGAAAATTAAGTAAATAAATGTAGTTTCATCATAGACCAACTTCAAGGAAAATAATCAAAGCTCTTGCAAATTGATACCTTGTAGTCATTAATTAGAAGATGGTCAAGCTCAAAAACTTATCCTCTACAAGATAGATTGTTTTATGAAAGAATAGAGAGTAAGATACGTCAGGGCCATAAGATAAAAATAAGATAGAGTGAGGAAAGTATGAAACGCTTAAACCTACCCATTAGCTGGAAGTTACCAGTTGGCATTAAACAGCACCTTGGTGGAGGTGCTGGAAAACAAAGAGTCATTCATTCTGATGGTCAAATCTTAATGATTTTACATAAACTTCCCGAAATTGGGAAGAATAGTCGAGTAGGTGTTTTATTTTTCAAGGATGAAAAAGGGCAATGGAACTCAGACCAAAAACAATCACCTGAACATGCCATGAAGCGTTTAATCAAAGAATATAATAGTGCCATCTTAAATCTTGAAGAAGGGGCAGATCACGCCCATACCGCACAAGATTACTTTGATATTCAACACCAGCTTGTACCTATATGCAGAGCTGTAAGGAACTTAAAGGCAACGATGCTAAAAGCACATGACCTAGCTCCAGAATGTGAGTTTATTACACAATACCTAGATGATGCTGAGGATTTAGATCGAATTTCGGATATTTTACGAATTGATGTAAGAAATGCAGCAGACTATTCAATGGCAAAACAAGCAGAAGAACAAAGTAGGAAGAGTGACGAAATCTCACTATCAGCCCATAAGTTGAATATGCTTGTTGCAACATTCTTACCCGTGACTGCGATAGCTGCAATCTTTGGTATGAATCTAAAAACAGGGCTAGAACATTTCAATTCGCCATTCTTATTTTGGGGACTCATGTTATGCAGTATGGCGATTGGCTTTATTGTAAAAGGTTTTTTAACACCAAAAAATAGATGAGCTAGTTGGCTTTGCCCCCCAGTTACTATTTACAACTAACTTTATCCTGATTCCATAGTATTCAAACTATTAGAGTGCCAGCCACAAAAATTAGTAATCCAAGCGAAGATAAAAACTATGCCAACGAATCGAGGTATAATAAAAATTAAGCACTAAAAAACATTTCCAAAATTTTGCAAAAAAGAAAATAATAAACTAGTAGTAACTTTAACCTGACTTTCTTGAGACTTAATATTTTTATATAAGATAGAATTATTTTCCCAAAAGATATTAAAGATGGAGGTGATATAAAAGATTTTTATCGAAAAAACCTAAGTCATGTGTAAATAGGTTCGCAACCAAGATAAAAAAGCTAAGGCTTCAAACAGGTTATTTTTCTATACCTTAGAAATCATTCAATTATAACAAGAAAATGGAGACTTATTAAGTGAAGCCCCAAGATTCCCATATTATTTGCCCACTACAGCAAAGTGTAAGTTCATACATTTATTCGGACAAAGGAATAGAAGCGAAACACAATGAAGATTTTATTAACTCCTTTTAAATCTCAGGAATCTTTAAAAAAATATTAACTGTATTTTAAAAATTCATCTATGACAATATAGTAATGCCTTAATATTCTAACATAAATTCAAAAACGGAGACATCAATGAACATATTCTATTCAATTCTATTATCATTCATATTGTTAACACAAATACAAGCAAACCCAAAAACTGGACAACAAGAAACAGGTGCTAAAGCAGAAAAATTAGTTTTTCAAACAGTTTCGCTTTCTGGAAATATAAGCCTCACAGAAAAAGAAGATAAGAATGGACGAGTTCGCCGCTATTACTATCTTGAGGCAGAAAATGGCATGAAGATACGCTTGCCTAAAAGTAAACTAAAAAAAGAGAAGGGTGATGATGGAAAAATGAAGCAAGTAGCAGATCTTGAGAAACTTGTAGACCAAAATGTAAAAGTTGAATTTATAGGAAAGCCTACAAAAAATGGATATCAGGTAAAAGAGATTTTAGCAATTCATTAAAGTGATTGAATAAAATCTATTAATGCACTTCTTTGATCAGCGTTCAATTTAAGAAAGGCGTCTCTTGACTTTTGTGCTTCTCCGCCGTGCCAAAGAATAGCCTCTGTCACATTTCTTGCGCGGCCATCATGTAGTAAGTGTGTATGGCCGTTGACCATTTTTTGTAGACCAATCCCCCACAAAGGCGCTGTTCTCCACTCTTGCCCGTTAGCAAGGAAATCTGGCCTTCCATCTGCTAGATCAGGTCCCATATCATGCAACAATAAATCGCTATATGGAAATATTTTTTGCTTATGCAAAATTTCTAACTCATGCTTATCACCCGTTTCCATTGATGGGATATGGCACTTAGCACAATCTAATTGGTTAAATATTTTTTGACCTTCTATTACCATTGGGTCATTGACATCTCGGCGGGCAGGAACGCCAATAGTCTGCATGTAAAATATCATTGCATCTAATAAATGATCTTCAAGCTCAGGATCTCCACCTTTTGGGGCAGCTTTTGCATCTGTCAGGGTAGATGACAAACCGTGATCAGGGAATACAATATTTGTTAAACCAATATCTCCACGGGCGGCATCAGCTGATTGCTGACGTAAATTTGGCTGGTTTGCTTTCCAGCCAAAACGCCCTAAAACTGTTGCTTTTTTCTCAACATCCCAGACATAATTCGCACGCCCACTAATTCCATCATTATCAAGGTCTTTTTCATCTACATTAGCAAGTATTGTATCGTTCGAAATTGCTTCAAGAAGTCCCAAGCCAAAAACTGCCTGGGCTACACGTGGGGAAGTCATCACATCATCTCCTAAGGGACCATAATTCATAGCAAAGTTATAAATAGGTTCACGGAGCTCAAAAACAGTTCCATCATTAGCCTGGACGGTTGAGAACTTCCAATCAACCTGAACAGTTCCATCGGGCTTGACTCCATGTATAGCACGATCCTGAATTTGATCACCATAAACAGGATGTGGATTAGGGCCTCCATGAAGACTTTCCCCGGGTATGCTCACTCGAACTAACATAGATTTCATTAATTCTGATGGACCCTCTGGAGCTTTTCCTCTTCCATCACGAACATGACATTGGGAACAACTAATGCGGTTAAAAATAGGGCCTAAACCATCAAACTTAGTAACGGAAGCAGGAGCAGTAACCCAATTTGTATTAAACATTCGGTTTCCAAGTGTAAAACGCCTAAGTTCCTTTGGGGTCAACTTCGGCGAGCTGGTCCCAAAGGCACTTCGATTCTTTACATAGACCGTATGCTCTCCACCTGACTTATCTGAATGAAGAATAGCTCCAGCTCCTACACAAAGTGCAAGAACCGGAGCTAGTCCAAAAAACCAAACAAATTTATGGGTACGGTAAAATTTATTCAGCAGCAATTGTTACCTCTATGTTGAGTGCTTTACCAGCCTCAACAAAGAGTTCAGCTTGTTTTTGTAGTAAAGCAACACATTCTTCAAGTTGTTTCTTTTCTTTACTATCTTTTTTCATAGATAGAGCTTTATCTACTGGAACTGAAATTTCGGCAAGCGCAAGATCTAAATCATTTAAAGTTTGATCAATATCTGATTTTAGTTTTGCATCTTTAGCTGCCAAAAGGTCTGCAATACTTTCACCTTGAAATGTTTTATAACGTCCATAGAACACGTTACGAATTCCAAGTTGATTATAGATAAAGTCATGGTGTGTATTGTCTGAGAAGCAAGAATGTTCATCTTCTTGGTCACCAGAATCAATAGCTGTAGCTAAACGCTCAGAGCCCATTTCAAAAGCACTTAATGTAGCCATTGCAGACATAACTTCAGAAAGGGTTTTATTTGTATCTTGAGCAAGAAAATCTTTTTTGTAAGCATCTTCTTTCCATGCATCCACTAAACCACTCAAATCCTCTACCAATAAATCAGTCACGATTTTCAGATAAGTAGCCCGACGAGCATTTATTTCACTTCCAAGTGCATAATCACTTGCAGGGCGTGCGCCAGGACCCTCTAGGCTTAAATCTTGTCCCCATAATAAAAATTCGATAGCATGGTAACCAGTTGTTACATCTGTTTCATCTTCTGCACCATTTTTTTCAATCAACATTTCTTTAGAAATTGTTACGGATAGGTCTTGAACAATACCAGCTTTTTCATTGCCCACCACATAGTCAATATATGCCTCATTCAAAGGCCATGCATTTAATTGACCTTCGGGCCCCTCTTCACCTGTTTTTTCATCAGCAAAATCAATAGGCCCACCATAAAATCGAAAAACCTCACTTTGCCCGTACGCAACTCTTGCATACAACCATGCTTGCCGAGCAGCGGCTAAACGTGCTTCCGATGGGTCTGAAATCAAAGCATCGACTTCACGTTGCAATTCTATTGCGGTTTTTAAACTGTCACTGTATGTACTGACTACAATTTTTGCATAGTCTGCAACAACTTCTTTTGACCCAGCATGAACAACAGAACATGCTGCTAGTAAAGATAAGAGTGTTTTTTTCATGATAAGCTTTCTAAAAAATACCGAGGAGCCTTAGCTCCTCAGCACTAATATGGGAAATTAAAAATTAACTTGGCAACGAATACCAAATACAAATAAGTCATCAGCATCACCTTCACCCGCTGGGTTCATGATGTACTGAATGTCCGGAGTGATTTCAATATTATCGCTCACTGGATAACGGTAATAGACTTCAAAAGTCATTTCATCTTTAGCATCATCTGGCTTTCCAGAACCATCTCCAAAATCCTCGAACTTGTCACCAATGATTGCAAGACCTGCAGCAAATCCTAAGGCATCACCCTGTTTTGCTAGTTCGGAGAATTGAACACCACCAGAAATTGCATGCTCTACAGGTGCTACGTCCTCATCTTGCATACCATAGCGACCAAATACGCTTGCAGTTTCTGAAACTTCAGCATCGAAAGATAAACCAAAACCACTATTTTCATCAGTAGTAGATGAACCGTCTAAGGCATCATGGTCTGAATTGTTCTCCCAGTAATATGCACGAATATTAAAACTTTCTACTGTATAACCAACTTCAGTGATCCAGAAAATTTTGCTGAATACATCATCAAAATCACCATCACCATCAAAGATACCTGCACCAATATAGAATTCTTCTTCTTCGTAGAAAACTACTGCAGCTGCACCGTTATCTGGGAAATCGATTGCTAAATTATTAATGAATCCACCATTCAAAAATTGTGTGGTTTCGTCATTTGCAATAGTATTCGCATCAAAATCGCCTGTAGGATCTACTTTACCAATTTTAAAGCGAAATTTATCAATTGTATTTTCATACCAAATTTCACTAGCATCTAGGCTTTCATCTCCGGTAGCATCGCCATTTACGCCCGAAAAAGTAGGAACCTCCCCATCGATACCATCACCATTCCCCATTTCTAAGTCTATATAGATAGTTCCCAAACCATCTTCAAAAGTCTTAGTAATTTCAAAATCGAATGAGTAACTTGCATCAGCCTCATCTCCGCTATCTGCATAATCATCATCTGCCCCAGATGTGGCTTGAAGAATACCTGTTCCGCTCAAGTTTAATTCAAGACCAGCAAACAATCGATCAATATTTTTGCGAGTCTCAGAGTTTTCAGACTCTTCTAAAGTAGCAATACGCTTCTCTAATTCAGCAATTCGATCTTCTTGCGACTTTGTTTCTGCATCTTGTGCATAAACACCAAAAGCCAGAACTCCTGGCAATAAATACTTTTTAAACATAGTTAAGTATCTTTCTTTTATTTCCCAATTATTAAGTTAATGATTAAAAATCAACAAAGTTCGTAACGAAAAGAAAACATTTTCTTAACATCACACGCTTTGCAAACGAAATATTCTAACACCTCCAGTGTCAACTTACAAAAAATTTGATAACAATAACCATTATCTAGATCTAAAAATGCGGAGCATTGCACATTAAATCACTTAACGATAACAGTTATCATTATCAAATACACCATTAACACTGATAAAATAGCAATTAGATAACATGATACAAGTGATATTTTAAAGTTTCTTTTAAAATATCACTTTAAATCTCGTATTTGAGGCTAAATTTTTAATTAATTTTATAAATTAAGCGTGTATTTCCCAAAAAGCATTGAAAAACAAGACAAAAAAACATACTAGTATGTAATATATATTACTTTTTCTGCGTATTTGTGTATAACTTTAAATTTTACTTAGGAAATTTTATGTATTTTAGAAAAAATTCATTAATAAAGCTTTCAGCCATTTTTGCAGTTCTGAGCCAATCATCTGTTTTAGCATCAGAAGAAGAGATCAATACAGAAGTGGACTGGTTTAATGAAATTCTTCAGGGTGGAAATACATCAATCGCCTTATTAACTTTATTTAGTGCGGGTTGCTATTTTACTATCGAGCGTTTTTTATCACTGCGCAAAAAATATATAGTCCCAGGAGATTTAAGTGCTGAAGTTGCGCCACTTTGGTCTCAGGGGGATTTTAATAAAATAATTGAAGTTTGCCAAGCCTGCCCTTCTACCTTATCACGTATGATTACATATATTGTTAGTCACCGTCATGCAGATCCAGGTTTGTTAATTCCAGGAGCACAAGATATTGCGAGTAGAGAGTTGAAAACTCAGAGTCAAAAATCCTTTTCCCTAGCAGTCGTTGCAGCCTTAGCACCTCTGTTGGGTTTATTAGGAACCATGATTGGTATGATTGAGTCCTTTAAGCTTGTCGAAGTTTATGGAGATGAAGGTGGAGCTTCTATGCTTGCAGGATCTATTTCAAAAGCTTTGATAACAACAGCTGTAGGACTTATTATTGCTATACCAAGTTTGGCAATTTATCATTTCTTAAAATTTAGAATCAATAGTTTGTCTGAAGACTTAGAGGAGCGTTTAGAGTTTTTGGTTAATTCTTGGCTACTAACGAATAATAAAATAGAAAACTCATCTAATATCACAAATGCTTTTAGTAGTGATAACTGTGAAGTTAAAAATTACAATACAGAAGAAGAAGGCAGTGGAGCCGAAAGTTTTTCAAACTACAAAACCAACAATCATTTAGGTTAATCTATGAAAAGAAGACGCCGAGTTGTTCAGGGAGACGATGAAGCAGAGGTACCCATGTCGCCTCTAATTGATTGTGTATTTTTATTGCTCATTTTCTTTTTAGTCACCACTGTTATCAAAAGAAAAGAAAAGCAAATTCGTGTGGAAATTCCCGATACAACGGCATCAATTGCAGTAAATACCCAAAATGAAGAACTTGTCATTGGGATGGACCAATTTGGAAATAATCTGCAAGTAATTCGGCGAAATGATACAGGTGGACTTGTGTGGGGTAAAGTTCCTGATTTAGCTAAATATTTAAAGCAACTAGTCACAACAAAAGGAACAGAAATTCTTAACAAACCTCTTCGGATTGATGTTGATGGCGATATGGAGTTTCAAAAAGCGATTGATACCCTTGATATCTGTACGCTACAAGGTTTCAATTCAGTTTCAATTAAACTAAAACAGAGGAGTGAGTAATGGCAATCTCTTCAGGTGATGATGACCAAGCAGAAGTATCAATGTCTCCTCTTATTGATTGTGTCTTTTTGTTGCTCATTTTCTTTCTTGTTTCAACAATGAGCAAAAAAGAAAACAAAGATATTGAAATTTCATTACCTGTATCTAGTTCCGCTGAAAAACTACTTCCAAGTAACAAAATAATTGTTATTGGTGTTGATATAAAGAATAACCTATTTTTTGAAGGAGTACCTGTAACCTTAAATGCCCTTCATCTCAAATTGAGAGAAATAGGAGTCGTTGACCCTAACCAGCGAATACGACTTGATGCAGATGAAAAAACATCTATGCGGCGCGTCGTAGAAGTTTTAGACTTATGCCAATTCAATCATTTAAGTAATGTGGGTATTCGCACGTACGATGAACACTATAACAAGCGTTAATTCTTATGGATCAGAAATACAAACCAAATAAAAGCAAAATTTTATTGATCGCATTTGTGCTTCAGGGGCTAATTCTTTGTCTCTTCTTCTTTGTTGAACCATTAAGAAAAAGTAGCATGAGCTATAATCCCAAGGAGGCTGAGGCGAAAGCGGACAATGTTAAGCAAGCTAATCAAAAGCGAAAAGAAGAAGAAAAGAAAAGACGTGAACACACGACAATACCAGAAGATCAAGCTGAAAAATTAAAGGAAAAAGCACGTAAAAAAGAGAAGAAGAAGATTGAGAAAAAGTTAGCTGAAATGCGTGATATCAAGAAAGAGCTTGAGAAGAAGAAGATTGAGAAATTGCATGCATTAAGGGAGCGTCCCCAAAGGGATATCAAAACGTCTAATTTCAACGAATTAATGTCAGCAGCAGAAGAAATGAAAGAGAATGCCTATCACTTGATGGTTCGTACAGGCGGAACAGTAGAAAGAAAAGTATTCGATGACTGTGAAAAACTAATCAAGGAAATTAGTGTTTATACACAAACCGGTACTCAAGCAGATATCCCTCAATTAGTACAATCCGTTCATTCGATTCAGGAAAAAGTAAATCAACAAAGTGCACAGGCTAATAAAGTAAAATCACCTCAACTAAATAATTATCATATTTTTGGAAGTGGTATTCTTCACCATTCAAATGTGCTCTTAAAGCTATTAAATGAAAGTTCCCTAAGTCCAGAGCAACAAGAGCAGATAGCCAATATACCTGATGAATTCCTTGAAGAAGATTTACAACAGGACCTGCCAAATATAGAAGAAATGAGTTTCGAAAAAGTGTTGGAAGAAGTCAAAGAACTTGAAGCCGATATTAATCAAGACTTCAATGAACTACGGGCTGCTGAAATTGCCGAAATACATCAAACAGCCTTTACTGAAGCACTTGAAAAGGTCACAAATTTAACCCGGCAAAACCAACAAGCACAGGCTCAGCAAGGACAGCAAAACCAACAAGCACAGGCTCAGCAAGGACAGCAAAACCAACAAGCACAGGCTCAGCAAGGGCAACAAAACCAACATGGACAAGGTAAACCAACAGTTGGTAAATTGAATGCCTATCGTCAACGAATTCAAGATCAGGCGCGTCAAGCTTCTCTATCGCATACTCAGGCCCAAATGATTGCTCAAAAAGCAGGTATTGCTGGAGGAGGGAAAAAGGGAATGGGTCAAAGCTTGTCACAATCTTCAGCCCAAGGCAGTGGTTCACAATCTCAGAGTAAAGGTGGTGGAAAGCATGGAGGTTCCGGTGGTAGTAATCGAAACCAAAAAGGTTCGAAATCAGGAGATGATATGTCAGATACAGGGCGTAACAATGTTTCGGGTATTCGAATTCCTGAAGAGTTAGTAAAAGCGCAAGCAATGCCTGGTCGTAAATTCCAGAAAAGTTCAAAGCGCCAGGGATGGCTATATATAGATACTTGGTATATCATTGGTCCTTGGGAAAATCATGGACGAATGAATTATCAAGTTGCACATCCACCTGAAATCAGTGTTGACCTCGAAGCAGAATATAAGAATGGGAAAACAGACCCTAAAACGAATACACCTAGAGCACTAAAGTGGAAGTTTGTTCAATCCAATCAAATGAAGATTAAACCGCCTATTGAGCAAGCTGATTCAACATACTTCTGTGTAACTGAGGTCTATTTTGAAGAAGCACAGGAAATGCTTGTAGCTATTGCTTCTGACGATGCGGCTCGTATGTGGGTAAACAAGAAGGTGATTTGGGAAGATCGAGGGATGTCTGGCTGGAATTTGCAAGAAGGTTTCAGGAGAATTAAGTTTAATGAGGGATTCAATCAAATATTAGTACGTTTAGAGAACAAACCACAATTATGTGAATTTTCAGTTCTGCTATGTCCTACAAAAGAAGAGCAATAAACA
Organism: Lentisphaeria bacterium; assembly: GCA_022447755.1. GTDB lineage: Bacteria > Verrucomicrobiota > Lentisphaeria > JABSQK01 > JABSQK01 > JAKVBE01. The sequence goes on along the minus strand of JAKVBE010000002.1, from coordinate 116,458 downwards.
CTTATTTCTTTTTCTCAGCTAACAACTTTTCATAGCTTTCTTCAAGCTGATCAACCATCGTATGCCAATCCCAGCGTTGTCGAACAAACTCACGACCAGCTTCTCCATAATTTTTACGCATTTCATCATCTTTAAGTAAACGAACCACGCTTGTAGCAACAGCCATTTCACTTTCCGCTGCGCATAAAAAGCCATTTTCATCTGGTTTAACAACTTCAGGCGTCCCATCCAAAGCATATGCAACTACGGGAATACCTGAAGCGAAGGCTTGAACAACCGTTCTTGGTAAACCTTCTCGCAAAGATAAATGAACTAAAATATCCATGATCCCTGTATAGCGAGGAATCTCGACTGGGTCTACTAAACCTGCAAACACAAAGTATTCTTGCAAACCATTTTTAAGAATTAATTCCTCTAAATTTCCACGGTTGCTACCGTCACCAACAAATAGAAAACGTACATTGGGTATTTCAATAACAATTGCTTTAGCTGCTTCGATTAAGTACTCATGCCCTTTAAGCTCAAATAAGCGGGCAATTTTTCCAACAACAAAGCAATCATCTGGTATACATAGAGATGCTTTTAATTCAGGGTCTTTTTTTGCGTTTAAATAGGGTTCCAATTCCATACCAGAATATACAACTTGATATTTACTTCTTGGAGAAACCCCAGCATCAACACACTGCTGAATCATCGCGTCTGCAACTGCATAAATACGGTCACAATAACGTGCTGCAAACTTCTCTGCCTGGATATACACCCAATTTTTCAACTTTGATTGATAGGGGTGAAAAGATTGGCCATGAACCGTATGAACAACAACAGGGATACCGGCTTGACGTGCTGCAATACGTGCTAAAATACCTGCTTTGGAACTATGTGTATGTACAACATCAAAACGATTTTCTTTGAAGAATTTCTTAAGCGACATGTATGCCTGAAAGTCTTTAAGTGGATTGATTTCTCGAATGAGAGAGTCAATAACTTCAATTTTTAGGTTTTGGACTTTTGTTTTTTGAAGCAATTTACCTTCTGGTCCATCAGTTGGTCCTGTAACTAGCACAGTTTCATGGTCGTGCTCAATATGACCCATAACCGTAAATAATGTATTCTCTTGAGCACCACCAACAATCATTCGGGTAATAACATGACAAATCTTCATGTAAAAACTTCTAGGCCTTTCTCTTTGTGAAATCGATACAATCATACTAAGATAATACCGAAATCTCATTTTACTCGAATATTTCAATATTTTAATTTTAGGAAACATCATGATCCAAGTTTTTCATAATCCGAGCTGTAGCAAAAGTCGTTGTGCTATCGATAATTTAGAAATCAAAAATACAGAATATGAAATCATAGACTATCTTAACACACACCTTTCCGCTCAGCTGCTTCATGATGTATTAGGGAAGCTAGGTATGAAGCCCATTGAAATTTTGCGAACTGGTGAACAAAAGTTTAAGGAACTCGGGCTATCTATAGATGATGGCCGGAGTGATACTGAGTGGATCCAGATTATGATTGAAAATCCGATCTTGATTGAACGTCCAATTATCATAAAAGATGATAAAGCTGTCATTGGACGCCCACCTGAAAATATTGAAACCCTATTTAAATAAACTTCTCCAACTGTACTAGACTTTACTACCCTTTTAGTTAATTTAATCTGTGTTTATTCAATTTTTACGGTAAAATGGAGAGAAGATATGCTAAAATTACGAAAAGACTTTAAATATTCAATGATTATTCCTACTAGTATGGGAGTTCGCTTAACGCCTGTGAATAGCCAACCTTTTCATTGTAGTGATACATTCAAAATGCAAGCAACCAGTGCAGAGTCAAATGTTGGTTCTGTAGCATCTTATCTGGGTTTACCTGTAAAAATTCTAACGTCTTTTGTTCAAGGTTCACCAGTTTCTCATTTCATTAAAGATAATATACGCAGCAGGCGCATGGACTTCGAAGGTCCCGAATTTGAACAAGAAGACCCTTGGGGGTACCGCCATCAAATTAATATGGCAGATTCTGGATGGGGAACACGCGGTCCTCGCGTACAAAATGACCGTGCAGGTGAAGTCGGTCGTGAACTGGATGTGAAGTACTTTGATTTAAACCGTATTTTTGAAAAAGAAGGTGCTCAAATCGTGCATCTAAGTGGACTCATTGCAGCACTATCTCCAAAAACTACACAATTTTGCTTAGATATTGCTCGTGCAGCCAAAGCAAATGGAACTCTTATATCTTTTGACTTAAATCACAGAGCAAGTTTTTGGAAAGGTCGTGAAGAAGAACTTCATAAATGCTTTGGTGAAATCGCTAGTTTGGCCGATATTTTAATTGGAAATGAAGAAGACTTTCAGTTATGTTTAAAGGTTGAAGGGCCTGAAGAAGGTGGTTCTGATTTAGATGGCAAAATTGAAAATTTCAAAGAAATGATTAACCGTGTAAAAGCACAATATCCAAATGCCTCTGTTTATGCAACAACCCTTCGTGAGGTGATTAGTGCCAATAGTCATAAATGGGGAGCTATTATGGCCTATGGTGAAGATTGGCATGTCATCAAACCACGTGAAATTGGTGTATTAGACCGTATTGGCGGTGGAGATGGGTTTGTAGGTGGACTACTGTATGGAATCTTAAAAGAGTGGGAGCCCCAAAAATGGTCTCAATTTGGTTGGGCAACTGGTGCACTGGCAGCCACAATGCTGACAGACTATGGTCAACCTGCAGATGAAGATCAGGTGTGGAGTATTTGGAGCGGTAATGCACGTGTAAAACGCTAATATTCATCAATAGATATATTAGATTTTGTGTTCCTTCATATACCTCAGCAATTTTATTTTTAAGGTTTCTAAATAAAGAAATTAATGTATATCATTTAGGATACTAAGTTCTGGAATTTATCTAGGAAAGTTGTATACAGAATTATTTTATGATACTTTTGGCAAAATATTTATATATTCTGCATAGCTCATAATATTGATTATAAAAAATTATATAAATTTATTTAGTTCAGTCCAAGGTATAAGGCCTTGCTTAACCTTTGCTAATGCATCTTCTCTTACGGATGGTATCCCCCTAGCACGCATTTTAGCTGCCATTTCCGTTTCTGTAGAACGATGGCCAATCTCATTCATCCAATAATCATCAACATGTAGAAGTTCAAATATAGCCATTCTGCCAGAGGTTCCAGTCCCAGCGCATTTTTCGCATCCATGTCCCTCATAAATAGGCGTATCATTGAACTCTTTGACTAAAGATTGAGGAAGTTTTACAGAAGCGATATCAACTTTTTTCTTACAAGAAGGACATATCTTTTTAACCAGAGTTTGACTAATTGAAATTTTTAACGTAGCTGCAAGAAGATATGGTTCTATTCCCATATCTTGAAGTCTTGTAATAATTGCACTTGCACTATTTGCATGAACGGTAGATAGGACTAGGTGTCCTGTCATAGAGGCTCTGATAGCAATTTGTGCAGTTTCAACATCACGAATTTCTCCTACCATAATGACATCTGGATCATGTCTAAGAACGGATCTTAAGGCAGATGCAAAAGTTAATTTTTCATTATTTTCGACTTCTACTTGAACAATATCTTCTACTTCATATTCTACAGGATCTTCAATTGTAATGATATTATAATCAGCTTGATTTATTAAATATTTCATCAATGTATATAAGCTAGTTGTTTTTCCAGAGCCTGTTGCGCCAGATACCATCACAAGTCCATAGTTTTGTCTAAGTACAGATTTCAATTTAGTAACATGCTTTGCTTCTAACCCCAATGATTCAATATTTAGATGACCAATGCTATGTCCCATAATTCTCATTGTTAGTTTCTCTCCACTTTTTGATGGAATAGAAGCGACACGTATATCTACTTTTTGACCAGATGGTAATAAATGTAAATACTTACCATCTTGTGGAGAGCGTTTTTCGGAAATGTCCATTCCTGAAATAATTTTGTATCTAGAAACAAGTGACGAGTGAATTTTTTTTGATAGAGACTTGTACAACTCTAGCTGGCCGTTTATTCGAAAACGTATGATGGTTTCTGTGTCATGAGGATCAATATGAATATCAGAAGCCTTACAAAGATTTGCAGCATGAATAATCTCATTAGTAAGCGCTAATGAACCAGCTTGGTCTTCTCCCTGTCTATTTTGCTCGAGCAAAGGTCCATAGCATTCTTGAATTTTTTCACGCAACTTTTGTTCATCACAAATAATTTGCTCAATAGGATTATTAAAATATTTCCTTAAAACATGTTCGATAGATTCATCTTTATGAGAAGTTGCAACGAGTACTTTGTTATCTAACAATGTAAATGGGAGTAGTTTCCTTTTTTGTGCTAACACAGGCGGAACAGCAAACACCGTTGGTGGATGTAAAATAATTTCGTCAAGGTTTAGCATAATGTACTTTCAATTTGTAGTTTGATTCTATAGTTTTGAAATAGTCTTGAGCATCACGCTTATTTACAAAAACAATTTGTGTAAATTCTATATCTTTTTCTGAAGTATAATGTATTAAAAATAAAAGTTTGCCTTTGTGATTTGAATCTTTATAAAGCTTATAATCTCCTCTGCTACAAAAGTTGTTATACAATAATAAAGCATCGTCTTCATTTTCTGCTTGATAAACCTTAACTCTAACTACCGAAGAGAGCTTTGATTTTTCTCCTGTCTTATTAAGATAATTAATAAAAGGGGTAGTAGCGGGGTCTGATTCAAAATATAAATGATTTTTGATACCTAGTTTACGGTGCAGGTCTTGCTTTAAAAAATCCCAAAATATATACTTACTTTTCATATTTCTGTGCAAATTTGCAACAGGTAGAACTTCTTTCTCTTGATTATTAGAGGTAGAGGAGCAACCCAAAATAAAAAAAAACGAAAAGAATGAGAAAAACTTAATCACTCTGCTTTATCTTTCATTTTTTCCATTTCAAACTTTAAGTTCTCTTCTCGTAATTTTTGAAGTTGTTTATTTAATTTTTCAACACCTTCGTTACCTTGATAGTGATAACTATGATCACTATTATCTTCAAGTACCTTTTTAGAGATAGGTGGTGCTTCTCGGGCACTTCGCATAATATAAGGAGTAACAAGAAGTAATAGTTCTTTCTTTTGCTCTGTTTCTATTGTATCTGTAAATAGCCTACCTAAATATGGAATATCTCCCAATAGAGGTATCTTCTGTTCTTCTTTGCGCATACTGCTAGTAATTAAACCTCCAATTGCAATCGATTTTTTATCTTTAGCTATAATTGTTGCTTCAATGCCTTTCGTTTCTTTTGTATCAATTGAAAGGTAAGTTCCATCAATAAAAATTCGGCCACCATCAATGACTTTAGTGGAAATCGATTCTTGAATAAATAAAGTAACCGTATCGTCCGCATTTATGCTTGGTACAATCTTTAAGATCAAACCTACATTATCTTCTTCAGTATCTGGAATTGTTCTAGACGGTTGAATGACCACATTATCATCTCCAAGAATAGCATCTTGGAAAGTGAAGCCTGTTGTAAAGATTTCACGTGTAACAATTTCTATAGTTGCAATTCGATTATTTGCAGCCATCAACATCGGTGTAGCAATGGACTCAACTTTATTTTCTCTTTCTAATAATTGGACTTGAGCTAAGATATTCTCTGAAATATGTGTATAAATGAAACTGTTATCAATTATGTTGAAGTCTCCGCTACCTCCCCTATTTTCAGCTCCAGCAAGCGGGTTCGCTCCGTTAGGATCGAAAATGCTTTGTTTGCTATCAACGAATTCATAATCAAAAACTGAACTAAACTCATCACCAATAGAAAGCTCTAAAATTTTGATTTCTAATAAAACCTGTGGTAATTTTTCATCACTTTCTTTTATAAATTTTTCGATATCATTAAGGGCCTCTATATCTGGACTCCGTAAAATAATCTGTGAATGTTCTAGATTTGTCGTTAGATAAATTGTAGGTTTTACTGGTAATAATCGGTTTAAGATTAGTTGTTCAGGAGCATCATCGCCTCTTGCCATCATACGAGCACGTTCAATTTGTTGAACAATCGTAAAATCGATACTTTCACGCAATGCTTCTAGATCAAATTCTACTGCACTTGATCCATTATTTGAATTATTATTATTGTTATCGTCGTCGTCATCGTTATCATCGTTATCATCGTTGTCGTCATTGTTGTTATTATTTCCACTTCCTGAGCCGATAACACTTCCAATATTGCCAATATTCTCAAATAGGTTTTCCCCTTCTGCTTCGTAAAAGCTTCGAATATCTTCACCTTCAATATAACTAAGCCGATTACCATAAACGCTTGAAATACTATCGGCTAAAATACTTAAATTAGCAGGCCGTACAGTTAGCGCTCTAATTTCAGGAATTTGTTTTATATAGATTCCCTCTCTGTATTCTTCCATTGTTAATATAAGAATATGATTGGAAATAGGATCAATACGGTATGCTAGTTTTGCTGATCGGCACAAAATTTCTACTGCTGCTAATACATTAGTATTTTTTAAATAAATATTTACTTCATTTTTGCCAGCATCATTAGTGGTTGTGACTGCATAATCTAACTCTCTAGAGAGGATTGTAGCAAATTCTTGTACAGTTGAGTTTACAAGGTTTAACTCTTTTAAATTTTCTGTCATCGCTTTAGGAGTGAAGTCTGCAGAGAAAACTATTCCAAAAGAAAATAAAAATATTATGTATATAATGTTCTTGTTCATTGCTTTTTACCTACCTTAATTTGTAATTCTTGGCCTTTAATGTCCTCTAATTCGACTGACCAAGGTTTAATATTCAAAACTTTCCATGATGAATTATCTGGTAAAACTATTTTTTCACCTTTTTGTATAATTCCGATAATTTTTTTATTATGTGAAATAACAGCTCGATACTTATCACCATTTATCAAAACAGTATTAATGGAGTAATTAAATACGATTTTATTATTTTTTGTAACCACAGCTACTTGGTTATTGGGTTCAATAACAGTATCCAAACGAAATGGGTCATGTACAGTTTCTGATGCAAAAGCTACACATATAACGATCATAAATTTTGTAATATTTTTTATCATAATTATCTTGTCATTAAGGCTAAAATTGCTTGAAAAATTGCAAAATATACAACAGCGACAATAGACCCTACCCCTACAATAAGGACGGGTTCAACTGCGCTTATCATAAAATTTACAATACGTTTTAATTCTTTAGAGAAGTGATTTCCTAACTCATCAAGTGCATTACCAAGTTCTCCTGTTTCTTCACCGACTGATATCACACTTACAACAACACCAGGAAAAAGATCTTTTGGGAGAGATTCTTTGAAAAGTTTTCCTGTCATTAATTCATCTACAGCATGATAAACTGAGTTTTGAAATATATGGACGGAAATCGTTTCTGCAGTTAATTTAAGGGACTCAATTAATCCAAGACCACTTTTTAACAATAAAGCTAATGTTGAACTAAAAATAGTTAATGCCGAATATGAAATCAATTGACCCAGTATAGGAATTTTCAAAGCAATGCGTTCAATTTTAAGACGACCATATGGGTGTCTATAAGTAAAGAAAAATGCGACTAATAGAATGATTGTAGCTGGAATATAATACATCCAATAATGCTGAAAAAATCTTGATACACTGATGACAAAATCAGTTGATGCAGGCATAACGATACCACGCTTCTGCATATATTCATCAAACTTAGGAATCACTTTAAAAACTAAGAAAGCAGTAACGGCTAAAGCAACTAAAAATACCACAACTGGATAACAAATTGCAGATAAAATACGTTTTTTCATTTCTGTCCAAAAATCAATATGCTCAGCGATTTTTATGCAACCAGTTTCTAAGTCTCCGGTAGCCTCTGAGGTTTCCACTATGCGAGCCCCAATATCGGTAAAGGTTTCTGATCTTTTATGAAGAGCATATGAAAATGATAATCCATTTTGTAAATCTTCTAATACTAGCGCAATTTCTTTACGAACTTTAATATGAGGAAATTCATTTTTCATAAGAGTTAAGGCATCCATCAAGGTCAAGCCTGAACGAATCATCATAGCTAACTGGTTATAAAAAAGTGAACGGTACTTGTTAGTCAGTGGGAGAAAATTTTGCCAATGAAAATATCTCCAATTGATAAGCTTATTCTTGTTCTCATCATATAATTCAATATGTTGAGGCAGCAACTGTTGTTCTTTAAGTTGCTGAATAGCAAGTAAGCGATTATCAGCAGCTAATGAACCAGAATGTAATTTACCTTGTCGATTGACAGCAGAATAACTATAAATTGGCATAGCTTGGAATTCGATCTTGGTCTTTTCTTAATTTTGACAGTGTCTCATCAAAATACCTTGTATTACGACACATTAACCGTGCCTTTGGTACTTCAATAACTCCTTTAAAAGCAAGCTGTACTAATGTTAAATCCATGCTGAGCATTCCTTGCTTTGCACCCGTTTCCAAAATACTAAAAATTTGCGGGAATTGACCTGTCCGAATTAAATTGGAAACAGCATTATTTACTCGCAAAATTTCAACTGCTGGAACTCTTCCATCGCCATTTTTTCTTGGCAGTAATCTTTGTGCGACAACTGCTTTTAATGTCATTCCTAATTGTCGGCGTACAGAGTCTTGTTCAACAGCAGGATATAATGCTAGTATACGGTCTAATGCACCTACAGTGTCCGCACAATGAAGCGTTGAGAAGACTAGGTGACCTGTTTCGGCCGCAGACAAAGCAGCACGAGATGTATCTAGGTCACGCATTTCACCAACAAGAATAACATCAGGGTCTTCTCGAAGTGCTTCTTTTAACGAGCTCGCAAAGGATTTGACATCTGCCCCAAGTTCACGTTGGTGTACAAGCGATTGTTTATTCGTATGAATATATTCAATCGGATCTTCAATCGTCAAAATATGAGAGCAGCGTTGTTCATTGATGTTATCTAGTAAGGTTGCTAGGCTTGTACTTTTACCACTTCCCGTAGGTCCTGTAAATAAAACTAATCCGTCTTTTAATTGAGATAGTTCTAGTATTTGTTCAGGCAACTGTAATTCTTCAACATTTTTTAACGTGTTTTCAAGTTTGCGTATAGCCCATGCAAATTGATTTCGTTCATGATACAAATTGATCCTGAATCGGGTAGCGCCAATGCTACATGCTGCATCTAAACTTTTTTGTTGCTGCAAAATTTCAATTTCTTCAGAGGATAAACAGTCATAGACTAGAACATTCATCTGATCGTTCGTCCACTTTGTTGAGGTATGAGCTTTTAAAACTCCATTAAGACGGCCCATAACTGGTGCATTTACACTCAGGTGCAAATCCGAATAATTATGTTCGATACATTCCTCTAGAAGATTGGATAGTAAGTCGTTCGGTATCATTAGAATTCAACCTCAAGTACAATATCTAAAAGTTGAATTTTAGAATTTTTATTAATTATTAGCGATGATAAAACAATTGTTTTATCTAAATCGTGTAGTGCATGAATAAAATCATAAAAACTTTGAAAATTAGTCGTAAAGTTTAAAATAATTTTTGGGGTATTTTGGGAGAACAAGTTTTTAGATTTACTCAATTGAATTTGATGTTGTTGTGCTTGTTCCCGAATTGTAGCAATTAACTGATGTATTTCTGCCTGTGAATTCCGGTTGACTTGTTTTTGGTCTCGTCCATCTTGATAATTCTTTAAACTTTTTTCAACTAAAGATTTTCGTTCTTTAAGTTCAGTAAGATCCACTTTATAAACTTTTTGATTTTGCAAAAATTTATTTTCTTTTTTTAGATCATAAACTTCACGATCTAAGTCACTTTTTTGAGTAGTAAATTTTCGATCTACCATAACTTTCATCAAAAAAAGACTACCCGAAAAAATAAATACACCTAAGAGAATTAATTTTAAAATTTTCATCAGTTTCTTCTCCCTTGTGAACTTTTTCCTTCACTTAAAATCTGAAAATGATATAATTGATCATCACTGAATTCAATACTACTATTAACATGACCTTTCAGATCTTTTTCAATACGACTAATAAATTCTTTTGTAAAAATACGAATCGGCTCTTGAGTTAATGCGTATCCCTTTATTTCAAACCTTGTTTCCTTAAAAGCTTTAATCTGCTCAACATATATTTCATTTGAATATTCTTGTACGAGAGCATCAATAGAGTCAATAATAAAAGAAGAATCTGAAACTTCATTTAAATGCTGCTGTTCTGCTAGCTCTAATTGCCTCTCAAGTATTGTTATTTCAGATTTTAATTTTTGTCCCCTTTTGAATAGGCTAGATGACGCTGAAATTTGATTGCCCAGCTTTTGATTTTTATTTTGCCACCGCTTAACATCTGCTTGAAGTTTTTGTACTTCGGATTTCTGCGTATACAAATAACTTAAAGCAACGATTCCCCAGACTATAATTGCGACCATAAAATAGAAAAAAGGTCGTTTATAGTAGGGAGGCAATTTTTCTCGAACATCTTTAATCAGAAGATTTTTTTGTTCGACTAGTTCTTGTACAAGTTTTTCTGTAACCTCATAAGTCAATATTTCTTCAAGCTGTAATTCACTGTATAGATTCACCTCATCTTGAAGTTTATTAAAAGACAACGGATTATCCGCAAATGCAATCTTCTTGAAGTCCTTTGAAACAATGTCTTGAATTAAAGCTGGTGGATAATTAAGACTCCCACCTGGGTAAAATGCAAAAGACTTCATACTTCCCTTCACAAAAGAAGATAGAAACCATCCTTCTGGTGTATATTCGATATAAGCATCGAGATCTTTTAGTGAATTTACATCAGGGATACGTATCATAGAACGAGAAGATACGCCAATCAAAGAAATTTTATCGTGCGCTAAAATTTGCTTCCATTTATGAATCGTTTTTTGTGGGAAACTTGCACATAATTTAAAGTCAGATTGAGTAAAGGATCGCCATTCAGAGCTAGAAGGTTCATTACTATCAGGCCGATTCTCTAATAGTTTTTCAACAGCTAGCAATTCTTTTTCATCTAAAACTTCGTCTTCAAGGATTCCTTGTCGCCAAAAACCAGTTTCATTTAATACATTTTCTGCAATTAGCTCACGAACCTGTTGAGGAAATATACCCGAATAATTTACTAACTCTCTAATAGAACTTAGACCTGAAATTCCTTCAACATATTCCTGAACTTCCCATTCCACTGTATCGGCATCAACTTCTAAGAAAAAACTCTTTACATCTTGACTAACAACAATAGCCTTTGATGGTATCTTACGTCTATTTTTCTTGAGTTCTCCAATACATTGCATATAAGCTTGCTCAGCATTGTAACTAAAGCAATTTACGGATTCTTCAAGCTCATAAGAATTCTTTTTGCGCCGTATGATAGAAACTTGAAACTTACTTAAGTTTTCTTCAATTATTATTATTCTGTGTGCATTAATTTTAAACATATTAGTCCTTCAATTCAAATTGGTAAGAAGGTATCGTATAGTTGGTAGGTAACAAAGTAATGTGTGCCATTTCATTTTCATCACTAATAAACTTATCTGCTAAAGAAGTTCCAGTAAGATCAGGTCCAATAAGTATAATTCGAATTCTACGCGACAATAAATCCTCATTAAGAGTGAAATTTAAGTTTATACTTTCTCCGATCAATAAACTAATTGTATACTCTTCTACAGATAAAAACTTCGAATTTAAAGTCACAAATTCCTCCGAAAAGTCGCTAGGAAGTTGAGCATCTGGATATAAAATCATTAATTGAACTTTAGTATTATTTATATTAGCTACTGAATTATTAAGTATTTGCACATTGAATGGTAAGGGACCCATTGATTTGTAGCGACTCTCCCTAATTAAATAATTACGATCTTGCTCATAGGCATCTTCACCGCCAGAATCCACAGTGCGATCTTTCCCTAAACTTTTGAAAAATAAATCTCCATCTCCTTCTGGACCATTCCAAGTAGAATTATCCTCACCGAAATAAGGCTGTCCCCAAGCATCAAAATATTCGCCATCCCATGAACTTAAATAAGGACCTCTCCAGCCGTGACCAAAGCCTAAAATACTGTCATAACTCCAGAAATCAACACCACTTGGTTTTTCAAGAAGATCATTAACAGATGTAGGAGTTTCGCCTGTATCAGCAATATAACCTTGAATAATCGGTTGATTATTTAGAGATGAAGTTTCATCTCCTAAAATAGCTAATCTTAATTCTTGTAAACGCCTTTTATTTTCGTCATAGCGCAGTTGGTCATCTCCTGAATCAATTGCTAACATTGCTGTGGAGGCGACTAATGCTAGAATAATGGTCACTAAAAGTAATTCTAATAATGTAAAAAATCTAATATTCATTCACTTAGGATATATTCGCTAATTATAATATTTTTGTTTTCATCCAACGAGTAATAAAGAATTGTTGGTCCATCTGGTTCATTGGGGTAATACTCGAAATTGTTCCCGAATGTGCCTTTTAAGGTATAGTAATCTGTATCCAAAGAAATCAGTTCATTTTCTTCAACTAAACTGATATAGGTATTTTCGTTTTCAGAGACAACAACATGAGACCGCATCAAATTTAAATACGGCCCTTTCCACCCAACTTTATACTCCGGATTCCATTTCCATTTCCATAAATCTTCATCCGTCCCATTATCATCAATATCTTTGGGACGTTTAAATAGTTGGTATAAATTATTTTCTTCATCAAACAAAGTTTCATTCACATTACAGCTAACAGAACTATATGCAAAAGGTCCTGTTTTTGGATAGTATCCAGTATCCTTTTTAAATGCTTTAAATGCCTTAACTACTTGATGTATTTCATAAGTTTGTAAATTATTTCGAGCAAAGTCTTCCGAATCAGTAAAGTTCATAATTACTACACCAGAGAGTAAAGCAATCAGTGCCGCAACAGTCAATAGCTCAATAAGGGTAAATCTATTTTTATTCATAATAACAGCAAAAAGCGAAGAGCCCTCCCCAAGAACTCTTCGCCTTTCATATTCCTATATGAAGATAATTACTGAAGCATTATTGCTTTTGATCAGTCGCTTCTGCAAACTCTTCATCTAAGAAATCACCACGAGCATCAACTACAGCAACTAACTGAGCAGGATCTTGACTAACATCAACAAGCATGATGTAGTGGCTATACTCTTCTTTGCCAACGTTTCCGTAGAAAGGAGAACTTGCTAAAGAAGCAGTAGAGTCACTTGCAACAATTGTTGAAGCATTACCAATACCAAAACCAACTAATACTGCATCCGCTGCACCATTAACTTTGATGTTGTTATAACCGTTTGTACCTGCATTCCATACTGCAACAGAAATGTCATCTGCATCAGCATCGTCAACACCACTGATATCAAACTGGTAACCACGACCACGGTTACGGTTATCACCTTCACGTGGTGCTTCAAAAGCATGCTGAGGAATTGAGATTTCAGATAATGGGCCAACGTTTACTGCTGCAGAACCACCATCATTAAAGATATTTAAGTTACTTGCGACTTCGTCATCACCAGCAGTATCAATATAACGTAGTTTATCAATACCTGCATTTCTTAAAGCATTCATTTGGTCAGCAGTTAGCGCAGTCACAGTAAATTTACCAGCGACTTTACTACCAAGAATGTTGGATAAAGCATAAGTACCAGAATCTGTCGCAACGTTATCACGAATAGATGCATCAAAAGAGAATGTCGTTGGAGTAGCAGACATTAAAGTCTCTACATTGTTTGGTAAATCACCATCTTCAACTACTCTAAATGTACGAATTGCTTGGTCTAAAGCAGCAATATCACGAGTCGCAGTTGCTTGGGCAGCATTTTCTTCCATACCATCATATGCAGAAATCATTCCACCACCAATGATTGCAAGAATAGAAACAACAATTAACAGTTCCAATAAAGTAAACTGGTTCTTTTTCAATTGCTTAGCACCAGCTGCACTAAGCATATTAGCTTTTTTAGTTTTCATAATCAGGATTTTCCTAACTTTAAAAATTATTAAAATATCAGTTGATAACTAGAACCTTAAAAAAAGGATATTGATATTCATTATCAACAAAGAAACAAAAAAAATGATAACTCTCAATACTGTTATTGAAAACGATTATCATTATCTACAACAAATAGGCCTGCAATCAACTTAGCAAAAAAAAAAGATTGTTCAAGCCGTTTCTTTAAAGTTTCATAAAAAAAGCTACTTTAAGTTTAGAAATACTTATTTGAAAACGAATTTTGAGTTCAAATCACTTCTATTGTTAGGATTCTTTTGTTAAAGAAAAGAAGTATTTTTATATATTTTTTTATTTTAAAAGGTATTTTTATGGTGTTGATGCCCCTAAAATTATACTACTAGCAAAGACGATCTCTATTTAAAGCAAAAATATTTCTAGAATCATTTCTGACTTGTTTTTTAAACTGTCTGTTTTAGAATATATAAACTATATTTAATGATTTTTTAGTAGAGGTTTCACTTGTGGACTTATTGTTTCAAATTATTTCTTTTGCATCTATTGCGATCACAATTTGGGGTCTTATTCATGCATTTCGAAATCAGGCAGACTTTTGGTGGTTCCTAATCATTATTTTTATCCCCTTTGGTAACCTTATTTACTTTATTCTTTATATTTTGCCAGAATTAAGAGGAAATAGTAAACTAAAAATCCAAATGCCAGGTCATGAATTACGCCTTATAAGAAGGCTTGAAGATGAACTAAAAAGCAAGGATACCACCGATATACGTTTTGAGCTAGCTGAACTGTATTTGAAATATGATCGTCCCGATGATGCAGAAAAAGTGCTCGAGCCAGTTTTAGATGGGCCTCTAAGTGATTCAAAGAAATTTCGCTATCTAAGAGCGATTGTAGAAATTACTCAAAAAGATGACTACAAGCTGGCACAACAGTGCTTAGATGGTTTTGAAGATCCCAACGATGCTTTTCGTAAAAAAGAGCGACAGCTCCTCCAAGCACGTATTTGGGCAGCAACCAATGAATCTGATAAGGCTGATAATTGGTTTCAAAGTAACCATCGCAAGTTCGATGGAGAAGAAGCAAGTTTTCGCTATATTGAATTTCTTTTAGAAAATGCAAACAAGAAAAAGGCTGCTGAGGTGTTCAAACAAATGAAGAGCTACCTCCAATCAGCTGGTGATATTTACAAAAAACAAGAAAGATACTGGATCTCTGTCGCACAAAAAGCTTTAAAGGAATAGTATTTAGGCATAATCGTGACTTCTCAGTAAGCTTAAAGCTGCTGACAGTTCTTAAAGGTGTATGTTTTCAATAGCCTTAAAGTATGAAGTCTTCTAAGCCCTTGCTAAGTGAACTATAAGTATCATATTATTTTATTACGCTTAAATTAATTTAGAAAAATAGAAAAGGAAACATATGTCCCAAGAAAATAAGAAGCATATCAATATTCGCGTTGATCAATCTAAAATGAATACCAGTTATGTAAATGCATTCCAACCAATTGCTAATCCAGAAGAGTTTATGGTTGACTTAGGAACGAACCAGGCAGTCCCCAATTCCCAAAACCCAAACACAAAAGAAATGCATTTTAAGGTAGAAAATCGTTTGGTGATGAATTACACAACAGCTAAACGCTTGGCGGCAACTCTCAGACAAGTGATCAAAACTTATGAAGAAAAATACGGCAACATCACGCCAGTAAAACCTATATCCCAAGAAAACTAATTCTTCGATTTTTATTTTAAAGCCTCGCAATTTGCGAGGCTTTTTTGGGGCATTTTATCTTGTTTCAGGAAATACCTCTAAAATTAAGTCATAAAATGGAACTACAGACTCCTTATAATCATCTTTCGTTAAATATGGTTCAAGAAGAACTTTTGCCCTCAGGGGCTGATTCATAAAAACATAGTACTCTGCTAGGTTTAAAAGATGCCCCACACTTGAAGACCTATTAAACTCTTCTTTTAGGTGCTTGATTGCAACTTGATCTGCTTTCATTAAAAAATTCACATTTTCACGTACTTCTTTTAACACCTCAATTGCCTTGATAGAGTCTCCCGTTTCAATCAAATTCTCAGCATAAAGTATACCTACCTTTGGATAATAATTTTCGAGTTCATAAGCAATTGAAAAGTATGGAGTTGCTTCTTCAAAGTTACCTTGATTACGCAAAGCTATTGCATACAGGCGATTTACTCTTCCTTCGTTAGGATACTTTTGAATACAATGCGTCCAGAATGTAATATCACTTGACCAAATACTTAAAGCTTTGTGACTTTTATATGACATTATAACGGCTAACACGCATGCAATAATAATCACCTTATGTTGGTTCACAAGTTTTTTCATTAGCAGGATTAAGTAGATTAACAAAAAAATAAGGGGGAAATAACTGTAGCGATCGGCCGAGAAGAAAAAGCGATTATGTTTGAGTAAAATATATGTACTAGGCAATGAATTTAGTAAGAAGCTAAGAAGTAAAATAAAACTAAGATTTTGCTTTTTCTTATAATGAAATACTAAAGCGCCAAGAGTGATAAAAATGAATAGAAGTCCAACAAAGCTAAATAGATGTTCTTCTATGGGCCAAAAGTAAAGAGGTTCAACTGGCTCCACTAACAAGAAACGTTTTACCCAATGCCAAGCCCCAAATGTTAAATTAACTAACTCAAATCTGTCTTCCTTTTTCTGAGCGATAAATGAATGATTGAGGTTATAGACTACAACTACAATCAAGATCAAAAAGCTATTAATCCCCCAATTAATTCGTTTTCTGTAAAGGTACTCATAAACAATAATGCAAAGCGGAATCATTAAAACAATAGGTTTCGCCAAACAAGCCAACATAAAAGGAACCAAATATATAACATTAAATTGAGATTCACTTAACTTAAAATAGCTCAATCCAGCTATTAAAATAAACAAACATGCCAATAAATCTTTACGCCCCATAAGCCAAGTGACACTCTCAACTTGGATAGGATGAATCGCGAAAATGAGCAAAATAAAAAGTATTAGCATCGAAGAAAGCTTAAAATGCTTAAGTAAAACAAACAATAGTGTGATATTCAATAAATGAATCAAGATATTAGTTAGATACAACACCTCGATACTACCATGTAGAATATGTTCGAGCAGAAATGAAAAATAAAATAAAGGAATGTAGAGCACCTCTTTATCGCTAGAACGGTCTAAAAAGATACTCTTCAAGTTATCTGCAGAAAAAGCATAAAGGTTTTCATTATTTTTTTAAAAAAATTTCATCATCCCAAATGAGGTATACATCTTTGATGTAACCCCCGAATAAACAGAAGGTAATAACAAGCGTGAGCAACAACGGAAACTGTAAGCAATGAGTCTTTTTTACCAATAACCTCCCTAATTCATCTCAAATAGAATTAGTAATATACAACTTCGAAAAATTCCACAATACTAAGGAACTAAAAGAATCGAAACAATTGAGGGACCTTTAATAGAATTTTAACATAGATAGACTATCTTTTGATTTTTACATACTATGTTTCGATTCTTGTGTGAGTTGGGAATTAGAGCAGGTTAATTAATAAATATTAAATTATGGGATACAAATAATGAGTATTAAAAAAAATATTTTTACAGTAACATTCTCCATACTTATGTCCATGCCATTAGTGGCAACTGCAGATGGAAATTTGTATGATGACATGTATGATGACATGTATGATGACATGTATGATGACATGTATGATGACATGTACAGTGAGGGCTCTGATGAACGAATCAATACCCTTCTAAGAAAATCAACTCAGAAAAAACAAACACACCGTAAAGTGAAAAAATTCTTTTCTCGTTTAGGTGAAATCAGACAACTAAACAAAACTCCACAAGAACCAACGGTAGAAGAAGAGACAGAAACAGAAACAGGTGCGTTTACTTTTCGTCAAGCAAACCGTGCTACCGCAGGCCAAATTCTATCAGACTTCGCTGTAGATGCTAGCTTTGCAACATCTCGTATAGACTATGATGATTTCGATAAAAAAGAAAACGAAACATCTGCGTCTTTAATGTTCAGTGGAATGCTTGATAGCCAAACTTTGGTAGGGGCAAGTTTCTCTAGTTATGACACGTCTTTTGATGATACTTTAGATAAGCACACAACATTTAATGTAGACCTATTTGGTTCTTACTTTATTACAGATAGTTGGACTGCAGGGCTATATGCAGGTTATAGCTATGATAAAATCAAGTACCAAAACAAAGACCTTAATGAAACTGAGAATTTATGGAATGCTGGTTTAATGACCAACTATTACCTTGATATTCTCGAAGGTCAACTGGGCTTGAGCTACACACTATACTCGACAAACGCAGATATCGTTAGTGATATTTTCGAATCAGAAAATGCTGCGAATCTAGTAATGGTTGACTATACTTACTTCTGGGATTTTGGCTTAACAACGGGTGCATTTGTATCATATGATGGTGCATGGAATAACAAAGACGATGGTTATGATGCATACGAAACAACTGCTGGACTGGAAGTTGGGTATTCAATTGATGAAACATTCAATGTTTATGTTGGTGCTGAAAAAGTTTATAAACAAGACAACTATGACGAATATCGTTTCATTGGCGGAATCAGCTTAACTTTCTAAGTTAGCACCATAAAGTTTAGCCTAACTTTTGAGTGAGGCTTTTTTATATTGACATTGGATCTTTCTTTAAAGACATATACATATCTTTAGAAAGAACACCCTTTTGTTCTTGGATAAAGTTTTGAATTTTAAAGGCAACTTCATCAATCACTCTTGGATCACGAAGATGATGTCGATCATACTCAAAAGAATAAGACTGAGTTGATGGAGGTAAAGAGCGTAAAAGGCGTTTCATACTTTTTGGAGATACTGTAGGGTCAACCTTTCCATGCATCAGTAAAGTTGGAACATCAACCTCTGGCCCCACTTTTAAAGTCTGCTGAATCAAACTATCTAACTGCAACATAGTGTTTAAATAAATGATACTATAACTTGTTTCAGGCCAAGATGGCTGATTTTCTGTTTTTAAAATTTTTGCTTGATCCACATTAAAAAAACCTAGTAACTTGTTCCACGCATTCGCAAAAGGAACAACTCCGGCATTAGCATCCTTTAAACTAGATGGTGATGCAATTGTTACAACACCTTTAACCATTCCATGAGCAGCTAAATTCAAGGCCAATAAACCACCTGTGGAGAAACCTACAGCAAAGATATTCTTGGTCTTTTCTTGTAGAACATTCAAGCCATGCTGACAAGATTGTAGCCAATCTTGCCAGGTAATGTTTTCTAGCATACTAGAGTGAGTTCCATGACCAGCTAACCTTGGAGCATAGACATGATAACCAAAGCTCTGAAGGCTTTCAGCTAGGTTCTTAATGGCGCCAGGCATTGAGAATAAGCCATGAAAAAGTACAATACCCAAATCTTTTGTTCCTGGCAAATAAAAGCTAGGGCCATGTTGTAAAAAGTCTTGCCGCTCAATCCCACCAGCTGCTACAATCTCATTAGCAAAATCAATACTATCGCTTTTATAAATCGTTTGACTTAAATCACGGTCTAATAAATGAATATCTTCTTCGCAGGTCTCCGTGACAATTTTAATAAACTTTTTAATTATGGAGCATTCGTTGTAAATTACTTGAATTGGGTTATCAACTCGAATTTCATGAAATGAAGTTTTATTGCTATCATAGCGTTCAATAGCACTACCATCAAAGCTTTTCATGAGCATTTCACTAGACTGCCCTAGCTCAATCAACTCATTCAACTTATCTTCCAAAAACCAAGGTCGAGCAACCGTAAAGTTTTTTAAGGTGGGGTGTAAATCCAGATGACTTTGTTGTAATTTGGTAATACAAACAATAATACGCTTTTGAAGTTCTTTAATATCAATTCGGCTTACCGGATAATGGTAAATAAAGGCAGCAAAAACATGGTCAAAGGTGAGCCAAGTATGTCGGTAAAGCTCAAGCATACAACGATGGGTAAAGTCTTGACTAAAACGTTTTAATAAAAAATTGGACTTACTTAACTCTTTCCAAAATGGTAAAATACGGTTGGTCCACTTAAATTTCTCTGCACTGGTCTCAAGTGTAATCGGTTTTGAAAAGTGAAAACGAATCTCGGTTTCTTTGAGTAAGAGTGCACCTTCAACAGCCAGTTCTTCATGAGCTCGGGAAGACAAATCAATGTTAAGCTTTTGTAATAAATCTAAAACAACATTATTTCCCGGTCGCAATGGATAATAAGTAATATTCACAGGTGTAATAGCAACGGGAACTGGACTTACTGTTTGATTAGGAGAAATGTCTAACCAATCTAATACTTCATTATGTATTCGGTTACGTTTCGACTTGTCATAAAGCATATATTGACGTAGAATCTCGGCTTTTAATGCTAAGATTGCAGCTCCAGTATGAGGTAAACCTTTATATTCAGGAGTCTCTATCTGAACTTTACCACAAAAACCTACAGAGCGATTCTTCACAAGACAACCTTCAGGATAAATAATCCAGTTTCGTTGCCCTGTAATTAAATCACGTAAAATGATACGATCACGATCAGGGTCTGCAGTAGAGTATACCTGACTTGCAGAAAAAAACTTTTTCAATAAGCCAACAAAGAGGGATTTATCTGCTAACGAAGCAGCATAATCATCACTGTACTTATATATTAGGTATGGTAGTACAACTGTCTCTAAGCGTGTAAAATGATTAGAGACATAAATCACAGAGCGTCTTCCATTTAAACCATCCCCAGCAGGGATTAATTTGGCTCCTAGACGCGATTCCAAGAATGAGAGCGCAAAACGCCCTCCTTTTAAATATAGATCATCACTCATTAGAATTTTATATGTGTACTTTTTTCATCCATTACATTAATCTTAGCTAAGTTTGGATATCGTGTCTCAGTTTGCTCAGTAGTCGAAATAATTCCATTTTCTAACCAGTCATAGTGGTTATGCAATATAGAATCAGTTACAACATGCATTGAGTGTACTGGACGTTTACCAAACTCATTAAAGCATAAATCGATTTTTTCAAATGCCAGCTGACAGAAGTGATTTGCTAACTCCTGACAATGAGGGCTATTTCCACGAAGTGCTAAAGCTTCTGTATAAGCTAGTACACTTGAGCATGCAAATAACCAAGTCCCGATATCAACAAGTCCTCCAATCAACATTTGTTCACGCTCAAGCTTATGTTGATGACGCCCCATTGTATGAAATAGTGTTCGTGCTAACTTACGGCTTAAAGCCGGTAAACGCTTTAAATGCTTGCGATTCATTGCGGAAAGGTATTTAGTATTCATTTTGGGAGTTGATGGCACCCAAGTAGTAGGATACCAGTGCGTATAAAACAAAATTGCTTTTGATACGTTGTGTAACTTATCTTTTAATGGTGTCCTAGGATTCATAATTGGGAAAATAAAACGTAAATGGGTATCCATGGCTTCACGAGCAATGAATAATTTCATTATTTCACTTGTCCCCTCAATAATACGATTAATCCGTATATCACGCAGAATCCGTTCTACAGGAAGAGGATTTTCACCACGTTCCTTTAAAGACTTTACGGTTTCATAACCACGCCCACCCCTAACCTGAAGGGCATCATCTGCAATTTCACTACAGATTTCAGTACAAAAATATTTTGCCATCGCTGCTTCAAGACGAATATCTTGTTTCCCAATATCAGCTAGAGAGCTTGTTAGCCATGTAATCGCTTCACAAGCATAAGTATATGAAGCCATCTTACTCATTTTTTCTTCAATGAATTGATGCTTTCCTATTATACTGCCCCATTGTTCACGCTCTCGAATCCAAGAACGACAACCACTGAGTAATACTTTAGCTGCTGCTGCAGATGCTGCTGGCAAGGTTAAACGTCCTGTATTTAAGGTCTTTAGAGCAATACGCAATCCATCACCTGTTTTACCAATGATTTGATCAACAGGAACTTTTACTTTGTCAAAACGAAGTATTCCATTTTGGATGCCTTTTAGACCCATAAAATCACAACGATATAAGACTTCGACACCTGGTAAATTTCGCTCCACAATAAAAGCTGTGATCTGCTTCTTTTCTTTTCCATTGACGACAATTGATGGAGTGCGAGCCATAACAATGAGAATATCGGCAATAGGACCATTCGTACACCACATTTTACGACCACTTAAAATATAGTGTTTTCCATCATGTGATAACTCAGCAGTAGTAGCAAGATTGGCTGGGTCTGAACCAACACCTTCTTCCGTTAAGGCAAATGCTGAGATGGCTCCATGGGCTAGACGTGGTAAATACTGTTCTTTTTGTTCGGGTGTACCGAAGTGTTTAAGTGGCTCTGAAACACCAATGCTTTGATGAGCTGATAAAAGAACCGCTGTAGATGAACACCAACTTGCAACTAATGCGATTGCTCGGTTATAATTAGTCTGAGATAGACCTAAGCCACCATAGCGTTTGGGTATTTTAATTCCAAAACAACCGATTTCTGCAAGAGCATGAATTGCGGAAGGGGGGATGATGCCCGTTTGGTCGACCTTATCGGGATCAATATGCATCTTTATTATATGTTCAAGCTTATCTAAAAATGCATCACCTTCAGCCTTATCTTCTTCACTTTGAAGCGGGAAGGGATGAAGCATAGACCAATTGAATTCACCTTTAAATAAGTCAGCTACAAAGCTGGCTTTTTCCCAACGAGTTTGTCGCGCATCTTCTGCAACTTCTAAAGAACGCTGTTTTTTTTCATTATCACTCAGTTTCATATGAGGCTCCTTTCTGGAATCAAGAAGTGTATCTTTTGTTCGTGTCTATTTAACTGTTTAATGGTAATAATCAGACAATTTGTACCTTATACCAATACTTTCGTAAAACTGTTGAGTGAAACTTTTAATACGCTCATTACCTAAATCACGGCCATAGGTCATAAGCCCTCCGCGGAAAGCCGGAAATCCTGTCCCCATAATCATAGCAATGTCAATCATATCTTCATCTGAGACGATATTTTCTTTCAAACATCGTCCCGCTTCATTTAGCATTACAAGCATGAGTCGGTGCTGTAAATATATTTTGCTAGGAAGTTTACCGGGACGCATCTGATTACCCTCAGATGGTTGCAGGTAAGAATAGATTGCACTGTTTGGAACAGGTTTCCGACTTGAGTGGTTATAAAAACCTTTACCACCTTTCTTCCCTAATAACCCCAAATCTAAATATAATTTTTGCAGAGATGGGGCCATGGCCATTCTCAACCCATAATGATCCTCTAAAATTTGTCCAGCATGGTATGCAACGTCTAAGCCGACCTCATCTAATAGACGTAATGGGCCCATTGGCATGCCAAAACTCAGCATTGCTTCATCAATGTCTTTAATTTCAAAACCTTCTTCCAAAAGATATACGGCTTCATTCAAATAAGGTAACAAAATTCGATTGACCAAGAAACCAGGACAATTATTGACAACAACAGGAGTTTTTCCAATTTTTCGTGTATAATTAATTGCGGTTTCAATTACTGCAGGACTTGTATCTTTGCCCGCAATAATTTCAACTAAAGGCATTTTTATCACTGGATTGAAAAAGTGAATTCCAAGAAAATTTTCAGGTCGTTTCAAGTTTTTAGCTAATTCATCAATAGAAATCGTGGATGTATTTGTCGCTAAAATAGTATCCGGAGAAATTTTGTTCTCAAGATCAGTCAAGACTTTTGATTTTACGCCTAAATCCTCAACAATAGCTTCTATTAAAAGATCCATCTTCTGAAACCCATCATGGTTGGTTGTATAGGTCGTTTGATATCGAAATAACTCAAACATTTCTTTTGTTATTCGTCTCGTTTTACATGCCTTGTTCAATACATTTGTCACAAGTCCGCGAGATTTAGCCAGGGCTTCCCAATTTAAGTCACAAATACGAACATGTATTTGACTTTGTACTGAAACTCCTGCAATACCAGCTCCCATTACTCCACCACCAACAACAGCCATATTTTTAATCGTATCATGACTTGGTTCTGCAAGCCTCTTGCGTTTTTTTAACTTTTCAGTTTTAAAAAATAAGTCCATCATATGGTGAGCACCTGCAGTTGCAGCTAATTTACCAAATGCTTGTGCCTCCATATCCAAATCTTTTTGAAGTGTATGGTACCCTGTATGCTGTAATATATCTAAGGCAGTCAAGGGTGCTCTGTATAATCCACGTGTTCTAGCTATAACTCGTTTGCGAGCAAACATACATAAAAGTGCGCGTCCAAAACGTGAATTTTGTAAAGTCTTACTAAAACTACTTCGTTTTTTATAAAGGTTATTCAAGTAATCTTCACGATCCACCTTTTTATCTATTTCAAGCATTACAGATTCCAAAATAGATGGTTCCACACAATCATCTACAAGGCCAATCTTGAGAGCCTTTTTGGGACTTATAATACGTCCCTCTATAATCATTGCCAAAGATTCCTTTAATCCTATAAGCCGTGGTAATCTTTGTGTTCCACCAAAGCCTGGAATAATACCGAGTTTCACTTCAGGTAACCCCATTTTTGTGGAAGGTGAATTGGTCACTAGGCGATAATCACAACTCAGTGCCAATTCTAATCCCCCGCCCAAGCATGCCCCGTTTATAACTGCAACAGTAAAACAGGGTAAACTATTTAAGTGGTTAAAGATTTTTTGACCTAATTTTGCTTTATATGCTGCATCTTCAGGTGTATCAAGTTCTGCAATTTCATTTACGTCTGCACCCGCAATCCATATGTTAGGTTTCTTGCTTCGAATAAATAAGCTTCGCACGCCTTTTAAGTTTTTAATCTTTTCTAGCAATGCATCAAATTCTTCCAGAACCTTTTGGTTGAGCACATTCGCTTTTGAATCAGGTTGGTCAAAGTCAATCACCCATGCATGATCATTCAACTGATTTAAGTGAAGACTTCCAGTCATTATGCGGCCCCCCTTTCAATTGCAAGTGCACCGCCCTGTCCTCCTCCAATACATAATGTCGCTAAACCTAAGTTCTGATCTTTTTCTTTTAGAGATTGTAGCAAAGTTAAAACCATTCTTGCACCAGTCATCCCAACTGGATGACCTAAGGATATTGCACCACCATTGATATTAAGCTTTTCAGGGTCAATTTCTCCTAAGGCTTGACTTCTATTTAATTCAGCACGGCCAAATTGATTAGATGCAAAAGCACGTTCATTAGCAATAACCTGTGCAGCAAAAGCCTCATTCAATTCGATTAGGTCAAAGCTTTTGAGTGATGTTCGCATATTAAATAAAAGTCGCGCTGTAGCAAAGGCAGGACCTAATCCCATTCTTTGTGGCTGTAAGCCTGCGTATGCATAATCGCGTATATAGCCTAAAGGCTTCAAGTCCCTTTTTTTACAGTAGTCTTCACTAGCCAGAATTAAGGAGCATGCACCATCTGTTAATGGGCAGGAGTTCCCCACGGTAACAGTCCCATGTTTACGATCAAAATAAGGTTTCATTTTACTCAATGAAAATATGTTTTGCTTTGGCCTTATACAATTATCTTCAATTTGAATATGCTGGTCCATAGTACCGTATGGAGTTGGTAAGATTTCATTTTGAAAATATCCATTTAAACGTGCTTCAGTTGCTTTTTCATGGCTTTTTAAAGCAAATTGATCTTGTTCTTCACGTGATATGTGAAATTCTTTAGCTAAATTTTCTGCCGTTTGTCCCATCAATATATTATATATAGGATCCGTTAGCCCAAGTTTAATACTAAATACGGGGCTTAGAAAGTGGAGTTTAAATTTAAATAAATGGAGTAATTTCTGACTTACTTTTTTGAGCTTAATTGCTTCCATTAGCCACTTTGTATAGGAGCGTTTAAATAATAAGGGATAATTTGACATAGATTCAGTACCACCTACTACAACTACATCCGCTCTTCCGGCAAATATTTTATCAGCAGCGGATGTAATTGATTCGGCACCAGAGGCACAATTACGCTGGACAGTGTATGCAGGAATAGATTCAGGTAATCCAGCTTTTAAAGCAATGACTCTGGCTATATTAGGAGTATGTGGAGGGAGTGATACATTTCCAAAAATAACTTCAGAAATGTCTTCAGTAGGAATTTCACTACGAAAGATTAATTCTTTCATAATGTAAGCGGCTAGCTGGTCTGCCTGAACATTTTCAAAGGAAGTACCAGCTTTGCACATTGGTGTTCGTACCCCATCAACGATAGCAATTCTGTTTTTCATGATGAACTTCCTGCAACAATAATAAAATGACTCTTCTATTAAGATGCAGGCTAAACACAAAAGGATTCAAAAAAAAATGATTTTTTTGTTAAAAAAGCTATTTTTTGAGGCTAAATTTTATTTATTATTTTAATATTTTTATATATATTATTTAAACAATTATAAATATGAAATGATTAAAATTACTAACAATTGTTTTTTATTCTTGTGGTACGACAATACGATAGCGTGGGTCATTTTCCCATTGTTTATGACGTGGGTCTTCACTCCATTTTTGGTAATTATCTTCAATGATTGATGGTAAAACTTCGTCTAGCACAACAGTGCTATCCTCTAATTTTGAGTACTTGATCTGACCTTGTGATTGTCCATCTTTTGGAAAGGAAACTTCCCATTTTTGACCTTGGAATTCAATAAAAACAATATATGCTGTAGTTTCCTTTTTGAGTTCTATTTTGGCTATCTCTTTAGGTGTGTCAGCATAAGTTTCTAAAACATGTAAAAAATGAGTCTCTTGCTTAGCCTCTGGATCCTGAACATCAATACGCCATGAATGCTTCCAGTCAGCTTCATCTTGTTTCTTATAATACTCTCTTTCTCGCACTTCATGGTAATTCTTACCATTTACCCAGCATTCTTTTCCCTTTCCACCTATCACTTCTGTATGACTTTTTTCAGGTAATAAAGTAGTACCGACTAACCAGCCCAATGGATAAGGCTCACGCTTGGGATAATTCGTTTTTGGCCGATAGGCTTGCCAACGAAATTGATTTCCATTAACTTCTGGTTCCATCATGGGGTGAATATGCCAAGTTTTTTGAAATTTCTTATCTGTACTTACTACACGGTCAAATACAATAAATAAATCCGGCTTTAAAAACACAAAATCTCTAGTAAAGGCTTTTAATTTATGGGGTGAATATGATTCGGTTGCATCTCCTCGTATGAAGGTATAATTTGGGGTCGTACGAAATGCTCTTATATATGCATTTGGTTTGTATATATTTACGTTTCGTTCCTCTTTCCATGGATGCAATTCTGGGTCAAGTTCATACATAATTTGTCCCATTTGGCCACCATCGTTGGATACATTTTTACCAGCTGTATACTCAGGGAAATCCATACGTGCATATTGGCTATAAAAGTTAGTCACTGGTTCTTCTGGATCAAACACTGTAATTAAATTATGTGCAATTGTTCTTCTTCGGTAATTATCCCACTCATATCCATAGTGCGCGGTTTTACCATTAGGCCATCCATCTGTAGCTAAGTAGCCATTTTTATAAATAAAAAAATTATTATTATCTAAATCATCTGGTTTGCCTGAAGCCATCCGCCCACAATGAAAAAATGCAAAAGTAGCTTGGTCTCCCCAATTACTTCTCATGCTCACCAGTCCCATGCCTTCGTGATACGCATCCTCAGGAAAGTTTTCGGGGTGCAAGACTTCAATATCTTTTTCATGATACAGTATGATTCGCCAAAAGATGCCAGTACGTGCCATACGGTCTAACAGCTTTGTATTAAGACCTTCTAAATTCAATGTTTTGAAAAAGTTTGCGTAAGCACTAAATCCCCAAATTTGATTTCTTGAAAGAGGTTGATGCCACCACCACATTGATAAACCTTCACTCAATCTCTTACCCAAAATTAAGGTATTTTCATGGTCATTAACAGCCAATCCTTCACCAAATGCTGTATAACTATCTGGTACAATACGAAAGTTATTGGTATCCTTAAAGCCTGGCATTGTATGATATAAATACCAAGCACCATGACTACGAATAAGTTGGTTATCAAAGGTATCTTCACCAGTTGCGTTTAGCCACATTTCAGCAAAACGCGCAACATATTTTCGCCAACAACGACACTCAAAACTACGGTGCCAACCACCCCACCTTTGCGCAATTGTATTGGCCTTACGAAAATAATCCCCTAAATAAGCTTCACGCTCTTTTTTAAAACGTGCTTTTAACATTTCCATATCAATCCCCTCGTCACCCCAAACTGCTAGGGAGCTAGAGCCTTCATTGCAAATTTGGTGCATGCCCATTACGTCTGGTTTATAGGGGTTTTTCATATGCATTTTTAGTAATTTCTGAGCAAAAAATGCTCGATCTTCTTTTGATAAACCATTGTATATTAAGTCATAAGTATACTTCATCTCAAAAGTAGGACTCAAAAACTGCATTTCATAGCCAGAGGCTGCTTTTAAACGTCTTCGTGCCTCGGTTAAATATTTTTCCTCTCCTGTCATTTGGTATAGGAACCCAAATGTAACCATATCTCCTATAGATTCTTTATTGTCAATTTGTCGATCCGCCCAACTTTGCATGGCGAGAAAAATAGAAAGGTAAGGTTCATGCTTCACTTTCTCTTTTAAGGCTGGTAAATCTGTATCGCGAAATAATAAACGTGGATGCTTAGGATATATTTTAAAATCTTCGGCAAATGTATGGAAGGTAAAAACAAACGCAATAATGAACAGTAACTTTTTCAAAGTGATTCTCCTTTATTGTTAGTATACTAAATATTTTGTTTTTTGGAACCAAAAATCAAAAAATAAAAATGAGATTTTTATTTTTAGTGTTTTAAGAGCAAGTTTTTAAGGATATTTTGTGCGATTTTTAATTCATTTAAGGGTAGGAATTCGTCTTTTGAATGAGCTTTATCAATAGACCCTGGTCCCCATACAATTGCGGGTATTCCTATATTTTCATAAAATGGAGCATGTGTAGCAAAAGGTGCCGAGAAAAACTCTAGTTTATGCTTTTGACAACTACATGCATGACTTAATAAGTCAGCAGCTCCCTTAGTTTGATCAGTATGATAACCAAAAGCTTTTAAGTATGGTGTCTCTAGCCAAGCACCAGGTACTTGTTCCACATAACGTTGTATCTCTGACTGTACTTCCTCTGGTGTTTCACCTGGAATCATTCTACGATCGATTTCAATACTGGCTGCAGCTGGAACTGTATTCACTGTGGTACCACCTAATATATTGCCAACGTTGATGGTTGGTGAACCTAAAATAGGATGTACCTTTTGCTTCAGGTCCTCCTGGTACTGTTTTAACAACAAACTGACTTGCGCAATATCATAAATAGCATTATGCCCTTGTTCAGGAGTCGATGAGTGGCACGCAACTCCCCTTGTGTGAATAATACATCGGAAAACTCCCTTATGGGCACTTAAGGCATTTAAGCCTGTCGGTTCTCCAACAATAGCAAAATCTGCTTTTACACCCGTATCTATATATTTCTGTATACCACCAAATCGAAATTCCTCATCACTACATCCTGTGATAATAACATTATATTGAGGCTTTTTCCCTTTAGCTAGAAGCTCTCCTAAAGTTGAGAGATAAAGAGCCATATTCGACTTAGTATCACAAGAACCACGTCCATACATACGATCATCTTTAATAACTGGATCAAAGGGGGCCACTACCATACCTAAATGTGAAACGGTATCTAGATGTGCATCAAAGAGAATTGTTTCTTTTGCACCAAAATTCATAACTCCTGTTACGCAAGGATGCTGACTATCTGGATCAATAATCTGTACATCCATACCTAATGATATCATTTGTCCTTTAATATAAGCAACAATATCTTGCTCTGAATAAATTCTCCCTGTCTCTCCTGAAGTGAAGGGATTTACAGAGGGAATCGAAATTAAATCTGCTAAAATTTTTTCAGCATTCATTTCCCATCCTCTCGATAACTGTCTGCTAAATTATAAATAAATAAATCATTTTTGAGTTCGGCTTCATTCCAGTCTTTACTTGAACGAATCAGTTTTAGAACCTTTTTCTCTCCAGGTAATAAGTGAAAGCTATTGTCATCCCATATAGTAGCAGAACTTTGTGTTTCTAAAAAGACATAAAAGGCAGGTTTGTCTGTTATAAGATGTACCTCCCAAATATTTTCCCCATTCTTTAGAACTTGTATATCAACCTTGGGTAATGAAAAATCATAGGCCTTATAAGGTGCAAAAAAGTGACCATTTTGCTTGGTAACAGCTTCACCAGATTTACGTATGCTTGTATAATTTAAAATACCAAAATAACGATCTTTGTTTTGAACATATTCTTTTGGAAGCTCCATTTTCACTGCTTTCTTTGCAGTCTCTTTTGACAGATTAACATCTGCAGGAATTACTTGTATTTCTTTACCGCTTAAGTCATAAATATGAAAAGCCCCTTTTATGCTAATATCTTCCAATGTATCATTCACATATGAAACTTCTAACATTGTAATTGGTTGATAATCTCGGTTTGTACCAAGCGAATTATCATAAGGTTTATTATATTGTCTAACATAACCATGAATAGGCTGATAAAATCGCTTTGCATGATAATGAAGTTGCTTCCAACGACCATTATATTCAACACTGGACCAAGAAGCAACCGGCCAATTATCATTGAGTTGCCAATATAATACTCCCATATTTACAGGACGTAAATGACGCCAATATTCAACAGCTGTTTTAATTGCAATCGCTTGTTGAACTTGGCTCAAATATAAAAATTGTCTAAAGTTTTTGGGCATACGAAAGTAATGACCAAACATATTTACGATCCGGACATTTCCACCCTTATTTCTTTGATGGTGTTCCATCACAGGAGAAAATACATTCCATTGATCAGGACTTGCAAACTCTTTTACAGAAGGAAATGCAGGAAAGGATTGGTAACCGAACTCTGAACAAAACCGTGGAACAACATCATAATATGCATTAAACTTTTCGCCACCATGCCAAACGCTCCAGTAATGCATATCCCCAGTGCTATCGTCATGCCAACCATCACCAAAATTTCCAGGACCTGCAGATGGTGAACTAGGCCAAAAAATTCGTGTTGGATCTGCTGCACGAGAAGCACCACCAATAGATTCATTTAAACGCTTGTATTCAGATAAATAGAATTCACGGTTATCTCGGCTTGGGGCGTACCAATTTAAAGCACCATATACTTCATTATCTCCACACCAAAGAGCGATAGAAGCATGGTCACGTAGGCGTTTTACTTGAAACTGAACTTCTTTGCGTACCAATTTCAGGAAATAATAGTCTGCAGGATATTGTGAACATGCAAACATAAAGTCCTGCCAAACAAGCAAGCCCAACTCATCACATAGTTCATAAAAGATATCTTTTTCATAAATACCGCCACCCCAAACACGAATTGTGTTCATATTAGCAAGTATAGCATCATTTAGTAATCGCTTGTATGTTGCATCTTCCATTTTTTCAAACCTTGAGTCAACAGGTATCCAATTGGCGCCTTTAGAGAAAATATCCACATCATTTACACGAATTGTCATTCCCTTGCCTAATGATTTTTCTATTTCAACAGGAACTTCAGATAGCGGAAGTACTTCATTAATCACTTCCATTTTTCGCAAACCAAGTTTCTTTTCTATGGTCTGTTTAGATGTACCAAAGGAAAATTCATATAAGTGAGCTTCCCCATATCCTCGTGGCCACCAAAGTTTTGGGTTCTCAACAGTTATTTCTGTGTTAACGACATTCAATCCTGGATGTACTTCCTGCGAAAAAATTTGACTATGTTCGCCAATCTGTGCTTTAAACTCCGCCTGACATGTGCGTAATGCATGAACCTCAGCAGTCACGAGTAGGTTTACCTGACCATTTTCGTGTTTCTGAGTTGTATACACATGATCAATTGAAACATCATTCCAAAGCCTCAATTCAACTGTTTCTAAAATACCTACTCCTGACAAGCAAATCCCCCAATCCCAACCCGCCTGACATTGAGCACGCCGAGCAAAATTCATAAAAGGGAGACGGTTATTACTCGAATAAGGAACAATATGTTGAGCTCTTCTAGCTAAGTCTAAGACAACAGCTGCAACACTTTTAAAATCTATTTTGATTACATTTTTTCCTGGTTTTAATAATTGTTTAATTGGAAACTGATAAGGAAAAAACATAGATTCTGTTTTGCCGATAAAAATATCATTTACAAAAATATGAGCAAAAGTATCAATTCCTTCTAGAAAAAGATCTAGTCGGTCATGCTTAAGCATTTCTTCAGTAACTTGAATCTCTTTAGAATAAACCCAATCTTCCTGTGCAACCCATTGAACTTCATCTTCATTTTTCCCCCAATTGGGTTCCTTTATTCGTCCTGCTTTCAGCAATGCAGAATAAATATCGCCAGGCAACTCACCTTCTATTGCAATTTTTTCTTTCAAATTACGGATCTGCCAAGTACCAGCGAGATTCAAAGTTCTATAATTAAATGGGATTCCAGCAGTATTATCAGCAACAGGAGTTGTGTGTTTTGGATCATCTTGGCTACCCCAACTAGCATTGAAAGTTGGCACTTCTTCGCTTGTTTCGATATCACGATCCTTAACTCCCTCACCCTTTTTGACTACATAAATGAAAGCACCAATTAAACCAATTAGACAAATAATATAAAAAAGCTGCTTCATTCTACATTACTCCTCTTTCAATGCTTTCGTTTCAATATGACCATCTGCATAATAGAAATTTTGTTTTTTGATATGATTAGTAGGCTTGCAATAAAATAAAATTTGGGACTTTTTATCATCCTCATTCATAACATTTAAATTGGGAATATTTTGTATAAAAATAAAGTCAGCATCCCAACTCGATACTTTTGAATGGTCACGGTCCACGAAAGGACACTGCCAGATATAATTACGACCAGTAAAATTACGCCGCTTAAACATCTCCATATCCACAGGGATCATACCATCATTTTCTTCTGCATAAAGTAGTAATGCGTCTCCTAAAACTTGCATACGTTGCTTACACTTGAAACTAATCATACGCTCTTGAAAAAGATAAATGGCCATAATCGTCAATGCGATCATGCCTAAGAATAAGACGACCATAAAGGTTAATATTTTTTTTGAGCGTGGCGTGTCTTGAATAGCCATGAATATACCTGAAATTTTCCCTTTCTATGCTTTTGCACAAAGAATTCCACCAACAAATATAAGTGTTGCTCCCACAAGCAACATTGGTGTATTGACTTGTTGATATTCTCTAAAAATAATTAGGCCTAAAACAACGCCCACGAGGGTGTTCATATTAAAAAGCGAAACTAGCTGAGAAATATTAGCTCCATATCTACTAATTGAAATAGAAACACAAAAAGCTGCTGCTGCCCACACCACACCAAATAGGCATGCATAAATTACTGCTTTTGAAGTTAACTGACTTTCATACTGAATTCCTCCCCATACCAAGGCTCCAGACAGCGCTATACTTAACCCAGCAAAAAAAATAAATTGGCTTGGTGATATACCGCTTGAATTACTGACCTTTTGAAGTATGGATGAAATGCCAAGAAGCAAGGCTGCTAACACACCCCCAATTAAAATGGAGAGAACCTGGCTGGACATTATATTCCTTAGCGTAAGTCTTTAGTCGTATACATAAAAGCACGATTCTTACGATAGAAATCCTTCCAGTTTTCTGGTGTAAGTGCAACAAAATAAGAAGAAAACAACGGCTCACCATCTAGCGATTCTAAAAGAACTTTATCACCTGTTTCAGGGTAAGTAGGATTATCCGTAACAATATAATTAATGAAGTTAGGTCTTACAACTTGATTTCCTCTAACATCCTTATGTATAAACATCCCCAAACGGTAAATATTATCTGTGTACATGACAACAACAGCTTCATTATTAGCGACCTTCTGTGCAATTACAGTTTGACCATAGTAAATGTCCACATCACCTAAAATAACCACGCGATTTGCCTCGTCATTCTCAGAAAAATATTCTTCAAGCCAGTAGCCTGAAAACATACGCCCACCCACTTTATCTTCGCGGTTATCATCTTCTACAAAAACCGTTTCAACAACAAAATTGCCAAGATTACTGGTAAGGCTTCCTATCACTGTGCGCTGAAATAGACTTTGATTTTCAGGTGCACCATTTAGAAGTACATAAACTGAATTACCAGGTAAACTTCTTCCATTTTCTTTAAGTTGGCCCGCTAAATTTTCACCTAAAATTTTCCACGCTTTCACATTTTGAGCAACAACTGCGGTCTGTTTTTGGTGTTCAACACGCTCGTTGCCTTTAATTGCTAAAAAGGTGAATACTAAGGAAAATGTCGCAAATAAAATGACAGCAAAGGTTGTGCCCAAGAAATGAGATACGGGTGTTAATTCATCACGATCTAATAGAGGGATCGTTTTCTTTTTTCTTAAACAATAAAAACTCGTAACAAAGAATAGAATGGAAAGTATTAAAAACATGTACTTATTGAGCCTTGGTTACATTTTAAATTATTAACTTACTTACTATAAAGCCTCAAAAGATTCAAACAAACAAAAACCTTTGAAAAAAAATGTTAAATTGGTGTGAATTGTGAGCCTAGTTGATATATTGTTCCATTACCTAGATATTCATTAAACTTTTTGATAGGGCACACAAAATGGAGAGAACGATTTCACTACTTGGCTTGATCTGCTTCATAGGCATTGCCTACTTAGTCAGTACAAAACGCTCAGAAATAAATTGGCGTACTGTTGTAGCAGGCCTAATACTTCAACTTTCACTAGGCTTTTTTGTGCTAAAGACGGAATTAGGAGAGCAAATTTTTGGCTGGCTGGGGGAGCGTTTTCAACTCCTACTTGGCTACTCCATGGAAGGTTCAAATTTCATTTTTGGTAGCCTTACAGATGTTTCAAAAAATGATTTTATCTTTTTTGTTCAAGTCCTACCAACCGTCATTTTTTTCAGTGCCCTGATGGCGGCTCTTTACTATTTAAACATCATGCAGAAAATCATATATATTAGTGCCAAAATTATGATGAAAGTTATGGGGACGTCTGGATCGGAATCCTTTGCAACTGCAGCTAATGTATTTGCCGGCATGACCGAAGCACCACTTGCTGTATTGCCATACGTGAAACGCATGACTCAGTCTGAATTGTTTGCCATGATGGCGGGTGGATTATCAACAATAGCTGGAGGCGTTATGATGGCTTATATTGGTATGGGAGTCTCAGCAAAACACCTCTTAACGGCTTCAATTATGTCAGCCCCAGCTGCACTATTAATCGCTAAAATTATGATTCCTGAAACTCAACAAAGTGAAACTGCAGGGCAATCCACAGTACAAGCAGATGTTAAATATACTAACCTACTAGAAGCCACCACAGACGGAGCTTCGGTAGGACTCAAACTGGCACTTAATGTTGCAGCAATGCTTATCGCATTTGTAGCACTTATTGCAATGCTCAACGGGCTCCTTGGCTTTACAGGTGAACTATTTGGTTTTGAAGGGCTTAGCCTTGAATGGCTACTCGGTTTCATTTTTGCACCATTTGCTTGGCTAATGGGAATCCCCGCAGATGAAATACGTACTGTTGGAAGTATGTTAGGTAAAAAGGTCGTGTTTAATGAATTTATTGCCTATTTGGATCTCATGGCAATGAAAGAGAATCTATCTGAGCGCAGTGTAACAATTACAACTTATGCCTTATGTGGTTTCACTAATTTTGCAGCAGTCGCTATCCAAGTAGGTGGTCTTGGGGCACTAATTCCTGAGCGACGTGCAGATATGGCAAGTTTGAGTATGCGTGCACTTTTAGCGGGTGTGTTAGCATGTATGATGACTGCTTGTGTTGCAGGCTTAATGATCACGTAACGGAAAGTCTTCTTTTACTTTTTGAGTCAATACTGAAGCATCAAGTTATACTTATGAATTGATTTAATTAATTACGAAGAACTTGTTTCATAGCATGTTGCGTTTGACTTAGGTAAGATGATCCAAATAGATTGATATGATTTAATAAATGATAAACTTTATAAATGGTCAACCTTTCTTGCCAGCCCTCTTCTAGTGGATAAGTGTCAGTGTATGCTTCATAAAACTTTTTTGAGAAGCCACCAAATAAAGTTGTCATAGCAAGCTCCATTTCTGGATGCCCATAATAAGTAGCTGGATCAAATATAACGGGTTCTCCTTGTTCATCATAAAAGTAATTACCGCTCCATAAATCACCGTGAATCAGTC
Source organism: Lentisphaeria bacterium (assembly GCA_022447755.1). Lineage (GTDB taxonomy): Bacteria > Verrucomicrobiota > Lentisphaeria > JABSQK01 > JABSQK01 > JAKVBE01. The sequence goes on along the minus strand of JAKVBE010000002.1, from coordinate 80,177 downwards.
CGGGCTGAATGGATCTTAATGAATTTATAATATTCTTGACTGCTTCTTTGAAGTCATAAAAGAGGTTTTCAAAGTCTTTAGAAACAGACTTCAATAAATCAAACTGAAACTGGAGTCTGTGTTCAGTAAAAAAAGTAGTCCAATCTCTTTCCCATGTATTAATCTGTGTTGTTGCACCAATGTAGTTGTTTTGCACCCAACCAAATTCAGACGCCGAATGAAGGTTTAATGCAGCTAATTTTTTGCCAAAAAGACTTGCCGACTTTTCCTGTTCCTTACCTTGGCAGATATATTCTAAACAAAGGTTCTCATGGTCCACATACAGAACTTTAGGAACACGTATGGTTTTGGTCAACGCTATATTTTGAAGAGCCAAAGCTTCTGTTTTGAATGTATTTTGAGCAAGTTTACCAGACTTCCAAAACAATTCCTGACCATTTGCTAAACAAACATATTGACTATTAGCAATACAGCCGCCGCTCAAGGGGCGTATTTCTACTGCACGACTTCCAGTGACCTTTTCAAAATCAATCACAGATTATGACCATTCAAGCTTTTTGAGTAGTCCCTCTGTTAAATCTTCTAAAATATCCAAAACCTGTTCAAAACCTTGTGATCCACCATAGTAAGGATCCGGAACACCTTTGATTTTATGAAATTCACAAAAGTCGGTACTTAAGTATAGCTTCTTCGCTAGATCAGGTGAGGGACAACGCTGTTTAAGATCCTGCAAGTTCTGCTCATCCATTGCAACAATATAATCAAAGTAAAAGAAATCATTTGTAGCGACTTGCCGGCTAATACTAGTGACCTCATAACCTCTTTCTAAACTATGTTCTCGCATACGAGGATCTGCTTGCTCACCAACGTGCCAAGCACCAGTTCCAGCAGAATCTACTTCTGCCTCTAAGTTTTCACCTTTTAAGCGGTTAATCATAATTGACTCTGCTGCTGCTGAACGACAAATATTTCCTAGACAAACAAACAAAATTTTCTTCACAAGCTACCTCTTCTATATAAGTAAGAAATAATGTTTATAATTATAGTAACCCTATTAATAACTATACAAAATAAAATAACGAGGAAACAGCTTCTTTCAAAATAATCAGTTCAATTTATAAAAGAAAATGGGGGGTTGATATATGAAACAATTTTTTGTAGTTATAATATTTTTGGGGTTGTCTTCTTAAATACCACTCTCAGCAAATTCAGCTTCAGGTAAAGCAACTCAGCGCCCCCTAGAAGTATAGATGTTCAAAAACAAATAAACAGAGCTCAAAAAGAAAAGGTTGGTGACAAAAAAGAAGCTGAAGGTAAACAAATCGATGTTAATCAAGACGGGAAAAAAACTGAGAAGAAAAAGTAATATTGCTTAGTCTTTTAGCAAAAGAAAAATGATAATGTATCTATCTTCTCCAGCATCAACCAGGTACTCGAATGAGGAGTACTCTAAAAGCCCTAAGTCTAAGTAGCCAATTAAGGAGACTTAAAACGGTGAAATTAAAGAAAAGTCAAAGATCATATTGACGATAAACTGATGACGGTGGAGATTATTATTAAAAAAAGAAAATGAACGTGATTTTGTTGTCAGGAATTTAAACGAGTCAAAAGCTTCAAATTCAGGTAATAAAGTTAGCCTAAAGGCTCATATCAAGTAAAAATTAGAAAAATAGCAAAGGCTAAATTAAGAAGTAAAACAGGGTCGATTCGCGCAAAAATTAGCAATAGCTCTTAAAATGGATTACGTCTCAGGCCTAAGAGTAAATTTCGTATTTCTAGAAAAATTCGAGCAATCAAAAACAAGACTAATATAGATATAAACCTTCTAGTATGAATTAAATAAGAGAAATAAAAATGGAGATCAACAACGTGGAATTTTCAAACACACGCTATGATGAGATGCAGTATAACTACTGTGGAAATAGTGGCTTGCAGCTACCCAAAATTAGTTTAGGGTGCTGGCATAACTTTGGTGAACCTGATGATGCTGATGAAGCACGCAAAATGCTACACTATTGCTTTGACAATGGGATCAATCATTTCGACTTAGCAAACAATTATGGACCACCTCCAGGATCTGCAGAAACCTTTGTTGGAAAAATACTCAAAGAAGATTTCAAAAATCATCGAGACGAACTCATCATTTCAACAAAGGCAGGCTATCAAATGTGGCCGGGCCCGTTTGGCGATGGTGGATCACGTAAGTACATGATTGCAAGCTTAGAGCAGAGTTTAAAACGTCTACAACTTGACTATGTTGACATTTATTATTCACATTGTCCAGACCCGAAAACGCCAATAGAAGAAACAATTGGTGCTTTAGACCAAGCAGTTCGTTCGGGCAAAGCACTCTATGTAGGAGTGAGTTCATATTCGCCAGAAGAGACAATGAAAGCAGTAAAAATTGCAAATGAATTAGGAACTCCTATTACAATTCACCAACCCTATTACAACATGATGAGCCGATTCATTGAAAACGGCTTAATGCAAACATGCAAAAAACATGGACTAGGAATGATTGTCTTCTGTCCATTAGCTCAGGGCTTGTTAACACCTCGCTACTTGGATGGAATACCAGAGGGATCTCGAGCAAGTAAAGATTATAGCTTCTTGAAAAAGGATCAAATTACACCAAAACTTGTACAAAAACTACAAAAACTTAACCAAATAGCAAAATCTCGGGGCCAAACATTGGCACAACTTGCTCTATCCTGGGCAGGACGCGACAAGTTAATCACTTCGGTTCTTATTGGTGCAAGCCGTGTAAGTCAAATTGAAGATAACTTAAAGATCCTCCAAGCGCCTGAATTTAGTTCTGAAGAGCTAGATAAGATTGATGTCATCCTTAAAGATGATTGAAGACATCTTAGGAAAAAGATAATGCGACTCCTAACGCTCATATAATTTGTGTTTCAGCGATGGACTAAAGCCAGTTCAACTTTGCCCCTTTTGGGATAACAGATTTGCTTAATAATCAATACGTTTGTTGCGACTAGCTTTTAACTTACTATGTTTTGTTTTTTTATCTAAACGCTTTCTTTGGGAAGACTTTGAAGGCTTGGTCGCCTTACGCTTTTTAGGGACAATGATTGCCTTTCGTATAATAGCTACCAACATTTGAATCGCTTCTTCACGGTTGGCCTCCTGAGTACGGTGTTTTTGTACTTTAATCACAATACAGCCATCTTGAGTGATATGATGGTCTTTGTATATCATCAGTCGGTTCTTATAAAAGTTGGGTAAGGAAGAGCGCTTAAAATCAAAATGCAGGTGAATTGCGGTAGCAACCTTATTGACATTCTGTCCACCTGGACCGCTGGACTTGATTGCTTGCAAAACAACTTCGTGATCCTGGATCTGTACATTGTTAGAAATTGGGATCACGAAGTTACCTATAATTTAGGAATTTGCTTCTGCAACTTTAGCCTTAACTTCTTCTAGACTTTTTGCAGTATATTTACATTTGGGATATGCCGAACAACCATAGAAAACGGAACCACCACGACGTGCTTTACGCTCAACAATTTGAGATTTATTACACTCTGGACATGTGATACCAGTTTCTACAGGTTTTGTCTTTTCTGCTTCAACTACTGTAAGTAAAGAATTTCCGGCTTTCCGTTCCTCAAAGTTCTCAATCTGATCTGGATATTTATTGATAATTTTGGCCATTGCAGCCGTTTGTTTATCAGAAAGAATACCTTTACTTTGGAACTGTGAGCTTAAAGACTCTGCAAAACTCTCGTCAGAATAAGTTCTTCGGCCACGTTTGGTAGGTTCTGCCCACTTGGTTATTTCACCTAACATTTTAACCATTTCGGCTAACTTGCTTTTAGCATCACTATCCATTAAGGGAAGTAAGCCATATTCCTCTTGTACATCTTTATATTGAGGAATTTGATCTGAATACTTCTGTAGAATTGTTTTCAATGCACCAATTTGTCTTTCAGTCAATGGTTTTTTCATTGCCTGACGCTTGATAGACTCATAAAACTCTTTATCATTTCGTGCTTTTTTATCAGCAGGTACTTCCCATTCTTGAACCTGTTCCATCAATGCACAAAGCGTTACCGCTGTATCGTCTGGCTCATAGTTTTCTTCCTCTTGTGCTTTCGCTAAAATAGGTTGAATTGTATCTTTAAGTTCATATTTTTCAATTAAGCCGTCCAAGTTGTCTACTTTTTCACGATACTTAACAACAAGTGCTAAAAGTGCAGTCCACTGATTATCTGAAAGTGGTTTACCTTCATCCATTTGTTCTAGTAAAGAGTGATAAAACTTTGAATCATCGTAAGTTTTACGTCCTACTTTTTCAGGTTCTGACCAAGGAATATCAGTTTTATTAAGAGATTCCCATACACCACGCACAATACTTTCCTCTGGAACATTTGTCTTAGTTTGTGCCTCTTCTACCCAAAGATGAAATTTCTCATAGAAGCGGGTCATCATCTCTTCCCAATCTAACTTTCCATCCTCAACATCATCCAATTTTTCTTCCATTTGAGCTGTAAAATTAATTTCAAAGAGGTTGGGAATATTATCTACTAAGTATTGATAAACAGAAAAGCCAAGGTTAGAGGGGACTAACTTACCTTTATCTTTCGAAACATATTCACGTTGCTGAATCGTATTGACAATGGTTGCATAAGTTGACGGACGTCCTACACCAAACTTATCAAGCTCACGAATCAGGGTAGCTTCAGAAAAGCGATAGGGTGGTTCTGTAAACTTTTGATCTGCAGTCACATCTGTCAAATCTAGGCCATCACGTTCTTTTAAGTCTGGAATTTTATTTTCTTCTTCTTCCGTTTTGTCTTCTGCAGCGTCTTCTAAATTATAAACACGCATGTAACCAGGAAAAACAGTCTTCGTAGATGTTACACGGAAAAGATAATCTTGTTTGGTTGAACCCGAAGAATTCTCAATTTCAACGGTATGCTGGCTTAAGCGTGCTGGAGCCATTTGACTCGCCATAAAACGATTCCAAATCAATGTATATAGACGTGCTTGTTGATCATCCAGTTTGGATTTTGCCATTGCAGGAGTGAAGGTAACATCGGTAGGTCGTATCGCCTCATGCGCTTCCTGTGCAGCACCCTTTGATTTATACCTATTTGGCTTTGGCGGATAATAGTCTGCACCGTACTGACTCGTAATAAAATCTCTGGCAGCATTTTGTGCAACTTCGGAAACATTTACCGAATCCGTCCGCATGTAGGTAATCAAACCGGCTTCGCCAACGGCACCGTCCGCACCTTCATATAATTGCTGCGCAATCCGCATAGTTTGAGATGGGCTCATACGTAAATTTGAACTTGCAGCCTGCTGTAAAGTGGATGTAACAAAAGGAGGCTTCGGGTTACGTTTGCGCGGCACCGTTTTTACACTGCTTACCGCATAGGCACCTTGCTTGATATCTTCCACGGTATCTTCAGCAACAGTTTGGGAAGATATCTTTACATTATCGCCAGCAATCTTTGCTAACTTTGCACTAAAAATTTCATTATTAAAATTAAAAATACCGGCTAAATTCCAATATTCTTCAGGAACGAAATCCATGATTTCTTTTTCGCGTTCACAAATCATACGGAGTGCAACAGTCTGAACCCTTCCTGCTGAGCGGCCACGTTTGACTTTCCGCCAAAGCAATGGGCTCACTTGGTAACCTACCAAACGGTCCAGAACACGGCGTGCCTGCTGGGCATTCACACGGTTCATATCAATTTCCGATGGGTGGTCAAATGAGTGCTGAACAGCTGGCTTGGTGATTTCATGAAAAGTAACACGTTGAAAATTTGCATCTTTTACTTTTTTTCGTAAGACTTCATATAAGTGCCATGCAATTGCCTCTCCTTCGCGGTCGGGGTCGGGAGCAAGAAAGATATTTTCAGCATCTTTGGTTTCTTTGACTAAATCATCAATTACTTTTTTCTTACCTGCACTCACTTTATATTTAGGTGCAAAATTTTTCTCTACATCAACACCTAGTCCACTTTCTGGTAAGTCACGGATATGCCCCATAGACGCCATGACCTTATAGTCTTTACCTAAAATTTTAGTAATCGTCTTCGCTTTTTGAGGTGACTCTACAATAACCAGATTTTTACTCATCTTTGTACCTTTATTTATTCACTTAGTATGGCAAAACGTTGCCCGGGTAACTGCTTAATATACCCTTCCAGTTCCATATCCATTAAAATTGTCAGTAAGTCAGAAACAGTTAACTGTGAATGCTTTGAGAGATTTTCAAAACTTAACTCGCCTTCATTTCTGATCTTAGAAAACAGACTTGCCTGAATTGGGTCTTTTGGACCTGGCTGATTTTTTTCATTGGCATTAATAGTGGACGCATTTTCTGAAATTGCCAAATCAAAACCCGGTAAAAACGTATCGGATTCTTTGATATCGTCAATAGACATTAGCAATTTTGCTCCTTTTTGAATCAATTCATTACATCCTTGCGAGTGTGGTGTATCGATTCTTCCAGGTACAGCATATAGATCCTTTTTAAATTCTATGGCTCGCTCTGCTGTTATAATAGATCCACTGTTTACACCTGCTTCTACAACTATGGTTGCAGGTGAAATTGCGGCAATAATTCGATTTCTCATTGGAAAAGTTCTACGGTCCGGACGCTGCCTCATGGGAAGTTCTGAAATGATAGCGCCGCCTTGGTCAATGATTTTCATTGCTAAAGCAATATTTTCTTTAGGGTAAATATTTGCTAAGCCACTGCCAATGACCGCAATAGTATAACCACCATGTTCAATTGTCTCTTCATGTGCAACCGTATCAATACCCCGTGCTAACCCAGAAACTATGATTCGCTTTCGGTAAGTAGCATCACGGGTTAAATTTCGGCAAACTTGCTCTCCATACAAACTAATGTGTCTAGATCCAACAATTGATAAACCAAACTCATCAACCTGCTCTAAAACTTGCAAATTACCTTTTACGTAGAGACAAAGTGGTGCTAGCTCCAACTCTTTTATTGATAATGGGTACTCATCATCATCTGGGGTTAAAACTATACATTGATGTTCTTCGATAGCTCGCCACTCCGCATCCAAATCAGTATGTTGAGTCCAGTTTGCAAGAATCGATGCACGCTTTGCACCAATTCCAGGAATTTTTGCAAGTTCAGCTTCATCTGCCTGCAGGATTTCGCTTGCTTGCGCAAATACATTGAGCAAGGTTGCAACAATCTTGGGGCCAATTTGGGGTAATAAATTTAATAGGATATAAGCATCTTTATTCGTCACAGCGGCCCCGAATCGCTTCTAAAATTAACTCCTGTGATACATCTTTTACCAATACACATTTACCTGCATTTTCGGGTAAAATTAATCGGACTTTCCCATGTTCATACTTTTTGTCTGTTTTCATGGAATCACATATGACTTCTGGGTTCATACCTTCAACTCGCGTAGGTAAACCAACCTGAGTAAATAGTTTTTCTTGACGGTCACGTAGGGCTTCCATTTGTGCACTCGGATTACGAATACATTCCAAATCTACTGCCATCATCATACCAATCGCAATGGACTCGCCATGATTTAACTTTGAAAACCCTGCAAGCATCTCGATTGCGTGCCCAAAAGTATGACCATAGTTCAAGATTGCACGACGCCCCAACAAATCGAGTTCATCTTCAGTAACAACCATTGCCTTTAATTCGCAACTACGTTTGACAATGTGCGCATAAGTTTCCAAGTCTAAATCTAATAACTTTTCGCCCTGCTCTTCTAGGAAACATAGGAATTCCTCATCTAGGATGCAACCATATTTAATGACTTCTGCTAAACCACAAATTAATTCTCTTTTGGGTAGAGTTTGTAACATGGTCATATCCATAAGTACCATTTTGGGCTGCTTGAATGCGCCTACAAGGTTTTTTCCCTCTGGAACATCAATACCGGTTTTTCCGCCAACGGAACTATCTACCTGAGCAACAAGTGAGGTTGGCATTTGAATATAGTCCACCCCACGCATAAAAGTGGCTGCTAAAAAGCCAGCCATATCGCCCGTTACGCCACCACCAAGTGCCACAACAAATGATTTACGATCTGCTCCAGCTTGAACAGCCCCAGCATATAAATCTATCATAGTATGAATATTTTTAGAAGGTTCCCCTGCCTCAAAAACCAAAGTAGATGTTTTATTAGCTCCAGACTTCAATAAAAGTTCTGTTACTTTTTCAGCATAAATAGGAGCAACATTTGAATCGGATACAATGATACAGTGATTTCCTTCAACTAATTCCTGTAAGCCATCTACAGATTGATTGGCAAGGAAGGAATCACCAATTTTGATTTCATAAGGTTCACGTGGTAAAGCAACAGGAACATTCACAGAAAAACTCATATCAACACCTAATAGTATGTCTTAATTTAAAATTCAGATACGAACCGGTTAACAAGCAAAAATCGTATCATACTACCCTTGGGTAGCGCAATAAAAAAAGATAGTTCAGTATACTGAACTACCTTTTATTAGTTAAAAGTATTTTGGCTTTTGTCAATCTATAAAGGAGATTTATTCTTCCTTTTGGACGCTTTTACTTACGTCAACCAAATAATGGCCTTTTAGCCAATTGCGACCAATCAATAATGGGTAAGACATATGTCCACGGTCGCGAAGATTGATTTTTACTTTTGAAACATGACCTTCATAGTCAAGTGTGAGTTCAACTTCATAACGGTATTCAACACCCTGTGAATTTTTTACTTCTTGAACGTAAGCAATTGGCAGGGTTAAGGTTTTGCTCAACCCATCTTTATTGTCAACAGTGAAAGTAATCATCTTACCAACGTTCTTTTTCTTATCTTTGTCTTCGTTCTCAATTATCATATTTGTAGTGTGAATAGAAGTCGTTCTTGCTCCCGTATCGATACGTGACCAGAATGTGAAATCCGTTTCTAAGACTTTGATATAAGCATCTTCGCCAATAATAGTTAATGATTTTGAGTTACTAGTAGGTTCACAACAAGTTGTACACCCTGTCAAGGCCATAAGAATTGCGCCAATAAAACAGGCAATTAATAATCGCATGCATCTCTCCTTCATTATTTATTTAGCTTACTTAGTATAAATAATTATGACTCTAAACATAATATTAACAAGAATATTAATCTGAAATTCTAAGCTAGCTATTTGGTATAAATTATGGTTCCTAAATATTTGGGGTCCTTTGCGAAATAACCTAAGAAAAGTCAGTAATAGTCGACTTTGGGTCGGTCTAGATCAAATAATAGGATTGTGCCATAAAGGCAACAACGTATGCTTTCAAGAAAACCCCAATAATCTTCACATCTATTGAATCAAGAGGCTCAGGAAATTGAATGACATTGAGATTTACAAAGAAATATAAATCTAGAAGACTATTATAATGGTCTTCTAGATGGGTTACTTAAATCATTATTAGAATAATAGCGTTATTTGGGTCTATTTTAGGCTCAAAAACATGACTTTATATTTGACGTTGAAAAGGTGATTCTACCATGATAGATTATGCCCCATTATGAGTACAGAAGAATCATCAGGAAAATTATCGACGTTTGGCGGGGTATTTACACCATCCATTTTGACCATCTTCGGTTTGATCATGTTTATGCGTGCAAACTATGTTATTGGTACAGCGGGGATTATGCATGCTGGACTAATTTTGACCCTATGTTGCTCAATCACTTTTTTAACAGGTTTAAGTATTTCTGCCATTTCCACCAACACGCAAGTTGGTGGGGGGGGAGCCTATTTTTTAATTTCACGAGTACTAGGCCCAGAATTCGGGACCGCAATTGGTATAGCTCTTTTCTTGGCCCAGGCGATTTCGGTTCCTTTCTATATATTGGGCTTTGTAGAAGCCCTCATATCCACGGGCTTTGTGATTGATGCATTCCCAACTGTAAGTGAACATTTTGTCACGATATCTGTTCTAGTTTTAGTCGGGCTATTTGTGATGGTTTGGTATGGTGTAGATTGGATTGTTAAACTTCAATATGGTATCTTTGCACTTCTGGCTATGTCTATTCTTTGTTTTTTAGCAGGTGCTGCTATCAACTTTGATATCGAAAACTTTAATAATAACCTAAATCCCAATTATAGTGGCAAGGAAACGGTTTGGACAATGTTTGCGATTTACTTCCCCGCTGTAACGGGAATTATGGCAGGTGTCAACTTAAGCGGGGATTTGAAGGATCCAAGTAAATCCATTCCTTTTGGGACCTTAGCCGCCATTATTGTATGTTATGTGGTATACGGCATTCAGATCATTCTGTGTGGGGGCATGACAAGTTCTCAGATGCTTATTGAAAAACCATACCTTTCACTTATTCAATTTTCAATTTTTGGATTAGGCTGGTTAATTACAGCGGGTGTATTTTGTGCGACTTTATCTAGTGCAATTGGAAGTAATCTGGGGGCACCCCGAGTTCTGCAAGCAGTTGGGAAAGACCAAGCATTACGAATTTTGACTCCTTTTGCAAAAGGCACTGCAAAAAATAACGAACCACGACGCGCCTTAGTCTTCACTTTCTTAATAGGTTTTATCACTCTTACACTTGCAGGCTCTATTGGTAATGCAGGATTAAATGTAGTCGCAGAGATCGTCAGTATGGTTTTCCTATATACATATGGTATGACAAATCTTGCTGCCTTTGTTGAATCCTCTGGAGCAAACCCATCCTTTAGACCTAGATTCAAGTATTTCAGTTGGTTGACTGCACTAATCGGTACAGTTGCATGTATCTTTACTGCTTTCATGATTAATGCTATTGCGGCATTGTGTGCCTTACTATTTATCTGTGCACTGTTTTATGTGGTTCGTAATAGTAAACTTCGTGCTAGTTATGGTGATGCACGCCGAGGTTTTGTATACTCTCGAGTAAGTAACAATTTAATCAAATTAAATAATATGCCAGCAGATCCCAAGAATTGGCGCCCAACCATATTAGTTTTTTCAGCGAATCCATACAGCCGTATAAACATGGTTGGCTTTGCTCGTTGGCTAGGTAAAGATTCTGGCATTGTCTCATTGGTTTATATTATGATTGGTGATTTGCAAGAACTTGCAGAAAAGCGTCGTGAAGAATCCCGAAGACTACAACAATTTACAACAGAAAATAATTTAAATATTTTTTCAGAAGCAATTGTCATGCGTAACTTTGACGATGACCTCCCTCTTTTCTTACAATCATACTCCATTGGCCCAATCAAGCCTAATATTATATTGATGGGATGGAACCCTAAAACAAGTCGAATCCGTGAATATTACAAACATTTAAGAACCATTCAGCAATTAGAAAAAAGTATCATCGTCTTGACTGGGGATACTTCAATAATCAGAAATCCAAAACGTATTGATATCTGGTGGCGTGGTCAACAAAATGGTTCACTGATGATGATTTTAGCATATTTGATTTTGGCAAATCAGGAATGGAAAAATGCACGCATTCGTGTTTTACGTTTATTAAATGATCAAGCTGATATGCAAGAGGCCAATAAAGAGCTGCAACAGATTATTAGCTTAGCCCGCATGAATGCTATAATCACAACTCCAATCTCCACGGCTCCATTTGCAGAGATTTTAAGATCCCACTCATCGGATGCCGATTTAGTGATGCTGGGACTCACCCCACCGAATGAAGAAATCGAAGAAAAGTTTCATGAAGGGACGAGTAAAATGCTTGAAGGAATGCCACCAGCAATGCTTGTATACTCAAGTGGAGAAGCTGACCTCAACGCATAAAACCCTTCTAGTAGATATAGGCTCTGTTATCTTCAATATTGAAAATAAAAACCTAAAATAATACATTCATTGTTGACTTAAAGTTTAGTCTTTTGTGAATATATATTCAAAGGCTGTAAACAACCTTTATGTGCATTCGATTTTTGATTTTAGTATTTTATATTTTATAGGGATAGCCTCTAGTTTCAGAAAGTGAATTTTCAAACCGAAACGAAGCAGTCGATCAAATAGATTTTTTTTATGACAGACGAATATAAACTTGGTGAGTATCGGCGTCTATTAACCAAGCTTGGTTATAATCAAAAAGACATAAACTTCTCCGCTAATAATAATTGGGTAAAAATTAAAGAGATGTGCGAATGGAGCCTTTAGAAAATTTCTAATGGAAACTATAAAAGCTTTACAACGGCTAGCTCTAAGATGGAATTAAGAACTAAACAATCGGACTGTCAAGTCCTCAATTTAATTGCCTTACAAGTCACAAAGCTAAATTGATTTTACCATATAATGCATCAAAAATATGAGCTATTAAAACACTTTATTAAACGTTTTTTTTAAAATAATCATTTTTTTTATTTAAATGGTGTGAGAAGTTTTTAAAATCTGCGAATAACAAATGTTGACAAAAAGAAAATATGAAAAAATGGAGAAGAAAATGAAAACAACAATCACTGCGGCAATATTCGCGTTTATTTTTACTGCACCTACTTATGCTGGATACTCATTTAATTTTAGTTGGGGAACTAAACCCAAAGTAACGCATGTTAAAGCCGGAATAGAAAGGGCATGTCATACAAGAAGTCAAACTCAGCAAAGACGTTTTCATGTAATATCGGCATCACGTAAAATTGAATTGAATACCTATAAGCAACATGTTTATGGTGAACGTCAAGAATGGTGGACAGCTAAAAACAAAAGCCACCGACGTGATATACAATTAACAGTTAAGTATACAAGCCACTTTAAAGGACGTACTTACACCAATTACAAAAGCTATATTGTATACCCTGGGGAAAAATTAAAATTAGCCATGCGCCAATATAAATCTCGTTACAGAACATCAGCGATAACAGATGCTAAAATTATTAGAGCAAAATATATTTAAACGTTTTCTCTCACTCCATAAAAGCTCGATCTATATAGTGAAATATATAGATCGAGCTTATTTTATTATACCTTTGCCCTACTTTATATATTGCTTTAGCCAGATGTTTACGGTTTAAATAATATAGAAAATATTTTGTAAAAATGAGTAGAAATTTAACTATCGGAAGCGACAAATCGTTTCTTGATAAGGCTTACGATTTATACAAACTAGGAATGACGACTTGATTCTTGATGAGCATAAAAGAATCTACTCCCCATCACGTATATCTATGTATAAATTATGATATTTTGTCTCTTTCGGATAAGCGTTTAAAGTTTAATAGTTGCTTACGCATCATAATTAAATCACCAAATGCCAAAGGTGTATTAAACAAATATGCTTGCCACTTAAAAGGAAACTTTACACACATCTTAACCAGTAAACGACACTTACCACCTTGTTTCTTTTCAATTTTATAACAGAGTAAAGATTCGCAAATATACTTTGACATAAAACTGGATGAATGAATCGTAATATAGCTATTTTTTTGAAATGACTTTATATTAAATATGAACATCATTTTTTGGTCAATTTTCAACCGATCAAGACCCTCAATAATTATTTGAGGACTTTTACGGCCTAAGTTATCAATCCAATCATAGCTATATGGAGCTACACGCATTTGGCATAACCAAAGAAAAATATTTTCGGGGGATGAATATATATCGATACCGCGATAATATATATCATCATAAGTTTCTTCTAATGGATCAGATGGAAAAGGTGAACTTATTTCTTCTTCTGATACCCCCCACTTTTTGATAAATTGAAACAAAACAATTCCTTTAATATATCATCTATCTTTTATTCTGTTTTTCGAAGGCCTGTAAAAAACTTATGATAATTCTTTTAGGATTGATTTAATCATAAATCTATATTTTAATATATATGCCTTTATTATAAAAAAGAAGATCGGCCAAATTGAAGAATACTTAGTTAAACGAATAATATAAGATTTAGCAACCGTAAAATGTTTTAAATCTTGACTTCTAGCGGCAGTAAATATATACCTTCTTGTTCTTTTAATATTACGTTTAATAAGATAATGGTAATTTTCCTTAAATTCAGTTTGTGAATAATAGTGCATCATTTTATATAGCGTGGTTGTTTCCATTCGCATTTGTTCCAGTTTTGATTGCATAGACCAAATACCTCCCTCATGAATGCGGTAATGCAATGGTTTAATTTTATCCCCTAGATATTTACCTTTTCCTTTCTGTCCTAATATCGAAGACAGAAAGAAATCTCCTGCAATCACTTGGTAATACTCGGATGGTCTTTCAGTGTTCGCATGATACATAAATGAATTCACAACTATACGTTGTCCTTTCATTAAATCTTGACATGATAAATCTTCTTGAATCCCAACAAATTCAGGGTTCGATGAATCAAAGTTTCCATTTACATCAACCCTGATCGCATCATGGAAGCATACACTATACTCTTTATTGGTAGACAAAAAGTCATACTGGATTTGTAACTTATTTGGATCTCCCCAACAATCATCACCCTCAATTTGCGCATAAAATTTTCCCCTGGCATGATGCCTTAGAACATAAGAGTTAAAAATCCCTGTTGGCTTATCGTTTACAATCACTTTATAAGCAGACTTTTGGAGAAATAAACGAATTTTAGATGGGTATTTCTTAGCATATTTAATACAAATTTCTCGAGTCTTATCTGTTGATTCATCATCACCAATTAAAATTTCAAAGTCAAAATTAGTTTCCTGTTCAAGGACAGACTCAATGGATTCTTCTATAAATTTTTCATGATTATATGTCTGTAGCATTACAGATACTAAAACATTATGTGGGACCTTATTTTCATACTCTTCTATAGAGTCTGCACGCTCATCCCATAACTGTTTATCATATATCAAAATAAATTCCTCAATTAAGAATTAAAACAACAATATCATTGTAATATATATTTGATTAGGAACAAATATTCTTTTCGTAAAAATTGAAATGTTTTGATAGAAAAATTTATACTAATTATAAATTTATAAGACAAGGAGGAAAATATGCCGCAAAAGCTTATCTTTACTCTAGCTATGCAGTCAAGTCCATTTTTGCTTAGTACTAGGTATATATATTATAGTGAGGCAATCAGAAGATGGACCTATTCCAGCTTTTCTTGGTATTGTACAATGTGCTTTCGGAGTGATTGATACAATTATTGCTCTCTACTGGGTGTTTATTAGTAAAGCCGAAGGCTATTAATAAACTAAAAGAAACACAATTCTTCTGACTGTATCTGCTCAAATCCTTTACGAATATCAGCGATAAAATCATCATTTGTTTGGGTGCGAAGTGAAGTTTTCATAAAGTCTTTTGGATCACGAATCAAACGAAACATATGCCGGCTGAGTTCTTTAAACTTAGGTAAAATACGATCCGGCTTAGTTTCTAGAAAGACCGATAAACTTTCAAAATATTCAATCATCCATTCAAATATTTCCATTGGCTCTGGCCTAAACATATTTTCACCGGCATCCATTTCATTAATTTGTCTGAATATCCAGGGGTTCCGCAGTGCACCTCGACCAATCATAACTGCATCTGCTTGAGTTGTTTCACGAATCGCAACTACATCTTTGGGATAAAATACATCACCATTCGCAACAACAGGAATGTTAACGGTTTGCTTGATTAAAGCTATAATTCGCCAGTCAGCTTTTCCCTGATATACGTCTTTACCTCGGCGCGGATGTACAATAATAAAGTCACAACCAGCCGCTTCAACAGCCTTGGCAATTGTCAAAACATGGTCAGACTCCTCAAAACCAGCTCGGATTTTTGCCGAGAACCAAGTCGTTTCAGGTATTTGTTTTCTCATATCCGAGAGAATTTTATATAAGCGCTTAGGGTCTTTAAGAAGTGCAGCTCCAACATTCGCTTTGGCAGCCCGCTGAGTTGGGCAACCTAAGTTTACATCCACGATATCGGCACCAGCATCAACTAAGGCACCAGCTGAATCAGCCATCAATTCTGCGACATTTCCCATAACTTGAACGCTAAGCGGAATACCAGGAACCTTGATCACATGCTTTTTCATCATGCGAGGTGTGATTTTACTTTGATTAACACGAATGAATTCAGTACAGAGAACACCCGGTTTTCCACAATGTGCAATTGCCTGCCTTAAGGCAGCATTGCTAAAGCCTTCCATAGGGGCAAGCATTGTGGCAGGCTGATAGGGAAAGTGCTTCATATTATAAGGAAATGTACGTTGATATTCTACCATACTATTGCTGAAATAGTTCACCAAAGTGAGATTGATCTTCAATTGCCTCGTTTACGGCTTCTTCTTCCGCTTCAGAAGCTCCGGAAAAATGCGCAAGCATTCCTGCCTCATCCATGATCGCAACCCCAAGAGACTGTGCTTTTTTCATTTTTGACCCAGCTTTTTCTCCAGCGATCAATAAATCTGTCTTCTTACTAACGCTGCCACTTATTGATGCACCAAGTGCCTGTAATTTTTCAGAAGCCTCCTGACGAGTCATTTCATGAAGCGTTCCCGTCAAAACGATCGTCTTACCAGAAAAGAAATGATCCACGACTGATTCTTTTACTTCTGCTTCGAGTGTACAACCGGAATCCGCGAAAATGGTTAATTGTCTTTGGTTTTCTTCTTCGCTAAAATATTGAATAATTTCAGATGCAACTTTATCTCCAATGTCTTGAATAGCCACTAACTCATCAGCAGTAGCTTTTGCTATATTTGGAATGGACCCAAGAGCATCCAATAAACGTTGTGCAGAACGTTTACCAACCATACGAATCCCAAGTCCATGCAATAAACGCCATGGTGGATTTGCCTTGGCTGCCTCTAAACCGTCCTTAATCTTTGCTGCACTTCGCTCTCCTTGCCCTTCTTGAGAAGCAATTAATTTGAAGGCTTGCTCATCCAATAAAAATAAATCTGCAGGTTCTTTAACGAGGTTTAGTTTAATGAGCGTTTGAATATTTGCCTCACCTAAACTCTGAATATCCATACATGGACGGCTCACAAAATGAGTCAAACGAAACTTCACTTGCTCAGGACAATAGAAATTAGGACAACGAATTGCAACTTCTTCTTCATTTTCTTCAACCTCTGCTTCACATGATGGACAGCACTTTGGTTTAACAATAAATCTTTCTGTACCTGTTCGTTGATCAACAATGGGTCGTAATACTGCAGGTATGATCTCACCAGCCTTCTCAATCTCAACAAGGTCACCAATGCGAATATCCTTGCGTTGTACTTCACGAAAGTTATGCAGGGTAGCACGGCTTACTTGCGTTCCTGAAAGCTGGACGGTCTCCAACTCTGCTACAGGTGTTAAAACACCAGTACGGCCAATTTGAATCGTCACATCATTCAAACGTGTCTGCGCTTTTTCTGCGGCATATTTATAAGCAATAGCCCAACGAGGAGCACGACTTGTAAACCCAAGCTCCTGCTGCAAGGAAAAAGAATCGACTTTGATGACGGCACCATCTATCTCAAAGGGTAGTTCATCTTTTTTCTCATCAAGCTCATTAATGGCTGCAAGAACAGTATCTAGGTTTTCACATTCTCTAATGAAGGGAGTCGTAGCCAAACCTAAGGCCCTTGATTTTTCCAGCATTTGTGAATGGGAACTTAATCGGTAGCCTTCTACCGAGCCAATAGCATAAAAATATATATCCATTTTTCGCTCGGCTGCAATTTTGCTATCCAATTGTTTTAAGGTACCTGAACAAGCATTTCGTGCATTAGCAAAGAGGTTTTCACCATCTGCTAAACGCTGTTCATTGATTTTGATAAACTGATCTTTGGAAATAAAAACCTCTCCACGTGCTTCCCAGACTTCAGGGGGATCTCCTTGTAAAACAAGTGGAACACGTGCGATCGTCCTAACATTATGAGAGACATCATCACCAGCCTCGCCATTACCACGTGTTAAGGCATAAGCAAACTGACCTTGTTCGTAACGAATTGACATGGAAATGCCATCAATTTTGGGTTCCACAATATAACGAACTTGATCATGACCTAAAAGTTTGACAATTCGTTTATGAAAATCACGTAATTCGTCAAATGAATAAGTATTATCTAAACTCAACATCGGAACCGTATGTGCGCGATTTGTAAATTCAGATATGACATCTCCCCCTACGCGATCCGTAGGACTATTAGCTAATTTTAATTTTGGGAAGCCCTCTTCAAGTTGTAAAAGCTCATTGAATAAACGATCATACTCAAAGTCTGAGATATCAGACCGAGATTCGTTATAGTACAAGTGGTTATGATAGTGTAAAATTTTACTTAATTCTTCGATTCGGGATAAGGCATCCGCTTCATTCATTTTGTGAGGGTCCATTTAACTAGATTATTTGAGATATTTACTTCTGTATACTTTAGCCCTGAACTTAGAGCAAACTAGTAACCCAACTTGGAATTTTGGTAATTTCAGATAAATTAAAGTAAGATTAAAAAGATATGTTTAACCAAGAAAGAATTGAATAGACATGCAATTAACTTTAAATGCTGATTATTCTTACCGTGTATTAATGTATTTAGCAGATCGCCCAGGCGAGCTAATACAAACAAAAGAGATCAGTGAATTTTTTGAAATTTCTAAAAATCATTTAACCAAGGTAGTCAATACTCTCGGTCATTTAGACTATATTGAAGTACGCCGTGGACGTTATGGTGGTGGAATTAAATTGAATAAAAAACCAGAAGAGATTAAACTAGGTGATTTTTTAGCAAGTGTTGAACCAACAATGGATATTGTAGGCTGCTTTGACTCGAAAGATGCCGGATGCCTTATTTCTCGAAAATGTAGTCTAAAACGTGTTTTTTATTCTGCGCGTCAAGCATTTTTAGATGAGTTGAATACATATACCCTTGTCGACTTAATAGGCAGCACACCAACAATCAACGCTTCAAAATAAGAGGAGGTTTGTATGCCAGATTTGAACGACTATGATGCGAAAGATATTAAATTTCCGGTAGATGATACGCTTCGTATTGTAGCTTTTGACTTAGACCACACAGAATCTGATCTCCAAAAACTTCTTCAAACTCATGAAAAAGAGACTACAATTCAAAAAGGAGAGACAAAAGGTAAATATATCTCTTACCACATTTCTATTACTTATAATAACCTAGAGGAACTTGAAAAAATTACTGAAGATTTTAATGCACTTGATTGTGTGAAATTTGTACTATAAAAATTTCTATTCTCTTATAAGGCTATCCGGTTTCGGATAGCCTTTTTTATTTGCTCAACTAATTGGCATGTAAGCACATATGCATAAACCATTGATAATAAGCACATTAGAGTTGGTATACAATATGGCGCATATTTCCCTCTATAGGTCATCCATCGTTCGAATAATACTTGGAAAAAGTTCGTGAAAGCTTTAAAATCAATCTGTCTAGGTATATTTTTGGGAAGTATGGTAAGCAGTAGTCACGCTCAAAAGTTAGATGCTGTCCAATCTTCAAAAGCTAATAAAGAGACCTCTCCAGTGGTGATGCCTATCTCAAACCCCATCTATAATGATATTGCGATTCCTACAACTCGACTGACTCCTATTTACATACATCATAATTTCCCTGATAAGGTAAATATTAATGGTGGTTCAGTTACTGTTGGTGGAAGCGCAACTGTTATTGCTCTTCAAATTGAATACGCTATTACAGAAAATATTTCACTTGTCGCCAATAAAGATGGTTATATTGATATTGATGCAGATCGTACATTGGAAGATGAAGACGGATTTGGAGATTTAGGTTTTGGAGTCAAATGGCGTTTTGTACATGGTGATCAAAATTAGCCTAGCATTAATTTTTACACGAAATACAGAGAATAATACATTCAATGTGCTAGGTGGATTGGTTTTACCTATTAATAAGAGTGAAGAATAAACCGCATCTTACGTTAGTTTGATGGCTGCGCATAAATTTACAAGGAGGTTTGCTTTATCTGCAGAGCTAAACTGGAGCCAAATTTTAAAAGTAGGTAGTGGCGATGCAGACTTCGGAGACCAAGTGCCAATTCAAGAGCTCATCGTATTTGATGACATTGTCTACTTCAATGTGGGCTCAAAGTATGCTTAAGAAAATAAAGATTTTGTAAGTAGCGCAATTACGGCATCTTACTTTATCACACCGAAGATCCAAGCCTCAGTGGGCTATGAGATCCCTTTGACCAATGAAGAAGATAGTCTTTATAAAGACCGTGCAACAGTATCTGTTAATATTACTTTCTAATGAATCTCACTAACACTCCAAAAGCCTCTGTGTTGGAATAATGAGGCATTCTTTTATACTTGACAATAGCAAGATTTACGATCTTATTAATATATAAGGAAGTTTATAATTAGGTTTTATAGGAAATTAGGTGCATTAAAATTTAATTAAGAGCCATCATGATCCGTATCATCTACCTTTTATTGGCAATTACAACTATAGTACTCAATCAGGCCCATGCTGAAGAGTTAAATCTTACAGAAGAAGAGAAAGTCTGGCTCGCTCAAGCTCCTACTATTCGCTTCGCTAATGAAGATGACTGGCCCCCCTTTGACTACAGTGAAAATGGTGAGCCTAAAGGGCTCGTCACTGAATATGTAAAGCTTATTGCTCAAAAACTAGATATTGAAATTGAATTTATAAATGGCTATTCATGGAATGAACTCTATGGTCTTGGCTTAAAAAGACAGATCGATGTATTTCCAACGATTTGGCAAACAAAAGAAAGAGAAGAATATTTTACTTTTTCGGAGCCCTACTTAAAAATTCCACAAGTAATCATTACTCAACAGAGTAACTTAACTATAACGAACTTACAAGGTTTGAGTGAAAAACGAGTCGCTTTAGTTAAAGGCTATGCAATGACAGATGCTTTTATTGAACAAGTACCGTCCGCTATCCCATTAATGGTGAATTCGCCTTTAGAAGGACTATTAATGCTCAGTATAGGAAAGGTAGATGCCTATATAGACAGTGTAAGTCTCTTGTCCTATAATATTCGTAAACACGAAATACCAAACCTAAAAATAGCATCTGAATTCAATGATAAACGTTTCAGTAAGTATAGCCAGTTTCACTTTGGCACACGCAATGATTGGCCCCTCTTGGCTTCTGCAATTCAAAAGGCAATAAATTCAATTACACCTACAGAAGAAGCACAAATTCGTGGGAAGTGGCTTGTTTCAATTCCAAGTAACTTTGCCGAAGAGTTCAAAATTTCTGAAATCGAAAGTTCATGGCTAGCCTCAATGGGTACATTAGATGTAGGGGTTCATCCTGATTGGGCACCTATTGAATTTTTAGATGCACAACAAAAGATACAGGGTATCAGCTCTGAATATATCAAAGAACTTGAACAAGCAATGAAGGTAAAAACGCGTTTGGTTGAATTTGATGACCCATCTGAAATTGCTTCTCAAGTAAACAAAGGTTCGGTTGACATATACACGTCACTAATCCGAACGCAGGAACGGGAAAAATACCTCAGTTTTTCGGAACCATATATGGAAATTCCCATAAGCGTCTTTACTGATGAAGAATCCGGGGTGATTCCCAATATGAATTTTCTAGAACAGAAGAAGGTTGCTGTTATAAAAGGGAGTGAGGTTGAACAAGTTGTTCGTCAACGCTGGCCTTTTATCAAAGTTAAGCATTATAAAAACTTAGATGCTGCAATTAGTGCACTTCAAAATAAGAAAGTTTATGCACTGATCAACGACTTATATAGTACAACCTATTATATAAGAAAGAATTCGATTCAAGATATTCACGTTGCCAATGATACAAAGACTCGCCTTGAAGTCTGTTTCGCAGTTCGAAAAGATTGGCCAGAAATGCTCATTTTGATGAATCGTTTTTCAAAAAGCTTTAATCCAATTGATCGATCTAGTATGGAGTATAAGTGGCTAAACTTCCATGTGCAAGATTCATCCCCATGGAAAAATTATTGGAAAGAGATCTCTTTATTAGTCTCTGTTCTGCTTTTTATTATTTTGTTTATCTCATCCTGGAATCATCGATTAGCCAAAGAGATTAAAGAGCGTAAGCAAATTCAAGCATCTTTAGAGGAAGCTCGTCAAGCAGCCGAAAAAAGTGCTCAAGCAAAAAGTGATTTTTTAGCAGTGATGAGTCACGAGATTCGGACGCCACTGAATGGAGTTCTTGGAATGGCACAATTAATGGCAACGACAAAACTTACTTCACAACAAAAAGAATGCTTAGATAATATATCTATCTCAGGAAAAACACTATTAAGCATTGTGAATGACATCTTAGACTTTTCTGAAATTGAGGCTGGTAAACTAAGTCTGGACAAGCATGTTTTTGAAGTACGAAAAGCGATTAATGAAGCAGTTCACTTTCACCGTGTTTCTGCATTGGAAAAAGGATTGGAGTTTAATCTCAGTATTTCAGATAATGTGCCTGAATACATATTTGGGGACTCAGAAAAAATTAAACAAATTCTACATAACCTTTTGAACAATGCAGTTAAATTTACTTCAAAGGGTGAAGTATACATGGAAGTTGACTATCGCACTGGCAACGACAAAGAAAAAGTCTTAAACCTTAAAATCAAAGATGATGGTATCGGACTTTCAGAAGAAGAGCAAAAAAACTTATTTAGTAAGTTTTCACAAGCCGACAGCTCAACGAAAAGGCGTTATGGGGGTACAGGACTAGGACTGGCAATCACTAAAAGCCTCGTAACTCTAATGAAAGGACAAATTAGCCTAGAAAGTACCAAAGAAGTTGGCACCACCTTTTATGTTGAGCTTCCATTAAAAAAGGAATCTCCCACTCTACAATTAAAGAAAACGCAGTTTGTCAATTCAGCCACTGAGAAAATATCCTTAAAGGTACTGATTGTTGAAGATAACGAAATCAATCAAATCGTCTTGCATCGACTATTAAACAAGCTTAACTGCGAAGTAAACTTAGCAACCAATGGTGAAGAAGCTTTACAAATCTGCGAGAGTGAAAGCTTTGATGTTATTTTCATGGATTTACAAATGCCAAAGATGGATGGCTATGAAACCACAGCGCAGCTTCGAAAGCAAAAGAATACCAATGAGGTCCCAATTATTGCGCTCACAGCAAATGTAATGGAAGAAGATAAAATAAAATGCCTACAAAGTGGTATGAACATGTATATGAGTAAACCTATACAGGCCAAAGAAATCGAAAAACTACTGGCTAAAATTCGCAAAGGTAAAGAAATATAACATTAAATTAAATTTGTATTTTTCAAATCTTTATTGATCTTCGCCAAAATGCCTGCAGCATCTAATCAAACAACTTATTAACATTACATATAAAAAGAATATAAGAGTTAATTAATTTCTTAAATTTAATTTAGAAATTGCGTGATGTAAAGCTCATAATATTTTCAAGTCAGACTTAAAACTTACTATTTAATATGATCAGGTGATCAGCATCGATACAGCACCATCTATGATTTAAAAAGTATTCTATTATTTTTCATTAAGAGTCATAATATAAGCAGCTAGGTCTTTTGCATCTTGGTCTGTTTGAATAAACATTTTTGCAGAACCCTGCATAATTTTTCCTTGTATATCCTCTTCATGATAACCGCGGTATTCTTTTTTAAAACCAAGCAATTGGTTTTCAATGTACCAATCATGCTGACCTGTCAATGCCGGTGATTTTAAAGCAACCATACCTGCACCATCTGCACCATGACAAGCCAAACAGTTTTGATATAAAGTTTTACCCTTTTCAATGTCTCCTTCTACTGTCTTTGTAACCTTAGTGGCCGGTAAAGAGGATAAATAGCCACTTAACTCTTTAATTTGTTCGTCAGTGAGCATCACCGACATGCCTTGCATCTGCATACCAGTAATATCGCCGGGCGCTTTACCGCGAATACCTTTCTTAAAATGGTGTAATTGTGTACTAATATACCAATCGGACTGCCCAGCAAGTGCCGGAGCATTCATTGGCTTCATTCCTTCAGCATTCTGACCGTGACAAGCTGCACAGGTTGCGTAGCTTGCTGGTTTCGCTAATGAATTCGTTGTAACGGCCGTGGCAGCATCAGTACTAACAGTTGCGGCGGCTGGGGCAGTGTCAGTGCTAACAGTTGGGGCAGCCGCGGCACTGTCACTCACATAAGGTTCTCTATTTAATTCTTTAATGAACTGATTCTTGAGGCTAATGGTGCCTAAAGAGATTGCAATTATTATAATTCCAAAAAGTACCCACAAGAAATTAGCCATTTTGATTTCCTTTGTTGTTAGTTTTTGTTTCATTATCATCTTCTAAAAGTATGCGTACAGCCGGTGTTTTAAAATCACGAAACTGACCTCGTTTTAGCATATAAAAAAATACAATTAAAAATGAACCTGAAATGAGGATGCTTATAATAATTAGAAAAAGTATGACTTCCATTACAAAACCTTATTCAAAAAAACATTATTTTTAAGATTCTTTACTTTAAAATGTAACTCATTATTCATAAATTTTAAATTCCTTAAGGACTGTTTACTTAAAAGAAAGATGCCAAACTGACTAATAAAAATTACTGTTAACGAACTCACAGGCATAAAGATAGCAGAGATCAAAGGGGATAGGAGTCCTAAACACGCAAAACTAAGTCCAAAAAAGTTATATACAAAAGAGATAAAAAAGTTCAATTTTACTAATTTCATTGCTCGTTTAGCAAATAGGAGAAATTGGTTTATCTCATGAAAAGAGTTTGCTTCTAACATCGCATCACTGGAGGGGAAATACTGATTTTTCTGATTACAGATTGCAATCGAAAAATCACTTGCCATGAAAGCTGGGCCATCATTAAGTCCATCTCCAATCATAAGAATTTTTGCATTTTTATCTGTATGCTTAATCTTTTCAATATAGTTAGCCTTTTCATCAGGTTTCATATTGTACTTTCGAATCAAATGCTCAGGTGATAATTTTTCTAAAATATCATCATCTCCAGCGTGATCACCAGAAATGATATGGAGTTTATAGTTTTGGAGAGAATTAAAAAGCTCCTTTAATCCAGGCCTTAATGTGGTTTCAAACTCAAAGTACCCCAAGTAGTGACCATTAATATTAATATGAACAGCTGAATTTAGATCAGAAGAATCATCTTTTATTCCGAGGAAACTGGCCTTCCCTAATTTAATGTCATAATCTCCAGCTTTTGCATGAATACCATGTCCTGGTAATTCATGGTAAGAATTAATTGATAGAAGATTATCTTGTTTCATGGCAAGAAAAATAGACTGCGATAAGGGGTGCTCTGATTCATATACAACCGAAGCAATAAGACGTTGCTGCATAAAGGACAATCCATTTGGAAAGTTTTCTACTGGTAAACTATCCTTGGTTAAAATAGTACCAGTTTTATCAAAAATGATATGATTCACATTGGACAATTCCTCTATCTTATCATAACAGTTAATGAATAACCCTCGTCTGCGTAACTCAAGGCAAGCAAAATTACTTGTGAATGGGAAAGATATTGCTAAGGCACAAGGACATGCTACAATCAATACTGAGACTACAATCATTACAACCTTAGAAGGAGCGATTAGATACCATGAAAAGCCAGCTAGTAAAGAAATAATAATTACGCTTAACGTGAAATATTTTGACATAAAATTCAAGATCGTTTGCTGAGTTGTAACAGTTTTATTCATTTGATCCCAAATACGACTCAGATAACTACTGGAAAGGTTTCTATCCACTAATAATTCAATACTAGAGCCTAGTTGCCGTCCTCCTGCAAAAATTTTTTGTCCTTCTTTTATTGCCACAGGGTGTGCTTCTCCACTCACAAAACTGTAATCAATTAATGCTTTTTTTGATTTGAGTATGCTATCTACAGGAATAATACATTGGGCCTTGACTTTGTAATGATCCCCTTTTTCAAGTTCTTGAATAGAGACATGAGTTGTTAAATAATCTAGTTCATATTTTTCAACCCAAATTGGGAAAAAACTCTTATAATCACGTTCAAAATTAAGGTAATCAATAGAACGGTTTTGTATCCACCTTCCTAGTAGTAGGAAAAAAATTAATCCAGCTAAAGAGTCAGCGTAGCCATGTCCAGTTTGAGTAAAGATTTCCCAAAAAGTTTGAATAGCAAGAGCAATAATCCCAAGAAAGATTGGGATATTTAAGCTCATTTGTTTAGTTCTAATAGAAACCAAAGCATCGGTGTAAAAAGGTATTGAACAATAAAGTAAAATTGGTATTGAGAAAATAATATTCAACCAATCAAATGATTGTCCCATAAATGAATTTTTATCAATACCGAAATACGCCGGAAAGCTAAATAGCATGATATTACCAAAACAAAAACCAGCTACTGCAAGTTTAGCTATATAAGCAGTTTGTATTTTTTTTTGTGAATCACCTTTATGGTGGTCATTAAGGCTTGGACTGTAACCAATTTTTATTAATAATTCTACAATTTCTCTAAAACTGATTTGATCCTTAATGTAGCTAAATGAAAAACTTCTTTCACCAAGATTAACCTCAAGATTTAATAAATTATTATTTAGCTTAAACATATTTTCTAAAAGCCATACACAGGCAGCGCAATGAATGCTAGGTATCGTAAAAGAAGCCCTTACAATACGATCGTCTTCGTATAAGATAAAGGGCTGAATGTGAACGGGGTCATCCAAGTATATTAAATTTTCAGGAGCATTATGAGCTCTAATTCCTGGATTATTCTCAATAGAATAATAAAAATCCATTTGGTTGTCATGTAAAATTTGATAAACAGTTTTACACCCTAGACAGCAAAAAGATTTATTGTCATGAGTTATCTCATTTATACAAACTTCATTACAATGGTAACATTGTTTCTTGCTCATTGTGACACCTCTAAGGGACAACAATTCACATGATCTTGATTCTTCAGCTCAGGACTTACATAGGGGATACCAAGCCCCAAACCGCGTAATATTATTAACAATGCGATTGTTACGCCAAGAGGCTTAATCATCTTTTGATAAAAGGCCTTTAAAGGACCAGATAATCTTTTCATTGAAACAAAGCTCATAAACATGGAAGGAAACGTCCCTAGCCCAAATACAAACATAAAGATACCACTTTTAAAAGGAGAAGCTGTTGTTGCAGCAATAATCAAAGCACCATAAAGAAGTCCACAAGGCAATAATCCATTTAAAGTTCCTAACAAAAAACTTTTTCCTATACCAATATCCTTTAATAAAGGCTTCCATAAACGACGATAGACAGCTCCTACATAACTTAATTGTAATAAGTTTCCTAAACTTTGTTTAAATCTTTTAGGGCATATCATAAATCCTAAAAGCATAGATCCTACAATGATAGAGGTTGTCTGCTGAAAGCGAAAAATTGCAACTTGCTTACCAATAAAGCCTATACCAATCCCCATAATTGTATATGTGAAAATGCGGCCTATATTTTGAATGAATGCAAGTTTAAGATGCTGTTTTCTAAATGATTCATTTACAGATAAGGCCATTGCAATTGGTCCACACATTGCTATACAGTGAATACTACCCGCCAAACCCAAAATGAATGCAGAGAATGGGATCATTTAATAAAGTGGCTTTCATAATAATATGAATTATCTTCTTGACTCCAATCCACTTTTACATACCAAAGACCTTCACGAATAGATTCAGTAGAGATTAACTGTTTCCTATTTTCATCAAGCTTTACTTTAAAAGTTAAATCTTCTTCTACAGAAATAGGTGAATATAGGTAAACAATACCTTCGGTTTCATGATTTCCATTAGAAAGAAGAAGCTCTAACTCATTTCGCTCAGCATAAAACTTAATATAAGGCTGAATGGTTAATTTTTCAGTTGCACTCTTTGCTTCTATATGTTTGTCAAAATTTAGAGAAGCTTCATAATAATCATGTTGAATCATATTTACAGGTTGCTTAATTGCAATACTAAAAAGTACGCCCATTAAACCAATAAAAGATATAATTAAAAAAGTAACAAAATATGGCCAAATCTCAAATTTAGTTTGCATTGTTTATACCTACTTCATAATATTTAAATAAAACCTATTCTAAAGATTCTGTATGTGAAATGATATATATTTTATATATTAACGGATTTTATCTTTTAGTTGATGATATTTTTGTTGAAATTATTATTAATAAGTTAATATATTAATTTTGAGATTGCTCACATTTAGTGTTTAGATTAGATTTTAATATATATAAAAACTGATAACTACCTTGAGAATACCCTATGCATAAGGTTTACTCTGGTGCTTTACCATCTGGTGATGGTGCTTTACCATCTGATGATGATGCATTACCATCTATTGGATTATTTTGGTCATCATACTCAATACCTTGAGGTTCTTTAGGATTTGCTGGTTTAGTACCTCTCAAACTGACAACATAACTTGCAACTTTATAACGATCATCTGGACTGATCAAAGTTTCAAATGCTAACATTCCTTTGTCTACTTGACCTTTTGCAATAATATGTTGAATATCTTTGAAGGATGCACCATGGATCCAAAAATTATCAGCTAGATTAGGACCAACTAAACCTCCACCGTCAGCTCCATGACAAGTAGCACAATGCCCTGCAAATACTTTACTACCCTCAGCCAGTATAGCAGGATCAGTTGAAGGCTCATCAGCACCACCTGAAGCTCCCCCCTTATTGCGTTTTTCTTCCAATTGAAGCCAGGATTTTTCAAAACGCTCTGCATCTGTATCATTTTCCATAAACGAAACATTAATCATATAACCAATGGCGAATAAAACCGTAATATAAAAAAGGAACATCCACCAATTTGGTAAATCGTTATCAAGTTCTTGAATGCCATCATAATCATGATCTTTAATTAGTTTTTCATCTGCATCTTTGGAGTGTTTATTTGACATTATTTTGGCCCTCCTTCTCATCTTCCTCTAATGGTAAATGCCCCATTTTATCAGTAAATTTCTGAGATAAACAGATGCTGTAAATCACGGTTCCTAAAAATACCATCATAAAAAGAAGTAAGCCGACTATGGCCCATACATTGAGCCCATCAATATTGGATAGTAAACTTTTATACATGACTTACTCCTTTCCTTTAACTTCAGGCACCTTTTTTATATCCGTCCCTAATCTTTGTAGGTAAGCAATCAAAGGAATGATTTCTTTTTGGGCCGCTCGTTCACGAATTTCTTCTTGACTCTTCGCATTCGGAAATAATTCTTTATAATCAACATCCTTTTCAAGGTCTAGCACATAATCCATAGCTTGTTTTTTATAATCCTCAATAGCAACATCTTCATATCCTTTGGGATAAGGTACCCCAATTCTTCGGAGTGACTTGATTGACGGGATCAATATATCCATTTGAACATCATTATGAAGCAACCATGAATAACGTGGCATAATTGAGCCAGGAGTTCTTGATGCAGGATTTTCAAGATGGTAATAATGCCAACTATTTGGCTGAACGCCTCCTATCCTATGGAGATCAGGGCCCGTTCGTTTAGACCCCCATAAAAATGGATGATCATAAACAAATTCGCCAGCCTTGGAATAGTCGTTACCATTTTTATCATACCTAGCAACTTCATCACGAAAGGGTCGAATCATCTGCGAGTGGCAATTATTACATCCTTCTCGGATATAAATATCACGTCCCATTTGTTCTAAAGGTGTATAAGGTGTAACTGTTTTAATAGTTGGGACATTGGATTTTATAAGAAACATAGGAACGATTTCAATTAAACCACCAATTAACACAGCTAAAACTGTTAAAACAGTAAATAGTCCAAGTTTACCTTCTAAAAATCTATGAGAGTATATAAAACCTTTTTTGAATACTTCTTCGTGTTTTTCATTAATAGAAACCGGGAACTCATGCTTTTCGTTATCTTCTAATTTTCCTTGTTTCATTGTTTTATACAAATTCCAAATCATTAGAAGTGTTCCAAACAGATATATTGCTCCTCCTAATGCACGTAATTTATACATCGGTAAAATAGAATTCACAATTTCTGTAAAATCTCCATATTTCAAAAAACCATTATTGTCAAATTGCATCCACATTAACCCCTGCTTCACACCAGCCCAATATAAGGGTATCACATAAATTATTATCCCCACAAAACCGATCCAAAAATGAAGATTTGCCATTTTGCGAGAAAATAATTTTGTGTTGTAAATTTTGGGGATTAACCAATATAAAATTCCAAAAGTAACAAACCCATTCCACGCTAATGCCCCAACATGAACGTGTGCGATAATCCAGTCAGTATAATGTGCTAATCGGTTAACAGGACGAATAGATAATATAGGCCCTTCAAAAGTTGCCATACCGTAACCAGCTAAACCGATAACCATAAACTTTAAGGTTGCTTCTTCACGAACGCGATCCCATGCGCTTTTTAATGTAAGTAAGCCATTTAACATCCCCCCCCATGAAGGTGCGATGAGCATTATTGAAAATGCCATACCAAGATGTTGAACCCATTCAGGTAAGGCAGTAAACATAAGGTGATGAGGACCTGCCCAAATGTAAATAAAAATAAGGGACCAGAAGTGGATAATTGATAGCCGATAGGAATATATGGGACGATTAGCTGCCTTGGGTAAAAAATAATACATCAATCCGATATAAGGTGTTGTTAGAAAAAAGGCAACTGCATTATGTCCATACCACCATTGAACAAGTGCATCCTGAACACCAGCATAAACAGAGTAACTTTTCAAAAAACTTACAGGTATTTCGAGAGAATTCACGACATGCAAAATCGCAACAGTAAAAAAAGTTGCGATATAGAACCATATCGCTACATACATATGCTTTTCTCGACGTCTAAAAATCGTCATCATCATATTTAAGCCAAAGATTACCCAAATGACTGTAATTGCAATATCAATCGGCCACTCTAACTCTGCATATTCTTTGCTAGTTGTAAACCCCAAAGGTAAAGTAATTGCGGCCGCAACAATAATTAATTGCCAACCCCAAAAATGAATTTTACTAAGTCTATCACTATACATTCGTCGTTTGCATAAACGTTGTAATGAATAGTATACGCCCATAAAAATTGCGTTTCCAACAAAAGCAAAAATAACAGCATTTGTATGCAAGGGTCTCAAGCGAGAAAAAGTTAAATATGGTGTATTAAAATTGAAAAATGGGTTAACTAATTGAATGGCAATTAAAAGACCAACCAACATACCGATTACACCCCAAAAACATGTAGCAAATGCGAAATCACGAACAATTTTATTGTCGTAATATTCCACCTCTAGATTAGACATAAGTGCTCCTTAACCTTATCTATTTTCATGTCATATACTCAAGATTAAGTAAAAAGGTTTGGCTGTAAACCAAACTATTTTTAAAACTATAAAGTTATAAACCCTGTAAAAGATTTAATTTTATTAAACAGATTTGAAATAAAAATCAATCGTCCAAACTGTGCTAATGGCTGTGTTAACTACTCAATCTTCGAGGAATTTATTGAAATTATAATTCTTTTTGACTTTTTGACTATAATCATTAGCGATCAAAATTTAATAAAAAAATTTTCTATTAAATTATCTGATATATTTTTATTTCTAGGGGGGTATTCTTATGTAAAGATAGAGAATAAATATGACGTTTTAGTTAATCTTATTTTATGCTCATCAGTATTTCAGCCGTCTTAGTTAAAAGCACCTTGGATCATGAAAACTAGTGTTGTTTCATCGATATTTTTGATGAAGGTTTCTTGAGTCAGGTATTATTCACCAAACTAAATTCAGAGAAATGTAGCATTAAATTTATGTTTCTGACAATGTAGTATTGATTCTTTAATTGTTACTTTTACTCTAGTAAATTGTTCTTTGATACCTTTAGATACCATTTCATTTTTGTATATGCAATGGTGTTGTTGAATCGCGATAATATTCTTGTTTTGCTTCACGAGCCATATTGGCTAATGTCGGCTAGATAGGTCTTATTTGTAAGTCATTTTCGAGGAATATGGAAAAAGATAAATAATTTGTTTCAAGTTTGTTGAACGAGTCAAGTTAAACACTGATAGTATGTTGCTTTGATCCAATGTTGAGTTTTTGTTCTGTATTGCTTTCAATAATATCAAGAATACTATCAATGGTAATGGTTACGCTTTTGGGGTTGCAAAAGCTGATTTTATTAGACCTACAACTGTAAGACTAATAACATTTTTTCAGTTTAGTGTACTTCCTCAAATTATTTTAAAAATATCCTACATAACTAGATTTGAAATGGGCAAAGGAAATGGATATTGTCAGTTTGTACCATTTGTTAAATATTATTACTTAATTATTACGGTTACGAAAAATCTTTTAGCAGGTGTACCATTTAATTCTCTAGAGTAGTATAAGTTCAGTTCAGTTTCACCTGATTTAGATGGTTTGAAAACGAAACTTTCATGACCTCCTGCGCCTAATAAATCAGAAGACTTTTGGTCTTGAGAATAGGTTGATGAAACAACTTTTGTGAAAATACCACCTTTAGGTTCAATGTTGTGCCATCTGTAACCAGTACTTGGGTTCGAGGGCAAGCGAACTATTAGGGTCTGTTCTTTGTAAATGATAACCGTCTCGTTATTGTTTAGCTCTGTTAATCTTATTGATGATGTAGGTACACTATTGTCAACAGCTATGACTCTTTCATTAGATTTACTTTTGCT
This sequence comes from Lentisphaeria bacterium, assembly GCA_022447755.1. Taxonomy (GTDB): domain Bacteria; phylum Verrucomicrobiota; class Lentisphaeria; order JABSQK01; family JABSQK01; genus JAKVBE01. The sequence goes on along the minus strand of JAKVBE010000002.1, from coordinate 47,609 downwards.
AACTTCTTCAGTTTTCTCAATTCCTTGATGTGGTACTTCTGTTTTACTTGTATCGATACATGAGCAAAAAATGAGTAAAATAGTAAATGATACATTTTGTAGTTTCATGAGTTTTTCTTTTTTACATAACATTATGATTCTCCGACAAGTTTTTTTATGAGTTAGCTCTCGATTATAAAGAAATTTTAGGGCCCGTTTTGTATTAAAAATTTTGCAATTAAGAGTTTTACTCTGCAAGTTATGTCGTCAATTAGACTATCATATCCTTTAGAAAACTTGTAAAAGTTTAAAGATTATACAAGGGGGAATTACCTGATTTCATCTTAAAAAATCATGCTTTTTGTGTTTTTGTTTTGAATGTTGACTAATCTGGCTAAGGGTAAGATTGTTTCACATCCTGAAATTTGACTCCCCTCAAAAAAAGCAGAAAATCTTTACTAAAAATAGGACTCGAAGCGCTCGGAGATTGCTACTTTTCCCCAGATAATACATGAACACTTTGAAACTCCCAGCTTTCACTGACTGCAGAGTTCGCTTTGCTTCATAGCGCTACAATGATGAACAAAAAATATAAGTGTGTTTACCTGTGTTAGTCCGTAGTTTCAAACGAATTTTCTTACAAATCTACACTACCGACGTTGATTTCGATTTCATCACGGTTTTGAATTTTGTCTATGCAACCATCTTTGATCCATAAGATCCGATCGGATGCTGCTAACATTTTATGATCATGCGTTGAGGTGATAATGGTATGCCCGAACTCTGTGCTAAGTTCTTTGAGCAATGTAATGATTTCTTCACCCGTTTTTAAGTCGAGGTTGGCAGTTGGTTCATCTGCCAGGATAATACTTGGGTTATTTGCCAGTGCACGGGCAATGGCAATACGCTGTTGTTGCCCGCCAGAGACTTCATCGGGTAAATGTGTTAAACGGTGACCTAAGCCAACGCGTGTAAGAACATCTTGCGCACGTTTTACGGCTTCATCATATTCAATGCCACTAAACAATAAAGGCATGGCCACGTTATCGGTTGCATTGTATGCTGGAATAAGATTGAATGACTGGAATACATAGCCTATGTGATTCCCCCGGAAATAAGCAAGTTCCCGGCTGGATAAGTTTCGTAGTTCATGCCCTGCTACTTTTACATAACCATCACTTGGTGAATCAAGTGCACCAATCATATTGAAGAAAGTGGACTTGCCGGAACCGGATGGTCCCATAATGGAAAGGTATTCACCTTTAAAGATATCCATAGATACATCTTTTAGTGCATGGACCACCATATGACCTAGATCAAAGCGTTTTGCTAGATTTCTCACTTCTATTAAAATTTCTTTGTTTTCTTTAGACATATTAGAACGGCATCTTCACTACAGATTTACTTAAGAATACTATACCAACTCCAAGTGCCGAGATTAATCCCTGTCCACAGATGAAGCCGGTTGATACAACCATAACATATTTCAGCCACATTTTGCCAAACTTTTTCTTAAAGTACATACGCCCAACAATGGCACCGACAAACTGTAAGATCAAACCATGCGGCATAGATTGTCCAAGGCCTCTAACAACGCCATATACGAGGAAAACCGGTGCTCCTAATCTTGTAAGTAGGGCAAACAGAATAGCACCAATTCCACCTCCCCAGGAGATATACTCCCAATTTAGAGCTTCTTCAAACTGTGAATATTCACCTAAGGTTGAACTATGAATAATGGATAAGTTTAAGGCTTGTTGTTCCCACATCACATTAGCATGTGGATAGATTGACGATGGAATTTCTTCCAATCCCCAAATAAAGTTGGCAAATACGATGGAGAAGACCAAAATAATGGGAAATAAGAAAAACTTTGCTTTCCATACAGATGTAAATTTCAAACCTAGCAATTCAAATTGACGATAGAAGACGGTCATGACACCATAGTTGGCTATAGGGATCGGTAAGAACCAAACTGCAACACCATTATAACCACTTGTGATCAAAGCAATTTCGCGGACATAAGGGATCTCCACAACTTGTCCGGCTATTCCTTCAAGACGAGCCGTTACGTAACTGATCATCGGGGTCACCACAAAGCCAAGCAAGATCATGGCCCAGATAACGCCTTCGTGCCAGTCCACTAACCAGGCACAAACCACAACGTAGATAGATGTTACAACAATATAAACTGCAATGATTAACCAGTTTGGAATATCACCACGACCTTTGGGGATATCTAAGCCTTTTGGAACGCCTTCCATCTGTAGTTTCACTTTATTTCGCGAACGTTTGATGCTGGCAAACATTTGCCATAGCCCAGCAGCAAATACAGCTAAAGCGATACCAATACCAAAACTAAAGTAGAAGTCCATTTGGTTCACAAACATGGTACGGATCGTATTTTCACCTTCTTGCCAACTATGCAGGGTGCCGTTATCGTACAGAATCGGATTTAGTATAAAGGTGACCATTAAGCCTACAAAGCTACCAACTACAGCCCAAAAGGGTAGAACCATGCCAATCACAAAATTGTGTAAATCCCAATCAATACCGGTAGCAACCGCAGGTAAATAGGAGCCTGTGGTAGGAGTTAAGTCTGTAAATGGAATTTCAAAAATTTGTATCGAAGTTCCTGTAAGAGCACCGGATAAGGTAGGTAACAAAAGGAATATGGCACCCCAGACTAAACCAATGGCTCCGCCAATGGAGAAAGCACGCCAACGCCAAGACTTCTCACTATTTTCAGCAGCTGATGTATCTGCATCTTCTGCTAATGCAGTGATCCCCATTGCTTGCATAGGTGCCATCGGAAAAGGTAGTTTTTCATAATCAGAGGCTACTTTAAATAAACCATAACCTAGGATTAAACCTTTCAGTTGTCCAAAGAATGCGGTAAAAACAACAAGGCCAATGACCGGTAACCAATCTAAGGTAAAAAAGCTTCTTGATGCATAGGAAGATGAACTTGGATCTGGTGCCCACCAAAAAGGGATACCTTCTGCTATGCCTGCACCAATAGCGGCTTCTGATTGAATATAATATTGATTCCAGAGTAAACCGCTAAAGGGCATAGCCATCGCCCAGCTTGCCATAAAATATAATAAAGCAATTTCAGCTGTTTTTAATTGTTTATGGGCGCGTTTCGCTACTTCAATAAACAGAATGATAGTTACCCATTGCGCGGCAGGTCCTACAACTGCTTCGCCGGCAACCAGTCCCATATACAAGGCACCGGGAACCATAACTAATGCAATAAATAGTGCACCACTGAATGAGGACCATGTAAAGCCTTCTTCAAAGGAATTAGGTACATCCATGATGTTCCTAAAATCTTCTAATTCTTTATCTACTTTTTGTTTTTTATCAGCCATTTAATTATGCTTCCTGCTTCAAGGATTCGATATAGATCAATGTCTCGTTGCGGTAATGTTCGACACTTTCAGATGGCAGTGCACGCCATAAGAGGAACTGTTTACGTAATTCATCCAATAGGACTTTATTGAGACGTTGCCAATCTTTTGGTTGCCCAGAACGGCGTACAAGCTTAATAGCAACTTCATCAATACCTTCAATCTCACTCGCTACACTATATAATTCAAACTCTTGTGTGACCCCAAGGTCGAAGGGAGCTAGAGCCAAGACACTCTTGATGGCAACTCGCCCATCCTTCATGAACAGTTCCGTATCCCTTGCCGTAAAGCTTCCTAATCCCGTATCGGCATAATTGCCAAAATGCTCTTTAAGGAAACTAACCACACCTGTAATGTCATAGTCTGATACAGTAAAAGGAAAGATAATTTCCCATAGATCACCATTTGGTTTGGAAAGTTTCCAACTACGATCCACACCAGGATTGGCACTTTTCGAAGCTTTTAATGCTGGGTAAATGGAAGATATAATCACCGTAAGCATGACGAGAATAATGGTGATAATGGCATTGGTTGAAGAAAAGTTCATTTCCGGTACGGTTATCAAACCATAGGATGCTACCACGAGTAGGACCTTCAGGGAGACTTGTGCAAGAAGATAACCGCTGAGTCCACCAATAATAGAAAAGGTAAGTGCTTCCGCAAAGAATAAACCTGACACATGAACCGGGGCTAAACCTAATGCACTAAAAGTATAAATTTCTTTTTGACGATCAGCTACCGATCCTAGCATAGTTCCAAAAATAACAAGCCCGCCTAGAAGAATCGGGAAGAATAAGTCTTCAACGCCACTTGCTGCATAAGCCGTTCCTAGGCGATGGATATAAACCCCATCATTGCGGGTTGCAGAAATGGGCATTTGCATATAGATCGCAATGGATTCAGCAGCTTGAATAGCTTTATCAACTGCAGCTGTATAAACGGTAAATGAATAGAGTTGTCCTCCTAATTCTTTGGCTACATCTCTAGAAACAAAAGCCGTTGCATCCGCACCAATAGTTTCCCAAGAAGCAGCATCTCTGGTTTCATCTTCAGTATCAGCTCCAATTGTAGTCGTATTTTCTCCAGAAAAGTCGACGGGTAGAATACTGCTTTCATCCATATCCGTTATTACGGTCAATTGGACAGAATCAACAATACCAGCAAACTGGAGTTTTCGGCCATTTAAAATGACCGAATCACCCACTTTAAGACTCAAACGGTTGGCAACTGCGCTAGTCAACCAAATCGCATTGTTGAAATCAGCAGTTTCTGTAAATAATTCCTTCAGGTCTTTTCGATATGACAGTTCTTTTTCATCAAATCCAATAATTCCTTTCATTTGCAATAAGTTTTCACCATTAGCAGCGGTTAACAATATATTCTCTTTTTGTCCAAACTGGGATGTGAGCCAGTAACGACTTGTTATTTGCGCATCAGGGAAACGCTTTTGAGTCATCGTTTTAAAGTTTTCATCTAGTGGTTTCCAATTATACTGATGCACAAATACACCAGAATAAGAGGGCGATGGTTGTTTGAAAGTGGTTACGACTTCAGTGGAACTACCAAAAGATGCAAAACAAAGAATGGTAAAAGTTAATAAAATAATCGTTACTGCAGTGAGGGTTGTCCTCAATGGGCGACGACGCATACTGGAAATCCCCATACTCATTGCAGCCATAATGGTTGTAAAGTGTGAGACCTCCGCTGCATGTAGACTTGTTTCCATGCCTTGTAGGGCTTTAAGTTCTTTCTCAAATTTTTGCATCAGAATAACAATCACCATGCCACTGAGCGTAATAATCGTAAAGCCTAAAAAGATAATCATGGGAGCACTGGATATGGCAAAGGCAGGATGTGAAAAATATAGTGCTAAGAAGGTTAAACAAAAGAACACAGCAATACCGGCAAGTTGTTTATGTATGGTGGAAGCACCTATCAACAAGCGTTCTAGTACAAAAGCAAAGGGAACGGATAAGGCGAGTAGGACAATGACCGCCGTCACGAGGTCATTCATGATGGATAAGATTTTTTCATGCAAAAAGGCTTGTCCCTTGAAAGCGGAGTAAGCATTAGCATCTGCCTCTAGAACGGGTAGTTCTTTGCGGTCTATATCCAGCACCAAGTCTTGTGTTTGCCCATGTAAAGTCTCAATAGAGTTATCCATAATTCCTTTAGAACGAAGAATATCTAAACGTGCTTCATTCATTCGGTAGATATCAACTGCTGCCTGGCGATTAACATTATGGAAGTTTTTCGAGTTAGAGGGAATACCATTTTTTTCACTGAAATCACGAGCAGTCTCTTTACCTTCATTGGCGTCTTCTAGGCTAATCGAACCTGTGTTTAATATAACAGCACCATCCACACCAAAGACTTTTGCTGTTTTAACTGATTCTTTTGCATGCCAAAGAACAATGCCATCTTTTGTTTTAAAGAAACTATCTGTATCACTCAAGGTACCATTAGAACGACCAATCATGACACTAGATTCTTTCACTGCAAGCTGAGGACTTGAAGGCACTGCACTTGAGTTGACATAGTTGATATTAAGACGCTGATTAGCCTGTTTTTCAAATAGACTATTGGAGCCCATTTCTAATTCACCGTACTGATTAAATATTCCACCAAAACCACGATGATGGATCGAATGCCAACGCCCTAAAGGATAAGGCCCATATTGGTAGGTACCATTTTCATTAGTAATCAAAACTTGGTAGTTATTAAAGCCCGGAATCTTATCCTGATTGTATCCAAAATTTATTGGGTCCCCCTTGGCTCTCAACTGAACAATGGCCCCAGCCATGGGTAAGTTTGGAATTGGGCTCGTCAAGGGTGCCATAACAAAAATACCTGTAGGTTTATTGCTACTCGTAAATCCTGGAATAAACTGAATGCTATTATGAGAGAAAGAGCGATTTAAAGAAATGGTATCACTTACAATCACCTTATTCAGCAGTTTCATTATTTCTTCAGTTTGAGCAAGCACATTATCTGCATTCAGGAATTCATGCGTATCTCCAGGTGTTCCTTCTCTATGGTGACGATCCTGAACGGTAGCGAACACAAAATTAGGAATTTGCACCAGCCCAGCAACTTCTCCGCTATGTGTCCATTGTGTACGACCAATAATCAAATCTTCTGAGGTTAAGCTTAGGTTGGTTGTTGCCTGTTCAAAATATTGAAGTTCCATACTTTCAGAAATTTTGTTAATAGCAGAAAGAAAGGTGGTATATAATCCCTGAATATCTTTGGAAGATCGAAGTGCAGCTTTTCCACCAATCGCCACTCCCCAGCGCTTTAATTGGTCCCCTAAATATAGAGACATGTGAAAGTTTATATATTTATCATGGATGAAATCATAGATCTTTTCTTCAGTAGTCAGATTTTTATGAAACCATTCAAGTTCAGTTTTACGTGCATTTAGTTTTTGTTTAGTGACCTCGAGGGATTTCTGAGCCATAGGAACAAGATTTACTTCCAGCTTATAGCTTCCATCTTTGATGATTTTACTTAAACCACGCAGGATATCATTCCACTTCATTCGTTCTGCTTCGAGTTCGTCGAAACGCTGTTTCTGTGCAGCACTATAACTTGCTAACGGATAGCCATAACTCAGTTCTTTTGCTACGGTTTTATAGTTGTCATCACTTGGATCTAGCGTTTTTAGATAGGCTTTACGTGCTGCCCAACGCTTTTCATAGTCTGCTTTCAAAGCTTTTTCTTGAGGGTTTTGAGGGCCAACCTCAAATAGACGTTTAATTTCTTTTTGCTGTAAATTTAGGGCAAGACGCAGGTCTTTTAATTCTTTTTTCAGGTAGTACAACTCTACTTTTGACCAGCGTTTCAACTGTAACATAAGGTCTTGGTGTACAGCATTTTCTCGATGATGCCATGGTTCTTCCATAGCCATGAGTTCAAAGATTTGATTTAAGAATTCGATCTCATTATCATAGGATTTACGCTCTAGTTTCACCGCAGTATTATCACCTTTACGGCTAGGGTCAATTAAACGATAGAATTTCGTTGCACCTTGATGTAATTGGCTTGAAGCATCCAAGAAGGCAAACACGACATGACGGTTTAGATCCTGTTTCGAATAACTTTCTGCAATCGTCAATAAAGAAGCCGTATTAGCCGCTTTGCGGGCACCTTGGGAAAGGTGAGGAACTTCTCCCCAACTGTCATAATCAGCTGATAAAACAACGAGCTCTTCGCCCTTGGAAGCAATACTTGGGGCACTTCCCTTTTTAATTGCAATAATATTTCGGCCTAAAGCTTTTTTCCATGTCACATTGGCGTGAATGGTTACCTTTTCTCCAAAAGGTAGGTCTTGTTTTTTGCCCTGATAATAAAATCTTGGATAGTTAAAGTTTGCAGGTGAGTAATGGCTATGAATGGCTTGCATGTCCTCTTGTTTAAGAAAGATAACTGCATTGGCACCTAAACGGAAAACATTAATCCATTGTTGATAGCTATTGTAATTCAATACGACAATTGCATCTGCAGGTAGGGTTTCCATTTGGTCTAAACGATCACCGGTTGCATCAATTAATGTACCGGTTAAGCCAGCTTCACCCGTCACTGGAGTAATGATGCCATTGGGGCGCATTGGATAAAGTTCGATAGACTTATCACCCAAAACCATTTCGCAACGTTTATTGATTAATTCGGGTATTTGAAATTCTTGAACATGAACTTCATAACCCATTTCTTTCAAGCTTTTCTCAAGGTATGTAGCTGCTTGCTTTGCTTCTTGTGAACCCGGCAGACGGTGCTCTGCAGTAGTTAATTTATTGAATGTATTTTGCCATAGGTCTTTATCAAAAGCAAAACTTTGTAGCGCTATGGATATATATATAAAAAATGTTAAGAAAGATTTATGCATCTTCACCTTCAATATTACTTAACTGAATGTTTACTTCATCTCGACTGGCAATACGATCGACTCCGCCATCACGAATCCAAATCAAACGATCACACATATCCATCATGCGGTAGTCATGCGTTGCACAAATAATGGTCACGCCTTTCTCAGCATTCACACGTTCTAGAATATCCAGAATGTCCTGCCCTGTATGATGATCCAAGTTGGCAGTTGGTTCGTCACATAAAAGTATTTGTGGGTTGTTCGCCATAGAACGGGCAATTGCCACACGTTGCTGCTGACCACCAGACATTTCTATTGGGCGATGAAACCAACGTTCTTTTAGGCCAACTAAATCGAGTAATTCCATACCACGTTTACGTGCATCATCTGTTGGAACGCCAGCAAACGCCATGGGTGTTGTGACATTTTCTAAAGCCGTTTGATATTGAATTAAATTGTAGCTTTGGAAAATATAGCCAATTTTACGACATCTTAGAAAAGCTAATTCTGGAGCGGATAATTGCGCTACGTCGACTTCATCAATAAAGACTCGACCAGAGCTAGGACTGTCTAAGCCACCGATCATATTGAAGAAGGTCGATTTTCCAGAACCGGAGGGCCCCATGATAGAAATAAATTCTTTTGCATAAATTTCTACATCCACACCAACCAGCGCACGTGTGACCACATCCTTTTTGGCGTACTCTTTTTTCAAGTTCACCGTTCGGATGATGACACGTTTATCATTAGTTAGATCTTTGTTCTCTAGTTCTTTACTCATGATTATTCTATTCGCATAGCCTCCATTGGTGCAAGTCTTGATGCTTTAAGAGCTGGATAAATAGCAGCCAATACTGCTAATACAATACCTGCTACTACTGCAATCAGAGAAGCAATAATTAATTCCTTAGGCTGCATCGCTGTCCATACAACATTGCCGAGGGCAACATTCATTCGTCCTACACCAATGATCAGTCCAAGAATGACACCAAAAATGCCACCAATTGTTCCAAGAAGTGCTGCTTCTAAAACAAAGATAGTCATAATAAAACTATCCAAGGCTCCCAGGCATTTTAAGGTTGCAATTTCTCTAAAGCGTTCAGTCACAGTCATCAACATAGCATTAGCAATACCCACACCGCAGACAACAAGTGAAACAAGTAGAAGCCAGCCCATTCGCTCCCCCAAACCTAAGAAGCTATTTTTAGAGTTTTTGATACGGCTTTCTTTTAATGACTCAGATAAGGAAGCAAAGCGTTCCTTACTTTCAGCAAGTTCGACAACAGTCTCCGCCGTATATTGTCCCTTTGATAATACTTGTTCTTCTTCGGCAACTGTTATATACCATTCCACATCATCATTACTTTGAAAAACTTCATCCCATAAAAAACGTGTGGTAATATCTTTGGGGTGTTGATCAAATTGACTAGCCAGCCTTTGTTTCATTTTCAAACCAGAAATGGACTTTTCTAAAATGCGGCAATTGGCAATATCCGTTGATTGCTCGACAACAGTCTGATAATCAGCATCACTAATCATAAAACCAGCATTGCGAATATCTTGTAGAAACCCTTGGTTGTTTAACAATAACTCAAGTAATTCAGCATCTTTGTGTTGTTGACTCAGGTTTAAAATCGCTTGTTCTTTTGCCAATATAGCTTTTTGAATGGATGCTTTTAAGCTAGGCCAACTCCCTAAAAAGCCTTTAAAGCTTTCTTCAGGATCTATACCTTCTTCTTCTTTGGGTAAGGAAACACTTCTAATTTCACTTAAAGTTGCAAAAAAGCTCTCTTGCTTTTCAGGTGGTTGCAAATAATCGAAGATCCTAGATTGTGTTGCTTGTTGAACAAGGCGACGACGGTTTCCATAATTCATCGAGTTAAAAAAGTTCAGATAATTGGCTGCTTTGATGATTTCTTGATGAATTTCAATAGTATCTTTTACTTGCGCAAACGCCATAAACTCTTTGAACTTATCCGACTGCTTATCGAGTTGGCTAAGCTCTTCAATATGACTATCCACGGTTCCAGCATTTTTAAGTTTTGCCAACCAAAAAATGGCGAGACGTTCGTTCGCGATTTGCTCACTACTATATTGATTTACTTCACGTTTGATCAAACTTTCAACCCCTGAATTCATCAGGAATGCAATAGCTACAGTAATCACGACCATAGTAACCAATGAACGGAAGAAACGATATTTAATCCCGTTCACGGTTAGCTGAATAACGCGTTTTAAGCCTAAGCGCGGTTGTTTTTTTATTTCTAAATCAATCAATTTTTATCCATACCTATGGCAATTACGCCTTTTTGTATCATTACTTTTAAATACTCACATACGGAGACTCGTGCTTCATGAAAGCTCAAGCAGTACTTATTTGCAAAATCATCAACAATGGTTTCTACACTATTATTTCCATTGCATTGTTCCCAAACATATTTTCCTAATTCATCAATGCTGTAATATTTACGATCACTTGTTTTTATCAGCCATCGCAACAACAGAGGGACAGGATTTTCTTTAGCAAAGACCGTTACTCGGATGCCATTATTTTCTGGCTCTACGTCTGCAGCTTCATTTCTAAAAGGGATCGCTAAAAGCATCTCTTTCCAGCTATTGGACTCTGCTTCCATTAAATTGTTCCTTTCACTGATGCAGTTTCACAACACCTGAGATATTGACCAAACAGAAGTTCATCTTTGACCTTTTCTTTTGCAGAGAAAATGCGACTCACATGGTATAAGCGCTTATCTTCCGGACAAATCCAAGCATCCGCCCAATAACGATTTTTTTTCTTTGACCACTTAGGAAAACTCATGGCTGAGATGAAACCACGTACCGAGAAAACCCTGTGGTTACCGATTGCGGTTTCTTTATATATTTGATTGTTTACCCCATTAGGCTCCTGTAACTTAAGCCATTCGTTCACTGGCTTCTTCAGCCATTGATCCAACAAACCAATTCGTTCATAAATTTCTAATTGTAATTGTTTTTTATCTTGAAATAAAAATTTTGCACTACCAGGCTGAATTTTACAACTATCTAAAAACAAATCTTTTTGGGTGTTAATATCTAAGCCAAAAGCCTTCCAATGTTGATGCTCTTCATCAACCGTTCTAAAACTATTAGTAAGCTTTTTGATCAATCCTTTATCTACTTTATCTGGCCAAATAAAGGTTGTTTCAATCAGTCTTTGGTCATCTGTCCAATAAACTAAATGAGTTCGTAATTCTTGATTAATAGTTGCTTGGAATCCCTGCCAGTTTTTGTAGTTAACCAAACGATCTCCGGTCAGGGTCGATTTTTTACGAATACGTGCCAAGTTATCTTGAATCATGTGTTCTAGGTTGGGTTTCTTGGGAAGTTGGTTCCAGCGCAATTCCAAGCGAAATTGATAACGGTCTGCAAATGCCACAAAACCATTTTCTTCTTTTTTGGAAAATTGTAAAATTTCCCATTCACTTGGAACGGAGATAGCCAGTTCACGCCAAATGATATCTTTGGTCTTTGTCATCCCGGAAATACCCTGAAATATACTGCTTTATCACCAGTAATCATCACATAAATAAAGCCAATGATCACAGGAATTAAAGCCGCTAGTAACTCGGCTGTAATGAGTCCTATCATCAAAGGTTTCAATTTTTGATACACCGAGACACCACCAAATTTAGTAACTGCAATTTTTACCAACCAACCAATCAAAAAAGAAGCAGCCGTTAGCATGGTTGCATATTGCAAACAGATTAAAAACATGACGGGATGAAAAGGCCATTTGAGAAAACGTAAACGTAAGAATGAAAACAATAAAAACAAACCAAGGCCAATACAAAACGGGGTGATGAGTTCTGTCTGAGAATTTAACTCAAGTAAACGATCAAACCCCGAGACAGAATTTGCTTGTTCCAAAACCACTTCGCCCTTGCTTAAAAGATCTTTTTTTATGACGATAGCTTTTTCAAATGGCCCCTTGGGGGCGACATTGACTGCCCACCAGTCACCCATTGGCGCTTGCGTATTATATTGAATAGCAAGTGTTACGGGTAGAGCAACACCTAGACCAATCACAATAAAAATGATACACAACGACACACCTTTTTTGAGCTTGACCTTATTATCATCAAATATTTTTAGTGAATTTACCATGAAAGGTAATAGTGCTTCTCGTGGATCAAGTGTTAAGACCATTGATAAAATAAACATCATTAATGCCGTCTCAGGTCCGACTGCATTGTACCCCATGAAACCAATTATAATAGAACAAGGCACCCAGTAAGCTTGTACGAAGAATAGACCTGTTTCAGCGATGATACGACCAAGAACCAACATCAGTATGATGGAACCCACTACATAAAAGGCAGCCATCAACCAATCAAGACCAAGCGCTAATAACAGCCCCCACATCGCTAGTCCACCAAGCATCGTTAAACGTGCACCTAGTATGGGGTAATTGTCATCATCACTAGGTGCTTTTGAAACACATAGAGATTGCTTAAGTATGGAAGCATAATAATTTCGCCCAGTATAGACGATCATCATAAACATCCCTAGATAGGCTCCAAATGTGAAAAATGTGTTACCGCTTGCAATAGAGTTGCCTCCGCCCATAGAGATGCCATAAGTAGCCGCTAAAATACTTGTGATGTATGTGTAGATGAAAGGACCTATACCTACAGAAAGTGCAACATCATCTGATAAGAAATAGGCGAAACCGATCACCGAGAAAAAAATGGTGGGTGCGGTAAAAGGCCACCGGCTGATCGGCTCAAGTATAGCAATACCACTCAATAGAGGTTCAATATTGATCTGTGTTGGAATATGACGCCAATTTGAACTTCCCGTATATACATTGATCACATTCGTTAGATAGTTATTTGCATATAGCCCGAAGACTAGAAGGAAACTTACCCAAAACAAACGATCCTTAAAAACCGAACTGACGGTTTTGCCCTCTTCCGGAAATAAGCTTGAGGTAAATTGTGCTAAAGGATATGGGAGAAGTTCATGCTCCGACCATTGCTTGTGAACAAATAAAGAAAGTCCTATTAAACATATCCAAAAGGATAGAATGATGGGAAGCCACCACTTTAAAGTTGGCCACCAAGCTGACCACGGAACTTCAGCAAGTGCTTTACCAGGTGAAAATATCGTTTCAGGGTTTTGTTTTCCCTGTTTAAACTGTCCTAGTACTTTATCACGATTCTCAGGCGTTACATCAACCAATAGTTGCTTCGGGGCAGATTCAACGATCTTATTTTCTGCAAATGATGGGTCTGCTGTTTTATAATTTTGAGGCATGATTAAAGTAGTCGTGAAGGTACGCAACAAACCCGATGCAGGCACGACACAAACAGATAAAGAAATTCCAACAATTAATGCAAGTTCAGATCGTTTTAAAGAGACTTTGCCAAGATGGTTATTGACGAAATATAAGAACAGGATGAGTGTACCAAAAACCGCAATCGGCATGTGGTTACCGATTAGAAATGTCTGTCCAAGAACTGCATCGTTGTAGTAAGTTAAACCACAGATTAAAGAAACTGCCAACAAGGATAATAAGAGTGAACGTATATTCAATTAAAACCTTCTAAATTTATATTGCACAATCAAAAAATTTACAACTATTGATATCTTGAGCCCCACTAAGATATCACGTGACATCTGACTTTCAAGTGTTACATAACACTTCCGATTTCTAAACTGGTTATATGTTTTGATTTTCTTTTTCATCCTTTAAATTAAGTATAAGAACATCAAATATAGTGAGGTTTTAATGTGGGACACCCCTATTGTAAACTCCTAAATTTAAATAAATTAGCAATCAAGCAGTTTAGATCAAGTTAATTTCTAAAAAGTTTTCCCGGTTGTAAGGGTTTGCAATAGCTGGGTTCGAAAGTTTAAATATCTATTTCAAATGAGTAAAACTTTATTGAATATAATACAAAGTTCGAACATGCCAAAATAGAGTAACTAGGTTTACATAGAATGGTTTTTTTACGCGTGGCATATCGTTCGATAATGGAGCTTATTAACTACATCCTCGAATTTATTTTGTAACGCTTCACAGTCCGCTCAAGTACCTTAGAAATTTTGATTAATGGAAGTATGTGGAGGTTGAAGAAAGGCAGATGCCCCCTAGTACTTCCAAAGAAATAACGGATAAGTCACCATGTATTTGCGGTATAAGGAAAACAGGTTATGGCTGGTCGATAGGGTGAGATCTTCACTACCAATAATCATGGCTGTAGATCATTACATTATCAACTGCAGTATAACTTGCATTATTTCAGCGGGTCTTTCAGGAGTCAGTACAGTACTACATGTAATAACGAAATCTTTATCATAGATTAATCCTGCTTATCCTACCATCCACTAGGATAATAACGTAAAAATACAATACACTCATAACCAAGGTTTGTTAAATGTTCTACTGCTTATCAAACACAATGGTATTTAAATTTTTTGTATAATCACTTTCAATTAAATCTTGAAACAAACTAGTAATTATACTAGATTACCAAATATTTGTCATAGCAACAAGCGGAGGAATCTTCAATTGAAAGTCTGAGGTGGATGTTTAAACAGAAGATCTCAATGATATTTTATATTAATCGAACTTTTAGAGGTATACTTTATCGTAATTAAGTATTTTTGATCAACAAGAAGTTCTTGTCTGTAAATCATTTAATGATAATCACTAACAATCATGGCAAAATAGAGATTAACCTAAATAAGGGGAAAAAATATATCTACAGGAAAGGATTCTTGTGAGAAATAATTGCACCCTATTTATTGTTTTACAAGCATTTAAAAGCTGTAGAAAAAAACCATAAAAAACCCTTGATACCTCTAGACCTACACAAACGGGAAATGACAAGGAATGATGAATTTGATCAACCCGAGATTGATCAAAAATCACAGACAGCCTTTTAGTCTGGTATTATTTATGAATAAAATAAGAAAATATACAGAAACACACCACGCCAAAAATTTATTTTCGGCGTGGCCAGCTAATAATGGCATATGGTCTTGGGGAAGCGAAATTTTGGTGGGCTTAACGCGTGGCCCCTACCATGAAGCTGCAGGACATAATATCATTGAGCCGTTTGAAAGCCTGCTTTGTCGTAGCATAAACGGAGGGAAGTCCTGGACACTGGAAACAACTCAACATTATGTACAAACGCAAGATCAAGCTACTCGTTTAAAAAAAACACTTAATTTTACTTCTGATCAACTAGCGATTCGTGTGCGAGGCGCTGGCTATCATCACAATACGGACTCCACAGGCTCACTTTTTATTTCCTATGATCGTGGACGTAACTGGCAAGGCCCCTACATCATCAATGGGCTAGAAAGTATGTCCGAACTTAAAGGCTTAAACTTTACTGCACGTACCGACTATATTCCACTTTCAAATACACAGGCTTATTTCTTTATTTCTGTACGACCTGAAGAAGATTGGGCAAAAGAAAAGGTCTGTTGTATTGAGACCCAAGATGGTGGTTTAAGTTTTCAATTTAAATCGTGGATTGTGCCAACAGATAATCCATACCGTGCAGTAATGCCTGCAACTGTGCAAGTATCTCAAAACCATTTTATATCTGCACTAAGACGACGTAATATGGAAGAGGATATTTGTTGGATTGACCTGTATGAATCAACTGACAACTGTGAGACTTGGCAAT
Source organism: Lentisphaeria bacterium (assembly GCA_022447755.1). Classification (GTDB taxonomy): domain Bacteria; phylum Verrucomicrobiota; class Lentisphaeria; order JABSQK01; family JABSQK01; genus JAKVBE01. The sequence goes on along the minus strand of JAKVBE010000002.1, from coordinate 31,668 downwards.
TTATTAAAAATATGGGATCTACTGGCAGCCAAAATGGTAATCCACCTGCCCTACTCAAGCATTCCAGTGGTAAACTGTTTCTGGCATATGGTAATCGTGACGAGAACCAAATGTTACTATTTGAAAGTAATGACCATGGTAAATCCTGGTCCGATAAAATGATTGTTCGAGATAACTTTAAAATGGACTCCTTTAAGGATGCCGACTTTGGTTATCCAAGATTAACAGAAAATGCGACACAAGAAGTTTTACTTTTTTATTACTGGGCAACCGAGGAGCGCTACGAACAACATATTGCCTTGACGGTTATAGAAACTTAGTTTTTTCTCTCCATAAACAGTTTCCTGACGAATTGAATATTCCCCAATTCAATAAGGCAGAATTGTAATTTTTTTCTCGATATACTGAATGATAAGGTGATCATTTGAAACACAATATTTAGTGATAAAATCAGAGAGCTAAAGAAAGAACCATATGGCAAATCTGCGAATTATACTTGGGGACCAGCTGAGCCAAGATATCTCCTCACTTGAAGGTTATACTAAAAGTGATTCAGTATTAATGGCTGAAGTAAACGATGAGAATACCTATGTAGCACATCACGTACAAAAACTTGTTTTTATTCTATCAGCGATGCGCCATTTTGCAGCAGACATAAAGAAACAAGGTATAGATGTTCACTATTTCAAACTGAACTCTTCATTGAATTTGAATAGTTTTACTGATGCAATTCATCAGCTTACTAAAATACATCACTTTAATAAAATTATTATTACAGAGCCAGGTGAATACCGAGTATTGAAGGAAATTCTGACTTGGGAGAAAATCTTTCAGGTTCCAGTTGAGATCAGAGAGGATAATCGGTTTTTATCATCAATCAAAGACTTTAAAAATTGGGCAAAAGGTCGAAAGTCTCTTCGCATGGAGTTCTTTTATCGAGAACTACGTAAAAAAACGGGTTGGCTCATGGAAGGTTCGCAACCAACAGGTGGTAAATGGAACTTTGATCAAGAAAACCGAAAGGCTCTCCCTAAGGGACATCAGGCTCCTCTTCGAATAAACTTTACTCTTAATACAATAACAAAGAATGTGATGGAAACTGTTCAGACTAAATTTCCACAAAACTTTGGTAAACTCGATTACTTTAATTGGGCCACCACTCGAATGGATGCCCTAAAGGCTCTAGATCATTTTATTGATGAGTGCCTTGTACATTATGGGACCTTTCAAGATGCTATGGATAGTGAAAATGCCTTGTTATATCACAGCTTACTTTCTCCTTATCTCAATGTGGGTTTACTAGTTCCTAAAGAAGTCTGTTTGGCCGCAATAGAAGCCTATGAGGTTGGAAAAGTTCCCATTAACTGTGTTGAGGGATTTGTCAGACAAATTTTAGGTTGGCGTGAATATATACGTGGTATTTACTGGCTATATATGCCGGAATATGAGGATAGTAACTATTTAGAGGCAAAGCGGACATTACCTGATTTTTACTGGACAGCTGATACACAAATGAACTGCTTACATCAAAGTATAACTGCAACGCGAGATTTTGCCTATGCTCATCACATACAACGCCTAATGGTTACAGGTAATTACGCATTATTGACTGGGATTGATCCCAAGGAAATTGAGGCATGGTATCTAGCTGTTTACATTGATGCATTTGATTGGGTAGAGCTACCCAATACACATGGTATGGCGATTTTTGCAGATGGTGGGTTATTAGCCAGTAAGCCTTATGCTGCTTCTGGTGCATATATAAACCGGATGTCGAATTATTGCAAAAACTGTACATTTAAAGTAAAAGAAAAAAGTGGTAAAAATGCTTGTCCATTCAATTATTTATATTGGAATTTTATTATGGAGCATGAGTCGAAGCTAAAAAGAAACCCTAGAATGTCACTTGTATACCGAAACCTTTCAAAGAAAAGCCCTACAGAGATAGAAGAGATACGTAATTCAACAAAAAATCATTTAAAGTCTATACATTAAATATCTAATATCGATATGATCGCTTTAGCGAACGTAATTTCACATCGGAAAGATCACTATATTTGAAGTTTTTAATTCAAATAAGTCTCAATGATGAAATTATAAAGAAAAAATATTGATGTCTTTATATGCAAAGAGATTTGTTTTGACTCTTACCAAAATAGTTTTGCCCTTAAGGGGATAAATAAAATGTAAACCGACTTCTGCTTACCAAAGAAAAATATGCTTAATTAGTTTAGAAGTTAATTCGTCAGGCTGAGAGAATAAACCATCCCCTCAACCTAACTCCTAAAAAAGATTTACTTTTAAAGCGTTCGTTCAACTGAAATATTTTTTGAATATCACCAATAGAAATCAAGATTACACAATGCCACCTATGTTGGAATAAAGAGATATTCACGGTGCTTTATATTTATATTCGTGCTTATAACAAAATATTTTTTATTTTTTTAACTCACAAAAAGCAATACATTGTCATCTAAGATTTTCTATTTTATTTATTCAGGTAAAATCACTTGGCGGAGTTCACCACCAAAATGTTCATCATCCGTACCTATGAAGGCTGTACGTTTTCCATCAACTTCACGAATTGCCACACTCTCAATTTTAAACCCATCAACAGTTGCAATTATGATAGGTTCTTTATCTAGTTTTAAACCATTATAAGTAACTTTTCCAACACGAAAAAGAATACTACGCCATGGACCATTATCAGTATTTTCGGCACCTTCTGGTGCATCTTTTGATGCAGCTAAATACATATTGCCTGCAGAATCAATATCAAGGGCAACAACTGGACGATTGTATAAAGGTTGCTTATTCTTATCAACAAGATTAGCTGGTAATGAAAATGTAACAGAACCAACCTTGGGACCAATCTAAAATGGTTTTAGCTTAAGTTTTGCCCACTGAATTTCAGTGCTAGTTTTGTCTTGAGCACGCTCTGCCCAAAAGAATAAATAATCATTATCTGAACCAGAAATAGCAGAAGATTCAATATTATAAGATTTAGTAAATGTCTCCCAAGTTGTTACATCTTCTATTTTCGCATCGACTTGACCGACCTTTGTCAGAAAAATTCGATCCGTCCCTTCATTGTCATGAGAACTTTTACATAATAACACATAGTCAGTCCCTGGTATTGCCGCTGCACTTTCAAGGTCATTACTTTTTCCTCCATTGGGGTATAACAAATCTAGAGATTGAAACCCAACCCCCGATAAAGACTCAGGTAAAGTCAAAATACTAACACGGTTTAAATTATCTTCTTCTGGGCTCTTAGCATCTGACACAGCCAAAAAACGATTTCCATCCAACCAGACTAAACCACTTAAATCTAGTAGTTTCTTAGCCTCTTTTTCTCTATGGTTATCAGCAAACGATTGTTTAGTAAAGCCAAATAAAGAAACGAGCAACATTGTAAACAAAAAAACTTTTGGATTTGTAGAAGTTATACAAAAAATAGTTTTCACCTTTATTCTCCCCTATTTATTCTCGTTAATGTATAGCTATGGTACAGTCACAAAATAAATCATTCAACTTCAATATTTAAAAAGTAATTGAAATTATTTGGTACAAACTTTAAAAAGTTCATTGACTCATTAAAAAAGGGCTTAGATCTTTCGATCTAAGCCCTTAATTTACAGCCTCACATTAGACACCAAAATGTCTAGGTGTGCTCTCCTTTTGATTGTTTTACCACTCAAGGTTTGCAGCAGCCTGGTAGTCTGTAACCCGTGTTTCAAAGAAGTTTTTCTCTTTGATAATGTCAATTGTTTCAGACATCCATGGGAATGGATTGCTAGCTCCTGGATACATTTGCTTAATACCGATACGTTCAACACGACGGTTTGCAATGTACTGAACATATTCTTCGAACATGCCAGCATTAAGCCCCAGAATACCACCTGCTAGACAGTCTTTTGCATAGTTGATCTCGAGCTTAACTGCCTCTTCGATCAGATCAACAATTTCCTGTTGGAATTCAGGAGTCCAAGCTTCTGGATTTTCAGCTTTAATTGAGTTAATTAGGTCTAATCCAAAGTTTAGGTGAATAGTCTCATCACGCATGATGTATTGGAACTGCTCACCGATACCTGTCATTTGGTTACGACGGTGAAAGGATAGAATCATCACAAAACCACTGTAGAAGAAAATACCTTCCATAATGATGTAGAAACCAACTAAGTTTTTAATAAACTTCTGAACGTTCTCAACACCTTCTGTTGTAAAATCTTCACGAAGGATATCCTTGGTTAAATTCATCTCGAAGTCATCTTTTTCCCAAATTGAATTTATTTCATGATACATGTTGAACACCTCTCGCTCATCTAAACTTAAGGATTCTACAATGTAGTGGAATGTATGGGTATGTACTGCCTCTTCAAATGCTTGACGTAAAAGGTACTGACGGCACTCTGGATTTGTTATATGTTTAAAAATAGATAAAACGATATTGTTCCCTACTAAGGATTCTGCTGTTGAGAAAAACCCTAGATTACGCATGATGACATGACGCTCTGCATCTGACAGCTTGTCCGACTTCCATAGCTCGATATCACGTTGCATTGGTACTTCTGTTGGTAGCCAGTTATTTGCACAACCATTCAGGTAGTGCTCCCAAGCCCATGTGTATTTCAAAGGCATTAGCTGGTTAACATCTACAGCTTTACAGTTGATAAGACGTTTGTCTTCTGCATTAATTCGTTTGTCTAGATCGTGTGGCTGAGGACGCTCGTCCCCTACGTTACAACAATTCATAATTTCTTCTCCTTTTGAACTTTAAAATAAAGGTAGCTATCATTCGCCTAAGAGAACTCAGCCCTTACGCGAATTTCGGTTTTATTGACAAGCTTCGCAGTCTGGATCCAGAATGCTACAAGCTTTAGGCATTTGCGCTGGTTCACGATCAACAACGATGTCTGAAGAAGCAGATTTGTTCTTCATCCAGCGTGGTTGGATACCGCGCTTGTTAATGTCAACCGTGGATTTTTCAATTTGAGTTGCCGCAACAGAACGTAGATAGTAAGTCGTTTTCAGACCACTACGCCACGCATCCATGTACATTTGATGCAATTTTTTACCACTTGGTTGAGCGATGTATAGGTTCAAGGATTGACCCATGTCAATCCATTTTTGGCGGCGACTTGCACACCGTATGATCCAGGACGAATCCAGCTCAAAAACCGTGATGTATTTTTCACGTATTTCGAGTGGTATTCGTTCTATCTCAAGCACCGAACCGTCGAAGTACTTCAAGTCTTCGACCATCTCCTCATCCCACAAGCCAAGTCTCTTCAAGTCTTCGACAAGATACGTATTGATTGTCGTAAACTCGCCAGACAGATTTGACTTAGCAAACAAATTTTTAAACGTTGGTTCAATTGACTGTGATACACCTTGTATATTTGAGATTGTTGCCGTTGGCGCAATTGCCATTGTGTTGCTGTTCCTCATACCATGTTTTTTGATACTCTCGCGAACGGGTTCCCAGTCTAGACGTGTTGTTTTATCCACTTCTAACCACTTAGCACCACGGTCTTCAATCATGTTGTCTAAAGTGTCGATCGGTAACTGACCTTTATCCCACTTTGAACCTTTGAAGCTTTGGTATGCACCACGCTCAGATGCTAACTCAGAGGAAGACAGAATGGCATAATAAGAAATCATTTCCATAGTTTCATCAGCAAAGTCGATCGCAGAGGTACTCCCATAACCAATACCCGCTTTGTATAAAGCATCCTGGAAACCCATAATACCTAAGCCCACTGGACGGTGACGCATGTTTGCGTTGCGTGCTTCCGGAATAGGATAGAAATTGATATCAATCACATTATCCAACATACGCATCGCTGTTTTTACAGTGCGACTCACTAATTTCTCATTAATTTTTCCATCAATAATATGGTTAGGTAGGTTTACTGAACCCAAGTTACAAACAGCTGTTTCACTTGCCGATGTATTCAAAAGAATTTCAGTGCATAGATTCGAGGAGTGAACAACGCCCATATGATCTTGTGGTGAACGAACGTTACTTGGATCTTTAAAGGTAATCCATGGGTGACCTGTTTCAAAAAGCATAGAAAGCATTTTACGCCATAGGTCTAGTGCCTGTACTTCACGATACTGCTCCATCAATCCCTGACGTGCCATTGCTTCGTACTCTTCATAACGCTTCTCAAACTCAGTACCATATAAATCGTGTAAGTCAGGAACTTCACATGGATTAAATAAAGTCCAAGAACCTTCCTGAGAAACACGCTTCATAAATAAGTCTGGAATCCAATTTGCTGTATTCATGTCATGTGTACGACGACGCTCATCACCAGTATTACGTCGAAGTTCTAAAAAGTCTTCAATATCTAAGTGCCAAGTTTCCAGGTATGCACACATTGCACCTTTACGTTTACCGCCTTGGTTTACAGCTACAGCTGTATCATTAGCAACTTTTAAAAATGGAATTACACCTTGGCTTTCACCATTTGTACCACTGATATAACCACCTGTTGCACGAACTGGTGTCCAGTCATTTCCAAGACCACCCGCCCATTTAGATAGTTTTGCATCATCGGATACAACCTTGAAAATATGCTCTAAATCATCATTGATCGTTGATAAGTAGCAAGAACTTAACTGTGGATGTTGTGTACCTGAATTAAATAGTGTTGGGGTAGAAGAACAAAATAAGAATGTGGATAGTACATTGTAGAACTCAATTGCGCGTTCTTCTTTTTCAATACCTTCATTCATCGCAAGCCCCATTGCAACACGCATCCAGAAATATTGAGGCGTCTCAATACGACGACCACGCTGGTGAATTAAGTAACGATCATAGATCGTTTGAGCTCCCATATATGCGAATTTGTGGTCACGTTCCAGTACGATTGCATTGGAGATCTTTTCGATGTCAAAAATGAGTAATTTCTCTGATAGGCGCCCTGCCTTTACACCTGTAACAAGATAATCTTTAAATTTGGTTCGGTGTAGTTGCTCTAAATTGTCATATTCAAATTTTCCAAGTGCTTCGCGATATACTCGCTTGAGGAGAAGTCGTGCAGCAACGAAAGAGTAATCAGGCTCCTTTTCAACGCGTTGTTTTGCAGCCAGAATTTCTGCATTTTCAATTTCGTCAACACGAACACCATCGTAGATCATGCGTAAGACTTCATCAATAATTTCAGTTGAGTTTACTGTTTGTTCAAAGCCTTTACATGCAATCGCAATTTCGGAGCGTAATTTTTGTACATCCAGATTTTCCTGAGAGCCATCTGGTAATGTAACTTTCATTTGAGCTTCTGGTTCTACCGGAACTTCTGCTGCATCAGTATGAAGTAGACGAGAGCGTTTGCGTTCTTCTCGGTATACAATGTAACGACGGGCAACTTTGAAGAAGCCAGTTTCCATCAGCTTCATTTCCACATTGTCTTGAACAAGTTCTACTGTTAACTCTTGACCTTGATTAACCGCATGAATCACAGACTGTACCACATCACGAGTTACAGTGCGGACATGCTGAGCGAATTCAGGAGATAGATCTTCTTCATCTTTTACTTCCATCTCAGCTTTAAACGCTTTCGTTATTGCTTTAGCAATTAATTCTGGTTCAAATGTCATTGAACTGCCACTTCGCTTACGGATCTCATAAGATTGATTGGATGGTCCGTCGAAGCCGGCTAGCCCGAGCTGAGAATCTGCTTGATCTAACATGTAATACTCCTAATTATATAAAAAATAACGCAACTGAATAAAGAAAAAATGCATCCAGCACCCAAATAGGATGTTGGAGATGTGAAGCATTTAAAAAAAAACTCCACTATTTACTTGCTACCTCCAAAAAGCAGCCCTTATATCTATCGAAACACAAGTGTCTAGTTGATAGTAAGTTATACAAAGATTGGGTTTTTTTGATCTTTTAACAGATCTTTGCCTCCTATCAGGAACCAGTCGGCCCACACTACATGTAGTGGTTAATCACTTTGCATGATACTACATGTAGTGCGCTGACGGTTCTTTGCAAACTACATATAGTGATTTTTTTTATTTTTTTTAAATTAGGTTTTTTACTTTTAAACTATTGACAATTTTGTCATCAGGGGAGCAACATTTTGGTAGTATTTATAATTATGTTAGTTTTCAATAAGTTACAAAACTTTGGTGAGCATAAAGAGGTTTTCAGATATGCTATGTGAGTTTTTCATGGTTCCAAATTGAATCTTTTTTTTCTATAAAAAGTATTCATATTTTTTTCAGACTAAGCAAGTTTAATAGTATTTAACCAGATTAATTTTTAAGATTAGTCATAATAATGAATATTGGAATTAGTATCTCGATAACAGTTTATGCACAAGTTGACTTGTTTGTTACATTATAAAAAGAAACTTCTACTCAGCAGTATCTATTTTTTATAATTTCGATATGGAAATAAAATAGGTGAGGTTGGATTACCTGCTTTGTCTTTGGCATGAACTTCCAGCCATTTAATATCCTTGATGACTGGAGGCATTGGATCTAGCTTGTTTTCCACAAACTTTGATTTAACAGAACCATCTTGGCTTTGACAATATACCCCTTCTAGTCCGCTACGGTCATAAAAAATACCTTTGAACGTAAAATCAGGGTCAATATCTTTGAAAACGTAAAACGTACGAATTTTCAATTTACTTTTAACATTAGAGAAATTTCGTTGAATATAAAAGTACTCTAGGAAGCAAGTATTTTTCTTTTTTTGAAATTCAGGTAATAGGTCATATAAATTGAATGCTATTTCCTGATACTCTAATTTTTTTGCATCGAAGTTTAAATTCGCTTTTAAAAAAGTATTGCCAATTTTATTATAGTTTACTGGTATTTGGTAGACCTTACCATTTACCTTTGCCATAAAAGTAATTTGTTCTTTTTTACTTTCTTCGGTCACTGCCATGGAGATACCAATCATTGGGTATATCTTTAAATCTTTGCGAATTTGCGTGTAGATACTGTATTTTGATTTTTTACCCTTAACCTCTAAGTGAGGCTCCTTTTCTAGATTAAGTTTTACACCTACGTTTCGATTGCCAGAAAACCTTAAGCCTTTCTGACTAGGGTCTGTAAAAATATGTGCAACAGGATAATGAGAGGGATTCAATTTCAATTTCGCAAAGCTTGGCGGAAATTTATCATTTGCAAATTTGACTTTAAATTTACTGACTGTATCTGGGATAGGGTTCCCAGTTAAATCCTTTGCATTCTTGACATGAAGAGTTATCTCTTGGCCATCTTTTACCTGATTAAGGTACTTTCTAGCAGAATAAACCCAATTCAATTCAATCGTATCGCTTTGAGTTGACCTTACCACAGTGCTTCCTGGTGTAAATTGTGGGCTTACTCTTTCTTGATCAATGTATACTTCAAAATCTTTTAAGGATAAACCGCTTTGTCCGTCTTTAACCAGTGTGTAATTAAGTTTTGAGTAATTAAAATTAAAATCTCTACTATTAGTCATAGATATAAATGCTTCACGGAAATTTTGTTGAACACTAATTGGGAAAGATACGATTTCACTCTCTTCCTCAGTTGAGTCTAAGGCCTTGAAAAATACATAGTAATCACCAGGTGTTAATTTTCTCTGGATTGGTTTATTATTTTCCGAGTTCTCCCAATCTTCGATAAGACCTACTTTAGGAATTTTATTATCCTTAAATGGAACAATTGCAAACTTTATTGTTGCTACTCCATCTAGGTCATAAAAAGATGGTGTAAAACTCAATGGTTCTTCTTCTTTTAAAACGGGTGAATAAATAATACGCGCGATGTCTAAAAATGAGTTTTTACCAGAATTTTTAGTATTCAAGAACAGTTGTGTTTTGGGGTCTTTGTTGACGTTAAAAGGTACTTTGGAGCTATTCGGTTGCATGTCAAAGAGTCCATATTGCCAATCTGCGGTTCCATTGATAAGCTTTTCATAAGGTTCAGTTTTAATTGGAATATAGGATTCATACTCTTTAATTTGAAAATTTTCAAAGGTTCTAATTGGGTTATTGAAACTACTCTGCGATAAATTGTTTGCATTAACAGAAAACATCATAGCTTCTGTCGCTCTATATTTTAAAGACATCCATTTATAGGTCCAGGGGTTCAATTGTTTATTATTTAATACAATTCTTATATTTTTACCACCACTTTGTGAGTAACGCACAAAAGCTGTTTCGTTTAAGATATTTTCTCCAAGTTTTATAGTAGAAAATGTTGCAGGCTGATGGAAAAATAGTTGATCACTATGAATTGCTTTGAGTGTTGGACCACGATTAGTTGGGCGATCATGCAAAGATAGGATTTTTTTTATTTTCTTATTTCCAATTGAAACAACAAGTTCAATTTTACCCTGTTCGTCAGTTTCAATTGTTTCAGGTAGAAATACAGCCCATGAGTTAGGGGAAGATTGTTGAACTTGAACATCTTTCTCAGCAATTTTTACAGAAGGTGCTTTACTTAAAGTTTGAGGGCTAGCTTTCAAAGTTAAAAGGACGTAATGATTCGCATTTTTATTCCAACTTAAGGCTAAGTCATATTCTGTTTCTTCCATCCATCGTAAAGGTAAATCAAAGTATTTAATTCCTGACCGGATATTACGGATGATCAAATGCTTTAAACCAGTACCCTTGGTATTTAAAATTTCCTGATTCATTTTGGTGACAGAATTTGTACGTCTTAAGACTTTCTGTGTTTCACCATCCATTAACAAAAATTTACTTGCCCCTAGTGATAGTGCTTTCGGAGTTAACTGGGGTTTAGAAGCTAACCGGGGTGTCATACTGCGAACACTGTAGCTAGCACCTTTAGGGTTTCCTTCAAGTTCTTGTGCAATCGGTCCTCTAGATAAATTACCAAAACCAATCAAACGAACCATCAAAGTTCGAGGCGAAATTCCCTTGGGTGCATCAATTGGAAATGTTATATATAAAGATTGCCAATCATTTGTTTTGGAAACTTCCAGATGCTGAACCTGTTGATAGCCTTTTGCCCAATTATAGCCATGATTCATATTCACTTGATATTTTTGAATAGGATTGAATTTACCGCCTTTCATATGACCAATTTCGTAATAGAAATTGATTGCAGTTCCGGGGCTCTGCTTATATTCGAAATCAATTCCACGAACGTCATTATATGGAATTAGTTCCCCTTCATATTCCATAAAATACTGCCCACCGCCTAAGCGGTTGAACATAGTTGCTTGTGTACCTTTGGGACTATGTTCATACATTAAAGATGAATAACTATGATCTTTGCGAACTTCCCATTGCTGATTAGCTAAAAAATCTGGCTCAATTTTTCCATAGGTATAAGGAACTTTGTGTTCGTCCTTAGCTTCTACTTCTTTATATGCAGCTTGTGCTAGTTCTAATTGCTTGGGCGCATTAATTTTTTCCGCACTAATTTTTGCACGAGCATACATTACAGATGATTTGTACAACCATAAGCCAAAAGATCCAAGCTGAATTGGCTTTTCATCTTTCCATGTAATCACTTTTTGGTTATCGAACCAAAATTCTAATTGGTCTGCTACGCGCCGTAGCTTTAGATAATACCATGCGCCATGTATATCTCGTCCAGAATTAATCAACCATTTCTCATAGTCTTTACGATTATTTCCGGCTCTAAGTTGGGGAATCGTATAAGATTCAGTCTTGGCAACTTCAACACCATCTTTATACAACCGCGTAAACATTTGACTATTTTCATCATCCCACCCAGTACAAGTGATGGTATAACCACTTCCTGGACGCTGATAAGTGTTCATTACTGTTAAATTAATATCTCTTCCAAGGTTTTCATAAAAGCCATGCTTGATACCTGCATAAACCTCAAAGCTAAAGTCACCCTCAATTTCAAAGTTACTCCATAAACCTGCAATGCTGTCCAAATTTTCACCATTGAGATGAGACCACCTTGGGTCACATTGAAAGCGATTTGTAACATGCCAAGTACCACCCCGCTCCTGCCATTCGAAGGGTGCACTTTTAAATAGAAAATCTTTCACGTTTGAACGCTCTGTACGAACCTTACCAATTTGCTCCTTAGTAATGTTATCTATGCGTACTTGATTAGATTTGAGGGCTTCCTGCATTGTATAAATTGTCAAAAATTTATTGTTTAATTTAATCCAAGTGATTCCTTGTTCATAATTAAAAGAGAGTTGTTCTAAGCCGCTGACTTTACCTGCATCAAACTCTTGAAGTATCTTTCCATCTGTATTCCTAAGTTTGTAAGATAAACTTTTACCTTCATTATTAGCAGAAATCGTTTGTGTTAGCATATACTCAAACTTATTATCTTCAGTTTGTGGTCCAAGCACTAATTTAAGTTGATCTACCAATGGCATATGAACTGCAAATGCACCTAAGAAATCACTTTTATGCAAGAATTGATTTCTCTTTTCATTTGGAACCCATTCCCCTTCAGGTGAGGACCAATTCTTCATAAAGGGGTCTTGAATAAAAGCCGTATTTTTTTCATATTTATTTTTAAACTGGGTATCTTCAGTAAATGTTATTTCAATTTTTTTAAGGTGTGCGGTGGATTTAGAAGGGATATAAATTCCGTGAAATCCTTCATTTGGTGTTGGAATTTCTTCAACAAAAATCAGTTTTTTACCAAGGTAGAATTTAATAATTCCAGGTGTTAGTTCATCAACAACAAATGGTTCAGATTTATAACTAGATAATTGACTCATTGAAAACGTTCGTTTCTGCAGAATATGCCATGTTCCTCCCTTATGTTCATCTAAAGAAAAATGTAGTGCTCGACCTTCTGCTTTTGCGGCAAATTTTAAGCCAAGTTTATTGGGTCCTTGAGCTTTAGCAAGAACAGCTGCATCAAATTGCTTAGATACTAAATGTTCAAAAGTCGTTTCAAAGCGACTATTCTTTTTACCTGGAGTTGTCCAAACAGTCCATTGCTCTTGATCAGAGTGGCGATAGGGCCAAAAGGGTCTTGGCTTGGCTTCGAATATTTTTTGCCAGAAAGTGGGTTGGTATACAAAGTTCCCACGTAAATATTTGCTGAATGCTTGAAAAGCAAAGTTTGAAGAAAATGATATTGCATCTGCTGGTATGACTTCAAAATCGTCAAAAGACATTTTATAGTCAGGACTGTTTACCCACAAACCATATTTGCCACCAGGTGGTAGATCCATATATTGTAAAGAAATCACTTCTACTTGCTGATAAAAAACCTGGATTCGATTTCGGTTAATTTTCAATTCTGGACGAATCCATTGTTGATGGCGTACAGGAATTTCGACTGACTTAATCTTTTTATCTCCCTTTTTAGAGATATGCCAAAGCTCAAGAGGGGTGGTTAAACTTTCGGACCCCATCCCCTTCACTTTTAGTAAGATGTAATTGTCCTCACTTTGAAAATAGGAAATTAGACCAGTATCACCTTTACCTGTTAGAATACCTGAACGAACAGTGTAGTCATGTGAAGTTACTTTACCTTGTACAATGGTTCCCTGATCTTTAGCTGCTAAATGGAAAAAGTTGGGACTTCTTTCAGCTTCCAATGGCCGCTGTTTAATTCGAGCAGTTGCCTGTGTTTCCATTACCCGATCCAAAACACTTTGCAGTCCCCACTTTCCTTTGACTTGAAGCCAGCTTGATAAGGCACCCCCTTTTTCACCAGTAACAACAAATGCAGAAAAAGCATTTACCTCTTCCTTTTTCATAAATTGAACAGACTTAATGAAGGATGAAGAGGACTCTGAAGTTGCAACAACAGCTCCTTCAGTAAAGTAGTTTGGTATACTGAAAGCGAAATTTTCATTGCAGTAGAAGCTCCATGATTCTGGACGAACAAGTACTAACCATTGACTTTTCTGAGGAATGACAAAATGTTTTTGTATATAGGCTTGCTCTAATCTTTGGGAGGAGGGTAATTTGGCGTGTGCAAAGTTCATATGCCATTGATTGACTTCGAGTGTAAGCTGAAGTTTTGCAGTTTTATTTGGATTCTGGAAAAGCAGTTCATGCTTATGCCCAACCGGGGTTTCAAGCAAAAATCCCATGGTGCCATTAGCAGTTTCAATATCTCCTATATGGCTCCATTTAATTGTTGTATTTCCAAATACGGTAAAACAACTTAATAAAATCCCCAGAATAGTCAGGCGATACATATTGTATCCTTCATTTTTATCTTATTGTCAGGTCAATCACCTGTAATTGTGGCGTATGCACACCATTGTGATAATTCATTTCAGGAATTACAGCTACATCAATTCGTTCAACTGGAAATTTCTCTGCGGCTGTTCCAAAACAAATGAAATGTATTGTATTCCCATTGTAATCTACGAGATGACCGCGGGAATTATTGCGACCTGCTCGTAAAGGTTTGGGACAATAAACATTTTCTAGCAAAAAAACAGGAGCTGGATTTTCTAAGCCAAAAGGCATCATACGCTCTAAGTCCTCAAAAAACTTTTCATTTAATTGATCAATCTTAATTGTTGATTCCATGTGAATAGTGGGATCCAGTTTATCCGTTCCATAACATATGTCTTCAACGTAACAAGTGAAACAATTGTTTAATTTGCTCAAACATTCTTCATCTAAAGCAAGCCCTACAGCCATTGGGTGTCCACCATATCTTTTCAATGGAGGCTCGACATTATCTAGGCAATGAATCAAGTTAATACCGTTTAAACTTCTTCCTGAACCATGAAAACCAAATTCATCATCATTTGTAAGCACAATACTTGGCCGACAATATTCTTGGGTTAGCCTAGAAGCAACAATACCGATAACCCCGCGGTGCCAGTCTTGCCCAACAACAAGCAATGCCTTTTCATCACAAAGATTATTATCTTTAATGTAGTTCTTTGCTGCACGGTAGGTCTCTTCTTCTTGTTTCTGCCTTTCTTTATTCAATTTATTAAGACGTTTTGCATAGTCATAGGCCTCAATAATGTTGTCACAAATAAGTAATTGAAGTGCCTCATTTGCATCACCCATTCGGCCAGCAGCATTAAGTCTTGGCGCTAAACGAAAAGTAATATCTTCAGTACGAAGTTGTTCATGAATTCCCAATAAACCACACATCGCATGGATTCCAGGACGCTTTTGTGTTGCTAAAATTTGCATACCATATTTAACAAGGCATCGGTTTTCTCCCGTAAGAGGGACTATATCTGCGACAGTCCCAAGTGCGACTAAGTCCATACCTTCTCGTAAGTCCGGCAGCTGGTTTCTAGGAACTTTATTTTCATAACCTAGGCCCACAATCGCATGACATAGCTTAAAGGTAACCCCCACACCAGCCAAAACGGCCAAATTCGTGAATTCGGGAAAAAGTTTTGGATTAATAAGTGCATACACATCTGGCAAAACTTCTGCAGGTTGATGATGATCCGTAATGATTACATCAATGCCATTTTCTTTTGCGAAGGCTGCACCATCAATACTAGTGATACCACTATCTACAGTAATAATAACATCCGCAATATCTTTAAAGCGATCGACCGATTCAACTGTTAAACCACAGCCATTATCATCACGCAAAGGCAAATGACAGTCAACATTGGCGCCAAGCTTATTAAGCACCCAATAAAGTAACGCAGTGGAGGTAATACCATCTGTATCAAAGTCCCCATGGATTAAAATCTTTTCTTGTTTTTGAATCGCGTCCCAGATGCGTTGGACGGCCTTGCGCATGGGGGGCAACTCAAATGGGTTGCCAAGGTCCCGCAAAGTGGGGTAGAAAAATTGTTCTACTGTTTCATGAGTCCAACTACGATTTACAAGTGTATCCGCAATGGGCTTTGATAATTGATAATTTTGTTGTAGGCCAGCAACCTGTTTTTCGTCAGGTGATTGAATATGCCAGCTCTTTTGTTGGAGTGACATACGTGAATTCCTATATCGATTTAAATTTGATGTTATGATAAATTTGAAAGTAGAATATGTTGAATTTACGTATGTATTTTGAGGTCATACTTTCCATGCAAAGTCAATGCAATGGCTGAAGTACTTTTTTGGCTCTCCTTTATTTGATAGCTCATAAATGTTTCTTTCGTTAATTATTCTTGTTTTTTACTTCACATTATATAATTAAACGAATGACGCCAAAAAACAACCTAATTGAGCCAATTAACTAGGTTTCTTTTATTGATTTAAAGTTTCATTTTTGTTTTAAATTTTTCTTTAGCAAGTTGTTGATAGTCCACAACTTCATCTAGCTCATCAACAATTTCATTACCGAGCAATGTTTCGATCACATCTTCAAGGGTTACGACTCCGCATGTTTGGCCATATTTATCAACCACTAAGAATATATGTTCTTGTCTTTTGATGAATCGGTTCAAGAGATTTAATACTGGCAGTGCTTCATTTACTTGGTGAAGGGGTTTAACAAGTTTACCTATTTCCATATCATTGTGTCCTTGAAGCTCTGCTTCGAAAATATGTTGTTGCAAAACATAACCTACGATATGGTCAATATCTTGATCAAAAATTGGAATACGTGAGAACGTCTTTAGCTGTTTCTCTTTCATTGCAGCTGTAACAGTTGTATTTTGCTCCAAGCCAAATACCACAGTTCTGGGGGTTAAAATATCATGCGCACGAACTTCTTTTAGTTTAAGCACATTTTCAATAACATCTCCTTCTTGTGTATTTAAAGAACCATCTCGTTCACCTAATTCTGCCATTGCTGCAACTTCATCACGGGAAACTTTTTGTTTGTGTCCGCCACCAATACGACTAGTCATTAAACTTGAAATGATAACCAATGGTTTAGTTAATGTGACCAGCAATTGAATGAATCGAGAGCAAGTTTTTGCCCATTTTTGCCAATACTTTGCGCCTAATGACTTTGGTATTACTTCAGAGAAATACAAAATTGCAAGGGTTAGCAAGACTGCCACGATAGTTTCAATCAAACCACTATTTTCGGAATTTTGTGTAAGTTTTTGAACCTGAGAACCAACACCTGCTGCTCCCATTGTGTGCGCAAAGGTATTAAGCGTTAAAATTGCCGATAATGAGTTATCTAATTTATCTTGTGATTCACGCAGTGCATTGGCCCCCTTTGATTTGTCACTTTTAAGACTTGCCACATAGGAAGGGGTGATGGAAAGAAGAATACTTTCAAGAAATGAACACAAAAATGAAAAACCAAGCGAAATTCCTAAGTAAATGAACAGTAAAGTCATGATTTCCTTTAAATTTATATGACACTTCTTACCCAAAAGTATGATATGCTTTCCCAATAAACATATAATAGAACTTTACGTAATATTGTGAAAAAATCTAGACAGAATATAGGTCCTGTAGGGATTTTACGTAGGAAAAAGGTAAATTCTGTCATAATTTAATTGGTAAAAATATTTTTAAAAGGGAGTGGTACGCCCGACTGGGTTCGAACCAGTGGCCTTCGGCTCCGGAAACCGACGCTCTATCCAGCTGAGCTACGGGCGCATTTAAGGGTTCATACAATAGCCTTAAATTTGTCTCCTGCAAGCTAAGCAAGAAAAGGGTTCCCCACAAAAACTTATTTCATTTTTTTCCCCTGAAAATTACGCTGTTGTTGAATAATATTAAAATCACGAGTATAAATGGTATGATTTTGAAAGTCTTTTATAGGCTCTATGTGCTTTGATAGATAGGTTGAAGATGCTTTAGCAGTTACAAAAATTCCATTTTCGTCATAGATATATGCAATGACTCCCTTATAGTCGGCACCATAGTCATCACCATTAATTTCTGCAGCACGATAAGTTGCATTTTCATTTAGCTCAACCTCCTCTTCTACGCCAATATTGAGTTTCCGATTAAACTCAGCCACAATCTTATATGCATCTTTAATATTTTCCCAATCTGCAATCACCCGTAACTTGATTTTAAAGTCTTTCATTTGAACAGAATTATTGTTCTTGACTTCTACTTTTACATTCAAATGCGTATAACTAAACTCTTTCTTTTTATTCTTTCGAGTTTTATTTGTGTCTTCTTTAACATGAAAGCTAATCTTGATGTTTTTAGGATCAAATAGTGCCTGGCCAGGAGTTTGTGTATCATTAAATGAGCGTGTTGCTATTTGGTCGACTTTCTTTAAAGCCTGAAGTTCTTTCAAACTAGCATTTAAACTATTTAAATATTTTTGTGCATTGGTTTTAGTCGTAGGCTCTTTTTGTATAGATCTTTGATAAAACTTAACAGCAACTTCATATTTTTTTTGGGAATGAGCTAGGCGGCCTGCAATATAATAGGAATTCACTTTGGGACTTGTATGAACCCACTCAACCTGAGATTTTGGAATTGAAGTAGAACCATAGGGAATTTTCACAACATATTTTTCGCCATCTAGAGACATTTCTCCAAGAAAAATGTCTCCTTCTTTTGTTAGGATTGCACCACCATAAGAAAAGGATGCGAAAAAGAGAAAAAAAGAGAAAAAAATGCTAAATTTATGCAAAATAGAAACCTTCAGAATTACACATTAATATAGATCTTGTCTGTAAAATTATACGTTCAGCTAATAATATTTATTGTGTTTAAAAAAATAAAAATCAAGGAAGCTTAATTTTTTACAGGATTTCACCTTTAATTGATTCTTCACCTTGCCCCAAATATCAAATAATTATTAAATAAAATGTAGAATCACATATTGAGTTCTAGAAACAACGGATTTACCTGAAAAAAGGTCTTTAAGGTATGATATTTAATCACTAATATATTAAAATTTTCAAACTGAATACGCGTATTATGAACGATGCGCCTACCCTCCACATACATAGAGTCAACAGGATCTTCGATTTCAGCTCAAACTTTAATTTGAGGTTTACTGGCATTAAGGGCCGAGCTTGGTGTATCCATAGCTTAATAATACCCTGAGGTTATTACTCAGTGTTAGCTACTGCTGAACACCTCCAGAACCACTCTCATCACCTTGCTCTTCACGCACGGCAGTTTGGATAATACGACTCGCACGTAATTCATTAACTAGACGTTCTAATCTAGCCGCGTAAACTTTTGCTTTTTTCTTTGTAGCTGCTTCACGTTTCACAGATTCCTTGTAAAATTTAAGAGCAACATCATACTGCTCTTTTGAGTGCGCATATCGACCAGCGAGGTAGTAGGTTTTAATCTTAGGGTGACGCACAATCCATTTAATATCAATATTGCGAACAGTAGTTGTTCCATATTGAATTTTGACCTTAATATTCTCTCCGTCATCAACAATCTCTCCAACGAAAATATCGCCTTTTGTTGTAAGAACTGCCCCGGAAAAGACAGAGCTACAAATAAGTAGGCAAAATGCATACATACCTATTTTATTTAGCATAAGAACCCCTTAAATTATGGAAAAAAAAGTTTATAAGTATTAAATTGACCAAATATGAATTATTTAACTAGGCAATACCATTCTTGTTTTTATAAAGCACCAACCTTTAATCAAAAAAATACTAACTATTGTTAAAATGTGAAGGAATTCTTTCGTTTTTTCTTGGTTATTTGATTATGGGGCATTAAGCAGTTAGGGAAATGAACAAGAGTTTAAATTTTGTAAAATTATGCTAAATTACAATCTTTTGTTATTTTGAGTATTTCCTTTATTGCGTCAACAGAAGTGAAGTTGACGCAAACAGTTTGTGGGGTTTGACAGAACTTACTGATTTTTTACTAGGAAAATATTTTATTTTTATTTAAGAAAGGAATAGATGAATGTCTAGCGATTTAAACAAAGCGGTTTTACAGGAAGCAGCAACCCAAGCTCGTGGATTAGCAATTGATGCAGTGCATAAATGTAGTTCAGGACACCTAGGTTTACCTTTAGGATGTGCAGAAATTGGTGCAACACTTTTTGGTAAAGTACTATCTATAAACCCAGATAAGCCGCAGTGGGTAAACCGAGACCGTTTCATTCTTTCAGCTGGCCATGGTTCCATGTTTATATATACTTGGCTGCATCTAGCAGGATATGCGCTATCACTTGAACAGCTAGAAAACTTTCGCGTGATGGATTCGGAAACACCAGGTCACCCTGAATTTGGTGACACCGTTGGTGTTGAAGCAACAACCGGTCCATTAGGGCAAGGTGTAGGTAATGCAGTCGGTCAAGCTTTGGCATGCCGAACTGCTGCCGCAAAGTTCAACACTAACACTCATAAAATTTTTGACAACCACGTAGTTGCACTTGCTGGAGATGGTTGTCTACAGGAAGGTGTTGCTGCTGAAGCTTCTGCATTCGCTGCTCACCAAAAACTTGACAACCTAATTCTTTTCTATGATAGCAATGATGTAACACTTGATGCAATGGCTGATGCAAGTCAAAGCGAAGATGTTGGCGCTCGCTATGAAGCCTATGGCTATGATGTTGTTACGATTGATGGCCACAACTTAGATGCTATTGCTTCTGCATATGCAAGTGCTCGTGATAATGACAATGGTAAACCCAAACTTATTATTGCTAAAACTGAAATTGGTCGCGGAATTCCTGAAGTTGCAGGAACTCAAAAAGGTCACGGTGAAGGTGGTGCTAAATTTGCAGAAAGTGCACGTAAAGGCTTAGGTCTTCCCGAAGAGACATTCTATGTATCAGATGATGTAAAAGCATACTTCACAGCTCATAAAGAAGAGCAAGCTGCGGCCTATGCTGAGTGGGAAGCCTTATATGGTGATTGGAAAGCGGCTAATCCTGCATTGGCCGAAGAACTTGAAGCATACCAAGCAGGTAAAGTGCCAAGCACTGAAGAGCTATTAGCTGCAATTCCTGCTTTTGATGCTGAAGTAAAGCTTGCAACTCGTAAAGCGGGTGCAGAGGTTTTACAACCTCTTGCAGAAGCAGTGCCTCAATTAATTGGTGGTTCTGCTGACCTTTACGGTTCAACTTTAAATTACATTGCAGCAAGTACGGACTGTACTCCTGCAACACCAACAGGTCGTAACGTACGTTACGGTATCCGTGAGCATGGCATGGCAGCAATTATGAACGGTATTGCTTACCACGGTCTTTTCCGTGCTTCTGGTGCAACCTTCTGTGTATTTGCAGATTACTTACGTCCAAGTTTACGTGTTGCTGCGTTATCTCATCTGCCAACCCAATACATTCTAACACACGATTCAGTAGGTGTAGGCGAAGATGGCCCAACTCACCAACCAGTAGAAACAGTTTCTGGTCTACGTGTAATTCCTAACCTAGATGTTATTCGTCCAGCAGACCCAGAAGAAACAGCAGGTGCCTTTGTTGCTTCTTTTGAACGAACAAATGGGCCAACAGCATTAATTTTAACACGTCAGGCTTTACCTACACTTAATGAGATTCCAGTTGATACACGTCGTCAGGGTGCATTAGTAGGTGGTTATGTCGCAGTCAAAGAAAGTGCAAAATTAGAGCGTATCTTACTAGCTTCAGGTTCTGAGGTTCAACATGCCGTTGAAGCCGCCAAGATTTTAGGTCCAGGTACACGCGTTGTATCAATGCCATGTTTTGAGCGTTTTGAACGTCAAAGTGAATCATACAAGGAAGAGGTTCTACCGAATACCTGTCGAAATCGTGTTGCCATTGAAGCAGGCGTATCTGGTCTTTGGTACCAATATGTAGGTATAGATGGTAAAGTAGTCGGCATTGACCGTTTTGGAATGTCTGCTCCAGGAGATCAAGTCATGAAAGCTTTAGGTATTACTGCTGAACATTTAGTTGAAGTAGCTAAATCTTAATCACAGTTTCTACGGGAGGCTGTAGTAAAGTCCGGTCATTCATTTGACCGGACTTTTTTTTAATCTAAAGTTTGGAACGGTATAAGAGAAAACTTATTTATATAATATCGATTTTTAAAGGGTTGCACCCAACTTTGCAATAGCTGTATTTAAGGCAGGTTTCATGGGGTGATCATTATATAAAACTTTTCCTTCAGGTGATACTAGCAATATTCTTGGGTAACTTTTTATATCTAATAAATCAGTGAAAGGATCTCCTTTGGGTTCCACATACCACCCAAACTCTATTTGCATATATTTCTTAACAGCAGCGGCGACCTCAATCTCCTCGATATTCATTCCTATAGTGACGATTCCTTGAGGCGCTAGTTTCTTTTCTATTTGTTTGAGATTAGGCATAATCTGCATACAAGGCTTACACCAAGAGGCCCAAAAATCTATTAAAATTGCCTTTTTACCCTTAACAAGTTCTGCTAATGTCGTTTCCTCTCCTTCTGAGGACTGAATCGTGACATTCATTGGGACCTGTAGCTTATCCAATCTCTCTAGGCGAACTTTTTCTTTTCGAGAAATTGCATAAGCGCCAAGCTTTCGGACCTCAGCCTTTTCTTCCTCAGTCAATTTTTCTTCCTTGACACCTTCGGCAAAACCAGCAATAAAAGCTTCTTTTTCTTCATCATTCAAACCTAAACCATTACTATTCATTGTTCCAAAAATCTTGCCTAGTTTTTTGAACTTCTCAAGTTCAGTATCTTCTTGAGTTGGATCTGCAAAACATAAAAAAAGACCGCAAAATAAATAGAGGCTTATAGTTTTCAAGTAAATCATCGTTTCTTTCCTATTCAAGTAATCTTTTCAATTGACACAAAATCATTATTGATAATTACATATCAACCCTAAAATGCATATGTCAAAATTTTTCTTATATTGATTGACTAGTTAACGAATAGAAAATCTAATAATTCTTCAAAAGATTAACTTGTAGTTAGGTTTTTCTTCTGCAATTTATTAGAATGAATTTAGATATAAAAACGATATAGTGCTCAGGGAGTTTATGCCGCGCATCACCACAACTCAATTAAGGATTGCTCCTTCCGAAGAGAGCGGATTCCAGAAGAACCTAAATGATGGGATATTCAGTGTTCTTCTTGGCTACCATTTACCTTCTACAGACCGCCCCTTCAAATTAGCTTCAGAAGAAGGTTTAGCTGTATGTAAGCAAGCCTCAAAAGATAAGCGTATCAGTAGTTTAATGCTTTATGAAGATCCTTCTTGTGATTTACCCTACGGTATGTTAGAGGTTGCTCAGGAAATACGTAAATCCTTGCGCAGAAAGGAAATAATTGCTGGTATAAGTGGCCGAGGTCTTGATAAAAAAGAATTACATGAGCTATTGATTGAGCTTGCACATATAAAATTGAATGGTGTAGTTAATGACTGTGGACCTGCTTTACATGATCACCCCCAAAATACTAAGGGCATTCCTGAAAGTTCAACTCGTTACTTAGATAGTCCTGCAATGATATGGCAAGCAAATCAAACTTGGCCAGGAGGTCTTCATGGTGCCGTAATAAACCCTTACAAGTATACTTTAGACGATACCTACCTTCAATATTATAAAATGGCTAAGTTAATTAACTCAGGTTCAAATTTAATTGTCACAGAGTATGGTTGGGATCCTGCCAAGTTACATGAATTACAATGGTACATGCAACAACGAAATATCGTTGAACCGGTCCTAGCAAAAATTTTGATGCTTAGCCCTGGGGATGTTTCCCGTGTGATGAATGGGGACTACCCTGGCCTAAATATGAGCCGAGAATTAGGCACGCGTCTTCAAAGGTTAGAGCAGAATCCTGCAGACTTTATTCGTTATGAGTTGAAACATGTGGGCCTTCAAGCTGCAGGTTGTCGTTTAATGGGATACTCAGGAATTATCTTAGGAGGGTGCTCAGACCCCGAACTATATTCGCCAATGGTAGATGCAGTTTTTGAGTCCTTAGAAACCTATTCAAGTTGGAATGACTGGGTTGAAGCCTGGCAAGAATTCCACCAAGTTGCTAACCTAAACTTTAGCTCTCCAGATCAATATTATATTTATAACCCCTTGATGGATCAAGATTTTTTGGATTTTGACACTGAAAAAGTGAAGGTTTCAAATCAAGTGATCAGTGAACCAACGACGATGGATAAGATGATCTACCAGCTTGCTGACTCACTTGGTTTATCAGATGCCCAAGATCCAATACGTAAGCAAATCCGTTCACTTTTGTGTGGTAGTTCAGATCAAAAAGACTGGGACCTTCAAAAGACTGAGATGCTTGCAGCTGCCCAATGCCCCAAAGGCCTTGAAGATGGTCCATGTGGTAACTCAAAAGTTGATGGCCAATGTGAGTTTGGGCATCAGGCATGTATTTATTCGAGAATCTTACGTTTAGCGAATAAACACAAACATCTTGAGGCTCTGGAGCAAGCATATGAGCCTGAATGAAGACGATTTTATTAACCAATTTATTAAACATTTAAGCTTTGATAAATTGGTGACGATTCCACCAGGTGATGATTGCGCAGAACTTTCTTTAGGCCCGACAAAGCTACTTCTTGCGGTAGATCAACTATCAGCAGATATTCACTACCTAAAAGCAACAACACCGCCGATTCGAATTGGCCATAAGCTTTTGGCACGAAACTTATCTGATATTGCAGCCATGGGAGGAGTTCCTAATTATGCACTAATGACCATTGCCTTAACGGAAGATCATTCTGATGAATTTCTAACTGAGATGTCAGATGGTGTTCGTTTACTAGCAGAACAACATGATGTTCAAATCATTGGTGGAGATTTTGGCAAAGCAAAAACAGATCACTTCACATTAACTATTATCGGACATGCAAAATATACAGCAATTCGTAGAAACAATGCAGAAGTAGATGACATTGTTGCTGTTACGGGTGTGTTAGGAAACTCTTTTCAAAGTGGCCATCATTTAACATTCACCCCCAGAATTAAAGAAGGACAGTTTTTAGCCCAGAATGGTATTCATTCAATGATTGATATTTCAGATGGATTACTTAAGGACTGTAACCGAATCCTAAATGCGTCAGAGGCCTCGGCTGAACTTAATGTGCAACAGCTACCATTAAGAAGAGGAGCCTCAATTCAGCAGGCACTAACAGAGGGTGAAGACTACGAACTACTTTTTACCTGCAGTAAAACATGCTATGAACTTATACAAAAAAATTGGCCATTTGAAACTAAATTAACCCAGATAGGAAGAATTAAATCAGGTCAAGGAGGATGCATCCTTAATGGGCATGATGTGTCAAATTTGTCGACATTTGAGCATTTTGATTAACTGCATTTCCGCCATTGAAAATTTCTTCTAAGCGATTATACCTGTGATCAAAAATTTTACGTACTCTAGGACCAACATATAAACTGTTAGCCACATCACCAATCGGTCCTAGCGGATTCACCCAGTGCACTTCATCTAACATATGCACTCCTTCTGGGACTTCAGTTATAACATGACGATGGTACCAGATTTTAAAAGGGCCTACACGCTGTTCATCCACAAATGAATGATAATCTACAACATGTTTAATTTCAGTCACCCATGTCGTCCATACTGCCGGAAAAATCTTGACTTTGTATTCTAAAAATTGTCCTTGAAACATCTTTTGGCCCCTGACATCTGACAAAATTTCGAATTGTAAAAATTCAGGTGTTAGATCATTTAGATTTATTGGTGTTGAAATATAATCCCAAACCCGATCCAAAGTTGTATGAAGGACTTGCTCTTGCTTTAATGAATATACGCTCATAATACACTCCCATTGTTATTATTTACATCATTATCAGGATTTTATTCAAAACTTACGCACCCGCAAGATTAAAATGAAGATTAGCCTCAAAAAAAATAAAAAAAATCATTTTTTTTTTATGTAACCCCATTGCACTCAGGCAGAAAAAGACTAAATTAGGGTTAGATAGGGGAAATTAGTTATAATTAGGGCCTAAATTTTGGAACAGGTATTTTTTGGAGAATTTGAGCATTCGCTGGACAAACAGCGTCGTGTCGCCATCCCTAAGGAATGGCGACCGCAAGACAGTAAAGACGCCTGCTTTTATATTTTACCTGGCCGTGGACATAGTATTCAGGTCATGCCCCATCGCTTGTTTATGGAAGAAGTTTTTGAAAAGGTCAAAAAGTTAAGTTACGCAAGTAAGAAGCGAAACTTACTGTCTCAATTAGGACGATATGGCCAGCAAGTTAGTTGTGATAAGCAAGGGCGAATTGCTCTCTCTACATTTTTGTTAGAACATGCCCAATTAACAAATTGCACTCAAGTAGCAATTAATGGTTGCATAACCACCTTTGAAATTCGACGCCCAGCAGAAGTTACCGCTTCAGAAGAAAGTATTGATGCCTTCTTAGATCAGCTGGAAGCATTGGAAGACGAGGTGAACACGTGAGTCAATCAGAGCGCCCTCATATCAGTGTCATGCTGGAGGAGTGTTTGGATTGTTTAAAAATTCGCCCTGGAGGCAAGTATATTGATGGTACTTTAGGTGCTGCAGGTCATACAAAGGCGATGTTATCTCGCAATCCAGAAATAGAAGTTTTAGGCATAGACCGTGACCATGAAGCTTTAGCTATAGCTAAAGAAAATTTGTCTGATTTTTCAGATCGTGTTCATTTGAAACGCGGAAATTTCGCAGACATGGATCAGTTATCTCATGAAATAAATTGGTCAAGGGTTGATGGTATTTTACTAGATTTAGGTGTCTCTTCCATGCAATTTGATCGAGACTATCGCGGGTTTAGTTATCGCTTTGACGGTCCTTTGGATATGCGAATGGATAAACGACAGCCTGTAACAGCGGCTAGTTTAGTCAATACTGAAGAGCCCAAAGAATTAACTCGAATTTTTCGTAAATATGGTGAAGAGCCTAAAGCACGGAGAATCACAGAGGCAATCGTTGCAGCAAGAAGTCAAAAGGCAATTGTGACAACGAGTGAACTAGCAGATATCATTCAAGAAGTCTGTAGTCGTCCGGGTCAAACTAGGCGGCAAAGTGAGGCAAGAATTTTTCAAGCACTGCGGATTGCGGTCAACAGTGAATTAACTCAACTTGAGTCGATTCTCGAGAAGGCTGTTGATTTATTGAATCCAGGCGGTCGTTTGGCTATCATCAGCTTCCATTCTTTGGAAGATCGTATGGTCAAGCAACATTTTTTAGAAGAGGCAAAAGACTGTATCTGCCCGCCGGATCTTCCGGTATGTAGTTGCAGCAAAGTCGCGAGGCTAAAGATAGTCACGCGCAAACCTATCACAGCTTCTTTGGAGGAGAAGTCTGTGAACAGTCGTTCAACATCTGCCAAATTACGTGCAGCAGAACGGCTTTGAGTAAAGCGTAAGGCACTTTACTCACCCCCCGGTTGCGTCGAGAATGCTGTTGTAGCAAACTTGATTCGGGACATGTACAGGAGTACAAGCAGTTTTGGGCTAGCCCGAGACTGAGGCAGTGAACAATGAATCATTGTGAGGCAATGGAGGCAATTCGTTGTTGTACTGCGAAGAGGCACAACAGCACTGCATTCTCAGGATTTTCTGAGGTGCAGTCGCTGATTTTTCAAAAAATTGATAATATTTTAAAAAGTAAAAATGAAAACACAATTACCGGCAAGACGTAAAAAAAATTTACCTGTGAGAGCGGCTTCTAAGAAAAAGCAATCAACAGGTAATAGTAATGTTGTTTTTAGTTACTTAGTCGTTTTAATAATAAGTGGTGCTTTATTACTAGCTGGCTTAGGTCGAGTCTATTTGGAGCGTCGAACAGATTTCTTGTTAAACGAGCAGGCTGATAAGAAAGAAGAGCTTCAGCAATTAAAGCAGAAACATAGTAATTTGTTATTAGTTCACGAAGAATATCTCACAGGTGAATATATCAAGGTACGAGCTCGTGCAATGGGTCTCCAGCCACCTCAGCCAGGACAAATCCTCAAAATGAACCAACCCAAAGTGGAGTCACATACGCAGACAACGAGTCAGCCAGGAGTGCGTTAGGTATGAAACTTCACCAAGACTTTGTAATCCGTATTTTTTTTGCAGCCAGTGCATTATTAGTTTTAGCGGCTGGGTTAATTTATTGGCTTTACAATCTACAGGTTGTTCGTCAAGGAGAATTCAATACCCTCGCACAACAGATATACATTAAATCTCTTTCTCATACTGGAAATCGTGGGACAATCCGTGATCACTTTGGTAACTTACTTGCTGGTAATGAAAACTGTAAAGATATATACTTAGAACCAAAACGCGTACCAGGAGAAGAACTTCCAGGAGTCTTGATTCGTTTAAGTGAAAGTCTTGATGTTGACTTAGAACTATTACAACAACGGGTAAACTCTAACAAGGTAGAGATTGTAATTAAGAAATATGTAGACATTGATCTCACTGCACAAGTTTTAGACATGAAATTAGCCGATGATGAGCCAGTAGAAGGCTTGCGTGCTTTGGATTCGGAGAGACGAACTTACCCAAAGCGCTCTATGCTAGCTAATATAATTGGTTTTACGGACCATGAAAATCATGGAGCATTTGGCCTTGAGCAAGTATTTGATGAAAAACTTCAACAAAGCTCAGGTAAAAGTCATTTTATAAGAGCTGAAAATGGTACAATTTTAGAGCGTCAAGGAAGAGATCCACGTCTTTTAGACGGTCATGATATCTATTTGACTATCGAAGAACCCTTACAAGATATTCTTCAAAAAGAGCTACAAAACCTTCGAGATGAGTTTAATCCAACAGTAGCCTATGCAATGCTTGCTGACCCTAAAACAGGAAGAATTCTAGCTATTGCTCAAGATCCTAGTTTTGACCCCAATAAGCGTGAAGAGATGAACCCTGATCACTGGCGTAACCGTATGATTTCTGATGTTCTTGAGCCTGGCTCTACAATGAAACCCATTGCAATAACAGGTGCGATACAGGCAGGACTAATGGATATAAACACGCATTTTTACTGTGAGAAGGGGATTTGGTGGTATGGAGGCCGGCCACTAAAAGATGCAGGCCATCACTACGAGGATTTAACAGTTCATGAAATTATTCAAAAATCTTCAAATATTGGTACGGCTAAAATTGCGCTTGCAATGGGGGAAAATCGTCTTTATCAAACTTTGCGCCGTTTTGGGTTTGGTGAGCGCGTAGATCTTGGATTACCTCATGAATCTCGTGGAATTTTCCGAAAAGTTCCCCAATGGGATAAATTAAGTATTACTCGCTTTCCAATCGGTCAAGGAATCGCAGTGACGCCTGTACAAATGTTACAAGCTTATTGTGCCCTTGCGAATGATGGTAGAATGATGAAATTACAGTTAGTTGATCGTATTATAGCTCCAAATGGAAACGTAGTTCAGTCATTTAAGCCTGAAATGAAACAGCAAGTCTCTTCGCCACGAGTCATACAGCAGGTTGTGAATGCAATGAAAACGGTAACTGAGGAGGGTGGAACAGCCAGACAAGCACGCGTTCAAAATTACAATGTAGCTGGTAAAACAGGAACTTCTCAAAAATGGATTAATGGCTCTTATGAAGGGCACGGTAAATATATTTCTAGCTTTATTGGTTTTGTTCCAGCTGAAGATCCAGCCTTTGTGTTACTGGTTGTTGCTGATGAACCAAAGGGTAAATTTTATGGAGGTTCAGTCTGTGGACCAACTTTTAGCCGAATTGCGGAACAATCTCTTCGCTACTTAAATATTATTCCTCCAGAAGTCGCTCATAAGAAATGAAAAAAAGTCTTCAAGAAATCATAGATTTTTTAAAGGCGAACGATCTCTTGATCGATCAAAAAAATATATCTTCTTCTCAATTTATTTATGATATACAACTAGATTCTAGACTTGTTCGAGATAATAACTTATTTTTAGTATTTTTAGGATATGCTACACACGGTAAATTATTTATAAAAGATGCAATAAAAAATGGTGCAAAATGTATTCTAGCAGAAGAGTTTATTGAAGTTGATGACAAAGCTGGGTTTATACGAGTAAGAAATATAGCTGAAGCCTCTGCAAAACTTTGCCAGTGGTTTCAGGGAGATCCAATGAAAGGTAAGGTTTCCATTGGAGTGACAGGTACTAATGGAAAGACTAGTACTTCATATTTAATACAATATCTTATAAAGAAATCAAATAAAAAGTGTGGCCTTTTGGGTTCATTATTCTATGATAATGGTATTACCTCAGTTGAAGCGGATCGTACAACACCAGACTTGATTACCTTTTATAAAAAGTTGGCGGAAATGGATCATAATAAATGCGATTATTTTGTAATGGAAGTATCGAGTCATGCCCTAGACCAGGGACGTATTGGATGTCATCAATTTGACTATGGTATACTCACAAATTTAACAGAAGAACACTTAGATTACCATGACAATATGGAATCTTATTATAAAGCTAAGAAAAAGCTCTTTGCTAAACATATGCTTATGCAAGGTCAATGCTTTATTAATACTCGTAACAATTACGGTTTAAGACTTTCAAAAGAAGCTACATGTTTAACTAATACGATTTCTGAACTAGATGTGGTTTATGATCTTTCAGGGATGAAATTTGAATATAAGAATATGCCCTTCCATATTCCAATGATTGGCCAATACAATTTTGAAAACTGTTTCCAGGCGATACAGGTTTGTGAGTCTATTGGAATCCCGCTTATTGAACTTTCAAAAAACCTAACAGAATTTCCTGGTGTACCAGGTAGAATGCAGGCCGTATCCAACAAAATAGGAGCCGGTATTTATATCGACTATGCGCACACTGGTGATGCTTTAGATAATGCCTTATCTTGCCTCAAAAAATTACCTCACAATCAATTAAAAGTCATTTTTGGTTGTGGTGGAAATCGTGATCCACTGAAAAGAAAAACAATGGCTAAAGCTGCTAAAAAGTGGGCAGATGAAATTATTATTACATCTGACAATCCCCGCATGGAAGACCCTGAGAAAATTTTGGAGGACATAGAAAAATATTTAGACTCAGTTACTTACCAAAAATATATAGACCGAACAACTGCAATTCATACAGCAATCTCAGGGCTTTGTAAAGAAGACATTTTAATAATTGCTGGCAAAGGTCACGAAAACTATCAAGAAATAAATGGTGAAAAGATCCCCTTCTCTGATCTAGAGGTTGTTAACGATGCATTAAATCGCGTTCAACAACAAACAATATAGTCCACTACAAAACATGACTAGTCGACTAAAGTCTATGCATTAATCATGCTGAAGCCTATTAAAAAATGTCGTATGTGGATGGCCATAGAGAAGTTTCAGGGAAATATAAGAATATTATCCTATGTATTATACCCTAAAGATGTGGAACTTTGTTATTGTTTAAGTATGAAGACTGCATCTCCCTCGGGACTTCTCCATGGCTCTCCAAGCTCTGCACGAAGCTGCTCGAAAAGTTTTTTATTTTGAGTAAATACAGTATCTTCAGCAGGAAAAAAGATCGCACTTGCATTAAAATCATTCTGAATAATTGCTAATGGGTCTTCTTGCATTCCTAAATTTGTTGTTTGAAATAAGTTGAATCGTTTTTCATCATTTTGGTACATAAAGAAAGGGTCTAAAAAGAAAATGAATCGTTTATTTTGGTTATGGTAGAATAGCCTTGCAGCCGCTGCCCACCGAGGCGTATATATAATATCACCATCTCCCAATTGGTCATTTAAATATCGACCTGCCTCAAGGTAATGTGGCTTAGTAGGTGGATTGGTCAGTAACTTACGCCTTTCTGCACCTAAGCTTGACATGTAAAGTCCGTGGAGTAAAGCCACAATAATTAATGGTAGTGCGAGTTTTTTCTTCCAGAGATAATCAGTTGTTGCCGTAGCTTTATCCATAAGAGCAGCTAAAACGAGTAATGTTGGAACTAGATATTCAATAAACCTTGCAGATCTATGC
>JAKVBE010000019.1 GCA_022447755.1 Lentisphaeria bacterium | reverse complement strand
GATGCTGCCACAATTAATGGGAGAATGATTTTTTTCATTTTTCTCTCAGATAAAAAATAATTTTATATTTATTTCTACACCTAACAATACGATAATAGTGTTTTTCACAATAACAGCTACAATGATTAATATAATTTTATTAGGTATTTATACTTGGATTTAACTTCAAAACAATTACCTCAAAAAAACAAAACACTCAATCCACAAACATAATGTACCCAAATCACCGTGATTTAAGCATCAAGATAAAACGCTTCAGAAAAATAATTAAATAAAAAAATGATCACTTCTTTTTTTTATCTTCTTTTGAGGTTTCTTGTTCTTTCTTTTTTTTATCTCCTTTATACGCTGAATTTACAGAATCTTGAACCTCGTCAACTGTCTTTCCGATTGACTTATTCGCATCTTTATAGGCTTTGTTGATTGAGTCTTGAGTAGATTCTTTTTTCTCTTCAGAATAAACGAATGAATTCACCAAAATAAAGAAAAGACAACAGGTGATGAATCTTTTCATGATTTACCTTTATATTATATGTTTATGGGGACCTCTAGATAAAAAACTTAGGTCTAAGCAATAACTCGTCAAGGAGTGCGATGTACTTGCTATTATAGCTTTAATAAAAAGTTTGGATTATTATTTTATTTGGTCTATTAGAAACTCGTCTACTTCGTGAAGTTTCTTTTTAGGAAGGGCTGCATCAACAATAATATAGTCATCTTCGTAGTTTTCTGATTTTACTTCGCCAATACGGTGTAGCATTGCCAAGAGGTCAAAACGGGAGTGAGGCAATTGAAGTGTTACCTCTTCAATCCCATCTGCGATTTCTTCTTGAATTTGTTCAATTAAATCTTTAACTCCAACACCAGTATGGGCAGAAACAAAGCAGGCATTAGGAAATTCTCTTTCAACTCGGCGAATCATATAAGGTTCACAACAGTCTATTTTGTTAAATACAAGTAAGGAAGGTTTATCTTCAAAAGCACCAATTTCTTTTAGGACTTCTTCGGTAGTTTCAATATGCTCTCTATAATTGGCACTATTAATATCAACAACATGAATCAGAAATTTTGCTAGTACAGCTTCTTCAAGTGTTGCTTTAAATGCTTCCACAAGACCATGTGGCAATTTTCGAACAAAACCTACAGTGTCAGTCAATAGCATGGGCTGTTTATTAGGAAGCAACACTTTCCTTGTTGTTGGATCTAAAGTCGCAAACAGTTTATCCTCTGCTAAAACATCCGCTTCAGTTAATAAGTTTAATAAAGAGGATTTACCAGCGTTTGTATAGCCAACAATTGCTGCATTAGGTATTGGAATTTGCTGTCTTCTTTTACGTTGTTCTGCACGATGCTGTGAAACTGCTTTAAGCTCAGTTTTTAACCTTGCGATACGTGTCCTAAGTAAACGGCTATCAATTTCAATCTGCTTTTCACCTTCACCACCTCGTACTCCGACACCACCTTTTTGGCGATGCAAGTGAGTCCATGCATTTTTCATGCGAGGTAATAAATATTGAGATTTTGCTAATTCAATTTGTAGAACGGCTTCTTTTGTGGTTGCACGATCAGCAAAAATATTAAGGATTACTTCCTGTCTGTCGATGACCTGTATTTTTGCTAGTTTTTCCCAATTTCTTTGTTGGGATGGAAGTAGTGGGTCATCAAAAATAATTAAGTTGGCCTTTTGTTCACGGCAAAGCATCACTATTTCTTCAGCTTTTCCACTGCCTAAGACATAACGAGGGTTATTTTCACGTAAGCGCACTGCAATTTGGTCAATAACCTCTATTTTACATGTTTTTGCAAGCTCTGCTAACTCTTCTAAAAGCTCTTCACTTTTTAATAAGTCATTCTGATGGTGAAATACCGATATAATGATTGCGCGATGTGGATCATCTTCACGAGATTCAAAAGTTTCCTGCAAGGAAGTTTCCTTTCTTAAGTAATTTTCAACATTTTAATTTAAACAAAAATACTTATTATACAATTTCTACTGTGATTTGATGTGTATAAATTCTGGTGTCATGGTTAATGTTTTACGCTTATCCTTTGCGCGGCCAACAGTATTAATCAGTGACTTTGCTGCCATTACTCCCATATCATATGTGTTTAATACAGCGTAAAACCCTGGTAGGGCATATGGACTTTGGTGTTGCGTGATCGTACTTGCTATTTGCACTTTAGGCATGATCTGGTATAACCCCAATTTAAGAAAACAAGGTGTGGTTAATAAATACTGAAATGAGATATATGCTGTTGTCTCAGGCGATTTGCGTATCTCTTCAGCGAGAGGGTGAGTTGGTGATAAGTTAGAGAGTTTCCAGTCTGAATCATAAGGTTTGTAGCTGAGTTTATAATCTTTGCAATACTTTTTTATTCCTGCAATACGCACGTCTTCATTGCATAAAATTGGCTCGTTGACATCTGATTCAGGCACTGTGAAGTGAAGTGTACAGAAATTTTCTATTCCATTTTCGTGTAATAATCTTGCCAGCTCATAGCCGATTTGAAAATTGTCCCAAACAATTGCATCAATATCCATATCATTGGGTGGAGGTGAGTCCACTGAAATGATGTTGAACTCTTTATATAGCATTTCAATTATTGTTGAAGGTATATATGAACAAATCAAAACACCTTCAATTTGCAGTTCCCTTAACCTGCCCAATAGACGTTCTGGGTCTGAGGTAGAGTCATAGCGAACATAAGTGACTAAACCTTGAAGCTCACTAAAAATTTCGTTACTTCCGTCCAACAAGCGTAAATATCCCTGAAATTGTTCCTCTTTGGAAATCAAAAATGCATAACGACGACTCGCTACTTTTTTAAATGTCGCTTTTTCCTCAGGGAAAGTTCCAGCAATAAAGGTTCCAAACCCAGCTCTACGAACTATTTTCCCTTCACGAACAAGCATCCCAAGTGATTTATTTACAGTATTTTTATTTACCTTAAACTCGGCAGCTAATGTTGTAATACCTGGAATTTTGTCTGTATAAAAGTTGGTATTAATTCGTTCTTCTATAATGTCTTTTAGCTCAGTTGCTTTTTCTGACCGCATACGGTTATTCTGTGACAAAAATCTCTCCTTATTCTTGTTTTACCATTTTAATTCTTTGAGTCCATATTTCGACTTCTTCAAGTTCAAAGCCAGCGCCATCAACTCGTAAACATGATGCAGTTGCTGCGCCTAAACCTCTCCTAAAGGCTTCTTTTAGGTTACCATTTTCTAGGTAATTCAAAGTTGTTATACCTGTTGCTGTATCTCCAGCTCCAATCGGGTTCACTGGATTAGACAATAGAGGAAGATTGTAGAATGTAAAATCTTTAGGCTCAACAAGACAAGCATGCCCAGGACCATCTGTAATCGCTATGTTTTCTACTTGAAAGTTTTTTTGAACAAATCTTAAAGCTTTATCCAATCTTTTTTCATTAGACAATTTACAGATTTCCTGCCGATTAATCTTTAATAAAAAGATCGGATAGTTATTAAGTAATCCATTGATCCCTTTGTAAGCATCAACGACGATCTTTTGGTCTTCGTTCATGCATTGTGCAACGTACTCGTAAAAGTTTTTACCTAACGCTTGCGGATAGGTGCCACAGAGGCATACTGCCTCTGCTTGAGAAATGTGAGCCTTAATTAGATCTTTGAATTTAGCTACCTCCTCCTCATTTAACATAGGGGATGGATCTATCAATTCTGTAGTACGATGATTTGCTTTGCTAATAAGTGTTGTGCAGCACCTGGTTTCATCTGTGATTTCTATGAACTTATTGGGAATTTGTTCAGAACGTAAAATTTCGTTCATTCGACTTCCATTTATACCGCCTGCAAGGTGAAGTAAGATTGAGCTTCCTGTACTCACTTGATTGCATGCACGTGTCACATGGACTCCCTTACCACCTGCGGTGAGTATACGTTCTTTGGCACGATTCACCGTATTTTCAGTCATTTGTGAAAACACTAATGTTTTTTGTAATGCTGGGTTTGGACAAATTGACAAAATTTTCATAAGGAAGCGAGAAAGGTTCCTTTCACGGGTATGATTTCTTTTTTTTTATACTACAATAAAAATGTACTATTTGGATCATTATAAAACAAGGATAAAATCTGAATGATTGAAAATAAAATCATGAGTTTACCAGAAGCCCAGATTTGGCGAAAGAATTTAGCCGCTGAGGAGAAGGAGCTTTCTTTTACAAATGGTTGTTTTGACATTATGCATGCAGGTCATGCAAATTATCTACAACGCGCGAGTGAGCAAGGTGATTTTTTAGTAGTTGGTGTAAATAGCGATGAAAGTTTACGAAAACTTAAAGGACCTACACGTCCAATAGTTCAAGAGCGATATCGTGCAGAGATGTTGGCTGCTTTAGCTTGTGTTGATGCCGTAGTTATTTTTAATACTGACAATAGTTGCTCATTAATTGAAGCCCTTCGCCCTAATATTTATGTAAAGGGTGGAGATTATACACTGGATACAATCAATCAAGATGAAGCAGATTTAATTCGAAAATACAGGATTGATGCACGATTCTTGAGCTTTGTAGAGGGTTTATCCACTAGTAAAATAGTTGAAAAGATCATTGAGGACTTCAAGGCTGGCCTTAAATGATGTAACAAAGGTGTAACTGGGGTTCGATAATCTTCATTTATTGAGTACTTTTTTCTTTCTATGGAATTTTTTGAAACTTATCATTATGTGAAAACAATACTGACAGTGACAGTATTTATTATGGGTGCCTGTATTGGTAGCTTCCTGAACGTTGTGATTTGGCGTATGCCGAATGATGAATCAGTTGTCATTGTTCCAAGTCACTGCCCAAAATGTGGACATGGTATAAAACCTTGGGAGAATATACCGATCATTAGTTGGCTTTACCTGAGAGGTCGTTGCAGTAGTTGTAGATCTCCCATTTCACCACGATATATTTTTGTTGAGTTTTTGACGGGGCTACTATTTTTAGTAGTTTGGTTCCATGCATGGAACTTGTGGGAAGCTGGTGTTCATACTATGCACCTGATCTCACTTGGCGGCATGATTAACCAAATGACACTGATCGCATTCTTGATCTCCTTTTCATATATCGATATTGATCACAAAATTGTTCCTGATAAATTGGTTTTGACTGGAATTATATTTGCATTTGCAATCTTATTTATATGGCCAAGTAGTCATGGCTTAATTCATCCACCAGGAGAATTACAATTTTTACGAGTTAAACCTGCTCTGATGTTTGTAATACAGTGGATTGCGCCTATCTGGCCTGAAATATTAGATTCTGTGCAAGCACTTTCAGTGATTGATGCGATATGGGGTGGATTTGTTGGCTTTGGTATAATGTGGGGGTTAGCATTTTTTGGGAAAATGCTTAGGAATAAAAAAGAATTTCACTTCAATGAACCAGAACTATTGCGTTTAAACGCAAATGGTTATTTCCATGAACAATTGTTTACGGACTGGGATGATACCTTTATACGTGACCAAGACAGGATGAAAATTACTGGCACGCTAAAATCTACAAAGCTTGAGCGCTTAGAGAATAGAGTAGGGGGTATTGTAACAATTGAACTCTGTGGAGATGGACTTATAAGCGATGATAAAATAATTCCATTAAACAACTTGCCTGAAATTGAACTTGAGGCTACGAATGTGACAATTCCACTAGAACCTTTGGGAGGTGGTGATGCGACATTAATGGGTATGATTGGCTGTTTTTTAGGAGCAGGATCAATTATGTTTATTCTACTATTTGCTTCTATAATTGGTGCGATCATGGGGGGCGTGTTCATCCTTTCAGGAAAAGGTCGCTCATACAGCTCGATTCCTTTTGTCCCCGCTATTGCTTTGGCAGCGCTCCTATACATGTTTTACTTTTGGGAAGTTTATGCCATTTGGGCTTCACTATTCCCCTCAGAAGCACCTGCCTAAAAACACTTGTGCTTATTGTTTGACGAAACTTAGTTTTTAGGCAAAGTAAATAGATTAACTTTTATTTTAATGGATTTTATTTATGACTGATGAAAATGGTACTTTACCTGAGGGATATCAATTAATTCGTTCCAATTGGGTGCGTGAATGTGGCTCTGAAATTGTGGTAGTGAAGCACGCCGAAACAGGTTTGGAAGTAATGGCATTGTTAAACGATGATGAACAAAAAGTTTTTTGTGCAGCTTTTAAAACTCCTGTTTGGGATGATACCGGTGTATCTCATATTATTGAGCACTCAGTTTTAAATGGTTCAAAGAAGTATCCACTTAAAGAACCCTTTGCAGAACTATTAAAAGCAAGTTTAAACACCTTCCTTAATGCTTTTACATACCCTGACCGTACACTTTACCCTGTTGCAAGTTGCAATTCGCAAGACTTTTATAACCTGACTGATGTATACCTAGATGCCGTTTTTAATCCTTTTCTAGATAAAAATACATTCTTACAAGAAGGGTGGCATTATACTTTTAAGGAAAATAAACTTGGGCTTTCCGGTGTGGTTTACAATGAGATGTTGGGTGCTACTTCATCCCCAGAATCAAAATTATATAGAGAAATAGAGAAAAATTTATTTAAAGGCTCCAACTATGTAGCTGAGTCAGGTGGCGATCCTGAGGCCATTCCGGAGCTAAGCTATGAGGCATTCTGTGAATTCCATAAAAAATATTATCACCCTTCAAATTGTAAAATCGTTTTATATGGAGATGTGAATTTAGCAGATGAGCTTGAGCATATTGATCAATTCATTAAAGGTTTTGGATGTGGGGTGCCAATTGACAAGCCTGTAAAACCTCCTGTTTTTACTGAACCTTCACTAGTGCACTCTACTTACGCAGCAGATCAAGTAAAAGAAAATACCACTTTTTTGTCTAAAACTTGGTTGTTGGACCCAAGACATGATCCAGTAGAAGCATTTGGATTATATCTGCTATATAAGATTTTACTTGGAAATAGTGGTGCACCTTTGCGCAAAGCGCTTATGGATGCAGAGATTTGCGAAGATACTATGGAGTGGTATGAACAGGAACTAATGTTACCGGTTTTTAATATCTCTTTACGAGGCAGCAACCAAGAAGCAAAAACTGACTTTGAAGAAATCATCCAAAAAACTTTAACAGACTTATATAAAGTTGGTATTCCAGATGCAAAGATCCAAGCAGCATTACAACCAATTGAGTTTAGGTTACGTGAGGCTGTTTACAGTGGGTACCCAAAAGGCCTAGCTTATGCATTAAATATTTTTAGTGCTTGGAATTATGACTTAAAGCCAGAAACTTATCTCGCCTATGAATCAATTCTTGATGCAGTTAAAATGAAATTAAGCGATGGTAATTTCCTAGAATCATTAATAAAAAAATATCTATTAGATAACCAGCATCAAGTTATGATTGTTTTGGAGCCTGATGCAGACTTTGAAGTAAAGCGCTTGGCAAAACTTGATGACTGGCTTATTAAGAAACAAGCTAGTTTTAATGAAGCTCAGCTTGATAACATTATAAAAGAACAAGAAGTTCTTCAAGAAGAGCAACAACGAATGGATAAGCCTGAAGATTTAGCTCGCATTCCTGTTCTTCCTTTAACTGCAGTTTTACCAACCATTCAACAGTATCCCTTTGAGCTAAATTCTGAACATACAGCCTTTAGCGCTATAGAAACACAAGGTATTAGTTATGTAAAATATGTGTGGGATCTACAAGCGCTGAGTACAGAAGAACTATTGTTTGTTCCATTAATATGTGAAGGCCTTACTCACATGGGAACTAAAGCGTATGATTTTGTTGAACTTCACCAAAAAATAGGTTTATTTACTGGTGGCTTTTCTGTTCGTGAAAAAGTGATTCATGATGTTGACTTAGCTGTAGA
The DNA here is from genome assembly GCA_022447755.1 of Lentisphaeria bacterium. Lineage (GTDB taxonomy): Bacteria > Verrucomicrobiota > Lentisphaeria > JABSQK01 > JABSQK01 > JAKVBE01. The sequence continues at coordinate 91,927 of JAKVBE010000019.1, read as the reverse complement.
TCCTAAAGCAAAAATCTTCATTTCTACTAAATGTCTTGAGAGTAAGTTAAATGATACGCTTGAGCTTATTCATGAAGTTGCAACGACAACTAACTGGACTCTCATTGAGAGATTAAAAAGTCTAATCCTAATGCAACGTGCACAACAGGAAGCCTCTGTTCAACAATCTATATCTAGTATCGTTAGTGTTCGGTTAGATGCCATGATAAATAACCGAAATTCTATACAGGAATATTTTACTGGCTATACACAGCTAGCATTTTTAAGAGAATTAGAGAAAAAAGTATTATTAAACCCTGAAAAAGTCGCATCTACCTTCCAAAAAATTACGCAAAAGATCTTCCAGAAACATAATCTTCTTGTTCATACTACTGCTTCACCTAAAATGCAAAATAATATAAATCGTAGTATTTGCTCGAAGTTGACAGACATAAGTAACCTTGAGCTCACAAAGCAAGAATGGGGTCTTAAAGTATTAAATAGCGGTGAAGCCTTATTGTGTCCTAGTAAAGTACAATATGTTGGTTTAGGTGTTGATTTGGATGTGGAGGGTGTTTCGCCAAGCGGTAGTTGGATCGCGCTTAACCAATTGTTATCTAGGGACTTTTTATGGAATCAGGTTCGTGTTATTGGAGGAGCTTATGGATGCCGTCTTAATATTGATCCAATAAAAAAACAAATGGCTGCGGTCTCATACCGGGACCCTCAGTTAGCTCAAACTTATGATGCGTATAAGGCAATTCCTGAGTTTCTCAAAAACCTAGATTATTCTGCGAATGATTTCCAAAAGTTACTTATCTCGACATTTGGGGGGATGGATAAACCTAAAAATCCAAGTGAAAAGGGGTATGCCGGTTTGTTGAACCATTTAAGCAATTTGACAGATTCATATCGTCAGGGTTTTAGAGATCAATTGTTATCAACTCAAATTTTTGATCTGAAATCCGAGATATCGATGTTTGATTTGTTTAATGATTCTGGTAAGCGTTGTGCTGGAATGAGCGGTGAAGTTTACAATGAAAATCAAGCCTTGTTCAACCATAGTCTTTCGATGTTAGAGTAGGGGGGCATTAGGCATGACAGAGCTGCAACTAATATTTTTAGTTGTTTGTGCAATCTTAGTAGGTTTTGCAAAAACAGGGATAACTGGGAGTGGAATCCTTGTTCCTGTGTTATTAATTGAAGTTATGCCTGCGAATGAGTCTGTTGGTTTTTTATTACCTATGTTAATTGTAGGTGATATCGCCGCTGTATATTGGTACAAAAAAGAGGCAGTTTGGGAATATGTTTGGAAAACATTACCTCTAGCATTTGTTGGTATTGTGGTGGGATTCTTTATTTTTGACTTCGTACAACAGAATGATGCTGTCCCATTGTTAAAGCGAATGATTGGCGCGACTGTATTATTTATTTTGGCACTTCATTTTTGGTTAAAAAGACGAAGTACAGATCAAGGTACTCCGCAAATTCCAAAGTTACTTCGTGCGCCTTGGTGCATCGCAGGCGGTATTGCAACAATGTTAGCGAACGCCGCTGGCCCAATCATGACAGTTTATATGCTGTCATTCCGGTTGACCAAAGAACAATTCCTTGGAACAATGGGATGGTTGTTTTTGATTTTAAATGTCAGTAAAATCCCCTTACACGTTAAACTGGGAACGATTACAACAGAATCACTTACGCAAAATGTAATGTTAGTTCCTGCGATTGCTTTTGGTGGTTTTATAGGTATAAAGATTGTTAAGAAAATCAATCAGGAAAGTTTTAATCGATTTGTTTTGGTTTTAGCTGCAATAGCTGCAATTCGGCTCACTTTCTTTTAGGTTCTTATTTATGAAGAAAAAAATATATCAACTTTTGTATATTCCAATTTTGGTAATCATTATTGGCTTCTTGTCGTTTTGGTATTGGAAGATTGCTCCTGAAGCATTAGAAGCTAAAAAACGACTGCGTGAGCTAAAAAACATAGAGGTGAAGGAGGTGATTGTTTCTCCGAGTATTCAACAAACGTCACTTTATAATGATTCTTTTGTCTTATCTAATTCTGCCGATATGAACAATATTGTTTTAGAAGTTTCTGAAGCCCAAAAAGATGAAGAAGCGCCTGGTTTAATAAAGTGGACCATGGTTTTAGATTTTATTGATTATAGCGGTAATTCTTACTTGAAGGTTCAGGTATATTATTCTCATAAAGAGGTAAGCTATGTTCATTTATGGAGTGATGGGGAAATCGGATGGGACTGGGGTCAATTTAAAGCTAAAGAGTTAGGCCCCATGATTGAAGCAATTATTGAAAAAAGAAGACTTCTTCCAACAAAAAAATAGATTTTCAATTATATTATATCCTTGTACCGAAAGGAGTTCTATGAAACAAGCAGTGATCATTTATGATGGCAATTGCGGTTTATGTTCAAGAAGTATACAATTCATATTACGAAATGATCCCTCCGCTGTATTTTCGTTTGCTTCTGCACAAAGTAAATGCGGGCTGGCACTTCAAGCGGAATACGCTATTGATTCTATTGCTGAGAATACGATGGTATTGATCGATTCCGGAGTAGCATTCACTAAAAGCACTGCTGTATTAAAAATAGCAATACAATTGGAGCCTGTGTGGTGTAAATTTGCATATTTTGGTTTAATAATCCCAAGATTTTTGAGAGACCCAGTCTATACAATAATTGCTAGAAATCGACAAAAGTTTTTTAATGCAGAAGTTTCATGCTTAATGCCCACCCCTGAGCAACAAAAACGCTTCCTAGATTAGTAATGTGGAGGCGGCTTTTGATCTGGTTCTTTAAATGAAAGAGAAAGGGTTTTGAACTGATCTTTTAGCTTATCTACTTGAAGTTTTAGTTGTGCAACTTCCTGCTGTTGACAATAGAGCTCTTTGTTTAAAGTTTGGATTTCTTCATCTTGGAAAGAAAGTTTTACCTGTAAATCTGCAACTTCGTCTTCAAGTTCTTCAATTCGTACTTCGTTCTGAGATGTATTACGGTAATCAAGGGCAACTGTCGTTTCATCACAACAATCCTTTTTAGGGCAAAGTTGACAGTCTTTCCAAACCTTTTGAGGAAATTTTTCACGGTCAACGACAAGAAAACCACATTTTTTAAAGAAGTCGACTTTCCTTGTTAGCGCAAAGAGTTCACCCGAAAGTCCTTTTACATAATCCTTAGCATGTTCAACGATTCGCTTACCTAAGCCTTTTCCTTGATAGTCTTTGTGAATTGCCAAAGATCGAAGCTCATAAAGTCCGTATCCATAGTCTTGCAGAGCAATGCAGCCTACAACTCGACCAGTATCAGTTAAAACCCAAAAAGACTCTAAATGTTCTATTATATCTTCTTCATTTCGCCATAATAAGACGGCTAGTTTTGCATAGTGTCTTAAAATTTCAGAAACCTCAGAAACATCCTGCAAAGTCATTTTTCGAATTGAATATTGAAAACTTGTCATTTTAAAATGAGCGAACCATTGATTAATTATTTTTTTATGCTATTTCTATCTATGTATGAATATGTCTATATTTAGTTCAAAACATTAACTTTGATCTAAATCTTTACAAGTACCATATTAGGTAGTTTTTATACCATATAATTACAACTAGGGTTAGTAAATCGTGAGTGATAACATTGTGGAAAATTTTGGTGAACAGTTAAGCCAATTCCCAAGAATTCTTCTGGTAGATGATGACAAGTTTCTGGTCGAATTTTTTGTACGTGTTTTTCAATCTCATGGTTTTCAGACAGTATGTTGTCAAAATGGTGAAGAAGCACTTCAATTTTTAGAGAAAGAATCCAGTAACTTTGATCTTGCAGTGATTGATCTCCTGATGCCCATTAAGAGTGGCTGGGATTTAATTCGTCAAATGAAAGCTGAAGATTCACTTTCTCATATTCCAATCTTAGCAATGACCGGCTTAAACCTTAGTTTTGATGAGTATTCTGAGATTAAGAATATGGCGGATGGTGTTTTAGTCAAAGGAGAATTTGACATTACAGCCCTAACGGAAACTGTTAAGAAGCTTATGCAAATTGAAGTTTAATCCTTACTTAATTGATATGATCTCTCCAGACTGATGTTGATCTTTAAAATAGACCACTCTATGAATTTCAATGTGAAATGATATATCTATGGGAAGGTTTTTTACTTAAAAAGTACAACCAATATTGTTATGTTGGGCAAGATCAAGCATAGATCAATACAAGTTAATCCCCATAATGTAAGCCATTAAAAACCTTTCAAGTTAATCTAAATAATGGTTAAATGACTCCATCAGTTTTTATATCAATCTATTTGCATAAAATATTTTTACATAGAAACGATATACCTGTCTCTTCCAATAAAATAGCGCAACCTATATACAGATTGCGCTATTAATACAGTTTAACTTTTTAGAAGTTTTCTTTCACAAACTCAACTGCATTGTCAAAGATTTTTTGTCCAGCCCCTTTTTCAGGAAGTGTACCATTTTGTTTTTGACGAGTCCAGTGTGGATGGTTATAGGGTGATAAGTACGCTTCAGGGTGAGGCATCAATCCAAAAATACGACCATTTGGTGAGCAAACACCTGCGATAGCATCTCTTGAACCATTTGGATTTTCAGGAAACTCTGTTGCAACTTCACCATTAGAGTTCTGGTATTGGAAAACAATTTGATTATTGTCTTTTAGCTTTTGGAAGAGCTTCTCATCAGCCATAACAAATTTACCTTCACCATGACGAATAGGAACTTCAATCTCTTTAATTCCCTTTGTGAAAATGCATGGAGAATTTTCATTTCCCTTTAAAGTCACCCAATCATCTCTGAATGTATGGTGATTATTGTGTGCTAAAGCTGCTTGAACAGTAGAATATTCACTATTTACAGCAGGCACTAGACCTAAGCGTGCCATGGTCTGGAATCCATTGCATATTCCAATAACTAGTTTGCCATCATCAACAAATTTTTGTAATTGAGATCCAAGGTGGTGACGTACACGGCTTGTAAACACAGTGCCTGCACCAAGGTGATCTCCAAAAGAAAATCCGCCAATAAAGGCTAAGATATGGCTATTTTCAAGAACTTCAGGCGTTTCAATTAAACGGTTTAAGTGAATTTGTGTTACTTCAGCACCTGCTTGTTCAAAAGCAGTTGCAGTTTCTTTTTCACAATTTAAACCGAATCCAGTAATAATTAGGGCATTTACTTTAGTTATCATTTTATGCTCCTTATTCGTATGCCAGTGTAGATTCATAATTATTAAGCAAGGTATCAACATTTGCTTTTACAACACAAGCACCATCCTTAGAAAGTTTTACGTCTTTTTCACTTGTCACTGTGCCAACTTCAGCAAAAGCGATTCCAGCTAGAAGTGATTCAAACTTTTCTTTGTTCTCAGGAGCGATGGTTGCAATGAAACGCGAGTTAGATTCACTGTATAAAAGCTCACTTATGGATAAACCTGACTCTTGGGGTATTTTATCTAAGTCTATTTCTAAGCCAAGATCACCGCCAATTGAAACTTTTGCAAGTGCTGCTGCAAGTCCACCAACTGCAGGTGTATGCAATGATTTACATAGTTCTGCTTCAGTAGTGTTTGATACAGCTTTGTAGATTGCAATAGCACCTGGTACATCTACCTGAGGCACTTTAGAACCAGTGAAACCTTTAGATGCTAAATACTCACTACCACCCAATTCGTCTTTCGTTTCTCCAATGATGTATACAAGATCACCAGCGTCTTTAGAATCTAAAGTTACCGCTTTACTGATATCATCCATCTTAGAGATTGCTGAGAATAATAGGGTAGGTGGAATTGAAATTTTCTTACCTCCCATTGTAGAATCATTCTTCATGCTATCTTTACCCGAAATCAATGGAATCGTAAAGGATGTACAAATGTCTTTCAGTGCTTGATTAGAACGTACTAACTGAGCCATTTTGTATGGACCATCAGGCGTTTTTGAGCTTAATACTGGATCAGGCCAACAGAAGTTGTCGAGTCCAGCAATATGTCCAAGTTTTCCACCAATTGCAATGATTCTACGAACAGACAGATCAATAACGGATGCTGTCATATGATACGTGTCTACATCTGAATAGCGAGGCAGCACACCAGCTGAAACAATAACACCTTCCGATGAAAGTGGTTCAATCATAAATACTGTTGCATCAGATACAACGTTACGGTTAATACCAACATAAGGTTTAATTACACTTAATCCTTTTACCTCGTGATCATATTGTCGTGCTTTTGCTTCACCGGAACAAAGGTTTAGGCGACCTAAAAAAGGTTCAAAGTCTGCAATCGCATCTTCATCATTTAAAACAGGGTCTTCCCATACAGGTGGTACCCATGTTGCTGGGATTTGCATCCGAGGATAACCTTTGTGCATAAACTCAATATCCATATAGGCAACTGTACGATCTTTATAGGCCATGTGGAATTTACCGTTATCACGGAATTCACCTAAGACAGAAACTTCTACTTCATAAATATCTGATAAGTCTTGAAAGGCTTTGATTTTCTCTTTTGGAATTGCAAAAGACATGCGCTCTTGTGCTTCAGAAAGTAAGATTTCCCAAGGCTGTAAACCTGCATATTTTGTTGGTGCTTTAGATAAATCTAAATACACACCATCACATTCTGTTGCCATTTCACCAATAGAAGAGGATAAACCACCAGCTCCATTGTCTGTAATGAAACGAAACAAGTTACGGTCCCGTGCTTCCATAATGAAGTCATACATCTTTTTCTGCGTTATTGGGTCACCAATTTGTACTGCTTGAACAGGAGAATCTTTGTGAAGCTCCTCTGAAGAGAATGTTGCGCCGTGGATTCCATCTTTACCTATACGACCACCTGTCATGACAACCAAGTCACCTGGTAAAATTTCCTTTTCGTAGCCTTTCTCGCCATGGATTTCTACAGGAAGCGTACCAATTGTCCCACAGAATACCAGAGGTTTTCCTAAGAAGCGATCGTCAAAGTATTCCCAACCATATGTATAAGGAATTCCGCTTTGATTACCACCTTCAATTACACCCAAGTGAACACCATCACGGATAATACGAGGGTGTAATAGTCCCTCAGGGATTTCGCTTTGTTCTGTATATGGAGAAGCTAAACAATAGCCCCAAACATTACCTAAAAGATTTGCTCCTTGACCCGTACCCATTGGGTCACGGTTTACACCTACAATACCTGTCATTGCACCACCATATGGGTCTAGAGCAGATGGACTGTTATGTGTCTCAACTTTATAAACAAGGTCCACTTCATCATTAAAGCCAATTACCCCAGCATTATCAGTGAATACAGAACGTAACCAATCAACACTTTCACCAACTTCACTTGTTGCATCTTTGATAAAAGTTTTGTACAAGCTTGTATATGTTGCTGATTCACCACTTACGGTATCTTCATAGTCAACAATGGCATCAAAAATTTTATGTTTACAATGCTCTGACCAAGTTTGAGCTAAAACTTCTAATTCTACATCAGTTGGTGAAGAATTTAAACCTAACTCTTGGCGTTCAGTTGTTTTACCCTGAGCAATAAAGTATTGCTGAATTGCTTTCATTTCATCTAAGGTTAAGGCTAGCGTTCCTTGTTCTGAAATACGAACGAGTTCATCATCTGAAACATGCAGGTTATAAACATCAACTTGGTCATTTTCTACTGCATCAATTTGTGGGAAATGATCAGGCAATTCATTTTTTGCTGCCTGTTCAGAACTAAATACTTCAATTGATTGAATCAATGGATTTCCAAGTAGCTTTTCACCTGCCTCTTGTACTTGTTCTATTTTTGCTCCGTCAAATAAGTACTCAACACAAGAGAATACAGCTTCATCATTAGTAAGCTTACGACCAATCAAGTCCTCAATAGCATTGGCAGCACTCCGTGCAACGTTGTCGGTCACACCTGGTGAAAAACCAATACGCAGAATCCATTCACTTGGCGCACTTTGTTCATTGATACGCGCTTCTTGAATAATTGGATTACAGATTGCCTGCGAAATATCTTCAACTTGATCTCTACTGAGATCAGCACCAATTGTGTAGACATCACGAGTGTAAGAAATCTGAACTGGCAAATTCAGAAATTCATTTATCTTTTCTGTTGCAATAATTGCTCTGGCATCAGCCGATTTGTCAACAGGAGAGACTTCAATACGATACAGCATGGAAACTCCAAAAATACTGGGTTGAATTGGTTAAGCCTGCGATAAACAAGCCCTAAAAATTGGTCAATTGATAAAAATAAAATTTCGTAACCAAAAAGCTACATATATAACAACAATTTGGAAAAGAAATTTATTTATTTTGAAAAATTCAGTAAGATAAAAATCTAACCCCTTTCAGGCAAAAATAAACCTCTACCATGGTATTTTGATCAAAAGGGTGAAAATGCGGTCAATATGTCGAAAAAATCACCTGATCCTATTGGCAATTTCATCTAAATGGTGATACTTATTTGTTAAGGTAACACAATATAAGAGTATTTAAAAAGTGTAATGATGTCGCATCTGTAATTCCTGAATTATGTGACTGACCGAATTAGGATTTTTATATGAGTGAAGATACGACTCCAACGGAGCATGAAGGCACACTTCAAGATGATCGCGTCATGAAAAAGCTGGATATAAATATTGATATGGTTGAAACAGCAGTTAATCTATCCAGTCAGTTAATTAATAACCAAGCTACGATTGAACCAGCTGATGGTCATTTTGAAATCGATGAAGCAGGTGCAACGGTTGTTGACGAAGGTAGTCCCAATGCCTCTTTTGTTCCACCTGGAAGTGAAGAAATTTCTCCTTGTCCTGAAGTTGTGGTTGACCGTTACAAAATAATTCGGGAAATCGGCCGTGGTGGAATGGGGATGGTTTACCTTGCCTATGATTTAAAACTTCACCGTCACGTTGCGGTCAAACGCCTAGTCTTTCGTAGCCAGAATATGCGTGTTGTTCAAAAACGTTTTTTACGAGAAGCACACACAATTGCTGGTCTGGGTCATGCACATATTGTAAATGTTTTCGATATTATTCATGAACATCATGTTGGTTACATCGTAATGGAATATGTAGCTGGGCCTCAAATGCTTGAAACGATTGAGCGCCAAGCAATTCAAGATAACGCTGCTTCCAAAAGTCAAGAGTTACCCTCTGAACCTGTAAACCTTGAACAATATGTTCGGTACAAAGGGCCGATGACGATCGAAGAAGCCGGGCCCTTTATGGTTAAACTCTGTTATGCATTGGATTATGCTCATAAGAAAGGAACAATTCACCGCGATATCAAGCCCTCAAATGTTTTGATAAATGAACGTATTGAACCTAAACTTGTGGACTTTGGACTCGCTAGACCGATCGAAATTTCTCGTACAGAAGAAATTACTTTAGAGGGCACCATGTTGGGAACACCAGAGTATTCTGCTCCAGAACAATGGGGTGACCTAAAAAATGTCTCTGTAACCGCAGATGTATATGCCCTTTGCGGAGTTTTCTGGTTTATGCTTTCTGGGCGAATTCCACGCTTTTTCCGTGAAAGTGATGTGCCAGGTGGTTTGGCACCTATTTTATCACAAGGTTTAAGGCAAAAATCTACTGATCGCCAGCAATCTGTTAAACAGCTAGCTGATGAAATTTCAGATTGTGCAGGTAAACCTGAACTTCCAGTCATTGGTGTTGGTTCAGATGTTATGGCAGCACAGGATATTCATGGCACAAGTGAGAATTGGTTTTGCCCAAATTGTTCGAATTATAATCCCTCTAAGGCACATTTTTGCGTACACTGTGGGGTAAGTGGTTTCCGAGATTGTTTGATTTGCTCAGAGGAAATTCGCGTAAATCTTCAGTTTTGTCCACATTGCGGTGGCGATGTCACTACAGCCGAAGAGTCTGCAAGTATTTTATTAAACGCTAAAAATTGTGCAGATTTCTATGAGTTTGAAAATGCATTAAGTATGATCAAAGAACTCGTCAAAAAGAATAATCAAGAAGCAAAGAAAATTTCAAAAGGGTGGCATGAAGTTGTTCTTCGACGTAAGAATTTGCTTTTAGAATTTGAGTCAGCAATGCGCGTTCTCAACCTGAGTAAAGCTGGTGATTTAGCCATTGAGCTAAGAAGTTTAGTCCCCGAAGAGTGTTTAAGCGAAATCCCAGATTTTGAAGCAGTTGTTAAAAATTCAGAGTTGGTAACCGAGTTAAGAAAAATGTTAGTGGATTCTGCGACTCGTTCCCATGAAGAACATAATTTAGAGAAATTTACCTATTCTATTCAACAACTTAACCGCGTATTTGGCGAAGATGTTTGTGGTGCAATTAATTCTCAATTAAGCAATATTCATGCTGAGTTGGACTCCATGTTGACACAAGCAGGTTTAGCAATGGGCATGAACTGCCTATCTAAAGCATTAGAAATTATTGAGAGCGTACCTTCCTGGAAAGGTGGGGATTTAGGAGATCGCCGAACTCGACTGCATGAAGAGACTAGCCAGCTGAGTGAACTTCGTGAACGGTCTATCGATGAGATTGAAACTGCTATCCATGAGAAAAAGTATTCTAAGGCATTAAGTTTGGTAAGAGGTATGGGACGCTTTCGTTTGCCACCTGATCATAGTGAAATGGAACCGTCAGCATCAGATACTAAAGCTCACGAACGTATTGTTAGTATTGATAAAGCTTTAATAAAAACGATTGATGCACATTCCAAAGGTTGGTTAAAGCATGACAATTGGGAAGATATCCGTCACTCACTAATTGTACTCAAAGAAGGCGAATCTAGAACTTGGCGTGACCTTTTAGAACGTTTAAAAAAGTCTACGAATCAGGAAATTGTTTCACGCTACAATAAAGCTGTTAGTTTAGAGCAGAAGCACGCTTTCGCTCGTGCTAGTAAAGCTTGGAGTAACTTCTCAATGATCCCTGAAGAGCTACTCCCCCCTCACTTAATAAATGAGGCAGATGAATTTCCTCAAAGAATGAAACGTTACCGTGTTCAAAAAAGTAAAGGGATTTTTAAAGTATCTTCCTTTAGTATGTTTTTCATTAGTGTAATTGCTGCAGGCTATTACTGGGTTTTTCCGGCTATTATTAATTTTATTGACAATTCCAAATCACTGACAAGTTCTGAATACCCTCTAATAATAAATTTTATTATGTTTATTATTTTGGCTCTATTAGGTGATTCTAAATTAATTAAAAAGATCGAACGAAGCCCTCTATGGCATACTTTATCAAACCCTCCTAGATATATCTTAATGAGTGGTATGTTGGTATTAACACCGATGGCTTACGTTGTCACTAAACCGTATTACCAATTCTGTTACGAACCAGGTCATGCTCCTGCAATGTTTGTGCCGGTCCTATACACTGCTATTTATTTCTTTATTTTTGATTTATTCAAAGATTTTAAACCAAGGCTTCCTGGTGCTTTTGGACTGACCTTGTCTTGGTTAATACTTTCACCCTATGTAACAAGCGTTTTAAAAGAACCTCAGGCTGTTTCAGATTATATAACTTGGACTAAGATTTCATTATATCAGTTTATATTATACTTTATGATTATTGGTTTAGATCATTATTTAAGAGCTAAAAAGAGAAAAGAGCAAGCACATGAGGCAGTAATTGAAGACAATGAAAAAACTCAAAATAATCCTGCCAATGATGGATTAGAGTCTGCAGAAATAGAATAAACGTAATGAAAGTGAGGGGATAAATGCAACATTTTTCCGTAGGGCCAAGTACTAAATCTAATTTTTTTATTGTATCACTTTTTTTGATTCTTCTTTGTTGCCAGTTATTGGCTACAGAAAAAGAGCTTTCTCCAAAAGCGACAGACACTGAAAAAGAAACAGTTTTGAAGGATGATAAAGAAGTAAAAGAAACGGTTACTTCAGTCGAACAAACGGAGTTTAAAAACTCTCCAATGCCTACTAATGTTGATGAAAATAGTAAGGTACTTATCTTTAAACTCCATGAGCAGTTTCATGAACCTTTACTCTATTCATTTAGAAGAGCCATACGTACTGCAAAAAATGATCAAAGTATACGTGCTTTTATCATCGATATGGATACTCCTGGTGGTATGGTTGCTGTCATGGAAGAGATGTCTGGACTTATCCAAGAACTTGAAATTCCTACTTATGTTTATGTCTCAAATAATGCTATAAGTGCAGGGGCAATTCTTACTTTCTCAACAAATGGAGTTTATATGAACCCACGTGCTACAATTGGAGCTGCTGCGCCAGTTTCAGGTGGAGGACAAGATATTGAAGGAACAATGGAAAAGAAAATTATGAGTTATATTCGTGCACATCTCAGAGCTATGGCCCAAAAGAATGGTTTCCGTCAGGAAGTTGGAGAAGCTATGATTGATCCTTCTTTAACGCTTTCATTCAACGGAAAAGTTTATTCTACCGAAGGAGATTTACTTACTCTTACAGCAGCTGAAGCACACCAAACAGTTAAAGCAGACAACTTACCAATTCATGCTCATGGAATTGTTGACAACCTAGAAGCGGTTTTAGAAATTAAGGGCCTTAAGAATGCTGAACAGATAGAAGTAAAAGAAGAGGCAATGGATCAAATTGCACGTTTCATTAAGGCAATTTCACCTTTTCTTTTGATCTTAGCTATGGTTGGAATTTATGGAGAAATGCAAACACCAGGAGTGGGCGTTATGGGTATTGGCGGGGCAGTATGTTTTGTGATCGCATTCTGGGGACACCATGTTGCAGGCTTAGCCGGTATGGAAGAACTCGTAATTATTGGAATAGGGATCCTTTTACTGATTGCAGAGGTCTTAATCCTTCCTGGATTTGGAATTGCGGGTATTGGAGGAATATTGTGTATGCTTATAGGCTTTGGTATGATGTTGGTCCCCCATTTGCCAGAATCAATCCCTGATAGTGGCGGAATGATGAACTCTCCTTTAGTTAGTAAAATTTTACAAGATCTTGCTTTTCAGATGCTTTATTTGTTGATTGGTGGAGCCATTGCATTTTGGATATTCACAAAAAATTTCCATAAATTACCATTTGTGAAGGGTTTGGTTTTAGCTGAAAATTTACCTGTAGACGAAGCTGTTCAAAAAGAGCATGAAGAGAAAGAAACTTTAATTGGATTGACCGGGGTGTGCCACACAGACCTTCGACCTGCTGGTGTGATTATAATTGGGCCCAAAAGGTTTGATGTTACCTCTGAAGGAGGCTATATCAACAAAGGTGAAGAAGTTGTGATTGTTAAGGCAACAAACATGCATATTGTTGTAGCTCCTATGGGTGGATATACGGAAGAAGAAGAAGGTTAAATGCATATTTTTATCAATATTATTTTATGCTTAACTTTATCTTTTTGTAGCCTTGCCGTTGAAAAAGAGTTTAGCCAATCAGTTTTTGCAAGTTATTCTCGAAAGGCAACTGTAGGTGTAACGTGCAATGTTGGACGCATCATGTTTTATTACGGTACAGGCGTAATCATAAGTCCAAATGGCTATATACTTACTTCTACAACCGTCACGCCTAAAGATGCTAATAATATAGAAATACTACTTACTTCAGGTTTAAAGGTTCCTGCAAATATCATTCAGGTTGACCCTGCAAGTGAAACTGCACTTTTGAAAATTAATATGGTGGGTTTGCCTTATGTGCATATCAGTACTGAGCTTCCAAGGATTGGAGAACCTGTATATACTCTTGGCGTGACTGGAGAAAGCGTTGAAACGCATAATGATATTTCATATAGTAAAGGGGTTGTTTCAGGTATTTATCCAGTCAAAAGTGTTGATAGTCAAAGTTATTACTCGGATATAGGTATTGAAACTGATGCAGCAGTAAACCCTGGTCAAGATGGAGGGCCGATGCTTGACGAAACAGGCCGTTTAATAGGTATTATTTCCTTGGCTTTTGGCGAACATCGCTGGCAAGGAACTGCGGTTCCAATGACCAAAATAATTGAAGGAATTCCGCGAATATTAACTTTACCGGTACATGTAAACGCGTACTTTAAATCAACTCCAGAAACGGATAATTTACGACAAAACCAGGCCTTTTTTGACTATTATCGTAACCGCATGGTTAAAATATATATTGCCCGTATGTATCCCAAAGACCATTTACCTCAAAAGACATTACAGGAATTAATAAAAGAAATCAATCCTACACCATTAACCATAGCAGAGCGTAAACAGGTCGCACAACAAATTTCTGCATTTCATGAAGCAGATGAATTAATTAGTAGTAATCGTATACTTAGAAGACCATCTGAACCTGTTTCTGGAATTATCATTTCTTCAGATGGCTATATTGCTACAAGTTATTTCAACTTGGAAGAAGATAAAGTCCCTGTTTTGAAGGAAAATCCAAACAAAGTCTACCATGTACCATATTCAACTGATATAAATGAGTTGACGAAAACTCCTTATGATAAAGTTGATTTTGTTGTTAATGAAATTATTTCGATACAAGTGGAATTAAGCAACGGAAAACGTTATGATGCAGAACTGATTGGTAATAATACGCCTTACGGGCTGTCATTACTTAAGATTAAAACAAAAGGGCTTCCTTTTATAGATTTACCAATAAATCAACCACAATATCAGGTAGGAACAAAAATCTTTTTAATGGGGAAAAATGACTCTGATCTATATGACTTCACAGTAAATGTAGGTACGATATCTGCTGTCAAAAAAGCACGAGGTAATTTTTTCCAATTTGATGCTAGACATAACTACGGAAATAGTGGTGGTGTCATCTTTTCTGATACTGGCCGCTTCCTTGGAATGGCTGGCAAACCTCTACAGGGAAGAGTCGTTTATGGCGAAATACTAAGTCATAGTGACTTGCAAGGATGGCAACGAGCACCTAACTCCGGTGTAGGCTATGCTTTGTCAGCTGAAAAATTAAGGACCTTTTCCGCAGAAGTAATTGACTCTGGAACTATCACGAAGCGAAGTGGTGCCTTTATGGGAATTGTACCTGATACTCATTCCTTGATTGACCCATTAGTTAGACTGGAGGACATTATACCTAATAGTCCTGCTCAAGATGCGGGCCTAGTTAATGATGATTTGATTCTCTATGTTGATGGTAAGTATTATCCTAGTTGGAGTGAGATGGTTAAGTATTTCAAAACTAAGGGGGTAGGGGAGAAAATAATACTAAGCATATTAAGACCACTAGGAAATACAGAGATTCCTCCTGAAGATTTTATTGTAAGACATTGGAAGGCATTTTATAAACAGACAAAGTTAAAAAGAGACAATATTGGTTGGTTTAAAGCTTATTTCGAAAAACTTGATATCCCGATAACTTTAGGTGCTCGTTAATGACTTCAAGAGTATCACTTTTTTTTATTTTAATGCTGAGTTCTAGCTTATCTGCAGTTGAGTGGTTGAAAGAATCCTTGAAAGTAGCAAAACCCGCTTATGTATTTTTTGCACAGGGTAGTGGTGTATTGATTTCAAAAGATGGGTTGATTTTGACAAATGAACATGTTTTAATTCCACCAAAGAAAATATATAGCATCCGAACAGGCGATGGAAGTTTCTTTCAAGCAAAGGTTATAGGCACTGATCCATTGGGAGATCTAGCTTTACTTAAAATTTTAAAACCTAAAAAGAAAATGCCTTTTGTTAAATTTGCAGATTATAATAAAATTGAAGTTGGCGAGCCCTGTTTTGCTTTAGGAAATCCATTTGCTTCTGGCTCCAGTGATTTGCAAGTAACATGTACAGCTGGTGTTGTTTCTGGGATTGAGCAAAGTTTTGGAAGGTACACAGACGCACTTCTAACAGATACATCTATCAACCCAGGTAACTCTGGTGGGCCTCTACTCAATCAAAACGCTGAATTAATTGGAATTAATGGCATGATCAACCCAAAAGTTGGTATTAGGTCAAATACTGGGCTTGCTTATGCAATATCTATTCGCCAAATCAAAAAGTGGTTGCCTAAATTAAGAATTGCTGCAGGAGGAGAGGTTTACCATCCTGATTTGGAGGAAATACGCGCAAGGGGACTAGAAAATTCTACAAACTATACTGGAATTCAAGTTCTAGCTTTAGGTTCATACAAAGATCAAAATACATTGAAGGTGGGAGATATCGTTTTAAGAGTAAATGGTATTGGTGTTCGTAACATAAAACACTTTTATTCAATGCTTTTTGCTTATCCCGGTGACAGCCTTATACATTTAAAAGTGAGAAGAAAGCATGAAATTTTAAATATCGTATTGAAATTAAAAGAACAAAAGCCCGCTTCTATGGGCTTTAAAGCGTCATTCTCATATCAAAACCCTCAACATTTAATTATACTAGATATTGATCCAGAAGGCCCAGGAGCTGCAGCTGGACTGAAAAATGGAGATGAAATCCTAGCAATTGGTAGTGCAAAATTTGAGGGAGAGATCGCTTTTCAGTACCTAAGATTTACTCAAATGAGACTTTCTGTTCGTAAAGGAATGTTTATCCCGATCAAAATAAGGCGAAAGACAGAAACAGGATATAAAAACCTAAAAGTACTCTTAAAAGTGGCTAATGAGTAAAAAATACTGTTTTACATTGAGCTGTAAGGAAAAGTTATTACTTCAGGTAAATAAGGTTGTTTGAGTTCGGCATGAAGCCATCGAAGTGCAGTTTTATGATTAAAGAATGTTTTTACTGGCGAATGATTGATTTGAGCAACGTCACTTATGTATTTGACTTTTGAGGCCGTCGGTTGACGAACATTAATCAAAAAGGCAATTTTTAAATCCCTAGGTAAAGAACTAGCAAATTCATCTAACACAATTAAGTCTGCGTGTACTTTTTCTTCTCTAGTATCTATGAATACTTTACGACAATCATATAAATCAGCTAATTCCAGAACTTCTGTTAAAGTTGAAAATAATTGAAAACGATCAATATTCCCATAAGCATCACATAAAATCATGGACTGATTATGACTATAATATGCATCAATTGGCATCTTGTTACCTCATTTCTGTTTGAGAAGAAAAATGGTAGGAAGAATTTTGCCATGAAGACAGCAGTACTTACAACAAAAGCAAAAGCTAATGTTGTATCCTAACCCTTTTATTTTTTCTTAACCCTGTGCTATATATAAAACACAAAGTCAAACAATTCAAATGCATTTTATCAAATTTTATAGGATTTATGACATTATTTTATTTTGTGAGCTCAGTTAGGATATCAAGAATGTCTTCATCCTTCATTTCAAATGGGTTGCAGCTCATGCTATTTGATTTTGAAAGTCGAATGATCTCAAGAAAATCATTATTTGAAATATTCCATTTTTTAAAGTCCGTTGGAATCCCAATGTTTGTATTAAGCTCTAAGACCTTATTGTACAAACAGACACCATCGTTTAGGGAATCCAAGACTTTAAATTTTTCTTTACACTTCAAGATATTTATTTTTAATATATGCGGTAAAAGAACCGCACAGCAAAGTCCGTGAGGCACTTTATATTTTGCGCCAATTGGATGAGCTAACCCATGGACCGCACCAAGACCTGTTTGTGAGAAGGCTAATGCAGCCAAAAGACTCCCCTTTGCTAGTTGATCACGGCTATCTGCATTGTTTAAATTAATTAAGAGACCTTCAACTCCACTTATGCATAACTTAACTGCCTCTATTGCAAGGCTTTCTGTTGCTTCATTTCTTTTTCTAGACATGCTTGCCTCAATAGCTTGAGTTAAGGCGTCCATACCACTATGAAAAGTGATACTATATGGGCAAGTATAGGTTAATTCAGGATCTATCCATGCATTGGTTGCAATCATATACTTGGATCTAAGAGATAATTTATTGCTTCCATCTGGAGTTCGAAAAACAGAGTTCTTTGTAATTTCAGCACCAGACCCTGCTGTTGTTGGCATGGCAACAAAGGGGATACCTCTATGCTTTAAAAGTGATTGATCATTAAAGTAAAACCTTGCACTTTTAGGGTAGGGGGTTAAGAGAGCAACTGCCTTTGCTGTATCAATCACACTGCCTCCACCTATTCCAAGGATTAATTCAGGCTGAAAGCCTTTGGTTTTACTGAGTAATTCATCTAAATCTACAATTGAAGGTTCCGTAGGAAGTCCATTGATGATCTGAACGGTAAAGTGATTTTTGAGTTCAGTCAAAATTTCATTGGCATAGGAGCCACTACCTGAAAATACTGTTATCTTTTTCGGGACCGTATCAAGTTCTTTGATACGCTTTGCAACATTATGGCGGAGGCCCTTTTCAAAAGATATTTCTGAAGGATATAAAAACTGCATTAATCATCTTCTAAAAGTTTTTTTAGCGCAAGAGATGCTGCTAATTGCTCTGCCTTTTTAACCTGGTTTGCCTTAGCTTGAGCATAAACTTTACCGTCTATGGAAACCTCTACGGTAAAAGTTTTACTATGATCAGGGCCAATCGCAGAAATTGTCTCATACTCAGGCTTTAATGAGATTTTCTTTTGAACAACTTCTTGAAGTTGCCCTTTGGGGTTAGACTTTGCCAGTAATTGCTGTAGGTCGGGTTTTAGTTGTTCTACAAGAGAAATAACTAAGTCATATACGATTTCTAATTTGTGGCCACTATCTAGATATATAGCTCCTATGAGTGCCTCAAAAGCATCACACATCGTAGAAGGTCGACTCGCCGCGTTTTGAAGTATTTCACCTTTGCCTAATCGAATATATTCATCAAGCTTTATGTGTCTCGCAAATTCCGCCAGCGAACCTTGGTTTGTTAATGTTGCTCTGACTTTTGTCAACCAACCTTCTTTCGGTGTTTCAAACTTTTCGTAAAGGTAGGTGGAGATTAAAACTTGAACGACAGCGTCTCCAAGAAATTCCAAACGCTGATTATCGGCTAATATGTCTTTATGTTCAGCCTTAAAAGATGGGTGTGTAAGTGCTTCTACTAGAAGTTCTCTTTTTAGAAAACTGTAGCCAAGTGACTCTTGTAAGGGCTTTAAAGATACATGCATATATCAATACTCCTGAATGCCTGTACATAGTTGTTTTGACTTGTTGTCAAAGTCAAAACAACTATAGACAGCTAATTATTGTCTATGAAAAGTGTAATATATCAAAGTAATTTATGAAGACCAATGAAATAATCCAAAAACCCAGCTTTTAAAAAGCTAAATATTGGGCAAATTAGTAAAAAATAAATTATTAATTTTAAGGTATCTCAAAATGATTCGTAGTTTACGCATAAAAAATCTTGCCCTTATTGAGGAAGAATTTGTTGAGTTTTCCCAAGGTTTAAACTTAGTTACTGGTGAAACAGGTGCAGGTAAATCTGTTTTAATTGGGTCTATGCAGCTTTTGCTTGGAGATCGAGCTGACAAAAGCCTGATCCGTAAGGGAGCAGAAAAGTGCGAGTTATTCATTGAGTTGGACTTAAATGCATATCCCAGTGCACTTGAAGAAGTAAATACCCTTCTTGAAATTTCAGGAGTTCCTCCATGTGAAGACGGGCAGTTGATTGGTTCTCGAACGATTTCTAACAAATCATCAAGGAACTTTGTTAACTCAAGCCCTGTGACTCTTCAACTATTAAAACAACTAGGTTCAACCCTCGTAGATATTCATGGACCATATGAAAATCAATCGCTTTTAAAAAATAAGAAACAAATGGGCATGTTGGATAACTATGCTGGTTTGAATGAGGAACTTAAGCAAGTAGCGCAATGTTACGGCCAACTCCGCGAACTAGAAACTGAGTTAGAGGAATTAAAAAAGCAGGATCACTCCTCTGAGATGCTAGAATATTTCAAATTTCAGATAAAAGAAATTGATGAAATTGCTCCGAAAGCTGGTGAGGATATTGAGTTAAACGAAAAATTTAAAGTTTCTGCAAATGCGCGCGAGCTATTGCAGCAGGTTCAGCAAATGGAATATGCAATTTCTGATGCAGATGATAGCCTCATCTCAAGGCTGTCCGACCTAATTCGAAATGCCTTAGAACTGCAAAAGATTGATGCCGTAACTGGTCAATCTTATTACCAACAAATTGAAAATACGATTGTACACCTAGAAGCATTATCTGATGATCTCAAGACTTACAAAAACGATATTGACCTTGACCCAGCAGAATTACATAAAATTGAATCTCGCCTGGGATTACTTCAGCGGTTGAAACGAAAATTTGGAGGGACTGTAGATTCTGCAATTCTTTATCGGGATGAAACACAAGAAAAAATTCACTTAATTGAAAATCATGAGCAAGTTATTGAGGATAAAGAACAAGCTTGTGAAAAGCTAAGAGCTGCTTTTGAAAAAGAAGCAGCTAAATTGACACGTGCTCGTAAAAAGGCAGCTGTTCGCTTAGCCCCTGCAATTACACAAAAATTAAAAGTTTTAGGTTTTCCTGATTGTATCTTTGATATTGAAGTCAGTTCTTCAACTTTCTATTCCCTCAGTGGAGTTGATACCGTTGAATTTATGTTTGCCCCAAATCCTGGAGAGGGAATTCGGCCATTAAAAGAAATTGCAAGTAGTGGTGAAGTTGCTCGCGTCATGTTAGCATTAAAAACAGTGCTCGCAGAAGTAGATACAATTCCATTACTCGTTTTTGATGAGGTAGATGCCAATATTGGTGGTGTTGTCGCGACTCAAGTCGCTAGAGAACTTCAACAGTTAGGTAAGCAGCACCAAGTATTATGTATTACTCACCAACCGCAAGTAGCGTCGTTACCAGCTAGTCATTTTCAAGTTAGTAAACATACAGATACCAAGAGGACATATGGCAGGATTACCAAATTATCCAATGATCAACGTTTAAATGAAATTGTCCGCATGCTTGGTGGAGATGAGCACAGTGGTGCAGTCGTAGATCACGCAAACGAGTTATTGAAGCGTGGATAGTAAAATCAATAAAGGGGATGTTTTTGAAGTTCAGGTGCGTGATGTTTCCTTTGGTGGGGATGGTGTTGCATCTTTACCTGACGGTAGAACAGTTTTTATTCCTTATACGATATCAGGGGAACTTGTAGAAATTGAGTTAACATCTTTACATAAACGTTTTGCACGAGCTAAAGTTCTTGCTGTAAAAGAAGCTTCAACAAGTAGAGAAGTCCCTCCTTGTCAGTACTTTGGGACATGCCCCGGCTGTCAATATCAGCATATTTCAGCTAGTAAAGAACTTAATATAAAGCAACTACAACTAGCGACTTTATTGCAAAAAATAGGAGGTCTTGAAGTTCTACCTCAAGACTTTACGGCAATCGACTCTATTGATCATTTGGGCTACCGAAATAAAATGGTTGTCCATAAAAAATTGGGGCAATGGGGTTATGTTGGTAAGGATAACAAAAGCATTGTTCCAATAAAACAGTGTTTACTTGCTCATGAAAAAATAAATGAAGCTTATTCTAATTTACAAAGTAAAAAAGTGCAGGCGCAATTTCGCTACAGCAGAGTTAGTGGAATTCATTTTCATGAAAAAGGGGATAGTTTTAATGAGGTTCAAGATGAAGTAAATAGTATGCGATACCACTGTATGTTCCCTGGGTTCTTTCAGGTTAATATCCCTGTATTTGAGAAGATCTTAGACTGGATTTCAAACCGTATTACTGGAGATTTAGATCATTTACTAGACTTGTATTGTGGTGTAGGTATTATAGGGCTTAATTTTGCAGATAAAACGAATCATCTGATTGGTATAGAGGCCAGTAAATCGAGCATCAAATTAGCAAAAAAGAATGCAGTAAACTTTAATTTATCATGTGATTTTTATGATGGTGATATGAAAACTACCTTACCTAAAGTTTTAAATAAGCTAAACTTACAATCGCAAAAATTTTCGATCATTTTAGATCCTCCTAGAGACGGATGCGATCAAGAAGTAATTGAGCAAATTGCTAAATTGCAACCCAAACAGATCTTTTATGTTTCTTGTGATCCCGCTACATTTGCAAGAGATATGAAGAGACTTCAAGAAATCAACCATTATAAGCTCAAATCAGCTGTAGTCTGTAATATGTTTCCTCAAACGAGTCATTTTGAAACTGTCGGCCTTTTTGAAGTTTAATAGCATTTCTCGTCTTGTTATATAAACTAATATGGTCTATAATTTAATTTATATAGGAATAAATTTTAAAAGGTATTGTGATGGTGAATCAAGGTAGGGGAAAAGGGAGTCCTTTCGATCAGTTGCTAAACAACTATAATGTAGCAGCTTTAATTATTGTTGAGTCCTCAGGAGAAATCATTTCAAATAATTTAATTGCTGACAATTTTTTAAAGCTTAATCAAATCAATAATTTTAATCTTAAAATTCTCGAGCAAATTAGGGATGATCATCATTTAAGTATCGTTTTATATGAAGATCAATTTCAAACAGTTCCAGAGAATGCAGACCTTGGGTCCTTTTTATGTAAAAAATTACATGAAAACTTATTTCTCTTAACACATGTTCCCAAACAAGTAGAAAATCAATTTCAAATTATTGATAAACCTTCTGGAGGTGGTTTTCACCTTTCTTACCTGTACAAACCAGCAACAAACAAAATGGTTTTTGCTGCTCCTGATAACTTGAGGTCGCTTAACCTACTTGCAGCAAAAGATGATCCTAAAAACTTTTTTTGGGAATCATGTATCTTGCCAGATGATTTACCCGTTTATAGAAATGCTTTTAGGTTAGCATTGAAAAATGGTGGAGATCATCATGTGAAATATAGAATAAAAACACAAGGTGGCGATGTGTTTGAAGTCATCGATTACTTTGGCTTAAGCACGCCTGAAGGTTCATGGCCTGAAATAGCCGGTTGTATTGTTAATAGACAAGAGCCTGCACAAAATTATAAGAGGCTAGAGCGTTTGTGTTTAATTGGTAGGCTTACAGGTGGAATGATTCATGATTTCAGAAATCTACTTGGCGGAATGCAAAACATGATACTTTGGAGTATGGATCAAGTAGGGCCTGAGAGTGATGTTGGCGAAAAGTTACAAAAGACTGTACGATACATGGAACAAGCCCACGAATTAATTCAATCAACACTCCGAATTATGGATGGTAAACGTAATGATAAAATTCAACCTTTTGATATGGCTGAAGTTGTTCGTGATGCTGAAACCTTCGTGCAGCATTTTGTTTCTCGAGCAATCAATATAGACGTAAAATTAGAAGATGATTTGCCTGCCGTGATGGGCCAAAAAAGCTGCATGCTGGACTTAACACTTAATTTGTGTTTAAATGCTTGCGATGCAATGAAAGAAAAAGGTAATAATCTAACGATTGAAGTCTTTTCTAAAGAACATAAGGCTGAACATGGTACTCCCTTTAAAAGCATCATTTTGCGTGTAATTGATGACGGGTGTGGTATGACTGAAGAACAGTCTAGAGCGATTTTTAAAGAGTTTTACACCACAAAACCAAATGGAGCAGGTCTAGGGCTATGGACAGTTCAACAGGCAGTACGTAGTTTTGATGGAACAATTAACGTACAGAGTTCTCTCGGTAATGGTTCTGTATTTTCAATAGCATTTCCTGTAGCAAGCGATTATACTGAAATTTTACTTGAAGAATCAAAACTATCCGAAAAGGTTAAAAACAATAAAAAATCCCTAAAAGTTTCGCAGGAAAAATTTGGCATTGACCCTTCAGAGTTATTTCGGTTAAAGGGAAAAACAATATTATACATAGAAGATGAGCCACTTTTAAGAGGTGGTATTACAACTTGGTTCGAGTCTTTAGGTTTAAATGTTCTTGTAGCAGAGGATGGTGATAAGGGAAAAGAGATTTATGACAAGCACAAGCAAAAGATAGATTTAATCGTTCAAGACTATATAATTCCAGGCATTAGTGGAGAAAAATTACTAGAAATTTTTTCCAGTGATCAAGATACAAATATACCGATCTTAGTATGTTCTGGCTTTCCAGATGGCAGAGACTATCAATGGTTGTGTGACAAGGGCGCTTCAGGCTTCATCTCAAAGCCATTTAAGATTGATGATCTGTTAAAAATAATTTTGGAATACCTACCTAAATAAAAGTTGTAAACAAACCTAGTTTTTTTACTCGAACACAGTGTAAAATGAAGTAACAAATGTTACATTGTTTTAGGTTGTAATTTTTATAGAAGGTAGGCAAAAAAAGAATGAAGAAATATTCAGTTTTAACAAACGCCAAACAGGCACTTTTTTATACTTTCAAACCTTTTTTGAGCTGGCTTCAAAGTTCGTTGTATTTGCTCCGAAATCCTTCATTAAATAGTAAATTTATAAACGTATCTAGCTTAAAAGGAGACCTTTCGTGAGGTTTGTAAAAAGCATCAATAAATTTGATGATATTTTAACTTGTATTGAGGTTGGAACGGATACGCTAAAAGGTGTTATGGGTGGAATTAATGACAATCAAGATATTCAATTATTAGCCCATGCATCGACCCCTACAAAAGGATCTGTCCTCAAAGGTGAGGTGATTCACATACGAGACTTTCATCAGCAACTCGAGAATATATTAAACGAACTCGAACAAGTTTCCCGTTATGAAGCCACCAGTGTATATTTGTGCTGTTCTGGTAGTCACTTTGAAATAGATTTGAAACGTTTTCATCAAAGTATCTCTTCTGTAGATAAAATTGTAACAGAGGATGACTTAGTCCAAGTGACGAAAATGGCTGGAGAAACTTCCCTAGGTGCTGACCGAACTGTTGTACACACCTGTCAAAGAATGTTTTGGTTAGACAATAAACAAAACCTCCAAGATCCAGTTGGGCATCACGCAAGTCAATTAACTGCAGAAGTACTATTTGTTCATGCAGATGAGACGCGACTAAGTTCAATGATGGAGACTTTATACCAGTCTGTTCACTCTCCGAGAGAAGAAATTATTTTCTCTGGCCTAGCAGGTTACTTTGGCTTAGAACCTAAACCTGAGTACCATCAAGGGGCATTGGTACTTGATATTGGTGAGGGGACCACGAACTATTGTCTTTATCATGAAGAGGGGTGTATGGGACTCGGGCAAATTGCTCTTGGTATTGGGCATGTAGTCAATGACTTATCCTTAGCCTTTGGAATCCCCTATGATACCGCAAAAGAATTTTTTATTCAATTTTCAAACATGAATTTTGACGCTGATGCAAACTCCGAATTCATACAAGTTCCAATCAGCAAAACTCAGGTTATTCAAGTAACGAAAGATAGCTTTGCTACAGTGATAGAGGCTCGTATCCGTGAAATAATACAGTGTATTCGTGCTGATGTTCAAGGTAAAGGATTGCTTTCATTATTAGGGTATGGAGTTGTATTAACAGGAGGAGGGGCAAAACTACGTGGTTTGACGTCAATCGTTCAAGAAATTTTTTCTACTAGAGCATTTGTAGGTGAGGTACGAAATTACGAAGGAAATACCGAGGATATGGGAACTGAATGGGCGGTTCCCATTGGAGCACTAGAGTTGGGTAAAAGTTTTTACATGATTGACCATTATCAAGATTCATCTAAGCGCCAGATACGGAAAGAACTCCACAGTGCTTTAGGTCTGCTTAAACGAGCCATCAAGCTTTAGGAGGTTATAGTGGAAGAGTCCGTATTAATTTTAAGTATAGGCGGTGGAGCTGGTCAGATTATTCAAGCTGGGCATCAGTCGTATCGTGAGAGTAAACAGATTCAATGGGCTAGCATTGATACAGATATTGCAGATTTAGATTTTTTAGATGGTATTGTCAAAATACCATTAGGAATTGATTGGCTTCCTGGTGATGGCACAGGCGGGAATTCTATTATGGGTGCTCAAAGTGTTGGTGCCCATACTAATGATATTATAGAATTGATCAAAAACTGTAAAACACTGGTTCTTGTCGCTTGTTTAGGTGGAGGAACAGCCGGAGGGGGCCTTGTTCCATTACTAAAAATTGCAAAAAAGGAAAAGAAACCTGTAATTAGTATTGTTACTACACCATTAAAATCAGAAGGTTCAGCGAAAACACTGTCTGCTGAGGTAACTCTTGAACAGCTTTATGCCCTGGAAACCCCCTTTGTTCAAATCAAAATGGAAAGACTATTGGAAGGTGGTAGTTCTAAGCAGTTTGACCAAGCACTAAAATTTGCAAACAGAGAACTCTCTCGTTCCTTGTTTCATTTCGCAGGAAGCATACTGTCAACTAAAGGAATGAAGATCAAAATTGCGGATTTTCGTAATCTTTTACAATCAAGGGAGTCAGAGTCTTTAATATTAGATATCCCATTTACTGGTGCAGACCTAAATTTAGAAGAGATTACTAATTACTTTGATGCACATCCAAGACATGCTCAATTTCTAAAAAAATCGCATATTTTGCTTGCGATATTAGCTGGACCCAATGTTCCGGATTTTCCTTTGTTTGAGGCAATGTCAAATAAAGTAACAAACTTAGGTATGGATAATGCGAAAAGCTTATTTGGTATTGGAGAAAATCATTTTACAAAAGATCCTTATCTAACCATATTTGCTATTCATTATGATCAAAATGAAGATATAAATGATAGCTCTCCATGGTTGAATGCGCCTATGAACTTAGCAGGTGAAGTCCATATTTTAGACACGCAATTAAGTAAAACCTCTCAGTGGGAGAGTACTAGCCCATTAGGTGTCTTCGCTAACACAATGCCTACAGAGTACCAAGGAGTAAATTTAGATATTCCTACATTCATACGCCAAAAAATAATCGTACCACAGCCAATCATACAAGAAGTATAAAAATTGCTTTTCATTTTTTAATGATAGATCAAATTTAGCTAGATTGATCTAACTAAAAAAGGATTATAAAACAATTGTCAAAAAATAAATTGAAGAAGGATTCCAAGGAGTGGTTAAAAATTCTTATTTTTTGTATGTGCCTTACAGGGCTATGGGGGTTTCTTCATGAGCAACTATTTGTTTCTGTTTTTGTCTCTAGTGTTATACAAAAAGATCCAACTCATATTTTGAAGAATGCGAATGTTATTGAACGTAGCGCTTGGGGTGCAGCTAGAACGATGTGGTATGGTATATTTATTTTTATCCCAGTGACTATGGTTGCTCGACTTGGAAAAAAAAATAAATTAACTGCTCAAAGACTGATTCCACATGGCCTTCGCTTTTTACTTGGTGTCTTTCTATTTTCTTTCTCTTTAGGTATCCTTGGATACTTTTTACAAAAATGGGGTATATTGGGAACTAAGATAGAAATACCCGATTTTATAAAAGCTGATAAAGAATCTTTTTATGTGGCAAACTTATTTTCATTACTTGGAGCATATTTTGGAGGAGTTTTTGCCACAATAAGGTTCTGCTATTTCATTCATAAGAAGCGTAAGGGAAAATGATTGATTTAAACCTATTTGAAAATGCAATGGAACGCCTTCCTGCTCATATTGATCATATTTATGTTGGTTTTAGTGGTGGTGTTGATAGCTGTGCACTTTTGATGTTACTGAAAAAGTGCTGGTTGAAAAACTTAACAGCAATTCATATCAATCACCACTTGCGAGAGGAATCAAATGATGATCAAGTATTTTGTGAACATTTTACTCAACAACTTCAGGTTCCTATTTTAGTCGAGCAAATCTTTGTAAATGATGAGATGGAAACAGGTGAAAGTATTGAAATGGCAGCAAGAAGACTTAGGCTAAATTGCTTTCATAAAATCAACAAGCCTAATGCATATTTTGCTTTAGGACATCATGCCGATGATGTTCTAGAGAATTTTTTACTACGATTTTTGAGGGGGAGTAACTCTAGTGGATTAAGTGGCCTAAGAGAATATCATAAAATAAATGAGATACATCTTTGGCGCCCTCTTTTGCAGTTCAGAAAAGAAGACCTTAAACAATGGTTAAGCGATGCTGGTTTTAGTGATTTTTGTAAAGATCATAGTAACTTGGATATTACTTTTAAAAGAAATCACATTCGTTTAAATGTAATTCCTGAATTAGAAAAGGTTTTTGGTCAACTAAATGGCGCTTTTCATAGCATGAACTTTTTAAATACTGAAGCTAGCTTTTTAGATGAACAAGTTCAACAATTAGATTTAAGTTCACTGACATGTGAAACATTATTAGGAATATCTCCTGCATTATGGGATAGAGTCATAAAACGATTTTTCTTTCTCCAGACTGGTAACAGGCAAGGAGTTCGTCTTTCTTTAATTGATACACTTAAAAACTATGTTAACGATGGGCAGATCAACTTTAAAATTGACTTTCATAAAGACTTTTTCTTGACTGTAAGGAATGGAAATTTTCTTGTAATCAAAAAACAAGATAAGAAAACAAGCGACTTTAACTACTACTGGAATTTGGTGCAAGATAATTCAATAGAGCTACCAGAACTTAACCTTCGCTTTTTTCTCGAAAGAGTTCACCAAAAACAAATAGACTATAAAGATTTAAATCACTTTTATTTTTCATGTAAAAATCTTCCTAGTCATGTAAGATTGCGCTCACGTCGTCCCGGAGATCGAATGATTGTATTTGGTGACTCGCAAGAAAGAAAGCTTAAGCATTTACTTCAAAGTTATGGAAATAAAGAGAACCGTACACCTGAAGTAGTAGTTGAAATGGATGAACAAATCACCTGGGTTTTTCCGTTTAGAAGAAGTAATCATTTTCCCGTAGATGTCCAAGAAGTTGAAGTTTGGTGTATTAAAGCCATAGAAGTTTAATTCTTCAGAATCTTCAAAAAACATTTAAGTAAAAAAAGTAGTTCGCTTTATAACTTATAAAAAGCGGCTTTATTTAGTCATTTTAGACTAGTTTATTTATTAAGGAATTAAGAAATAAAGTCAGGTTAAAAGAAATTGAATTCAATCAAAAATATGAAAAACAAGATTAGATAAATATTTGATTATCTAAAGTATTGTTTATTATCATTATTCCATTGTTGATCATATTTGTATTGCCACTAATAGCAACAAAGAAGCTATTTATGCAAAATACAGTTTCACTTTGAGTTTATAAGTTTTTTTAATGCAATCCAATACTGCTTTTCACTTTTTAAATAAACATCATTATGTCCAACATGTCTTGGCCAATAATAAAACTTTTGTTTTGCAGGGCTTAATTCATATAATTGTTCTGCATGATAAAAGGGGATAATCTCATCACTTTGACCATGCATTATTAGGGTAGGGCAGTTAATATTCTGAATTCGTCTAATATTTGGGTAGTAGTCATTAGGTATCATTCCCCATCGAGTATATATTCGGTAAACAGATGTAAACGCCCCTTGAAGGGCGATTCCACCAACAGATTCCTTTTCTCCCAAGTAGCAACTTGGTCCGCTACCGAGAGATCGGCCAATTAGAAAAATTTGATGTGGTTTAAAGCCCTCTAAAAGTAAAAACTGATAAGCGTCTTCAATATTTTTATATGTAT
This sequence comes from Lentisphaeria bacterium, assembly GCA_022447755.1. Taxonomy (GTDB): domain Bacteria; phylum Verrucomicrobiota; class Lentisphaeria; order JABSQK01; family JABSQK01; genus JAKVBE01. Next base: position 62,605 of record JAKVBE010000019.1, on the reverse strand, counting down.
ACTCTTCTGATGGCTCACCTAAGCTCTGCCCGTAACCCGTGTAATCATATGCTAAAACGCTATAGCCTTGACTATAAAAACCATCAAACCATGGTTTTAATTGACCAATATCCTCTCCATTTCCATGACTAATCAAAAACACAATATTCTTCGTCGGTTGAAATTTATAGTATGCAGCAATTTTGGGATTGGATTTGGGTAAATACTGAAAGGGATACTGTACCGTATAAGTGGGTTCTGGAGGCTGAAAAACCTGATTGTCAATCGTCCCGCACCCAACTAAAAATAAACAAAATAATAACATACCAACCCTAAGCATCATTTATACTCTCCCATATATAAAAGCAAAAACAATAACAGTTGCATTAAATAAACAGTGAATTGAAATTGCAACCCAAAGATTTCTTGTGCGAATATAACATAATTGTAAAATTAAACCCAATACAGTCAATGGTAAAATTTGTGTTAGTTGACCATGGATAATTGCAAAGAAAAAACTTGCTAATAAAGACGAGAAACCTGTTGGTAGGGTAAGTTTTAGGTAATTATAAATAAAGTGTCTAAAAACAATTTCCTCAAATATTGGTGCTAAAATAATGGCGACAAAGCAAAGTAGAACTAATTGAAAGCCTTGAGCGTCTAAAAGCATCCCTAATGAATCATCGCTTGGAATTTCTGACTCATTAATAAGTTTCATATTTAAAGTCATGAAAATATTTACAATAAATAATGAAGGTACAAATAGCAAGATGTGTAAATAGTCCGTAAATTTACCTACTTTTAGGTCTAGACTTTGAAAAAGTGGAGTAGGGTCATTGGACATAATTCTTGGAAAAGTAATGAGCATTATGATTATTCCATAGTGAAAAACGAATGATAACAGCAAGCTTAAAACAGATACTTGATTGATTTCAGGCGCTTCTTGAGAAGGGACCAATGCAGTTAATATAAAGAATAGAAGGCTAATTGAAATCAGGCCTAATGCAGAAACTTTCTTCCAGTTAGGAAATACAACCTCATTCATTTGAAGATTTTCTCAAAATTGCAAATTGACGTTTTCCGTTTTCACCCGGTAGATCAAAAATTTCGGAGAATGTACAAGATAGTTTGGCTTTCTTACATTCGCGCATAAGTATCTTTTCCTCTTCTTCTAGTTGCTTGGGGGTACTGTAACAAACCATCATAGAATCTTGCGCTAAAAAGCCCTTGCATAGTTTTATGAGTAATGGGCTTTCTGTGACGGCACGTGATACCACTAGGTCCATTTGAGCACTTAGCTCAGGCTTACGGGCTAATTCACGAGCATTACCATGGAAAGCTTTTCCTGGAATATCTAATTCATCCATGAATGATTGTACATAATTAATTTTCTTACCTACTTTGTCAATTGGGAATAAGGCTTCTCCAACACCTGCAAGAAAAAGTGGAATACCAGGTATGCCACCACCGCATCCAATGTCTGCAATATTCCTCGCTCTGAATACCTCAGGTAGTGCTTTGAGTAAAAGTATGGAATCATAGATGTGTTTTAAATCGTGGTCTTGGCGATCAATAATGCGAGTTAAATTTGTTTCAGCATTTGCCCTAACTAAGATTTCGTAGAATTTATCAAACTTATTTTTTTGATATGGAAGGTCTAGCTCATCAAAGTAATCAAGTATCATTATTACACCATTAATGAAGTGAATAAGATTAAAATCATTGCTAGCAAACTCACGTTCACTTCAAGTCTTAATTTTGGACTATCGGATAATTTTTTTAGTGCATTGCGAAATCGCCAAGGATATGCCATAAAATACATTGATAATGTAGAAATAAAATAACATAAAAATGCGACTAATGGTCTAAGAGAAATGTGTTCTGTAAAAGCAGCATGAAGAATAGAGATACACAAAAAGATCAATAAACCAAAGAATGCTCTTGTGAAAATATACGATAAAAAGAATACAGATAAAACACCAAGAAAGATTGTTAAAGGAAGCAGTACAACTCTAAATTTTTCCAAAGGGCCTTCCAGCATCGGTACAACTTGCTGACCTGTCCAGATTAATAGTGGTAAACCAATTACACTTCCAATCACTTTTTCTCGTGGTATCACTTGCCAAGCATTTTTACGACGCTCAAGGAATACCTGAATAAACAAAATAGATATGAAAATTGTTAAAATGAGAGATATTGACAAAGAAAAATAACTCATAAAGACCTTTTTTAGGTAATAATTAAAATAATCAAGCTCTAAATTTAACCATCTCTTATCAGCATGCAAATTAGTTCCTTCATGATTCTTTACTTTTTGATCTGTCTTTTTACCTGAATCTTTGCATTTCAACGGTCTATGACTATTAGTAATTACTTATCTTTTTAGGAAAGAATGTTTAAATACCTCCATTAAATTGAGGTAATTTTTTTTAGATTAAAGATTCGATTTTCGATCATGCTTCTTTTTTGGGTTAGATGCGGAGTCACGAATCCCGCTAAATACAGATTTATTTTATAAAGGTTTTTTTCATTAATTATGGCAAATATTGATTGGTCTAGTTTGGGTTTTTGCTACATGCAAACCAAAAGCTTTATTCGTTACACATATAAAGACGGAGCATGGGGTGAAGGTGAACTGTTACAAGATCCATATATCCCGATTCATATTGCAGCAACCGCACTTCATTATGGGCAAGCGGCTTTTGAGGGACTAAAGGCATTTTCGCAACCCAATGGTGATATTGGTGTTTTTAGACTTGATGAAAATGCTAAACGTCTAGCTAATACTGCAAGCCGTGTGATGATGGCTGAAGTGCCTGAAGAAATGTTTCGCGAAGCAGTACTTAAAGTCGTTGAAGATAACAAAGAGTTCGTTCCACCTGCTGAAACAGGTGGATCTCTGTATATTCGTCCACTTTTATATGGAAGCGGTCCATGCATTGGCGTTCAACCATCTGAAGAATACACGTTTATTGTTTTAGTTATGCCAGTAGGAGACTACTACAAGGGCGGACTTCAACCTGTTCGAGCTACAATAATTGACGGCTATGATCGCGCAGCCCCAAATGGAGTTGGACACGTAAAAGTTGCGGGTAATTATGCTGCGAGCTTAGAACCAAGTGCCTTGGCTAAAAAAGCAGGATGTCCAATTAACTTATATCTGGATGCAAAAGAAAATAAGTATATTGATGAATTTGGGACATCTAACTTCATTGCTATAACAAAAGATGGTACATATGTTACTCCAAAATCAACTTCAATATTACCCTCTATCACTAATAAATCTTTGATGGAACTGGCTAGTTTCAAGGGAATTACAGTGGAACAAAGAGCGATTGATATTGCTGAAATCAAAGACTTTACAGAAATTGCAGCATGCGGTACTGCTGTTGTAATTACACCAGTAAATGAGCTTTTATGGAAAGGGTGTGTGAAAAAAATTGGATTTGATGGTAGTTGTGGACCTATATTACAGGATCTTTACAACCATGTAAAGGCAATTCAAAGTGGCACAACAGAAGATGTGTTTGGTTGGAATACTTTAGTTAAGGAATGATTTATGGCGGAAAATTTGAGAAAAACAGCACAGCGGGATGCAATTCTTTATGCAATACAGCATGCAGAAGGACCTATGACAGTTAATCAGATCTTGAAAGAGGTCCAAAAAAAGATACCTAAATTAGGGATCGCAACCGTTTATCGTACAATCAAGCACCTTCTAAAACAAAAATCTATTAAAGTCGTATCCTTACCGAATGACGTAGTTCGTTATGAAACAAATGACCTAGGTCACCATCATCATTTCAGTTGTGTAAAGTGTGAAAAGGTTTTTGATATGCCAGGTTGTATGCTTCCTAAAATTAATGGTACAGAAATTTACAATGGTTATTTGATTTTAAACCATGAAATTACACTCTTTGGCGAATGCCCCTCTTGCCGTGGAATATGAAAGTTTTTGAGCACACTCCACTTGCCAAATTATCCACAATTCGATTAGGTGGAGTGGGGCAGTATTTAATCGAGTGTAACTCTATGGAAGAGGTCATTTCCGCTGTCCAATTTACAAAAGGGAAACAATTAAGTGTAATTCCATTAGGAGGAGGCTCAAATATTGTTTTTCCTGACGGTGTTCTAAAGTCTGTTCTGATAAAAATAAATATCACAAGCTTTGATCTCGATGAAGATTGTTCTGAAGTAACTTCTGGAGCTGGCATGAACTGGGATCTTTTTGTGCAAAAATGCGTTCAGGCAGGCCTTGCCGGGGTTGAATGTTTGTCAGGCATACCTGGAACTGTTGGCGCTGTCCCAATCCAAAATGTGGGGGCGTATGGGCAAGAGGTCGCTCAAACGATCATAAGGGTTGAATGCCTACATAAGGAAACGCTTAAAACTAAGGCTTTTACAGCTTCTGAATGCCTTTTTGCCTACCGTGATAGTATTTTTAAGTGTAACGATAATCCTTGGATCATACTAAACGTTAAGTTCAGACTAAAAACTGAACTACCTGAAATACGCTACGGAGAACTGAAAAACTCACTTAATCACAAGCTTCTAGATCATTTAAGTTTACAAGATAAACTTGCGATTGTTCGAGAACAGGTTATTGTCCTACGCCGAGGAAAAGGCATGGTTTTATCTAATGAAGATCCAAATACCGTGTCTGCTGGCTCTTTTTTTAAAAATCCAACCTTGGATAAAAAAGAATATTCCCAGTTCTTAGCGACTTGTGAACAATTAAACTTAGGCAAGGTTCCCAGTTACCCCAATGGTGAACAGACGAAAATTGCGGCAGCTTGGTTGATCGAACAATCTGGCTTCACAAAAGGTCAAATTTACAAGGGAATTAAGATTTCAGATTACCATGCACTAGCATTGGTAAATATAAGGGGAAATACAGCTGAATTAGCAGAATTTGTGGAGCTAATACGCAGCCAAGTTTATAATCAATTTGGGCTCTTGATAGAGCCAGAACCCGTCTGGTATAATACAGATGGGCAACGTATCAATTTTTAAGTAACAGGATTTCAGATGAATCAGGAAAATATTCGTAACGTAGCAATCATTGCACACGTTGACCACGGTAAAACAACAATGGTTGACGAACTATTCCGTCAAAGTGGATTATTTCGCGAAAACCAAGAAGTAGAAGAACGTTTAATGGACTCAATGGACCTTGAGCGTGAACGCGGAATAACAATCGCTGCCAAAAACGGTGCATTTGAATACAAAGATCATTGGGTAAATATTATTGATACTCCTGGGCACGCAGACTTTGGGGGGCAAGTTGAGCGTGTCCTTCAGATGGCAGATGCTGCTGTATTACTTGTTGACGCACAAGAAGGACCTATGCCACAAACATATTTTGTACTTCGTAAGGCATTAGGATTTGGGATGAAAATCCTTGTGGTTGTTAATAAGATTGACAAACCCGCAGCACGTCCTGATTGGGTTTTGGACCAAATCTTTGACCTTTTCGTTAAACTTAATGCGCCTGATCACTTACTCGACTTCCCCGTTATGTATGCATCTGCACGTGATGGTTACGCAATGGAAGACCCAAGCGACCAAGGTACCGATATGCAGCCAATTTTAGATATGCTTATTGATGAAGTGCCATCCCCGCAAGGAAACCCTGAAGCACCGTTGCAATTACTTGTTTCTACCATTGATTACTCTCCATTCCTAGGTCGTATGGGGATTGGTAAAATTTCTAATGGAGAGCTAAAATTGAATCAACCAGTGGCTGTTGTTGACCGTGATGGAAAAAGTATTAATACTCGTGTAACCAAACTATATAAGTTCACAAGTAACAACAAATTTGAAGTTAATAATGCAACAACAGGTGATATTGTCGCTGTTGCAGGTCTGGAAGGCATCACGATTGGTGCAACATTTACGGATCAGCAAAACCCAATGCCTATGGAGTCTGCTAAGGTAGACCCTCCAACATTAGCAATGCACTTTGTTCCAAATGATTCTCCATTTGCAGGGCAAGAAGGTGACTTTGTTACTTCTCGTCATTTAGAGACCCGCTTAAAAGAAGAAACCCTGATTGACGTTGCACTTGAAGTTGAAGAGCTTACCGAAGGTGTAGGTTATCGTGTTGCAGGCCGTGGAGAACTTCACCTATCAATTCTTATAGAAAAAATGCGTCGTGAAGGATACGAGTTCCAAGTCTCCTCGCCAAAGGTTATTTTCCGTGAAGAAGGAAGTGTTCGCCAGGAGCCTTGGGAGCAATTAACTGTTGATGTTGAGGATGAATACTCAGGAACGGTAATCAAAAAGCTTGGTCTACGTAAAGGGCAAATGCTGGATATGGTTGCTGAAGATGGAATAACCCGTCTTCAATATAAAATTCCAACACGTGGACTTCTTGGTTATAAAGCAGAGTTTATGTCAGATACTAAAGGTCTGGGAGTTATGAATTACGTTTTTGACTCATATGGAGAATACGCAGGAGATATACGTAACCGTAAAAATGGTGTATTGATCTCTATGGAAACAGCAAAAAGCGCTGGTTATGCATTGTTCAACCTACAGAGTCGTGGTGAACTTTTCATTGGTCCAGGTGTAGATGTTTACGAAGGTCAGATTGTAGGCCAAAATTCTCGTGAAGGTGACTTAACCGTGAATCCCGCTAAAGGTAAAAAACTTACAAACGTTCGTGCTTCTGGTTCTGATGAGAGTATTATTCTTACCCCACCAAAAGACTTAAGCCTTGAAGATTGTATTGCGTTTATTAATGATGATGAACTTGTTGAGGTGACACCTAAAAATATCCGCCTTCGTAAATTATACTTAAAAGAGAATGATCGTAAGGTTATGAACAAGAAGATGGGCTGGTAATATAGTGACTTTCGAGTTAGATCAACGCTTAGCAAATGATACAATTTTTTTGGATCGTGTAGGGGATGTTCAGATTCGCATTCATAAAAATGCAAACGTACTATGGTTTATTTTAGTTCCAGAAACCAACGAAATCGAATGGATTGATTTGAGTCAAGAGCACCAAGATAACCTGCAGTTAATGATTGATCAACTTAGTTTATTTCTTAAGCAAACAAATAGCTTTGATAAAATAAACTTGGCAACTATTGGTAATGTCGTGAACCAATTTCACTATCATGTTATAGGTCGAAGTCAAAGTGATCCATACTGGCCAGGAGTCGTTTGGGGAGCAGATGCTCCATTGAAAAATTATTCAGAAGCTGAAGTTGATAAAGTAAAATACGAATTAGCTTTATTTTTGGCAAAGTAAGAAATTGTAATTTAAATAAAATTGATTCTAATTAATTTGTTGTATTTCTAATATAAATGAGGATATTAATCATGGATGGAGTAGTAGATTTTACAGATGTAACTGTAGTAAAAAGAGCAAACGTATATTTTGACGGTAAAGTAACGAGCCGAATTATCAAATTCGCTGATGGTTCTCACAAGACATTAGGTATTATGATGCCAGGTGACTATGAATTCGGTACATTAGAAGCAGAGTTGATGGAAATTTTGGCAGGTGAAGTTGCGATAAAACTTCAGGGGGAAGATAATTGGACAACATACAAAGAGGGTCAAAGTTTTAATGTGGAAGCAAATAGCAAATTCTCAATTCAAGTAAAAGAATTAACAGATTATTGCTGTTCTTATATTCAGGATTAAATTTTCTAAGTAAAACCAAACAGACTGGCAAGTTCAGTCAAAATCTATAAAATCGTAAGGCAGGGGATTATGGAAGAAAAAGCAACAGAAACTACAGCCGCAAACGAAGCAGATACAGCTGAAGAAGCAGTTGGTGTTGTGGCAGAAGACGCTACTGAAGTAGCTGATAAAGTTGGTGAAGGTTTGATGGAACAAGTAAAACATTTGTGGGATAGCGCACAAATATTACAAAAGATAATGAGTTACCTGACTGAAAATATTGGTGGAATTATTATCGGTATCATAGTTCTAGTGCTTGGGTATATTTTAGCTAAATTTTTCCAAAAACTGTCTGATAAAATTACTACTAAAAATAAAGTTGATCCCACCGTATGCCAATTTATAAACAGAATGACTTTCGTTCTTATTTTTGGTTTCGCTATCGTTGCATTTTTAAATAGAATAGGTATTCAAACTACCTCAATTGTTGCTATTGTAGGTGCTTGTGGATTAGCTATTGGTTTGGCTTTTCAAAGCACGTTGGCTAATATCGCATCGGGATTTATGCTAGTCATCTTTAGGCCAATAAAGGTCAATGACTTAGTTAATGCTAATGGTGAACTTGGTATTGTTAAAAAAATAGATCTGTTCACGACTTACATGACTACTGTTGATGAAAGAGCTGTCATAATACCTAACTCTAAAGTGATTGATGCCAATATAATCAATTATACAGACACACCATACCGTAGAGTTGATATCGTGATTGGAATTAGTTATGGTTCAGATATCAAAAAAGCAAAACAATTATTAATGGATCTAATGGTAAATTACGATAAAGTTCTAAAAGACCCCGAACCTAATGTACTTGTTCTAGAATTAGCTGACTCTAGTGTAAATCTTGGAATACGCCCATGGTGTAATAATGAAGATTATTGGGTTGTTTGGGACTATATACTCACAGAAGGTAAACGAGTATTTGATGAAAACGGAATTCAAATTCCATTTCCGCAACGCGATGTACACATATTTAATGAGCAAACTGAATAAAAAACTTTAAGAATAATGATAAAGCGTCCTGTTTACTTTAAGCAGGGCGCTTTTTTATTTTTAAATTTATTAAAATCTTTTTTTTGATTTGTTAAATCATTTAACAAATTGTATTGTTTGACAGATTTCCTTGCGTGTTTACTGTTATATTGAAGACTCGCTAATGTAACTGTAAGAATACAAATTTAAGGAGGTTTGATATGCGTATAGTTGTATTTGAAGGAAGTAAAGACACATTGCTAGAAGAACTTGGAGAAGAAGGTGTTGATTATGATTTACGCTTTCCAGGTTATCAAAGCTATTCAGCTGGTGAATTGGTTGAGATAACTGATGGCAAAGAAAGATCCAAGGTTGGCAAAATTGCCTCTGCTATCCAGAATTGGCTTGGTGGCCATAAAGAAAGAAGAGTAACCGTTACCAAAAGTGATCACGATACCGTATCATTTAAAACTGGTGAAATTTCAAAAGAAGAGCTACGAAATCTGCTGCAAGACGCAAGGCGCGTTGATGCAATGAATCATGATAAGTTAAAATAAATCTTCAACCAAAACAAATGCGCACTTAATTCCTTTGTGCGCATTATTACTAATTATTACACAAAGTACTATTTTACTACTATAAATAACGTCGCATAATATATATTATGTATAGTGAGGCGGTGGTGCTTACGGCTAGTAATATATCTTAACATGCTTATTATCAATGCTTTAAACAATCTGTTGATAACTTTTTGAAGACGTGATTTCAATACTGTTAATAAGATGTTGGTAGTTTCATAATAATTTTAAAACTAACTTATTGTCTATGAATTAGTCTTAACTATTGAATAAATGATCTACATTAAAATGACTTTTGTATTTTTATTGTTTTTTTGTATTTGATAAATCATTTAACATTTTTAGGTTATTTGAAGTGTGGTAATTTATGAAGTCTTTTAATGATTCGCTAGAAACTAAGTGTATCTATGGCATATTCATGTAAATGAACATGTAATCAATTGGGAGAAAAGTTATGATTAGAGTTTTGTTTATATTTGTGTTTTTTCTATGTTCAATAAACCTCATGGCTAAAGAAATCACCGAAGGTCCGGTTCAGCATGTTGTCATGGTTTGGCTGAAGGATAAAACTCAAGTTGAACTAATCAAAGAAAAAACTTTGGCTTTAAAACAAATACCTCAAGTAAAGGCCATAAAGTTAGGATCAGCTATTACGAGCGAAAGAAAGATTGTTGATGGATCTTTTGATTTAGGAATTATTTTTGAGTTTGATAATGCTGAAGATATGAAGGCATACCTCGTACATCCCATCCACAAAGAGTTCGTTAAAAACTATGTTATTGGCAAAGTGGATAAAATATTGGTATACGATATCCAAGAATAAGGCTTATCTGTAAAGAGAGGATGCAAATTCATAAATCTGCCCTGCCCGATTTTTCCAGGTAAATTGATGTGAATAATTAATTCCATTTTCAATGATTTCTTTTTTGTCGTCTTCAGGTAAGGCATCAATTTCTAAGATTTTCTTAATTAAATCCTGTACATTTCCAGATTTAAATAAAAATCCATTTTCATACTCCCAAATCATTTCTTGAATCGTTGGCGTATTTGCTGCTAGAACTAAATTGCCTGTTGACATGTATTCTAGCAATTTTAGGGGAGTCGAATACCTGCTATAAGTTGAAATCTTGTTGGGAACAACTGTTATACACGATTTCTTACACAAAATTTCTAAAACCTGTCTATGCTCAACACGTCCATGAAAAGTTATTTGATCACCTAAATTTAAGCTTTGAACTGCCTCTTTAAGTTTCTTTAATTGTTGTTCTGGGTTTTGGCCATAAATATTAAGTTGAAAATCAGGTAAGTTTGTCATAGATTGAATCAAAAGGTCCACGCCTTTCCAATCAAGAAAATTGCCAACATAGCACAATTCTCTGGGAGAATGATTTGTGGAAATGTTTTCTCTGTCAATTTGCTGAACAGCGTTGTATATCACACAGCCTTTTGCTGGTGATATATAAAAGTCTTTTTCTGTTTCAGATTTTAAAGTTTTATTTATATAAACGATTCCATCTACACCACGAAGTACAGCATCTTCTTGTTTCCTCAACTGCGCTCGTTTTGCCTCTGAACTTCGACTCGTTGATTTATAGAAAATTTGATGATATTCCAAAATGACTTTTTGATGAGGTCGCTTATTCGCAAGTAAAAAGTCAGCTGTTTTTATATGCCTTGTATAAAAAATGTCATGTTCACCAGACTGTATTTCTTTTTTAAGGTTGCGGTTAAAAATTTTATTACTTCGGATATTTAATGCTTTCTTAGATATTTCGACTAAAAGCCGTTCAGGGTATATACGGCCTATTTGTTGAGCAAAATAACCTTGATCAAAGCCTTTTTCTGTAATTAATTTTCCATCTGTTAAGTCACTTAAAGCTAAAGCAGTTTGGCAAACAGAAACACTACGCGCCTTTTTACTAGGAAGCCGTTCAGGGTATACATATGAAATTTTTAAAAACATTTTTCTTTTATTGAGTCCTTCTTAAGAAGTATACTTATCGCATAGTCGAGCTCATAAGCAAACAATTAAAACAACTATTCAGCCCAATTTACCAACAAATAATATATAGAATTGATTGTAGATTGCATTTTATTATAATTAAGTGTATCTGAGGTATCTGTCATTTTGTGGTAGTTATTATTTCTATAAAATGCTGTATCTGTAATCATTAAGGCAGGTATGTCAAACTTCCAATAATTACGGTGGTCAGAAAAATCAACACCTTGAACCATGCTTGGAGCAACAACTGTTTCAACAGGAACTTCTTTAGACTCAATCATCAAAGTCTTCACTTTGTCAACAAACTGTTCCTCCCCTACCCGGCCGACTATAGCAATAAAGTTTCCCGTTGTTGGGTAGATAGACTTCATTGAGCTTAAGGGGAACTCTTGACTATTTGGCTCGTCTGAAAAGTACCCAATCATTTCGAGACAGATCATACCTACAATATTATTCTTATCATTACCTATAGACTTTGCGTGTATATAGCTTCCCATGAAATGTGAGCCGAAGTATGGTGGTTCCTCCGTGGAATACGCAACAAGTTCTATTTGAATAAGTAATTGTTTTTCCTTGAGCATTTGAGCTAATGCTATTAAGCCTGCAATCCCACTAGCATTATCATCTGCGCCCGGCGTAGATCCACAACTATCATAGTGCGCACCAATGATAAGCTTAGGTTTATCTCGCGGACCAAATCGAGCAACAACATTCTCAAAAGTAATTCCAGAAATTTCATAAAATTGTCTTTCTACTTCGTAGGGAGAATTCTTTTGAAAATGATCATGAATAAACTTAGCGCTTTTGTTTAAATTCTCTATATGTTCTACATTTCTAGGAAAGCAGTCTTCACTTAAATATTTTACATATTGGTTTAATTGACTAGTAGAAACCTCATAAATATTATTTCTTTTAACACTTGCATCATTTGCGTTGTCTGGAAGACAAGAAATAAGCAAATTAATTGTAACAATAAATAAAAAAACTGTTATACGGTTTTGTGTCATTGTAACTCTCCATTAAATTTTAAAGCCTTTTAAGAGAGTTGTTAATTTAATTATGTTAATCCTTAAGTAGTAAACAAAAATACTATAAATTGTAAAAAATATCTAAAAATGCTTTTAAGTATAAAAGAGGAACTTAAAAGCATTCCTGGCCAATATTTACAAATACCAGTTTTGAACGACGTGATACACGCTTTCAATTGTTTGAGCCATACGTCCATAGTCTAATGTCTGACTAACGTCAGTTAATTGATGATAATGGTGGTTCCTGTAAAATGATGTATCAGTCACCATTACTGCTGGTATATCAAACTTCCAGTAATTGCGATGGTCAGAATAATCGATTCCTGGAATTATGGATGGCGCAGCAATTCCTTCTACTGGAATGCCGCTTGCACCTGTCATCAAACGTTTTGTTTTGGAAACCAATTTTCGATCCCCTACCCTCCCTACTGTCGCTATAAAATTCCCTTTATCTGGATAAAACATGTACATAACAGGACTAGGGTATCCTTGACTTCCTGGTTCACTAGAATAGAAGCCAATCATTTCTAGTGCAATCATCCCAAGTAGATTATCTTTCTCATTCGCAACAGATTTAGCATGTACGTAACTTCCCATATTGTTAGTCCCAAAAAAAGGGGGCTCTTCATTTGAATAAGCAACCAGTTCTACTTGGAAAGGTGGAGATGTTTCATTAAAAAGCTTTGCTAATGCAATTAAACCTGCAACACCACTTGCGTTGTCATCTGCACCTGGTGTATTATTGCAGGTGTCATAATGAGCACCTATGATAAGTTTTTTAGCAGTTGGATCGCCAAACCTTGCGACAACATTTTCATAATTGGCTCGATTAATGTAATAACTTTGCTTGAAGATTGATTGCGGATTGTATTTTGCAAATTCATCATAAATATATTGAGCACTTTTGGTTAAGTTTTCTAATTTTTCAAAACTTCTTGGGTAACATTCTTCACTTAAATATTTCACATGCCTTCGTAAATCGGATTCATCAACATGAACATGATAAACAGTTGGTGTTTCTCCAGTAAAAGGAACTGTAAAATAATACCAAATAACAACGAGCGGTATTGCAACAATACTTAAAGATAAAGTACTTAGACGCTTCCAGTTGGTTTTTCCCTTTAATTTCATATTCTGTCCTCCTTTTTAATTATTTGTAAGATAATATCAGCTTAGATAGAACTAGCTACCATTTCAATAGATAAAATAATTCAATCGCCATGAAAACAGTGTATCTCGCTGATTGACAGTTACTTACGAATTGTAAAAGCATTGTAAATTACTGGGTGTTTATCAAATCTTATGGCTTATGCGCGAAAAATTTGTTTATTATATTTATCAGGTTTTATAATAAACAAATTCTTAGGGATTGAGATGAATAAAAAGGATTTGTTTAAAAAAATGATGATATTTAGGATATTAACTGAATTTATCATTTAATTCTGAATTCAGGCAATATTCAAATCTTAGTTGAGTATTATTTAAAATAGTTATAAGAAAAACTTGAATTTTTGTCAACTTTTTCTTGTATCTGTACTTGAACTAGAGTGTTATTACGCTATTTTATTTTCCCACTCAAAAGGTGGATCAAGTTGGAGAGATGGCTGAGCTGGTTTAAGGCAGCGGTCTTGAAAACCGTCGTGGGGCGACCCACCCAGGGTTCGAATCCCTGTCTCTCCGCCAAGCTAAGGTCGTAAGTTTTACACTTACGACCTTTTTTTTATTTCTAGGTTAAGATTTATGAGGATTAATATTGTACCGAAGAAGTACTTTCATTCATTGAAGGTGATTATTCTTCTTTTGTTGGTTTTAAACATATTTGGTTTACTGATAAGAAATAAGTTTGGAGTTTATTCTCTTCATAAAATTTCTTTTTGGTTTGACTTTGATACGGAGCACAACATACCGACTTATTTCTCGGTTTTTATTCTACTTCTTTCGAGTTTTCTTTTGTTTTACGTTGGTTATCACCAATATAAAAAAAAAGAAAACGTTTGGGGCTGGTATATATTGGCAGCAGTGTTTCTCTTTCTAGCATATGATGAGGGATTTCAGGTACATGAAAGTTTTATACTACCAATGAAAGAAAGATATGACCTTGATGGCATATTTTATTTTGCTTGGATAATCCCCTTTTTCGTTGCCCTCATTGTATTGTTTGTCATACTTTTTAACTTTCTAAAAAAACTCCCAAGAACTACATGTTATCATTTTTTCAGTTCCGGAGTGATATTTGTCTCTGGTGCAATTGGCCTTGAAATGCTAGGTGGTTGGTATGTCTCTAATTATTCTAATAATGATTTAATATGGGGATATATTTATACAATAGAAGAATTACTAGAAATGTTTGGGGTCTCTTACTTTATTTATGGATTACTCATATATTTAAAAGACGAATGCCATATATTGAGCGTGAAGGTCTTCTGAAAAAACTCAAAGACTGTGCTTAAGAAATGGTTTAGGACAAAACTATTTAATGAATTAAAACTGAGGTGCTTCCCATTGAAAGTTGATGGTCCAAGTGAGGGGATTAACCTAAAAGTTTGTTACTGTCTAAAAATACAGAGAATAAATAACGACAAAGTCTTACAACTTAGATCAATAAGTTCATTATTGCTTAGACTACTTAAATTCTTTTAGTAATCGAGTCATCATTTTTTGAGCAATATCATCACATGCTTTTTCTGCTAACTCTTCAGGCCTTGGCATTCGTTCTGTGCTATTAGGTAACTGTTGAAGCTTGTAAGGCATAGCCAATTTTTCTCCTTGAAAATCAACCCATTCAAAAGCATCTGTGAGCTTGCTAGACCACAAACCAGATTCATCTAGAGTGCCGATCCGACTGCCCTGCCCTAAAAGTTCATAGTTACATAAAAACTCCACTTCCTGCCTTTCTATTAGGTGTCGGTAAGAAACACGTTGAACCATTAATTCCATCTTTCCATCTTCCTTTAAATCTGACATCGTTAATTCACGGGTATCTTTAGAAATTGTTGATTCTGGCTTTTTATAAGAAAACTCGCTTACACTTAAATTTAAAATAAGGTCCGCATTTACTTTTTTATTAACAAGTATAATGAAACGTGGCTTTAAAAAACGGATCTGCCCCACCAAATCTGAATATACCTCTTTCAATAGACGTTCTTCATCGTTAGTATCAAATGTTAGTTGAATTAACATTTTAACCTTTGCTTTTGGTTTGATTTCATCAATTTTCTTTTTTGTATGACTAGGGTTATCCTGAAGTTGTGCGATTTGCTCTAGGTATTGAATTGCATATGCATAGCGCTTAGCTTTTAGTTTTTGGTCTACTATTTTTTGCGCATGTTTAATTTTATAGGCAATAACCTCTGATAAAAACTGCGGTGATACAAAAAATAGTTCAGACTTAAATGGAAGTGTCTTTATTCGAAAATTCATTTCTTGGATCCGATCATAAAGTTCTTCTGCTTGTTCCATTTGTTCTGGTAATTTTAAACTTGAAGCTTCAGCCTCCAACTTTAATTGAACTTTTGCATGTATTTCTACAAACAATTTTTGAGCTTCGATTGTTGGTTCATTTTTGTTGAGATTAAAACAGAGTAACCGAAGTGCTTCTTCAGGGTTAGTCTCACTATGTTTACGAACTGAATCATATCGTGATGTTGATTCGCAAGACATTACAAAAAGCATGATTAAAACTTGAATAATGTACCTTCTCATAATTTTTTTCGCCTTTTTTAAAATTTATTGATATGATTTCTGTTTTTAAAAGAATAAATCAATAGCATCTGTGCGCAAATAAATTGACTTGCATTTACAGGTTAAAGCACTTATTATTTTGAGAGATTGATAAAGGCCCCTTGGGGAAAACAGGAGAATATAATGTCTGACTCAGTTTCAATGTTTACTGATTTATTAAAGTCAATGGTAACACACAAAGCATCTGATTTGTTTATTCACTGTGGACGCGTACCTCAATTACGTATCTTTGGTGAAATATCACAACCATATGAGGAAACAGTGCAAGAAGCTGCCCTCATGGACTTCATTAAATCTGAACTCCCCCCTATAGTACTTCAAAGATTAGATGAAGAACGAGATATTGACATCGGTTATTCGTTGTCAGAAACAGAGCGCTATCGTCTTAATATTTTTTATCAAAAAGGTATTCTAGCTGCAGTTATTCGTCGAGTACCTCTAGGGAATATTGACCCACAGGCCCTTATGTTACCTGAATTATTAGGTGACTTCGCACGAGAAAAGCGTGGTATTGTTCTAATTACTGGTTCTACCGGCTCAGGTAAATCTACAACTATGGCTGCATTATTAAATCACATTAATGAAAACTTAGCAAAGCACATCATTACTGTTGAAGATCCCATTGAATTTGTGCATCAGGATAAAAAATCTGTTATTACTCAACGTGAAGTTGGCTCAGATACGAATTCATTTGGAGATGCATTAAAACATGTCGTCAGACAAAGCCCTGATGCTATTTTTATTGGTGAGTTAAGGGATATTGAAACAATTCAAACCGCAATTTCCGCTGCTATGACGGGGCACCTCGTTGTCACAACAATGCATACCACGGACCCCCTACAGACATTAGAACGAATTTTAGGTTATTTCCCAGAGCATCTAAGAGATCAAGTTGCTATCGACTTCTCAATGGCCTTTCTTGGAATTGTCTCTCAACGTCTCGTTGCGCGTAAAGATGAATCAGGTCAAATACCAAGTTTTGAAATACTAGTTAATACGCCACTGGTACAAAGTTTAATTGCTAAACGTCAAATAGAAGAAATTCCAGATGTAATTAAGTCTTCAGGTGCAGATGGGATGATCACGTTTACACGCTCTCTACTAGAATTGTACAAGGCTGGTCTGATTGAAGTAGATGTTGCGCTTGCTTCGGCAACTAACAAAGACGAACTTATTCTTGCTCTTCAAGGGATGGAAACGGGAATTGACACATTGCGTAATACTGCGACAGGTGTCAATAATCACAAATTGACTATGAAAAGCTTATTAAAAGCTGCAATCCGACACAATGCGAGTGATTTGATTATTACTGCAAGCAGTCCGCCTCAACTCCGTATAGATGGTGTACTACGTGAGTTAAACCTACCCACCCTAGGCTCAATGGATACCAGACGCTTAATTTTCTCTATTCTAAATCCTGCACAACGAATAAAACTTGAGCAAGATAAAGAATTAGACTTTGCTTTAAGTGTTAATAATCTAGATAAGGATATGAAGGAAGACGAAGAATTAAAGGGAAATCGCTTTCGTGTAAACGGCTTTTTCCAGAAAGGGGCATTAGCAGGTGCATTTCGTTTAATCAGTCAACGAATTCCAAGTCCTCAAGAATTGCAACTTCCTGAATTAATAACCAATATGGCTACTTTTCAAAACGGACTGGTATTAATTACGGGCCCTACAGGACACGGTAAATCCACAACTCTTGCAAGTCTAATAGATCAGGTAAACCACAGCCGCTCTTGCCATATTATAACCATTGAAGACCCGATTGAGTACGTTCATACAAATCGCAAAGCCATCATTGAACAACGTGAAGTTTTAGCTGATACACCAAGCTTCAAGTCCGCTTTAAAGTATGTCTTACGCCAGGACCCTGATGTAATACTAGTTGGTGAGATGCGTGATCAAGAAACTATTTCTGCTGCCTTAACAGCTGCAGAAACAGGACACTTAGTTTTTGCGACTTTGCATACTAATGATTGTTCGCAAACAATTGACCGAATTATTGATTCTTTTCCCCCGCATCAACAAAATCAAGTTCGTTCTCAGTTAGCAAACTGTGTAAATGCTGTTGTCGCACAACGTTTATTGCCAAAGGCTGACAATACGGGACGTGTACCTGTTTTTGAGATTATGCTTGGAACGAGTGCAATCAAGGCTTTAATTAGGGATAATCGTACTCATCAGATTATTGCGACAATAGAAACTTCAGCAAAAGATGGCATGATCACTATGGCGAAAGCTCTTAAAAACCTAAAAGCTGAAGGATCGATCACGGAAGAAACCTTTGAATTATTTAGACCTAGCTATGATCGATCTCGCAACACTTCGTTAAGGTAGTTGCAAAATTGGAAAGATTTGATGTTTGTAGGCATGCAGGGCCTCCATATCAAAGAACATTTTTTCTAGGTAAAGCCCACCTGCATCAGCAGTTGGAATAATTCCATAGTAATCACCTGGTTCAAAGTACTTTGGTGTTTCTTCAATAGGAAATTCGCCCATGCCCACTTTCATTAAATATCCCATGATTCTCCTAACCATTTTGTACAAAAAACGATTCCCTTTGATTGTTATTGCAACAACTGTTCCATGATCGGTAAAGTTAATACTATAAACTTCACGAATACTCGATTTCAACGGGGGGCGAGATGTGTCTTTCACGGTAAAGTTCTGAAAGTACTTTTCACCGATAAAATACTTTGATGCTTCCATAAAGAGTTCCCAGTCTATCGACTTTTTGGGGTAGCATGCATAGTTTTTAAGAAAAGGATTCCGTGATACATTCTTCATAAATAAATAAGTATAGCATTTACCTGACACCTCAAAACGGGTAAAATGATTGATAGGAACCTCTTTGGCTCCAAGGCAAAGAACTCCTCTGGGTAAACGCTGGTTAAGGGCCATAGGAATTGCATATTCAGGAATAGGTGCCGCCGATGACGGAAGATAAATACTTGCAAACTGGTCTAGTGCATGAACACCGGAATCAGTCCGACTACAACCCTCGACAACTAGACCTTTAGTCTTAAAAAATCTTTCAGCAACAAGACGTATTGATTCTTGGACTGTTTGTCTACCTGGTTGATGAGCCCAACCATGAAAATAGGAGCCGTCATAAGCAATATGAATTTCAATATTCCGAACAGCTTCCTGGCGAGTTGTCATTCTACTTTAGCCGTCTCTGGCAGAATGTATAAATAAGAACCACAGTTTGAGCACATAGCTTTTCCTGGGTGAGATTTTGCCTTTAAAATTAAATCTGCTGAGATCGTTAAGTGACATTGGCCACATGCACCATGGATAACCGTAGCAAAAGCTTTGCGGAATACACCTGGAGCAACCTCCTTGGCCACTAAACGTTCATAGCGACGTAAAGCATCAACATCTTTTACACTACCGGCAAACTCATCACGTTGACTCTTTAAAGATGATAGTTCTGATTTCAAGCCAGATTCTAAATCACGTATCTCTTGAATCCCCTTTTTAACAACTGCTGCATTTTGATTATGTACTTCTTGCGCTTCTGAAAAACGAGCTTTAGCCCCCTCAAGCGCTTCCATTAACTCAAGTTCCTGATCTTCAATATCTACAATCTTTTGCTTTTCATCTTTGACTTGGTCCATCAAAGAACGGTAGTCATCATTGTTCTTGACTGTTTCAGCCTTCGCATAAAGT
Source organism: Lentisphaeria bacterium (assembly GCA_022447755.1). Lineage (GTDB taxonomy): Bacteria > Verrucomicrobiota > Lentisphaeria > JABSQK01 > JABSQK01 > JAKVBE01. The sequence goes on along the minus strand of JAKVBE010000019.1, from coordinate 42,938 downwards.
TTTTGTATATCATCATTGCATTTTTGAATAGCAACTTCTTGATCATGAATTTTTGCTTGCACTTGAAGTGATTCTGATTTAGCGTTTTTTAGTGAATCTTCCAGTGCTTGTAACTCTGCTTCTTTAACTTCAATTTTTGCTGGAATTTGGCTAATACGAAAATTTAAGTCATAAATCTTTTCGTCTTGATTCTGAACTTCCAATAACTTTAAAAAAGTAGCATCCATGGGTATCAACCAATCCTTTCATGGTATAAATTTAGAAAATAGAAATAAATCCTTAAAACACTATAGTTGAGGTCTTGTCTAGGTGCAAGCTAACAAAATTTCTTTTATTAAGTCTTACAGGACTTTCATTTAAATATTGCTTGTTATTCTTTTTAATGACAAACTCGTCTGTTTTTTAGTTGAAATCCGCTTATTAGAATATTTTAAATTGAACATTATAATGTTATAGTATGCAACTATTATTAAGGAAATCTTATAAACGTCCATACATAGAGAGACAAAATCATTCATGGAAGCAATTTTTACGAAGATTATTGAAGAAGGTGGAGCACAAACAATAGCAATCGCCGTATTGGGTTTGATTGCGATTTTCTACTCTTTTGAAAGATTCTTACACTTACGCCGTTGTCAAATTGATGTGCAGACTTTTATGCCAGGAATCATCAATACAATTCGAACCCAAAATATAAAAGAAGCAGTTTTAGTTTGTGACGAGACACCAGGACCAGCAGCTCGTCTAGTTCGACAAGCATTATTAAATTGTGAAGGTACACAAGCTGATATGTACCGAGCAGTTAAAGAAGCATCCCTATTTGAGTTACCACGCTTAGAAAGACATATGAAGGCATTGTTAACCATCACTCATATAGCGCCACTACTTGGCTTACTTGGAACAATTACTGGACTTATGTCTATTTTCTATTCCATGGAAGATGCCTCTGCAGTAATGTCTATTGAATTAATGGGACCAGGTATCGCACGTGCCTTAATTAGTAGCGCTGCTGGTTTGTCGGTAGCGATCCCCACCTACCTCGCATACAATTACTTTCGCCAAATCATTGATAATGTTCTTATTGAAATGGAAAAAGCGTCAATAGAAATTATTTACTTTTTAACAACGACTCCAAGTGAACTTAAAATAGAAGCTTTGGATGGTCGTTTAGCTTCACTAGAAAATGACACAGAAAACGATATAAGCTAATCATGAGTAGGTCCCAGGAGAAACCCTTAGTTGATCAAAGACTGTTTACGACCCGTCTTCCGGTAAGACCTGGATTCGGTATCATATATGTACCTGTATTAGACTTAATTTTTCTTCTGATTATATTCATTCTTTTAGGTAGTGGTTATGTTTATGTTCAAGGTGTAAAGATTGAACCACCTGAAATTGTCTTGAGTGATTTTGCGACTGCAAACAAGCAAATTATTACTTTTAAGAATGAAAACCAAATTTTCTTTAATGAAAAGCCGGTCCGTAGTATTCAACACCTGAAACAAGAGGTTTTAAATGTACTTCCAGAAGGTAGTCAAGCAGATAGTCTAACTAGACGTCCTTTGATTATTTTGAATGCTGACAAGTCAGTAGACTTGGATCAAATGCTTAAAATTTCTCAAATGGCAGAAGAACTTAATATTGATTTGATCATTACTGCCGGAGGTAAGTGATGAATCATGCAGATTCGACTAAAGAAGAGAAATTTACACATGTTTATGCATTTATTTGCACAATAACATTAATACTTGCTACATACTTTACATTTATTCCAAAACCGGTTGAATCAAACCTAAAGCTTGATCAAAGTAATAACAAATTGAGCTATATTAACAGCTTGTCTACTCAAATGCAAAACTCCGACTTTTCTGATGAATTCAAAGATTACCTGAGTATTTCTCGCCCATTTATGACACTACCTACGGATAATGATCCTTTATTAAAAAAATTAGATGTTGGTTTTTATGATAGAAGCCAAGAAGTTTCTTATAAACTTATTAATACAGATGTGAGCTTTAAGGTACCTATTGAAGAAACAATCATAACTTTGCCAGAGCCCTTAAGTATTGATCAAATTTTACCGACGGTCGATTTATCTGTAGCGAAAAACCAAACCTTACTCTCTCCCTTGAGCTCTGAAGAAATAACTCCACCTGTATCACTTGCTTGGCAAGTTTCACCTGCGTTTAAAAATGATTTTTTGAACGCCCCAGAGGAAGATTTGATTCCTGCTAGTGAAATATTTGTAACAGGCTCTACTGTAATTCAAGTAAATAGTCAAACGATCACACCATTCATAAAAAATATTCCAGTTATTTCATTGAATTTAATTCAAAGCTGTGGTGTAAAAGAACTAGATGAACTAGCGTTGAAGGTTGCACGTGAATATTTAGTTGGGGAGCAACCACAATTACGTGAACCTTCAACTGAAATTTGGTTAAAGAAAGAACCAACATTAGCATTGAACTGGGCCATATTACCGAACATAAAAGTACGCGTTGCCTTAGAAAAAGTCGAAGTGAAAAGCGAAAGTGAGATTTTTGAAGAATGATAGAGATTAGCGTTCCAGATTTTTTTACTTTATTCACACTCATTTCAGTGGGGATACTCTTGATCCTCTGGGGAAGATCGATATGGCTGGTTATAACTAAAAATTGGCAAAATAGTACAAAAACTTTGAACAGATGCCCTAGTTGCCACTACGCTTTTTTAATCTCTGCTCAAGCTACAGAGACAACATGCCCATCATGTAAACAAGAAATTAAAGTAAAATATAGACGCCAAAAATATCTGCGTTATTGAAATTTGATTGATCAAAAAGGATACGAAAAATGTTTTTCAAACAAAAACCTTCACCACAACCATTAGATATGTGTTTTCTTGGTGACCCAGTACTCAAAGTAGAATGTTCAAAAGTTGATGAGATTACAGCTGAAACTCGTGAATTTGCTGAACGTATGATAGCCACAATGTATGAGGAAAATGGTATAGGTTTAGCTGCACCTCAGGTTGGTTTTAAATTACGCATGTTTGTTATTGATGTACCATTTGACGAAGAATACGACGTTCCTGCCTCTGCACAAGAAATGAACATGTACAAGCAGATGCCAATTGTGATGATTAACCCAGAATTAAGTGAATTCTCAGAAGAATGTAGCATAATGGCTGAAGGGTGTCTTAGTATTCCTGGGGTTACCGGAGAAGTTACACGCCCTGATAAACTAAAGGTTACTTATACAGACCTTAATAACTGTAGACAAGAAGCCTTTTGTGGTAATTTATTAGCGCGTTGTATTCAACACGAAATGGATCATCTAAACGGTGAACTATTTATTGAAAAAATACCAGAAGATCAATATAAAGACATTGAATCCAATCTAAAATCTTTAATTAAGAAAACGAAAAAGTCTTTGAAAAAATGATTAAAAGAAACGTCTTCCTCTTGGTGCTATCCTTTAGCTTCTTTTTGAATGCCAACCCTGCATTAGAATTATACAAAGATAATGATGTAGATAACCCAACTTATGTATCTCAAATTATTATTGAATCAGAACCTGTTGGGGCGACTGTTTTTATTAATGGTAAAAGAGTTGGCAAAACACCTTATATTATTCCACAAAAAAACAAAGCACCCAAAATAAAAGTTCGTTTGGAACAAAAAGGTTTCAAGGAAAACACCTTTGAACTAAACCGCCCCTGGACAAAGTCATTGCTTAAAGTAAAAATGGAATTACTTGACAATTTCTATTATTTTCAGTCTAAGCCTGAGGGGGCTTCAGTACGCACAGATAAACAATTATTGGGCGAGACTCCCCTATTGATTTCAAAGGCAGCTTTAAACAATGTTGACGAGATATATTTCTCTAAAATAGGCTACCTTTCTTCTTCAGTAGCAACGGTTAATCTTGCCGAAACACCCAACTACTTTTCTGAACTCAAAAGTAACCTTGCAATTCTCACAGCAGTTGTTTATCCAGAAGATGCAGGATTATACGTGAACGGCAAAAAAATACCTCCTTCGGGTAAAATTGAAGGTAAATTTACCGCCCAAAAATATATAATCAATACCATGCCTGAAGGTGAATACTTAATCCATGCAGCAAAAAATAATGTTTTAAGTAAACGAAATAAAGTAGCTTTAGAAATAGGAAAGACTGTACAACTATCACTTTTCGTTTGGTTCCCCACTCACATGCTAGAATTTGATGAAAGTAAACCAATGCAACCTATAATGGTTGTACACGAGAACAGTACTGGCTTAACAATTATGAAAAAAAACGGTAAATTCTCAACTATATCCTACAATAAAATTATTCGCACCAAGCATCTACAACCTTCTGAAGCTATTAAAATTGGTCGAGAATATAGTCTCAAACTTCAATAAAACCTTAAGTTGTAAAAAAAATACCACTTTAATCCTTAAGTTGCATTGACAATGCATCTTTATGGTGTAGTTTGTATTTATCAAATTTCTAAATACAAAAGATAGCCTGTGACCGAATTACGGTCACAGGCTTTTTTATTAGTTTGCTATTCTAGTTTATGCTAATAATTTATTTAAAATTAAAATTTTAGAAAAAGAGAGAGATATGGATATAGATACAGGTAAACATATTGGTCGTTTAATCATTGGTTTATTTATGTTGTATTTAGCCACCCGCAGTTATTCAAAGGGAAAGTATACCCGGCTGTCAACGCATTCACTTGTATGCTGCTTCATCATATATATTAGTTTACAATTAATTTATTTAACCGTAAAAATAGTTCCTGATGAACAATTAAGAAATATTCTTAATTTGTTTGTTTCTGTTTCTGGAATAATGCTCTTTGCATGTTGTGTTCTTTTTGCTATCATCGTCTTAGCTTCAAAGAGTATTATAGAACCAACTAAAGATAAAACGCCTTCAATTACAGCTTTGTTTTTAAGCGGAGTCATGACTCTAGCAATGCTTTTTTCAGTAAAAGTGTCTGCAACAAAATTATTTAAAGAAGCTAATTTAAATAATTTAAACTTAGAAAAAGTTTATGACTATAAATCAACAATGTTGCCCGTTCACTTTAAATTTTCGAAAAAGGACAATATGTTCATCTTTTCAGACTTTAAAGAAGAATCTCCAGATGCTGAAGTTGGATTTTCAAATCATGTTCGCACTGTAGAAACATCTATAAGTAGTCTTCATCTTACTTCCGATGAGTATGCTTCCGAGGATCTAATTAATACTTTAATAGGTGAATATGGACTGAAGCTTAGTAGTGAAGAAATCAGTTCATTCAAAAGGTTTGAAAAAGAGATCCCATATCGTTACGAAATTAGTGCAGAGTTTGAAAGCGATGATCTTGGTATGATAGAGCAATTCTTTACCTTATACAAGTTCAAAGAAGGTATGCTGTGTATTGGCACTTGGGGACAAAAGTCTATTAAAAAAGTAAAGCCCCATCATCAAAAAATATCTAAAGCTATACGTTTAGACGTGCCTTCACCTGTAATAGACCTAAACAGCAATACATACAGAGAAACACAGTCTCTTTTGATCAATAAACTTGGTCATAATTTCTATTATCGTGATGAATTTGCCAAAGCAAGCAAACATTATTTAAGATCATTTGAGCTGAACTCTAAGGATAATGTCTCATTGAGCAACTATTTTTACTGTCTAGACCAACTGAAAGAATATCAGAAAATAGTAAACTACTTTGAAGATAATCCTCAACACCTAAACACTGCAGATCATCTTTCGTGGTATGCTTTCGCCCTATATGAAATTGGTAAAGAGAATCAAGCCATTGAAAAATACTGGGAACTATTTGAAAAATACTCTGAGCATGATGATGAAACTGATATTCAAAGCTTCATTTACATACTGAGTGATAAAGGAAAAAAAGAAGAAATTTTAAAATTTATAAAGCTTTATTTTGAATATAACCGCAGTGATGAGTTGTATACTGCTGCACTCAATGAATGCATTGAGAATAAAGAAAAAAATGCAGCAACTTATCTAATAGAACAGATCCCTAAACGTTTAAAAATGAGTTTTGATTTTAAACGTACCCATATTAACTATGAAGTAATGATAGGGAATTTTTCAGATGCTGAGTCTATGTACAAAAATATCCAACAAACTGGGCATGCCGACTATAAGACTCTAAAAGTAGGTGCAGATATGTATTACAGCATGGGCTGGTATCAAGATGCAGCTGACCTTTATAGAAAAATGCTCAAACTGGCTAATAAAGACGAATACGCTACCGAAAAACTAGATGATTGCCTTTATTACTTAGGTCAGGGAGAACAACTCGGTACAATTGAGAAAATTCCCCCAATCTCTTTGCCTCAAGAAATCAAATTTGACCTGAACAAATTAGCACAGCAACAAGTTGAAGGTGATGCACAATACTTGCAACATGCAGAAATAATTGAGTATAAAAACAATGAAATAAAGCGTACTTTTTATAAATATATCAGAATTAATAAGGGAAATGCTGTACGTAATTTTTCAAACTTGACCTATGACTTCACCAAAACCGCTAGTGAAGTTTATGTCAATAAACTGATTGTACATCAAAAAGATGGTAAACAAATTCCTGCAGATCGAAAAACCTTTTACCTAACATCTTCATCCGGAACAATGGTTACAGAAGAAAAGGTGTTAAACATGCCAGTACATGGAATTCAAAAAGATGCTATCGTAGAATTAATTATTACTGAGAAGTTTAAAGGATATTTCATGCATTTTATGTTTGATTTCAAATGGCTAGTGAGTAGCTATCCATCGAAGAATTATAGTCTGTCTTTTACTGGAGACCTGGAAGATATTGCTTATAATACAACACTTTGTAGGGATAGAAAATCACTTACAGGTAACCATATCATCATAGAACCAACGGTAAAATTACAATATAAGTCAGAAGACTTTAGCCCTCCAGCTGAAGAAATATATCCATATCTTTGTTATGGATCTAAAAACACTAAATGGGAAACTGAAATAAATAATTATTTGAAAGAATTATCTCCAACCTTTACCAGTCATAAAGACGTTACGAGTAAAGCAAAAGAATTGACAAAAGGTCTAAATGACAACAAGAAAAAGCTAACTGCACTTGTCTCTTTCATTCAAAAAGAACTAACCTATAAGGCTTTAGAGTTTGGTATAAAAGGTACCATTCCTGATAAACCGGAACAAGTTCTTCAACAAAAATATGGCGACTGCAAGGGCTTTTCTGTTCTACTTAAAGAAATGCTTAAAAGTATTAATATTGATTCTACATTGGCACTTGTGAATACAGATTATAAAATCCATTACAACCTTGCAGATCTAGATCAATTTAATCATATTATATTGTATATAGATGAAATGCAACTATTTGTCGATCCAACTGTAAGCGCCTTTGATATCGTAAACCAAGGCTTACCTAATTTATATGAAAAAAAAGCATTATTAATTAGAGAAAACGAGAATAAACTAATCGAAATACCCTACTCTCTTGATGAAAAATCAAAAGTAGCTATTCAAACAAAAGTAGACTTCAGCCAAGAAAATCAGATTAAAGTTACCGACCTTATTACTTTAAAAGGTTACTTTGATTATTACTGGCGATACGATGCCATAAACTATGGTGCAAAGGAACAATTAGAGTTTGTAAAAAATGTATACCAAGCAAGTACACCTGTCCGTAACTTTAACTGTGAGTTTATAAGCCCAGAAAACTTTGATAAACCTCTTCAGTTAAAAGTTGAATACAACCTTGATACGCCTTACCAGACTTTTGGGGACCAAGATTATTTAAACCTTACCACTCCATGGATCAAGTTTTTTTTGGACTTAGATCAGCATGAAGAACGTTACAGTCCTGTTGATATTAATCACGGATTAACTTTTACAAGTTTAATCGAATTAACTAGAGAAGAAGCAAGTAACTTTAAATACAATCTATATCAAGAGAAAATTGAAGGACCAATTGTGAATGGTGAAGCTGGCTTAAAGATTGAGAATAATAAACTTCAAAGATTCACCAACTACACTTTAGAAAAAGGTCGTTTTGATAAAACAAAAGTTGCTCATTTATTAGAAGCAAGAAAAGTATTATCTCAGCACTCAGGATTAAGACTTGAAAAAGTTAGTCAATAGATAACGCCAAATATATATAAAAAAAGACGATATAATTCTAAATTATACCGCCTTTAATGAAATTATATTAATTATTTAAACTTGATTACAGGCTCATCGTAACCTTCTGGTGTTTGGTACCCCATTAGATTAATGCAGGTTGCTGTAACACTTGAAATACCGAGACCTTCTGTCTTGGTTATCTCATATTCTCCCTTGAAGTTTGGATCGTAAATAAAACAGGGAACAGGGTTGAGGCTATGGCTTGTCTTATTCTTCTTTATACCGTTCTCATCACATTTTATATTACCTTGTTTATCAAGCTCATACATCTCATCTGCATTACCATGGTCTGCGGTAACAACCAAAATTCCATTTGCTTTCTTTATCGCATCCATAATACGTTTAAGACCTAAGTCCGCAGCTTCACAAGAAATCGCTGTTGCCTGAAAATTTCCAGTATGGCCAACCATATCACCGTTAGGAACGTTTAAACGAATAAAACCATATTCACCGCTTTGAATACCTGCGACAGTATGGTCTGTAATTTGTGCAGCCTTCATCCATGGGCGTTGCCAAAATGGAACTGGATCAGATGGAATTTCAATATAGTCCTCTAAACTGTCATTAAATTTTGCAGAACGGTTTCCATTAAAGAAATAAGTTACATGACCATATTTTTGAGTCTCAGAAATTGCTAACTGTTTAATTTCTGCATTCGCTACATATTCACCAATTGTCCGATCAATCTGAGGAGGGTCAACTAGATAACGATTTGGTATATGTAAATCACCGTCATATTCCATCATACCTGCATAAAGAACTTTCGGCTTTTCAGTACGTTCAAATAATTCAAAACCTTCTTCTTGATCAAATGCAAGGGAAATTTCCATTCCACGGTCGCCACGAAAGTTAAAAAGAATTACCGAATCATTGTCAACCATTTTTCCTACAGGCTCACCATTTTCAACAATAACAAACTCCTGTAAATCTTGGTCAATACACTCCAGTTCTTCATAATAGGTTTTGATTGCTTCATCCGCAGATGCAAATTGTCTGCCTTTACCTAAAACATGTGTATTCCAACCACGTTCAACCATATAGGGCTCTGCTTCATAACGATCCATGGTCATGTACATGCGTCCTCCACCAGAAGCAATTTTAAAATCACAACCATTAGCATTATGCGAAGCTAGTAATTCTTCCAGCGGACCAATATAATCCATAGCTGAACGCTCTCCTACATCTCGTCCATCTAGTAAACCATGTACTCGTAATTTTTTGACACCAGATTCTGCTGCTTTATTTATCATGGCATGTAGATGACGAACATGGCTATGTACGTTACCGTCAGAAAGTAAGCCAATAAAGTGAAGCGTTTTATCATTGTCGATAACATTTTGAATTTGTTCTTGCCATACCTGTCCTTCAAACATGTCACCAGAATTGATAGAGTTCTCAACTAGTTTTGCGCCTTGATCAAAAACACGACCACACCCTAAAGCATTATGTCCTACTTCACTATTTCCCATATCACCTTCAGAAGGCATTCCAACTGCAGGACCATGTGCACGTAATTTTAAACCGGGACAGTTTTGCTCAATCCAATCAAAGTTTGGTGTATTTGCATACTGAAAAGCATCTGCTTCAGGGTTCTTTCCATAAGCAACACCATCTAATATACATAGCACTACTGGACCAGGGCGGCCAGAAAAATTGGATAGTGGACGTAAAGGTTCCATAATGAACTCCATTTATAAATCTGTTTCACTCAATGAATCACATGAGTATTCTAAAATACGAAAAAACACTTAAACAATACTATAGAATTATTTAAGTGAATCGCAACTAAACTGAATTTTTAAAGCCAAAGAATGATTTACAAATATTGCGTAAAACAGAAAGATCTTTGCGTTAACTTAGAAGATTTTTAAAAACAATTATTAAAGGAAAGAATATCAAAGTAAACTATATCTCTTAAGTCATTATTTTGTGTAGTTAGATATTCTGCGATACTGTATATAATTTACAGATTGCACCATTTAATAAAAACCCAAATTGCAGGCCAACAATACAATCTAACTTGAACTGAAAAAAGTATTGATTTTAGTTCACTTAACTATGCCTGAAAATAATAATTATCAACGACCAATAAAATAACAGCTACGAAAAACGGTGAAACTTATTTCAACTCTTTTTTCTGCTTCCATTTTACTTTTAACTTTATCATTTCACGAATTATAAACTGTTCAAAATTCTGAGTTTCATTAATTTTGATAGCAACTCGAAGCATTAAGTTAAGCTTGTCTCCATCTCCCAATTTAATTGTGATTTGAGGTTCAAAGGTTTCATGGACTAAGTTATGATCTTTCATCCGCTTAAAGATCAAACTTTTTGCTTCGGCAATGTATGGCTTTGAATAATCATTCATGCATTTCAGCATATGCTTTTCTACCTCTTCAAGTCGACCTGAGTCATCAACTACAATTGTAAAAGTGTGCATTATATATTTGACAGCATTTTCATTTACTACGTGATGGCTCAAGAAAATCGCATTCGGTAATATAATAGTCTTTCCGGTAAGTAACTGTGAACCATTGTCAACAAGTTCTAAAAGCACTGTTGTCATCAGATGCTGATCTATAACAATACCCCGGACGCCATTAACCTCAATACGATCACCAACGACAAAAGACTTTGAAGTATACCTTAAAAAACCTCCAGAAATACAGAGAATAAGTTCTTTCAAAGATATAACAAGTGCCATGATGATTGCAACCAAAGAAATCATCAAACTATGCAACTCCGCCCCCCAAACAAAAAGAATCATTAAAACGGCGATACACATCGTGATATTTCGCAGTTTAACCTTCAGTTGAAGACGCACCCCAGCTGATTCGATCTTGAAACTATTGATCGCATGATTAATCAAATATTTCACGAAAGAAGCTGCAACAATTATCGCCACTGTACTTATTAGATTTGGCCACCAATCTAATTCGAGTTGAGCTAAAAAGTCTAGAACATTGCTCTGGGTAGTTCCTTTTGTTTTACCTGTAATTACTGCTTCTGCGTCATCCATTATATTTATCTTCCTGATATAACTACTATAAAACTATAATAAGCTTTCCCAAAGATCTAAATTATGCAATACTTTTTTTATTGTATCGGGATTAGGCCTACGCTCAGGTTCTTTCGACATACATGCCTGAATAAGTGCGTTAAGCCCAAGATGTAAAGTCGGTCTAATTTCGATAGCAGGAACAATTTCCGACATGAGGTGGTTCTTTAAAATATCCATTGGATTATCACCTAAAAATGGATTTTTATCTGTAGCTACAGAATATAAGGTGGCTCCAAGCGAATAAATATCAGACTTTTGGGATAACTTTTCATCTCCCATTATCTGCTCTGGTGAAGCAAATTGTGGCGTACCTCTAAAAAATTCTTCATCTGTGATTGTCTGTTCACCGATCTTTCGTGCTAAGCCAAAATCAAGTAACTTGACCTCATTATTTCTACCAACAAGTATATTCGAAGGCTTTATATCACGGTGAATCAACTGGGAATCTTCCAAGAAGACAATTACATCAACTAAAATTTCAAAGACCTGAACAATTTGCTCCTGAGGCAACATTCCATGTTGATCTACCAAATCAGACAAGGAAACCCCAGGGAAATATTCCATGACTAAATAAGGCGCATGTCCAATTTGACCAAAATCAAATAGCTCTACTATGTTAGGATGCTTTAACAAAGAATGTTCATATGCCTCACGTAAAAAAGTACGCATCTGATCATACTCAGAGTTTTTTCTCAACTCATCAAAAACTTTTAGGGCAACCCAATGTTTTTCATCTACAAGAGATTTAGCCAAAAAGACACGGCTAGAACCACCCTCACCCAATTGAGAATCAATTCTATATTTACCGTTAAAGACTGCACCACGACGCAAATAACTTTCAATCGTTTGAGCTTTACGGTGACGCATTGCAATCGTAGCTTTAGCCGTTAATTCAGACTGACGTACTGGTTTAATGATGTAATCATCTGCTCCATACTCAAGTGTTTGAATAATTTCTTCTTCTTCGTCATGTGAAGAAATTACAATGATTGGTAGATTCCAAAAACGCTCAGATCGACGTAACACATCGATTGTTTGAATACCATTCATATTGGGCATTTCATTATCAACAAGCACCAGGTCAGCGGGATCTTTTGCAATCGTGGCAACTAATTCTGCACCATCACTGCATCCACTTACCCGGTAACGCTTTTCAAGCATGCGGGTATACATTTTCAATGATATAGGATCATCTTCTGCAATTATAACATGCGGAAGCTCCGTATCAACATTGTCCTGATTTTTATTTAACTGAATCATTCCCTTATCCTAAAAACATAAAAAGTTATAAGCTATAAATAATTATGGGTGGATTATACAGTTTTCCAAGTCTTTAAAATAGATTTGCTAGCACTTTCCCAATCACTTAATGACTCTATTGAATGCTGAATTGAATTAGGGTGTTGATTTCGCATCCAGGTTCGTTGACGTTTGGCATAACGAGATGTTTGTGTTACCAACTTTTCAATCAAATCTTCCTTACTATGAATCTCCCCTTTCACAAATTGAATGATTTCTTTGTAACCTATTGCTTGGCATGCAGTGGGGCTTTCAAGCAATCCTTTAGATATTAATTGCTCAGTTTCCTCAATCCAACCTTCATCAATCATCTCCATACAGCGCTTTCGGATTCGTTCTCTTGAAAACTCGGGTGTGGGAAGCAAAATATGTTCAGGAGCTGCAAACTTAGGCACATTATGATGTTGCTGCGCTTGCGGAGCTTCTCCAGTTATACGCATCACTTCCAGGGCACGTGTCCAATGACGAGGATTCACAAGGCTTACCTGAAGCTCTTTTGTTGCAAGTTGACAAAACTCTTCATATAAACGTTGCTCATTACCGTTTTGCATCTCAAAACGAATAGAATCAGATATCTCTTGATTTGAAGGCCAAAACTCAAAGCCATATAGTAAAGAGCGTGCATACAAGCCCGTACCTCCACACATAATCACTTGCTTACCGCGTGCTTGAATTTCCTGAATGGCTTGCTGGGCTAAAGTGATAAAATCTGCCACAGAAAAACGCTGTTGAATATCTAATATGTCAATCAAATGGTGCGGAACCCTCAGAAGATCCTCTTTTGAGGGCTTAGCACTTCCAATGTCTAAATTGCGGTAAACCTGCATAGAATCACAAGAGACGATTTCAGCATCTAATTCTTTGGCTAAGTACATCGCCATTGCTGATTTTCCACTGGCTGTAGGCCCCAAAATCGTTAGTAGCTTTTTCATTCTGCCTTTTTCGGCTCATCCTCTTGAGGCGATACAGGTTTTCTGCAAAAAGATGATAATAAATAGATTCCTACTCCAATACAAATTGCCATATCAGCAACGTTAAATGCAGGATATTGCCAACCTTTAGGGCGATACTGGAAAGAAATAAAGTCTACAACACCAACCACGCCTGAAGGGCGAGGAATTAAGTTTACACGATCAATAAAGTTACCAAAAACTCCACCTAATAATAGGGCAAACGCCCACTCACGCTCACGAACCCCTTCGGTAAGATATTTAAATTTAACAATCCCAAATATAAAGAAGGTTATCGAAACTAATGCTAAGAAGTTTAATTTTCCAGAAAGAATACCCCAGGCAGCTCCATAATTTACTACATGCACAATATAAAAAATATCCTGAATTATCTCTTTTTGATCATGCAATGGCATAGTACTGGAAATATAGTGCTTCGTAACCTGATCTAAAATAATCGTAAATATATAAAGTGGTACATAAAACCAAATCACCCGTCTTTTAAAACACATACCACTTTTTTGTGCTGAACATGCACCCGATTCTTCACATTGACCCATTAAACATCCTTAAAAAATTTTATATGAAAGTAAGTTTATACATAACTTCTATGAATTGATTTATACAAACTATAATGTACACTTTAGCTGAGCAATTCAATACTAAATAAATAGGTATATATAATTTCATGCCAGAATTACCAGAAGTAGAAACAGTCTTTCGTGCACTGCAGCCACATGTTGAAGGACAAACGATACAAAAGGCTTTATATCGTTCGCCTAAATTACGACACAAATTGACTACTGAAGATTCTGACTTATTAAATAATAAAACAATTCAGTTCCTTCATAGAAGAGCAAAATATATTCTTATTGAATTAGGAAACCATGAGGGAATATTACTTCATTTAGGAATGACAGGCTCAATGCGCATTGAAGATCATGCAGCCCCTTTTCAAAAGCATGATCATACTTGCCTATTTTTTGAAAACGGTAAACGAATGATCTTTAATGACCCACGCCGTTTCGGTATCTTTAAATATTGGAATAAACATACAAAAACAGAAGTTCAAAAAGGGCTTCAAAAGCTTGCACCCGAACCTTTTGATGATGCTTTTACTATTAACTCGTTTATTGAGAAAAGTAAAAAGTCTACAAAGCCAATTAAAAATTTCATTATGGATTCGCGATATGTCGTTGGCGTTGGAAATATTTATGCTTCTGAAAGTTTATTTCGATCAGGTATTCGCCCTACCCGCAAGGCGAATAAATGCACAAGAAAATCATTAACAGCTTTGCATGGAAACATGATAGAAGTTTTGAGAGAAGCGATTCAATTAGGTGGGACAAGTATCTCTGATTTTAGAACGGTTGATGGCTCGGAAGGAAAGTTTACACAAAACCTCTTTGTGTATGGCTTAGAGGGAGAACCATGCCGAAAGTGTGAAAATCTTATAAAACGAATCGTCCAGAGTGGTAGATCAACTTTTTACTGCCCAAACTGTCAAAAATAAATGTGAAAAACATCGCCTTTTGTGATTTTTCATTTAAATTAAAATTAAAAAAGTTTGCTTATGTATGTATTAATTTGTAGTATATTTTTACCGATATCTATTGCTTGGGTATTAAGCCTATGCATTGGTCAACGCTTTTTCTCTTATCGTCCAAAATTAAGAATTCCCTTTTATTGCTTGTTAATTATTGGCTTATCTATGGTTTTTTGGGGCTATACAAGCATCAAGAAACGCATCAAAATGCAACAATGGCCAAAGGTTGAAGGTTTAATTACTCGTTCATTAATTCAAGGAATAAAACAACCTGTTGGTATTGAGCCCAAACTAGAAGAAGGACGGACCCTGCCAAGAGTCGAATACACTTATTCAATAGAAGGTAAGGAATATCAGGGAATTTCACATGTAAATGCACCCGGTTTTGGACCAAGTAATACTCAAATGCAAACTGCCAATAAACTCGTAAAATTTTGGCACAAAGATAAAGTGATACAAGTATGGTATAATCCTGAAAATCCAGCTGAATCTCACTTAATTCCTGGTCCTACCTGGGTAATGTTTGTAAGACTTTCATTTGGCATGATTTTAATCACATTTGCTTGTTTATATCTCTTTACCTCACAAAAAAGACAGAAGGAAACATCAAATAAAATATGATTAGCAAAGTAAAAAAAATGGCCCTATAAATAAAGTCACAAAAAAGTTTTTTAAAAGTCTAACCCCATATCCAAGCGGACTTCTTCCTTAATCATATCCATAGACCAAGGTGGATCCCAAACAATCTCAACATCGACCTCTTCTACACCAGGTACCTCACGTAAAACTCGGTCTACTTCATTAATAAGCATAGGTCCATACGGGCAAGCCGGAGAAGTTAATGTCATATCCACCTCTACCTTGTCTGCTGAAACACGAATTTCATAAATCAAACCTAAATCCACAATACTCATTCCTAGGTCTGGATCTTCAACTTGGTAGACGACTTCACGTAAGTAATCTGGCGTCAATTTGGGTGCTGTTGTTTCTTCACTCATATTTAAAATTCTACTTTCTGTTCTTCATCAAAGAAGAAATCGTTTAAATTCATATCACTAAATAATTTATTTAACTTATTTTGAAATTTTTGCATAGGCTCAATGATATTACATGTTTTAAACTGCGTACAATCATCACCCGTTCCTTTACAGCAATGTGTAATCACTACTGGGCCGTCAAGAGAAATAATTACATCTTCTAAAGATATATCTGTCAATTCACGAATAATTCGATAACCGCCATTTACTCCTTGGATTGACTCTAGCAATTGATCCTTTTTTAGCTTCTGTAATACCTTACCTAAAATTTCCGGTGGAATATTATACTGCTCACTCAATTCACGAGCAGTAACTTTGTTGCCCTTCATTCTAGCTATGTGCATGATAGACATCAAACCATACTCAACTTTTTTACTAAACTTTAGCATTAATCATTTTCTGTTGATATATTTTCAGTTTTACCCTGAAGTGCATTCACTAAGGTCTTCCATGGCAGCCTAGCACACTTTGTGCGCATTGGGAATTGAGCAATGGCAGCATAAGCATGTTCAAGCTCACCAGAAAGTTCACCGCTCTCAAGCTCACCTTTTAGAATTTGGTCAATTCTTTCATATAGATCATACAAGTCATCAACTTGCATTTGACTAACCATTTCTGTCATCATTGAAGCTGCTGCTTGTGAAATCGCACAACCTGCACCTTCGAATTGCACAGTTTTTAAAATGTTTTGATCTACAATACAATAAACAGATACCTCATCACCGCAAAGGGGGTTCTTCCCAAATGCATGACAAGTACAGGGGTCTAATTTACCATGATTATGGGGCTCACGGTAGTGATTCATAATCAATTGTTGATAAAGATCACTTTCCATTAAATTAACCAAAGAATTTAAAAATTTTAGGGAAAACACTTAACCACTGGTCAATATCTTCTTTATTGTTATAAAAAGATATGGACGCACGAGCAGTAGCTGGCACCTTAAAGCGCTTCATTAAAGGCTCTGTACAATGGTGACCAACACGAACTGATACACCATTCATATCCATCAAAGAACCAACATCATGCGCATGAACACCATCAATAACAAAACATATTACGGCTGCTTTTCCAGGAACTGTGCCTAGAACACGTACCTGTGGAAATTCTTTCAGGCCCTTCATTGCATAATCAAGGAGATTTAGCTCATGTTGATAACGCCAGTTAACATCAATCTTAGCAAGGTAGTCTAAGGCTTCGCCAAACCCTATAACACCAGCAATGTTAGGCGTACCTGCCTCAAGACGGTGAGGTAATACATTAAAGGTTGTGCCCTCAAATGATACGGTTTCAATCATATCACCCCCACCCTGCCATGGTTTGACTTGATCTAAAACTTCAAATTTTCCATACAACACACCAACACCAGTCGGGCCAAATACTTTGTGGGCAGAAAATACATAAAAATCACAACCAAGCTCCTGCATATCAACCGTCATGTGTGGCGCAGCCTGGGCGCCGTCAACTAAGACTTTACTACCGTTTGCATGGGCTTTCTCAATGATTTCTTTTACAGGATTAACCGTACCAAGCGTATTCGATACATGTGTAATCGAAACAAATTTAACATCAGGGGTAAGTAGATTATCAAATGCCTGCATGTCTAAAGCACCATTGTCCAAGACAGGAACAACCTTTATATCCATGCCATTCATTTTAGCAATTAATTGCCAAGGGACTATATTAGAATGATGCTCCATTTCAGAAATAAGAATTGCATCAGACTTACCCAAATATGGCAATACATAACTATAAGCAATTAAATTTATGGACTCGGTTGTTCCAGCAGTAAAAATAATCTCATCTTCTCGGGCAGCATTTAGAAAAGTCTGAACTTTCCCGCGAACATCCTCAAAGGCTAAAGTAGAGACCTGACTTAGATAATGAACACCACGGTGAACATTAGAATATTCTTTTTCGTAGAATTGAGCCAAACGATCCATTACCACACGAGGTTTTAACGCAGATGCGCCACTATCAAAATAAGCAAGGCGCTTCCCGTTTACTTCCTCTTGAAGTGTGGGAAAATCATTTCGAATTTGATTCAAATCCACAATGGGTCCTCCTAATTAGAGAAATGTTCTATTAACATATCATCAATAACATCACGCAACTCTACTTCAGGCATATCAGCGATAGCTTCTGCAGTAAAAGCTACTGTTAACATTGCTTTTGCAACTTCAGGGTCTAAGCCACGGCTCTGTAAATAAAACATTGCCTGTTTATCTAACTGACCAATTGTTGCACCATGAGAACAACGTACATCATCAGCGTAAATTTCAAGCTGAGGTTTAGTGTTTACTTTTGCATTGTCAGACAGAAGTAGTGCACGATTTGTCTGGTAAGCATTAGTTTTTTGAGCATCTTTGTGCACATAAATAGCACCATTAAATACACCCTGTCCTTTTTCAGACAAAGCACCTTTATATAACTCATGACTTTCGCAATGAGGCATAGCATGATGCACTAAAGAATGAGTATCATGAATTTGCTTTGCGGTTGGCAAATACAAGCCATTAAGTGTACAAACAGAATTAGAAGCTGCTAATTCTGCAACAATATCATTTCGGCCAACATGTGCACCAAACTGAACTGCATGATTGATGTATTGACTATCACCATATTGCTTTACGAATATACTCGCAATATGAAAAGCTGTCTTTGAATCATCCTGGAGTTTAGTATGTGAAACAATCGCACCAGCATTTACAACAAACTCAGATAATGGATTCACAAAATAACGGGATGCTGCTGGACCCTGCCAAGTTTCAACAATCTGTACACGACTGAAAGATTCAGCAATAACTAAAATTCTTGGGTGAACCTGCACGTCAGCAGATGTAATACCTTTTATGTGAATAACTCGTGAAACATCAGCATTCTTTGAAACATGTAAAATCATGACTTTCTTTGCAAGTACATGATTCAAATCAACAAACGGTGTTTTATCATCCGTCAAAGCACTACCAATTTGGCTTTTGAGCTCCTCCGGAGCCGTATTACAGGTATATAATTTTACGCCTTCAGGCAGCTCTGCGTTGATATCAAAATCACCGTTAACATAAGGAACCGTTACAGCATTTACAATGCCTTTACTCCACCATTTATCCGTATCTTCAAATTCAGTATCAGTAGAAGCAACTGGTAAATCTAATTGGTTCAAAGCACGAATATCTGTGAAGCGCCATGCTTCATCACGAACGGTTGGTAAACCAGTTTCCTGCAACTTGGCTTTAGCTATAGCCTGAAAGTCAAAATGAGTTTCTAACTCGTTGATTGCATTTAATAATGGAAAAGTTGTAGTGGTATTCATACCTTCTCCTTAATTTACTTCTTCACGAAGCCAGTCGTAACCACGTTCTTCTAGCTCTAAAGCTAGCTCTTTACCACCAGAACGGACGATCTTACCTTCCATTAATACATGAACAAAGTCAGGCTGAATGTAGTTTAATAAACGTTGGTAATGAGTAACAAGCACGACACCATTTTCTTCATTGCGGAAATTATTAACTCCATCAGAAACAACTTTCAATGCGTCAATATCAAGTCCGGAGTCAGTTTCATCAAGAATCGCAAGTTTCGGATTCAAAACTAATAATTGAAAAATTTCATTACGCTTTTTCTCTCCACCAGAAAAACCAGTGTTAACAGGACGTTTTAAAAGCTCATCCTTCATCCCTACAACTTCCATCTTCTCTTTTAAGAGCTTTTTGAAAGTTAGCGCATCCATTGGCTCTTCTTCACGGTATTCTAGAATGGCATTTAATGCGTTACGTAAAAAATAAGTATTAGACACACCTGGAATTTCGACTGGATACTGAAAACCTAAGAATAATCCTTCACCAGCACGTTCATTAGGGTCTAAATCTAATAAATCTTTACCCTGAAACTCTATGTCACCCTCTGTAGCTTCATAAAATGGATGCCCTGCTAATACTTGAGCAAGAGTACTTTTACCCGAACCATTCGGTCCCATTATAGCGTGCACTTCACCAGGCTTTACTTCAAGGCTAATTCCTTTAAGGATTTCTTTATCCTCAATGGCTGCTTTTAAATTACGAATTGATAACATTACATTTTCTCCAAAATTTCTTAAAAAATTGATTCATTAGCCAACTGAGCCTTCAAGGCTAATTGCAAGTAATTTTCTTGCTTCAACAGCAAATTCCATTGGTAGCTCGTTTAAAACTTCTTTACAGAAACCATTTACCACCATAGAAATAGCATCTTCTTCATCAATACCACGCTGCTGTAAATAAAATAGCTGATCTTCACTGATCTTAGATGTCGTTGCCTCATGCTCTACTGATGTTGATGTATTATGAACATCAATATAAGGAAATGTGTGGGCACCACATTGATCTCCAATAAGCAAGGAGTCACATTGTGAGTAATTACGAGCACCTGACGCACCTTTAGTTGCACGTACTAATCCACGATAGGAATTATCTGAGCGACCAGCAGAAATACCCTTACTGATAATTGTACTTTTTGTATTTTTGCCGATATGAACCATTTTGGTACCTGTATCTGCCTGTTGAAAATTGTTAGTCATTGCTACTGAATAAAATTCTCCAACAGAATTATCACCACGTAAAATACAGCTTGGATATTTCCAAGTTATTGCAGATCCTGTTTCAACCTGAGTCCAAGAGATTTTTGAAGACTCGCCATCACAACGTCCACGTTTGGTCACAAAATTATAAATACCACCCTTACCTTCTTTGTCGCCAGGGTACCAATTCTGTACTGTAGAATATTTGATCTCTGCACGGTCAAAAGCAATTAATTCCACTACGGCAGCATGCAACTGATTCTCATCACGCTGAGGAGCTGTACAACCTTCAAGATAACTAACATAAGAATCATCTTCAGCAACAATTAAAGTACGCTCAAATTGCCCAGTTCCAGCAGCATTGATACGGAAATAAGTAGAAAGTTCCATGGGGCAACGAACACCCTTAGGAATATATACAAAAGAACCATCTGTAAAAACTGCTGAATTTAAAGTGGCAAAGTAATTATCTTTGTATGGAACAACTTTACCCAAATACTTTTTAATCAATTCTGGATGGTCATGTGCAGCCTCAGAAAAACTACAAAATATTACACCAGCATCTTTTAACTGTTCCTGGAACGTTGTTTTAATGGAAACTGAATCAAATACGGCATCTACTGCTACACCTGCAAGCATTTTCTGCTCTTCCAAAGGAATTCCAAGCTTATTGTATGTTTCTAATAACTCAGGATCTACTTCATCTAAACTTTTAAGCTCTTTTTTCTTAGGCTCTGAGTAATATGAAATGTCTTGATAATCAATCTTTGGGTAATGGACCTTTGCCCATTCTGGCTCTTCTAAAGTTTGCCAATAACGAAAAGCCTCCAGGCGAAAATCTAGTAAAAACTCTGGCTCGTTCTTTTTCTTAGAAATAAAACGAATTACGTCTTCATTTAGCCCTTTTGCTACCGTATCTTGCTCAATGTCAGTGGTAAATCCCCACTTATAATCGGTATCAGTATACTCCTGTAAATCCGCTAAAGTTGACTCTTCGGACATGATGAACTTATTCTTTCTTTAAATTGGGCGCAAATAAATAGTTGCAATATATAAATAATATTAAAAAAGTAGGCACAAATGTGCACATATAATCTAACTAAAACTTATGTAACTTCAATCATATGTAGAAGAAAAAATAGGACTTATTTTGTCGGATATAAAAAATAGGGTTTAATTTAAATCAAAAATCAAACATATTGGGCAAGAATATCAGTGCTTTGCACAGGGGATAAGCAATAGTAAAACATTAAAATCGTGCTTCATCACTGAAGTCACGATTTCATGATCCCATGCTTTAAGAGCTATAAATCCCTGAACGAACACTACTACTCATCATGAGTGGAACTTTCCTTAGCTTCTTTCTGCATGCTTTCCCATATTTCCTTACGGTATACAGAAACTTCACGCGGTGCATCTATACCTAGGTGAACTTGCCCACCTTGGATTTTTAACACACGGATCTCAATATCATCACCAATCATAATGCTTTCATTTAGACGTCTCATCAAAATTAACATGTGAGTAATCCTTTTCTGATTCCTTTGAAAAACAAAGAATATTTGCATCATGAGCTGAAAATTAAACTCAGCTGTCATTAAATTGAACGTTATACAAATTTGTAAAAAACACAAGTAGTTAACGAAGAACTTAAGTGGCGTCGCCTCTCCAAATTATTTGTAAGTTTAACTATAAATAAAAATAAAAAGCATAACAACATAAGCAAAAATTAAGCAATTAAACATTACCAAAAATGCAAAACATTTTGAAGTTTGTATCACCACCAATTTAGACTTAGTAAATATATACGACTCGATTACACCTATTTCAAGAGGTGCACGAAAATTAATCAACTATTTAGTAACACTAACACATTCATATAATTATACAATGCTTATAAACACCTAAATTATGTATTCATTCAAAATTTTCTACGCAAATTACTTGGCAAAATACCCAATGCATCACGATACTTAGCAATAGTCCTCCTGGCAATCTTGACACCTTCAAGCTTAAGCATCTCTAAAATCTTTGTGTCTGAGAGCGGGTGATAGGGGTCCTCTTTCTGAATAAGCGCTTCAATGCGAAGTTTGATTGCCTTATTAGAAGTCTGTTCCCCATCTTTTATTACACCACCACTACTAAACAAATTTTTCATAGGAATTACGCCTTGTCGGCTCCTAAGCATCTTCCCTGAAACAGTTCTTGAAACTGTCGTTTCATGGACGCCAACGATCTCAGCAACTTCAGTCATGGTCATAGGCCTCAAGCTTTCCATACCCTTGATGAAGTATTCTTTTTGCATAGATACAACGACCTCACTAACATGCTTAATCGTCAACTGTCTCTGAACAATAGAATTAATAAAACCTAAGCCCGCTTTTACCTTGTCTTTTACATAATTTCGAACTTCATCTGACTGATTTTGATCTATTAAAAGTTGACGATAAGCTCGTGAAATATGGATATTGGGCAGGTAATCGTTGTTAATATGAACAACAAATTCCCCGCCAATATCTTCAACAACAATTTCCTCCATAGTCATTCCAGTTCCTGACTGCTTAGTAAAATCCATACGAGGTTGAAGTCCTTGTATATTTTTTAGGGCATGCAAAACTTCGTCTTTTGAAACTTGAAGGCTTTTTATTAAAAATGGGATATGATTGGCACCCAAGTCATCTAAGTAGTCCTTAACGATGGTGTAAGACAATGTATCAGCAAGTCCCTTACGTTCTAGCTGAATCAATAAACGCTCCTGCAGATTTCGAGCTGCAACCCCTGCTGGTTCAAAGCTTTGTAATTTTGCTAAACCACGCTGCAAAAGGTCACTAGTAAAACCACTAATCATCGCCAAATCTGCTAAATGACTTTTAATATAACCATGATCATCAATCGTGGAGATCAACCATTCAATTACAGTTCTTAAATCAGGGTCTTCAGTTCGAAACCTTGCCTGTTCGGTAAGTTGTTCATGGATTGAAATAATGTAGGGAGCAGCCTCAATAATCGCATGATATTCATCTGCATCTAAAACTTTTGTATGTGTTTTTAAATTGCAGATAGAGCGATCAGACTCTTCAACTTTTAAAATAGTTTCAAGCCACTCGTCATCTTCGGCTGTTGTATCTGCTGTTAAATCCTCAGCATCATAATCAGACTCTAAAACAGGATTTTCTACTAATTGTTGATTAACGATCGTTTGAAGCTGTGTGGCAGGCAAAGCAAGTATTTCAAGAGATTGGATTTGATGAAACCCAATTTGTTGCTCTTGTGATGGTTCAGCACTAAACCGCTGCTGTATTTCTGCCGGCATTTTCTACTCCCCTGTGGCTCTATGGCCAACCAAAATCTATAAAAAATTACTTCCTATAATTAGTATAGGCAATTTTCAAACTGAGACAATAGAGAACTAAACTTTATGCTAAAGACTCCCATTGATTTAAAGTAGAAGCAAGTTTTAAATCGGCTTGAGTAAGTCCGCCTTCAGAGTGAGTTGTCATTCGTAAATGAACTGTCTTGGCTCCACTGTCAAATTCAAAGTCAGGGTGATGGTTTTGCTCTACAATAACTTGAGT
This sequence comes from Lentisphaeria bacterium, assembly GCA_022447755.1. Lineage (GTDB taxonomy): Bacteria > Verrucomicrobiota > Lentisphaeria > JABSQK01 > JABSQK01 > JAKVBE01. Next base: position 18,747 of record JAKVBE010000019.1, on the reverse strand, counting down.
AAACCAAGGTAAAAATAAGTTAATCTGCTTATAGTTGTCAAAATAAAAGGTTTTATCTAAAAAAATACCATCTACAGTCCAGCCAGTCGGCAAAGAACTTAATTCATCTTTTGATAATAATGTCTTATCTTCCATCTTACTTCTCCCTTAATATAAGTCTGAGTTCTGAATCATACGGCCGCCATCAATAACGATTTCGGAGCCGGTACTAAATTGGTTTTCTTCAACTAAAAAACGAACACCTGCAACAATATCATCAGGTGAACCTATTCTTTTCAATGGACTGGCTTGCTCAATTCCATAAATTTTTTCTGGACTAGCACCATCAGGAGGCAATACTGTTCCTGGACTAATGCAATTAACACGTGTTTTTGGAGCAAGTTCGAGTGCCAATGCCTTGGTCATACACAACACTGCTGCTTTTGACATACAGTATGGTAGGTAGCCGGCATAAGGACGAGTTGCACTCCAATCACCAAACAAGACGATATTGTCAATTGTACAAAATTTTAACAGTCCTTGAATAACAAAAAAGTTTGCTTTAACATTGGCATTATAATGAAAGTCAAAGTCACCCTCTACTACATTTCCTAAATCAGTTTTACGAAATACTGCCGCTGGCAAAACAACCGCATCCATGCGTAATATGCCCAACTTTTTAACATCCCCCAACAACACCTGCCGCTCATTACTTTGTGTTAAATCAGCCTGAAGGAGCTCTACATGACGTGCCCCAAGACTAAGACACTCTTCTTTTGTCGCAATCGCCTCTGCTTCCGAACTTCTATAGTGAAGCAAGATTTGCCAACCACGAGCAGCAAAATCTAATGCTATAGCACGTCCAAGACGCTTTGCTGCCCCGGTTACTAAAATCGTTTTATACAGATTCGCCATCCTCTTTATACCCAACTAATTCTTCAATACGTTTAAATGGATAGATGGAAGTGTGACCATCATCCCAACCAATTTGAATCGCATAATTCCCCATGTCATTGAAGGATGTAACCCCTACGTTTTCAGGTACTGTGCTGGGGTCTAGTAATTGTTCACCAGTAAACTCTTGAATACAATGAGCACAGCGACATGCACAACGCAATTTATGAGTGGACAAAGTAAACTGCTTCCCATTTACAGTATAAATTATTCCTTCAGAAGGCTCCCAAGTAATACTTCTTTCTACCTGATTATAACGTAAGCGCTCCACCTCACGAACAACATTTTCTGCAATATCACCATATACTTTTGCTATTTCATGAGCTGGTTGCGCAGCAGTTAAAGGTAAACCTGTATCGCCGCAAGTAGCAAGCTCTGGGTGAATTGGTATTTCAAATGCATTCTCAATACCAAATTGATCAACAATCTGCTGGCGGGCTCCCTTTCCAAATATAAAGTGCTTTTCATCACCAACTAAATAATAACTCATGTTTTCGACTACGCTTATAACTGGAACCTTAAGTTTGTCAAACATTTCAATTCCCTTAACCACATCAATAAAACTGATTTTCTGTGGGGTTGTAACCATAACAGAAGCACTAATATTTACAGATTGTGCAAGCGTCAATTGAATATCACCAGTTCCAGGGGGCATATCAATAACTAAATAATCAAGTTCACCCCAATCGGTACCATTTAACATTTGCACAATCACATTTGTTACCATAGGTCCACGCATTATTGCAGGACCACCTTGCTGACCACTTGCATAGGCAAAAGACATTAGTTTAATTCCCGAACTATGCATTTCCGGAACAATCATATTGTCTTCTTGATATAGACCTTCAAATTCTGTATCAACCATTGTAGGAAGACTTGGGCCATATATATCCGCATCAAAAATGCCCACACGCGCACCATGACTCTGCAAAGCAAATGATAGGTTTGTAGCTACTGTGGATTTACCTACCCCACCCTTACATGATGCAACGGCAATAATATGACGTACTTTTGTTAAACCATCTTGCTCATTTTGAAGACTGGAACGAGCCGGTTGAGCTGTTAATTTTACATCAACTTTTGAGACCCAATCTAATTCCATTACAAAATCATGACACCACTCTCGAAACTTCTCTTTTACTGGGCAAGCAGGCGTTGTTAGCTCACAAATAAAAGATACATGCCCACTCTCTTCATCAATCTTTAAGTCTTTTATAAAACCTAAAGTTACAATATCTTTATGTAAATCAGGGTCGATGACCTTTCTTAACTGGTCTAAAACACTCGCTTCTTTGCTCATCTATATATGATCCTAAAATATTTAACTTACTCAATTTTCAAACATCGTAATACCCTAACAGAAAATCACTACTTTTACAGCGAATTACATTCCGAAAAAGCAAAATAAAAAGAAACTAGGTCATTTTACATCTTTTTAATCTTTTGAAAATCAATTTTTAACATATAAAGCCACATTTTTAATGAAAGAAACATTTTCAAATAGTTGAAAATTAACCTTTACCTATTAACTTCATATATCTATGCTTTTAACTGTAGAGAATTGGGGACCCTAGATTTCACAAGTAATACCAATGGCCTCAACAACAAATTTCATACTATATTATAGTGAATTAATAATAAGGAAAAAGTAATGAGCGAAAATGCAAATACTCACATTGCTGTATTAGGTGGTGGACCTGGTGGTTATGCGGCTGCTTTTAAAGCTGCTGACATGGGCTTTAAAGTAACTTTAATTGATAAGCAAGAAAACCCAGGTGGAGTATGCCTATTCAAAGGCTGTATCCCTTCAAAAGCGCTATTACACATCTCAAAACTAATTTTTGAAGCAGAAGAATCAAAAGATTGGGGTATTGACTTTGGTAAGCCTAAAATTGACCTTGATAAAGTTCGCAATTGGAAGTCTAAAGTGGTGAATCAATTGACTGGCGGTCTTGGGCAGCTTAGTCGTATGCGCAATGTAAATTATGTACAAGGAACTGCACAATTCTCATCTAGTAAGCAACTTGAAGTTGCAACTGCAGAAGGTACAACTCAAATCGACTATGATTACTGTATTCTTGCAGCTGGCTCTCGACCAACACGTATCCCATCATTAATGATTGACTCGGAGCATGTCATGGACTCTACGGATGCACTTGAACTGCCTGAAATACCTAAAAAGATGCTTGTCGTTGGTGGTGGCTATATCGGCCTAGAGCTTGGAACTGTGTATGCATCTTTAGGATCTAAAGTTGATGTTGTTGAAATGGCCCCCAAATTACTGATGGCAGCAGACCAAGACCTCGTAAAAGTTCTTGAAGGTAACCTGAGACACCGCATGGATAATATCATGCTAAATACGGGGGTTACAAAACTTGAAGAAGCAAAGAACGGTATCAAAGTTCACTTCAATGGTGAAGAAGCTCCAGATAAACCAGTTACTTATAACAAGGTCCTATTTTCTATTGGTCGTCGCCCAAATAATGAAAACCTTGGCCTTGAAAAGACAAATGTAAAAGTCAATGACAAAGGGTTTGTTGTTGTAAATGGTCAACTAAAGACAGATGATGACAATATCTACTGTATTGGTGACCTTGCTGGTGAACCAATGCTTGCGCACAAAGCCGCACATGAAGGTTACACGGCTGTAGATGCAATTGCTGGCTTAGACGTAAGCTTTGATCCACATGCGATCCCTGCAGTCGTATTCACTGACCCAGAAATTGCATGGGCAGGTATTACTGAACAAGAAGCGAAAGAACAGCAATTACGCGTTAAAGTTGCTGCATTTCCATGGGCAGCTTCAGGTCGTGCTACAGCTGAGGGACGTAACGATGGTTTAACAAAGGTTATTTCAGAAGAACGTACAGGACGTATCCTAGGAATTGGCCTGGTGGGTTCTGGTGTTGGCGAAATGATCGCGGAAGGTGTTTTAGCAATTGAAATGGCCGCAACTGTTGATGACATGGCTATGTCTATTCACCCTCACCCAACACTATCCGAAACCATGATGGAAGCAGCAGAAATGGTACATGGAACCACAACTCATATCTTTAAACCAAAGCGTAAATAAATAAAATAGAATTTAATCAGTTCACAAAGAGCGACTTAGGTCGCTCTTTTTTTTATACTTTTTCAGAAAATCATCTATACAAAAAAATATTTCTGCCTAGTATTTATTCGAATAACACAAATTTAGATAGAAAATTATTTTTAATTTTTTTTAAAATATTCGGCATTTTACTTTGCAAAAAGAGTAATGTGAAGGATGTTTTGAGCAGTGAGGCAAAATTTGGGAATTTAACCTCACCTAAATTCGGTGTTAAAATCAACCCAAAAGTGAAGGAGTGAGTTATTATGAAAAAAATGTTAACTGCAATGGCTTGTACGTTGGCTCTAGGAACATCTGTTTACGCAGGTCCACCTAAGGACAACTGTGGATGTGGTCTGGGTTCTATTGCTTTCGAAGGTAAAGAAGGGCTTATGTCACAAACTCTAGCAGGTACAACAAATGCCCTGTTCTGTAACCAGTTATTTGGTATTACTACAGGTACACTTGGATGTGAAAAAGCTGAAGAGTTTATGGATGCACGTGCAATAATCAAAAACAACATGGATCAATTGGCAATCGATATCTCTAATGGTAACGGTGAAGTTCTAGAATCTCTAGCAACTGCTTTGGAAATTGATAATGTTGATATGTTTGCAAATCAACTACAAGACAATTTCGATAAGATTTATACATCTGATGAAGTAACCAGCGAAGCGGTCACTGAAAATATATTAGGCGTAGCTAAATCTTAATCCACAAAAATTGACCACTGGTCAGTTTATTGGAATTTTGAGCAACTCAAGCGAGTTGCTCTTTTTTTTGCCTACTTTAACTCTTTTTAATATTTTTTTGACTCGCATTCTCACCTATCGAGGTTTACCTTATGCACATCACAAAGGGACAAAAATGATCTTACTTATAGGTAAGAAATAGCTGCAAAATGGAGAGGAATCTGAATGGGGTCAAAGCTTTTTACAATCATTACAAGCTTATGCTTTACAACAATACTATTGGCCGAAGACATAACGGAAAAAGAATATATCCATGTAAAATATATGGAATCATTGGTCAAAAAAGCGAATGAGAAAAAGCTATATGAAAAAGAATATTGGCGGATCATTGTTCATTATGAAAAGAATTGGGCCTTTATTACTGAAAGCCAAGTAGATGACCCAAATTTCTTTATGTCCCCTGAAGGTAAGCATAATCCGCAGGCGGAATTAGATGCAACAATCCGAGGTTTTTTCCTCGCACCAGACGAAGTAAAAGAACGACGTGACCATCCACTAGAAAGATTTCCGCTCCGTTTTAAATGGCTATGCAAAGAATTAAACATTGATAAGACAAAAACAGCTTATGATCATCCTAAGATCATTCAAGACTTTATAGATGACTATGAGCCAGACTATATAAAGCTTGTTTTCCCATCTGCGTACATAAATAGTCCTGCATCAATGTTTGGACATACTTTGATTATCATTAAATCGAAAAAGAAAACAGACTTTAGCTCTATTAGTATTAGTTGGGCTGCTCGTGCGGGAGCTGATGTAAATAGCTTTATCTTTGCGTTCAAAGGTCTTGTTGGCGGTTATAAAGGCGTTTATGAAAACATTCCCTATTATATAAAATTGCAACTATATTCAGATATGAGTCAACGTGATATTTGGGAATATAAATTAAACTTTAATAAAGATGAGGTAGAAAACTTAATTTACCATTTAAGGGAATTAGAAGGAATAAATACAGACTACTACTTCTTTACAGATAACTGTGCCTATGATCTCTTATTTCTATTTGAAGCAGCTAGACCTTCTGAGAAAATGACAGAAGACTACACGACCCATGTTATACCAATTGATATTGTCAGAACGGCAGAAGATCACCACCTAATTGAATCAGAAAAATTCCGCCCATCAAGAGCAACTCAAATACAACAAATGCGAGAACAGCTTCCTCCTGAAAATGTAAAAATAGCTCAAGATGCAGCTGAAACAGGTGACAACACAAAACTAGAAGCTATTGAAGATCCAATGCTACAAGCAAAAACTTATGATCTCGCCATCACAATGTTAAAATATAATTACAATAAACGCCAGTTAATGGACAAACAGACATACCAAAAGCGCTTCTTTGCTTTGGTTCGTAAAAAAAATAAACTACCACAAACAAATTGGCAATATGAGCCACCTATCAGCCCACACAAGGGACATGAAACTGGAAGAATTAGCTATGGTATCCAGGGACGTAACAACGGACACGATTTACTGATGTTCTCATGGACTCCTGCATACCATGAATTGATTGCCAATCAACGTGGCTACCAAAATGGTGCAGAAATACAATTTTTAGATACTTGGTTTTCTTACGATATAGATGACAACGAAATACAATTTGACCATGTAGATTTCTTAAAGGTAACCTCATTAGGACCACGTGATGACTTCTTTAAACCATACTCTTGGCAGGCTGCGTTTGGAGTAGACAATGAATACTTTAAGGATTATGACGATATCAACTATGAAGCATATGGACAAATGACTTTTGGTTTAACTTATGCAACAAATAAGGAAACATTAGTCTATGGGTTAACTGGTTTTGATGCACGCTACAGTGGATATTACAAAGATAATTTTGCAGGTGCACTGGGTGGTAAAGCAGGTATACTATCAAACTTAAATGAACTTCTGCGTCTGTCTATCGAGGGCAATGCATTTTATTACTCACTTGGCGACGAGCATGGCCGCTGGGAAGTCAGATGTGATTTAGGCTATGCGCTGACTGAAGACACCGAGATTAGGACATATTTAAGTCGAGAAAAAGATTATATGGGTCATCAAACACTGTATGGTTTACAAATGGTTCACCATTTCTAACTTCAAAATCTAATGAGAGTAATTTTAAAATAAAATCGAATTTGAGTTAATAAACTCTTTAAATTTAATATAGTGAAGTAAAACTTAAGAAACAAATACAATTAGTTTTTAAAACCTTCACATGAAATAACATCATGCTTAGTCACTGATAATCTACAGTATTTTACATCAAAAGAGCAATTAATTATAGACTATTAATTACTAAAACTTTTCTTATGGTAATCTAATAAACTGATAAAATACAAAAAAAATAGTTCCTTTTTTAAAAGGAACTATCACGAGGGATGGGTAGGAAAAAAATTTTAAATGCTTTTAATACGATCCATAATGGATTCAGCTTCAGCAGTCAAACGAGCATAACCCTGTATATCTCCTGAACGCTGCGCTTCCATAGCCTCTTTAAGCTTCAACTGATAGGCTATTCTTAACTTCTTCTTTGGATCTCTCTTAAATAACTGAAACATAATATAACTCCGATTTAAAAATATTAGTTAACTCTAAAGAATCCTTACAGCAAATTTTAACAAAATAGAACACTCGACGATAATCTCCTAATAAGTTCATTCTGTCATCTAATAATAAGAAACGAATACCGCTCACCACCCCCCTCAAATTTGACCAATTTTCACCATCCTTCTTTAAGGCTAGATTTTTAAACAAAATCAGCTAAAGTATTAGGTCTTAAAATTTTAATTTATTGCGCAACTTATTTTATTGAGGATTTCCCATGAAAGCTGACGAACTACGTCAAAAATTCCTAGACTTTTTTCAGACTAAAGGTCATTCAGTTATTAGCTCTGCTCCCTTAATACCAGAAAATGATCCCACTGTTTTATTTACAACCGCTGGCATGCACCCACTTGTTCCATATTTAATGGGTGAAAAGCACCCCGCAGGAACAAAACTCTGTAACTTCCAAAAATGTATTCGCACAGGCGATATTGAAGAAGTTGGTGATGATACTCACTTAACATTTTTTGAAATGCTAGGAAACTGGTCTCTAGGTGAATATTTTAAACGTGAGGCAATTGAGTACAGCTTTGAATTTTTGACGGCTCCTCAATGGTTAAACCTACCCTTAGAACGCTTAGCATTTACAGTATTTGCTGGTGATGAAGATGCACCATTTGATGATGAGTCATTTGCGATCTGGCGTGAATTAGGCGTAAGTGAAGACCGTATTGCTCAATTACCTAAAAAAGATAACTGGTGGGGACCGGCTGGTGTTACGGGTCCGTGTGGCCCAGATACTGAAATGTTCTATTGGGTTGGCGAAGAAGCTGCTCCAGCAAAATTTGACCCTGAAGATAAACGTTGGGTTGAAATCTGGAATGATGTATTTATGCAATACAACAAAAACGAAGCAGGTAACTTTGAACCTTTAACACAACGCAATGTAGATACTGGAATGGGTCTAGAGCGAGTATCAGCTGTATTGCAAGGTAAAAGCTCATGTTACGACACTGAATTGTTTATCCCGTTGTTTGATAAATTAGAAGAAATTACAGGGTTTGAAAAACCACGTAATGAACGCGCTGGCCGTATCGTCGTAGAACATATCCGATCCGCTGTTTTCATCATGGCTGATGGTGTGTATCCAGGCAACGTCGGTCAAGCATACGTATTACGTCGCTTGATTCGTCGTGCAGCACGTGAATGTCGCAAACTTAATTACTTTGGTTTATTTGCTGAAGAACTAGCAAAACTTATCATTGATAACTATAAGCATGTATATTCAGAACTAGACCGTGAAAGTGCAAAAATTCTTGAAGAACTTCGTTTGGAAGAAGAACAATTTCGCACCACATTAGAAAATGGCGAGAAACAGCTTCGTAAACTTATTGACCGTGTACCTGACTTTGTTGAGAAGAAAGTAATTTCAGGTAAAAATGCATTTGACCTGTTTCAAACATATGGTTATCCATTAGAAATCACAATTGAAATGGCTGCAGAATCTGGTTTTGATGTGGATGTTGAGGGCTACGAAAAAGCATTGGCAAAACACCAAGAAAAATCACGTGCAAATGCAGGTAATTTCAAAGGTGGACTTCAAGATCATTCTGAACAAACAACAAGATTACATACTGCTACACACCTTCTACAACAAGCTTTAAAAGATGTTGTAGGTGATCACATTTCTCAAAAAGGTTCAAATATTACCGGAGACCGTCTTCGTTTTGACTTTAACAACCCTGAAAAAGTGACAAAAGAACAACTGATCGAAGTAGAAAAAATCGTCAATGACCAAATTCAACGAGGACTAGAAATTTCATTTGCTGAAATGACTGTTGAAGATGCAAAAGAAGCAGGAGCAATTGGAGTATTCTCTGATCGTTACGGCGAGTTAGTTAAAGTTTACTCAATCGGTGATTACTCCAAAGAAATTTGCGGTGGCCCCCATGCAGCAAATACCAAAGAGTTGGGTCGCTTTAAGATTTTAAAAGAAGAAAGCTCTTCTCGTGGCGTTCGCCGCATTAAGGCTAACGTTTTCCCTCAAGAAGCTTAATATATGTCATTGCCCAAAGTATCATTCTTTACTTTTGGCTGCCGTTTAAACAAAGCCGAAACTGCAACCTTGCAGACGAACTTTGAAAAACACGGCTACCCAGTCGTAGACTTTGGGCAAGATGCAGAGGTCGTCGTGGTGAATACATGCACCGTCACTGCAAATGGTGATGCAGACACTCGACGCCTTGTTAACCGAGTTAATAGAGAACACCCCAAAGCAGATATTGCTCTAGTTGGCTGCCAAGCACAAATGCAAGGTGAAGCTCTTTCGCAACTACCCTCAGTAAAATGGGTCGTTGGTAATAACCGCAAAATGGACTTACCAGCGATTATGCAAGAGGAGCCTGCATTGGGTGATCAACCTACAGTTATGGTTGAAAAAATTAGCCGAGAACCATTTACAATGCCAATGCCGGCCCTAGATCGTCATCATACTCGCGCAAATTTAAAAATTCAAGATGGTTGTGATTTCTATTGCCTGTTCTGCGAAATTCCATATGCTCGTGGACGTGCACGTAGCCGTGACTTTAATGACTTAATGAATGAAGCTAGCTTACTTTTAAATGGTGGTCACCAAGAAATTGTATTAACAGGCGTTAATATTGGAACCTACCAAGAAGCTGACCGTAGAATTTTCCATGTGATTCAAGATTTGTTAAAATTAGAAAAATTAAAACGTTTACGTATTTCTTCTATTGAGCCAACCACAATACCAAATGAAATTGTAATTCCAATGCAAAAAGACTTTGGTCTTTGCAGATACCTGCATATACCTATTCAATCTGGCGACAATGAAATCCTACGCACAATGAACCGTCGATACGACATTGAAGAATACACAGAATTCCTTAATTTTGCTTATAAACAAGTTCCGGATATTTGCCTAGGAACAGATGTTATTGTAGGCTATCCTGGTGAAACAGATGAATCCTTTGATAGAACACGCCAACTACTTCTCGATCTTCCATTTGCTTATTTTCATGTTTTTTCATACTCTGAACGGAGTATGGCGAAATCCAAAAAAGTATTTGGAAAATACAATGTGCCAGTAGAAAAGATTCAAGAACGCAGTAAAATCATGCGCGACATTAGTAACCGTAAACGTCATATGTTTATGGAACGTCATATGGATGAGCCACAAACAATCTTAGTGGAATCACCAAAAGATGGCTGGTGGAATGGCCTAACTGATAACTACGTTCGAATTTCATTCAAAAGCGACCAAAATCTACTAAATCAATTTGTTCAAGTTAAACCCACTGGCTTTGGTCAACATGGGCTTGTCGGAGAATTAATATAATCACGAAGAATGGATCTTAACTAAGAGGCTTCACCCTCTTATTACGCTTTCATTGATTACGCAGAATAACTACTTTTTGTTGGCAACAATACAACTATATTTAGGCTCACATCAAATACCTGATTAGTAATCTTGCAATACTTTTAAGAAATGAAAAACTTACGCTGGGGTTTTATGAAACAGTTTTCATTCAGTGACTTAATATAATAAAGTTTTTCTGAGCTATGCGCTTTAGACGAAACTGATATCATGAATAATAAAATTCTTTGCATTACATTTTGTAACGCTACTAATATCACCGATAATAAAAAACTAGCCTAACTGCTTAATTCTATTATACGTAGCCGATAATCAAGATAAGAACTAATAACCTTAATCAAGAACTAGTAGATGTATAAACATCATGTAAATCTCCATATACACCCAAAGCATTTTGAACGTAAAATTTGTTCAGAATTGACTGTGGTAAAGCAAGCCCCTTATAATGATTTCCCCAAATATCCACATGATCACCTTCATAGTACGCAAACTCCACCTGATAAAGCGCTGCTGCATAATCAATATCCGAAATAGCTATAGCGCTGAAATCGTTAAAATCTGGCGTCATTGCAACGGCGTCAGTTCCCCAAAGAAGTCGATCCTGATATTCCTCAAAAAACTCTTTCACCTTCGTAGTTTCCTGCAAAGCAATATCCCACAAACGCGCTGATGAATCGACATAAAAATTGGGGTAGCGGTCTAAACGCTTTCCAATTTCATCTGTATCATATTCAAGACTGCCCCAATGTGCCCCAACAACAACTAGTTCTGGATTCCTTTCTAAAACCTGATCACGAGCATCAATATGCATTTGATGGTGAGGCTTTTCAGGAAAGTTATACATATGCCACTGTGGCTCAGACTTATAATAACCGCAATGTGGCTTATTTTCCTCTAGTGGCAACCAACAAGCCAAAGGTTCTCCTATGTGCATGAGTAAAGGCTTCTTTTTAGCTGTTAAATACTCATAAATAGGCTGAAAAATTTCATCATCACATTTATATAGACGCCCTGCCCCATCAACTAAATCCATTCCAATATTTTTCCAAATCTTACATCCAATTGCACCCGCTTCAAAGTCAAGCTCTAAGCCAGCTATACATTGGTCAACATAACCAGATGTATCACCTTCAGGCACTGGAAAAGAAGTTATCCAAGCAAAGTGATCAGGACGTTCTTGAAGTTGACGAAGATAAAAGGCATTTTGTCTTAACCATAGCTCTCCAGGCATGGCTACAGAAATATTAACCGTTAACAAATTTAACCGCCCCAAAAGAGCTAACAAATGCTCATTGATTCCGTTGTAGTGACAGTGTGCATCAATACGTTTCATCTGCTACCATTGTTGGTTATTTTCAAAGTAATCAACTAACGCTGGATCAAGTTCAGGTATTACTTTAGGAACATTACCTTCCCTTAACGATGCCGCGCCCAAAACTCCAGTAGCAACACTGTTCCTAGCTGCAAGAGGACTCGTATTAGTCAAATCATTAAATTTCACAAAACGAATAAACTCATCAACAATATTTGGGTCAGCTCCACCATGAGCTTGATCCTGACCAAATAATTGAAATATTTGATTAGGTGTACCAAATGATGAATGACGATCTGTATAAACATAAATCTGGCTATTGCCTGTATCACCAATATTTTCAAGCCGCCCTTTAGTTCCAATAAATGTATAATTACGACAAGTATCAGGAGTATAATGACATTGCAAATAGGAGCACTGAATACCGTTTCTTAATTGCATCATAATCATGTTGTGGTCTTCAATATCAATTTTGGGGGAGCACTTTGTTTGTTCTAGTGGTGGCCAATTTTCATCCCTAAAACTTGCATCGCCTCGCTCACTTTCATGACGGCGAGCACACTGATCATAAACACTGAGTTTTCCCATACCAACTACACGTTCTGTGTAAGAACCTGCCAACCAATGTATGACATCGATATCATGCGCACCTTTTTGAAGTAACAAACTATTTGCATACTGCTTTTCTGAATGCCAGTCCTTAAAGTAAGCATCACCACCATAATCGATAAAATGCCTACACCAGACTGCCTGTATTTCACCAATTTGACCAGAATCTATAATTTCTTTCATTTTTAAAACAGATTCAAAATGACGCATGTTGTGACCTAAAAATAATTTGGTCTTCGTTTTATAAGCTGCTTTTAAAATCCGATCACAACCTTCAATACTTATTGCTAAAGGTTTTTCAAGATAAACAGGTTTACCGGCTTCTAAAGCAGCAATCGCCATCTCTTCATGTAAAAAATCTGGTGTTGTTATAAATACTGCATCCACATCATCTCGGGAAATAATATCTTGGTAGTCTACACAAGTATATACATCATCACCATACTTTTCTTTGAAAGCTTCAAGATGAGGTTCATAGTCACTACAACCAGCAACAATTCTTGCGCCAGCTTTACTTTGCAAGGCAAAGCCAGCTACATTACCACGACCTCCGCAACCAATAACTCCAATTCGTAAATTGCTCATTTTATAACGACCTATATTTATGAATGATTTCGTTTAAAGAAACTTGGTTACGCTCCAAATCATCTACCAAGGCAAATTGAGTTCTACAACGATCGACATTATGTCCTTCATACTTCGTTTTAAAATAAACATCACCCTCTAAGTAATCAGTCAAAAAACGAACGCCACATTCCATCGTTATAACTTGACCAGCTAGAATAAGGGAAGATTGCTCAGCTTCTGTTAAAAAGGTACCCGCACTTTCCAAATAACCTTTTACTAAAGCCTCAAACATATCTATCTGTACAAAAACTTTAGAAAAATCTTTCTCGTCTTCGGCAACAGGACTAGTTGATGTTCGAACAAGATCTCCAAAATCATAAAGTGCTAAACCTGGCATTAAAGTATCTAAATCGATAACACAACTTGCCTCATTACTTACATCATCAATCAAAACATTATTCAACTTAGTATCGTTGTGAGTGACACGCTCTGGCATTAAACCAGCACGGTGCTGACTCAATAATGCATCAGCTAATTCCTCGTGCTTTAAAACCCAATCAATTTCTGGCTGAACATCTACCGCCCTGCCTAAAGAGTCTTTAGACAAGACATCTTTAAAACGCTGATAACGAGCTGGTGTATTATGAAAATCTGGAATGGTTTCATTTAAACGTGCACCCGGAAGGTCGACAAGTAACTTTTGAAATTCACCAAATGCTTTCGCTGCTTCATATGCTTGCTTAGTAGTCTCAATAATATCATACCCGGTAGCAGACTCAATAAACAAATAACAGCGCCAGTAATTCTGATCTGAATCAACGTGATAAACCATATCATCATGCGTTCGAATAAGTTTAAGCACCTTTCGGCTGGCATCAGATACTCCATGTAATTGTTTCTCTGCATGTTCAGTCACTCGACGAATATTCTCCATTAAACCTGGGACATCTTTGAAGATTAAATGATTAACTCGCTGAAATAAATAACGAACCTTACTACCAGATTGAGAAACATTCACGGCATAAGTATCATTGATATGACCTGAACCATATGGAGAAGCATCAACATAATCACCATAAATTCGAAAAGCTTGAAAAATTGACTCTGTAAATTTACTCATTTGTAAATACCCTTTGTATTGGTTGAAATTAAAGCTAAATTAACACCAAACAGAAAGCAAAAAAACACTAAATAGGCACTTAATGGTTAAAAATAACACCCTAATACGTTTTTCGAGAGCACAAGCAATACTTACAGAAGAGCATTTATATGTGAGTGGCGGAGCATATGTCCGAGCGCGTGCTGGCTACGATTGTTATCAGCGACAAATTGGTTCGGATTGGTGTTTCGAAGGTGTAATAAAAGGGGCTGGTTGGTTAAAATGCAATGATGAGATTTACCAGCTAAATGCAGGAGACCTTTACTTTATGTCTCCCCAAAATCACTACCACTATGGCCCTAATGATGAAGATCCATGGGAAAAAGTATTTATTCAGTTGCGGGGGAAGTTCATAGATAGCCTTGCTGATGCTTATCAACTAAATTTACATCAAGTTTTTTCAAAAAGTGATCGTATTATTCGAATTGAAGGATTGTTGAGCCTATTAAACGAACCAAGAGAAATTATACAAGCAGAATTCCCAATTTTACTACACAAGTTTATTAAGGAACTGACTCAAACTAATACAATTAATAAAGCAAGATTCACGGACTATATTGATGAAAGAATCGAACAAAGCTTCAGACTTGAAGATATGGCAAAACATTTTGCATACTCAAAAAACCAGTTACTTCGATTGTTTAAAAAAGAACACCAAACAAGCCCATACCACTACTTACTTACTAAACGAATCGAACAAGCAATTTGGTTACTTCAAAACACGAGTTTATCCATTAAAGAAATTGCCTATAGACTTCAATTTACAGATGCAAAACACCTAGCAAGCACAATGAAAAAAAAAGTTTCATTTACCCCAAGTGAAATTCGTAAAAGAAATAGTTAAAAAATATGAATCATTCATATAGGCAAAAAATTACGCATTCAGTTTAAGTACACTGCATGAACGATTATTACCTAAACATGTCAATTCTGGCGCAAAAACCATCCTTGACAAAGGTTGAGACTTTTGATTATTAAGCAATATTTCAAAACTTGATAATATGATGCGATCCCAATCATATCTGATACCTAAAAACTGCAAATCATCATCCAAACGCATTTTACCCACTTGAAGACAACAGCAACTCAAGTCTTCAGGAACAGATCTTCCCATAGTCGCAGCGGTTTCAACCACCTTTTGACCAATATCTAAACCTACCCGCAATGATAGCAGTTGTTGACTCACAAGCATCTAAGATCGCTTTTATGGATACAAGATCCACATGTTTCAACTCACTGCTTATTTGGTGAATCTCTTCATTGCAAAGTAAACTAGCCTTTGCTAAATTTTTGCGAAATACATCCATGAGAAGATTATGTCCAATCTTGGATCCAGTAGGGTCAGGAATGAATACAATTTCTTTGTGCCCAAACTCTATAACTTTTTTAGTAAGTAACTCAAGCGAAAGATAAGGATTACCGCTTATGCAAGGTACAGAACTGATATCTTCTGTTCCCAAGTATACTACAGGTGTATCTCCCAATACTAGTACATCGTTAAGCAAACTTTTATTCACTAAGGAAAGAATGCCTCGAAAGTTATGATTTTCTTGAAGTTCCAAAAATTCTTGCTGAATGATTTCAAGACCCTTTGATGTCTTATCAATCAATAAGGGTTTTAAACGAATACCAAGACTTTCAGCTTCTTCCCGAATCTGATCCACGCAAAGTAAACCAAAGGATTCAGTCTTGGTAGAATAAGAATAAGGGTCTATCTCCAAACAATCTGCTTCCAAGACTAACGCAAGCGTTCCAACCTCTGCATGCTTACCAGGATGCGTAGTTTTTAGAAAAATACCCTTCTTGTGAACACGCTCGATATAGCCGTCGACCTCAAGCTTTTTCATCGCAACATCAATAGACGTTCTACTGATTCCTGTATCCCGGTACAATTGCTCATAAGAGGGCAACCGCTCACCAATTGACCAACGCCCAGAGATGATTTCCTTTACAAAAGCTTCATAAATACGACCAGGTAACTCACCTCGGCGGAAATCACTAATCTTTGTTCCATAAAATGTATATTCTTTAATCATTAAAATTTAATATATCAAGGTCAATTAAAAATCTCAAGGAGCATAGATCTGCTTTTATATAAACAAGAAAATGTACTTTTATTTTTGATAAATCAAAATGGATGTATATCTAAAAAGACTTAAATAAGTCTTGAGAGTATTCTGTAAGTGATAATTCCTGTTTTAGATCCTTTGGAACCACAGGGGCACTAACGCATTTACATAATACAGCAATTGTAAAGTTCACATAGATTCATAAACAAACAACTGAAAAATATCAACCTAGGACATTGTGCAACGACATTGAAGAAAAGCTATAGCTAACAACAGCTGGAACATCTAGATTGACCTAAAATAATAAATTCTTAATAAAATATTCAAATAAAGTAACTATCAATTTTAATAATGTTAAGCAAATTGAAGGGTATATTCTTTAGAAATAGTAATCTTAAGTTAGGAGCAAGAGGAAAATGAGCGTCTCAAAACAGTTGTATTTTAGCATACTGTATTTAGCAATAGTATCTTTAGGCTATGCGCAAATATCAGAAATAAAAGAAATTAAAGATCTTAAAAAAGTTCTCGACTCAATAAATACAATGAGTCCTAAAACTTTAGTCGTATTTGATATTGATGATACCCTCTTAACCGCTGACCAATTTATGGGAAGCGATAAATGGTATGATTGGCAAACAAAACCTGTAATTAAGGATGAAAACCAAAAGCTTATTCCACCTGAACTTCGCTATAATAAACCGGCGATATATGGTATGGTAGATATGATGTTCGAATTGGGGACAATGAGTTTAACTCAAGAAGATGCTGCTGATATTATAAATACAATTGATGAACAACATGATGTTTTGCTATTAACCGCCCGCTCACCAACCAGCCGTGGAGCTACCATGAGAGAATTAAAAGCAAATGGAATTCGATTCAACCAAAACCAAGTAGCGGATGGACCTAAAGTTTGGAAGTTTGAATACCAGGACAGAATCAGCGGAAAAAACAAAGTAAGAAGTGTAAGCTATATTCAAAATGTGTTTATGGTTCAAGGTGCTGACAAAGGTAAAGCACTATTTGATCTACTTGGGCAAAAACAAGAAAAATACGATACCGTTATCTTGGTAGATGATAAAGACTATAATCTTGAAAATATGAAATACGCATGCGCTAAACATCAAAAATCATTCATTGGATTCCATTACACAAATATTGATAAAACAATCACTGATAAAAATAGAAAGGATGCATTAAATGCACAACTTATCATTGATGCATTATTACAGGCACACTTTCCCAAAAGGTATCAACAGTTAAACGATCACCCATCAAACTTTTACGTTGAAGTGATACACAATGGTAGATATTACCTTATTGGACAATCAGAAATAGTAACAACATTTTTTAAACAACATGAACTGGCATACTCAGAAACTAAAATTGGGGCTGGCCCCAATGGCGAAACTGTAGTGATCCAAATCGACAAAAAAAATCCACACTTACAAAAACGACTATGGCAAACATTCTCAGAAAAACATCTATCTGAAAAATGACAACTCATATAAAAATAATTCAATGACAACAAACATGCTACAGTTGCTTAATTTATAATTAGTCAACTGTAGATTGCTAACTAACTTTCATTAAAAGACCCTACCCTGATAATCAATAGATTTGATCTTAATCACCTTGATTTTTGAAGCACATTATTATATAAATAGCTATTAAATGATCGTTTTTTGAGGGATGATATAACGAATTTGTAAGTGACTAGGTCTTTGAATGAAAGTAGTGATGGCTGTGCGAGGCGGCCAAAATAATTGTATCACTGAAGAAATGCAAAAGCGAGGAGTTGATTTCACCTTATATGGAGAATGGGGTAATTATTTACCTGAACACATAGAGGAAATTTTAGCGCTTCAGCCAAATATTATCAACCTTCAATGGCCTGAGTCGCTATGTAAAAATCCTCATAAACAACATTCAGAGAATATTAAAGAAGTGTCTCAAGCACTAGTTGCATAAAAGTCCAATGGAGCCAAGATCCTATGGACACACCACAACATTCTACCACACATACGAGAAGATATTGACACATTTTGGCGCCCCATTTATCAGTTATTCGCCCAACATGCAGATGCGTCTTGGCATCATTCTAAGTCTGGCAAAGAAAAAGCATTGGTCACCTATAACTATGGAAGTGACCAACACTAAATCATCCGCCATGGATGTAACCCCAAAGAAGACCTTTGTACTCTAACACAAAAAGAAGCACGAAAATCGAAAAATATCCCAACGCATACAAATTGAAACCATGTTTAAACCTCACTTCATGCGTTATTTTGATTTAATGCAAGACATGATCCATCGCAATGGTCAA
>JAKVBE010000018.1 GCA_022447755.1 Lentisphaeria bacterium | reverse complement strand
GGCCCGCAGCCTGGCATGAATTAGGCGGTGGCGTACAGAGCATTATCGTTGATGGTGATGCCTATGAGGACTCTCAGATCTACTGGAATAGTTTTCAAATCATCAACCCTTCTGGACACCGTGGCATTAAAACCATTTCCCCCGATAGATCCTGGCTTGAAAAAACAGGTAAGGCTTCAAGCCCTCATTGGATCAGTAATTTCACCATTGCAGGCAATTCATTTTTATCTCGATGGGATCACAATAACCACCCTCTTAATGGATACTTTCGCCCGGCATCGGATATTGCAGGAGCTTACAATATCCCTCATTACGAACTCCTCGCCTATGGTAACTTACGAGGAGCTCTTTACGCACCCACTTCTTCTCGGTATTTCCAGATGGCCGCGGAAGGACGTCCTGCTGCAGAAGTAGGCACATCATGGCGTAGCGTCATCCCTCGTCTTGAAGAGATCTATGCACGTCCCATCACCTATACGGGCACAAAAGCAACAGGGTACCATCCTAATTTTGACACGACGACTTACGCTCAACATAAGCTCCTAAAGGGATGGGTTTCACCCACCGATTACGCACCAGAAGGTAAGGCGCGTGACAAAAACTACTCACAACACCTCGCTAAGGTAAGTCTCGCGCCCAAGGGTGAACTTGAAAAAATTGCCCCCATGCCACTGAACACCGCTGAATTTCTGGGCGACCCCCTCATCACCGAAGGGTTTTACGAAGAACACATCATGGAGCCAGTCAAGGCACAACCCATCTCCATGGAGAAACCTTGGACTAAGGATAGTAAAGATACGGGTTTTATTCTACATATCGCCTTTGATGACATAGGCACCCCGGGGACTCGTCGGTCTCTAGTAAAAGAAACTGACGGGACCACAAGCTATGAAGTAGCCCTTACCGAACGAGATACCGTAGAATTCCTTCTGACGAAAGATACGCAAGTCCTCTCACAGGTAGAATCATATGACACCTTCGCTAAGGGGGATCATCTTACCATGCAGGTTGATACCACCTATCGTCAGCTCTTTGTTGAAAGTGATTACGTGTATTCACAACTCAAAATACTTAACCGTAAGGGAATTACTCGGGTCGTTTATCATATTCAAGATTCCCAGCCTAAGATTGAGACTAATTACTCTGAACTTCACGTTTGGCTTAACAAAAAAGATAAGCACCGCTTCTACACCCTTAGCCATAAGAACCCAGGCATCTGGGAGACACAATACACCGGGCTTGACACCCTACATGACGGATTTTTACGATCCCAATCAACCTACGATAAAACCAAAGATGAAACAAAGGGCACTTTCGAAAATTACTGGCGTGAGAACTTCCCTGTAAAAACAGGAACCTATTATCTCTACCTGCAGGGGCCGGGAATGACACAACCCAACGCAGTCAAAGAAGGTGATTATGTGTGGCTGTGGGATGGAACCAACCGATCCAGTATGAGAACCTTTACCAACGGAAAACTAGCGGGTAACCGCTACTTTAATCATGCTGCCACGGTCTCAGGTCGACCCATGTGTATGATCAGAAAGAATATTAATTCCCAAAATAAATACCCCACCTGGAAGTGGACTCCCCATGTGAAACTCCCACGGGGCAAGGTAGAGCTTTTTAGCTCATTTACGGGTAGCTATGGCTCTCTTCGCATTATTCGCGGAGGACAGGGAAGTTACGGTGAACCAGTATTTACTAAAAAGAGCAGTTTTGGTCCCGCCTATCGCACCTTGGAATCTGAAAGTTCAGCACTTGTCTTTATTCGTAAACCCCTTGATGAAAAGGGGCGTGTCCCCGGCTGGGGAACTCCTGACATTTATCTACATAAATAATAAAGTACTGCGGTATTTTGTTTGGCAGGCCTGAGAACTTCTCATTCTTAGTTATCGAATTACAAAGGCGATACCGATTAAAAAAAACGACAAAAATATGTAAAGCGCACCTGACTCGGCCAAGATGGTTCAGCCAGGCGCAGTACAAACAAGTTTGTGAAGCGACGAGAGCCGCGGCTTCGCCTTAAATACTCACGGATAGTTAGTTTTTTGCTTGAAGCTTCTTCGAGTTATGATTCTTATGCTGAGGGAAATATTGTGGTCTAATTTATATATAAAAAAAGGCGCAGTCGTTAGACTGCGCCTTTTTAATTAACGATGGGCAATTGTATTACATCATGCCTGGCATTCCGCCTCCCATGCCGCCTGGAGGCATTGCAGGAGCGCCGCCTTCTTCAGGTACATCTGTGATCAGTACTTCAGTTGTTAGCATTAGACCAGAGATAGATGCTGCATGTTGTAGTGCAGAACGTGTTACTTTTGTTGGGTCAATTACACCGACAGCAAGCATATCAACGTATTCACCAGATGCTACGTTGTAACCTTTGTTGCCACCAGCATTGATTACTTCTTGTACAATAAGAGAAGCATCTTCACCAGCGTTGTTACAAAGTTGACGTAGTGGTTCAGTTAGAGAACGACGGATGATATCAGCACCGATTGCTTCGTCACCATCTAAGCTTAGGCTATCAAGAGCGTTAAGTCCACGGATAAGAGCAACTCCACCACCAGGAACGATACCTTCTTCTACAGCTGCGCGTGTTGCATGTAATGCATCTTCTACGCGTGCTTTTTTCTCTTTCATTTCAGTTTCAGTTGCAGCACCAACATTGATTACCGCTACACCACCAGCAAGTTTTGCTAGGCGCTCTTGTAGTTTTTCTTTATCGTAATCAGAAGTTGTTTCATCGATTTGACGACGAATCAAGTTTACACGGCCAGTGATTGCTTCTTGAGAACCACCACCTTCAACGATTACAGTGTTTTCTTTGTCAACAACGATACGCTTTGCAGCACCAAGTTGATCAATTGTAACGTTTTCTAGTTTTAGACCTAGGTCTTCAGTGATACAAGTACCACCAGTTAGGATTGCGATGTCTTCTAGCATTGCTTTACGACGATCACCAAAACCAGGTGCTTTAACAGCAGAAACATTCAGTGTACCGCGGATTTTGTTAACAACTAGAGCAGCTAGTGCTTCACCTTCAATATCTTCAGCAACAATTAGAAGCGGTTTACCTTGCTTAGAAGCTTCTTGTAGTAGTGGTAATAGGTCTTGTAGGTTGCTAATTTTTTTCTCGTGGATTAGGATCAATGCATCTTCTAGAGAACACTCCATGCTTTCTTGATCAGTCACGAAGTAAGGAGATAGGTAACCTTTGTCAAACTGCATACCTTCAACAACGTCTAAAGTTGTTTCGATAGATTTTGCTTCTTCAACGGTGATTGTACCATCTTTACCTACTTTGTCCATTGCGTCAGCAATGATATCACCAATTGTCTTGTCGCCGTTTGCAGAGATTGTAGCAACCTGAGAAATTTGGTCACGGCTTTCTACTGGCGTAGAAATTCCTTCTAGTTCAGCTGTAATCGCAATTACTGCCGCATCGATACCACGTTTAAGACTCATTGGGTTTGCACCCGCAGTAACGTTTTTAAGACCTTGACGGAATACAGCTTCAGCTAGTACAGTCGCAGTCGTTGTTCCATCACCAGCAACATCAGATGTTTTGCTAGCAACTTCACGGACCATTTGTGCACCCATATTTTCGTATGGATCTTCTAGCTCGATTTCTTTTGCAACAGATACACCATCTTTTGTGACTGTTGGAGAACCGAAGCTCTTATCTAAAACAACGTTACGTCCCTTTGGACCTAATGTTGCTTTTACTGCTTTACTTAACTGCTCTACACCAGAAAGTAGAGAACGACGTGCTTCTTCATCAAAACGAAGTTGTTTAGCCATTCGTTAGACTCCTTTAAATATGTTTAGTTTATAAAATTGTTGTGTACGCTAAGGTTGCTGACTTATGGGTTAACCACAGCTAAGATATCACCTTGGCTAAGAATTTTGTATTCCTCACCCTCAGACTTTACTTCAGTTCCACCGTATTTAGATGTAAGAACGATATCACCCACTTTTACGTTAAATACGATTTCATCACCGTTTTTATCTTTTCCACCAGTACCTAGTGCAACAACTGTTGCTTCTTGTGGTTTTTCCTGAGCTGAGTCTGGAATGTAGATACCACCTTGCATCTCTTGCGTATCCGTTACCGCTTGAACTAGTACACGATCACCTAATGGTTGAATCTTTACTGACATGAAGTATTACTCCTTCGTTTGTTTTTAAAGTTTGAACTGCCACACAGCAATTCCTTTTTAAGAAAAGAAAATCTCCGGTAAGTTTGCTTACCGGAGAAAGGGGTTGATTATTTTTTGTCGTCTTCGTCGACCATATCGAAGTCTGCATCGATAACATCATCATCGTTGTCATCTTGAGCAGAACCTGCGTCAGCACCTGGAGCCGCACCTTCTGGGCCTGCGCCTGGAGCAGCACCTTCAGCACCAGCGTTTTTGTATAGCTCTTGTGCGAATGCCTGCATTTTCTGATTTAGATTTTCCATCACAGATTTCATTTTTTCAACATCATCTGCAGCTAGTGCAGCTTTCAGTTCTTCGATATCTGCTTCAACTGGTTTTTTGATTTCGTCTGGAAGCTTATCACCATTTTCACTGATTTGCTTCTCTGTTTGGTAAATTAAAGAATCTGCCTGGTTACGAACTTCGATACCTTCGCGACGCTGTTTATCTTCTTCAGCGTGTGCTTCTGCATCTTTTACCATATTGTCGATTTCATCATCACTTAAACCAGAGTTTGCCGTGATAGTAATAGTTTGTTCTTTACCCGTACCTAAATCCTTTGCTGATACATGCAGGATACCATTTGTATCGATATCAAATGTTACTTCGATTTGTGGTACGCCACGTGGTGCTGGTGGAATACCATCTAAGTGGAAGTTACCTAATGACTTATTGTCTGCAGCCATTTGGCGCTCACCCTGGTAGATTTTAATATCTACAGAAGGCTGGTTGTCAGCAGCAGTTGAGTATACTTTCGTTTTCTTTGTTGGAATCGTAGTATTACGCTCAACAACTTTATCAATTACACCACCTAGTGTTTCGATACCTAGAGATAAAGGTGTAACGTCTAATAGTAATACATCATTAACATCACCGGCTAAAACACCACCTTGAATTGCAGCACCAAGCGCAACAACCTCGTCTGGGTTTACACCGCGGTGTGGTGCACGACCAAAAATCTTTTCGGCAATTTCTTGTACACGTGGCATACGAGTAGAACCACCTACTAATACAACATCATTGATTTCGCTTTTAGAAAGACCAGAGTCTTTTAGACAGCTTTCACATGGTGCTTGTGTACGGTTAACAAGTGTATCACATAGTTGCTCAAGTTTTGCACGAGTCAGTGTTTCGTTCAAGTGCTTAGGACCGCTTGCATCTGCAGTGATGAATGGTAGTGAGATATCCGTAGACTGAGAAGAAGATAGCTCACATTTTGCTTTTTCTGCTTCGTCTTTCAGACGTTGTAGTGCCATTGGATCTTGACGAAGGTCAATACCATTTTCTGCTTTGAATGCTTCAACCATCCAGTCAATAATTGCTTCATCAAAGTCATCACCACCAAGGTGTGTATCACCATTAGTTGCTTTAACTTCAAATACACCATCACCAAGTTCTAGAACGGATACGTCAAATGTACCACCACCTAAGTCGTAGACTGCAATTTTCTGATCTGACTTTTCTTCTAAGCCATATGCTAACGATGCAGCAGTTGGTTCATTGATGATACGTTTTACATCAAGACCTGCAATTTTACCAGCATCCTTGGTTGCTTGACGCTGAGAGTCATTGTAGTATGCAGGAACCGTGATCACGGCTTCTGTTATCGTTTCCCCAAGATATGCTTCAGCATCTGCTTTCAACTTAGAAAGAATCATTGCAGAAATTTCAGGTGGAGAATAAGTTTTATCTTCTACTTTTACGTGTGCATCACCATTAGATGCAGCAACCACTTCGTATGGTACTAAACCAATTTCACGGCTTACTTCGTCAAAACGACGACCCATGAAACGTTTCACAGAAAAGACAGTGTTTTGTGGGTTGTTCACAGCCTGACGCTTTGCAGGTGCACCAACAAGACGTTCACCATTTTTAGTAAATGCCACGATCGATGGAGTTGTACGATGTCCTTCCGCATTTGGAATGACTTTCGCTTCTCCACCTTCAATAATTGCCATACAGGAATTGGTTGTTCCTAGGTCAATACCTAATATTTTGCCCATAGTTATTTTCCTTTTTAGATTAAAGTTTTGCAATCGAAATTGCGTTTTTGTTAAATCACTATGGTGTCATAGCGTTTTCCATGCCAAAACTGTTTATTTACCTCTAACTTGTTGATTTTAGCCTTGAAAAGGTGAAAACTGAATTTATACTTTTCTCAGGTGTGACGCAAGGTAAAAGATATGTCACAGATGGTTGTGACACAGTGTCGCATTGTGACACCATGATAATATTAAGTATCAGGAGATAACAACTATGTCGAAAGATATTGCAGATAAAGCGTATCATTTTACAGTGGAAGTCCTACAGATGCATGCAAATGCGAGGCAGAGAACGGGAGATTTCTTGATGTTAACCAAGGTCATGGAAAATGCCGTTTCTTTGGGTGAACAAGCAACAATTGCCAAAGAAGCATTGAGTGGTCAAGAGCAATTCAATGCTTATTCAAGTGCATATCAATTTGCAATAAAAACACAATACTGGTTACGTATTTTAACAGATACAGGTTATGTAGACTTTAAAACTATGGGCCAATTGTTAGGGGATGCCCGCGAGCTTTCTGCAGACTTAAAAATAGTGGTTCATCAAATCAAACAGAAGATGAGTCCTGCTGGTATGAAGGCAGCAACCAAACCACGTATAAAGCGCTAAATATAGTTTTAGCTTTGTTTTAAAAAAACTACTTAAAATTCATACAAGTACCAGCCTTTTAATGTTTTAGGTGAACGGCTGGTAGAATACGTCTTTTTTTGATCTGAAAATTCGATTAATGCCTTGTTAAAGATATAATCTTTTTGTTTAGATTTAATGATCACATCCCTAAGTTTATATGCTTTAATTTCATGATTTTTAAATGCTTCGATTGTGGCAAGTGGATATTGGTCCTTAAATTGGCGAAGGTATTCGCTATTAGTGGTTATTAATTGGGGTGGACTCATTATCTGACTTCCTTTTAATAAATAAAATGGGATTTCTCTTTTGGCATTTTTTTCATAATATACCAATTTGCGTCCATATTTAGATTCTTGAATAATTAATAGATTCTCACTTTTTGCATCGAATAATAAAATATTTTTGGTATTCGCTTGATATGTGATTTGCCCCAAGAGAAACCAAACAGTGAATAAAAGGCTCATTCTAAATATTGGATATTTTGTTTTCAATACAATAATAAGTATTACCAAGAAGAGGCTATTAGTTCCAATTGCATGAATATGGGTTGGAATTATTGGGAAAATTTCTAGCAGTAGGCTTGTCTGAGTTACTAATAAATTACAGACTTTATTGATCACAAATGGAATAAGTTTAATACCAATTAATTCCAAAGGAAATAGGATAAACTTAATCGAAATCAGAAAAAGTAATAACCAGATAATGAAGCTATTAATGAGTGTAGTTGGAATAGAAGCTGGAGTCAGGTAACTTTGGTAGACTCCTAGTAATAATTGACTTGCCACAAAAGCAATGGTTGAAACCATGAACAGACTATACACTTTAGATAATAGAATATACCTTTTTTTATTTGTTCGAATTTGATTTGGAGTCCAATGAAATTTTTCGAAGATAACTTTTCTTGATCTTTGTACAGCTGGCCAAGCTAGTATTAATAGCAATACGATATAAAAGGAGAATTGGAAGCCCATGTGAAAGAGTTGCATGGGGGTAAAGGTTAATATGATGATGCCGGCTGTAGCAAATAAATTAAGCGACTGTATAGGCTTCTTAAGAATTCTAGATAATGCCCATAAGCTTAACATTAACCACGCGCGAATTGCGGAAGCAGGAAAGTCAATGAAGTATATATAAAAAAGTAATAGCCCTATTGTGGCTATTAGAGCACTTTTAAATTGAAGACGAATAAGTTTCAAAAAGTAAAAAATGATAAAGAATAGAATGCCAATATGTAGGCCACTGACGGCAAAAAAATGAAGTTGGCCAGACTTTTCAAATACTGAAAATCGAGACTCTTTTTTAAATTCTTTTTTATCTCCTTTAATAAGGCTTTGGAGCAAAATACCATTAGAATGGTCTTGAATGTTTGTTAACAATATGTGATCAAAGATCTTGTTTAGATTGTCGTTGAAAGAATTTAATTTAACTCTGAGATAAGATGGGGCTTCAACCTCCTCTACTTTTAGTAATTTTAACTGACCGAGTAATCTTTCTTTTTTGACTCTAACCCCTTTTTCTTTCTGAGGGAAAGACTCCAAAAGTCCTGTTGCGCTTAGAAGACTCCCTACGTGAAAAGATTTTCTACTGTAAAAGTAAAACTCGCCGTAAACTTTCTGAATTAAGTTGGAATCAAATTTACTTAACTCAATGATTCTTACATTGTACCTTACTTGTCCCCACATAGTTTTATTTGATTTAGAGGTTACTTCGATTCTAAAGGTGTAAATATCATCTTTTGGAGGTTGGCTTTTGGGAATAGTTTGTTGCATATATAAGCTACATGAAATCAATATGATTAAAGCATATAGACCCGTATAATTAGTCACTTTTCTAAAGTGCCATAATAATCCATTAATTAAAAGAAAAAGTAGTATTTTTACCCATATTACAAATGGTGAAAACTGTAGAAACAATATATGTAGAATCATTAATCCAAAAAGACTAAGTGCCGGATAGTAGGCAAGTCCTCTTTGAACCCTCAAAATAAAATGCATCCCTCGAAATAACCCCTTACTTATTGAGCTCTTTGAACTCCTTTATATCAAAAACATAGGTGTTGTTAAAGCGTTTCCTTATCCCATTGTATAGCATTTGATATACCTCGTATGGTATTGATTGGTCTGTATAAAATAGAACAGTATCAGTTTCCCATAGCTTGCGCTTTAACATTATTTTATTAAGCTCAGCGAGACTTTTAAAATTATATGTCTCTTCGGTTAATATTTTTTCTCCTTCGTCATCATATTTCTCATTAAAGTATCGAAATCTCATAACCTCACCTTTTGGTGGAATCACAATTTCTACTGGCTGAATAATACGTTCCGTTGGCATTGTCCACTCAGGGATGGTTAAAAAAGCTTTTGGGTATAATTGGTCTGCTAAGCCATTCATTTTGATATATTCTTCATCGGCTAGCTTGACTAAAATTTTAGAGATTTCAGTCAATGCAAGACGACTCCCTTTAGCAGGGTATACAATATTCATATAAATTAACTCTTTACGTTCAAGCTTTTTATACAAGGACTCCAATAATAAATGAAACTGATCAATTTTCTTTTCCCTTCCATCTTGATCGATTATTTTGTATGAGGCTTGATGAATATTTGTTTTGATATCAGATAACTGAATATAAAGTTTATATTTGTGAAGTGTACTTTTTATCCTAGGAAGCTGTATACGGATCAGTACATGTTCTTTACGTTTTAGTTGATTTTCAATATTGGGAGAGATGTTTCCATAGGTTGCACTCTTGGGACGCTGCAGCGGAACATCAATCATGGTTGTATCCGAGTTATAGGTTGAGATTAAATCGCCTGTATCATTTGCTGCATTATAGTTTACTTTTTGTGTTTTAGTTAATGTTGATCCTGTGTAAATGAACCATTTATTAACCGGTGATGTTTGTGTCTGCCCATTATATGCATAGCTAGTTAATGGCTCAAATTTTCCATCTGACTTTTGGGCTAATGTAATGGAGATGTTTTGTCCATATGGCCAAAATCGTAGGTTTGCATAGTCAGTTAAGTCACCTTTTGATATTCCAAGGAAAGTAAAGGCTGCTTCTAAATCACTTGCTTTTAGATGTGAAGTTGTCAAGGCTTCATATTCTTTACCTATAGTACTTACTAGATAGTATTCCATGGGAGCATTTTCATCTAAACCAGTTGCCAGGGCATCTATAGTAATTGTTTTGGCTTGGCGATTCGCAACCACTCCAGGAAGAACTAAGATATTTTCATTACCTTTGTTACTCTTTAATTGTTTTTCATAAAACCGCTGAAATGTTTCGAAGTCTTTTTCATCATAGACAGGCTCATCTTGAGCAAAAATAGAAATTGAAAAAAGTAATAGAAATAGAGTTCTTATATTGTGCATTTACCTTAATTCCTCACCATTGAGTTCAAGGCTTAGAATATGGTTCTTTTGTTCGATTTTCAATACGGGTTTTAGCAATTTTTGAAGCTCAGGTGGATTTATGATATCAGACAGGGGTAAAAAGTCAGGAAGAGGAATTTCTTCTCCTTTTTCATTTAAGATAAACCCATCTACGAGCTGTAGCTGATACCCATCTACAGTGTACTCGAGTTGAAGTTCTAAGGTGCTATTGATGTATCGAGTTTCTTCATCATTTTGTATAGGAATACTGAATTCAATTAGAATTTGTTCATCTGTAAGTTGAATCACAGCAGGCATATTTTCCCGCATAGTCTTAAAATAGTCTAATGATTGGTAAGCCGTATTTAAGCTAACCTCATCTAAAGATAGGTTTACTGTTTGTTCTGTATCATCTAACATATCAACCTGCTTTTTCATTGAGGAAAGCTGATTGTTTAAGTTGATTACATCATCTATCTTTGCAGTTGTCATCACCACTTTGGGAACTGAAGAGCTATACTTTTCAATTTGATTCTCCAGCATTAAAAAGTTTAAAAGCAGGATGATAATAAGTAAAAGTGTAAAAATTCCTAAGAAAATAAGAATGACTTTACTTGGGGCAATCTTATCACTTGACATTTTTGTTCTCCAAATCTGTTTAAAAACACCCAAAAATAGGAGGGTGGAACCTTCAAGGTTCTTGCTTATATGCTTGTTCATGTTTATATTGAACCCCTATAACTTATTACTCAATTTTACAACCACAATCTTTTGGAGAATAATGGCATGAAAATAAATGCGTTTTTGGCAACTTTGATTTTTATGACAGGCTTTTTTATGTCCTGCGGTAAAACAGAAAAAGAAATTGTCAGAGGTGAAATTCAGATAAAAACTGAGAAAAAGGATGAAGTTGTTATCCGCGAATATGAATATTATACCAATGAATTTGGACGTGTCGTAATTCACGGTACTGATAAACATTACTTTGCCGATGGAAAAACGATTAAAATTGAGACCAATTTTAAAGATGGAAAAATGGATGGGGTTGGGAAAGAATTTTATTCAGACGGTAAGAAAAAGAATGAAGCAGCATTTAAAGATGGTTTTCCTGATGGCATGCTTACAACTTGGCATCCCAATGGTCAAATTGAATGGAAAGGTCAAAATGTGAATGGTCTTCAAGACGGTACTTGGACACATTATGATGATAAGGGTAATGTGATTGAAACCCAAATATGGGAAAAGGGCGAATTACAAAAATAATGAACTGTAAAAGTACGATTGGGATTTTAGGCAGTTTGCTTATTGGTTTATTTTGTAACCTATCACATGCTACAGAATTGATTCCTCGTATAAAAGTCGTTAAATATCAGACTGGCTCTAGCCTCAGAGTCTCATATCCAGAAGCATTACCAAGCTTAATCCGTTACATTCGAGAAAACACTTATTTACCTGTAGCTGAAGATTATTTAGTCATTAATTCATTTGCAGATAAGCGATTATTAGATCATCCCTTTGTTTATGTAAATGCATCAGACCGTTCTGAGTGGGTATTCTCGCCAAGTGAAGTCGAAAACCTGAAAAAATATTTGGATCGTGGCGGTTTTATTTATATTGATGCGGGCATCCGAGCTAGTTTTTTAGGCAATAAGAACCGGCAGATACAAAATCATAGTTTTGGTGACTGGCAAGCAGCTAAGGACATTTCTGATGCATTTGCACAGGTATACCCCCAAAAAGAATTCGTGCCCTTAAAAAGAAGTCACAGTATATTTCGTTCTTATTTTGTAGGATTACCTGATCCAGACGTTTTACCCGATACAGTGAAAAAGTTTGTGATTGAGGAAAAGTGGCCACAAGGGACTTATTCTTTGGTTGGCTTGCATGTGAATGGTCGACTTGCGGTTGTATGTAGCCCTGTTGTCGCAATGGGTTGGGGAGTAGATGCCCTAGGTCGTTGGAAAACAAATATAGGTTTTAGGATACGTGAAGAAGGCAAGAATTTAGGTGAGCGTATTAGTCAAGAAGGAGCGACAGGTAGTCAACATCGTGTTCGGCGTGAAGATGGCAGTGAAGATGTCATCTATTTGGAACGTCAGCAACCAGCTTGGGTATTTGAAAAAAATGAAACTTGGCGAATTTTTAACTATTATCATAGTGCAGTTATTAATGACTACGCACACCGTTTTTTTACAAGATTTGGTGTAAACATATTTGTTTACGCTATGACACAGGATAGTAAGGACTTGAATAAATGAGTGTTGATTTTGAAAAAGTGAAGCAGGATATTGAAGCTGCATATGCCGCGGTGAAAGAACAAGTCAGCCATAAAATTATTGGACAGCAAGAGGTTTTAGAACATATCTTTATTTCTCTCATTTCTGGTGGCCATTGCCTATTGACTGGCGTGCCTGGACTT
The DNA here is from genome assembly GCA_022447755.1 of Lentisphaeria bacterium. GTDB lineage: Bacteria > Verrucomicrobiota > Lentisphaeria > JABSQK01 > JABSQK01 > JAKVBE01. Next base: position 88,552 of record JAKVBE010000018.1, on the reverse strand, counting down.
GGGAAAACATTAATGGTTAAAACATTAGCGCAAGCACTTAAATTGGACTTTAACCGTATTCAGTTTACACCTGACCTAATGCCTGCAGATATTATAGGAACTGAAATGCTCGAGGAAGATCAAATCACTGGTAAGCATCACTTTCGTTTTGTAGAAGGCCCCATTTTTACAAATGTTTTATTAGCGGATGAGATAAATCGTACACCTCCGAAGACACAGGCAGCTTTATTAGAAGCTATGGAGGAAAGACAGGTTACCGCAGCAGGAAATAAGCATGTAATGGCAAATCCGTTTATTGTATTGGCGACTCAAAACCCAATTGAACAAGAGGGTACATATCCATTGCCGGAAGCACAGCTTGACCGATTCCTCTTCAACCTCGTATTGGAGTTTTTACCTGAACAAGATGAAATTGCAATGGTCATGCAAACAACTGATAATTCGAGCAAAGAAGTTGCTCAAGTGTTAAGCGCAGAAAAAATATTAGAGATTCAGGGGTTTGTTAGAGAAATTCCAGTTGCTGAAGACGTTGCTGCAAGAGCTGTAAAAATAGTGCGTAGTTCGCGTCCTGATGTGACGGAGTTTGATGATATTCGTCGTTTTGTTCGTTGGGGAGCAGGTTCTCGTGCTTCTCAAGCACTTGTTTTAGCAGGTAAAGCTCGTGCTGCATTGCATGGTCGATTACACGTTTCTTTTGAAGATATTGAAGCATTGTCAGTACCTGTATTGAGGCATCGCATGTTGACAAATTTTCAAGCAGAAGCCGAAGGTGTTAAAGTAGAAGATTTGATCCTACAAATCGTGAAGGATTTACAAGGTTAATGAAAGTTCCAGATAACATTGTGTTTCTTGGCTTTACCTCATGTGGCAAATCAAGTGTTGGAGCAAGAGTTGCTCGTAAGCTTCGTTATCGCTTCATTGATCTAGACCACGAAATTCAAGTTTTAGCAACCAAGCATTTTGGAAAAGAACGGACTTGTCGTGAGATTTTTCAACAAGAGGGTGCCAGTGTGTTTCGTGAATTAGAATTGCAGTGTTTAGAAGAGTTTGCTTCTCAGCGAGGTGTTGTTTTGTCTCCTGGTGGTGGCATTGTTGAGTTGGAAGAGAGCCGTAGCGCTTTACGAAAAGCCAATTATATAGTATATTTAAAGGCCTTGCCTGAGACTTTGCTTGAGCGAATGATGTACAAAAAGGGTGTACCTGCATTTTTAAAAGACGACCCGAGCGTAGAAAATTTGGCTAGTCATTTGGCAAAACGTGAAGCATCCTATGAAGAATTAGCGGATTTAGTCCTGCAGACTGATGGGCTGAAGCTATTTGATGTTGTTGATATGGTGATTGAGAATTTAAAATAAAAACTTGCATATAGCGAGTACAAGTTGAATAAAGAGATTTAGATATGGCTGGAAATTCATTTGGACAAAATTTTCGAATTACGACAGCAGGCGAAAGCCACGGTCCAGGTAATGTTGTTATTTTAGATGGAGTCCCTGCAGGAATCCCATTGGCTGTAGAAGATTTATTACCGGATTTAGAGCGTCGCAGACCTGGACAGTCCAAACTCGTTACTCAACGCCAAGAAGGTGATATCCCTGAAATACTATCTGGCATATTCGAAGGCAAAACAACTGGAACTTCAATTGCGATTCTGATTCGTAACCAAGACCAACGTTCTAAAGATTATTCAAATATTCTAGATAAATATCGCCCTGGACATGCTGACTTTACGTTTGATGCTAAATATGGTTTTAGAGATTACCGAGGCGGCGGTCGGTCATCCGCAAGAGAAACGAATGTACGAGTTGCTGCTGGCGCTGTCGCTAAAAAAGTTTTAAAAGAGATTTGGGGTATCAATATTCTTTCTTATGTCAAACAAGTAGGAAATATTGTTGCAGACATTGCAAAGCCAGAAGAGGTCACTTTAGAACAAGTTGAAACGACTCCCGTCCGTTGTCCTGAGCCTGAATCAGCAGCGAAAATGATCGCATTAATAGATGAAGTTCGTAAAGATCAAGATTCAATTGGTGGCGTTTCAGAAGTTGTTGCTACAGGCGTACCTGCTGGATGGGGGGAACCTGTTTTTGACAAATTAAGAGCAGATTTAGGTAAAGCGATGTTCAGTATTCCTGCCGTATTAGGTGTGGAGTTTGGAGAAGGCTTCGCTGCAGCTTTGAAACGTGGCTCAGAAAATAATGATGTTTTTGTCATGGGGAAAGATGGTAGAGTAGAAACTGAAACTAATCGGCATGGGGGAATGCTAGGTGGAATTTCAAGTGGAATGCCCATTGTTTTCCGCTGTGTAATTAAGCCTACAAGTTCACTATCCAAAGCACAACGAACTGTAAACCAAGCAGGTGAAGAAGTCGAAATTCAGACCAAAGGTCGCCATGACCCATGTTTACTTCCACGTTTTGTACCCATTGCTGAAGCAATGACAGCAGTGACTTTGCTTGATCATGCACTTCGCCAAGAATCTGCTAGTATTGTGATTCGATCAAATTCATAAACGACAGTTTTTAAAAATAATTATACTGGCAAAAGGTATTAAAATAATTACCTTTTCTTGTGGGGCTTTAGGGCAAACATAAGGAGTCATTATGCAGGAAATTGTTGGTGAGGATTTGCGCAAAATTGTACGGCCAGGCTCACGAATCTTACTTGGTTCAATGGCTGGTGTACCTTCCAAGCTGATTGAAGCATTTCTAGAGCAAGTTCATCATTTTTATGGTTTAGAGCTCGTTCATTTACTTACTCTAGGTGGTTGCCCCTGGACAGATACAAAATACCTTCCGCATTTAAGTACCAATTCACTATTTTTAGGTCCCGGCTCGCGTGAGGCAGTTGCGCAACAGCGAGCAGAATATACACCTTGTTTTTTGTCAGAAATTCCTAGTTTATTCAGAGACGGAACACTACCTATTGATGTTGCTATGGTTCAGATTACCCCACCGGATCAAATGGGATATTGTTCTCTGGGCGTATCTGCAGATATTCAAGCGCCTGGTCTTCGTCAGGCTCGCTTAGTTATTGCAGAAATTAATGAAAATATGCCCTATACATATGGATCTACATTAGTTCACAAATCAGAAATTGATTACTTTTTAAAAGCTAACCATGATATTCCTGAATATCCTTCCCATGAGCCCAATGAAGCTGCAATTAAAATTGGAGAATATGTATCCATGCTTGTTGAAGATGGTGATACGATTCAAATAGGACTTGGTAAAATTATGACAGGAATTGGAATGGGCCTAAGAAACCATAAGAACTTAGGGCTTCATTCTGAAATGTTATCTGATGCAACATTAGACCTAATTAAAAGAGGTGTTATTGATAATACCAAAAAGATCGCAGACCGTAATAAGTCTGTGATTTCTTTCTGCATGGGATCAAAAGAACTTTATGACTATATTGACCAAAATCCCCATGTTGAGTTCCGTTCATCTGAATATGTAAACCGTCCTTCCACCATTGCCAACCATGACCATATGGTCTCTATTAATACTGCAATTGAGGTAGATTTGAGTGGTCAAGTAGTTGCTGATTCCGTTGGTTTTAGGCTTTATTCAGGTGTTGGCGGTCAGGTTGATTTTATTAGAGGTACTGGGATGGCAAAACATGGTCGTCCTATTATTGCGCTTCCTAGTACAGCACTAGATGGAACGGTTTCAAGAATTGTACCATGGGTAAAAGAAGGTGCTGGTGTTGTCACCTCTCGTGGTGATGTACATTATGTTGTGACCGAATTTGGTATTGCCACACTTAGAGGACGCACTATACGTGAGCGTGCACTGGAGCTTATCCAAGTAGCACATCCAAAATTCAGAGAAGAGTTGATGCAGCAAATTCGTGAAAAGTCTTGGGCTCCTCCTTCTCAAAATTATTCGCCTGAATTAGTGGAAGATATGGGGGATATCGAGATGAAAAAGGTAACATGTGGTGAACAAAAATTTTTTATTCGGCCATTAATGCCTGCAGATGAGAAACACCTTTTAGAGTTTTTCTACTCCCATGATCAGGAATCTTTAAAACAACGTTACCGAAGTATTCCAAAGTATATGAGCCGTGAGCGTTGTTATACCCTCTGTAACACTAATCAAAAAAAGGACCTAGCTATTTGCTTGGTAAACCGAATGGGCCCTCGTGAAGTAATCCATGGTGTTGCACGTTATTACCATAATGAAGAACTTAACTCAGCTGAGCTTGCCATTATAGTAGATCAGAACCTACGTGTTCAAGGCCTTGCTACTGCCTTGATGGATGTTTTATTAGAAGTTTCTGAGCGGCGAAAAATTAAAACGATGATTGCTTATGTTCGTTCAGACAATCAAGGCATGAAAGCACTGTTAGAAAAATATGGATTTGTGGGAAAAACTGATCCAGATGATCCAGCTGAGTTTATCTATAAACGTTTTGCAGTATCTTAATCCATAAAAAAAGCCTCTTCAATTAAGAAGAGGCTTTTTTTATAAAGCTTACTGATTTGTTTCTACCTTTGGTTTCTGAAGCTTAACTTCATTCGGCTCATTTATTTCAAGTGCCTTGGGAAGTGTCTCAGGACGACCTAATGCAGTGTTCAGGTCTTCATAGGATTGAAGAAGCTGAATTTGTGTAATTAATAAATTAATTTTTGCAATATTTAGGTCAGTTAATACTTCATTTACACGGGTAATATTTTCGATACCTTCTTTATATTTTATCAAAGTAGTATCATAAATCATTTCGTTTAGTTTTACACTTTCATGCTGAATTTCAAGCAAGCTTTGTGTTAGTGTGATACTTTCATATTGCTGGCGAATTTCAGAAACAACAGAAGTCCAAAGTGCTTCTAGATTTTCCTGTTGCGCTTCAAGATTATGCTTAGCTTCTTCAATTTTATATTCGCGTAATCCACCATTGAAAATCAGCCAGTTCATTTCTACGCCCACGGTAGAATCTCGATCATTTTTACTTAGCTCAAATTCATCGATATCTGTAAAACCATAGTTATAAAATGCACTCACTTGCGGCATGTATTCAGATTGCGCGAGCTTTACTTCTGCTTCAGCTTGCTTAATCTCTGCACGGCCAGAACGAATATCTGGACGGTTTTGAAGCGCGATCTTATATAAATCTGTTAGATCACCCAATTGGTATTCTCTATCGACAATTGGAGGAAGTTTTATCTTTTCAAAATTTACAATTTCATTAATACCTAAAAGTTCCATTAAAGCAATCATTGAAATTTTACGCGAGATTTCAGCATTGATAGCTGTAACTTTAGTATCATTAATACGAACTTGAAAGTTATAAAGTTCTACATCTGCCGCTGTTCCTGCTTCAGTCTTCTTTTTGGTTTCATCATAAAAGCTTTCATTATTTTTGCGGTCTTCAAGTGCAATTAAGTACTGTCCGCTTGCCTGTTGTGCTGAGTAATATGAAGAAGCCACAGCATTGGCTAGGGTACGACGTGCATCATGAATTTGCTCTTCTTCGCTGTAGTAAGCAAATTTTGCACTTTCGAATTGTGCGTCACGTCCACCACCGTCATATATAAGCCAGTCAAAACCTAAGTTCGGTGTGTAACTATCTTTATCATCCAATGAACGAGATGGATCATTCGCATATGAAGTATGTAAGTAATGAGTGTATGAACCACTCAGGTTTGCTGTTGGATAGTAATTTGCAATGGCTTGCTCTACGCGGTCTTTAGCAGCCTTCATACGGGCTTTAATCACATCTAATGTTGGGTTGTTGGCAAGTGCAAGTGATTTTGCATGCTCCAGTGTTAAAGTCTCAGGAATTTTAGGTACATGTTCAGACTCAACATAGGTATATTTTGTGTCTTCAATATTATCGTATCGAAGTTGCTCTTTTTCTTCTTCGTAAGAATAATGTTGGCAACTGTTTAAAAATGTCAGAGTCGCACTAGCAGCTAGAACCGCTATGGACTTACGAAACTTAGGCATAAAGAAATCTCCTGTTCTTTCCACATAATCAACTCAATTATTGCAGATACCTTAAACCCTAGTCCTGTTTTCTCAATTGAATAGACTTGAAAAGCGAAAAAAAGATTCAAAAAAATATACTCTTCATTCAATTGTTATCCATAACCTTTAAATAGCTTGTGACGATTTTAGGGTTTTCTAGCTGAAGTTGGATTTTAATTTACTTTTATTTATTGCTCAACTTCATGCTATACCAATACTTTCTTTACGACAAATATTAGGTTTAAATATGTGGATTTTAGTAAAGATAAATGACTGATATGTTCAACCTTCTCAAAATCGCTTCAGTTTATGTTATATAAATACTAAAAAGCGTTATTTTTTTGTTGATATACAGATTTCAGAAAATTAAAATCAATACTTTATCCATTGTAATTATCCAAGCAGTTTATTGAGAAGATAAATTGGGGGAAATGATCTAGTAGAATATATGCATGAAAATGTATGATTTTTAATCTAATTTGAGATGATATTTCTAACTTATTTGGATATTACCCTAAATTCTTAGTTCTAGTTTGGTTGAGATGGGGTAGGGGGCGTTAATGTTTATTACTTAGGCTAAAATCATTTTTCAAAAGGCCTTAATTAACTAGCTTATTTAGTAAAAATCTAATTGAGCCATCACTTTAACCATTTATTAAATACACCACCCTTGATCAAAAAGACAATTGCAGAAAGAACATATAGAGTTTGCCAGGTTCCACTATTGAAGCCAACAGGCGCTATAGGGTTAAAAGCAATTGCCATAACCACAAAAACGATCAACCAAACCTGACTTTTGTCGTCAAAACTGAACTTGGCTGAAATTAACGCTACTATAAAAACAGCCCAACTCAAAAATTGATAATATGAATTTGGTAAGTCTGGAAATATAGCCACAATTAGTAAAATCGCTGTGATTACTTTTATACTCATTAATTTTACCTTTCAATACAATCATATTTACCAGTTAGGCTTAATATTGAAAAGTATAGGTCTCGAATCGGCTTTGTATATAGAACTTAAAGTAATAGGTAACTACTTGTTGTTTAGTAGTTTAGGGGGAATGGTGGGACCAGCAGGACTCGAACCTGCAACCAATGAATTATGAGTTCACTGCTCTAACCATTGAGCTATGGTCCCGTTCATCGAAGCGGATATACATTAAAAACTCAAGAAGAGATGTCAAGTCGTTTTAGGAATCAATTCTTAAGTAAGTGTTAAGTTCGAGCTTCATTCGCTTGAAAAAAACAAAGAAAACACTACTTTTAAAGCTTTCCTTTTAGGATGTTTTATCCTTTTTATTGTAAATGCTATAGATAAGAAAAAGTAGTGCTATGAAAAATTTTGAAGAATTGTTTGCTGAGCTAAGTGCTAAAAAGGCAAGTCAGGATCCAAACTCCGGAACAGTTAAAGCATTGGAAAAAGGGAAGCATTTTATCGGTAAGAAGATCGTTGAAGAGGCTGCAGAAGTATGGATGGCCTGTGAATATGAGACAAAAGACGAAGCTGCCGAAGAGATTTCTCAGTTGATTTATCATCTACAAACCATGATGTTAGCATGTGATATGGATTTAGATGATGTATACAAGTTTTTATAAGGTTTTATACAAATGTTAAAAATTGCTCTACCCAATAAAGGTGCACTTTCAGAAGGTGCAGTTGCTCTATTTAAAGAAGCAGGTTACAAGTGTAAACGTAGTAGTCGTGAACTAATTGTTGTTGACCAGGTGAATCAAATCGAATTTATTTACCTTCGACCTCGTGATATTGCCGTCTACGTGAGTAAAGGAATTGTGAACTTAGGTATTACAGGCCGTGATTTAGCAATTGATTCAACAGTTTCATATGAAGAATTGATTCCTCTTAAATTTGGTTCTTCAAAGTTTTTCTTTGCTGTACCGAATGAACTAGATATTCTCCCTGGTAAGGACTTTGAAGGTAAGCGTATTGCCACTTCTTACCGCCAGATTGTTCAGAAATTTTTAGATGAGAATGATGTAAACGCAACTGTTGTAAAGTTAGATGGTGCTGTTGAAGTATCCATTGAGTTAGACGTTGCAGATATTATTGCTGATGTTGTTGAATCTGGCCGTACTTTAAAAGAAGCTGGACTTAAAACTATTGGTGACCCCATTATGAAGTCTGAAGCGATTTTCATTGCAAATAATAATGACATGCTTGAGTTATCTGAAGTTCAAATTCTGATGGACCGCCTTAAAGGTGTTCTTACTGCTCGTGAATATGCAATGATTGAATATGATGTCCCTGAAGTATGTTTACCCGAAGCACAAGCTTTAACTCCTGGTTTAGAAGCACCAACCGTATCTCCCCTTGCTAAAGATGGGTGGTACGCAGTTAAAGCACTAATTACACGTTCTAAAATGAATAACATTATGGATGATTTAAAAAAAGTTGGTGCGAAGGGCATTTTAGTATCTGAGCTAAAAGCTTGTAGATTATAAATTAAGTCTTTTGCCTCTTGTCAAAGATCGTTTGACAAGGAGCTTTTTAATGTACTCAAAAAGCCTTCATGCTTTACATAAGAGCTTTTTGAGTTTTATTCATTAACTTTATTTTTCAGAGACTTCTACATCAATTTTGATACTTTTCATTGTGCCGATGACTTGTTGTTCTAAAATCTCAGTAAAGCCTGTAAGCGCTCCGATCCATTGTGCACCAGCAATTAGTTTATTAAATTGCTCATTAGATTTTACTGATTTCTTACGAAGCCCTAAATCTATGCTTACAATATCACCATTTTGCTTTTGTAAGTCAATATTTGGATGTTTTTCAAAACTTGCTTGAAGCTTTACTTCAATCTCTGCAGACTTTTTTAAAGTACCATAAACCGCGAACTGAATAAAGTAATTATCAGTAACACTTCGGATGTAACGATAATGGATTTGGTAAATCTCATATAAGTTACGATCTTTCGTCTTTGTATTTCCTGTATAGCGCTTCCAAGCGGTTATTTCAGTCATCCGTTCATCATTAAAGTGAATAGGTTGTTCTGCGGAACCTGTAATTTTTTTGGTATCTGCAGGTAATAAATAGTCTCCTTTAATCACTGTTGGAAGGCCAGATGTCAATAGGCTTTCAAAAGGAACTTCATTTAGAGCCTGTTTACGAGCTTCTTTCTTAAGTCTAATCATTTCATTTTGATTGCCAGACTCATCATCTAAAATACTAACACGAGTTGCTTCCAAACGCTGTTCTATTAAATTTTTAGATACTTTATCAAAATAAGTCTTATATTCTTTGTCAGAAGGAATAACATCTACCTTCTTCATGAAGTTAATTTCTGCCTCTGGTCCAACTTCATAAATTTCTCTTTCAACAAGTTCATTTGTTGCAACAGGTGTAATCTCAAATGTTATCACATAGCGAGTTAAAATAAAGTCAGCTTGCTCTTTTCCATCGCCTTTTGTTGAATTTACAAGTTTCAGGTCTGGCCCCCATTCTTGAACTCCGCAACGGCCACAAGCTACATTATATAGCTCAGGTTTTTCTGAATCTAACTGATTTAAGTCCATTACCTGTTGAACCGTAAGCTTACCTTGGCACTCTAGACAAGGAAATGGCTTTTGACTTCTTCCACTCCTGGGACGAGACTGTTTACCAGATGTCTTAAGCGTCCATGTGCCAATTTCTGGATTTAGGCACTGAACCGTCATCATGCGCAAAACGTCTTTTACAGTTGTTCCAATTGCACCACGAAGAACGGTCTTAGAACTGGACTTCCAACTTTTAGTTCCTGCATATTCTCCGTTTTCTTCTTTTAAACCACCTGAAATTATGGGACTATTTCCAACGCTTAAGACCATACTTGTAGGAAGTTTTGTGCGATTTAACAAAACTATGTCAACGACACGGTCAATATGATCCGCACCACTTCGAGTCGTGATAACTGCTTGAACAGTTCGCTGACCTAATTCTGGATATGTCCAATATTTGCCGTTTAAGGCGAGGTGGTTGTCAAAAAACTCAATTGTATAACCAAGCTTCCTCATCTTCATACTCGTCTCTGTTTGTGCTTTTCGCTCACGCTTCTTGTCAACAAGCGCCAATCTCTCTTGGTACTCTACTTCTAACTTTTCTGGAGTATTACAGTTCTCCAAGCGAATACGGTCAACCTCTTGGAAATCCTTTAAAAAATATTTATCAAAGCCTATCTGAACATTATTTCCTTCAAGGCCACGTAAGATCCCTTTTACAGTTTCCCAGCTTGTTCCACGTTTCTTTTTACAGACGACTGTATCACCTACTTTAAAAGGTTTAGTTAAAGCAGACCAGTATTCATCTTCTTGCTTAAATTTTGGGTCTTTTCGATACTTTTCCAGAAGTTGATCATACGTTTCCTGTTTGATCCTTTCATAGTCATCAACAGAACGGGATGGCTTTGCCAATAGGCTACCACTCAAATAAAAACTGGCCACGAATAACCAGATATACTTTATAATTATTTTCATGCGAGATCCTATCTTTTCATTGTTATAGATAAATAACGAAAATTTATCTACATTTTATTTAATTTGTGCTTAGTGCATACATTACTTGTTCAAAGATAAAAACTCAAGTAATAAACTCGATGAGCCCCTTCTTTGAAAATGAAAAAGGTCCAATGTTTATTGTTTAGCGCAGTTTCAGTGTAGCAAGGCCCACGACAGCTAGAATGAATGCAATTATCCAGAAACGCATCACAATCTGTGTTTCTTGCCAGCCACTTTGTTTAAAGTGGTGGTGAATGGGGGCACATTTGAAGATTCGTTTTGGTGTACCCGTTAATTTACGTGTTAATTTATAGTAGGAAACCTGCATCATAACAGAAAGTGTTTCCATGACAAAGACACCGCCAATAACAACTAACAGTAGTTCCTGCTTAACTAAAATAGCAATTAAACCAATGCAACCACCAAGAGCTAGGGAACCCGTATCTCCCATAAACATTCCTGCTGGCTTACAGTTATACCATAAGAACCCTAAACATGCACCAATAATTGAGGCGGTTAGGACAGTTACTTCACCTGCGCCTCGAATAAAAGGAATGTTTAGGTAGTTAGCGAAGTTGTAGTGTCCAGATAGATAAGCAAAGATTGCATAAGCTCCACATGCAATAACCGTACATCCTGTGGCAAGTCCATCCATGCCATCTGTGAGGTTTACTGCATTTGATGAACCAACAGTTACGAGCATGCCTAATGCAATGACTACAGCAAATGGCATTGCCATCCAGATGGGTTCTTTGAAGAAGGGGATCCATAAATTTCTCACCTGTCCATGAGAAGATAAAAATGGTGTTGTTTCTTCTGCGCCTGGTGGAATAAAAATATGGACAATATCAGTTGTGGAATCCAATGCAATAACAGCTGCTGCAGATAATAAAAGTTGATAGAGCAGTTTTACGCGACTTGAGATTCCATCTCGGGATTGTTTTTTGACTTTTAAGTAGTCATCTAAAAAACCAGTAAGACCTAGGCCCATCATAAATAATACGAAAATTTGAACGATTTGATTGGACCAGTTTCCCCATATTGCTATGGATATTCCTGTTGATAACAAAATTAAGATTCCGCCCATGGAAGGAGTATTCTTTTTTTCTGCTTTTGTTTCTGCATCATCTTCGACTAAGCCATCTAGGCGGTTTGGTGCCACAGTTTGTAAATTTTGTAATGCACGAATTGTGTAGGGTCCAAAAATAATTGAGATTACAAAAGCAGAAAATGCTGCACCGCCAGCACGAAATGTGATGTAGTTAAAAATTCGGGTTGGTATGCCAGAAACACCAACCTCATTTAACCACTCCAATATATAAAAAATCAAGATTGCCTCCAGGGAACAAAAAGAAAATATGAGCGTCTAAGTAATGATCTTTTCCTGAAAGATCCTTGCAAGAATCTTATGCCTCCTCAGGAAGTCAAGTACACCCTTAAAATGCTTCAGGATTACAGGATCTCAATGATAAATTATAAAATCTTAAGAAAATTTTAATCAAAAGGATTCAATTCTTGCAATTGTGTTTTTTATCATCAAATTTATATTGGTTAAATTTATAAATGGAGTATGAATATTGAGTCAATCAAAATCACTATTAGATCGTATTGTTCGAGCAGGTATTGTGGTTGGTTTTGCTCATTTGATTCTGAAGTTTGCTGGTTTACTAGCAACTATTTTTATGGTTCGGGCTTTAACTACTGAGCAATATGAAATGATTTATGTTGTTTCTTTTGGAGGTGTAATTTATACTCTGTTTTTGATTGGTGAAGAGGTGCTTGGTCCAGCTTTCTTACCTTTGTTTATGGAGAAAAAGGAGAAAGAAAGTGAAGAAGATGCACTTTCCTTTGCAAGTCTAGTGCTCACAGTTCAATTATTGATTTTACTCATCGTAGCTTCAATCTTATTTTGTTTTCCCGCTGCAATTGCTAGCTTTATGCTAGACTTTACGGTACAGGAAGAACCTGAAAAGTTTGACCTCGCAGTAAAAAGTATTCGAATTTTATCCCCAGCAATTATCTTTTTATCATTAGGCTCCACAACCTATATGATTTTAAATGGTTACAAGAAATTCTTCTTGGCAGCATTTGGTGATGCAACTTGGAAACTTTGTGTTGCCTTGGCATGTGGGGTGATACTTGTGAGTCAAAAGCTTGAATGGAGTTGGATGCATGCTGCTGGTGCTTTATATGCTGCATTGTTGATTGGGTCTGTAGGTAAACTGATTACACATCTTATTGGAATGATACAACAATTGCGTAAACTTAGGCCTAACTTTAAGTTTATGAGTCCTGATCTCAAGGCTATGGCCATTCTAATGCTACCTTTGATTGCTGGAATTGTACTTGCCAAGTATCGAGATATTTTTAATAATGTCCAAGTACTTTCAGCGGTAAAACAAGAAGGACTTCTACAGGCAAATGATTTGGGGCGTAAATTGTATGCTTCCATACATTGGTTAGTCCCATTTACTCTACAAATTGCATTGTTTCCATTTTTATGTGAATTGGCAGGTAATGATAACAAGAAAAAAACAGGAGAAGTTTTGTGGCATTCAGCCAAGATGATGTTGGTTATCTTTATTCCAGGAGCTGTCATATTAGCATCGATGTCTGAACCGATTACAGCAGTTTTATTTGGGTCAAAAAATTTGAGCACAGATAACCTTCATTGGACTGCTTTAGCGATGAGTTGCTATCTGTTTACACTCCCTGCTGCAGCTGTTGAAGCAGTGGTCATACAAGGGTATTTTGCACAGAAAAAAATGTTATCTATCACAATTATTGGTTTAGCTTGCTCTTTATTATCAGTGCTGATTTCTTATGTTGGTATCAAAGTTTATGATGTTGAGGCACAATGGGCAATTATTTTTGTTGCTGGTGGCTTTGGAGTCTCAAGGTTGATAAAAAGTTGTATTATGGTTGCTGTTTTAAATCGTGCAATACCTTTAGTTCATTTTAAACCATTATGTATTTTTCTTACTAAAGCTTGTTTGTTAGCAGCGATTGTTGGTGGCGGCAGTTTTTGGGCGGTAGACTTAATTCAATCCAACATTCTTGGCGTAACTGAATGGTTAGATGCTGGCAAAATCAAAGTAGTTCTTGTGATGAGCCTTCATGGTGGGATTATTGGTATCTTATATCTGATCATTGCGCACATTATAGGACTCAAAGAACCTTGGGAAGCATTCTTGTGGGTTAAGCAAAAGATTAAAAAGACAAAATAAATCCTAAGCTATCCCAACTACAAGCTTGGTCTATTATATCTAGGATAGTGTCATTTACAGTTTACTAAATAGTCCATTTTCGGAAGGCACTGAAACTGTAAGATTAAATAAATTTAGTTGATCAATCTATGTATCTTGCATGTACAGTTGGCGACCATTCCACATATATTCCCAACCAGAATAGATGGTTAGTGCTGCAATAGAATATAAAACGCCGGGCCATATATATTGATAGATAGGACCTTCAGTAGGTAACCATTCGACCCAAAAACATCCACCAAGCGCTAAAACCAACATTTGAAGCGTTGTCTTAACTTTGCCAATATTTTTAGCTTCAATGACTTCACCTTTGCTTGCTGCAAGTGTTCTCAATCCGGTAACAGTGAATTCACGCGCAGCAATTGCAACGGTAATCCAAGCTGGGATATACCCCTTAGCGGAGAAGATAACAAAACATGCAATTGTGAATACTTTATCTGCTAATGGGTCCATCAGTTTTCCGAAGTCAGTTACCATATTTAGCTTTCGTGCATAGTAACCATCAAACCAATCCGACACAGCAGATAAAAATCCAACAACATATCCAATGCGCCAAACAAGCAAGTGATTGGACCAAGTCTCTGGGTAGCTTGCTAAAATAACAAACAATAGGGTCCCGAATATTCGGGAAACAGTAATTTTATTAGGTAAATTCATTTAGTAATTTTTACTTATTTAACATACGAAAAGTTGTTGGGGATTAATTTAATAAACATATTTAATACACTTACATTATACTTTAGCAATAAATAAGCCTTTTTACAGCCATTCCAAAGTAAATATAATTTAGAATCGTTAAATTAAGGACATAAAATCATTTTGAATCATAAGTTCTTAAAAAAACTACTTTTTTTATGATTGAGACTTGTAATTGTTGGTTTTTCATGCAACTTACAACTCACGTTTTTTGTGGAACTAGATTTCACCCCATCGTCTAGTTGGCCTAGGACACAGGGTTTTCATCCCTGCAACACGGGTTCGAATCCCGTTGGGGTGACCATTCTTTATTTCTTTCAAGTAATAATAATTATGAACATTTTTCAGACCCAAGAAAGCCCGTACGATTGGAACTTTAAAGTTCTAGGGATACCTGTGCGCGTTCAACCATGGTTTTGGCTTATTGCTGGTATTATTGCTTTTCAATATGCTCCACCAAACCAAGGAATGCTAACTGTATTAAGTATTGTTGCAGCGATCTGTGTGATTTTTGTTTCAATTTTAGGTCATGAATTAGGTCATGCATTAGCGATTCGTAAATATCAAAATGGTTATCCCAGTATAACATTAATGGGAATGGGTGGTTATGCTACAGGGGGGCGTATGGGCGGTGTTCCAGGTGCTCGCCGTGTCATATGTGCTGGTAATTTTGTGACAGTGAGTATTGCAATATGTAGTTTTTTGGCTTTAGGATTTTTGCCTCCTGAAAGCTCTTTGCTACTACGAAATAGTCTAAAAATGGCAGTTTTTGTAAATATCTTTTGGTTCATTTTTAATAGTTTACCTGTTTATCCAATGGATGGTGGTCAACTATTATTTGAGCTGATGGGAGCCCATAAATCATATGGACACCTTTCTCGAGCACAAAATACCTCGATGGGAATGGGGGCTGGATTAGCTGTTTTCTTCTTATTGGTTGGGCAGGTCATTGCCGCCTTACTACTAGGCTTCTTTTGTTATCAGCTTTATCTCATGAAAAAGATGCGATAAAGTATACGACAACCCTCACCAAAAGCACGAAATCAACTCTTGTTTTTTTCTTCTTTTCAAGCTGAGTTTTGCCTTAAAATATTGACTTTTTTCGTAAATCATGCAACTTAAGTTTTTCCTTTTAATAAATAAAGAAATCATCATTATGGTACATTATCTAGAATATATTCGAAAAGCATCCGTTTTAGTTGAAGCACTACCTTACATACAGCAGTTTCAAAATGAAATTTTTGTTGTGAAGTTTGGTGGCAGTGCTTTGGAAGATCCAGACATTTTTGAAAGTGCCTTGCGAGATATCGTGTTTTTAGAAACCGTTGGTGCTCATCCGGTTGTAATACATGGCGGTGGTAAAGATATAACTGCAAAATTGAGGCAGATGGGAATAGAAACTAAATTTATTGATGGATTGCGCTATACATGTCAAGACACAATTGAAGTTGTTGATGATGTACTTCATAATACCGTAAATCCGCGAGTTGTTGATACCATGTATAAATTTGGAAGTAAAGCGACACCACTTTCGGGGAAAGATGTAATTTCAGCCAAAAAAATTCAAACTGATAGTGACCTTGGTTTTGTAGGCGAAGTTACGGACGTAGACGTTAGCCCAATTTTAGAAATGATTGAACAACATCAAGTACCAGTCATTACTCCTTTAGGTTATGGAGAAAATGGTGAAACATTTAATATTAATGCAGATATTTCCGCGTGTAAAATTGCAGAAGGTTTGAAAGCAAGAAAACTTGTTTTCATGAGTGATGTTCCTGGAATTCTACGTGACCGTGAAGATGAAAGCTCTTTAGTACCAACAATTTATATTAATGAAATAAATGACTACATCCAAAATGGTATAATTGCCGGTGGTATGGTACCCAAGGTAAATAGTGCTTTGGAAGCTTTGGAAAGTGGTTGTAAAAAAGTGCACTTAATTGATGCTCGCCTACAGCACTCGATACTTTTAGAGATTTTTACAGATAGTGGAGTGGGCACAGAGATTGTAGCCAAATAAAAGGGAAATCATTATGCAATCAATTTTAGATTATCAGGCAGAGTATTTACTACCTACATATGCAGCAAACCTTCTTTTAACAAAAGGTGAGGGTGCTTATGTATGGGATAGTAAAGGAAAAAAATACCTCGATTTTTCAACAGGTATTAGTGTATGTAACTTAGGACATTGTCATCCCAAAGTAACCAAAGCTATTCAAGAGCAAGCGGCAACATTAGTTCATGTATCAAATTTATATGTAAATGAGAAGCAGCCCTTGCTGGCAAAAAAACTTAGTGACTACAGCAATGGTGGGCGCGTTTTCTTTGCAAATTCAGGTGCAGAGGCAAATGAAGGTTTGATCAAATTTGCACGCAAATGGGGAAGTACGCGTGGAAGACATAAAATTATTACCATGCAAAATGGTTTTCATGGAAGAACAATTGCTTCCTTAGCTGCAACCCAAAAGGCATCAATACGCAAGGGCTTTGGGCCATTACCTGAAGGTTTTATCCCAGCTCCCTATGGTCATGTAGGCTGTGTTAAAGGCTTAATAGATGAGGAAACTGCAGCGGTTTTAATAGAACCAATTCAAGGAGAGGGTGGCCTCGCAATTTCAGATAAAGCCTACATTCAGGAGTTGCGTAAAATCTGTGACGAAGCAGGTATTTTATTGCTATTTGATGAAGTACAGAGTGCTTTTGGTAGATGTGGATACTGGTTTTCTGCAGATTATTTTGAAGTACAGCCTGATGCATGTTCTGTTGCAAAAGCATTAGGTAATGGTTTCCCTATTGGTGCTTTTATTGTTGATAGGAAGTGGGAGGATGTCTTAGGCGTGAGTTCTCATGGGTCAACATTTGGAGGTACTCCATTAGCCTGTTCAGCAGCTTTGGCTGTGCTCGAAACTATTGAAGAAGAAAACTTACTGCAATATGTGCAAGAAAAACAAGATTGGTTGAAGCAGGAGCTTGAAAACCTAGTAGAAGAATTTGCAGTTGTAGAGTCTTTTAGAGGAACTGGTTTTATGGTAGGTCTTAAGCTTACTGTTCCACCAACCGAGACCATTAAGGCCGCAGAAAAAGAGGGACTGTTAGTCATTCCAGCTGGAAATAACGTTATACGTTTCTACCCACCAATTAATGCAACCGAACAGGAATTGACGGCAGGTATTAAACTTTTAAGAAAAGCATTGGAACAAACAAAATGAAACATTTACTATCATTACAAGATATGACTCCTGAGGAGTTGGTTGAAACCCTCGCTTTAGCTCATGAAATGAAGCGTTTAAGAGGTACTGCTGAACATCCAAAACCTTTAGCAGGTAAAAGCATTGCTATGATTTTCTCTAAGTCTTCAACGCGAACTAGAGTTTCGTTTGAAGTGGGCGTTTATGAATTGGGTGGAAACCCAATGTTTTTCAATAAAGACTCTCTTCAGTTGGGTAGAGGCGAACCAATTCCTGATACAGCAGCTGTTTTAAGTAGATATGTTCATGGTATTGTGATTCGTTACCATTCCCATGAAGAAGTTGTTGAACTTTCTGAAAGTGGTACAGTTCCAGTTGTGAATGCATTGACTGACCGCTTTCATCCTTGTCAATTATTAGCTGATTTAATGACTATTGAAGAGCATTGTGGTGATTTAAAGGGTAAAAAAGTTGCCTATATTGGTGATGGGGCCAGCAATATGGCATATAGCTGGATTCTGGCTGCAAAGTTAGCTGGTATTGACCTTAGAATTGGCGCTCCTAAAGAATATATGCCTGACTTAAATTCTATTGACTTACCTGAAGGCGAAGGTACAATCTCTTGTATTGAAGATCCCATGGAAGCGTGTAAGGATGCTGATGTCATTTACACAGACGTTTGGGTGTCGATGGGCTTTGAAGATGAAGCACAAGAACGCCTAGAAACATTGAAACCGTATCAGGTTAATGATGTACTTTTGAGTTCGGCTAGTGAAAAAGTAAAAGTTATGCATTGCTTACCGGCATATCGCGGTAAAGAAATTACTGCTGAAGTTTTAGATGGTCCTAAAAGTATAATTTGGGATGAGGCGGAAAATCGCTTACATGCTCAAAAAGCTATCTTAGCAAGATTAATGGAGTCGTGAATGACAAAAGTTGCGTATTTGGGCCCTGAAGCTAGTTATACCCATCAAGCCGCTTTAGCATCGGTTGATGGAAAATCTAGACACTATTTTCAGGGGCTGGAGTCGATACCTGATGTTTTTGCAGCTGTTGAAGACGGTAAGTTTGATTTAGGTGTGGTTCCTGTAGAAAACTCTACAGAAGGTGTTGTGACCGCAACTTTTGATCTTTTAGCAAATAGTAGTATTCAAATTGTAAAAGAACTTTGTCTACCTATTCATCATCAATTCTTAGTAAAAGATTTAAAAGAGGAAGTCAAAGTTCTCTATTCTCATCCTCAAGCTTTTGGTCAAACTCGTCATTGGCTATTAGAAAACTATCCAGAGTGTGAGCATATTGAAAGTTCCTCTACTTCAGCAGCAGCCAAGCTCGCTTCAGAGACACCAAATAGTGCAGCTTTATCGGGTATATTAGCGGCTGAAATTTATGATTTAAAAGTGAAGCATGAAAATATAGAAGATTTTTCTGATAACAAAACTCGCTTTCTTGTAATTGGTAAAGAAAGTGTGAATGCTGGTACTTCGTCTAAAACTTCACTGATGTTCGCTTTGAAGGATGAAATTGGTATTCTTTATGATGCATTATTGCCATTTAAAAACAATCAAGTTAACCTGACAATGATTCAGAGCCGTCCTTCTAAACAAAAGAATTGGGAATATATCTTCTTTGTGGATTTTTTAGGGCATATTTCTGAACAAAGTGCATCTCAAGCAATTCGGGAACTACAAGACAAATGTGAAGAACTAAAGGTTTTAGGTAGTTATCCTTGCCTTTAATTATTGCTGACGGAACTTCATTTGCTTACCTTTTTCTGTCTCACCCCTGTCACCCCAAGCGGGAATCTTCAATTGAATTTTTACCGATAGTTTATCTTGTGCTATGCCATTCACATATTCTTGCATAATTGCTTCTTCAGGTAAATTCGCTTCTGGGTCAATGTTCACCAAAAGAAGACCATTCCACGGTTTACCGTCTTTGTATTCTCCTTTGGCAAGCATATTTCCTTTGTGATCCCATACTAGCTCGTAACCACTTTTCTGGCCCTTGACGAATTGTTGCTCACACATTTTGAGGCCATTCTCATGATAGGCTACAAGTAAACCATCTGGTTGACCGTTTTTCCAATCAATTTCAATTTCCTTATTTCGGTTTTCATACCAACGAGTTTCTTTTCCATTCTTTATCCCATCGACATAGTGAGTCACAGCAAACGGAAAGTCATAGGCAGGTATTTGTTCATTATAAGCCCCCGTAAAAAGTTGATCATCCTTATAAAATAGTGATTTTAAAATCTTACCCTTTTCATAAAACTTGATTGTCTTAACTGATGGATCATTATTTTGCTCCATAAATTGCCCTTGATAAGGTTTACCTTGCCTGTATGCGCCTTTGCTGAGGACTGTTCCATCTTCTTTATAATCTTCATAAGGCCCTTCCAATACTGTGTCCTGTTGCGTTCTTACAGAGCGAAGTTTTCCATTCTCATACCAACTTTTTAGGGCTCCATTTTGTTTACCATATACATAGTTTGTACTAAATCTTAACTTGCCATTCTGGTAGAATTCTTTAAGCTCCCCATTGATTGTTCCATCTACAAATGTTCGCTCCTCTTTTTTTAGCCCTGTGTCGAACCATAAAGTTTGTAAACCATGGAGTTTTCCATCGGACAAACGCTTCTCTGATTTTGGCTTTCCATTTCCATAAAATTTCTTTTCAAAAACAAGCTTTTGCTTTTCGTATTTTTGATGGATAAGTGGCCGTCCTTGTTCTGAAAATTCTTGATATTCACCTACGATTTTATTATCATCATAAAAAGTAATCTTTTTTACCGCGCCGTTCTCATGCCAACTCTTAAACTTTCCCTGAAGAAGTCCACCTCGATAATTTGCTTGAAGCTTAGTTTTTCCATTTGGGTACCATAAAGCCACATCTCCCTCAAGTTTACCATTTTCAAAATACTTTTTGGACTTTGGAGAACCGTCTTCATAGTTTTCGACTACTTTACCTATCACTTTCCCTTTAGCATATTCGATTTCACTTAATAGTATACCTGTTTTAGAGTACTTCCTCCAGGTGCCAGCTTTTTTACCTTCACGATAAAATCCAGATGCAATTACTTGTTTACCATCAGGGTAAAAACTTCGAAATTCACCATGCTTTATGTTTTTTACATAGACAGTTACTGCTCGAATCTTACCTGTTGGATAAAAAACTTTACGTAATCCATGATAAAAGCGACGACGACCAACTTTGATCGCTTGAAACTGCTCTTCTATTTTTCCGGTCTTTTTATTCTTTTTCTGATACCACTTTGCTTTAATTTTTTGAGCAGAAATAGGGGAAGGTATTAAGGTTAATACTAAAATAATTAGAATGGCTATCCACCGTCGCATTGGTAAAACCTATAATTCCTTTGCTTGCTCAAATAATGCTTTGAGCTTATTGTGATCTTTTACCCCAGGCTTACTTTCAACACCAGAGGAGATATCCACACCATAGGGCTTTACGTTTTGGATTGCTTCTTGAATGTTTTTGGGGCCTATACCTCCAGCAAGTATAAGTGGGGTTAACTCAGCCGCTTTTTTGGCTAAATCCCAGTTCGATAAAATTCCACTTCCTCCCCATTCCCGAGATGGAGAGTCAATTAATGCAAGGTATTGCTTAAAAACTTTCAAAGAATTTAAATCGCTTTCTTCAACAAGCCGATGTACTTTCCATACCTCAAACTGATTCAATTGAGCTAAGTCTTCAATTGTTTCATTTCCGTGAGCTTGGATTATATCTATATTGGCTTTTTGAGCTGTATTTAGCATTTCAGCAGGATTTTTATTTACAAATACACCTACCAAAGGTATTTGAATGTTTAAGTCTTTCTTGAACTGGGCTACTTTTTCAGGTGTAATGTATCTTGGGGATGCTTCATGAAAAATAAAACCCAGGTAACTTACACCAAGCTCTATAGCATAGTTGATATCATCTGCGCGAGTAAAACCGCATATCTTTATTCTAGTCATGATTCAGGTACCTATTTTATTCATATTTTACATTGATAATAGACCATCTAAATAGATAGATTCAAAACCTTATAATTTGGTTTCGCTGTTGATAATCTTAAAACAAATAAAAAATAGGCTTCATAGATGGGAAAAAATCGTATTTCAGCTTGCATAAGTAATGGTTGACGGTGTATAAATACATATATGAGTTGTTCGTAATAAATTTCAGAACAGGATAACAACAATTACCGGATTGAGAACAACAAAACTTTAAAATATTTAGGATTAAGGAACCCCATAAATTATGGCATTTTTAGGTTTTTTTGGAAAAAAGAAGAAAAAGCAACCAGATCCGATTAAAGAAGAAAAAGTTGAAGCTCCAGCCCCAGCCCCAGCCTCAGAGGCAGAAGTTCAGGAACCAAAGTCCACTGAACCTGTAGCAGTTCACAATATGGAAAAGCAAGCAGAAGATATATTATCTCAGCTGAATCAAATGAATGCCGACATGGATGCTGCTTCTAAACCACAGCGTGTAGAAAATATTGATGTATCTGAAAAATTGGCTCCTGAAATAGAAGGAGTTTTTGCTGAAGAATCAACTCCTTCCACTGAGCTAGGTGACACTTTAGGCGTTGATCTGAAAAGCATGGATGACGTACCATCAGCACTCATTGAACCCGATCCATTAAAACCAAGAGAGAAAGTGGTTGTTGTTGGAAATCAAATTCAGATTTCTGCAGATTTAATTATTAATATTTTTGAAGCGAGCTTATTAAAGGCATCAATTTCTGAACTTAATAACCAATATAAAAGTAGGCCCAATTATTACTTTGAGTTCTCTAAATCAGATATTCTATCTGGCTTTAGTATGGGAAAACTAGAGCTTACCTTAGCTGAAATATCTGGCAGAATCTCATGTAATATCTTTTCAGATGCATTAGGAGATCGTTTACAGGAAACAATTTCGGTCCCTCTTGGCGTACTTATGCCATATGTTCCGGTTGATTGGTATAAAGTAACAAATCAAGATGACCGCATGCAGCAAACAGTGGAAAATATGGATGATTTATTTGATAAAGAATCTTTTGCAGCAGCAGCCCATCAGCCTGAAGAAGAACCTGAAGTTATTAATAGTGTGGAAATTACACCTCAGCCGTCTCCATTAGCTGAACCTGTTAAGCCTGAAATGCATCAAGGTATTGGTACAGAAGATGAAACAAAATATCCAATTGATACTCAAGTCGAAGAAGAGCCTCAAGAAGAGCCTGAAGTAGAAGTTGCGAAAGAAGAGTCAGTGAATCAATATGAAAGCGTTGAGAAAGAGCAGACTGTTGAGAAAACTGTCACTTACTCTCGTGATGATTTATCCTCAACTGAAGACTCTAAAGACGTGGAAGAAGAGTTAGTGAATCAATATGAAGAAACAAAAGAATCTTCAGGAGAGATTGAACAAACCGTTACTTATTCTCGTGATGACCTTGTTGAGGCTACGGAAAGTAAAAGTGGGCGTATTACAAGTCCACAGGTAATTGATGAACAATTATATTTACCGGCTGAAATGGTACTGGAACTTTTAAATGAAAATGACTTAGTTGAACCTAAAGATGCTCTTTTATCTAAGGATCTTGACTTCATTCTTGAAAAACAAGATATTCTAGATGGCCTTAAAGTTGGGCGTATCTCATTAAGTTTACGTCAAGTGCAATCACGTTTTACTAGTCTAGTTTTAAATGATACAGCTTTAGATGGTGCTTCTATTCAGGTACCATTGGCTAAATTTATGGTCGTAATTCCTAAAGAATGGTACATGCTATCCAAGAAGCAAGATGAGTCTAAAACAAAAATTGTTGATGGCATGTCTGACCTATTTACTAAAGAAGGAATTGCAGCAGCAGCGGCTGAAGCAAAAGAAGAAATTAAAACAGAAGAGACGATCCCAACGAAAAACGATCCAGAAGAAGTAGCAGTTAAAAAAGAGTCCTCTTTAATAAAAGAAGATGATACGACGAAACCTGTTTCTGAGGAGATTGCACCAGAAGAACCTGTAAAACGTCCAACAATTCCTCGTCCAGAAGAAACACAAACCTTACAGGCACGAGAGGCGACTTTGCCAAGGACTGGGGGCCCTGGAATAAACCTGAAACGCGATGTATCTCCATTTAAAACAACAGGTGGAAGTCCATCACGTTTACACGATATTTCTAATAGACATAAAAATGTAGAAACTTCGAAACAAAAACTACGTAGTTCAGATAAAGAAATTAACGATTTAAAAACACAAGCTAAAGACTTATTTGCTGGTACTGATGCTAATGAATCACCTTCAATTAAAGCTCCAGAATCCCAAGACATCCCTGAAATTTCTCTTCCATCAGAAAAAGATGATGAGGAAGATACAGTTGTTGATATGAATTTAGAAGCTAAAGAAATTGTATCACAAGAGCCACTTGCTCAAGAAGAATCAGTTGAGGTAAGTTCAACTGATGAATTAGAGGAACTGAGTTCTGAGGAAGTAATGGCTGATTTGATACCGGATGAAAATTTGAAAGAAGCTCAAACAGGTTTCTCTACTGAAAATCTCTTAGAAGCAGGCCGAGCTTTATTAAAGGGTGAGCGTCAGGATATTGACCGCCAAGTTAAGAATATTGGGGCTTCCAATGAAGATTCTGCTATTATTTGGAGAAGTAACGCGCCAAATGGAATTAACATTAATCGTAGTGGAGTAGACCAATTATGTTTACTTAATGGTGTTGGTCCAGTTATGGCTGAACAGATTGTTGATTATCGTCGCAAGAACGGGGCATTTGAAACTCTTCAAGACTTACGTAAAATAACGGGATTAGGTAAGAAAACCTATGAAGATATGACTTTATTGAGCTCTCGCTCAGACCTGGGTAAAGCAGAAAAGAAATTAAATGATTTACTTCATTTGGAAGATGATTCAATCAATCTTCAGCAAGTTGCAAAAAGTGCATTAAATGCATTTAATTTAGATGCGGTATTCATTGCCAACTCTGATGGAATGATCCTTGCACAAGGCGTTGAAATAGATGAATTAGCTCAATTTTCTGATAGTTTAGCTGCAGTTTCACCCCAATTATTTAAGCGAAGTAAAAAGGCATTAAAGCAGGCCATGTTGCCTAACTGTGATATGTTTACATTTTTCCTTGGTGAACACGCTGTAACGTTCTCAGGTTCAGATGAAATTTATGCAGCTCTTGTTCATAAAGAAGACTATCCAAGCCAAAAGAATTTAAAGAATTCTCGTAAGTTTGTGAATGAACTTGTTTGGTATTGTTCGCACAGAGCTGTCTTGTAGAGAATAATTCATGATTAAAAATAAAATAGGAGGTTGTTAGGTGGCCGAACGTCAATTGAAATTTAAGAGAGTTTTGTTAAAATTAAGTGGCGAAGCTCTTAAAGGGAATCAAGAATTTGGCGTATGCCCAGATGCAGCTAACAGCCTAGCACTCAAGATAAAGTGTCTTCATGATGAAGGTGTTGAGGTCGCTTGTGTAATTGGTGGCGGCAATATTTTTCGTGGACTTTCTGCAACTGGCATTGAAAGAACGAGTGCTGATTACATGGGGATGCTTGCTACTGTGATTAATGCTTTGGCACTTCAAGCTGCTTTGGAAAATTTAGAAGTACATACACGTGTGCAGACTGCTATTGAAATGCATCAAGTGGCGGAACCATTTATCCGTAGAAGAGCTATTCGTCATATGGAAAAAGGGCGAATTGTTATTTTTGCTGCTGGTACAGGAAATCCATATTTCACTACTGATACAACGGCTGCACTACGAGCTAATGAAATTGATGCCGAAGCAATTTTTAAAGCAACAAAAGTGGATGGGATTTATACCGCAGACCCTGTGAAGGAGCCGGATGCTAAACGATACAAAAACATTTCTTATGCGGATTGTTTAGCAAAACGACTACGTATTATGGATGCATCAGCATTCTCTCTATGTCAGGACAATCAAATACCAATTGTAGTTCTGAATTTTGAGAATCAACTAGGAATGATTAATCTGCTATATGGGGATTTCTCAGCAGGTACCTTGGTTTCAGACTTTACAGAGTTAGAGGAATAATTTACCGAACTGAAATTTCTACTGGAAGATTTATTAAACTTTCTTTTAGCTTACGATCAACAAGCTCAAAGAAACTCTTAAACGTTTTAGGCTCTCCGTTAAAGTTACGATGAACAATCTCATCTAGTTTCTTTACCTTTAATTTAATTGGCACTTCTTGCTGTGAAGTGTTTACCAAACGTTCTCGAGCTATTTTTTCAAGCTCTGAAAGCAATTTGGATAGATCTGGTAGGATTGATTCAACCCTTGGTATAAAACCCAATTCACTCAGAAGTTTTTCATCGTATTTATGCAGAAGTTTTTCACAGTCTAAAGTAACTGTGATTACAGGAAACAAAATAGAAACACTTCTAACCCGAATTATAGATTTCTCAAGTAAATAGTGTAAGTTCCCTGAAATTTGTGGTAAAATTTCTGAACGATTTAACAGCCAATATTTTTCTTGCGTAGTCTCTTCTGGATTTGTTTTTATAAATTCCAGCTGGTAAACCGTATTCTTTGCCAAAGAAATAATGAGTGAGGCTGAGGCTTCTAAAAACTTCAGTTGCTGTAGATAGTTTAATGTCGAACTAGAAAGTTTTCCAACATCAAAACTAGCAAAGTATGGGTCTTTTGATAGAACTTGTTCAATATTTATGTAGTTCGTCCTTATCAGTTCTTCTGGTAAAGTTAATTTAGGGTTTAGGTCTTTACGATAGGCTTCCGACAAACTAAGTAGTCCAGAATCCTTGATTAACTGAAATAAAATAGAAGGGATTTGATTTGGATGAAAGTTATCTTGTTGTTGTATGTAAGTTTTCAAAACACGAACTATATCAAGAGGTAACTCCGCATCATCTATACTGAGTTGTTGACATAAATCCCAAAGTTCATCTTCAATTATACCAAGATGAATCGTATGAATTTGCCCAGTTTCATCTGAGCAATCTAGAGTTCCCGTAGATAGCTTAATCATTACTGAATTGGATTTTTCTCTAAGTTACGAATTGCATTTAAAAATTGGTCCAGATCACGAAACTGACGGTAGACTGATGCAAAACGTACATAGGCAATATGATTAAAATTCTTAAGTTCCTCCATCACAATTGTTCCAACCTCAGTGCTCGAGATCTCAGGTTTACCTAAATGCTCAACTCGCAACGTAATTTTGTGCAACAATTCATCCACCTGTTCTTCACGTACCTTTAACTTATAGCACGCTTTATGTATTCCATCACGAATCTTCTGTGGGTTATATTCTTCACGACTATCATCACTTTTAATGATGAACATTTCACTAGGAATTAGTTCCTCTAAAGTTGTAAAACGATGCTGACATTTTTGGCACTGCCTACGGCGACGTATATTAGCACCTGACTTTGAGTTACGGCTATCAATTACTTTACTTTCGAGACTTTGACAATTAGGACATTTCATTTTATTAATCTTCGTTGGGTACAGGTTTTTTGATACGTTCAATGTTACTTGCTAAACCAGTTTTTATATCAAATTCAACGATGGCTCCATGGATAACTACATCCCGATCATTTACATAAAAACGCTTAGGCAAGCCAGTCGCAAACCGGTGTAATACGGGCTCAATTTCTCGTCCAAGAATTGATTCAGAGCTTCCTACCATTCCTACATCACTGATGTAAGCTGTTCCTTTTGGAAAAATTTGTTCATCTGCGGTGGGTGTGTGTGTGTGCGTTCCTAAGACTGCAGTTACTCGGCCATCTAAATAACGTCCCATAGCAATTTTTTCAGATGTAGCTTCTGCATGAAAGTCTACAAATATAGTTTTAGTCTTGCCTTTTACCTCATTAATAATTTTATCAGCAAGTTGAAATGGGCAGTCACCTTGAAGTTTCATAAATACGCGACCCATTAAATTGATTACACAGATTTTACCGCCAATTGGAATGTTATAAACCCCATAGCCTTTGCCAGGCTGACCAACATGTAGATTGGCAGGACGAAGTAAATTAGGCATACCATTAATAAAGTTTTTTACCCCATGTTGGTCCCAAACATGATCTCCACTAGTAATAACATTTACGCCTTGCTTGAAGAGTTCTTTGCAACCACGCTCATTTAATCCAGCACCTCCAGCCATATTTTCACCATTGGCAATGACAAAACTACATCGGTATTCACGGCTGAGTTCTTGGACATATTTACTAACTGCCCGAAGTCCACCTTTTCCTACAATATCACCTATAAATAAAACGCGCATGTTGTTGAAATACCTTGATTACTCACCTGGAGTTTGGGGTGGTTTTTTCTTCATTAAAGCCGTTTTCCTTTTCGGCATTAAAGGCTTACTTTTTGACGGTTTTTTGTTGAGGGCTTTTGATAAACTTGTTTTATTCATTGAAGTAGAACCTGCTGGCTTACGCTTAGGAATAATCTTTTTACTTGTTGCCGATGTAGATTTTTGCGCTTCAACCACTTTCGTTTTAGGCGCAGCTGTAACTTCAGGAGCTAACTCGGTTTCAGACTGTCCGGGGGTGCCTGACTCATGAGACTGAGAATTTTCATCATCAAAATTTTCAACTTCTGTCTGCGCCTTCTCTACTTTTGGTTTATTTAAGTTATCCAAGGCTCCTTCTTCTTCTTGGGGACGTTGTTTTTGAATCATACCATCTACATTTTGTTGAAGTTGGCGAAGGGCTTTGGACTTCTTACTACGCTCATTATCCAGTTCACTACAACGCTTTTCAAGTTCTACATTTTGAACTTTGGTTTCTGCAAGATCTTTAGCCATTTCTAATAGCTTTTCTTCTAGAACTTTATTTTCTATTGCTCGTTGCTCAGTTTGAAATCGTAAATCTTCATCAGCGATACCAGAATAATCTGTAACAACTTGAGTATTTTTTACCGCATCATCTAGCTCATCTTGTTTCTTTTTTAATTCCGATTGTAGGTCATTGTTTTGATTTATTAATGAGGATTTCTCTTGGGCAAACTCTTGTTCTTTAACCATAAGAGCTTCTTCTTTATTTTTTTGAAGATTGGCTAGGCTTATATTTACATCCTCTAGATCTGTCTCTTTTTGAGCTAATGATTTTGCAAGTTTTTCTGCTTTTAGCTGATTCTGCTCTTTTTCTTCATTTAACTGAGCTAGCGTTGCTTTTGCATCTTCAAAACGAGCACGCATCTTCTCTACAAGTTCTTCTTTGTGGCTTCTTTCAGTTCTGAGTTGTGTCTCGTAGGCCGTTATCTTTTGCTTTAAACCTTCATTTTCTTCACCAATAGCTGGGTCACCACCTGAGATTTTTGCTAGCGCAAGTTGACGGGTTAATTCGTCATTTTCTGTTTCATAGCGAATAGCCTTATGGCGGATCTCATCCATCTCTAACTGAAGAGTCTTTAGCTTTTCGATACTTACACGATACTGATCTTTTAAAACTTTTAGTTCTATTTCTGATTTTCGAGCAATATAGTCGGCATCGCCAGATGAATTCTCCATCCTTAATTCAAGTTGAGTCTTTTCATTAATTAACTCCTGATTATCCATCTTTAAACGGCTTATTATTTCCTGTGCTTGAGTTAATTTCGTCTTCAAGGCTGAAAATTTCTCTTTAACCTCGTCTAATGCATTCGGGTCAAGCCCAGATAATGTCATATTAGCTTGTGGAGAGATATCTGGGTTTGCTGGTTGTAATATCTGTTTTTTAGCAGGTGCAGAGGCTGGTGCAATTTGTTCATGTGTATGGACCTGTGAACCGTGCAGAAGAGGATCATGAACATGCTGACTTGCCAAACCACTAATTGAATCAGAGGCTGGAGGCTGGCCTACAGGTGTAGCTGCAGGAACTGGAGCAGGAGCAGGAGCAGGAGCATTTCCACCAGGCCGCTGAACGATATTACCACAATTATTACAAGGAAAACCTTCAGACCAAGCCGCCAAAGTTGTTTTCGTTTTAAAACCACAGTGAATACAGGCCACTGCTAACTCATTGTTCAGACTCATAAAAACTCCACATTCTATTAAATAATGTATTATATACTTATTTAAATGTAGAATCGTTTAAGACTTCTGCAAGTTTAATGACCTATACTTCACAAGTACTGGATCGTTTTTACCGCAAAATAATTTTAAATAATTAAATTTGAACTCTTAACATTAAATTTTGTTAAAGGTATTTGCTTAAACGTCCTCGGAACGTACATTATATTTTTAGTCTATTTTGTGTAGACTTGTAATTTTTCGCATAGAAATTAAATCTCTTTAGGAGGATTTTTAATTATGACAACTAAGGTTGGCATTAACGGTTTTGGCCGTATCGGTCGTTTGGTTTTCCGTGCTTCTCTAAACAACCCTGCAGTTGATGTAGTAGCAGTAAATGACCCATTTATTGACCCTGAGTACATGGTATACATGCTTAAATACGACACAGTACATGGTCGTTTAGATGTCGAAACTGAATTTAAAGACGATGCGATCGTTGTGGACGGTAAAGAAATCAAAGTTTTCCAAGAAATGGATCCAGCAAATATTGCTTGGGGATCTGCAGACGTAGATTACGTTGTAGAGTCTACTGGTGTATTTACTAAATCTGAAGGCGCTGCTAAACACCTTGAAGGTGGTGCGAAGCGTGTTGTTATTTCTGCTCCATCTCCAGACGCACCAATGTTCGTAATGGGCGTAAACAATGATCAGTACACTGCAGATATGAACATCATATCTAATGCTAGCTGTACTACAAATTGTCTATCTCCAATCGTTAAAGTTCTTGATGATAACTTTGGCATTGTTGAAGGTCTTATGACAACAGTTCACGCAATGACAGCAACTCAGAAAACTGCTGATGGTCCATCTAAGAAGGACTGGCGTGGTGGTCGTGCTGCTGCAGATAACATTATCCCTTCTAGCACTGGTGCTGCAAAAGCGGTAGGTAAAGTAATTCCTAAGATGAATGGTAAGTTAACTGGTATGGCGTTCCGCGTACCAACTCTTGATGTGTCTGTTGTAGATTTAACTTGTCGTTTAGAAAAGGGTGCTTCATACGAAGATATCTGTAATGCTATGAAATCTGCTGCTGCTGGCGACCTTAAAGGTGTTTTAGGGTACACTGAAGATGCAGTCGTTTCTTCTGATTTCATTGGTGATGCTCGTACATCTATCTTTGATGCAGGCGCTGGTATCTCTTTGAATGATAACTTTGTAAAAGTTGTTTCTTGGTATGACAATGAGTGGGGTTACTCTAATAAAGTAATCGACCTAATTGCTTACACTGCAGAGATCAAATAAGAATAGCTTCTTGTTTTAGGCTTCTTGTGAAAACAAGAAGCCTTTTTTTTATTTATGTTTATGCAAAAAAAAAGCCACCCTTTGTATAGGCGGCTATTTATAAAGTGTTATTTTACTTCTTTGGCCACTTGATCGAACATCCAATTGCTTTACTGTTGGATTTCGTAATATTCTTTCCAGCCAGGAGCTCTTTCGTTGCTATTTTTAGGTACTGCTCTTTAACCTTTTTAGGATTACTGACAGAATCATCAATTGCTCCTACATAGACTAGTTTTTTATTTGCATCAAATAGGTAAATATGTGGTGTTTTTTTAGCACCAAAAGCTTTCGCAATTTGTGCGTCTTGATCGATACTATAGGTATATGGATATTTGTATTTCTTAGCAAACTCTTTCATCTTTTCTAAGCTATCACCCGCAACAATTTGAGGGTCATTTGAATTGATAGCAATGACACTAATACCTTTATCTTTGAAATCATTTACATAATTCGTAAAACGTTCTCTTGAAGCAACTACATATGGACAATGATTGCACCAAAACGCAACAACTGTACCTTTTTCTCCTGCAATATCATTAATGCTTACTTGTCGATCATCAGTAGTTCGCATTTTTACATCTGCCATGGGTATATCACTGCCCAATTTCAATTCATTTGAATAACTTGAAGTACCCACAAAAGTTAATATAAATGTGACTACCAACTTTGTTAATGACTTTATTTTCATAACCATAACCCTTTATTTTTGTTTTTTAAGAAAATCTAAGTAACCTTCAATTGTTTTGAATAAGTCTTCTTCATTGATTTCTGACTCAACAAAGTGAAGTAATTCTCCTTTATCATTGTATAGAAAAGTTGCGGGCAAGGCACCAGACCAATCTTTGGAAAAGCTATTTATATAGGGTTCGTCGTACCCCACTTTGATATAGCTTGGCCAATCCACTTGATATCTTTTTAAAAATTCTTTTACCTCTGCCTGCTTGTCCTCAAAGTCGTGTGAAATAAAAATTACTTCTACATCTTGATTTTTATACTTGTTTCTTCCTTTAACAAAAGAAGGAAATTCTTTTACGCATGGAGCACACCATGTCGCCCAAAAATTGATGATTAACAGCTTATGTTTGTTATTTTGTGTTAATTTTTGGGCATCCTCTACATTTAGCTCTTTTAGAATTGGATCTGCATATAAAATTAAACTGCTACTTGTTGTAATTATAATTGAAATGGCGATTAGGTATCTCATCATGTTTTCCAAGTATTATTGTTTTATCTATATATGATAACGGCAATAGTATTTTATTTATTTAATAAAAATCATTTAATTTAAATAATTTTTACTTAGCTTTAGTTAATTTAATTGTGATAAGTGGCAGTACAATGTAAAGCAAAGTAATTTCAATTGTAGTTCAATTGGATTCTTTTGGAAGCCTAAATCTTTGAATTCTTCATTAATTTTTTCGAATGGTAACTGTTGGGTTTTTTGAATCATTTTTTGATGTCTTTGAAACTGGTAGCAAATACTTATTTTTTGCCTTTCAAACTCTGGAGTTAGAAATAGCGGATTTTCGGTCACAAAACATCTGCACTTAGGGGAATGTTGTTTGATCCAATCCATTGATGAATAGCCAAATTTAGATGCCGTCAAATGATCATTTTTTTTACGAAAAAACAAAGCCATTTCCGCTCCATTAGGATAAGTTGAAAATCCAGGAGCTAAATAATGAAAACCTTTTTCTCCCTTTCGGTTAATATCTAACAAAGGGTAAGGGAGTTGTTGCAAATATTCCTTAATGATCGGTATCAGTTCTTTATTTCTTTCATCCAAAAGAAACCATGCTGCTGGTGCAAAGCTTAAGCCGTGAAAAGAACCATGTAAAGTAAAGGATTTTTCCTTCTCCCACCAGTTAATCATAGTAAGGTTTTCTACACGTCCATGATTTTTACTATTTGATAAACCTGGATATGAAAATTCTACATCATCCCCAGGTAGTTCTCTTATACGATACTTTAAATAAGAAGCAAAGTCATACTCATATGTTTCTTCATCCCACCATTTTTTACAAGCAACTTCGGCATCTGGGTTAACATGTGGAGCAAGATAGAAGGTAAAGTTTTTCTTTAGGTTTTCTGCTAGGGGATGACTGCTTCTCAAAAATACCGTAAGCTTTCTAAGAAATAGGGGGCCAATAGGTTCTTCAGCATGAGAACCACCAATAAGGCTAATAACCTTCTTGCCAGAACCAATTATTTCTCCATAGATAGCTAAACCAGAACGAGAAAGCCCGATCTCTCGTATACATTCATAGTAATGTGAGACCGGGCTTTCTATAATTTCTTTCTCTAATGAATTAAATTCTTGAAAGAAATCACTGTGAAACATATAGCTTTTGAGCACCTTCAGCTTGCTTTTGGTATGAACTCGCACGAATTACTTCGATTCTTAAATTAGATTTCGCTAATGGATTATCGAACTTCTTCATAGAGCCAAGCTTTAAATAGCAAGTGTATATATAACGTACGTATTTCTCCTTAGATTTCTTATCAATAAAGCGACTTTTCTTCTTTAACTTAAGAGATACATCCCAAGAACATTTTAACTTCTCTAAATCACCCATGGTTATATGAAATTTTGAAATTAAAGAAGTAGATGGATTATTACCTAAATCAGATTTTTGAATTAAAGATGAAATAGTAGTCCATGCCTCTTCTTTAAAGGCATTTTTGTCTAAGTTGTTTGCTGTAATTTCCTGACTACCTAAATAACAAATGGCAAATGTCGTTAGCTTTTGTGCATCATCAGTAGATTTATTTTTTAGGTTGTGAACAGTTACACGTGCATTAGGATTACTTTTCTTTATTGGAACATCCATGATAACGTGCATCATCGAAATACCTAAATCATCACTTGTGTAAAAACGATCCCCAATTTGAAGACTTTCAGAAAGGAATGTGCTATCATAGCCCAATTTTGCAAGCTCACGTTGTGAACCAAGCCGGACTAAAGAGTCTACTTTACGGTCTATTTCTGCTTTCTTTGTATTGATGTAATCTGGTAACCGCTCTGGATAGGCTCCATAAATAAGACGATCTCGATCTGCTACATTTAAATCTTTAAGTAAAATTTTTCGTCCACTAATTTTAGCATAGGCATTGTTTACAATTCCTTCAAAAACACCACTAATTTTTTGAGCTCTTCCTTTAGCAACTGTAATTTCAACGTTACTACCTAGTGGGTAAATCATAGATGGTAGTTCATTTAAGAAATCGTATTCTTTTTTGAATTGATCTTTGATTTGTTTTTCTATTTCACTATTCGTTTTTTCTTGTGCTGCTTCATAAGCGGCGATAGACTTGTCTTTGGGCACTGCATATGAGCTAAGATACCCAGCTAAAAGTAGGCCTGTCGATAACAATATCCGCATGATACTCTCCGTATTTTTTCTCTCAAATTGAGGTGAATTAAGTCTTTCGTATTCAGCTAGAATGATAGAGACTATTCAAGTTCTTGGCTTAAACTTAAACCAATTCAGATAAATGTAAAAATATCCTGAACTAGAAAAACTTATTATTTTATCTAAATTATTGTTTTTACCCTGATGAGCGAATATAGCCTAACTAAAAATGACTGTCAAATGTAATTTTGTGCAATCCTACTTTTAGGACTAAATAGTTCTGTTTTATACCTAAAACGAGGTTTCTATGTGCGGTAGATTTGCTAATTATACAGAAATAGATGAAATTCTTAATTGGGACAATTTTGAATATTTTGAGGATCATAATTTATACACTCCAAGCTTCAACTTTGCGCCTATGCAGGAATGCCTGGCGATTGCCAAGGGTAAATCGAAGCTACGTTTGGGTTTTTTGAAGTGGGGGTTAATGCCTTCTTGGGCTAGAAAAGAGTTTCAACCAGCCAAATTGATCAATGCAAGAAGTGAAACGGTATATGAGAAGCCTTCCTATCAAAATTTAATTGGAAGAAGGCACTGTGCTATTCCATTGAACGGGTATTATGAGTGGGATAAGAGTAAAAATACGTATTGGGTTGAAATAAAGAATAATCCTTTGTATACAGTAGCAGCACTTTGGGATGTTTGGGAATTTGACGGTGTTATTCAAAAAACATTTACAATTTTAACAACTGAAGCAACAAACAAATTAAATTATATCCACCACAGACAGCCAATTTGTATGAATAAAATTGCAACCAATGAATGGCTAGATACAAAAAATTTTGATATGCAAAAACTGCAGTATCATATTAGGATTCAAAGGACATTAGATTACAAGATTACTAAAGTTTCAGGTTACGTAAATAATGTTAAGAACCAAGGTCCAAGGTGTATTGAGGCCGCAAATAAACTTCTGTAAAATGACCCTTTTAGTCAAGCTAATACAAACCTATACAAATAAAGCATCTTAAAGCAGTTGTTTTTAACCACTGTTTCGAGTATGTTAAATCCTTTACTTTTTAGTCATTGTTTGCAAACGATAATAACATCAGGTAGAGCTCATTCTATTCTGATAACGTAAGGACGCCATTTTAATTGAATCATTGTCCTTACCTTAAGTAATTTTTTGGAATTAAAAGCATGTTTGGATCCGTTTTAAAATTAGTTCTTGGTAACGAGAACGATCGCCACCTTAAAAAAGTTCGTCCGATGGTGGATAAGATTAATCTAAAATTTGAAGAGTATGAATCACTTTCAAATGATGAAGTACGTGGATTAACAGAGAAATTTAAAGCTCGTTATCAAGGTGGTGAATCACTTGATGCACTTCTTGTTGAAGCATTTGCTACCGTAAAGCAAGCCTGTAAACGTATGATGGGAACACCTATTGATGTTGTCGGTAATAGCAGAAATTGGGATATGATCCCATATGATGTTCAGCTTATTGGTGGTATAGGTTTACATACTGGGCATATTGCTGAGATGATGACTGGTGAAGGTAAAACACTTGTAGCGGTTATGCCTTTATATTTGAATGCACTTTCTGGGAAAAACTGTCAGCTTGTGACTGTTAATGATTACCTTGCATTACGAGACTCTATGTGGGTAGGGGCAGTTCTGCGTTGGTTAGGTTTAACGGTAGGATGTATTCAAAATGGACAGTCTCCTGAAGAACGCCGCAATATGTATGCCTGCGATGTGACCTATGGAACAAACTCTGAATTTGGTTTTGATTATTTACGTGATATGGGAATGGCAAACTCAAAAGACGAGCTAGTACAACGTGATTATTACTTTTGTATTATAGATGAAATAGACTCTATTTTAATTGACGAAGCTAGGACTCCATTGATCATTTCAGGACCTGTGGATGTTTCTACTCACAAATATGATCATTACAAACCAAAAGTAGAAAAGCTCTACAAGCAGCAACTGCAATTATGTAATCGTTTAGCTAATCAGTCTAAAGATATCGTTATGGGCGAAAAAGATGCAAACGATGATGAATTTGAAGATGCTATTACTGACATGTTCTTAGTGAAGTTAGGTATGCCAAAGCACAAAGTCTTTATGCGCCTAATGCAAGAACCTCATTTTCGTAAAATTATGGATAAGAAAGAACAGGAAGCCCACTCAGAGCAAAACCGTGGTATGCTTCAAGGTTTAAAAGACCGACTTTTCTTCACGATTGATGAGCGCCACAATGATGCAGATCTCTCGGAACTCGGTCGCCAAACTATTAGCCCAAACGATCCAGAACACTTTGTAATCCCTGATTTATCTACGGGTATGCATAAAATTGATAATGATAGCTCTTTGTCTGAGGATGAAAAAATTGCAAAGCGTGAAGAGCTTCAGGAGTACTTCGAAGAGAGTACGGAAGTTATTCACAATATTTCTCAGTTATTAAAAGCCTATTGTTTATATGAAAAAGATTATCACTATATCGTACAAGAGAACAAAGTTGTCATTGTAGATGAACATACGGGGCGTCCAATGCCTGGACGTCGTTTTAGTGATGGTCTTCACCAAGCTTTAGAAGCAAAAGAAGGTGTTGATATCGAAAAAGAGAGTCAGACCCTTGCGACTGTTACCATTCAGAACTACTTCAGAATGTATGACAAGCTAGCCGGTATGACAGGTACAGCAACCACTGAAAAAAATGAGTTTAAAGAAATTTATAGTTTAAAAGTTCTTGAGATTCCCACACATCGTCCATGCGTTCGTATTGATGAAAATGACATGATTTTCAAAACTAAGCGTGATAAATACACTGCAATTATTGAAGACGTGAAACAACGTAATGCTAAAGGACAACCTGTACTGTTAGGAACTGCATCAGTAGATGTCTCTGAAGTTTTATCTCGTATGTTGAAACGTGAGAAGATTGAACATGCAGTTTTAAATGCTAAGTACCATCAACAAGAAGCGG
Source organism: Lentisphaeria bacterium (assembly GCA_022447755.1). GTDB lineage: Bacteria > Verrucomicrobiota > Lentisphaeria > JABSQK01 > JABSQK01 > JAKVBE01. The sequence continues at coordinate 51,267 of JAKVBE010000018.1, read as the reverse complement.
AGATTGTATCAAAAGCAGGTCAAATTAGTTCCGTTACGATTGCAACAAACATGGCAGGACGTGGTACTGATATCATGCTCGGAGAAGGTGTAGCAGACCTAGGTGGACTATATGTAATAGGTTCAGAACGTCACGATTCCCGTCGTATTGATCGTCAGTTACGTGGTCGTTGTGCTCGTCAGGGCGATCCGGGTTGTTCAAGATTTTATATTTCTCTTGAAGACAACTTAATGCGTCTATTTGGTGGTGATCGTATTACAGGTTTACTTGAGCGCTTTGGTTTTGAAGACGGTGAAGAGATTTCTGGTTCTCTTTTAACTAAAACCATTGAAAATGCACAACGCAAAGTTGAGCAAGAACACTTCTCTTACCGTAAGCACACGCTTGAATATGACAATATCATGAATGAACAGCGTAAAATAATTTATGGAAACCGTAAAGAAGCATTACTTGCAGAAGACACTCGGGCATTGTTGTTTGATCATATTTATGCTGGTATCCATTTTCAACTTGATGGTTGTCGCACAAACTTGAAAGAAACTGGTCACGTTTTTGATCAAGATAAATTCCTTATTTACCTTCAGGCGCATTTTGCTAGAATTGGTTTCAATGAAGAAATTTTTAAAGATGTGAATGCTGTGAACTTTAAGGCTGATCCATTTGTTGAATCAATTACGCAAGAAATTGAAAAAGTTTATGTGGATTATGTAAAAGACGAAGAAGCAGAATTTGTTGAATTTATTGAGCGCCAAGTGATTCTAAATGCTTATGATTCAATGTGGAAAGATCATTTAGATGAGATGGATTATTTAAGACAATCTATTCGTCTTCATTCTTATGCAAATAAAGATCCTTTAGTAGAATATAAGAAACAAGCTTATCACATGTTTCAAGACTTAATGGCAGCAATTGATGGTGAAATAGCATCTTCACTATTTAGATCTTCAGAGCGTATTGTTGAACGCCGAAAACAGATTCAAGATCAGTTTGAGCGTGAAGTAGAAATGCATGAAACATTTGGGCAGTTTGAAGGCTCAGAAAAACAAGCTCAACCAGAAATGCAGGTATTCCAACTTCCTGATGGTCGTCAAATTGCAGTGCCAATGGGAACGCCTCCTGAGGCAGTTATTGCTCATCTTCAGCAGATTGGTGAACTTCCAATGGCAGAGCAGGGTAGTCCTATTGTGACTCCTGAGTACCCTGAGGAAGAGCCACAAGAAAAGCAACAACCATATGTCGCGAATGAGCCTAAAATTGGTAGGAATGACCCGTGTCCATGTGGAAATGGTAAGAAATATAAACATTGTTGCGGGAAACCTTAATTGTTCTTTCAATCAGGCTTTTTTTATACTTATTGAGTCTAAAATATTATTCTACTACTCAAGTTCTGACTCATAACTTTATTAAATATGTTATTAACGTTATTTTTGTTACGTGTCTATGATTACTACAAAGAATTGAAAAGTACTAAATTGTAGTTCTTGAACCAGGTCCATTCAAAAGACTTTTTTGAGTTCCTGGCTACAACTTTTTTCATGAGTCAACTGAAGAGATTTTCAGTTATTCAAGTTAAGAAAAAATAACTTAGCTTCCGTTATACTTCAAAAAATACCGTTGAAATAATCATTAAAGTAATTGTAGAATTGACTGATGTTGTCAATATGGTTGAAGCCCATATAAAAGTTGATTTGGCTATTAAAATTGGATCGAAAAACAATTTGTTAAATTGATGATGTAGTGAATGAAACAGAAATTCATGGCGAATTTTTAAAAAAATCACCATTAGGACATGATCTTGATACTTTACTTGAAAACGAATTACGTTTGTTGCTCGAAATTTAGTCGTTGTATTTTTACTATTTCGTATTAAAAATTAAAAAAAATGAGACTATGGATGCATTGAATTGAAGTAGAAGTGAAAAAAGTAGTTGCGAAACGACTTGTTAAAATAGAAAATATTACCCACTGGCTAATTCATCATTTATAGCGCACTGGCATCTATCCGTTGATATTTTGGTTACCTGTCATTATTGCGGTTAAAGCTTATAAAACTAAACTTTGGTTATTCTTATTAAAATTTATAAAAACTAATAAAACTGAAGGAGTTTTAGAATGAAAGGCGAAGAAGAAAAAGAACTTGAAAATCTAAGCCCTTTCGAAGTAAAAAATACATTAATTAAAATTAGCAAATCTAACCACTTCCACACAATGATTAATGCAGGGCGTGGAAATCCAAACTGGGTTGCAACAGTACCACGTGAAGCATTTTTTAAACTAGGAGAGTTTGCTTTAATAGAAGCAAAGCTTGATTTTACTGATGCTCCAGGATTTGGTGGGATTGCTAATCCTGAAGGCATTGTTGACCGCTTTCTAAAGTGGGCAGATGCAAACTCATGTGAGGGGGTTGAGTTGTTAAAAAATTCCCTGTTACATTGTAACAGCAAGCTTGGAATTCCCTCTACAGATTTAGTCGTTGAGTGGGTTGATGGTATCCTTGGGGATAATTACCCAGTACCAGACAGGATGTTAGCTGGAACCGAAAAAATCGTGCACGAATATTTGCTTAAAGAAATGTGTGTAGGACAAAAACCACCAGGTGGTAAATATGATATTTTTGCTGTTGAAGGTGGAACAGCTGCAATGGTATATATTTTCAATACTTTAAAAACAAATGGATTCTTAAAGGCTGGTGATACCATCGCGATGGGCACTCCAATCTTTACTCCATATATCGAGATGCCAGAACTTGAAGACTATAACTTAAATCAAATTCGCTTATTAGCAGACCCAGAGAATGGATGGCAAATTCCTTTATCGGAATTAGATAAGCTACGTGACCCCAAAGTGAAGGCATTCTTTTTGGTGAATCCAAGTAACCCTCCATCAGTACGAATGAGTGATGAAGTTTTAGCAGAGATTGCGAAAATTGCTAAAGAACGTCCTGAACTAATTCTACTGACTGATGACGTCTATGGTACATTTACAGATAACTTCAAATCTCTAGCAATGATTGCACCTAAAAATACGATTCTTGTGTATTCATTTAGTAAATACTTTGGCGCGACTGGTTGGCGTTTAGGAGTCATAGCTGTGCATGAAGATAACAATTTTGATTTAGCAATCGCTAATAGGTCTGATAAAGAGAAGGCTCGCTTGAAAGAGCGCTATCATGGTATCACATTAGACGTGTCAAAGCTTAAATTCATTGATCGTTTTGTTGCTGATAGCCGTGCAGTAGCATTGAATCATACAGCTGGTTTATCTACTCCACAACAGATTCAAATGGCATTGTTTTCTTTATTCTGTGTGCTAGACCAAGATAACAACTATAAGAAAATCGCAAAACAAATTGTTCGTGACCGTTACAAAACATTATTTGACCACACAAAGTATCCACCATTAGTTCCTCTTGAAGATGAAAATGGTGCATTCTATTACGTGGAAATTGATGTGAAAAAAGAGGCACTTGTTGATTATGGCGAAAATTTTGTTAAGTGGTTAGAAAAGAACTATGAACCATTAGACTTTATTGTACGTTTGTCAGAAGACTTCTCTGTCGTTGGCATGGATGGAGTAGGTTTTGCAAGTCCTGCTTGGACTTTACGTATTTCTTTAGCAAATTTGAATACAAAAGATTATGCTAAAATTGGCCATTATATGGATTCAGTTCTAAAAGGTTACGAAGATGAATATTTAGCTCAAATTAACAAATAACACGAGTTTAATTTGATTCCCCTTAGTTTCTAGTAGCTTTTAATATATTGAAATTAGGCATCCATTTGGTTTGAACTAAAGCTTCCCTCAGAAAGCAGATAAGAGTTATTGTTATAACATAGATTTAGCGTGTAATCGTTCATATGGACTTAATCCAAAACATCATTTTGTGGAACTCCATTCAATACTTTAAAGCGTGTACTTAGGAAGCTATTTTTGAATCCCATGTATCCTTAACTATTTTTGCCAGCAAGAGTCATTCTTTATTGTGCCTTTGGTAAATCTTACATTGAAATTGAAGTAGATCTGTATCAATTTTACCACGAAGAATTGCTTTTCCACCAGCTAAGTGCATATAAAATGAAACAGATACACCTACTCTTTTAAATTTTAATATAGTACTTGAATTAGGTAGTTCATTAATTAACAAACAGCCTTTAAATCTAAAATTGCATCAAGTTGGTTCTATTTTGATGCCTTGTTAAGTTCTTCTTGACTAACACCTGCTAACTCATCTATAATTTCTAAGAAAATTAAAAGATTTCTTGCTTTAGCCTAAGTGCTTTGTTTGAAGAACTCTCAAGCCTTTTATACCGCTTATGGGTACACGTTGCGTAATACGCTTTGTAAGTGTATCAAAGATGACAGCTTGAGGTTGCATGGCAAAAGCGCCCGTAAAACCCATGACTCCAGGCCGTGACATTTGAGGTATCTCTCGACTATCTGTAACTGCATGAAATAAATAAGAGGCTTTTGTCGATTCCATTAACCTTGAAATCACTCGTGAGTAATTTAAATCTTCCTCTGAATGATGTAATTGGTTTGGGACCAAATCTGGGCCTAAAAAGGATAAAATCACGTCCACTTGATCAACCCCTTCAATCTTTGGTGGCTCTAGGGTGGCGTCTTCACTGATTGCTAGACTACCTTGTAAAAATTCACAAATTACATTGTTTTTTACAGCAGGCCAATTTTGAAGAAAATTTTTCTGCGAACCATCTAGTTCTAGGGTTACAGTTAAATAGTTTACAAAATAATTGGCATCCTTATTAAGTTTAAAGGTGTCTTCCATCGCACGAACAATAATATCTAGCTTTGATTGATAAGTTGACTCAACAACTACCTCTTCACCAAATAATAAAACTGCATATGCTTGTGCATAGTTATATAAGCGGCGACTTCTAGACTCAATATTAGCACCTGAGGCTACATAAAACGAAGTTTCACCCAACAATAGCTTAAAACCACTTGGGACGTAGTAAAGCATCTCTTTTAGCTCTATAAGTTTATTGAAGTTTAAACTGTGGAAGTCTTCGAAATTACCAGCAATGAAAAATACAGGAATGTCTTCTGCATTGATGGTATTTTTTGTCAAAGTAGGAAAATAACCTGAATTCCCTAGGAAAAAGATTGCATCACATTGATGGGCACGTGCAGTTTTTGTCAACTGTTCAAGGTAAGCTTGCTGACCATTCACAGGCCCTGATATTAAGATACGCTCAAAATCTGATATTTCGATAAATCGATCCACGCTCCTGCATCTCCATCATTAGTTTATATTAACTAAGTACCTACACTAAGTGTCTTTTATTTCTTAGTAGATTCACCTAGTATATAATCAATCACATCATCAGCACTATAGCTACTATCGCCGTCCTTAAGAAAACGAACGACCTCTAGCACATCAGAACCTGCTGTAATTATTACTGGTTCATTATATCCATCTCTTACTTGGGGATGACCAATCAAAGACATCAGAGCATTACATAAACATTGCCGGCCAAGAACTTCATCTACTTCACCTTCCTTTTTCAGGTAATGATCGATTGGCTCTGATGCACAACGATATAGAGTATGCTCATCTTCTGTGATATGGATGGACCTCAAATAACCTAAATCACAAACACGTTGACGCTTTTTATGAGCCTTAGGGGCATCATCTAAACGAACTACTTTAAATGGGTAACCCGTTGGGGATGCACGGAAATCTGTATCAATTTTGATCGTACCAGCTTTACATTGATCTAAAACTTCCTTGCGAGTTTCAGCGGGAATACCCGATTGATCACAAAAAGCAAAGGCAGTTCCTATCTGAACGCCTATTGCGCCCTGATCTTTTGCTTCTTTAAGTTTTTCTGGACTTGCAAATTTGCCCGCTAACCAAAAAGGCTTTCCAAGTTTAGCAATTGCATCAATTTTAATGGTATCTTTATCACTGAATGCATCTGCCTGAACGCCTTTTACTTTACGTGGAGGGGCATTATGGCCACCAGCAGTATGGTTCTCAACTACGAACCCATTTACTTCACCTGAGCTTCTTTTTATCATTGTCTTTGCAACGATTTCCGAACTAATAATCGCTAAAAAGTTTGGCCTCTGTAGCGGTAACTTTCCAGGTAGGATTTTGGTGGGATCAAAGGATGTTGAAGCAGAGGCTCCTTTGGGGCCTGTGACGTGTAGCTTCATACTTACTTTTTCCCATTTTGCAAGACCGTCAAGTACTCCGGGAATATATGTAGGTAATCCGGCTCCCATTAGTACATAGTCGACTCCTGCTAACATGGCACCCATAATGGATGGCAAGTTGGGAAGTTGAATTTTTTCCAAATAATTGATACCCACAACACCTTTGTGACCTTCTTTCGCTAAAAATACTTCAACAAAGTTTCCTAAGATTAGTGCTTCAAGGTGATTGTGGTTCATTTTGATCGTTGGCATTGGTAAAGCTTTGTATGCTTCTTCAAGCTTTTTACCATTTTCAACAAAAAATTTTTCATAAAAGCGGTTTGCCATTTCTTTGAATGGAAAGTTGTCTAAAGCACGTCTAATATGACCACCTTCATCACCATCTTGCAGACGGCGTGCAACAACAGAGTCTAAAGCAGTGCCAGAAACAACACCTAACATACCCCGTTCAGATACTTTTTTCGCAAGTTTCCAGCAGGAAACTCCAGCACCCATACCACCTTGTATGATTGGAGGTAAACACATTGTTGTCATAAAAAAAATTCCAGAAAATTAAAACTGCATACAAAATAAGGACAATAAGATCTTAGCTATGTCCTTTAAAAAAAATCTTAACGGCTAGATAACTTAATACCTTTGCTCAAAATCGCGACTTATTTTACCTAAAAAAGACATAAGAAATACCAAAAAAAAACCGAAAGTTTAGTTAATAGAATTTTAAGATCCAATTTGTCAACTAAAAAAGGAGATCCATTACAGACCTCCTTGTCAATTTTTAGACTACATTTAAATTAGTAACGGTAGTGCTCTGGCTTATATGGACCATCCACTTGTACACCAATATAGTCTGCTTGATCCTTAGAAAGAGTGGTTAGTTTTGCACCTAATTTATCTAAGTGTAAACGTGCGACCTCTTCGTCAAGTTCTTTGCTCAGTCGGTATACACCAATTCCACGATCTGTGTTTGCTGCAATATCTATTTGAGCAATCGTCTGGTTGGTGAAGCTGTTAGACATAACGAAGCTTGGATGACCTGTCGCACAACCAAGGTTTATTAATCGACCTGCTGCAAGTATATAAATACTACGTCCATCAGGGAAAGTATAACGATCCACTGGTCCACCTGGAATATTGTCAGTCTTAATACTTTGTTTCACGATTCCCGGATAAGCTTCAAGCTCAGCCATTTGTATCTCATTGTCAAAGTGGCCAATATTGCATACAATTGCCTGATCTTTCATTTTCGCCATGTGATCAATTGTAATAATATCTTTATTGCCAGTGGTTGTTACGTAAATATCTGCTTCTGGGAGTGCATCTTCAACAGTACATACCTGGTAACCGCTCATGCATGCTTGTAATGCACAAATAGGGTCTACTTCAGAAACCATTACTCGGGCCCGCTCATTTACTAAGGATTCTGCTGAACCTTTGCCTACATCACCATATCCACAGACCATAGCAACTTTTCCTGAAATTAATACGTCTAAAGCACGCTTAATACCATCAACTAACGAGTGGCGACAACCATAAACATTATCAAATTTAGACTTTGTTACAGAATCATTTACATTGACCGCCTGGAATAATAATTCGTCATTTTCTTCCATTTGTAATAAGCGGTGAACACCTGTGGTTGTTTCTTCGGATACACCGACTACTTTTTCAGCAACTTGATGCCAGTGGTTTGGCTTTTCGATAAGAATACGCTTTACTAAATTAAAAAATACACCTTCTTCTTCAGAACCAGGCGTGTCATCTAGGAATGCTGCATCAATTTCAGCTTCACGGCCTTTGTGAATTAGCATTGTTGCATCACCGCCATCATCAACGATTTGATCTGGACCAGACCCATCAGGCCAAGTTAATGCCTTATAAGTACAGTCCCAATATTCTTCCAATGTTTCTCCTTTCCAGGCGAAGACAGGAATACCATTCGCAGCGATTGCTGCTGCAGCATGATCTTGAGTAGAGAAGATGTTACAGGAACACCAGCGTACATCTGCACCAAGTGCAACAAGTGTTTCAATTAACACAGCTGTTTGAATTGTCATGTGTAGGGATCCCATGATTTTCAAACCTTTAAGAGGCTGTGCCGGTCCATATTTTTCACGAGTAGCCATTAAACCTGGCATCTCTTGCTCAGCAATTTCAATTTCTTTACGGCCAAACGCCACAGCTGCTTCAAAAGCTGCAGCATCATCCATATTTGCTACTTGGTAATCAACTTCTTCTGTCATTTCCAAATTTGCTACTAGGTAATCAACTTCTTGTATCATTTCCAATCTTCCTTTAATTTTGTCCAAATGTTATCATCGATTCGTGCACCTAAAATTTCTACCACGGTTTTTCCGAGTAAGGCGCCATATTCTCCGCAAGTTTTAAGTGATTGATTTTTGTAGAGTCCACACAAGAAACCAGATGCCCATAAATCACCAGCACCTGTAGAATCTATTGCATCAGCTTCAATTGCATGTGCAAAAACCACTTCTTCACCACGTTTTAGCCAAGCACCTTTAGGGCCTATTTTTACGACTGCGGTTTCGCAGTAACTACCCAGTTCTTGAAGTGCTTTTTCTGGATTGTCTTCACCAATGAAGGCTTCAGCTTCATCTTCGTTTGCAAAAACAATGTCAACATAATTTTTTAAGAGTTCAGTTAGAATATCAGCATTTGCATGAACAACTTCAAATGAAGCTAGATCTATGCTAACGACACAGCCTGCTTCTTTTGCTGCCTTTAACGTTTTGATTGCAAGCTCTCTATTGAACAGCATATAACCTTCTAAATGAGCATGTCGCACACCTTCAAAGTCCTTTGCCTGAATTTCTGAAGGGTTTAGCTCTGATGCTGCACCTAAATAGGTTCGGCAGGTTCTCTCTGAGTCTGGCGTTACCAAGCTAATACATTGCCCACTAGGAGTTTCATCACTAAATTTTACTCGAGAGGTATCAACACCACAGGCCGCTGAATCACGTATGTAATAGTTGCCTACTTCGTCATCATTCACTTTACCAATGAGCGTCGTTGAAAAACCAAGTTTAGCCAAGCCAACAATTGTATTCGCGGCAGAACCGCCTGCAACTTGTACTTTATTATCGCCCAAACGTTCATTGATCTCTACCATTTGAGGATGATCTAGTAGTTCCATACCTCCTTTGGCACCACCGACACAGTCGATAAAAGAGTCTTCTACCTGTGCTAATGTATCAACTAGTGGAGACCCCACTGCAATAAAATCAATCATTAATTGTTCCTCAAGCAAATTTCGCTCTTAAAGCTTCAACTTTATCAGTTTTTTCCCATGGGAATTGAGACCGGCCAAAATGACCATAGCGTGCGCTGTCTGCATATTTCCAGTCCGTAGGATTTTTCAAGCCTAAGGCTGCAACCAAGTATGCAGGGCGAAGGTCAAAAATTTCGTTACTTTCAAGAACTGTTTGAAGTTCAGCATCCTCAACTTTTCCAGTACCATAAGTATCTACATTTATGGAAACAGGATATGGTACGCCAATTGCATATGCAACTTGTACTTCACACTTTTCAGCTAACCCAGCAGCTACAATATTTTTTGCTACATAGCGTGACATATAGGCTGCAGATCGGTCGACTTTTGATGGGTCTTTACCAGAGAAAGCACCACCACCGTGGCTACCAACACCACCGTATGTATCCACTATGATTTTACGACCCGTCAATCCACAGTCACCATGTGGACCACCTATAACAAAGCGACCTGTTGGATTGATATAGTAAACTTCTTCACCATTTAACAATGATGCAGGAATAACTTTTTTAACTAATTCTTTGACAAGAGTTGTTAAATCTTCTACGACTAATTCTTCTGCATGTTGGTGAGAAATCACTACTGCTTCTACTTGCTGAGGCTTTCCATTTACATAGCGAATTGAGATTTGAGATTTTGAGTCAGGGCGAAGTAAGCCTGCTATCGGGTGGGTGCCCGCTTTACGGATTTCTGCTAAACTTTCCAGTAAACGGTGCGAGTAATAAACCGGTGCAGGCATTAGTTCTTCTGTTTCGTTACTAGCATAACCGAACATCATACCTTGATCTCCAGCACCTTGTTCTTTATATAGACCTTCTCCCTCAGTCACACCTTGAGAAATATCAGCACTTTGTGTATGAACACGAACTTGCACCTCACAGCTATCTGCATCAAAAAGTAGTGCTGGATCATTATAGCCGATCTCACGAATTTTCTCACGAGCAATCTTTTCGTAATCAACATTTGCAGATGTTGTAATCTCGCCCGCTACAACAACTAGATTGGTCGTGGTTAAAGTTTCACATGCTACACGGCTGTTGGGATCTTGTGTTAAACATGCATCAAGAATTGCATCAGAAATTTGATCACATACTTTGTCTGGGTGACCTTCAGATACAGATTCGGATGTATAAATGTGTGGAGTATTAATTTTACTCATGAAAACTACCTTATTTTTTTGAAAAATCTACTAACTATTCGTTTATGCGAATACTGGAATTACATACTATGGGCATTTTTTTTAAAATGACAACAGTTTCTATCAAAAAAGTCCTATGCTATCTACCAATTTTGGGTGTAGATGTTACCTTGGTATGAAATGAAATTTTGAATTTAAATGAGGTTTTGTAAGATGTCTTCAAAGAAACGAGTTTTTTTATTAGATGGAATGGCGTTGGTTTATCGTGCTCACTTTGCTTTTATGCGGAATCCAATTACAACTTCTAAAGGTTTTAATACGTCTGCTATTTATGGATATCTAAACACAATTAGTGATTTAAAGAACAAATTTCAACCTGATTACCTTGCGGTAGCTTTTGATACGAAAGAACCCACTTTTCGTCATGAGCAATATTCCGAATATAAAGCAAACCGTGATGCTATGCCTGAAGATTTAAGTGCTGCTTTGCCCTATGTCTTTGAGATTACTGAGAAAATGAATATTCCAATCTTAAAACTTCCTGGTTACGAAGCAGATGATATTATTGGAACCTTGGCAAAACGCTTGGCATCCGATAAGGTTGAAGTTTACATGGTCACACCTGACAAAGATTATGCTCAATTAGTTGATGAGAATATTATCATGTATCGGATAAGCACAAAAGGACCTCAAATTATGGGGATTCCAGAAATTTTGGAAAGCTGGAATATTGAGCGAATTGATCAGGTTGTAGATATTTTAGGATTAATGGGAGATAGTTCCGATAATATTCCTGGTGTTCCTGGTGTGGGCCCTAAAACTGCAGAAAAATTGATTGCGAAATATGGAACTGTTGAAGGTGTTTTGGACCATGTAAATGAACTGAAGGGCAAGCAAAAAGAAAAATTTATTGAATTCAAAGACCAAGCACTTCTTTCTAAGGAATTAGTAAAAATTCATTTGGAAGTTCCTTTCCAGGCAACATTAGATGACTTACAGCCTAAAGAACCTAACCTTGAGGCTCTTCAAAAAATTTTTGGAAGTCTTGAAATGGGGCGTATAGGAAAACGCATGTTTGGAGATTCATTTCAGGCAGATAAACTTCAAGGTGCCGAAGATGGTGAAAACTCTCAAAAAGAAATAACGAAATTAAGTATAGATGATTGGGGGAAAGATTACCGGTTCGTGCAGACAGACGAAGATTTTAGGGAATTAAAAGGTCGTTTAGCAAGTGCAAGTGAGTTTTGTTTCGATAGCGAAACAACCTCATTAAATCCAGAAGAAGCAGAAATGATTGGCTTAGCTTTTGCCTTTGCACCTGGTGATGCATGGTATATTTCCTTAGATGCAGAACAGGATTTGTTGGCCCCTCTTCGTTTAGATGAATTAAAAATATACTTTGAAAAAGAAGGTTTGAAGATTGGGCACAATTTAAAATATGACTTAGAAGTTCTTCATCATTTAGGCATCCAGGTGCAAGGTCCATTTGCTGATACTATGCTTGCTGATTATATTTTGGATCCGGATCAACGACACAGTATGGATAATGCTGCACTTAGACATTTAAATTATCAATGCATTTCAATTAGTTCTTTAATTGGTGAAAACAAAAAAGAACAAATCTCAATGCGTGAAGTTCCTATTGAAAAGGTCGCACGCTATGCTGCGGAAGATGCAGATGTTACATTTCGACTTTACCAAGACTTAAGTAAAAAGATTGAAGAAGAAAAACTGCAAGCTGTTTTTAGTATGGAAAACAGCTTGCTGCCTGTTCTTCTGAATATGCAATTAGAAGGGATCCGAATCGACTTAGATGCACTCAATGAAATTTCGACACAATTTGCGGATGAAATCCTTACCTTAGAAACACATATTTTTGATATGGCAGAGGAGGAATTTAATATTGATTCTCCGAAACAGCTAGGCATAGTTTTATTTGAGAAAATGGAACTAGAGGAGAAGCCAAAGAAAACAAAGACTGGACAATATGCCACAAACGAACAAGTCCTTCAGGGATTAGCTGGTAAACATGAAATTGTTGCAAAGGTTTTAGCATATCGTGGCTTAAAGAAATTAAAGAACACCTATCTTGATAAGTTACCATCCTATCTTTCTACAAAAGATCAACGGATTCACACAACCTTTAATCAGGCTTTAACTGCTACTGGTCGTATTTCCTCAGAAAAGCCAAATTTGCAAAATATTCCAATTCGAACACCAGAAGGAAGACTCGTCCGTAAAGCGTTTATTCCTAGGGATAAAGATCATACTATTTTGTCTATTGATTATTCACAGATAGAATTAAGAATTATCGCATCATTAGCAAATGACGAAAATTTAATTAAAGCATTCAAAACCGGTGAAGATATTCATACTGAGACAGCTGCTTATGTTTTTGGAGTTACACCTCTTGAAGTCTCTCGTGATATGAGAAGCAAGGCTAAAATGGTCAATTATGGAATTGCTTATGGTATGTCTGCATTTGGTTTATCACAACGACTAAATATTTCTAGAAATGAAGCAAAAGATATTATTGACCGCTATTTTAATGCGTTTCCTGGTATTCAAATATTTATGAATGAAATCACACAAGAAGCGAAAGAAAATGGTTACGTAACCACCTTAACAGGTCGCCGTCGTTACTTGCGTGACATAAATTCTAAAAATAATGTTGCACGCAACGCTGCTGAGCGAAATGCAATTAATAGTCCTATTCAAGGAACAGCTGCAGATATGATCAAGATTGCAATGGTTAATGTAGCAAAGGTAATGAAAGAAAAACAAACTAAATCTCGCTTACTGCTCCAGGTCCATGATGAGCTATTGATTGACATGCATAAAGAGGAAGCTAGTTGGTTACCTGAGCTCATGATACGTGAAATGGAGCAAGCAATGAAGCTAAAAGTGCCCGTAATTGTCGATCATGGTATAGGACAAAACTGGTTAGAAGCACATTAAATCTTTTAGCTGTAAAAATTTATGTAAGCTTTTGTATTCATATTGATAAATATTTTCCATATATTTGGAGTTATTTATGATAAAAAAATCTTATGCTTTCACTTTACTAGAATTATTAGTTGTCATTGCAATAATCGGTATACTAGTTTCAATTTTATTACCAGCTATTTCTCAAGCAAGAAATACCAGTTTGCAAGCTGTTTGTACCAATAATTTAAAGTTAATTGGTATTGCGGACATTTTTTACACTGATGATAATGACGGAACATATTTTGCACACTTTTGGGAAGCACAAAGTGCTACATGGCCAGATGGACATGGGCCCAATTATAATAATGGTTCCAACTTTCATATTGATGGACTCTTGCAAGAATACATTTCTTACAGCTCCGGAGCAATGGTTTGTCCATCAAAATTAAAAGAATTGAACACGAATAAAAAAGTTACCTATGCACCAACTAGTTCTGTCCATATCCATAAAGCAAGTGCCCCAAATACTCCATTACCTCCTCACTTAAAAACATCTTCTGTTAAGCGGCCAGCCGAAATAATTATGTGGGGGGATTCTGCACAAACAAATCCTTTTGATGCTGGCTCAACAGGGAATGCTTTAGATGGTGTTGATTTCTCAACTGGAGGAATAGAGGCTAATGCGGAATTGTTTCATGCGGCCATAATACCGAACGATTATGAAGGCATCACTTTCTGGCCACATGCGCCTATTAAATTTAGACACGGTGCAGATGGGTTAAGTGCAAATTTCATGTTCACAGACCTTCATGTGGAGTCTATTGAAAATGGGGCTATTCTTCAGAGAAATACATATACAGGCTATTAAAACACAACAATTGACTGCCGATGAGATTTTTCCCACTATCTACGAATATTATTTGTAATTAATGATTTATTTAAGTATACTAGCTTATAGTTAGTATGCTTTCATGCACTTCATTTTTATATTTATTATTCAAACTTTGTAGAATTTTTATGAAAAGAAAAAACACTTTTACTCTTATCGAGTTGCTTGTGGTCACTGCGATCATTGGTGTATTAGTATCTATCTTGTTACCCGGATTAGTTCAAGCTAAAGATTCTGCGAAAAGCGTGAAGTGTATGAACCAACAGAAGCAAATATTTACCGTTATCCAACTTTATATGTCAGATTGGGAAGGTTTCTTGCCCAAGTTGGATAAATTGGATCGTTTAGATGATTATTCACAGGTCATTGATCGGGATGCTGGTAGTTTGATTTGGACATGTCCGTCTGCTGTTTATTCTTATGATTATATTAGTGAATCGAATCCTATAACGTATTGTTATTCCAAAACTGGCCTTGATTGGGTGACATGGAAAAATTCTTCTCGAATATTTCGACCTTCAAAAAATATTATTTTTACAGATGGCAGAGTGAATAAGCCTTGGGGCGCTTGGATCTTTATGGATGGAGATGGTGACCTTTGGGGATATGAAGGGGCCGGTTGGCAAACCCAATCAGGCTTTTTGGGAAATGGTTACAATTTAGAAGATCCGGTGTATGTCATTAATGCTGATGCTGAAGCACTTGTTGATGGTGATGCACCCTCAGGCTCACGTTACCGGCACCGTATGATGAATGCAACCAACACATTATTCTTTGATGGACACGCTGAAACTATCTCTAAGTATGGACTAACAAGAGAAAATTTCGTCACCTCTTGGTAAGCATTCTTTTTCATTATTTTATAAAGATTTTTATATTAAACCACATAAATTTGTAGTTCATTGCTTCTTAGCATTAGCCAAATTTTCATCCGTACTTTACTTATATTATTTGGTTATCCATTACTGTGTTGTATCTTTTATTCATATAAAGCACCAATTTAATAGAGGACGCAAATGGCTAAGTTAAGTTTTACAACAATGGGAACTCCCGAAATGACAGGAGTAGAAGCGATTCAAGCTGCACGCAAATATGGTTATGATGCCGTTGACTTAAGAGTTTCAGACCATAAAGGAGAAATTACCGCAGATACCCCAAAAGAAGATCTTCGCTTGTTGCGAGGCTGTCTATTGAGTGAAGGAATCGAGCTGGCTGGTTTACTTTGCTATAATGTTGTAGGTACTGAAGAGACTAGTTCCTGGCAGGCCATGACTGACTCATTAAAATTACATATGGAAATTGGTCTTAAAATGGGAAGTCCAGCCATTCGTATGTTTGGTGGGAATCCTCATAAAGAAGTTCCCTTTAATACCTTTCTTCAAAAATCTGCAGATAGTATCCGGATTGCATTGGAAGCCTTTGATCGGGAGCCAATTGAAATTGTTTTGCAAAACCATGGTGGGTCCTACAATGCCATAGAAGGAGTTCAATTGATCAATGCTGTTGGACGTGATGATTTTGGTTTGACCTTTTCTCCAGACCATTGTGTCATGATGGGAGAAGATATGCAGGAAGTCTACAAGCAAGTTCCTTCCGTGACTAAGCAACTTTATGCATCCGATGTGATCATGAAGCCAGAGGGCGGGTATCAAGGAATTTTACCCGGGCAGGGCGATGTACCTCTTAAAGAAGCTTATCAGGCAATAGGTGGAGATGACTTTAAAGGTTATGTTAGTTTTAAATGGGAAAAAATCTGGCAAGATCACCTCGAAGAACCAGAGATCGCACTTCCGTACTTCATTGAGTATTGGCGTTAAGTTTTATTTATTTGTTTCCTGTGATTTTGAGAGCTGCTAAGAATTGATAAATATTAAGGTTAGATCATCATTTATAATGAGTGATGTTAGAATAAGTGATTTTTATTATCTAACCTTTTAATTAGATCTTTTGTATTGAGTTTCTAAAAAACATTTTGAATTGTATGAACACAACAAATTCTGTCAACTAAAGTCAGATGAATTTGAATGAAATCACCTTTTACTTTAAAACCTCAGTTTATAACCAATGGTCTTAATTATGTGAAAGATTTATGTTGCATTAATAAAATATCATGTAATACAATTCAAGGAGTGGAACCTTGAAAAAGTTTATCAACCTGATTTTAGACTTTAAACTGTTCTTGAGTGTTTACTCCTGTAGCTGTAANATAGATTTTTTTGAAATTAAGTAATAAAATCCCCTAATTCTTATCATATCACTTCTACTAAAAGAGCTATTTAAACTGAATCTCCACAAATTATTTTTACCTTTTCATTTTATCCACTTGTATCTTTGTGATAATGAATTATCAATAAGGAGTAGCTTAATTGATAATTTGTTATCAGCTCAGCTTTTTAACACTATTAACAAAATAATTAAATCTGTGATGTAGGAGATTTTATAATGATTGAAAGAAGGCTACCTGTTACGGTACTTTCTGGTTTTTTAGGAGCAGGTAAAACAACTTTACTAAATCAAGTATTAAATAACCGTGAAGGTAGACGTGTTGCTGTTATTGTGAATGACATGAGCGAAGTCAATATTGACGTTAGCCTAGTTGAGCGTGGTGGTGCAGAACTATCACGTACGGAAGAGAAACTTGTTGAAATGTCTAATGGGTGTATTTGCTGTACCTTACGCGATGATCTTTTAGAAGAAGTTTCACGATTGGCTAAAGAAGGTCGTTTTGATTATCTTTTAATTGAGTCTACAGGCATTTCTGAGCCAATTCCAGTAGCACAAACGTTTACTTTTGAAGATCAAGAAGGTATCAGCTTAAGCCATGTCTCACGCCTTGATACTATGGTGACTGTTGTTGATGCAGCAAGCTTTTTAAAAGATTATAATAAAGCAGAAGCATTACAAGATATCGGCGAATCTCTTGGTGAAAATGATGAAAGAACTGTGACAGACTTATTAATTGATCAAATTGAATTTGCTGATGTTATTATTCTAAACAAAATGGATTTAGTAAATGAAGAACAGGCTCTTGAAGTAAAAGCGATTATTACTGCCTTAAATCCAGGAGCTGAGGTGATTCGTGCGACAAGAAGCCAAGTCCCAATTGATAAGGTTCTTAATACAGGTTTGTTTGATTATGAAAAAGCAGCTTCTTCAGCGGGCTGGATCAAAGAATTGCAAGGTGAACATATTCCTGAAACAGACGAATATGGTATTTCTAGTTTTAGTTATAAAACTAAACAACCTTTTGATGCAGAGAAATTTGATCAGTTTATAAATGATGATCAGCATTGGCATAAAGTTTTACGTGCTAAAGGCTTCTTTTGGGTTGCTGCTAGTCATGAAGTTGCTTATGAAATGGCGCAAGCTGGTGGTGTTCGTGGAGTAAATCCAGCCGGACGGTGGTGGGCTTCAATTCCGACTTCACATTGGGAATTTGATGATGGACATAGACCTGACCAACAACCTGGTTGGGACGAACGCTTTGGAGACCGTAACCAAGAACTAGTCTTTATTGGGCAAGATATGGACGAGCAAGCAATACGCTCTGCCTTAGATAATTGTCTATTAGAACAAAGTTTAGCTGATGGAGATAGTAGTAACTGGAAAGCGTTACCAAATCCGTTTCCGCAACTGCAATACGCAGAAGCATAATTACTAGCGAATTAACCTCTCCTTTGTTTATGCAATGGAGAGGATTCTATTAAAAGTATTAAAATGAGAGATGAGATGATTCTGAGTGATGTAAAAGCCATGAATTGGCGTCATGGTATGAATTTAGATGTATTAGATTTGATCAAAGAAAGTAGCGTGAATATTGCCTTTGCTGATCGTAATATTCAAAGTATGAAAAAAGATATCGAAAATCTATTGTCTCTGGATTTTGAGTTTGTATCACAAGGAGATATGAAAACAATCTTATCTGAATTAAATGAACAATTTAAATTTGATAACTACCCGCAAATAATGGCGGATATCATTAATCTTCTCATGCGCTTTAAAGATGTTTCTGAGGTCAAAGAATTTAAATTGAGTTTAACAACAGTCAGCACCAATATGTGTCGTCGTTTTCATGTAGATGTTAATCATTTAAGGCTTCTTTGCACCTATGAAGGGCCTGGTACATTATGGCTGGAAGATGATAATGTGAACCGTACCGCTTTGAATAATTTTGAAGACAATGATCAAATTATTCTAGACCCTGAACGTATTAGACAAGTTAGCACTGGAGCTGTTATTATTTTAAAGGGTGAAAAATATGCGAATGATGGTATCACTGGAGCCGTGCATAAAAGTCCTGCAATTGAAGAAAGTGGAGAAACAAGACTCATTTTGAGAATAGACTCTTTGTAAACTGAGATCTTCTTAAGCTCTTCCCAAAAACACATGCCGTTGATCTTCCTTCCTCTTTGATTTATATCCTACTTAGACTCAGGGAATATTATTTTATTTAGTAAAACTCACTCATTTTATATTATACCGACCTGAGTTTGGTATCTGCTTATTCTGTCTTGTATATTTTATGAGTCTTTGATCCTTTAATTGAAAAACTAAAATAGGACTCTTCCCAATTCAAGTTTCCTCCAACAACTTTTAGATCAAAAGTGATTGGAGGTCCTAAGTGGCGGTCGAAATTATAAAAATACATACCCAAAAAGCGATCTGGGGAACTTGGTATAAAAACCATTTCCTCTTTAGGGTAAAAGGCAAACCACTCTGCTTCTGTTTTTATAAAATAACGATCCTGTTTAAACCATTGACGGTAAATACGAACTCCTGAATCTTCTGAATAGTAATTATCCGTTGGTAATACAGGATTTTTTAAACATATGGTTATAAAAACTAATATTCCGGCCAAAAATAAACCTAGGCTCAAAATTTTTTTATACTTCAACATTCTAGTTGATCATACATCTCGCATATTGAAGATTGCCCCTGCAATGCCTAAAAATACGGCGGTGTAACCACCGGACCATATTAAGTGATTGATGACCATATCCCATGGGATATCAGGCACCAGTAGATATTTCCATGCATACCATTTAGTTGTTGGCAGGTAAGGGTGAATAGAGGATAGGAATGGGATGATTCCTACGATATAGCTTGAGAAATATAAGGTGGTTGTGAGGATTGCTGCAGATGTAAAGTGACGAGTAATACTAGCAAACATGATGGCCATCGCACATACAGACAATAACATCGGTATAGCAAAAAAGTAAGATAGAAAAATACGTATAAATTTATCGGCTCCTGTAAACTCAAAAATCATACCATATTTTTTAGGTATCTCATAAATTACACCAGGAATGATCAAGGTATCGGTTTGCTTCAAGAAAATACTTCCAACAATATAGCTTAAACCACCTAAGACAGCGAGCATGAATATACTATATAATGAAACCGTTACGAACTTAGCTAGCAACACTTGAATACGGCTAGTTGGCCGCATTAGCACCATACGAATACTCCCAACTTCAAATTCTCCTGCATAGATATAAGACGCAAGAATCGAAATTAGCATCGGAAAAATTAAAAATAGAGATGGTCCTAATATCGTTTGTGTAAAAAAGCTAGCATTCATGAAATCACTAACGAGAAAGTCTTGCGCAACTTTACTAGCCTGATCGCCACGTTTTTGCTCGTTGATAAGAAAGCCAATGGCAAATAAACCATTGATTATGATGATGGCGATGATGCCCATCCAACTCTTTTTCTGACTGATTATTTTTTTAATTTCCAAACGAATCAATGCGTACATCTAAATGCTTGTCCTTCGTTAAATTAATAAATAGTTCTTCTAAGTTTGGCTCTTCACTACGTACCTGAAAAATCTCAGCATTTTGGTCAATAAGAGATTGAACCAGCTGTGGGATTTCCTGTTTGTCTAACTCAAAGGTTAGTTGTTGTAAACCATGGTGCTCTTCGCTTTTCAATAAATTCCATGATTTACAGTCGAGTTCCTTTGAAGCCTTTACTTCTACTATTGTTTGTTCACTTTGTGTGACCTCCGCTACAACACCCTCAAATACTTTATTGCCATGGTGAATGATACATACGCGGTCACATACTTGTTCGACTTCAATCAATAAATGACTAGATAAAAATATGGTTATGCCCAATTCATCCCTAAGTTTGCGAATGAGGGAGCGCACACCAGATATACCATGAGGGTCTAGACCATTAGTTGGTTCATCCAAAATCAAGAATTTGGTATCTGGTAAAAGTGCTTGCGCAATGCCCAAGCGTTGTTTCATTCCATAAGAAAAGGTCCCCACCTTTTTATCGATAGCTGTACTCAAACCCACGAGTTCAAGTACATCGAGTATTTTTTGACGACTAATTGGTCCAGATAAGGAGACGATATGATAGAGGTTCTCATAGGCGGTTAAGTAATCAAAAAAGATGGGCGCTTCAACTACTGCACCCACCTGCTTGATGGCATGTTTTCGGTTTACAAAAATATCTTCACCCATCAATTGCAATTCACCTTTTTGCGGCATTGCTAACCCTAACATAATTTTGATAAAGGTCGTTTTACCTGCCCCATTGGGGCCTAAGAAACCAAAGATTTCACCCTGTTTTATAGTGAGATCTATGCCATTAAGTACAGTTTGTTTACCATATGATTTATGAATATCTTTTGCTTCTAGAATGGCCATTAGTTAATTCTCCACCACATCACTTAAGCTTTCATATATTTCAACTCGACCATCATTAAAGAGTTGATTTTTCGTATTACCATGATAAAAATCCCCATCGAAAAGTAGAGGGAGTTGTAAATTTAATCCTAATATCTGGAAGTTCGAACGGTCAATCTTTTTACCATTCACAAAAGTATTCCATTCATAGCTTGTTCCGTCAGTAGCAAAAAGGCCATCATCTTCATTATCACCAGGACAATTATACAATTGTTTATTTTGTACATAGGAATCCAAGGGAATAAAAATTGCGAGACGTTCACTCGTTGGTAGTTGATCGGCATGATTGTTGACGTACATATGAATTGCAAGACCAAGCTGTTGAAGTTGGGAAGCACAAGCAATACGACGACCTTTCTCGCGTGTCTTTGAAAATACACCCAATACAAGACTGGATAAAATGCCTATAATTGCGATAACCACTAAAATCTCAATTAAAGTAAAGAACTTTTTATTCAATTGGAAAGCTCCTCTAATTGCTGAAACCATTCTTTCATTAATGGATCGAGCTCCTCGCGTTCCCTGGCTGTTAATTCACTCTGGTAAAAGTCCATTACACGCTTGACCATTTGAGCTGCTTCCGATGAATTGATACGTTCACGAGCTTGCTCACGTTCTTCATAGCTCATATTATCGTAGCGTTCACGCATACGTTTTAATTGCTTATCTAGATTTGCTTTACGCTCTTCCGCAGTTAGCCCTTGGTTACGAAGCCTAATTTGATCAAGCCTTCCCAGCATGACTTGGCGGATAATTTTTTCTTGGGTAGGTTTACTCAGATTTTCCCAATCTTTACGAAAACGCTCTCGCTCTTCCTCCGAGGCTTCTTGCATTCCATCATTGTTTAGAAGTTGCTGAGAGTATGAGGATATGACTTGTTCTTCTTCAGAAGGTCTTAAAATATTAAATGCCAATAAACTTATTAGTATGGCAAACATTCCAATAACAATCAATTTCTGCTTTTGACGCTTTTTCTCTAAACTACTCATTACACCAATTCCCGCTTTAACGAAAACATATTCGAAACATGTAATCTTGAAGCAACTCTATTCTTACACCACTAATTTTACAAGGAGAGTTACATAATAATACTCTCCCAAACCATAGAATGTTCTATACAAAACATAAATACTTTCAACTTAAAACAAAAATAATAATCCAATCAAAATAACATTTATGTTGAAAATCGCCAAATATCTAGTATACTAACACTGGGGAATAATATTAAAGAGGTGTGTAATGATTAATAATCTAAAATGTAATTTAGTTTTATGCGTATTTAGTTTATCGTTGATTGTGTACGCAAATAATGAGAATTTATTGAATGTACAGGATCAACTTTCTTTGTTTGATTTCGAGGAAAAACCTCTTTTTTGGAAGACGCAAGACCATGCTGATTACACAGATTCAGAAATTAAGATTACAGCTTCCAACCAATATGTGACATCTGGCCAACAAAGTATGAAATTGAGTTTTAAGCAAGGTCGGCTTCCAACTGTTTACAGTGAGGCAATAACGATTGTGGACTGGGAAGGCTTCAAAACATTATTGGCAGATATCTATCTAGAGCGAGATGCATTGGTTATATTTCGAGTAATGCAAGAAAGAAGTACACGTGACAATCATTGGGATGGCTACATGGGCCGTTATGAGCGTGCAGCACTAATGAAGAAAGGACATCACACATTAGTCAGCATCTTAACTAAACGTCATAGCAAGTTTAACATTAAAAATGGCAAGGTTCTCCGTTTTGAAATTGGCTTGTATGATGCAATGGATGGGGATATGCTTTTTATTGATCACATTCGCTTATCCAAGAATCTACCACCAAAAGAATCTTGGCCATTGACACAACTTGATGAATACTTTCCAACAAATGGAACATTGTTTAAGGTCTTAGGTACAGATTCACAAGTAAAAAATTATGAAGACTTGGTTGCCAAACATCAAGGTACCTGGCAACAACCTCCAGAAAAATCTAGAGAAGAAATAGAACAAGAATTTCGTGATAAGCTAAGAGTGTATCAAAAGAAACATCCGGAAGCACAGTTAGTCTTTTTGAGAAATGGCGCTAAAGTTTCTTCAGGTTCTGACGAGGTATACCAAGGTTGGGATGATACATATATTACTTGTCATGAGCCAGAGAGTATGCTTTTGCAAACAGGGCTTCAAAACTTTGGCAATCATCCTAAATATGAAATTTTTATGCGTCACCGAGTAGCATTAATGCGTGCCAATTTATCACCAATTCCACAAGGTGCAAAAATTTTGGAAGCAGGTTTGTTAATCAGTCGAACTGCACAAGAGGAACCAAGCCGTACCCATCGAAATGAGAACCTTTGGTTTATGGAACTTTGTAATCGCCCATGGGTAGAAGGTGAAGTCCATGCACATCAGTATGCCCGTTACAAATATTGGAATAATTATAGTGGCCGTCAATGGGATGGTGATGACCCAGACTCCTTACCCATTTTTGCGAGTTATGGCCCTGGACAAGGACAAAACAATCAATGGGATTTTACTGCTGCCATCCAATATTGGGTAGAAGAAAAACAACCAAACCATGGGTTTTGGCTTTATGGCGATTCCAAAGATTGGATGCTTAAAGCACATTATAGCGAAAGCCCTGAAGAAGGTAAACGCCCTGCATTAGCAATTATTTACGTTCCCGCATCATAGGAGATTATATGAAAAATAAAATACAATTAGGTGTGGTAGGCTATGGTGAACGTATGCACCATGTCCTACGTTATTTGTGTAAATTGCATCATGAAGCATCTGTTGTTGGGATTGTTGATCCACGTGAAAGCGAAATTCATGAACGTGATGCATCACTAACAGAGACAAGGCTGCAAGAAAATTACGGTCCAGACTTCAAGAACCTACAGTTTTTCTCATCACTTAAAGAAATGTTAGGGACAGTACAAATTGATGGACTTCTTATTGGTACGAATTGCAATACACATACCGATATTGCCATTGAAGCCATGTCATATCAATTACCCATATTCTTAGAGAAACCAGTTTCAATCACTACCGAACAAGTGCAGCGCCTGTATGAAGCCTCCTTAAGTTATCAACAAGAAGCCGTTATTAGCTTTCCATTACGAATGAGTCTGTTTGCCCAGAAAGCAAGAGAGCTTGTGAGTTCTAATACTTTAGGACGTGTACTACAGGTAGAAGCCTACAACCATGTAACTTATGGATCCAATTACTTTTCTGGCCATTATCGTGACTTTGAAGAAACAGGTGGGCTTTGGTTGCAGAAGGCAACACATGATTTAGATGTGATTTCCTATGTCTTGGGGTCGCGTGCCAAGCGTGTTGCGGCCATGCATACTGTTCATGAGGTTTATGGTGGCAATGAACCTGCGGGATTAACATGTGATATTTGTCCTAAGTTTGAAACCTGTGAGCAGAGTCCCTTTTGGGATTACTTACACCGATCTGGCGATGATGTGATGCCCAATACAAAAAAGCTTTGTGTCTTTGGTTCAGATGTCGGTAATTTAGAAGACCAAGGTGCTACTCTCATTCAATATGAAAATGGTGCGCAGGCCTCCTATACACAAAATTTTTATGTGCGTAACAAGCCCGCACGAGGTGCACGCTTTATTGGAACTCAAGGTATGGTAGAGTTTGATTACTATACTGCAAAGATAGTTCATACCCCTTTTCATTCACGGGATCGTGTAGAAATTAAGGTCGAGCATAGTGATAGCCACGGCGGTGGAGACCCCTATCTTGTTCACAATTTTATTCAAATAATTCGTGGGGAAGCCAAGTCCAAATCACCACTACTTGCCGGTATTGAAAGTGCAAACCTTTGTCTCGTTTGTAGAACATCAGCTGAACAACAACGCTTCCTAGAGGTGCCTCCATTAGATGCCCTAGGCTAGACCTTTGTTGCTCTTTGGTTAAAGTATGATACTTAAAAGATAACCTAAATTGATTAAACAATGAAACCAAGAGCTGACTTATTACTTGCCTTTGTGACCATGATTTCAGCTGTCGGCTGGTTGTTCTCTAAAAAATCACTACTCGCATTCGAACCATTTACTTTTTTATTCTTTCGCTTTTTTATAGCAGCTGTCTTACTTGCGGCTTTATCATGGCCAAAGCTAAAAATACTGAGGAAAGAGCAAATCATGCGTAGTGTTCTTACAGGCACATCGTTAGGTATTGCACTGTTGGTATGGGTTGTAGGTCTTCATAAAACAAACTCAATGGGGGAGGGCGCTTTTATATTAAGTTTGACTGTAGTAATGGTGCCTATCTTGGGGCGACTTTTCTTTGGTGATAAAGCCTCTGCTGTACTTATTGTGTCATTAGTCCCAGCAGTAACTGGGTTATTCTATTTAAGTATAGATAATGGCTTTCAACTTCAAGCAGATCAATGGTACTTTTTAGTGGCAACAATTGGCTTTGCTTTACATCTTAACCTGTCCAACCATTATGTGAAAAATATTCCTTCGCTAGCAAATACTACCATTCAAATTTTTATGGTATCTTTCTTAGCTTTGCTTGCAGGTTGCTTGAATGAAAACTGGACAGGCGATTATGGTTGGTATTGGGGATGGGTGATTGCCAGTGCTGTGATTGCCACAACTGTGCGTTTTGCACTACAAAATTATACCTTACAATTTTTAGTGCCAAGTCATGCATCTATGATCTTCTTGCTAGAGCCGATTTGGGTGGCAATCCTTGGTGTTATCTTTTTGAATGAACATTTTACCGTCAATAAAATCATTGGTTGTATGCTCATCTTCATGGCATTACTCGTCTTCCGGTCTTCCATCATTTGGGGATTGATCAAAAGACGAAATGTATATAAGGTGGACAATGAGGACTAAATGAACAAGATGAAATTTAATTTCCTGTCATTTTTATGATTTATTCTCCTAGTTTTTTGAGTTTCAATTTTATTTCTTGGCCAAAGGCATATAGCACTGGAACTACGAGAATAGTGATCAACGCAATGAGCATCCCACCAAAGGATGGAATGGCCATGGGGACCATGATATCACTTCCACGCCCGCTAGAGGTGAGTACAGGCAGTAAAGCCAATATGGTCGTCGCTGTGGTCATTAGACATGGGCGAATACGCCTTGAACCAGCTTCAAGCACTAAGTCATGAATCTGTTCTTTACTTTCAATATTTTCATTACGGAATAACTGGGTTAAGTAAGTGCCCATGACAACACCATCATCCGTCGCGATACCAAATAATGCCAGAAAACCAACCCAAACGGCTACACTCATATTAATTGGTCGGAGCTGGAAAAGTTCATGGACGGAAACGCCAAAAACATTGAAGTCAAGAAACCATGGTTGTGGATAGAGCCAGATCAGAATGAATCCTCCAGACCATGCAACAAAGACGCCGGAAAAAATTAACAAGGTTGTATAGCTGGATTTGAACTGCATATAAATAATCACAAAGATGATAAAAAGTGAAATGGGTAAAACTAATTTTAAGGTCTTGGAAGCACGCAGTTCATTTTGGTAATTCCCGGCAAAGGAATAACTGACCCCATTCGGAATATGTAGTTTACCTGCCTCAATTTGGTTTTGCAAATATGCTCTGGATTGCTCCACTACATCAACTTCGGCATAGCCATCTTTTTTGTCAAAGACCACATAACCCACTAGGAAAGTATCTTCACTTTTTATCACTTGGGGACCACGCACATATTCGACTTGGGCAAGCTCACCCATAGGGATATGTAATTCATCCCCAGCAGGGACCAATACCCGTTGGATGGCCTCAATACTATCTCGCATCTCACGCATGTATCGCACGCGCACTGGATAACGTTCGCGCCCTTCAACCGTATTCATGATCATACGTCCACCAACTGCAATTTCCAGAGCATCTTGAAAGCGTTTGATAGGGATTCCGTAACGTGCTAATGCTTTTCGGTCTGGAGTGATGACTAAGTAGGGTTTACCCACAATACGATCTGCAACAACCGTTGCAGGCGAAACCGATGGGACTTCTTTTAAGGCTTTTTCGATTTCAAGTGCTGTTTTCTCTATACTGTCTAAATCTGGCCCTTTGACTTTAATACCCATTGGTGCACGCATACCACTGGCTAACATGACAATGCGTGCTGCAATTGGTTGTAATTTAGGGGCGGATGTAGTACCAGGAAGTTTTGCCGCAGCGACAATTTCATTCCATATATCATCTGGCTTTTTTATATGACTTCGCCATTGCCTAAAGGGTTGGCCGTTTTTATCCTCGATTAGCTCACTATCTTGGTCATAAACAAATTCTCCATTTTCATAACGGAAATACTTTTTACGCCCGAATTCATCTTGTATGTATTCTGTTTTGTAGTTGATGATGGTTTCGATCATCGAAATTGGTGCAGGATCTAGAGGTGTTTCTGCACGTCCCAGTTTACCAACCACCGAATCAATTTCAGGGATTTGGCTAAAGGCCAGGTCTTGTTTGGAAAGAACATCCATTGCTTCACCAATGGATGCATGCGCCATAGTGGTTGGCATGAAGAGGTAAGATCCTTCATCTAAGGCTGGCATAAACTCTTTACCAAAGCCCGGAAATAAATGCATCACTTTTTGGCTTGGCTTACTTGCAATCACCTCTTTGGGTAACCATGAAAATGTTGTGTTGGCACCAAGCCACATGGTAAAACCACTAAGTACAATAGTAATAGGAAGTGATAAAAATAGGATTTTGTGGTTTAAGCACCATTTGAGTATATGCAGATAAAAATATTGAAACACAAAGAAAATAAGCAGCAAACCACCTACTGCAGACGTGACAAATAAGGTATTATATAGAATACCTTTTTCGATTCCCAAAGGCTCCCAGTTTTGTGCCAGTAATAAACAGCCTGCTACAATAGATACCAATACAAATATTCGAGGAATCCATTTTTTATAGGCGTAGTCACCTTGTGGCTCAAACCATAAGTAGATTGCATATAGCAGTAGTAAGATACCAATAGGGAAATAAATCGCAAAACATATATATAGTGCAGCAAAAAAAAGTATAAGGCTATATATTTTTCTTTTACTAGTACCTGTTTTTTCTCTTGCTAATAGCATATGAGCTAAAACAGGTAAGACTGTAATGGCAACAATAATGGAGGCAACCAGAACCGCCGTTTTGGTAAAGGCCAAAGGCTTAAATAATTTACCCTCTGCGCCAATCATGGTAAAAACTGGGAGAAAGCTAATAATGGTTGTCAAAACTGCGGTTAATACTGCACCGGCGACCTCAGAAGATGCACGGTGAACAATCGATAACTTGGGTTCATCGGGTGGGGCATTTTTGAGATTTCGAATAATATTCTCAACTAACACGACACCCATATCAACAATGGTACCAATCGCAATGGCAATGCCGGATAGAGCAACAATATTGGCTTGCACATTAAATAATTTCATAAAGATAAAGCACATTAAAACGGCAAGTGGAAGCATGGTACTAATCAAAATACTGCTGCGTAAATGAAGAAGCATAATCAAAACAACAATACAGGTGATAAGGATTTGTTGGTAAATGGCTTCATTTAAAGTTTGTAGGGTTTCATATATTAAACCAGTACGATCATAAAAGGGAACGATTTTTAGTTGGCTAATGGTTACCCATTCTGGCCAGACATCCTGTGGGGTTTTTCGTAAATAATTCAACCAAGCTTTTTGATTAAGTTGACCATCTTTAAAAGCTTCGAAATAATTATTTTGGGCGAAGGACTTAATCGTTTCAATATCGGTAAGCTCATAATGTATAATCGCTTTGCTAGGTAAAGAGTGTTTATTTTGTTCAATCTGCTTTTTAACGTTTTTGATCACACGTATTGGGTTGTCTCCATAACGTGCCACAACTACACCACCTACTGCAGGGCTTCCAGCCTTATCTAATGCACCTCGCCTTGAAGCAGGTCCAATGTTTACTATGGCAACGTCTTGAATACGAATCGGTACTCCACCTGTATTAACTTTGATAACGGATTCCTCAATATCTTGAATGTCTTTTATAAATCCAACACCGCGGATAAAATATTCTACACTATTGATTTCTATACCCTTTGCGCCTACATCAATATTAGCATTCTTGACTGCATTGTAGACATCTTGAATATGAACGTTAAAGGCACGTAAAGCATCTGGATCCACATCAATTTGATACTCTTTCTCATAACCACCGACTGATGCAACTTCGGATACACCGTCTGCAGACATTAGCCAGTACTTGACGTAAAAGTCTTGTATACTTCTAAGCTCATCGAGGCTCCAGCCTTTTGTCACATTGCCTTGAGGATCATAGCCTTCCAGCGTGTACCAGTAAACTTGTCCCAGGGCTGTAGCATCAGGCCCTAAGCTCGGTTGTACGCCATTTGGTAATAAGCCGGCAGGGAGACTATTTATCTTCTCTAATACACGGCTTCTTGACCAGTAAAAATCCGTCTTTTCATTGAAGATGATATAAACCGTGGAGAAGCCGAACATTGAGAAACTACGTATATTTTTTACTCCGGGGATACCGAGTAATTGAACGGTTAATGGATAAGAAATTTGATCCTCGATATCTTGAGGTGACCTTCCAGGCCATTGTGTGAAAATGATTTGCTGATTCTCGCCAATGTCTGGAATAGCATCCACAGATATTGGGTAACGTTCTATATCACCTACTTTCCAATTAAATGGAGCAACTAGAAAACCACCAAATAGAATAGCAAAAATAAATAAAAATACGATTAATCGATTAGTAAGACAAAAGTAGATCAGCTTACCAATAACTGAGCGTTGCTCTTTGGTTAAGCTTTGTTTATTCATTTGATACTCCAATCGGTTCTATAGTTCCACACCGCAGCATTGCACTTCCCCAGTAGGGGTTTGTCAAGTCTTGAGAGTTCTGTAGCCAAGAAGCACCTTTATTATCAAATGCCATGGAACAATTGCCCAAAAAGACATTCTCTTGTGGATTTTGTTTTACCAAAGGTATTAGCCAATTAGATAAATCTCTAAAAAACTCACGCACGTTAGCAATTTTATGGGTCTTGCTAAAATCATAAGCAAGAATCTCTTTTGCGTTTTTAAGAATTGCTTGTTGAAGCACTTCATTTTCTTTAAGTTTTATTAGAATTTCGGTAGCTTGTTCAACGGATTTATGTTCTTTGTCCTCGCTTAAACTTTTCCATAATTTGAAGTATTGATCGATCAAGGATGTTGGGACTTTTATTGCTGCTTCTTCTAACTTGTATTCTTTTACAACATTACCACAGGCAAGCATTTGGCTCCCATAGTAGGGGTTCTGTATATTTCCCGATTTTTGCAGCCAGTTAGCTCCTTTGTTATTGAGTGCCATAGAACAATGCACCTGAGTATAACCAGACAAGTTCACTTGATAGTTTTCAATAAGGCGAATAAGAATGCTTGAAATTATACTGAAAGTCTTGCGTGCTTCTTCGAAATTATTACTTTCAACCACCTCTTTCAATGGGGATTGCAATTTCTCTATTTCTTTCATCCAATACATGAGGCTATCATTATCCATGGACTTCATATCTATATTTTCAAGCGATTTACTTAGTTGTTGAATCGCAGTTTTGCCTGCTTCAAAGTCATCAGTAGCAAAGTTTTCTTGGGCTATGGCATAGTGCTCAAGTAATTGTTTTAAAGCATCTTGGTTCTGACCACTTAATTGATAGTTTAGTTCACTTACTTTTACCTCTTCAGGCCCCATAGACATCATGCTTGGTTTTGCTTGGATCTGTAATTCAGCATCTAGTTTGAATGCACCATTGGATACAACCTGATCTCCTTCAGATAATCCAGATAGTACAATGTATTGATTACCCACTTTGCTACCCAGATCAACTTCAATCCCTTCATAAATATTTTGTTCACCAGTTTTTACGAGACGGTAAACCACTGCTCGGTTACCGGTGATCAAAGGCGCAGATGCAGGGATTAACAAAGGAGCTTCACTTTTTTCCTCATCCTTAATATTTAGGTATTCTTCAATTGGTATTAAATCCATTCCGCAGACATCACAATGACCCTTTTGATCTTTTAAAATTTCTGGGTGCATAGGGCTAATCCATTTACCTTTTAGGTTTTCAGGTAGCGCTTTATCAGACCCTACTTGAAACTGTGCATGACCTCGCACATACATGCCTGGTTTCAATAAATTTTCTTGGTTGTCAACATTTATTCTTACCCGAACTGTTCGAGTCTTCTCATTAAATAATGGATCTATAAAACTAACCTGTCCCGTAAATTTTTTACCAGGAATTGCTCTACTTTGAAAACCAATTTTCATGCCATAGTGAATCCACTTTACATCCCCTTCATAGGCATCAAATTCGATCCAAACATTCTTGAAACTAGCAATTTGATATAAAGGCTCCCCTTTTTTCACATACATCCCCTCCTTAGCAATCTTTTTAGTAACAATGCCGCTTGCAGGAGAATACACATTGATATAAGGGCTTGCCTTTAATGAAGCATCTAAATCGGCAATCTGCTTTTTTTGAAGCCCTAATAATTCTAATTTACGCCTAGAGGCCTCATAAGTCCGAAGACTTATCTTTTGCATCAAATCTGAATTGCCTTTTATTGCCTGATCTTTAGCTTTGATTGCTTGAATATATTCTTGCTGGGCAGTAAACAATTCGGGGCTGTAGATTTTCACCAAGTGCTCTCCTTCTTTGATAGGAATACCGGTATAATCAACATAGAGATTATCTAAGCGCCCACTTATCCATGAGGAGATGATCGCAATCTTAGTTTCATCAATTTCAACATTACCTACGAGGTCAATCGTCATAGTTGGATAACCACGCAAAATAGGGACAGTCTCAATATTCACATATTCAGCAACTTTTGCATTAATTGAAACTTGGTTTTCTTGGAGGTTACCTCCTGATTCTAGGGGGATTAAGTCCATGAAGCAAATTGGACATTTACCTAACTTTGGAAGTTTAATTTGCGGGTGCATAGAGCAAGTCCATGTTGTTGGATTTACATCTTCTTGTACATCAGCTGTTGTTTCATGGATATGATGCTTGTCATTTGTTGTTGGAATTTGTTTTAAAATAATAAAGCCTAGAATGAAACCTAGTAATACTAGACCAATACTTTTTGAAAGTGATTTAATTTTGTTCATGACTTACCTCTAGGTAACGGTGTTGAAAACCGATTAAACGAATGAGCCCTGCATTGTAAACTTCAGCATTCGTATACTCGCGTGTTTCAGCAAGCTTGAAGTCCAATAATTTATTAATTACATCATAGACTTCATCAAAACTTTTTTCCCCTGTTTTATAAGAAGTTAAAATTAACTCCATCGTTTGTTCCGCTTTGGGAATTAATTCATCCTTATAGAGTTTTTGTTTTCGCAAGGCATCGTTATACTGAAAAATTTTGTACTCGATATCTGCATAAAGCATATTGCGCAGATTCTCTGCTTCGCGATTTAGGCTTTCGATTTCTAGTTCGCTTTCGCGTTTTGCTGCATCGAGCTTCGAACGCCAGATAGGAATGTTGAATGAAACTGTTCCCCGAACTGGATTATCTCCACCATCAACATCAATCGTTTCAAGGCCCAGAGTAATATCAGGATAGTAATCTTTGTCTTTTACTTCTAAAGTCACCTCCTCTTTTTGTTTAAGCAGGTCAAGTCGTCTAAGTTTAGGATTTAGTTCATCCAACATGGGCACAATTTCTTTGTAATCAGTTGGACTAAGTAAATTTCTTTCATGAGTTGGCCAGGGTATAATCCCTTTTTCATCTGTGCCAATAGTGTTTAAGAGCTTGCTGGAAAGGACATTGCGCAGACTTTTCATTTGAAGAATACGGTCCTTGATCTGGGAAGACTCAATTTGTAATTGCAGTAAATCTGCTTGTGTTGCCTCTGCGGTTTCGACTCGAGCATTCACAGTATCTTCAAATAATTTTAGGAGATCTAAGTGGTCTTGGCTTATGATGAGTGATTCTTTTAGATAGATATACTCATAAAAGCTTTTGGAAACTTTTTCGCCAATGGCTAACTTGGTATCAATATAATGCTCTTGTGCAATATCAATTTCGTATATTTGCTGTTTTTCCTTGAGGGAAAGTTTACCAAACCACGGAAAAGTTTGCGAGACTCCCAAGGTCTGTTCCTGTGGACCCGTTCTTGTTTGTACCTCTTCAAAGAAATAACCATATGTAATTCTTGGATCGGGTAGGGTATTTACCTGCGACACTCGTTCTCGTGCTGCAGATACACGAAATTCTTTACTAGCTAAGTCTGGATTATGCTGATAAGCATAATGTAGAAAATCTTTTAACTCTAATTTTTTTAACGTCAGTACTTTTTCTTGTTGTTTAACTTTTGAGTTTGTGGTAACTTCATGTGTTTTTATATCAGCAGATTCAATTTTGTCTTCTGTTGTTGTGCAAGCCGTAGTAAAGATCAAACTTAGAGCAAACCAACTAGTTAAACCTTTTTTTAGATTCTCTAATATTATGTCATTGAACACCATCATTTTTCATCTTCTGTTGGGATTTTTTTTAATCAAGTGTTTTTTAGATTCTATGCAGCTAATATTCATTCGCAACTTTTTTTGAAGCTAAATAACACCTGCTCACTATATTTTTAGGGGAATATTAGGTGAAAATCTCAACAGATAAAGGAATTAGTTAATAGAAAGATGGGGGGGGATTTGACCCATTTTGCAGGGTTTTGAGGTAATAAAAACGATTGGACTCCAGAAATGGCTAATTCTTTTGCAATGAAATAGCTTCTTGGAACAAATTCTTGAGTTTGATGAATAACTACGCTAGAAGGTTTGTTTTCCTCTATTGCATTGAGATGTATATTAAGCTGAACTTTTTTACAACATATCTTCTCAAGTTTATAATTATTTGATTCTGATTTTGCGCTGCAAGGGCAAGCAGATAATTCAACCTCGGGTTGCTGGCATTGTGGGTCTAAAACAAACTGGCCCGAAGAGCAGTGCCACAAATCAAGGTTTATAATTGAACTAATTAGTATAAAACACATTAGTATGATTGAATGAAATAATTTATTCATACTATAATTTAAGAAATTAAATGGAACTTGTCAATGAATATCCTTGTAATTTTATCATAGGAAAACCTAAAAGAGATCTAATTTGAAGAAATTCGCTCGAGCTGAAATTTGGTCATTTTCTTCTTGTATAATTTTGAATCACATACAACTACATTTTAAAATTTTAATCTCAACCAACGCAATTCCTATATCGCATATTGAAATATGCGATACGAAAGCAATGATTGGTTTTAAGAATTTTTGGTCATCTTTCCTTTATCGGTCGCTGCTGCATTACGGCGGGCTTCTTTGGCATTCTTTTTCATGGCTGCAACAGATTTTGTTTTGATACGTGCAGCACCTAGAGTCTTGCGTGTCCCTAACTTTTTCTCAGACTTGAAGCGTTTCTTGGCACCTGCAATTTCATGCTTGAAGTTCGGTAGCCACTCGGTTTGAGCAATGAGCATTTCATCAATCATTTGATAGATCTCATTGGGATCACATACGGCACCCGTTAATGGATCTAGCATAACTGCTTGGCGCAAGTAATCCAAACGTCCATGCACAGCTGCTTCAACGGCTAAGCGCTGAACGGTTATAGAATTATTACAAACTCCTGCACAACCTAATGGTAAATCGCCATAAACCGCCATATTGATGCCTGTTTTATCCACATAACCCGGTGCTTCAATAATTGCGTCATCGGGTAAGTTCTTGATGACACCCACGTTCTCAAGATTAAAGTGACCACGGTAAATTCGACCTGTTTCTTTTGCTTCAATGATAAAAGAACCATGTTCTTCTGACCGTTTATAGGTCTCTAAGTCTGTTGCAGGTTCTTTAAGCATATTCGTGAAATCTGTCTTAAACCAATTACGGCCTTCTGTACAAATACGTAAATAACCACCTGTCTCTCCATTTATCCAGCTATCCAATGAAATCCAATTTTTAATCTCACTTGGACGCTTACGATACCAAGGGACGTACTCTGATAGGTGGCCATTCGATTCTGTTGAATACAAGCCAAATCGCTTCAGCATATCAATACGCACTTTCTCCGATTTCTTATATTCTGGATGATTTTGAAATCCTTCTAGTAGTTTTGGAATCCAATCTTCTCCTTCAAAGATGACTTCTGCATACCAAGTTTGATGATTGATCCCAACGCATTTAATATCGACTTCTGAGCGATCGATCTTACGCCAATTTTTACTGTTCTTACGTTTTCCTTTGTTGATCACATGCTCGATCACACTGCAAATTTGCCAATGTCCGCCTTGTACACCATGGCACAGACCCACAGTATTCACGCCACCATATTTGTTGGCAGCCCAGGTATTCATGGCCATTGGGTTGGCATAGTTTAAGAAGAGGCAATCTGGACTAGAAACTTCACGCATATCTTTGCAAAAGTTTAAGATGGCTGGAATGTTTCGCATGCCATACATGATACCACCAATGGCTAGGGTATCACCCACACATTGATCAACACCGTATTTTAAAGGAATATCAATATCACTCTTAAAGGCGTCAAGTCCACCAATACGTGTACAATTGATTACATAATCGGCATCTTTTAATGCTTTACGACGCACCGTACTAGACGTCACTTTACCAGTTAACTTGTTCGCTTTAAAGTCACGTTTTACGATCTGTGTGACCATATCTAAATTTTGTTTTGAAATATCATGCAAAGCAAAATTTGCATCACGTAATTCAGGTACTTTTACGATATCTAAGATTAAACGACGTGTAAACCCTAAACTTCCAGCTCCAATAAAGGCAACTTTTATCGACATATTGTTTATTCCATTTTTCTTGTTGTTTGTGAAATCATGCTCTATAGTACAGGCGTAAATAATACTTGAAATATGAAAATTGTGCTAACTTATAGCATTATTATGCTTTTTTATGGATGAAGTTTTTACAAATTATAGATTTTTGCAGCCTGCTGACTATTTGTTGCAGAATCAGATTCTAAATGCGGGATATGAATGCCGTCGTGATCATAGCTATTGCTACAATAATGAACTGCGTGGTCCTCGTACCTCTTTTTTGATACAATTGACCTTATCTGGTGGGGGCTGTTTGCAAAAAGGAAATACGAAGTTGCAACAGCAAGCAGGTTCGATCATGATGGTTGAGTTTCCAAGTAAGACACAATACTATTTTGATGGATCTCATGATCACTGGGAACTTTTTTACTTTATTTTAGAGGGTGCTGAAGTTCAAAGAATTTTACGGTCGGTTATTCAAAAATTCAATGGACATCTCTCCTGTGGATTAAGTAGTGTTACTTTTAAGGAATTGCAGATTGTTTATGAAAAACTGCATGATCATACTTCGATGCAAGAGAATTCACTACTCGCATATAAAATTTTAGCTACTGTATATGATTATGCCTATCAATATAAAGAAGCAGCGCTATCTCCTGAAGTAAAACGCGTACTTCATTACATCCACCAGTCTTTTGCTTCTCCTCTCACCATTGAAGACTTAGCAGCCCATTCAGGGTTGAGCCGAAGTTATTTTTCACGTCGCTTTAAAAAAGAAATTGGAATCGTTGTGATGGACTATATACTAAAGTATCGCTTAAATTATGCAGTAAAACTTTTAGGAGATAAGCAGTTAAAGGTGCAAGAAATCGCCAAACGCTCTGGTTTTCCGGATGCAAATTATTTTGCACGTGTTTTTCGTAAGTACTATTCTGTGAGCCCTGTGGAATACCGAAGAACAATACAATAAGATTAAGGAATGTGGTGATGAGTAAAAAAATTGAAGAGTTAGATGAGAACTTTGAGGTAGATCAAGTCGACAAGGATGTTCGTTGGTTTGATGCCAGAGAATTAGAGATTAAAGGTCGAGCTTTTCCTGGGAGTGCTTCCTATTATCACCGTTTACCTAAACACCTTGAACCTATCGTGCGTGAACAAGTATGGGAACTTCAGCAACACAGTGCTGGCTTGCAGCTTTACTTCTCAACCGATTCCAATGAAATTTCCTTACGGTGGGAATTCATGTATGATACGGCAAATATTGCCATGCCACATATGTCAGCAACTGGCAAAAGTGGTTTTGACTTATATATGAAAAAAGATGCCAAATGGTCCTGGTGTGCAAGTTCAAAACCTACTCAATCTTCTGAAACTGTCTCATTAGTCAAAAATATCCCACTAGGAAATCATGACCTTATTTTGTATTTCCCGCTCTACAATGGTGTGAAAGAACTACAACTAGGCATTCAAAAAGGTGCATATTTAAGCCAATCTAACTCGCATCTAAACAAAGCAGTCTGTTTTTATGGAACATCCATTGTTCAAGGCGGCTGTGCTTCACGCCCCGGGCTGGCATACCCAGCCATCATTAGTCGACGACTCCAAATTGATCATTTTAACTTAGGCTTTTCTGGCAATGCCCATTGGGATTTGGAAATCGCAGAAGAAATAGCGAAGCTAGATGTGGGGCTATTTGTATTGGATGCGATGCCGAATAATAATGCAACACGAACCTTAGAGCGTTGCCCCGATTTTGTTCGCATCCTACGTCAAAAACATCCTAAGACACCAATTTTGTTCATTGAAAATATTCGTTATCAAGATGCTGATCTGAAAACAGATGTTGCAGCATCTGTTCAAGCCAAAAATCAGGCACTGAAGCAATGCCATGATATGCTTCTTCAAGAAGGTTTGGAAGGTTTATTTTATTTAAATGGACGTCATTTATTAGGCAATGATAATGAGGCAACTGTGGATGGCACACATCCAAATGATTTAGGCTTTATGCGAATGGCAGATTACATTCAACCCATCATAGAGGATATTTTAAGTAATGGAAATTAAAACGCTAAGTGAAGTACCTGAGCACCTAGAAACTTTAGCCAAATGGCATCATCAGCAATGGGGGTATATGAATCCGGATAATACGCTTGAAAACCGTATTGCAGGGATGCGCAATAGTTTGAGCGCTGATGCGGTCCCACAAATTCATATAGCTTTAGAGGACGGACATGTATTAGGTTCTGCAGCAATTGTAGAGCATGATATGAGTACGCATAAAGAGTGGAGCCCATGGCTAGCTAGCGTATTTGTAAATCCCGATTTTCGTCAAAAAGGAATAGGGGGAAAACTGGTTCAATCCATTATGAATTATGCTAAAGAACAAGGATTTGATAAAATTTACCTATTTACACCTGATAAACGTGCCTTCTACGAACGCCTCGGCTGGCAATTCTTAGCTACAGAGCCATACTGGGGAAGCAACCAAGACATCCTAATATTCGAACCCTAAGCTGTAATTAGTATGAGGGTTACGTTTTGATTTTTTATATTAGGGTTCCTTTTGAAAGATATTGAAGTTCAAACTAAATGGGACTTTATGCCGATATGTATTGTTTAGCCTTTTTTATTATTTCAAGTATGTGTTACTTTTTTTACATGTAGAAAATTTATAAGAGGTAGATGATGAAACGTGTTGGATTTAAGATGAAGCTATACCCAGGACAAGTCGAAGAATACAAGAAACGTCATGATGAAATTTGGCCGGAATTAGTTGAGCTTCTGAAAGGTGCTGGTGTATCGGACTTTAGTATTTTTCTGGATGAGGACACGTATACTTTGTTTGGTTGTCAGAAAGTTGCGGGTGATAACGGTTCTCAGGATTTAGGTGAAACGGAAGTGGTAAAAAAAT
The DNA here is from genome assembly GCA_022447755.1 of Lentisphaeria bacterium. Taxonomy (GTDB): domain Bacteria; phylum Verrucomicrobiota; class Lentisphaeria; order JABSQK01; family JABSQK01; genus JAKVBE01. Next base: position 12,426 of record JAKVBE010000018.1, on the reverse strand, counting down.
GGTGGGCTTATATGTCTGATATAATGGAAACGAACCCTGATAATAGTCCCATTAGTATTGAGTTAGCTGAGATGTTCTACTTGGCATAACCCAGGCAATTCAACCCAAAAACGAATGTATCATATTTTCATAAATACATAAATGATTAAAAACCTTCCACTTGTTTTTCATTTATGTTTCAGTAAATTGATTTTAAGAGGTAAATTAAATTAGAGGGCGTTATGAAACGTGTTATAGGTATTTTAGGAAGTTCAAATCCGTCCGGCAATACAGCAGCGTTATTGCGAACATGTATGCATTATCTAGATGGTAGAATGATTGACCTTTCTTCATATAACCTGACGGGTTGGGACTACCATCATCAAAATGCAGATGATCCATTTAGGGAAGTTGCCAGTCAATTGGTTAAAGCGGATATCATTATCTTTGCAACTCCTGTTTATTGGTATTCCATGAGTAGCCAAATGAAAATCTTCTTTGATCGTCTATCTGATTTGATTTCAAGCCATCCCAAAATGGAGGGGAATAAAGGTATTGGCCGATCTTTAGCTGGGAAGCAAGCATGGCTTGTTGCGACAGGGGCAGACCAACAACTACCATTGGGTTTCGAGGTACCTTTTGAAAAAACAAGCGAATATTTTGACATTAACTATCATGGTGTTTTTTATAAATCCGTTCAGGAATCACAAAGTTATACGCCTGAGGAGGACCGTGCATTAAGACATTTTCTGAGTTCAATCCAGGAATATCTTCCAACCCAAACCTAATTATACTTTAACGAAAGATTGATTTTTATGACGTATAAGTTAGAGGAGATTCAAACTAATTACTTATACAGCATTGAGTGTTGAGTCATTGGGTGGTTATGTATTGAGGAGATTCTTTTCTTAATATTTTTGATAGATTTTTCGTGTTCATTCGTGGGATATAGTCTGTAGTTCATTATTACATAAAACACGCCTTACGGATACGAAATGTATTGTTGGCATTGTATTCGTTTTACTCGGTATGACCAGTCGCTTTATTACCTCGTTCTAACAATAGATAAAAACATTACTTAGCAGGCAAATATGCTAACCTATCTTTTAGTAAATGTAAGTGACTAGTAATCTGTTACTAAGATTGTATCTTATGCCTGCTAAATGGGATACTTTTTATGTTAAAATTTATTACAAAGCAATGGTTTATGCTTGGGCTTATTACCGTTGTTATTGTTGGGAGCTTATATCCACAGGTGGCTTCATGGAATGAAGGCGGAAGACTCACTACCTCATTTGTTGCATTAATCTTCTTAGGTATGGGGATCACTTTACCCTCTGAAGCAGTGGTAAATGGTCTGTCAAAATGGAAAATTCATTTATTTATACAAGCTTTCATTTTTGTGATAACTCCTATCTATTTTGCTTTAACCATCGGACTGATTAAAGGTCAAATCTCTAGAGAAATTCTAATTGGCCTATTAGCGCTTTCTGTGTTACCAACCACCATATCAACCTGTACCGTTTTTACACAAATCTCTGGTGGAAACTCAATTATAACACTTTTTAATGCATCACTATCAAATATTCTAGGAATTTTCATCTCCCCCCTGCTGTTATCTGTTTTATTGCGAGAAGCAGGGCAAGTCATGCCAATGTCTGTCTTGGTCAAAATTATCACGGGACTTGGATTTACCATGGTTCTCCCTTTAATCATTGGACAAGTCTTTCGCTATTTCAACAGGCAAAAGGCCATTGCAGCTAAAAAGAAAATAGGCTCTTTCAGCAACTTTCTTATTCTATTGATCGTATTTTTTACAATGGCTGGGTCGGCCTCTAACCCATCCATAAAACAGGACTTCTCAGGATATGCAATTCCCATTATCTATTTGATTATTACTCACTTTATCTTGCTGGTATTCGTATTCATTGCGCTGAAAATCAGCCACTTGAGTGGACCTGAAAAAATTTCTATTGTCTATACTGCACCACAAAAAACCTTAGCGATGGGTGTCCCATTGTTATCTGCATACTTTGCAAAACAACCCGAAATCCTTGGAATTGCGATTCTGCCACTATTATTTTATCACCCATGGCAATTGATCATTGCAGGTATTATTAAACCAATGCCCTTTATGAAAAAATGGCGTGCAGAGGGTGAAGAAGAATAAGCTACGACCTTCAAAAAAGACTTTTTACTACTTATGATTTCTACTTCCTTTTACCTAAATGCGAACGGCATTTCAGTATCTATTGCACCTTATTTTGAAAATAAAAAAGCAGCTGTAACCTATACTTTTGATGATGGCCTACGCTGTCAACTGACAAAAGCTATCCCAGTTTTGAATGAACTTGACTTTAAAGCTACATTTTTTGTCATTACTGCTGTCACTCCAGACTATAAGAAAGATGCTGAGAAAATGAATCCTGGTGATTGGGGGAGTATTGCATGGGAAGAATGGGAAGAAGTAATTGCTCAAGGTCACGAAATAGGTAACCATTCTCCAGAGCACAAAAATTTAAGAGACATGTCTTTAGCCGAAGCTTCTAGAAGAATACTACAGGCTCAGGTAAAAATACAAAACAAACTTAATATCAGTCCCTTAACGTTTTGCTATCCCTATAATGCTAGAACTGAAGAACTAGAGACATTCGTTCACTATCAATTTCCATTTTCAAGAACCTACCAGAAAGGGTTTGGGTCTTCAATAAATCAGGAGGCTATGGATGCTGTTGTTAAAAAAGCGATCGACCAAGGAAAATGGGAAGTGATCATGCTTCATGGGATTGACTCAGGATATGACAAATTTGATAATCCTAATGAACTCTTTAAACACTGGCGATATGTTAAGACAATTGAAAAAGAAGTCTGGGTAGATACCTTTGCGGGAATTGGTGATTATATCACTCTAGCTAAAAATACAAACATTCAAACAACACATAAGAAAAATATATTTTCTATTCGCCTAAAGAATACAACCGCAAAATTACAAAACACAAAACTAACCCTTATTTTAAAAGGTATTAGGACAGATAACTTTACTGTAAAACAAGGTGAAAAAATACTAGCTGTACAAAAATATACAGATCACTACTTAGTTAATGTAGAACCTAACGAAACTGTCATTAAAATTCAATATGAATAGTAAACCTGATGCTAAGTATCAATCAATGAATTGCATGACGCGGTACCAGTCGAGCTCTGGGTTGCTGGATGGTGCAGGGGGGATGACGACTTGATCTTCTAGCTCTTTGGTATAAGTCGCATCGAATTCAGGGTTAGGGCCTAATGGCCCTGGCATATCGTATTGTTGACGAAGTGTATTCAAAACTTTTATTAATTCTTGCGCACGATCCGGGTCACGATCGATTAAGTTATGGCGTTCACCCATATCATCTTTTAGATTATATAATTCGTAAGCACCATCTTCATAGTAATGGTGAAGCTTCCAGTCCCCCAAGCGAACTATACTACCTGGGCGTGTCCGGAATAGAGGATCACGTCCGTCATCTGTAGCAGGTTCATAGGCATCAAGGTAAACTGGGAAATGCCAGAACAAGGGACGGTCTTTTAGTTCTTTGCTTTTGCCTTGGAGTTGTAAGGAGATTTCGGTACCATCAGCTTGGTAATCTGCTGGTGAACCTCCCGCTAATTTGATAAAGGTAGGTAGGAAGTCCATGTTGGTAAATGGATAATCGGAGACCATCTGTGGAATTTTTTTAGGCCATCGGGCAATGCATGGTACACGTGTACCGCCTTCATAGTAACTACCTTTTCCTGCACGCAAGGGCGTTTGATGTGAGATGCTCCTAATACCACCATTATCTGATATAAAAATTACCAATGTATTATCAGCTATTCCTTCTTCTTCCAAAGTTTGCATAACTTGGCCCACGGCATTGTCGAGTGCTTCAATCATTGCAGCATAAACCGGATTATGATGACCCTCTGTTGCTAGACCATCTTTGAGCTTCTTTTTATACTTTTCAATGAGATCATCTCGGCCTTGAATAGGCGTGTGCACTAGGTAGGTCGAATAATATAGAAAGAAAGGTTTATCACGTTCCTGTTTGATGAAAGCGGATGCTTCATTGGCAAGTCGTTCTGGGAGGTACTCGCCATCCGGCCCATCAGGCAGTGCAGGATTGTCATAAGGTGCAAAGTAGCTGCCTGGATGCCCTTTGTGACAACCCGCAATATTGCTTTCGAACCCAAAATCTTTTGGGTTGGATGAAATATGCCATTTACCAATTATACCTGTATCATATCCCAATTCACTTAAAATAGATGCCATAGTTGGCATCCCTTCTGGTAAGTTGGTCTGATTAACGATTGGAATTAATCTGCGTGTTTTCGATTCACCACGTTCACTTGATCCCACCGTGTAGATGCCATGTCGGCTTGGGTATTGGCCGGTTAGCATACAGGCACGTGAGGGGGCACAATTAGCAGATGAAGCATAGGCATTGGTAAAAAGGCTTCCTTCAGCTGCAAGTGCATCAATATGGGTTGTTTCGTAAAAACTACTTCCCATACAGCCTAGATCAGACCAGCCTAAGTCATCTACATTGATTATTAAAATGTTAGGTTGATGTATAGTTAATTCCTTTAATTATTATATGTATCATATCAAGTAAATAAAATTATTCAAATTACATCAAACAACTGAGTTCTTTGAAAACTTATGTAAATGTATTTGGTCTTAAATTTTAGATTTATTTGTATGCGCGGTGTTGGCGCCGTCGTTCTGATGTGTAATATTCACTGGTGTTTTTACTCACTAGTTCATATAAAATTGCCCGTTTGTCCTCAGATGGTCTTAAGATTCGGCCAAGGCGCTGAACATGTTCACGCACGCTTCCTGTTCCAGACATAATGACTCCAACACTAGCATCAGGTACATCAATTCCCTCATTCAAAACACGACTAGTTACAATAAATGGAAAAATACCACTACGAAACCCCTCTAGCATTGACTTACGCTCTGCAGCTTTGGTCTGATGTGTTATGACTGGCAAACCAAATAAGTTACCAATTTCGTATGCTAAATCATTGAACCCTGTAAATATGATTACCTTTTCATCTTTGTGATTTTGCAAAATTAGCCATAGTTGTTGCTTTTTTGCGCGCCCTCCATTTGCAAGCTTCTTTTGACCAAGGTAGGCTTTCATCGCTTTAGGCCCTTCAACATCTGTCCCGCAGCATATTAAAAAACGTTGCCAGGCATTCTGTACACCAAAGTGAATTTGGTGCTTTTTGAGAAAATCGGTATAAATTTCCCTTAGGCGGTGATACTCAAGTTCTTCATCTGGAGTGAGTTCTAGTACCAAGCGTACTGTTTCGTAATCTGACAAAGTCTCACCTTCAAATTCATCAATCTCTTTGCGGTAGGCAATTGGCCCAATATTTTCATATAAAAAGGATTCTTCTCCATCTGTTCGATCTGGCGTAGCGGTTAAGGCCAATCGATACGGAGCAGGTGACATTTCTGCTGCTTGACGGCTGGTAGGACCTGGTAGGTGATGCGCTTCATCAAAGATAATTAAAGGGAATTGATTGCCAGCATATTCCATATGAATAAGAGCTGAATCATAGGTACTTACTGTAATTAAACGGAAATCACGCTTTCCTCCACCCAACATACCAACTGGTACATTAAATAAAGCTTCCAATTGACGATTCCACTGTAACATTAAATCAATCGTTGGAACAACAACTAAGGCTGGAACTCCACTGCGTGCTATTGCATTGGCTGCTACAAAAGACTTTCCCACACCCGTTGGTAGAATGACCGTCCCTTGTCGTGCTTGATTCTCCCAAGCAAAAATCGCCTCCTCTTGGTAGTCTCGCATTGGGAAACTTGAGTGAAAACCATAAGAAAATTTAGTGCAAGCAAAGACTTCATCATTTACTTCAGATTCAAGTTGAAACAATGAGCGGCGAATGGAAGCATAGTCACTGGCTTGCGCACGGTATTGATCCACTCGTTGATCATAACTAACCTTTTCAAGGTAATCCAAGACTTGCGTGGAATGTTGCTCTAATAAGAGTGAACCATATTCAAATGTAATTCTTACTGTCATTTATTCCTATTTATGTTGCCTGAAAATATGCTGCTAAAAATAGGTTTTTCAATGATCACTACATGTGCTTATACTTATTTCTATTTTGCATGATTAGAGTCAAATATCGCTAGCTGATTTTATGGGAGTCTTTTTCCACGTGCTGCGATATAGAGCTGATACCATTCATCTCTAGTTAGTCTGATGTCAGAACCCTCAGCTGCCGCTTGAATTCGTTCGGCGTTTACGGAACCAATAATCACTTGCATGTTCGAAGGGTGACGTAATAACCAAGCAACTTTTATTGCAGCAGGCATACAGTCATACTTCTTACATAGTTGCTCCATGACAGCAGTGCCCTCAATTTCTTCAGTTGGAACCTCCTCACGTCCAGGCGTAAATGAAGCCCCAGCGAGTGGAGACCAGGCTTGTATTAGAATATTATTTAACTGACAATAATCCAAAATTCCCATTGTAGTGGCAAATTCACCCTGACGGTTAAAATCAATCCCTTCATTAAATGCTCGAAGTGCCTTTAGCGAAAGTTCAATCTGATTGACAACAATAGGCTGCTCTACAGATTTCTTTAATAACTCAATTTGAAGAGGTGTATGATTACTAACACCGAACCACCGAACTTTACCACTCTTCTCTAAATCATCAAAAGCACGTGCAACTTCATCTGGCTCACAGAGAATATCTGGACGGTGTAATAACAAACCATCAATCATGTCCAATCCAAGGCGCTGTAAAATACCATCTACAGAGCTAGTGATGTGCTCATAAGAAAAGTCAAAACGTTCACCTGGGACAATCCCACATTTGGACTGAATTACCATATTTTCAGTGATTTTAGAGTTTCGTTTGAGTACCTCGGCAAAGGTACGTTCACATTCCCCACGCCCATAAATATCTGCATGGTCAAAGAAATTATATCCTGACTCTAAGGCTGCTAAAACTGCTTTTTCGGTATTTTCTACATCGCTACCAAATCGCATACAACCAATGCCAATATTGGATACTAAATCACCCTTTGAAGGGTGGGGGATCGTTAAACTTCTCATGAGTATATTTCCTATCTTAAGTCTACAATTTTATCAAATTTAAAACCCATTAAAAACATTGCAACATCATAAATAAAATTATTAATGAAGTTGATTACAGAAGTGTTTACTTATATAAAGAAGCTCATACTGCCAAGAAACGTTATATAGTCTTAGGCTTTTGGGATGGGATAGAAAATTATTTCGTGCAGTGCTGATTCAGTAGAACATTTTGTAGTTGTCCACTTTTCATAGCTCTTACAACATCTGCTAATGAAGCAGATTTTAATTTATCGGCATCATTAATAGATGTCCAAACTGGTGTACAGACGCCAAAGTTCTTCAACTTAGCAGCAGAATCAAATTCATGCTCTTTCAAGCGATGTGCCTTATTGACCATACTTGGCATTAAAACAAATTGTGTATTTTGCATCACAAACCCTCTATATTACATCATTACCAAAAACCCTAATCGGAAATTAGCCGATCATTTATTCTTTTGCAAATTTTTTATGCAAAAAATGTAAGTCCTTTTAACTACAATACTTTGATGCTGGCTGATGAAAATTAATCACAGATACTCTTTTTACCTCAGAATGTCTAATAATTAAAACTTGATATCGCATCGTTTTTAAATAAACATTTTTTACTGAAATGAGTTGAAATAAATAAACGTTATAGAAGTCTTATAAGGTTAATACCTTTAGTTTGGAAATTTGAAATGAAAGCTGTCAAATTAATTCCTTTAGAAGAATCTCATGTAACATCTTTTGAATAGCTTTGGGAGTTCTGATATACCACTTCAATAGATTCATGATGGATGATAGTATATTTTCATAAGACAATCCAATTTCAGTATTTAGGTCTTGTCTTTCCATTTAATGTCTTTCATATAATTTAAAAAAAATTCTGGGAATCTGCAGATGTTTTAATGATGATGATAACAATAAGAGTTTTGCAATTATTTAAACTTCTAATACAAAATTCTTATCAACGTATATCTCTTCGAATAAAGTATAAATTCTATTTTAGAAGGATTTCGTGAGCAAATGATATATAGATGTTTCAAATATTGCAATTTTCTATCTTAGACTAAAAAGAAAAGCGATACACAAAAATTTCCCAAAGAAGTATTAAAGTGTATAGAGAAATTCCTTATTCCTCTAATACATCATTTTTATTGGCAAAATTACTTTTCCAAATGTAGATCATCTAAATTGAAGAAACTTCCTTTTTGAATCCCCCCCCAGCTGATTTGAATGAGTGTATTGATTTTCTTCAAATCAATCCCTGCTTTCTTCAGGTCTGAAGTCTTGACTGTGATCGTGTGAAACTTACCATCTTTCTTAAAGCCCAAGTCCTTTAATGGAATTTTCTTATGGTTGTTATCTAGGTCCTGAAAGATAACAGCGAGCTCATTTACTGAATCTGAACTAATCGCAAACTTGATCTTCTTGTATGGAGAAAAGTCTACTGTGTTTTTTCCTTTCATTTTCAAAACCCAACGAGACCAACCTTTATTAATATCAAACTTATAGGAAATTGTCCCTTCTACTTTATAACTGGAGTCTGCCTGTACAGTGGCAGACTTATCCCAGGAATATTCTTCTGAATCTGACTCAGCATCCCAGCCTAATTTTTTATTGATATACTTTCCATATTCACTAAAATGGTGAATCCCAACAACATCATCTTTACCAGCAAAAGCATGACTCGAGGTAAAAAGAACCGCAGCTGCTACGCATCCTAAACTTATTGACTTGATAGTCTTTTTCATAATAATTCCTTTCTTATTAAATATTTTTTATCTAATCGTTACTGTATCTAGTCCAACCGCCCCGCGGTGTTGTGATTGTTCCACTCAAACCAATATTGTCTTCATACATATCAAATGAAACATGACTATCAACAGATAGATAGTTATAAGAAACTGCTTGTCCATGTAAATTCGTTTCACCACCCAAAATCTGCGTTTCGGGAGTCCAGATTTGCGAAAGGTATTCTTTACCCATATTATTTCCTCGGTCTGGAGCTTCAGCCATTAAATAAGTACTAGATGGCTCGGCTACTTTTGTTACCTTAACAGAATAATTTTGCATAGAAGTCCCCATATAACGAGGATTCCCATCCCAATTCCCTGCCACCATTCCATAGGTTCTTCGTAGCGAGTTGGTTCGGATACTCCAAATCTCTAATGTGTCAGCAGGACACAAATATAGGTCAAAACTACCATGCTCGATATTGGGGTAGCTTTTGCGTAACCAATCTTCACGCTGTTGATCAAAGCTTAAGGTCAATTGAAAATATTCAGCAAAATAATCATCATATGAAATAGAACGATTATCACCTATTTGCCACATTAAATTCTTATCGGCATAAGCCATCACAATCTGATCATCATTCGAATTCTGATAAAATACATGAATAATACCTAATTGCTTCAAATTATTGGCACAAGCCAAACGCTTGGACCCTACCTTGGATTGACTTAAGGCAGGCATTAAAAGTGAGGCTAGAATACCAATGATAGCAATCACAACCAACAACTCTATCAAAGAAAAAAGTCGCTTTACATAACAATGTTTCATAATTACATAAACCTTTATAATATGTCCCTTAATTGTAGGAGGAGTTGAAATCTAATCAATGATATCACGAGGTATCATTGTAGCTTTGTTTTCTGTTACTTTCAACCCTTTTTTGCATGATTTAAAGAAAAAGATTATTTTTAACCTCAAAAATCAATCATTAAGGCTTTATATTTTATGATATGGATAGAGGATTAGAGTGTCTTTCAGTGCCAGATATCAGGAACCATTGCTCCCTTTAACATGTTTTTCAAAAAAATATTTTATTTATTCATTAGTCGAGGTTAATAATTTCACATGCATCTTTGATCAGGTATATTCTTTTAATTAATACGTTTAACAACATAGGAGCGTAATATGTCCAGAGTTTCTGCAATTGTTGTCGGCACAGGTAGTATGGCTCGCCATCATATAAAAAATATATTAAGCATGCGAAATACAAAACTGGTTGGTTTCGTGGAAGTGAGTGAGCATTCGATTCAAGCTGTGCAAGCGCTTTATTCAGAAGCGGGCAAGCGGTGCCCACCTTTTTATGTATCTATCAAAGACCTGGTGAAAGCCCAAGGTGCGGCCGATACAGCCTTTATTGTGACACCACACAGTTACCACCTAGAAAATGCCCTTGACTGTATGAAGGCAGGTATGGATGTATTTCTTGAGAAGCCAATGGTGATTAATGGTCAAGAGGCAAAGCGCATGATTCGAGCTCGTGACCGTTATCAGCGCTTGTTGGTTGTAGCATTTCCCGGCAGTCTGTCACCTACAATTCAGAAAGCGAAAGAGTTAATCAATAAAGGTGAAATTGGGCGTGTAACTTCAATTAGCGCTAATGTATATCAAGGTTGGAAAAGAGGTACTGTAGGGACTTGGCGGCAAGTCCCAGAAATTTCAGGTGGCGGCTTTCTATTTGATACGGGGTCCCATATGATTAATACCGTTGTTGATATTGCCCAGCAGGATGTGAAGCATGTGATGGCTTTAATGGATAATTGCGGAACACCTGTTGAAATTAATTCAACAATCAGTGGTATGTTTGCTGATGGATCCATGTTCTCACTTGCAGGTGCTGGAGATTCGCTTCATTGTTCTTCTGAAGTTTTAGTGATAGGTGACCAAGGTACTATTCGTACAGGGATTTGGGGGGAACGTCTAGAAATAAAAAAGGCAAAAGGCAGCGACTTCAAACCCGTAAAAACAAGACGAAGTAAAGGCGTATGGGAGCAATTTATCCGGGTTCGCAGTGGAAAGCAAGAAAATCCATGCCCACCTGAAATTGGTCTACGATTTGCCAAACTTATGGACATGATTCGTAAAAGTGCAGATACTGGTAAAAAAGTTACCAGCAGAATAAGTAAAAAAACTTAATTCAAAGTAAACGCATAAGCCGAACTTTTTCAATTATAACTATAGCCCTTATTAACAAATAATTAAAACAAGAACACAAGTCTATGGAGTCTATGATATATACTTAATATAAGTATAATAGGCCCCTTTTTGAAAACCGTTGGGACCTTTAATTAAGGAAATCATCTTGGCTTTTCCTTTTTTCAGTTATAAATTTAGTATATCTTCTTCATCTCCTTCAGAGACCTGTACCTGATTTTTTGACCCTCTTCACCATCAAAGTATATTTCAACGATTCCCTTGGTAATATCAAGTGCCGCTCTGCCTTGATTATAATGATGATTTTCTTGCATGATAAACTCGCGTGAAAAACTAGTTGTTGCATGACCTGTTTCATCATCTTTCATTCCCTCTCGAATAGGACGTCTTTCTTCTATTGGCCAACGGCGTAAGGAAAACTCATATACACCATCTTTTTCTATATTGAGTTCAATATAACCATAATCGCCAGCTCCACTTCTAATTTAAGACTGGTTAAACACTAAGTATTCATTATCTTCAGCAGCAAATGGATCATTCGTCTTTTGATAATCTATAGGTCGCCAGTTATGAGAATGAATACAACTTACTTCTTGGTTGGGGTTACCGCTGGAAATTGGAATCATTTCATCAAATTGTGTACTCACGATATCCCACCACTTTTCATACTCCATCCTTAATTCTAAAACAATATCAGGAGATTCACTTGATATATCATGACATTGACCACGATCATTGATAATATTATAAAGTTCTGCTCCATTTATGAAACGCCACTGTTCGGTCATAACTAATGATTGTCGCCATTTCATAGGGTAAGGTTGCCGCTGTGAATCTGTTACAATTGTGCGATCTGGGTATATATTCCGCTTATGTTAAAATTGGTTTCAATGAGATCCCATGGAAGTCAGAGCCCATATCACTTAGAGAATCCAGTCCACATAGGTCAATCAACTTTGGCATAAAATCCACAAAAAACCGTCAGTTTGGGAATCTCACGAGGACTTAATAAATTCCCATTTTTCCAATATATAAAAAATGGTACACGGTGACCACAATCGCAGGAGTCATCTTTGATGCCGCAAAGTCCTACTGTAAACATACCTGGAACCTTCTATTTGCAGTAAATTCCGTTATTTGTCATAAACATCAATATGGTATTGTCAGCAATACCAAGTAAAAAACTTAATCTAAGACGGCTTAAGGCCGAGCTTTATTAGTTGTTGCACAATTAAATCAATATTAACATTGAGTAAAGGATTCCATCTAATAGAGGCTATCTTAAAAGTAATAGTATATTGCCCCCATTTAAGAGAGCGTGTTTATTGTATAGTACCTAAAAGGAGAAATCAATATGAGTCGCAGAAAATG
>JAKVBE010000017.1 GCA_022447755.1 Lentisphaeria bacterium | reverse complement strand
GGGGCCATACTGACTGAAATTTGAGAAGATTTGATATCGATGAACCTTGATTTTTGAAAAGTTAGCCTGAATCTGGAAATCATCGCTGTGCAGGGGAGAGCCCAGGTGATCGGGATCCATATACTCTCGATTAGGGAATCCCCAGGCGGAACTGAGATGGTTGTAGGCGATGATTACATCTCGCCAGCCACCATACATTTGGATACCGTCAAATCCACGTGCAATCCAGTTGCGGGCAATGACTCCCTGAGTAAGCTCCGCATTACCGGGAGTTGAAATACCAGCGCCCGTTCCGGAGATTATATTGTCGAGGATAGTAAATGCTTTAGCGCTTCGGAGGTAGATGCCTCCGAAAAGGGTTCCATCGGGGTTCTCAAGCCAATTATTGCGAATATCAATGTTTTTTATTTTGTAATTAAGTTCGATAAATGCGGTATGACTAAGATTCTTTGGCAGGTGACTGATTTCTGTCTCACTACGGCCGAAACGGCAAAAGAGAACTCCAATATTACTACAAAGGAGGTTAAGGTTGTGGATGCGCGTTTCACCATTGCCGATAAGCCAGATCTTGCGACCTTCAGTGAGTTTATTTGTTGCAAGACCCCAGCTTTTTTTATCATATGGGCTTGCCTTGAGTTCACCCATTTCATTACCAATGAGTCCAGAAGGCAGCAGGATGCAAAAGGGGCGTTCGGTAGTGACAGTTTCATCATTGATATTTTCGAAGATCCATGTGTTGATCTCCTTCCAGGTCATGTCGGAGGCATCCTTGTCAATGGTGATATCATTACGGGTAAGCTTGGCGGGGATGCGATCTCGGGGGTCATCGAAGGATTCGAGTTGCAAAAGCACGATCTTTCGCAAATGAGTGAAGGGTATAGGGCCGTCTTCATATCCATCGGTTGGGTGCCAGGGGGCTCCGGGAATGGGCGAATCGAGATCGCTGACAAACCACTGGGTATCATCGTTCTTGCTGTTTCCCATCTCGTACACAAAAACGAGGCGCCCTGCGGGCGTGTTGTCAAAGCGAATCCCCATAAATTGAAAGGAATAGCGGTTGGAATTACCAAGCGGGGTTTCCTCATTGACTATTTTTAAGCCGAGGGGCGTTCCGTCGATGCGGTGATCAAAGGGGATGGGTTTTGCCATGGCAAAGGTACCATTGCCGTGGGCATTGGTGCCATCAATTGTGTCGCGTTTGGTAGGAGGACTTTTACGTACTTTCCCCGTTGAATCGGTGAAGGTAGGTACTTGCTGGGCCTCAATAGTAATATTCCCAGGGGTAGAGGAAACAAGGAGATCAACAAAACCGATAGTTTTAATCATTTGTTTATTTGTACCCCAGATAATTTGCTTATCTGTTGTGGCGGCATCCCATATTACAGACCCCTTTGTACTCCACTCTTTTTCGAGGGTACCAGAAATATGTAGTGCCGAGTCCTCCGCATAAACAAAAGGGGATAAACAGAGCAAGAGGCTTGTAATAAAAGCAAATCGTTTTAAAAGCATAGTGGTAATCTCTAAATTTAAAAGGGAAAATTATTCAATCTTAATCGAGGTACATTTTATCCTTAGTGAAGTTTTCGTGTTCGGAGCTTAAAAATTCGACGTGACCATTATAAAAGGAATCGAAGAGCAATCCTGATTTCCATAACGAAATACATCGTTATCGTTGACCACCTGCCCTGTAATTAGTGTAAAGTTAAATTGTTGTTTTTTCATAGCTTTCTCATTCTACCTAACTTGTTATGTGGGTTTCATTATAGATCACATTTTTGCAATAACAAGTCTAATTTCTATAATTATCTTTACTTAAACTAGGTAGGCTCATGAAGACAGTAGAGTATCTAAGGCCAAACCGCTGTAACCGAGCGACAGAGAGAAAGCCCTTTAATGATTATAAATCAAGAAGTTAAACAACCAGTCTTATGATTCATATCGTTTTACGTATGTATCCATAATCTGTTGTTGGATTTTTTTTTGTTGTATCCAAGACATAACCTCTTGCATCGCATCGGGGGCATCATCCCAGAAAGCGCTTGCGAGTTTTCCATGTGCTAAGGATTCGTGATTTTCTTGATGAAAGTCACACATAGCTTCAAGATCGTTTTCTAAAAGGGTTAAGTATGGCTTCAAATCAATTTGTGCTCGTGCAACAGCACAAAGCCAAGTATCAGGATCTATCCAAGGATCTTCTTCTTCAAGCTTCTCTAAAATCACGTCGAAATAATTCAAGCAAAAGGTATCAATAACTTGTTGTTCTTGTTTAGGCCATGTTCGCCAATCTGCTAAACTTAATTTTTGCAAGACAATTTCTGCATCAGTAAAGAAGTAGTCTTGAATCAAAAGATCGAATATACGAGGTAAAAAATAGCGAAAGTCAGTACCATCGACCTCTAAAAAAACACTTGAGCTATAGCGGCCAAGATCATCAGTATCTAAGTTTCGTAAATCTTTGGTCGTTAAGTTTTTGGGTACTTTCAAATCTAAACAACAAGCACATCCATCAATCTTTCTGGGACGTTTATAAACAGAAAATACATCATATATGGGTTGTAAATCAATCACTGAACGAATAGTTATTTTTTTAATGAGGATTTTAAACTAAACAGATATTCGCCTGTGGTTGGATCTGCAAGTAAAAGGTTCCCATTTTCAATTTTAACTGGAACCTTAGGTGGACTGACTAGTTTCGATAGGTTTGGGTCCACGTGTAAATAGCCATCTTTCACTTTAAATTTGCCCTTGAAATTGCAGGATGCTACAACCGTGCCATCTTCATTAAATTCCACTGAAAAATCTGCTGGAATTGCAGTACCATCTATATTCCATTGTCCATAAAGATTTTCTGCCACCAGATCTTTTTGTCTAGCAGCTTTAAGAGCAATCGACCACTCTTGTTCAAAGCCATTTACAACTTCTTTTTCCACCTCAGCAGCAGATGCGTTTTTACCCAAAAGAAAAAAGCAAATAACCGTAAAGAGTGCAATGACTAATAAAAAAACTAATAAGGCGATCCCAATTGATAGCACAATAAAAGTACTTTCCATCTTTATTATTTTCCATATATAAGTTTTTGATAAGCTATTTCGAAGTTTTTATTATGTAAAGTACTATGTTCAGATCTAGTTTCAATAAAATGAACATAAGTTGATCATTTGAACTTAACAATTAGGTATCTAGTAGTTGACACATCCTCCAGTTGTACTAGACTTTAGATAATTAATAGGTTTTTTATGAATATTAAAAATTATTTACATACATTTTTATTATGTCTAGGTTTCTGCTTTATTGGCTATGCTGAAGATGAACCACCTCTAGTAAAAGATGAAGAAGGTAATGTATCCATTGGTAAAGTGGAAGAAAAGTCATTTAAAATTCATCTTAGTTCAGAAAAGCCTTCAGATACCAAGGTAGATAACAAAACTTCTAGCAAAAGTGAGAATTCTTCAAAAGAAGTTGAATTAGCTGAAAAAAGCAAAGACAAAGAAGTAAAGGTTGCGAACCTAATCTACAACAAGAAGATTTTGCAGATAAATACTGAAGAAGCAAATCGTTATTTTAAGAGATCTGAAGAAAAACTAGATAAAGCAATACAAGATTTTGAAATTGCTTTAGAAGCAGAAAATAAAAATAATGTTGAAGACAGAAAGAGTAGCTACAAGAGATTAAAAGAACAGATAAATGTTCGTAATGAATTAATCATTCATATTGGTAAACTAGAACGAGCATCCATTCATGGTTTTGGTCGTAAGGCATTTCAAGAAGCTTCATTAGAGCTGAATTATTTACATTTAACACAACGCTATGTATTTGTCCAAGTTGAAGAACAAATCGAAAAAGTAAAAAGTCAATCAAGATTCTATATTTTACCATTTTTGTTTTCTTTTATTTACTTAATTGCTTGGTGGTATGGACTTCGTTTTTGGCGAAAGCAGCTTTGCAATTTCCTCAAGTCATATGACCGAAGTGACTATATGCTTGCAAAACCAATTTGGCGAGCAACTCCATGGTTCATTTATGAATTACAAAAGCCTATTGCCTTGGTATTATTTACTTACTTTTTTATCATTATTGTGGGCAAACCTTTTGATATAAGCGATATAGGCCCCGTGACTTACCTAATTACCGCCTCTTTGTTAGGTAACGCGCTGGTTTGTTTCTTTTTAGCAGTTAACAAGCGCTATTCAATGCTGGATAACCGTAGAAAAATGACTCGCCAGTTAAGGCAAAAAACGGTCAAAGTTTTCGGTTTGCTAATTGTTACATTTACAGTGCTTGGTGGTTTCCTTAAAAATTATAATCTTACAAACGGAAGTTTATCCTACTGGGTTAAGTTCATCTATATAATCTTATTACTTGCAATTAGTGTCCGTGCTCTGTATTGGTGGCAACAACGAATACAGCGTATCATTCAGCAACCTGAATATGGTAATAATAGTTATATCCTTTGGTTGCGACAAAACATAAAAAAATCCTTCAAACTTCCGGCTTTAATTTTATCCGTAATTTATATTTCAATGATCCAAACACTACGTCTTTTCTTAGTTATGAGTGGAGAAAGTGATACATTCAAAGCACTCGTGGCCTATCTTTTTCGTATGGAAATAAAAAGGCAGGCACAATACTCAAACCATACAAATGAACTCACTCGTCTTCAGGGTAAAGAAGTCGAAGTTTTTGCTGAAAATAATCGTACTCGAAGTATAGAGAGGGATATTGTAGCAAATGAACTAGATATATTAATGAATTATTTGCAAAAGAAACGTGGTAGTATCTCCATTCTTATTGGTGAACGAGGAAGCGGTAAAACGACATTATTGAACCATATTTATCATAGCTATGAGCAAAAAGCAATTAAAATTGAAGTTTCGCCAAATTTATCTGAAACTCTATCACTTATCCAAAAGGAACTAGGACAACCAAACTTAATAAAGACCTATATTGAACTTAAAAAGACCGATCGCATTTTTCTTTTATATCATATGAGTCGTATGATTTCACCATCTGTTGGAGGTTTAGAAAATCTTCAAATTTTAACACGTATTATGCGAAATGGAAATAAGGCAAAATGGATTTTATCTTCCAATTTAAGTTCTTGGCAGTTTGTAGACAAAGCCCGAGGTGAGCGTTTTAAGTTTCATAATGAACTCTATTTGCCTAAATGGGAGGCGACTCAATTGGCAGGTTTGATTGATAAACGAAATGATTTGGGTGATATAAAACCTGATTTTTCAGGGATGAAGCTACCAACACAACTTGACTCCCAAGAACTCGATGAGGAAGACAAACCCTTATATCAGTATGCTCGAATTTTAGAACAATACTCTGGGGGGAACCCAGGTGTAGCGTTGCATCTATGGAGTTTATCTTTATATAAAAAATCCAATGGGAAAATAGTCGTTCGTTTATTTGAGCCAGAAAATATAGATCATATTGATAAAAAAGAACTTGTTCAATTAATTATACTTCGTTCAATTTTACAAATGGAGCTTGCCCATATTAATTCTATAGCTTCTGCTACAGGAATAGCCAAAGACCATATTTTAAATTTGTTAAAATCGTTATCAGATGATGGAATCATTATCGAGACGGAATCATGCCACTATCAAATCTCTTGGCATTGGTACCGCACTGTAACAAATGTATTAAAAAGGAAGCATCTACTATCATGAAATTTGTACGCTTCATTTTATTTACTTTGATCTTTACGCATTGTCCCGGAATTCTTGCTGAGGATAGTCCCGGCTTGGATATGCAAACCTTGACCCATCTCACAAACCTTATTCGTTGGGAAGGTGTCGTCTACTCTATAATATTCATAATGATAGCATTTCTTTTTATGCGAGTCATGCACAACACAGTCACCAAGATCTCAACTCAATTCCCACAAAGAAGGTTAGTCCTTCAAAAACTTGAGACATTGGCCAGATTTATTATATATGTTGTGATTACAGTAGGTACTTTCTCTTTAAGTATTGATGTTGACAATACTGTATTAACGCTCATTGGTGGTGCGCTGGCTTTCTCTGTTGGCTTTGCCTTAAAGGATCTAGTTGCATCTTTTATTGCAGGTATAATGGTGATGATTGACCGCCCCTTTCAAGTTGGGGATCGAGTAGCCTTTGGAGGACAATATGGTGACATTATTTCAATTGGTTTACGTTCTGTAAGGATGAATACATTAGATGATGACGTTGTCACTATTCCCAATAACCAGTTTTTAAATGAAATTACCAAATCAGGTAATTATGGGGCGTTAGATATGCATGTTGGAATTGATTTTCATATAGGAATTTTACAAGATGTATACAAAGCTCACGATATAATTATGGAAGCAGCAGCTAGCTGTCGTTATACTTATTTAAACAAACCAATCAAAGTACTCGTAAGCCAAGAAATTATTGAAAGTTATTTTTGCATCAAATTAAGATGTAAAGTTTATGTTCTTGATACAAAATATGAAAAACCTTTAGTTTCGGATATCACATTGCGCGTGTTAGATGCATTTCGCAAAAATAAAATCCTACCACCAACAGTACTTGAAAGGCGCTCTTATGAAAAGGAAGGAACATGATTCTTTAGGTGAAAGAGAGATTGCGGATAAAAACTACTTTGGTATTCAAACTGTTCGCGCAATCGAGAACTTTCAGATTACGAGCCTTACTTTAGACCGCTACCCCCACATGATAAATGGCTTAGCCTTAACGAAAAAAGCGGCTGCATTAGCAAATCGTGATCTTGGTGTTTTAGAAGAAGATAAAGCAGAAGCCATCATAAAAGCCTGTGAAGAAATTCTTGAGGGAGAGCTTCATGATCAATTTCCTATTGACATGATTCAAGGTGGTGCAGGTACTTCAGTAAATATGAATGCCAACGAAGTCATTGCTAATCGAGCTTTAGAAATTTTAGGATATCCCAAAGGTAGATATGATATTATTCACCCTAATAACCATGTTAACTGCTCTCAATCAACGAATGATGTTTACCCTACTGCTTTTCGTGTAGCACTAATCAATAACTCTGAAGAATTGATTATAGACATTCACAATTTAGCCGAAGCCTTAAAAGTAAAAGGAGATGAGTTTGAGGGTATTTTGAAGATGGGTCGAACGCAGCTACAAGATGCTGTCCCGATGAGCTTGGGTGATGAATTTCGAGGATTTGCAAATAATTTAAGAGAGGAGGTTAGCCGTACTCAGAATGTTCAAGTTTTAATGTCTGAAATTAATTTAGGTGCTACAGCTATTGGAACGACAGTTAATGCACCATCTGGATATCCTGTCTTAGCAACAAATCATTTAGCAGAACTCACTGGACTTCCATTAACACTCGCACCGGACTTGATTGAGGCCACTTCAGATACCGGTGCTTATGTACAAATGTCTTCAATGCTAAAACGTTTTGCAATTAAACTTTCTAAAATATGCAATGATTTAAGATTGCTCTCATCAGGTCCTCGAGCAGGCTTAAATGAAATTAACTTGCCTCCAAGACAACCAGGTTCATCAATTATGCCTGGTAAAGTTAATCCAGTAATTCCAGAGGTTGTTAACCAAATTGCCTATCAGGTTATTGGTACGGATGTCACCATTACATTGGCTGCTGAGGCAGGACAGCTTCAGCTGAATGTAATGGAGCCAGTCATTGCCTTCAACCTATTTAATAATATGCTTCTACTTAGCCGGGCATGTAGAACATTGCAAAGCCTGTGTATTGAAGGCATTACTGCAAATGAAGAAGTTTGTAACCGTCATGTCATGAATAGTATAGGTATTGTAACAGCACTTAACCCGTCTCTTGGATATGAAAAATGCTCGGAAATTGCTAAAGAAGCATTAAAAAGAAATGTATCTGTTCATCAAATTGCAGTTGTTGAACAAAATTTAATTACTGAGGAAGAATGGGCAGAAATCTTCTCCAAAGAAAACATGCTTCATCCAAAGTTTATCGTACAAGGTAAGGAAACGATACATAAACCTTGATTTTTTGTAAATTTGCTATCCTTTAAAAGGTCTTGAAAATTTCTGAGATTTAAGTTTTCTAACTCGTTCGAGGAAAACTTAATTTGGCACTGAAGCAGTTTTGCTTCGGTGCCTTTTTAATTTCTCAACTCATTTGTATCTGCTTTGCTAAAAAGGTTAAGAAATTTTCATTTTTTTGTGATAAAATAGAAAAAAGGTGTACTTTAGGGACTAACATGACGGTTTTTTCAGAAGTCCCGGGGTTGCGTCACCACGAGTACTGATAGACCCAATTGGATAGCCACCTTATTCCTATTTTAATAAGGTGGCTGTTTTGTTTACCTGAAAAGACTTTCAAACTGACTTATGATTGGTGTAAAATACTATGAGTGATAAACTTACTGAACAAATAAAGCGACGTCGTACGTTCGCAATTATCAGTCACCCGGATGCTGGTAAAACGACGCTTACAGAGAAACTATTATTATATTCTGGTATGATTCGAACAGCTGGAATGGTTGGTGGTCGTAAAGCGAACAAGGGTGCAGCTTCAGACTGGATGGGCATGGAGCAAGAGCGTGGTATTTCAATTACGGCCTCTGCTATGCAGTTTGAATATAAAGACTGCGTCATCAATGTATTAGATACGCCGGGTCACCAAGATTTCTCCGAAGATACATACCGTACACTAACTGCAGCAGACTCAGTAATCATGGTCATAGACTGTTCAAAAGGGGTTGAGGCACAAACACGTAAGTTGTTTGATGCCTGTCGATTACGCAACATCCCTGTCATTACTTTTATTAATAAACTCGATTTATCTGGTAAAGATCCACTTGATTTAATGCAAGAGGTAGAGGAAACTCTGGGTATTCAAGCTTCTGCGATTAATTGGCCACTAGGTTATGGGAAAGGATTTAAAGGAGTCTATAATCGACCAGATAATAAAGCACATTTTTTCACTCGTTTAGCTGCAGCAGGTTCATTGAAACCTGAGTTAGATATTGTAGATCGTGCAGATTTAGCAGGTCATGAAAAGGCTACAGATTTAGATATTGAAACGGTGTTTGAAGAACTAGAACTTTTAGAAGAAGCTGGTAACGAATTCACACGAGATTCATATTTAAATTGTGAAGTAACACCAGTATTTTTTGGATCAGCTATGACCAACTTTGGTGTTGAATTATTGTTTGATTTCTTTGTAAACTTTGCACCTTGTCCAGGAGATCGTAAGGCAAAGAATTTACAGGATGAAGAGGTCACAGTTGAAGCAGAAGATGACATGTTTTCTGGCTATGTATTTAAGATTCAAGCCAATATGGATCCGCGTCACCGTGACTGTGTTGCCTTCATTCGTGTAAACTCTGGTACCTTTGTGCGTGATATGACCATCAAAAACAACCGAACAGGTAAACAAGTCCGTTTGGCTCGACCAAGCAATATGGTTGTCACCTCCCGTGAAACTATTGATGATGCTTTCCCAGGAGATATCATTGGTGTATCAAACCCAGGTCACTTTGCTATTGGAGATAGTTTATCTCCAAAAGGAACCTTGCGTTTTCAGAAGCTACCTGCTTTCCAACCCGAACTTTTCGCTACTGTACGCTGTGTGGACACAAGCCGTCGTAAATCTCTCGACAAAGGGATTGAACAGCTCGTATCAGAAGGTGCGATTCAGCTGCTAACTCCAGTTGATTCTTATACCAATGAATATCATTTAGCAGCAGTAGGCCGACTTCAGTTTGAGGTTTTACAATACCGTTTACAGGATGAATACAAGGTGGAAACTCGCTTAGAAAACCTGCCCTTTACTGCATCATGTTGGTTACGCGGTGACAAAGAAACATTTAAGAAACCATTCAATGCCAAATTTATGCTTGATCAATTTGATAAATTAATGGTTCTCTTCTCCAACCAATGGGAAAAAGATTTTGCGGTCCGTGATAATCCGGACCACGAATTATTGGATTATGCCTGGGATTGATCAATCATCTGAATCAAACGACTTAAATCTTAGCTGGTCGGAAAATGGGACACTCATTTCCGATGGTTTTGATGATGTTTTCTACAACCAGAATAATGGTTTAGAAGAAACACGTTATGTGTTTATGCAAGGTAATCATATTACAGAACGACTGCAACAACCAGGTGAGTTGGTAATTGGCGAAACTGGCTTCGGTACAGGACTCAATTTCCTCGCAACTTGGCTCGCATTTAAACAAAACGCAACACCAACCACCACACTAACTTTTGTCTCTTGCGAGAAGTTTCTGCTGGATGTAGAAACCATTAAAAAGGCACACCAACAATTTCCAGAAGTTGCAGATGTCTCACAACAACTATGCGAGCAATTCCCAGTTCTTAAGCGCGGTACACAAATCATTGACTTTGAAGGTGGACGAATTCGCTTGGTTCTATTACTTGGAGATGCTACAGACGTTTGGCATGATTACGATGGACGAGTAGATGCTTGGTATTTGGATGGTTTTGCGCCCAGTAAAAATCCGAGTATGTGGAATGCAAAGCTGTACCGAGAGATGGCACGCCATAGTCATAACAATACTACACTAGCAACCTTTACTGCTGTAGGTGATGTTCGCCGTGGGCTTGCTGAAGAAGGGTTTGCCATCGAACGAGTCAAAGGTTATGCACATAAAAAACACATGACTGTTGGTAAGTATGAACGTGCACTTTATCAAAATGTTGGCTCTGCTCCTTGGTTTCGTATTCCCAAATCTCAACCCAGTGTCAAAAATATTGCTATTATTGGAGCAGGTTTAGCTGGTACTTCATTGGCTTATGAATTACAAAACCTAGGTGCATCAATTCATATTTTTGACAAAGGCCCCGCACCAGCGAGTGGTGCCTCAGGTAATCCAACAGGGATGATCTTACCCGTACTAGCCAAACAAGAAGATCCTTTAGCGAGCCTTGGTGAAATCGCCCTTCCCTTAATAAGACAAGAATTGAAGGACTTAGATATCACTTTTGAAAATCTAGTTGAAGACCGTGCATATTCGCCCAACAAAGCACAAAAACTACAAGCAGCTATAGAAAGGCTACCTGATGCATGGCTTCACGAAGCAGTAACACCAGAATATGACTTGGAACTACTTGCACAAGCGCATTTTCCTTTAGGACTCTCAACAAGCCCTAAGCAACTATGCGAAAACTTACTCAAGGCAAGTCAAGTAACAACGCACTATGAAACAGCTATTCATTCCATAACTAAAGTAGACAAAAATTGGCACATTACCGACCCACAAGGCAAAACGTACTCCTTTAGTCATGTGATCATTGCCAATGCATTTGATGCAAAGCAATTTGAGCAATGTGACTTTATTCCATTCCGTCCAGCTCGAGGACAGCTTGTTGTCATCCCGGAAAAATTTGTTAAAAAAAGTATCCCACATACTATTAATTATGGACATTATGTAATTCCGCAAAAAGATGGGTCGCTTCTTGTTGGCGCAACATTTGATGTGGATGATAATCAACATGACCTTCGACATAGTGACTCTATCATGTTACTAGAAAAATTTATCAAACACTTTCCTACTTGCCTCAGTGATTCTGTAGAAAAGATACTGCCACATTTATTAACACGCGTAGCAGTTCGTTGCTTAACACCTGATCACTTTCCAGTAATTGGACCAATACCCGACTTCGCATTTCATAGGAAGGAATATAGTGAACTTCACTTTGGCAAAGCTGCATCGCATTATCCAGGTGCACAATATCAAGATGGATTATATATATGTTCCGGCTTTGGCTCTAGGGGTATCTTGTTTAGCTCTATAGCTGCAAAAATAATTCATAGTCAGATTACAGGGCGTAATCCCATACTCCCAGCAAACCTAGCAAAACATATTCTTCCAAACCGTTTCCTTATTAAGAAATATCAAAAAACTCCGAGGTAATTGAGAGTGTCAAAAAAAGCAAAGCATAGATTTCCACCATCGCGAAAACAACTTGCAGGTAAAGGAGACTTTCTTTGTAATGATACCGAATGGATGTTGAATAACTTCTTGGGTAAAACAAACAAAGACATTGTTGAGATGCTTAATTTGGGCGAGCTTCTTTCAGAAGATTTTACCTATATGAAACCAGCTGGATTAAGTTACTATTTAGATGGAGCATTTGCTTACTTAAAAAGTACAAATTCAAAAGGAGATTCAGACTTTTCGTCTGGACTTGTGTGCTCACTTTATTGTCAAATATTTATCTCAAAAATTAATAACGAAAAGCTATATTAAAGATAATAGAGATCGTTACTTATATCTCAAATCATCGGCCTATTTTGAAATTCCAGAAGAGGATAATTTTTTCAATGAGAATGTCAACTCTATTTTGTCTGGTGAGTCCGGTGAAAGAAGAATTTTTTAATTTCTTTCATTTCATAAAGTTTCCTAGCTAAAGATTGTTTAAATGTTATTTTTCATAAACGAAAACTTGGAGATAATGTGCAATCGAACCATGGATATTTTACCTTAGGTGATCATGTAGCCTATGTTGTGCAATTTATATTTGCAGATGCAAAAGAGAATTTGCTTTTCGTAAATCCCTTTGGCGAAGAGCGTAAAAATATTCTGGGCGCTTATCGTAGTTTTGTAGATTTCCTAGATGGTCAGTTCAATATTTTTATTATTGATCTGCCTGGTATTGGAGAAGCTCAAAGAACTCCATGTACCTCCGTTGAACAATGGCAAAAATATCTCCAACAATTTATAGAACAAGTAGAATCTTCAAGCGACTTTCCCATTAACCTGCTTGGTACACGACTATCAGCAAATATACTTCTTAATAAGACTTTACTTAGTTTACCATATGTTAAGTCGTCTATTCTTTGGGCTCCTTATGAATCTGGTTCAAAAATTTTGGATGAATGGATCCGGCGTAAGCAGGTCAAAGAAATGATGAGTGCAGGGGGTGCTGTTTCAAGCCTTGAAACCTTTGAAGAAACTTGGGCTGCAGGCAATAATGTTGACCTTGACGGTTTCGAATTAACACCAACTTTAGGCAAAAGTATTCAAAGCTTGGAAGCCACTCTTGTTGTAGATACTTCTGAGACCCAGTGCCATATCATGCTATGTCAGGCAGGTGCCAGAATACCTAGCTTTGTAGAAACACTATTTAACCAAAACAAAAACTTTGAATATTCAATCGTAAAACAAAAACCATTTTGGGGGATGACGGACTATGTATATCCAAAAATTTTATTTGAAAAAACTCATACTTTGTTACTTAAGTAGCCTTATTTTATCAGCCTATTCCAATGAAGATCAATTGCGAGAAGCAGTCGCTAACTTGCATAGCGATTTTGCCTATCGTTTAGAAAGTTCATTTGATGAAGCAAAGGATATTGAAGTACCTCTTCAAGTTTGGCTAGATTTAAGAAGTAAAAACTATGAACAACAGGCCACGGAGTACCTGAAGATTTTAAACACTCTAAACAACAAAACTTTTAAAGCACTGCCTGCACCTACATTCAAGGAAGTTCCTAAACAAATACCTTTAAATATCCTTGAAGAAATTCCGGTAGATTTACCCTATGCTCCCT
Organism: Lentisphaeria bacterium; assembly: GCA_022447755.1. GTDB lineage: Bacteria > Verrucomicrobiota > Lentisphaeria > JABSQK01 > JABSQK01 > JAKVBE01. The sequence goes on along the minus strand of JAKVBE010000017.1, from coordinate 100,381 downwards.
CCTGGTCTACCTTTGATAATAAAGTGATTTGTCACAGTTTATCTTATGAACTAAATGGACTAAATCTTTATGGACTAAGCGTGACCCATAAAGATAAAAAGCAACGCCCTCTTTTAGTTTATGTTCATGGAGCGGCATATGGTATTCCAGTTCATTTTATCCATTGGTTGAAAAGATTGGCAGCAGAAGAAGGTTATGATATTATTGCTCCTTCATTTAGAGGGGAACCTCAATTCACGAGTGATATTAAAGGTGTAAAAAATTATAATAGTGAAGGAGACATAGAAAACTTACTTGGAGAACCAGAGGACATAATCTCACTTGTAAATGCTTGGGCTGGTCATCAAAAAATAGATATAGATAGCCTAGATTATGGTATTGTTGGACACAGCTTTGGTGCTGGAGCAGGTTTATTAGCATGTGCGCGTGATACTCGAGCCAAAGTAATGGTGAGCTATGATGCATGGATGACCAACCCATTTCGCTTTTATTGGGAGCGTTTACAAGCGAGTCGATCTACCCGGAATAAAAGTTACTTATGGGGTAGCTGGGATGAATTCCTAGAACAACCAGCAAGTGAGCAACTAAGTGGTTTAATGAAACGTAGTGTAACGCACCAGGCTGTTAATATGAATGCAAAGCTCTTATTATTTATGGGAGGTGGCTACAACGGTTCAGCCTACCATTATAGCCATGAGCAATTTGTTGGAAAGCTCAGGGAGCATAAGAAGGAGGTAGAATATTTTATTATTCCTTTAGCAGGCCATAATTTTGTTCTATATGTTGATAGCCCTGAAGCAAAAGATGCCTATAAAATTCAAAGTAACTTCCTCCAAAAACATTACCCCGGAAAGCCATGATTCAGCTAGAAAAATATTTCAAAACAGATTCTTTTTCTGAACAAGTGATTGACCTGCATTCTGGAAATAAAACTCTTCTCGGTAACTTAATTACACCAGTTGTATCAACTAAAGAGACAGGGATTTTATTTTTACATGGTTGGCGCGGCTGCCGAAGTGGCCCACATGAATTAATTACTGAAATGAGCCGACAATTTGGAGCTCATGGTTTTCCTTCTCTTCGTTTTGATTTTGCCCACCGCGGGGTGTCTGAAGGTAAGTATGAAGAAGCAAGCCTACAAAGTATGGGGCAAAATGTTTTAGACTTCATTTCATATTTTAAGGCTAATACAGGAATAAAAAAGGTTTACCTTGTGGGAGTTTGCTCTGGCGCAAATGTAGCAATGGGGATAGCAGAAGAACTTAAAGATTGTGAAGGGATATCTGGCTTATCGGTGTACCCTTTTGGGGAAACAGATAAATTTTTACGTGATAAAAAGCGCCGTAATTTTTTCTTAAGACAATATTTTAAGAAAGCTCTCATGGGTAGTACTTGGAAGCGCCTGTTTAAGGGTGAAATTGACTTGGGTGGTGTAGCTAAGGTGCTCAATAGTTCTTCTGCACAAAACCGGGATCAAAGTCCCAAAGAGCCCACAACAAATGCTTGTTCTGCACCTCAAATTCAAAACGACCAGCCTTTAATTAATTTTATTGATAAAAAAATACCTCTACAATTGTTTTACGGAAGCGCAGATCCGGAATATAGTACCTCTGCTGAATACTTTAAAAAGATATATCAGCAACAAAATGGGCAACAATTAAAACTTGAAATTATCGACAAAGCAACCCATAACTTTAATAGTAGAATTTGGAAGCAGGAAGTTTATAATAAAATCCTGCAAAACTTGGAGAAATAATATGTTTATAAAAAATATTACTTTATGCCTTATGGTTACACTTTTTGCGGGGTGTAGCTTACTTCAATCTGATACTCGTGATATAAAGATCAAAGTGATGCATTTAGAAAAACATATCACGAACCGAAAGCCTGAAGAGTTAACAAAGTACATGACTAAGAACTTTACTTATATTGCATTTGGTTCAAAAAATAAATTGAAGGGCAAAGATGCAGCTAAGGCCTTCATTGGAACAATGAGTAAAGAAAAGTATCATAGTGCTGAATTGATAACAGAAAAGGTCACCAAGCTAGCTGATAACATATATTTAGCAAGTTGCCGTATCATGCTACGAACAGGTAGTAACATTAATCCCAGACGTATCAAATGGAAAATGAGTCTTACCTTTAAGAAAGAAGCTGATGGTCAAATAAAATTAATGGAAGTCAAAGATCTTTCTAAAAAAGAGAATACAAGTTCATAATCAGTAGGGAGGTGGGATTTGAGCATAGTACCTGAAAAATTGTTTTATGGGGAGCACTCTCAACAATACTTTTTATTTTATAAAAATCCAAAGGTGAATAAAGCAGCTCCTTTAATCCTGTTTTTTCATGGAGGTGGTTTTAAAAAAGGAAACCCTGAAAACTTTCCACAAGAACTATTGAATACGGCAATAAAAAATGAATTCCACTTTGTCTCGGCAACCTACCGTTTTCTACAACATGAAAGCTTAAAAAGTGATTATATTGATGATGGTATTGCCTGCTTAGATAAACTTGTTAATATTGCAGACTCACACCAAATTAACCTAAATCAAATAATTACTGCTGGAAATTCCGCAGGTGCTCACATTAGTGCTCCATTGGCTTTTGAAAATAACCACCCTGATGTAAGTATCATTGGAACTATTTTAGAAAATACACAACCAATACCTAATCAAATTTCTGAGGTTGTGGATAGCCTATGTCCACCTCTAGATACAAAGGATGTAATAACTGCCTTTTCACCATTCCTAACTGTTTTAAATCAACAAATTTTAGAAGAATTTTGGTTTAAATTACCACTAAATAGAGACGATTTTGAAAACGATGAGTGCTTCAAGTTTGCTCTCCAAGAGAAGCTCAAGGAAACAAGTATTTATCACTTGGCGGATAGAAGCCAGATTCCAATCGTGTTTTACAGTGAAGCTCCAGATAACTTAGAAGCTTTGCTATATGAAAACAATGCCCCCAAATATGTGGAACTCCACAGTCCAATTTTGATGCAAGTCCTGTACCAGAAACTAAAGAAAAACTCACAAACTACATATTGGGTAAATGACTACGCAAATGCATTGCTCTATATTTTCTTTAGAACACCAGCAAGTATTTCTTAATTTGTAGAGAAAAAGTCATTCTGAATACTAGCAAGTTCATTTAAACTTTTTAAACGAAGCTCATTATAGAACTCATGAATAATTTTCTTTTTTTCAATAACAACCGTATTACCCGGTATCGAACTCTCTTCCATTCGCTTTAAAGCACTTTCTTCTATGCGATATAACTCAATTAAACGATCACATTGATTGATCACATAAACGAGCCACTGATGGTAAATCGAGTAAAAAGCTGGCGCCAACACACAAATTTCATCATTCGAATAAAATTTACTAACCGCGCCAATAAAGTCTTGGACAGAGTCTAATTTTGCATTCCCTTCCCTCAAAAGCTCATGAATGGCAGATAAAATTTCCGAGTCCATGCGACTTTGCTGAACTGGATCGGAAATGTACTGCCTAAACATTTGTATTTGAGGCATAACATTTCTCCTGAGTTTTCAAGGTATCAGCTTAAGGTAACTAGAATCAAGTATTTGGCAATCTAAGTCTTCCAAACAGAGTATCAAATCATCCTAAAAGTCTTAAAGAGGTTTAACAAGGAAAGTATGTATTAGGGTTGTGTAAGTGTAAAAATTGGTAACAATTTATCTGCTACTTTTTGAGCGAAGATTTTGTACCCTTTGTCATTTGGATGAATAGTATCCGCCATAAGTTGATCATGGTGTAGAAGGCCATCCATGACATCCGGAACAAGAAGAATATTTTTTTCTTCAGCAATCTTTAAGTATTGATCTTGCCTAACAGTTGCTGTAAAAACGACAAGCGTACCTGATTCTTGAAGATCATCGATAATTTTAATAATTGCATTTTTAGTATCAGGCCACCAGGTTCTTTTTATAAAATCATTTCCGCCAAGTGTAATAATTACAACTCCATAGTTTTTAGAAAGTACATCATCTAGTTGCTTTAAGGCATCAACCGTTGTTTGACCAGATATACCCAGCTGATCAACTGGCATATTCAAGATGCGGCCAAGTTGCTGTGGGTATGTTTGTTCCTTATTACTTGCTCCAACCCCAGCAACCAAACTGTCTCCCCAGCATAATATCTTATCATTCTTAAGTTTTACCTTGCTATAATCAAAATCCTGCTCACCAGAACAAGAGCTAAGGAGTAGAAAAACAAAAATAGACAACAGAACTTTATACATATTAATTTTCTTTTTTGATAAATTGCATAATTTGTTGCGCCAATTTTTCACCGATACCTGGAACTCTTCGTATGAGTTCATCGGCGTTATGACGTCGCAGATTTCGAACACTTCCAAACGCCTTTAAGATGGCAAGTTTACGTATATTTCCAACTCCTTCTATATCATCTAACAAAGAATCCAATAAACGATTTCTTCTAAGGTCTCGGTTGTAACTAATCGCAAATCGGTGCGCTTCATCTCTGAGGCACTGGGCAAGTCTCAACCCAGGATCTGTTCGTTCAAGACGTAAGGGTTCAATTTTTCCAGGAATAAAAATTAGTTCCTCTCGCTTAGCTAACGATATAACGGGTATATCCAGTCCAAGAAATTCTATCACATCACAGGCTTTATGGAGTTGCCCTTTTCCACCATCAATCAAAATCAAGTCAGGTAATTGGGGCCGCCCTTCTTTTTCCATATAGCGTCTCATGGTTACCTCTTGCATTGACTTAAAATCATCAATTCCTTCTACAGTTTGAATTCGGTAGTGCCTATAATCTTTTTTGGATGGTTTTCCCCCTTTAAAACAAACCATTGAAGCTACGGTAAAGGTCCCCATTATATTCGAGATATCAAAACATTCGATATGCTCAGGCGGTTTGTCCATTTTTAAATGTTTCTGAAGAGACACGACACCAGCTTCTCCAGGGTAATTTTGATGCGATGTATTGGTAAAGTTTCGGTTTTTCACCTGAAAAACACTATCTAAATTGTGAATAACATCACGTAGAATTGCAGCCTTTTCAAAATTCATATTCGCTGCCTCTTTAGTCATTTCTTCTTTTAGCTTAGACTGTAAAGCAGATGTTGTACCTCCGATAACCGAAATCAATTCTTTTATTTTTGCTTGATAATCTTGCTTAGAAATACGTTTCATACATGGAGCTGAACAATGGCGTATCAAATCATCATGGCAATGAGCATAGTCCTCTTCATCTGGCTCGCGAGGAGAACAAGTTCTCAGATTAAAATAGCGACTTAAGTAATCCAAAGTTGCTTTTAAAGCACCTGTTTCAGGAAAGGGACCAAGATACTTACAGCCATCATCTTTTTTAACACGTGCTAGCTGAAGACGTGGGAAATTTTCGCTTAGGTCAATTTTTAGCATTGGGTAACGCTTGTCATCACGCATTAATGTATTAAACCGGGGCGTAAATTCTTTAATCAATTTAGATTCTAAAATAAGCGATTCTGCTTCTGTTTTTACTTGTCGGAACTCATAAAACGCTATAGTTTGAATTAAAGATCGCAACTTAGGATTTGCCGTTTTAGATCTAGCCGCTTGAAAATAATTTGCCATTCGTTTACGAAGTGATTTTGCCTTACCAACATAAATGACCTCCTTTAATTGATTACGGAAAATATAGACACCTGGACCTTGGGGTATCTTGTCTGGCCTATACTCTGATTTTTTATATTGCATTAAAGACTAATTCCGTTGAATTAAATTATGAAATCCTATTGGTTTAGATTAAGTTACTTTAAAGTGATCAAATAGAAAGGAACAAATTTATGGGAGTTTCAGCTGTAGTAGCGGTAATTGTGAGCCCTATTTTACGTAACGACGCAGAAGTTTTACTCATTGAACGTTCCAACCACCCCTTAGATCCCTGGGCAGGCCATATGGCATTACCAGGTGGTAAAATAGATAAAGGGGACTCTTCATTAGCATATACAGCACTGAGAGAGACCAAAGAAGAACTTGGTATTCAACTAACTCCATCACAGCAAAGTAAAATAGAAATTCCAATAGCAACAGCTGGGATACATATTGGTAAGCCAGTTTATGTGCAACCCATAATATTTGAGTGCATGAAACCAAGCAAATTCCTTATTGACGAAACCGAAATTGCGGATTTCACTTGGGTGCCATTAAAAGCCTTTCAAGAAAGCTCTAAACATAAGCATTATGAGCTTGTGAATGCGCAACCACTAAAACCAGGTGTAGAAATTTCTTTCAATGGCAAGAAAAAGATTGTTTGGGGCATGACCTACAATATACTTGTTAATTTATCTGCTGAAATTTCTAAAAGCTAAAATGATTATGGCATTAAGTATTGCAAATAACTAAGATTCTGCTAAGTTTTGCCAAAGTGTTTTTTGGAGTTTTATGAATATTAACAATAAATTATATTAAGGCATATTATGAACGAAGTAGCAGGACCAGCAAAAAGCAAAGTAGTTGCAATTGTTTTAGCTTTTTTTCTAGGTAGTTTAGGAATACATAACTTCTATTTGGGTTACACTAAAAAGGGAGTTATTCAACTAATTTTAGGTGTTGTATCTTGTGGACTTATCTCTGCAATATGGGCACTTGTTGATATCATCATGATTGCAACAGGTAGCATTAATGCAGATGCAAATGGTGTCCCCTTAGCCTAATAAAGAAATAAATTTCTTTAAAAGCCTTCATTAACTTGAGTTAATGAAGGCTTTTTGTGTTATTGGTAACTAAGCAAAACAAAAACCGAGAAAAGTAAGAGATTAGGAACGGGAGCTATATTTCAACAAAAGAATAGTTCAATAGAAAAAAAATTAAAGCTTAGACAGTTTCAGTCCTAAATATGCCAATATTTTTTCAGGAACTCTTTTTGTTTTAACGGGTTAGTTTTTGCTTTTTTTGCCTAACTAAGAAAAGAAGTATTTAAAAATATTTATAAATTAAATTGATCTTTAACTAATGTCTAGAGATGGTAAGTTATCACGGCATTCTGACAGAAGCGCTGGTCGATGATCCAATGCAACAAGAACACCCATAATCAGAATTTCTATACCTTCAGAAATTTTGATTAACCTATTCTACCTTACTACTTTAAAGACACGGTGATTTTGGCTAAAACCTTTTAAGTCTTTAGAACCAATTAATTCTCTAGAAATTGCATTTGTCAACTTAGCTTCGGTTGATTCATCAATATAAATCTGCCCGCCAGGAGTTAGAGAACAAATTCGAGCAGATAGGTTTGTGACTGTGCCAATTGCAGCGTAATCTACACGCCCCTCAAAGCCAATTGTTCCAAGAGAGGCTTCGCCTGTTGCAATAGATACACCTAAAGGTAAATCATACCCCTGCTCTAACCAACGTTTATAAAGTGGATCCACAGCAGCTTGAATGTCTAAAGCCATTTCTACAGCTTTTTCAGGGTGATCAGGTATTGGCTCTGGATCTCCAAGGAAAACCATCATACCATCACCGGTAAAGCGCTCTAAAGTGCCTCTGTGCTTAAAGATTAAAGGACCAACAGTAGAGTGAAGCTCATTTACCGTTTGAATGACTTTAGCTGCGTCATTTTGCTCAGCAAAAGAAGTGAAGTTACGTAGATCAAGAAAAACAACAGAGATTTCACGACGGTGTTCATTTAGCATTGTTTCATTGTCACCAACTATGGTCTCAACAATTTGCGGTGAAAAAAAGCGTCTAAGTTTATTCGCACGTTCTAATTCAGAAACTTGTTGTTTTACCTTCTCTTCTAATGAGTGGTTAATTTCATCTAACTTCTTATTCGCTATTAAAAGTTCTTCCTGAAATTTTCTTACCCGAAGCATAGAACGAACGCGTGCTTGCATTTCCATGTAATTATATGGTTTGATTAGGTAATCGTCAGCGCCAACTTCAAAGCCAGTAACAATGTCATCCACATCAGAATGAGCTGTAACTAGAATCACAGGAATATTGCGAGTGGCAGTATTTTGTTTGAGTTGTGCACATGCATCAAGACCACTTAACTGCGGCATATTGATATCCATCATTATTAAATCAGGACTTTCTTGCACAGCCAAACTAAGTGCTTTAACACCATTATTGGCAGTTATTACATTATAACCTTTTGACTTTAAATGAGCACCTAACATGATGACATTATCTTGAATATCATCAACAATTAAGATCTTGCACTTATCTAGCTTTACATCATCTAAAACATCTGTCATTCTATGTCCCGCGGAGAAATTAGTTATGCGTCCTTACTTGTGGAATCCTTACTATCTGAAGGCTCAGTAGATTCCTCTTGATTTACATCATTATCCCCAGGAGCGACCGAATCTTTAGACAAAGAATCTAGTTTTATTTCATCTTCGTCTTTATCAAAAATAGATTTCTTTTTCTTTGAAGTATTATCTGCGGAAGCTTCTGCATCTTCGCTTGCCTGCTCGGCTTCTTCTACTTGTAACTTTTCTTGAGGCTCTTCAGTACTGTCTGATTGACCTTTTTCTCGCATCTTATGATATTTTATACGCTCTGGTAAGGGCATATCTAAGGCCAAATATACTTCTTCAGCAGAAAGTGTTTCACGTAATAGCAATTCTTCAGTCAAAATCATTAATTGATCACGGTGATCACCCAAGATTTCGTAACAACGTTTAACGCCATTATCAATGATCTCTTTTACAATTTCATCAATACGTTGAGCAGTTTTTTCAGAATATGCAGGTGTTGAGTTAAAGCTCATTCCAGAGCCATCATCTTTTGAGTAATCAATAAAACCAATTTCATCAATCATACCATAGTTGGTAACCATAGCACGTGCAATTCGGGTACACTGTTGAATGTCGCCAGAAGCACCTGAATTGATATTCTTATAAATTAAATTTTCAGCACAACGACCCGCTGCAGCAATCACAATTAGTTCTTCCAATTCAACCTTATTAGTACTCACTTTATCTCCCTCAGGGAAATACATCGCACCACCTAACATTTTACCTCGTGGAATAATTGATACCTTATGTAACGGATCAGCATGTGGACAGTAAATACTTGCTAATGCATGACCTGCCTCATGACATGCAGTCATTCGACGATCATGCTCAGACATAGCACGGAAAGGACGCTCTTTACCGTACATGACTTTGTCACGAGCTTCCTCTAAATCAATCGTGCCTACATTATCTTTATTCGCTCGAGCAGCCATCAAAGCAGCTTCATTCAATAAATTTTCTAGATCAGCTCCACTGAAACCAGGGGTACTCCTAGCAACACTATCAAAATCAACATTCTTATCCAATTTAATCTTACCAGCATGGACCTCTAAAATTTCACGACGCCCAACTAAATCTGGTAGATCGACATTTACTTGACGATCAAAACGGCCTGGACGAAGCAATGCTTTGTCCAAAACATCCGGACGGTTAGTTGCGGCAATCACAATTACGCCACTATTTTTTTCAAAACCATCCATTTCTACTAATAGTGCATTTAAAGTTTGCTCACGTTCATCGTGGCCACCGCCACCTTGGCTGTTAAAACGAGATCGCCCTACCGCATCAATTTCATCAATAAAAATAATACAAGGAGAGTTTTTCTTAGCCTGTTCAAACATATCACGAACTCGGCTTGCACCTACACCAACAAACATTTCGACGAAATCAGATCCTGAAATACTAAAGAAAGGTACATCTGCTTCACCTGCAATCGCTCGTGCCAAAAGTGTTTTACCAGTACCAGGAGGTCCAACCATCAAAATACCATGAGGAATATGCCCACCAAGGCGGTGGTATTTACCCGGGTCTCTTAAGTAACCAACAATTTCTTGGACTTCCTCTTTAGCGTGGTCAATACCTGCAACATTATCAAAAGTTACCTTATCGGCACTCTGAACAAGCTTCGCCTTACTTTTGCCAAACTGCATCGCACCTCTACCTGCAGACTTCAGTTGCTTAGAGAAGATAAAGTAGAGAATAATAAGTATCAAGATGATTGGACCGAAGGTAAAAATGAAATTGGTCCAGAAATTATTTTCTGGAACATATTCAAACTCTACACCATTATCACGCATAAAATCTTCAAATTCAGTACTAATGCGAATACGCCCATAAAAGTTGTAAGCCTCTCCACCATCTGAATCTTTCATTTTACCAGAAATCTGGCAATAATTTGATGAACCTGAATTAATAAGCGTTAATTTGCTATCAATAAATTTGTTAACAATCGCTTTTTCTAAGTCGGTTTGAGTGACCTTTTTTTCTCGTTCAGCGCCACGCATATAAATCACCATGAATGGAATTATTCCTAATAGAAAAATCCAAAAGAATAAAGAAGGTAGAGGAGAATTCTTTTGAGGAGTTCTGTTTTCTCTGCGTGTTGGTAGTTTTCCAGAAGGCTGGTTCGGATCTTGGCCCTGTTGTGACATATAAAAATTACCCTGAAATAAAGAGCATTGAAGTTAAATCCCCCACTAAACAATGGTGGGGGTTGAAATTAGGTTGCTTCTCCAGATAACACCTGAATTAAAACAAAAATAAGCAAAAGTACCACAACTACAACAAGTAAAATGATAACGACGTTGGTCATATTTCTCATTAATTTACTCTGTTGTGAGTTAGGATTAAATTTACCTGGAGCTAAATTTGTTCTAGTATTTGTTTTAATCAAAGATTCCTCATCGATATGAATCTGAGTACGTGTACTCATAACAGACGAATTAACACTATCATCTTCTGAATCATACATACATTCTACAGAACCAACTTGAAGGATATCCCCACGAATTAACTTTTGGTTTGTAACAATTTCACCATTCACACGCGAGCCGTTAGTACTAATCTCTTCATCAAATGCATTGTAAGAACCATCTTCATTTTTGCGTAGATCACAATGGTGACCACTAACGGTTGGGTCCACAATACAAATATCCATCTGGTCAGATCGACCGATTGAGTATACATCATCTACAAGCTCAAAGCTCTGCCCACGAAGAGGCTCTGAAAGAATAATTAACTTTGGATTGCCTTGCATATTTTTTCCAGGTTTTATTTCATCATGCATTAACTAAATTTATACTGAAACGAAATTTTATTGATCTCGTTTTCTGCGTAGCTTTAACCTCCAAGCACGCAATAATCAAAATTCGAATTACAATCTATAGCCTTTTGGCTTAAAAAACAAATAAATTTTTGAATTAAAATTACACCAATTTGCAATAAATGTAAATTTTCAACAATTAGGGGATTTTTAGTAATCATTTCATGAAACTAAAAAGAATGAAAATCCTGTATATTATTAAAGTTAATGGTATTTAAATTACAAAAATATAGGGTACAATTCTAATAATTTATTTAGGCAAAAACTTAAGATTTAATTTTTATGAATTTTAGAGATCTAAAATATGTTCAGGCTTTAGCTAAATTGGGCCGTTTTCAAGATGCAGCAAAAGCCTGCGGTGTTAGCCAACCAACCTTGAGTGCTCAGGTAAAAAAACTCGAGGATGAGCTAGGAGTCGCAATCTTTGAACGTAAAAGTCGTGGTATTCTCTTAACCAGTTTTGGAGAAGAGTTTCTGAAGGGGTGTAATCGAATCCTCACAGAATATGAAGATTTGAAAGAGTTGGCAAAATTAGAAAAATCTCCAGAGAGTATGCGCCTTCAAATAGGTAGCTTTCCAACTCTAGCTAACTACTATTTTCCTTACTTAATTCCTTACATCAAGAAATTATACCCCTGTTTAGATTTAATTTTACATGAAGATAAAAGTGCCACATTAATTGAGAATTTGGACTCTGGAGAATTGGATTTTATTTTGCTTGCAGCCCCCTGCCCTGATTTAAATTTTCAAAGTGAAAGGTTATTTGTAGACCCATTTTATTGCGCAATGTCAAAAGATAATCCACTTACAAATAATAATGAATTGAGCCTAGATATGCTTCTAAATCAAAAGATTTTATTACTCGATGAAGGACATTGTTTACGAGATCAGGTCATGAGTTTATGCGAACTTCCTCAAAACGGGCATGAAACTTATCGAGGAACAAGCCTGGAGACAGTTCGACAAATGGTACGACTTGATGCAGGCATTACATTAATTCCTAAGATTGCGTGCAGAAAGGATGATGATCTAGTTTACTTACCTTTAAAAACTCCATCACCCCAAAGAGAAATTCTTGCCGTATGGCGAACAAGCTCACCTCGGTCCAATTTCTTCAGAAAATTAGCCTGTATACTTAAAAAAATGAAAATTTAAAATATTAAGTAAGGATTTTAAATAAGATCTGAATATTTTTGGAGGTATACTATGAGATTACTACTTACAATTTTATTCATATTCACGTTTAATACATCTGCAGAGGAATACCCTCAAGGAGTAGCATTTAGTGGTGAAAATAAAATGACTTGGTGGGGGTTTAAAATTTATGATGCGAAATACTATGAAAGTAATGAAACCAATCCCAAACAATTATTAGAGTTGACATATGCACGTGACATTAAAGTGGAACAATTAATAAGTTCAACTCGCAAGGAATGGAAACGATTAAAGCTATATGATAAAAAAAAGTCTGAAGATTGGTTAACAGAGCTTTCAAAGATATGGCCTTCTGTAACAAATGGAACAACATTGTCTATTTATATATTCAATGGAAAAACATATTTTTTTGAAAACAAAAAGTTCAAAGGAATGATATCTGATGCTGAGTTATCTGAAAATTTAATTGAAATTTGGCTTCACCCAAAATCTAGAATAAAGGGGCTTAAAACAAAATGAAATGGATGCTCACATTATTAACTATTTTTTCAATATCTTGCACATCAAATAAAGGTCCAGGTTCAACAGGCCCAGACCTAAATCCTACGGAATTTTTTGCAGGCAATCTTTTTGCTAGCGGTTACTTAAAAAATCGGTCAGGAGAGGTCATCCGTACCTTTAATGCAGATATTGTGGGTATAATTAAAGGAGATGACTTCATACTTAAGGAAGATTTTACCTTTAATGACGGAGAGAAGCAGTTTAGAGAATGGACATTTTCGAAACAAAAGGATGGAAGTTACAGCGCAGAAGCCAATGACGTGACTGGCAAGGGAAAAGCTATCATTTATGATAATTACATGGATTTAGATTATGTTCTTCGTATCAATCACAAAGGTGACGAAATAGACATACCTATAAAGGATAAGATTGTTTTAACCGCTCCAAATATATTGATTGCAGAGTCAAAAATGACCAAATATGGACTTGATGTTGGAACCATACATTTAGTAATGATTAAAAAATAAAAAAACTCATATTAATTAACCTGCTCATAACTAAAAAAGATTGGTAAAATCATATTGATTCATTTTACTTAAAACTGGAAAGCTTGATATACTCTTTGGCAAAATTGAAGAAGACTATTTTTTAGACAAATATCTTTAGATTAATACTTATTACTTCTTTAATTTCTCAATTAGATTAAACATCATTGCCAATAAATATGTTGGTATTCTTAATTAAAAGTATTGGATTTGCTTCATATTGACCAAGTATTTAAAGCTGTGTAGAACAAAAGTCTCGCGATTAATTACACGAAAAAATGGTGTTCCTTTTCTACTCTTTATTTCTACTCTTTAAATATGCAATAGTTATAAGCTGTAGATTGTTTGCCTAATTATTACTTTCCAAAAGATATAGGGAGGGCTCAACCAGAACTTTTGAACCATACTAGCTAAACTATCACCCATTAAAAATAAAGTCTATGGTTCGTCTGAAAAACAACCATTCTCAAGAAAGCGCTTGACTAACTTGATGGTTAATCCCTTCTTCATGATAAAAGGATGCGTTGCATGAATTACTTTAAAATCTTTCATTCCCTCTAAACGAGCACTCTCGATTGATACTTTACCATCATCATCACCAGGAATCATCATTGATAAAATCCAGTTAATGCTTCGGTCACCCGTCAAAATCCCAACTTCAAAATTTGCTGGACCTAATCGATTTACAAGACTAGTACTCTCTGTACCAAGTTGTTGACCAGCAGGACCATTCAACCATTTATACAAAGCCCAATCATGTAGCTTATCAGTGACTTCACTTCCATGATTGGGTGGACTCAACATCACCACCCGGTTAATCTTAACATCCGGATAAGCCTTGGCAAGCTGACGTACAATAATGCCCCCCATTGAATGAGTTACAAAATGAACGGGTTTGCCACCTGAAAAGGTACGAACTTGAAAATAAATATCTTCTGTTAGCTCTTCAATCGTCTCTTTGCGACTTGGATAATCAATATTGAAGACCTCATAACCACTTTTTTCAAGGGCTAACTCCATTTTCTTCATAGAATCAGAACTTCGACAAAGACCATGTAAGAGAACAACTCGTTCACCAGCATGTGACATAAAACCACCTAATAAAATACAAGATATAAAAATTATGGCAAAATGTATCATAACATACAGTATACCTTTATTTTTTATTTATTTCAAGAAGCAGATTTTCCAAAATTTGATTTAAACTTTTTGTACTCGTGTACAATTATACATTTATTGTGATGTTAATCTATAAAATATATTTTGGAATTATTTTTCAATGTTTGAGGCAGAAACTATGTTCGTTTTACTCATTTTGTATTAAGTTGAAGTCTATAATGAAGGCTTGATTCATCGCGGCATTGTGTTAATGTAAGCTTTTCCCTAAAAAGCGATATTCTCGAATGTTCCCTTAATAATTAACGAGCATGGTAATCCTATCGTTTTAACAAATTTCACTAGTGATAAGTAACAACCTAAAATATTAAGGTCCTTGTATGTCTGAATCCGATATTCAGGTTGCACACATTGCCAAATTGGCACGTCTGCAACTTACGCCAGAAGAGGAAGCTGAATTTCAAACTGAAATTGAAGCAATTCTATCTTATGTTGACAAACTTCAAAACCTAAACGTCGATGGTGTTGAGCCAACTGCTCATGCAACTCAAATCACCAATGTAATTCGTGATGATGTCTCAGGAAAAACGCAAGATCGTGAAAAAACATTAGCGAATGCACCAGATGTTGCAGACGAAGTTCTATTGAAGGTACCTGCAGTACTTGGAGGTGCTCATTAATGGCTAAATTAAGCGCAAAGCCTGTTGCAGGATCTATTGCTGGTGCAGCGGTACAGTTAGCTACAGGCGATATTACCGCTGTGGCTCTAGTTGAAGGTATTTATTCTCGATATGAAGAAGTAGATGACGAAGTTAAAGGTTATCTTCAAATAAATAAAGAAAAAGCTTTAGTGGCAGCGGCAGAATCAGATGCTCGCCGTGCTGCAGGTAATACTCTAAGTGCATATGATGGTGTACCAATTGCAATCAAAGACAATATTAGTGTTGATGGTGAAACTTGTGGTTGTGCTTCAAAACTACTTGAGGGTTACACTGCAACTTATGATGCAACTGTTGTTCAGAAATTAAAAGCACAGGGATTCATTCCTATGGGCCGTACCAACATGGATGAATTTGCGATGGGCTCCTCCACCGAAAATAGTGCCTACCAACAAACTCGTAACCCTGCAAACACTGATCACGTGCCCGGTGGTTCTTCTGGTGGATCTGCTGCTGTAGTGGCAGCAGGTGAAGCAATTGCTGCTCTCGGTTCTGATACAGGCGGATCTATTCGTCAGCCTGCAGGTTTCTGTGGTGTTGTGGGTCTAAAGCCTACATACGGCCGAGTATCTCGCTTTGGTCTTGTTGCTTTTGCTTCTTCTTTAGATCAAATTGGCCCTGTTACGCATACCGTTGAAGATGCAGCAATCCTTCTTGACATGATTGCAGGCAAGGACCAACTAGATTCTACGAGTATTCCTGATGTTGAATGCAATTTAGCGGCAAGCTTAAAGGGTGCAGATGTTAAGGGTATGAAAGTTGGTTTACCTAAGGAATTCTTTGAAATTGATGTATTAAATGATGAGGTAAAAGCAAAAGTAGAAGCGGTTCGTGACCAACTAGAAGCTGCAGGTGCAGAATTAGTAGAGGTTAGCCTACCCAATCTCGAATATGCCGTTTCTGTTTACTACGTTATTGCAACTGCGGAAGCATCAAGTAACCTATCTCGCTTTGATGGTATTCGCTATGGTGCTCGTGTCGAAAAAACTAAAGACGTAAAAGATATTTATTATTTAACCCGTGAAGCAGGTTTTGGAGATGAGGTGAAACGGCGTATTATCCTTGGTACTTATGTTTTGAGCTCTGGATACTATGATGCATATTACCTACGTGCTCAAAAAGCACGTACATTGATTCGTCAAGATTTTGAAGCAGCGTTTGAGCAGTGTGACGTCATTTTAGGGCCTATTGCACCAGCACCTGCGTTCAAGCTAGGTGAGATTAGTGATCCATTGCAGATGTATTTATCTGATATTTACACAATTAGTGTTAATCTTGCAGGTAACTGTGCTATTTCTGTACCTGCTGGAGAGACAGAATCCGGTTTACCTGTTGGTGTTCAATTTATTGGTGACAGCCTTCAGGAAGAAAAAATCTTAAAAGCTGCGCAATTCGTTGAACAGCAACAGGCACAGCAAGGAGATTAAGTCATGGAATATGAAGCAATTATTGGACTTGAAGTACACGTTCAAGCAAATACTGCAACGAAAATGTTTTGTGCTTGCCCAAATAATTTTGGTTCAGAGCCGAACACAAATGTATGCCCAATTTGTCTAGGTTATCCGGGTGTACTCCCTACGCCAAATCGTGAAGCAATCAACAAGACGGTTTTAGCAGGCCTTATGCTGAACTGTGAAATTCCTGAGTTTAGCAAATTTGATCGTAAAGCTTACTGGTATCCAGATATGCCTAAAAATTATCAGATCACTCAGTATGATCTGCCTTTCTGTATTGATGGTAAAGTACTTGTTGAAGGTAAAGCTTTAACAGGTGAACTAGAGCCAAAATATATTGGCATAACTCGCATTCACTTGGAAGAAGATGTCGGAAAATCTACTCACGCAGGAACATATACGGGTGTAGATTATAACCGTGCAGGTGTTCCACTAATGGAAATCGTTTCAGAGCCAGATATGCGGACTGCAGACGAAGCTTGGGCCTATCTAACAGCACTCCGACAAACTATGCAATATGCTGGTGTTGGTAACTGTGATATGGAAAAAGGTCAAATGCGTTGTGATGTAAACATTTCTGTTCGCCCTGTGGGCCAAAAAGAGTTCAATACCAAAACTGAAATTAAAAACTTAAACTCTATTAAATCTGTTCATGCATCGATTGATTACGAGATTGAACGTCAAATTGAAATGCTTGAGAACAATGAAGAGTTTAAGCAGCAGACTCGTGGATGGAATGAAGCTTCGCAAGAGACTTATGTTATGCGTGAAAAAGAAGATGCACATGACTACCGTTACTTCCCTGAACCAGATTTAATGCCAGTAGTATTAACTGCTGATAAAGTTGCTGAAATCAAAGAGAAAATGCCTGAGACGCCAGCAGCAAAACGTGCTCGTTTTGTTGAGGAGTTAGGTCTTCCAGCTTATGATGCACAGGTTCTCTGCTTAGAAAAAGCAACTGCTGACTGGTACGAGACGGCAGTAGCAACGGGTGCAGACCCCAAGAAAGTATCCAATTGGATCATGACAGAATTGCTACGTGAGCTGTCCGATGCAGGCTTAAGTATTAACGAATGCCCAATCACCCCAGAAAATCTTGGCGAACTACTTGGTTTAATTGACAAGAAAGTGATCAATGGTCGTATTGCTAAAGAGGTATTTGCTGAAATGTTTAAAACTGGTGATGCGCCAGGTAAGATTGTAAAAGACAAGGGTCTTGAACAGGTTACAGACACATCTGCTATTAGTGAATTTGTAATTCAAGCAATTGATAATAATGAAAAAGCGGTAGGAGAATACCTAGCTGGTAAGGAAACTGCCTTAAACTTTTTGGTTGGTCAAGTGATGCGTTTTTCTCGTGGAAAAGCAAATCCAAACCTAGCACAAGAAGCTTTAAAAGAAGAGTTAGCTAAACGAGGCTAATTTCTATTTATAAACTTTAAAGCCGTATGGATTTCCATACGGCTTTTTTGTTGGTAAAGACAGGCACAACAAAGATTGAATAATTATTTAGTAAGGCTATGAATTAAAGCCTCAAGTGATAAAGTTAAAAAATGAACAAAAAAGTAAATAAATATTTAAAATATCTAGCTTACCTTCCTGTGGTGTATGCTTTCATTTTTGTTTTTTTAATCTTAGATGGTTGGCAGGATTGGGGTGGTGACTTTGCAGGTTATTTAGGTCAAGCAATCGCCTTTGTCAATGGTGATTTGGAGACTTATCGTACCAATAACACATATACAATGAATGAATCCGAAAGAGTAATTGGTCCTATTTTTTATCCATGGGGCTACTCTGTACCTATTGCGCTTTTATACAAAACCTTTGGTTTTAATATTCTTTATTTTAAGTTTTTTTCACTGCTTTCATTCACTATTTTTCTATTATTACTAACTAAGATATTTAGCAAATACCTATCACAAATATCCTGCTTGAGCATTACCATGCTATTTGCTTTTAACCCCTTTATGTTGGACTACAATAATCTTCTTAGATCTGATTTACCTTTCTTATTTTCTTCAGTACTTGCAATGTATATCATCATGAATAAAAGAAACGAATCTACTCAAAAAAGTCATTCACTCATTTTAGGATTTTCTATAGCTATATCATTTTTCATTAGAAGCAATGGACTTTTCTTATTTATACCATTGATAGTGAGAGATTTAGAAATTATTAAAAAAGAAAAAACAAACAAAAAGAAGCTTTTCGGCTCATTAAATACAGCTTACATCGTTAGCATCGTAACGATTATTTTCTGGCGCTTTATATTTCCTGCCGGAGGCTCTTCACATTTTCAATTCCTTAAACAAGGTAGTTTAAATAGAGCGAATCAACTTTTGGGAGACTACCTTGAGGTTTTACCTTCCTTCATTGGCACAGTACCTTATTCAAAAATTTGGACACTGATTGCCGCTCTTTTTGCAATATTCGGAATTTGTTTACGGTTCAAAGAAGACAAGTATATAATTCTATATGTACTCGCAAACTTAGGCATCATTCTTATTTGGCCATCCTATCAAGGTTTGCGTTTTCTACTTCCAGTTATTCCATTTCTGCTTTTTTACACATTTGTAGGAATTGAACAAACCATAACTTTATCTCCACTTTCTAAAAATTGGAAAAAATATCTGCTATACCTTCCTGTCATTTATTTATTAGGAACCTTTCTCTACCAGGGCATTCATTACCTCACAAACAAATCATCAATGGTAAAAACCCATGGCCCGTTTGAAGAAAGTTCACAAGAGTTATTTGAATACGTCAAAACACATACAGCTGAAGACGCTACAATTGTATTTTTTAAACCAAGAGTTTTCACTCTTTTAACTGGTAGAAGAAGCTTCTATCATACAGACCCTGATCATATCTTAGAAGCAGACTACTTATGCTTTTATCTACAGTCTCATGTGGATGGCGCCAATTATTTTCAGATCTCTCCTGAAAAAATGCAAAAACTATATGAAAAACAAAAAATACTGCTTATTTATAAAAGTAAAGATTTCTTATTGTTTGAAACAAAAACTCAAAAATAAAGTTCCCTTCGGTAGAACCCCTTGAGAAATTTCAAAAGCTTCCTATATTTTATGATTCTGATTTTTTAACCGCCCAATAAGGCAACAATAGCAACATACAAGAGGCAATATTATGAGACACCTGCTACTACGACGCTCCCTCAGAGCTCTTCAGTCCAACCTTTCCAGCAACGGAAAAGGTCTCCTGCGACTGCTGCCTCTTCAGAAAAACTAAAAAAAAACTATTGTACAAATTATAAAATTTCTAATTGGTTAAGGAATCCCTTAAAATGAATCATTTTTCATATTCCCGCCCTCCGGTTATCGAAAACCCAAACCGTGAATGGCCAGATAAACAAATTACGAATGCACCACGCTGGTGCGCAGTTGATTTACGTGATGGTAACCAAGCATTACCTAATCCTATGACACCCGAACAGAAATTGACATACTTTAAAACTTTATGTGAAATAGGATTTAAAGAGATTGAAGTCGGCTTCCCCTCTGCTGCTGCAGATGAATTTGATTTTATGCGTCAATTAATTGAGGAGAACTTAATTCCAGATGATGTGGTCGTTTCTGTGTTGACTCAAGCACGCCCTCATTTAGTTCAGCGAACCATGGAATCTCTAAAAGGGGTTAAAAATGCAGTTGTACACTTCTACATAGCAAGTAGTGATTTGCATAGAAGCTTTGTTTTTGGCCTAGAACGTGATGCTCAACTAGAATTAGCGCGAACAACTACGCTACAGATTCGTGAATTAGCCGACCAAATGCCAGAAAGTAATATTGGCTTAGAGTTTTCTCCTGAAGAATTCACGGATACAGACTTAGACTATTCTATAGCAATGTGTGATATTGTGATGGAAAACTGGCAACCAAAGCCTGATGAAAAAGTAATATTGAATCTTCCTGCAACAGTAGAACGCCGCTTTCCTAATGAATATGCAGACATGATTGAATGCTTTAAGCGTCAATTGAAAAACTCATCTCAAGCCTGTATTTCTGCACATGTACATAATGACATGGGAATGGGTGTTGCTGCCACAATGTTAAGTTTGAAGGCGGGTGTAGACCGTGTTGAAGGTACTTTGTTAGGTCATGGTGAACGTACAGGCAACGTAGATTTAATTACTTGTGCATTAAATTTAGACTACTTAGGTGTTACAAGTAGATTAGATTTTAGTGATTTGCCTAGAATCGTAAAGTTGGTTGACTCAATAACAGGTATTGATACCCATGCACGAGCACCCTACTCTGGACAATTGGTATTTACTGCATTCAGCGGCTCGCATCAGGATGCTATCTATAAGGGGCTAACTAACCGTAAAAAATTAGAAGACTATTTTGGTGGCTGGAAAATACCTTATTTACACATTGCACCAAGCCAAATAGGGCGTGATTTTGAAAAATTTATTCGAATAAACAGTCAGTCTGGCAAAGGCGGCATTGCACATATAATGGAATTTGAGCACAATATTAAGTTGCCTCGTTGGATGCAGATCGAATTTGCTAAGAAAGTTCAACAATTTGCCGATAAAGAACAGCGTGAATTGGAAAGCAGTGAACTATTAAACATCTTCAAAGATCAATATTTTCCTACAGAACCTATTGAGCTTATCAACTACTGGCCTCGACCTTCAGAAGATTCACCAGAACATATAAATGGTGAAATCGAAGTATTAGTTGCTGGGGAAACAATTTGTGCCTCCGCAGAAGGCAACGGTCCAATCAGTGCTTTTGTTCACGCTATTAAGCAAGTAGATCAAGTTCCATCATTCACCCTAGATGAATATACTGAGGGAACATGTGGAAAAGGTGCTGATGCCGAAGGAATTTGTTTCATGCGAATCATAACAGAATCTGATTCGAGCCATACAGGAGTTGGCCGTGGAAGTAACCTTGACCAAGCTGCAGCTCGAGCAGCTATATCTGCAATTAATAATATCTTGAATAAATAATTTTAAAAATTGAGGGCGCTACAAGAAGTAGCGCCTTTTTTATTATACTTTAGGAGGAAATAATGCCATACAGCATGACAGGTTTTGGAAACTGCGAATTAGAGCGAGGTGGAAGTATTATTCAAATCAGAATTGGTAGCGTGAATAGGAAGCAATTAGATATTCGCTTAAACCTACCTGAGGAACTCCAGATTTTTGAAGCGGATATTCGCGGTGTTGTTAAAAGTGAGCTCAGTCGTGGTGCTGTAAATATCCAAGTTTTACTTCATCTAGCATCGGGAAGTGAAGCGCACAGTATCAATAAGGAACAGGTTGAACTTTACTACAACGAACTCCAAGATTTATATTTCAAGCTAGGCAGAAAAGACGCTCCTGTTCTTGAACAAATTCTACAATTGCCTAATGCATGCATTCAAAGTATGGCGAGCCTTTCTGAAGAAGAGCTTAAAGCATTCATCCTTGATGGAATTAGTCAAGCACTCAAAAAATTAGTAGAATCTAGGAAAATTGAGGGAGATGGTTTAGCTAAAGACCTAGAAGAAAGAAGAAAAAACCTTATAGTAACTCTTGTAGAGATTGAACAGCTTGCACCACAAGTAGCAAAACACTACGAAGAAAAACTGACCGAACGTGTACAGCAATACTGTGAAGCATTACCAGATGAAAAAGAAAGAATCCTACGTGAAGTCGCGATTTATACAGATCGAAGTGATATTTCCGAAGAAACGACACGCCTAACACACCATTTAAGTGAAATGCAAAGAATACTTGCCTTGCCTCAACCCATCGGTAGGCAATTAGACTTTTTAATTCAAGAAATCACACGAGAAATCAATACCATAGGCTCAAAAGCATCCAATAAAGATATCGCAACAAATGTCGTAAATTTCAAGACTGAGCTAGAGCGAATACGTGAACAAGTGCAAAACCTTGAATAAATCCCATAAACTAAGTAAGAATTTTGGTAAAAAAACCTCAGATTGATTTGCCAAAAAGTTATTTATCGATTAAATTATTTAATTGTATTTTAGCCCATCTTGGGGTTGTTTGTATTTAGAAAGTAAAACTTGGAGCGCGCATGGACAGTTTTGCCGATCAGGTATTTGATCGCACTGCCAAATACATAGAGCAGGTATTTAACCGGCTTGGAGAATCAGTCAGCAAAGCCAGTGACTTAAACCGACTAGAAGAAGTACGAAAACACTTACGTCCCGGCAAAATGCTTCGCACACAATTGGGCATTGCCTTGTGTGAACATGCGGAAGCAAACATTGACTCTTTGGCACGTGCATCTGCAGCGACAGAAATGATCCATACTGCGACATTGTTCCATGATGATGTGATTGATGGTGGAATGATCCGTCGTAATCAAGATACACTATGGCGTGAAGTTGGAACAACAGGTGCGATCTTACTTGGTGATCTGTTTTTCAGTACCGCAATTGACTTACTTCTTGAAGCAGATGATCTCTTTTTAGCAAAATCATTTGTGGGTAAAGTCCGTGAACTATGCCTAGCTGAAGTTGAGCATGAATTATTATTCCGAAGCAATAAAGCAGAAATACAGGATGCTTTACATCTTGCTAGAGGCAAAACGGGAACTTTATTTGCCTTTATTGCTGAAAGTTGTGCAGATCGCACTAATGCACAAGAAATAAAGAACTATGCAGAAGTAGGCTATCTAGTCGGTACTGCTTACCAGCTTTTAGACGACATTCTTGATGAGGTCGGAACAGAAGAAAGTATGGGTAAGACACTGCATACCGACAAAGAACGAGAAAAATTTACGTTGGTTCAACAAGGTTGGTCCAAAGAAGCAGTTGAAGAGCAGATGCAAAATCTTGAAGAACAAGCTTGTGCATTAATTGCTAAGTCGCCTGATAAAGTAACGCGCTTGCGTGCTTATATCGGGCAATTTTCAGTTTCAAAATTAACATAGTTATTGAGTTAAAACAGGTACAAGAATATGAAATGGCAAAAAGATACGTTTCGAATTGAAGGTGCAGAAGGTGCCTCTACAAAATTTTATATTGTAGGAGCAATTGGTTTATTTCTAACTGCACTAGGAATCAATGCTAATCAAGAAGTTGCAATGCACTCTTACCTAACATCCTTCATGTTTTGGATGACAATTGCGTTTGGAGCATTATTCTTCACATTAGTACATCACCTTGTGAATGCGAAATGGAGTGTTTTATTTCGCCGTATTGCAGAACAGCTAATTTCTGTTTTTCCCATTATGGCAATTCTATTTTTACCAATACTATACACTGTATTATCGAATAATGATGTAGCACTATATGAGTGGGCAATGACTGAAGAGAAGATGGAGACATTAGACTTAACAAAACAACACTTACTACATGCTAAACATATCTACCTAAATGGGCTTTTTTTTAGCGTACGCTTCTTGCTGTACTTCTTTGTGTGGTCTGTGCTTGCATACCTATTGCGTAAAAAATCTTTCCAACAAGACGAGAAACATACAAATGAGTTATTTGGTTCACTTAAAAACTTAAGTGGTCCAGGCATGGTTCTATTTGCATTAACTGTTACCTTTGCTTCATTTGATTGGTTAATGACACTAAATCCATACTGGTTCTCGACTATTTTTGGTGTTTATATTTTTGCAGGTTCTGTTGTTGCCTTAATGACTTTCCTTACTGTTTTGGTTACAATATTGAAGAACAACGATGTCTTAAAAGATGAAGTTACTGCGGAGCATTATCATGATTTCGGTAAACTAACATTCGCCTTCTGTGTATTCTGGACATTTATTGCATTCTCTCAATTCCTACTTATTTGGTATGGTAACCTAGCAGAAGAAACTATTTTTTATAAGGTTCGTTGGGACTACCATAATTGGAAAGGTATTTCACTGCTTCTAGTATTTGGCCACTTTCTAGTGCCGCTTATCTTACTGATGAGCCGCCTAGGAAAGCGTAATGTAAAATTCCTCACTTGCATGGCTGTATGGTTATTATTTATACATTATGTCGATCTAAAATGGTTAGTATTCCCAACAGTATCTACTGGTGAAGCAATTGCTAACACGCACCAATTCATCCTTAAGGGTGAAACGGTTATGATTGATATGCCTGCACCATTTGCTTTCCACTGGACAGATCTAACATCACTAGTTGGTATTGGTGGTATTTTCCTAGGTACGTTCTGGAAGAATTTTGTAAGTCAGCCTATCGTTCCAGTGAATGATCCATACCTGGAGAAATCAATCCATTTTCACAATATAAACCTGTAAGGAGTTAATCATTATGAGTGACCACGGTGGACACCCTGAAGATTATGAACGTAAAGATGTAAACCTACCAGTTGTTACTGCAGTATCTGCACTAACTTTAGGATTTATTGTTTTATCTATTGCTTGGGTAGATTGGTTTTTCTTCGAAGTAAAGCAATATGTCGTTGAAAAGAATGTTTATAACCGCCAAAACCCAAGCTTATATCAACAGCGAACTGAAGCAACTGAACGTTTAAGTAGTGCTGGTAAAAATGAAGATGGAAGTTATCACATCCCCATTGATGATGCAATCAAATCGATGGCTGCAGAAGTAAAAGAAGAAGAAAAGAAATAGTTTTTTTAGTAGAGAGACAAATTGGTTGGTCAAGTCATAAGGACACTAAAATATGAAAATCAGTTTGTTTCGACTTTTACTGATTATTAGCACTAGTTATATCACTTTTGGGCAAGGTCTGAAAGATTTTGATAAAATAGGAATTGATGATAAACTAGGTGAAACTCTTCCTTTGAATTTAGAGTTCACCGATGAAAACGGTAAAAAGGTAAAATTATCGGATGTCATAAATGGCGAACGACCAATTATTCTGACTCTAGCTTATTATGAGTGTCCGATGCTATGTACTCAAGTACTTAATGGTGTTGCGGATAGTATTCGTACAATGCCTTTTCAATTGGGTAAAGAGTACGAACTAATTACAGTTTCGATAGATCCTGGGGAAAACCCAGAGTTATCTCGTTTAAAGCGAGATGCTTATGGAAAGAACCTTGGGAAAGACCTTGAAGGGAAATGGCATTTCTGGACAGGTAATCAGAAAAATATTGATGTACTTTCAAATGCATTAGGTTTTCGATATTTTTATGATGAGGACCGGGACGAATATATGCATGCAGCATGTGTGTATTTAGTTGATCCGGAAGGAAAGTTAACATTATATTTTCCGCGCTTTGTTATTACAGAGCGCGATATGCGACTAGGTTTAATGGAAGCATCAAATGGCAAAGTAGGAACGGTCTTAGACCAATTTTTACATTATTGCTTCTATTATGACTCAGATAAGAATTCATACGTGGGTTTTGCTTTATGGGTCAAATCGCTAAGTGGGGCTTTGACCCTAGTTGTATTAGGCTTATTTATTGGCTGGTTAATTCGTTTGGAAATCAGTCGTAAAAAAGTAATTGAGAGTGAACAAGAAACTTAATAGAGATATGGTAGATCATGAATTTTAACATGTTATTAATGAGTTTGTTACCAAAACAGGCTTCTACTGGAGCAGCAGAAAGTGATTTTGCGTTCTGGGTAGTTTTCTGGATTTGTGTATTCTTTGGGCTGATTATCATTCCCGCAACAATCT
Source organism: Lentisphaeria bacterium (assembly GCA_022447755.1). Taxonomy (GTDB): domain Bacteria; phylum Verrucomicrobiota; class Lentisphaeria; order JABSQK01; family JABSQK01; genus JAKVBE01. The sequence continues at coordinate 74,207 of JAKVBE010000017.1, read as the reverse complement.
ATTTTGCAATACGTTACCGCAAAAAAGGAAAACCGGGTCTAACAAACGGACCTACGCACAGCACGTTCCTTGAATTCTTCTGGACAGCAGTACCAACTCTAATGATTTTCTTTATTTTTGTAATAGGATTTGTTGGATTTATGGATTTCTATGTTGCGCCATCCGATGCTGAAGAAATTCGTGTTACGGGTCGTCAATGGAGCTGGACATTCTCTTATGCAAATGGTTCAGTAGAATACAGCGAACTTACGGTACCCATTGGACGTCCTATCAAATTAGTTATGTCTTCAGAAGATGTAATCCACTCAGTATATATTCCGGTTTTCCGAGTAAAAATGGACACAGTGCCAAACCGATATTCTTCTTTGTGGTTTGAAGCAACTGAAATTGGCTCTTATGACTTATATTGTACAGAATACTGTGGTGATGCTCACTCTCGCATGGTAACCAAAGTAAATGTTGTTAGTGAAGAAGATTATCAAAAATTCTTAAAAGACAACCAAGGTGAAAAAAGTGGAGAACAGCTTTATACACTTCGTGGTTGTGTGGCATGTCACTCCCTAGATGGAAGCCCTAAGATTGGTCCAAGCTGGAAAGGCATTTATGGAACTGAACGCCCATTAGCAAACGGATCTTCAGTTATTGCTGATGATAATTATATCAAACAGTCTATTATAGATCCAAACTCACAAGTTGTTAAGGGTTATCCAGCAGCTATGCCTGCATATGTAGACATGCCGGAAGAAGAAATCAATGCAATCATTGATTTCATGAAAGAATTGAAATAAACAATTAATAAAGAGAGTTACTCATGTCAACAGAAAAAAATTATCTGAATCACCCTAAGGGCCTCTTATCCTGGTTGATTACAGTCGACCACAAGCGTATTGCGATTCTCTATACAATCGTAGTATTATTCTTTTTCTTTGTGGGAGGTGTATATGCCTCTCTGATTCGTCTTGAATTAGCATTTCCAAATACCATGATTGATGGTGGTACTCCTGCATTAGGTGGCGCAACAGTTGCAGAAACTGAAGGAATGTACTTTGATGATAAAACCTACAACAAGATCTTTACAATGCATGGTATTGTGATGGTATTTCTGGTAATTATCCCTGCTACGCCTGCAATTTTAGGTAACTTTTTACTGCCTATTTTACTAGGTGCTAAAGACGTAGCCTTTCCCCGCTTAAACCTAGCCTCCTGGTATGTATACATGCTTGGTGCTGGTGTAGCACTAACTTCTCTAATTGCAGGTGGTGTTGATACCGGATGGACTTTCTACACGCCATTTTCTACACTTTCGAAGAGTGTTGAGGTTGCAGGGATTCAGTTTTCGCCTGTTATCGCAATTACGTTAGGAGCCTTTATACTTGGTTTCTCATCTATTTTCACAGGAATTAACTTTATTGTAACCATTCATAAAATGCGGCCTCCAGGCATGACTTGGTTCAAACTTCCATTATTCTTGTGGGGTATGTATGCAACATCCTTAATCCAGGTTCTTGCAACACCAGTACTAGGTGTAACCTTAGGTCTACTGATTCTTGAGAAAGTAACGGGAGCAGGTATTTTTGATCCAGCATTAGGTGGTGATCCAATCTTATTCCAGCACTTCTTCTGGTTCTATTCTCACCCTGCTGTATACATTATGATTCTTCCAGCATTTGCTGTTATTTCTGAAATGGTAGCAGTTCACTCACACCGTAATATTTTTGGTTACAAATTGATTGGTTTCTCTTCAGTAGCAATTGCTTTACTAGGCTCACTTGTTTGGGGTCACCATATGTTCGTATCTGGTCAGTCCGAGTGGCTTGGTGCAATCTTCTCATTTTTAACATTCTTTATTGGGATTCCATCTGGGATTAAAGTATTCAACTGGTTAGCGACCATGTATAAAGGGGAAATAAAGCTGAACACATCTATGTTCTATGTTATTGCTTTCCTTATTAACTTCGCCATTGGTGGTTTAACTGGAATTTTCCTTGGCACATTGGTTATTGACATTAACTTGCACGATACTTACTTTGTAGTTGCTCATTTCCACTATGTAATGATGGGGTCTGGTTTATTTGCATTCTTTGGTGGAATGCATCATTGGTGGCCCAAAATCTTTGGTAAGATGTACAATGAGATAGTTGGTATCCTGGGGTGCCTAGTTATCTTTGTTGGCTTCAATATCACCTTTTTAAGCCAATTCTACTTAGGCTTACAAGGTATGCCACGACGTTATCATGACTATTCTGGTTTTGGTCCTGAAGAAATTTTCTCGCGCTTTCATGGTTTCTCCTCTGTAGGAACGTTAATCATGGCAATTGGTTTTGTTATTATTGCGCTAAACTGGTTACATTCGTTATTTGCTGGTAAAAAAGCACCTAGCAATCCATGGGGTGGACTAACATTGGAGTGGGCTACAACTTCTCCTCCACCAACACACAACTTCCATAAGGATCCTGAATACATTCATGGTCCATATGATTATGATAAAATTTTACCTGAGAATATTGCTCAGAAACCAGCTGACAAGGAATAGGGGAAAGTAAGATTATGAGTAATACAATTGATCACGAGGGTAATCCATACGTTGCTCACCACTTTGTGGACATGGATCAACAGCACGAAAGTGCAAAACTAGGGGTATGGTTATTTTTATTCACAGAGATATTATTATTCTCTGGTCTATTCTGTGCCTATGCAGTTTTTCATTCATTATACCCAGAAATGTTCCTAGAAGCAAATAAGCTGCTTAGCTGGAAAATGGGTGCGTTCAATACTTTCATATTGATAACAAGTTCAATGACAATGGCTTTAGCAATTCGTGAGATTCAGCTAGACCGTAAAAAGAACTGTGTATGGTTACTAGTATTAACAGTAATCCTGGCTGGCGGATTCTTAGTGGTAAAATACTTTGAGTATACATCCAAAATTAGTCATGGGCTTTTACCAGGTAAATTTTTCAATCCAGCGCCTGAATATGCCGAATTGTTGAAAGATACCGAGAATCCACAAGTTTTCATGTCTATCTACTTTTTCTCTACCGGCCTTCACGGTATCCACGTTGTATTAGGAATGGTATGGTTAGGTTGGATGGCAATTCGTACTGCTAATGATGCATTTAGCTCCAAGTATTATGCGCCAATTGAAATGGGTGGTCTTTATTGGCACGTGGTTGACCTTATTTGGATCTTCCTATTCCCATTATTATATTTAATAGGTTAATCGAAGGGTAATATAAAATGTCAACAGAAGATAAACATTCTAAAGATCCTTTTCATCCTCACGTGATGCCTTTATGGGTATATTTTGGGGTCTACTTCGCACTTTTAGTTTTAACTGCTGTAACAGTAGGTGTTACTAAACTTCCTACACATGCAATCTTTGGCGAAATGACACATACTGTAGATGTGATTATCGCAATGGCTGTTGCAACAGTAAAAGCAACTCTTGTTCTATTGATCTTCATGCACTTGTTGTTTGATAACAAATTGTATTCACTACTATTTAGTGGCTGTATGTTCTTTGTTGTTTTATTTATTACTTTCTCAATGCTTGATACTCATTCACGTGGCTTTGTTGATGAAATACGTGAGTACACGATTTCAGCAGAAGGTAAGCGCACAGGAATGAAAGATTGGCGTAAGAACGCTGAAGCCTATGAAGCAGAGCATGGTGGTGAGAAAAAAGCACATGCGGAAGCAGAAATGATCGTTGAAGGAACTGAAGAAAGTTCTGTAACTGGTAAAGATGCAGAAAAGATTCTTGCTGATGAAGTAAAATCTGAAGAAGGTGAAAAGCCTTCTGATAAGACTCAAGAAACGAAGCCCGCGAAATAAAACGATCATGATTTCTTAGCTTATGCTGAACTGCTCGGCAAAAGCTTTCTTGCTTTTTAGCAAGCTATCATTATATTCATCACTTCAAATATTTTAAAAAAGATCAACTTAGGAGATAGAACCTTGAACGACGAATACTTAGAACGTGCAGAAAAAGTTATTACTGACAAAGATATTTTAATTAATTTGGCTTCTCGCCGTGCCAAAGAGCTTGCTAGTGGCGTACATCCAATGGTTAACGTTGATCGTTCACAGCGTACTCAATACTTAGACATTGCACTTCTTGAAATTGCCGAAGAAAAGATCTCTTACGAGCTACCAGAAGAGTAATTTTTATGTACGTGAATACGCCGGAGGCTCTCCCGGCCTTTGAACAGCTTTGTGAAGTAGCAACAAGCTGTGCAATTGACGTGGAATTCATGCGGCGCCGTACATATCGCCCTATTGTTGCGCTAATTCAACTATATATTAATAATCAATATACGATCCTTTTTGATCCTTTAGCTTTAGATGCCCCTCCCGCATTTATAAAAATGTTGAAGAATCCAAATTGTGTAAAAGTATTTCATGCCTGCCCACAGGACTTAGAAGCCCTCTATCTAAAATACGATTTTTTCCCTGAAAATATTTTTGATACTCAAGTTGCTGCAGCCTTTTGTGGCATGGGTTATCAAATGGGCTTAGCTCGATTTTTGAATGAACTACTTGGTATTGAACTTGTGAAAGGTCAACAGCAATCAGACTGGTGCAAACGCCCACTAACTGAGAGTCAATTATCTTACGCACAAAATGAAGTTATATGGCTATATGATGCCTATAAAAAGGTAGAGCAAAAATTAATAGAATGTCATAATTTAGACTTCTACCATGCTTACATGCAAGAATACACATCTTATTTTCAAAATCAGATTCAACAGGTAGAAGTCCCCCCCTACTCCATTAAAGGAACAGGAACCTTCAACGCAAAATCTTTAACAAGAGCAGTCCATTTAGCAAACTGGCGCCTTCAACAAGCAATGGATCATGATTTACCAATTAATTGGGTTCTAAAACATGATACTTTGCTGTTTATTGCCCAAAGTAAAATTGCCGGCTATGAAATTTGGCAAACTTTACACAAGCAGCGTCAGAACTATAATAAGCGAGTAAAAGAAGCATTAGAAATCGAGTTAAAAGAACTGGATCAGCTTGATGCTTCTGAATATATTGCCCCTATTAAGCATGTAAAACCAAGTGACGATGAGAAAAAAGTTCTTGGAAAGCTGATGAATTTAATCGGTAAAATTGCAAAAGAGCGTTCTATTGCAGCGGAAATCCTTGCACCTCGAGCAAAAGTCATGCATCTTGTTCAAAGCGGAATTCACGTACCGGCTTCTTTGTTAGATGGTTGGCGCGCAGAATTGCTTCAAGATGTATTTGAGGAAAATCTAAACAAATAGAAAGTCTTTATGAAACGTATTCTGTTCATAACAAGCTATTGGCCTCAAGCAACAGAGACTTTCATTAAAGCAGAGTATCTTTACTTAAAAAGAACGGTTGACCTTCACGCATTCTGTGTCTTCCCACAAGAAAATGATCCTGATGTAAAAGCACTTTTTCCTTTAAAGCCCCAAAATGCCTATAAAAATTCTTTTATCAAGAGCCTAATCAAATCAATTATCCCAAGTAAGATGATTCAGGAAAAGAAGTATCAAATCAGCATCGATAGACTTTCAACTTACTGCGAATCTAATAATATTGAACATATTTATGCAGCAACGGGTGATATTAGTTCATGGCTTGCATTTAAAACATCAAACATTACGAAAATACCTTTTTCAGTTAGCCTGCATGCCGATGACTACTTTAACAGCACCCTATTCAGTAAGGACTTACTCATTAGTGCAAAACATGTATTTGTCTGCAATAAAGAAACCAGCAATCAGATCAAATTGGACTATCCATCAATTTCAAATCTGCTTTATTTTTCTCACGGCGTAGACTTAGATTTATTTGATTTCAAATTGAGAGAAAGTAACCTCAATTGCTTACGCCTATTATTTATAGGGCGCTTTGTGGCCAAAAAAGGAATTCATAAGCTTATAGAGCTTCATAAATATTTAACTGATCATCATATCAAGCACCAATTTTCAATATATGGAGAAGGTCCATTAAGAGCAGAATTAGCAAAATATCAGTCCCAAAATTTTAAATTGTTTTCTTCAGTACCGCACCAATCAGTAAAAGGGATTTTGCAAAATCACGACTTGTTTGTTTTTCCAAGTATAGCATATCCCAAAAGCCGAGAAGGTCTTTCTAATATTGTTCTAGAGTCAATGGCAGCAGGAACTACTGTAGCTTTAAGCCCATCAGGAGGTCTAAAGGAATTACCCCCCAAAACGTATATAGACCTAGAAGAGTTCAGCATTTTTGAACGAATTAATCAGGAAATTTTGTCAAAAAAATCGATGGAAGCACGTACTCTAATTGAGCATAAATTTAATAAAAAAGAGCTCTTAATTAAAAAGTTTCATATATTGGTAGGTAAAAAATAGGTAGCTTATTGAATGCATTCTATCGCCTGCTATGTTAAGAGCTTTCAGATTCATATAGAGACACAAGGGGTAAACAATGAATTTCAAAAGACTGGCTAAGAGAACGAGTCTATTAGCTATCTTAATAATCACACAATTTTCCGTATTTTCAGCTGAAAAGCTTTATGTAATCGAAAATGATACAGTAAAATTTTCTAAGCCAATGCGTGAAATGACGATTGGTGAAATCAAGGAGACCTTATCTCATATTTCAAAAGAAGTAAAGATAGTCAATAAGCAGCTTTTAAGAGGTGAAGCAAACCCGACTTTGCTATCCAATGTAATGCGTGCTGAGTTGAAGCTTAAGGCTCAAACGAAAAAGCTCAAAAGTACTATAGAAGAAGAGAATGCTCGAGCTTTGGATATGGACTTAAGAGATGTAAGGCAAAAAATGTCTCAAACCAGAAGTAAAGAGGATAAATTTAATATTTGGGCAGCATTTTTGGCAGACTTAAAATTGAATCTAGAACTTCCAATTGGATCTCATATTGCTTGGTATAAAGGAGAAGTTCGTGAACCAATTTTAATGAAAAAAATTGATTTTAACTTAATTCCAATTGCACCTGGTTCATTCCAAATGGGTTCTCCTAATTGGGAAGAAGGTCATACTAAAAATGAAATCTTACATCGCGTAAAAATTACGAAGTTCTTTTGGATTTCTTCAAAAGAGGTAACACAAGATCTTTATAAAGAAGTCATGGGACAAAATTATTCCAACTTCATATCTGGTCAAAACCCTGTTGACTCAATTTCCTATAAAGAGGCCTTATTATTCTGCAACCGTTTAACAGCTTATACAATTGCTAAAGGTTATTTGCCAATTGGTTATAAATTTGACTTACCTACAGAGGCAGAATGGGAGTATGCTTGCCGAGCAGGAACGTCTACAGCAACAGCTTTTGGTAACTCTTTAAACAGTATTCAGGCAAATTTTAACGGGAATTCTCCATATAGAAGCCGGACTCTAGGTCCCTCTTTAAAAAGAACAGCTCCAGTTGGTTCATACAAACCAAATGCCTGGGGCTTATATGATATGCATGGAAATGTTTGGGAGTGGTGTAAAGATGCGGCCAATATCAAACACGAGAGACGCTTCAAAAAAATTGTAACGGATACTTATATAAATGGAGCTTCTGATCCATTAAGTTTAATTGGAAAACAGAATATCATTCGTGGTGGAAGCTGGGTAAGTTTGGGAACACAGTGTCGTTCAGCTAGCCGAAAAGCAATTGATCCAGAATCAAGGGATATTAATATTGGCTTTCGTGTAGTATTACGCCCGCAATTAAGCGATTTCTAGTACTCAGGTAAGTTTTTAAGAATTTCATCAGATTCAATTTGAAGCTTTGCCCATAGACTATCAAAGTTTGGGCGAAACTTTTCTTTTTGTTCCCAAAGCACCTGCATATACGGAAGTAAGTCTAAATTTCGTTTGCTTCTTCTTTGAATCACTCCACAAGATCGAACCATTCCAGCCCATTTGATATAATCTGACATCCAATTTATATTCATTAACTTTTTACTAACAGATTCTGGTAACTCTTTCAAATATGGCTGGATTAGCTTTGTTCTGGCAAATAAGAAAGAGTCTAAATTTTCTCCTGTAGTAACTTTGAATGATTCAGCAAGTAGGTGATCAAAAAAGACATCTAGAACAATACCGATGTAACGCTGATCAGCTTGCGCAAAACTAGACTTTATTTCTTTAACTTCTGGTTGCTTGTCTGTGAACACATCAATTTGTCTATGCATCTGAATTCCAAACTGAACTTTTACAGGTAAAGAGGGGTGTTGCCCTCTTAAGTAATCTGCAATAATATTACCAACGAGTACGGGTGGAATTTTTGAACCAAGTACCGTATGAGCCAAAAAATTCATTATAGAACTTGTTCCCACTTTTTAATAAAGCTAGCAACTAAGTCTTGGTCTTTACTGATTGAAGGTTCTGATGTTAGAATTATTTCTAAAGCTTGAGGTTTCAAGGAAGAAAGCATAGAGTTTAACATCTCTACTTGTAGCCTAGCAAATTCCAATTCTTCTTGAATAGCTCCTAAAATAATAAGAATTTTTTTGTTTTTTAAAAAACTTTCTACTTTCTCATTATTCGTATTCCAAGCAATACCTCTCATAAGAGAAGCATTTAACCAGCAGCTAAAGGCACCAGGTAACATTAAGTTTTGTAAAGAAATAGAAACAATTATGAGGTGACTGGCTTCGAGCCTCTTTGCATAACGATCAAAGGGTTCAAGAACTTGGTGTTCATCTAAACTCAAACCATCATAAAAATAGTTTCGTTTTTGATAGGCCTGGTAAGATTCATAATTAAACAACGGTGGCTGTTCATCTAGTAAATCCAAATCATCAACTAGTGAGCCAATCAGGCTATTTTGTGCATGCATTAGTAAGTTTCTAGCATATGTTGTGTCTTTCTCTGGTATATGTCTAACTATATGTATTCCCATCAAAGATCCTTTTTTCCTATTGTTGCTTAATGTTAAACGTTTAATATAAGCAGAAAAATTGCTTTTTCATGTGTCTACGTGTATTGGTTATATGAATATTGCAGTTTATAGAAGGAAAGTTTTATGGTTCAATTAAAAACAGAGCAATGGTTTAAGCCGGATAATGCAGGCATTATATTTTCTGCTCTGACAAGTAAACACCTGATCAATACATTTCGACTATCGGTTACTCTAAAAGAACCAGTTCAATTAGATAAGCTCCAAGAATCTTTAAAAGAAATTACTCCATACTTCCCAGGTTTTCAGGTAAACTTAAAACGCGGTTTCTTTTGGCATTTTTTTGAGCGCTGCAAACAATTTCCAAGAGTTGAGTTAGATGGTCAGGAACCATGTATTTTTTTTAATGCCAAGCGTCGTGGTTCCTTCCCCTTTCGAATTCGTATCTATCATTGCCGTATTGCCTTAGAAGTAAGTCATGCAATTACAGATGGGACAGGTGCTATTGAATTTTTAAATTCACTTACATGTAGATATCTAGAAAAAAGGTATCAGCTCCCAATCAACTGTATTGAAAAACTGTCAAGTCAGCAGCTTGATCCTGCCTATTGGGAAGATTCATTCAGCAAATACTACAAGGGAAAGTTTCATGAACCACACAAAGAGCCTAAAGCTTTTCAATTACCGTTTCCTAATGCAAAAGGTCAGCATTATTGGATCACTACTGGATATATAAACTCTCAAGAACTGTACAAGATTGCGAAATCACATGGGGTATCCGTTGGGGTTTATCTCACCTCGGTCTACCTATATACTCTACAAGATTTACAAGAAGAACTCCACCAAAGTGGTTATGGTAAGAAAAAACCAATTCGATTAGACTTTCCAGTTAATTTAAGAACCTTATTTCCTTCAAAAACTCGTCATAATTTTTTTCTTCCTTTACATCCCGTGATATACCCTGCACTTGGACATTACACATTTGAGGAAATTATTCATGAGGTTCAGTGTTTAGTAAAGCTTCAGCTTACGCCAAAATATTTCATGCCAATGATTGGGCGTAATGTTGCGGCTGCTAAACAACAATTTCTGAAACATATCCCTTTATTTATTAAGGCCCCTGTTATGCGAAAGATCTATCGTCAAAATGCTCTTCAAGCAACGTCTGGCTCAATTTCTAACCTTGGTAGGGTTCAGATTGGTGAAAGCTACCAAAAATACATTGAACACTATGATTTTATCCCATCATATCCAAATAGTCGTGGTGTTAGCTGTGGTATCATTTCATATCAAAATGTTTGCGCTATAACATTTGGAAAGAGTATTCAAGAAACTTTGGTGGAACGCAATTTTTTTGGTTTTTTAGTACGGGCAGGTTGCCAGTTAAAAATTGATAGTAACCAAGCAGAAAGGGCTAGTTAATGTTATTTTGTTCACGATGTAAAGTAGAAATAACGGAAACTCACAGCCGTTGTCCTTTATGCAAAAGTCACCTTTCCAAAGAACTCAAAGATCCTATCAATTCATGGCCAGAAGACACACCTCGTCAAAAAGTATCACCTATAAGCTGGTTAAAACTAAGAAAGCAACTTGTCCAGGTCATCAGTATTGCATTCTTAAGTGCGATTTTAATCTGTCTTGGGATTAGCTTTCCCCAAAATACACAAGATTGGGCGATTACTGCCACAGTTTGTTTGTTGGCTTCATGGGCATATTGCATTGCCTTACTGTACTTCTGGCGTCGGCCAACAACAGCATTTATACAAATCATAATCATTACTAGCGCATTTTTATATTTTATAGATCGTCTTGGAGGGCCCCCTGAATGGTTCCATGCCTTAGCCTTACCTATTTTATTAACTATTTTTATTTGTTATGTACCAGTTCTTAAGTTTTTAAGAAGCTTTTCTAAACTAGATGGATTAGCCTGGACATTAATTGCGACTTCAGTATGCTGTATTTTAATAAATTTATTTACAAACTATTACCAATATCAACAATGGGGAGTTATTTTTTGGAGTGGGATCGTATCACTAATCTTAATTCCAGCTGCAATTTTCCTACTTTATTTACAATATAGGATTGGGAAAGTTCTTGATTTAAAAAAGTTTTTTCATACATAATATGAGTTAGAAAAATAAAAAAGATTTATAGCATCATATTTATACCCAATATTTGGTTGAAGAACAGTACAAAATGATTCAATTTTAAGGCATAAAAAAAGCGCTGAATTCCATCAGCGCTTATCAAAAACTTAGTTAGTAATTAATTATTTACTCTAAATTCTTTCATAAAATCTACTAATGCTTGAACACCCACTTCTGGCATTGCATTATAAATACTTGCACGAATACCACCAACTGAACGGTGACCTTTCAAGCCAACAAGCCCTTTAGTTTTAGCTTCTGCAATAAAGGCAGCTTCTAACTCAGGAGTTGCTAAGTTGAAACATACATTCATCAATGAACGATTTGCTTCATTGGTTGGGCAAGAATAAAAATCATCTGCATCAATTTCTGCATATAAATTTCCAGCTTTACGCTCGTTTATTTCTTGCATTGCTTTAATACCGCCATTTGCTAATAGCCATTCTGCAACCAAACCAATCATATAAATACCAAATGTTGGAGGTGTATTATATAAAGAGTCTTTATCGATATGTGTACCATAAGAAAGCATTGCAGGTAAATTTTCTTGTTCTTTTGCGGCAAAATCTTTATTAATAATAACAACAGTCACGCCAGAAGGACCAATATTTTTCTGGGCACCAGCATAAATTACAGCAAATTTATCAATATCGAGTTCACGAGACAGAATGTCACTTGACATATCTGCAATTAAAGGAGCATCTACTTGAGGAAACTCATGAAACTGTGTGCCGAAAATTGTGTTATTTGATGTGATATGAAGATATGTTGCATCATCAGATAAGTTCCAATCAGCAATAGCTGGTAGGTAAGAATAATTTTCATCTTTTGAACTTGCAGCAACATTTACATTTGAGAATAGTTTTGCTTCCTTAGCCGCTTTAGAACTCCAAGAGCCGGTATCTACGTAATCCACTGTTTTGCCTTGTGCAAAGTTCATTGGTAACATAGCAAATTGTGTACTTGCACCACCCTGTAGAAATAAAACTGCGTAGTCATCCGAGATATTCAAAAGTTCACGTAAATTTTTCTCTGCAGTTTCAATTACTGCAGTAAACTCTGGACTACGGTGGCTAGCTTCCATAATGCCGTACCCAAGACCTTGGTAGTCTGTAAATTCTGCTTGTGCTTTTTCCATTACCGCTTTAGGTAATACCGCAGGGCCTGCACTAAAGTTATAAGTCATGATTATCCTTTCTAAAAATGGTAAAATGATGAAGCTATTACTTTATACAAAATATGGGCAGAGACTAGCACTTTTGAGAAAAAAAATGAAAATTGAACTGAAGCTTAAAGAATTGCTTTTGGACGGTGAACTTTTAGAATATGAGAAATTAGAGGCTTTGCATGTGCGCGGCCATTTTCTATGAAAATATTCCAAGTTTGATTTCCGCATGCAACTGATCCCGCGATATAAAGCCCTGAAATATTAGTTTCAAAGGTTTCTTCATCATAGCTTGGAATCAATTCTTCATTTAACTCTACTCCTGCAGAACGTAATAGTGCCTCATCTGGACGATAGCCAATAAGAGGAAAAACAAAATCTGCCGCTAAAGTTTCTTCTTCTCCCTCTTTATTGCGTACCTGTAGTTTCCCATTTTCAATGCGAGTAACCACAGATGAAAAACGAGTAGCAATTGCTCCTTCTTTAATACGATTACGTATATCAGGTTCCACCCAATATTTAACTGACTTACCAAGATCATTTTTGCGGTGAACTAAAGTCACACGGACACCATGACGGTATAGTTCAAGAGCTGTCTCTACAGCAGAATTTCGACCTCCAATAACAACAACATCCATTCCTGAATATGCATGCGGTTCGTCATAGTAGTGTTTTACATGAGGCAAATCTTCTCCAGGCACATTGAGTTTGTTTGTATAATCAAAATAACCAGTTGCAAAAATAAAGTATGTTGAAGAGAAAATAGCCTTTTCAGTTTTCACATTAAAAGTACCAAATTCATTTTTGTTCACCTGTAATAATTTATTATGTAGACTCAGATTTAATTTAAAGTGTTGAACAACTCGGCGATAATATTCTAAACATTCGACCCTACTTGGACGCATTTGAGTTACGGTGAATGGTATTTCTCCAATTTCGAGAAGATCTGCGGTTGAAAAGAAAGTCATATCCACTGGAAATCGACGAATAGCATCCGTAATTCCACCTTTTTCGATAACCAAATAAGAAAGCCCTTGTTTTTGTGCTTCAATTGCACAAGCTAATCCACTGGGTCCCGCTCCAACAATAATAAGATCATAATGCTCAGACATAATCAGTTAAATATACTCTTTAAAATGAAGTTATTTGGGAATAGGTGTAGAAGATAAAATATCTAAAATTGCTTCTTGAGCAGCTTCACTTTGACTACCAGCAGATGCATGGCATAGAATTCGGTGGCCAAGAGTTGCCACAGCTATGTCACGAACATCATCTGGAATAACATGTGAACGCCCATTCATGTAGGCAGTTGCTTGAGCAATACGCATCAACATTAAGCCAGCACGAGGACTTGCGGCCAACTCAATACGTTGATCTTCACGAGTCCCGCGTATAATTTGGAGTAAATATCCTAAAACTTTATCATCAATAAATACATTTTTCACTGATTCTTGAATCGAAATTAATTTATCTAACTGCATGACTTCTTGTAGTTCATCGACTGGATTAGCATTTTGTTGCTGTCGTAACATTTGAAACTCAAAGTCATAATCTGGGTAACCAAGATGAATCTGAACCATAAATCGATCAAGCTGTGCTTCTGGCAAGGGATAAGTTCCTTGATTTTCAATGGGATTTTGAGTCGCAATTACCATAAAAGGCTGTGGTAGCTTATGTGCAATGCCTTCGACCGTTGACTGTCGCTCCGTCATAGCCTCTAAAAGAGCAGATTGGGTTCGTGGCGATGCGCGGTTAATTTCATCTGCTAATAATACATTTGTAAAAATCGGCCCCTCACGAAATTCAAAAGAACTATCTGCAGGATTATAAATAGAGGCACCAAGAATATCACTAGGCAAAAGATCAGGGGTGAACTGCACACGCTTACAATTTGTACCGAGACTTCTGGCTAAAGCTTTAGCAAGGGTCGTTTTTCCTACACCCGGTACATCTTCTAGGAGAATGTTACCCGAGGAAAGCAATGCTGCAACAACCTGACGAACAACGCCTTCTTTACCGACAATCACGCCGTTCAAGTTTTTAATTAAACCCTGAATCGCCTCTTGATGATCCTGCACAATGTCTTTATTCATTCAAATTAAACCTTTTTAAATTCTTCCTATCCAAACTTTTCATTTTACATCGGTTTATATAAAGAAAGTCAATATTATTCTTTAATAACTATACTTCCTAACAAGGTAAAAAGAAATATTCAAACTCATTAATCAGCAGAAAAACAACTTAATCATTTCTTAACGGTATTTTGAATGTTCTTTAATTTTTCAGAGAAGAAGATTTTTATAAGGCTTGTAGGTTAACAATGTCTTTAAAATCTATGATTTAATTTTTCTGTGATTACGAGATAATCAAGAAAAGACTTTTGAACTTATTAGAATGAATATTGGCTCAAAAGTTATACCCATAAAAGGTAAGTGAATTGTAAAGAGACAAGGTATTAAGCTCTTGGGTTTGATCAATTGTTCAGACCCTTTGGGTCCAAAAACAAAAAAAATAAATGGGAATACATATTTCTTATGAACTCTAAAAAACTAATTTCTACTATTGCAGCTGCAATAATTGCAACTGCTAGTTATGCAAACGATACAGATAAATCCAGTGAGCTGGAACTACTGCGTCAGCAAGTTGCTCAACAAAAAGAAGCTCTTCAGCGTCTTGAGGGTCGTCTGAATAGTCAACAAGAACAATTCAACCGTCTAGATTCTGTTTCTTATTCACAAGAAAAAGAAGAAGCGCCAATCCTTAAACTGAATAAGCATATCTCTAATTTATCTATTAAAGGCGATTTACGCATACGTTATGAGAAACGTGATGTTGATGATGAAGAACGTGATCGTTTTCGTCAACGCTTGCGCTTAGGTTTAAAGTGGAAATCAGAAGATGAAAATTTCGAAATTGGTGTTGGCCTTGCAACAGGTGGAGGTGATGCAACTTCTACAAATGATACCTATTCTGAGAAATTTCCATATGAGTCTGGCGATCTACGCGTAGACTATGCATACGCAAAGCATACTTGGGAT
The DNA here is from genome assembly GCA_022447755.1 of Lentisphaeria bacterium. Lineage (GTDB taxonomy): Bacteria > Verrucomicrobiota > Lentisphaeria > JABSQK01 > JABSQK01 > JAKVBE01. The sequence continues at coordinate 58,992 of JAKVBE010000017.1, read as the reverse complement.
GATATCGACGTAATCGTCGGTCAAATGAAGAATCCATTCGTAACTTCTGCGATTGTTTGGGATTCTGATGTACGCCCAGTAGGTGCAGTCGTTCAATATAATGCACCAGACCTAAAAAATTATAAGACAGAAGGTTTCTTTGCAACTGCTGGTGCATTTGACTATGCTTACTCTCCTGACAATGATAATGATAAAGAATCTTTCCTAGCAGCAGGTCAGATTGGTATGGGTATAAAAGCTGACAACATAAACAGTATCATCGCTGCATCTGCTTATTTGTATGACAGCAAAGCAACAGATGCCAACTCTGATTTTGATCAGAGTGAGATTGATTACGATTTTCAAATCATTGATCTTGTTGCTAAAGCAAACATGAAACTAGCTGATGATATGAAATTAGATATTTTTGGCCATGTAGCTGCAAATATTGGAACAGACAGTGGTGATGAATCTATTATGAATGACTCATTTACTGGTGATGCAAATGGTGTTGATGAAGATGCTGACGATAATAATATGGCCTACGCAATTGGTGCAAAACTTAGTATCAATGACTTCTATGTTGGTGCAGAGTTTAGACATGTTGAAGCAGATGCGGTAAACAGTTGGGTTTCTGACTCAGACTTTGGAACTGGAACTGAAGTCGGATTAGATTCTAATACAAATGTAGAAGGTTTCGTTGCTAAAGTTGGATATAAATTCAGCAAAAATGTTAGCGTTCAACTAGCAGCTCTATTCTACGAAGAAATCGAAGATGTTACATCAGGTGATAATGACGATGGTACTCTTTATCAGTTAGATCTTAAATATAAATTCTAGTAAGAACTTTATTTAGATCTCTAAAAAGCCCCTTGGTTTTGGCCAAGGGGCTTTTGCTATTTGTACTCTTTTATTTGTATTTATAAAAAATCAGTAAATTTTATTATTAACTTTCTATAAAGTTGTATACCTAAAAAATAAGATATAGAAGAAGTCCTTCTGGTAGATTTAATGGTAAACATAAGTGTGGAGATAATGTATGAAAGTATCAAAATTTATTAGTGCAATAGCAGTATCAGTTATTATCTGTAGTCCAGGGAATGCAGATGATCTAAGTGTACAAGAAGAACTCAAGCTCCTAAGAGAACAAATATCAGTTCAAAAAGCTGCGATTCGACAACTTGAGCTAAGGTTAGACAAGCAACAAAGTGATCAAAACCGTTTACTTCAAGGAAGTTATCACCAAGAAAAAGAAGAAACTCCAATTATTACATTAAATAAACACATAAACAATTTAACGATTAAAGGTGATTTACGTCTTCGTTATGAAAAACGTGATGTTGACGAAAAAGAGCGTGATCGTTTTAGAACTCGTCTTCGTATTGGAATGAATTGGAAATCCGATGATGAAAACTTCGAGGTAGGGGTTGGTATTGCTACAGGAGGTAGCGAAGCAACTTCAACAAATGATACGCATTCAAGTGACTCTCCATTCGAATCTGGTGACTTACGAGTAGATTACGCATATGCAAAACATACCTGGGATAGCATTGATTTTACAATTGGTCAAATGAAAAATCCCTTTGTTACGTCACAATTTCTGTGGGATTCTGATGTACGGCCTGTAGGTATAGTTGTTGCTTACAATGCTCCGGATCTTAAAAAATATAAAGTGGAGGGCTTCTTTTTAGCAGCTGGTGCTTTTGACTTTGCATATGCGCCAGATGATGACCTTGACAACGAATCTGTCTTGGCTGCAGCTCAGTTAGGTTTAGGTTTTGAAGCAGATAATCTGAATGGTATTGTTGCTACATCAGCATACATTTATGACAATGATGCATCAAAAGCAAATACTTTTGATGACAACACAGAACCTGCTGATGATATTGACTATAAATACCAAATTATTGATGCGATTGCCAAAACTAGAATGAAGTTGTCCGGTGATGTGGAGTTAGATTTGTTTGGTCACATTGCAATGAATATCGGAACGGATAGCGGAGATGCTTCTATCATGAATGACATTTATACAGGTGAAGCCTATGGCATTGACGAAGATGCTGACGATAACAATATAGCCTATGCATTAGGAGCTAAATTTACTTTAGAAAAATTATATTTTGGTGCAGAGTACCGCTATGTAGAAGCAGATGCCGTAAATAGTTGGGTTTCTGGATCTGACTTTGGTTCAGGAACTGCTACAGGGTTAAATTCAACAACCAATATTGAAGGTATCGTTGCTAAAGTCGGATATAAATTCAATAATAATGTGAGTTTACAACTAACAGCAATGTTCTATGATGAAATTGAAAATGTCACTAACGATGACAACGATGATGGTTCTTTGTATCAGTTTGATCTTAAATATAAATTTTAAAACCAATTATATTTAAATCACAAAAGTTCCCTTGACTAAAATATCAAGGGGACTTTTATACTCGATTAAATAGATTTAATTAGATAAAACACCTTGATCATAGATCCATGTTTTGAACTCTTTTAAACTTTTAGTTCCAGAAAAACTGGCAACTTGCTCTCCGTTTTTGAATAGGTAAAAAGTGGGAAGTCCCATCAATTGAAGCCTAACTGCTAGTTCAGTAGCATTGGCAAAGTTTATTTTACAAACTTTTATTTGAGTGAGATGATTCGCCAGTTCTTCTATAATAGGAGACATCGTTTTGCATGGGGCACATCCATCCCCCCAGAAATCAACGACAGCAACTCCGTTATCATTCTCGACTTCACATACAAATGCTTCTTCATTCAATAACTCTACAACATTTCCAGACATAACAAGCACCTAAATTCTTAAATTCTTTGTTTCAATATATACAACACTCTAAATGTTGATACTACAATAAAGAATAAACTCAAACTACCAAGAACATATAAATTATATAACCAAATAGATTCAGGTAAACTAGACAAGTATGTATCCGTTGTAATCCGTAACGCAGCAATAACCGGGTTAATTGTCATTGCAGGAAGTATCCATGAATCTGGTAGGGCATCTGGAACTAAAGCAATTAAAGGAACAATACATATTAACGCCGCAAAACAATAACTAATTGCAGTAGCAATACTTGTAGATGGGGAAAAAGCTGATGCAGCAAATCCCGCACTAAGAAAACAAATTGTAACTGCAATAAGAATCCCTAACCATGATGCAACTCGCCAGAGAGAATCAACAAGAGATAATTCTTGAGAATAATCCAAGTAAGTAAGTGCACCTAGAACTGGTAAACTGGCAATTAAAAATACCGAAACATATACAAAGGAAGCTTTCAATTTACCAATCACAATTTTCATTGGTGTTAATGGTGTCATTCGCAACATCAATAAAGTATGGTTATTGACCTCATCAGTTATTGCACCTGAGCTGATCGATGGCGAAATAACGGCAATAATGGCAACTTGAAAAATAATAGCAGTCAAGCGAACTTGATCTGGTTCCAGTTTTTCACTAAACTGCATACATGTAAGTGTCAATAGTGTAACACTAGCACAAATACAAAAAGCAGTACCTCCCACTAAAAAGTCTGGTTTAGCAATCAATTTACTTCGCATATCTGCAACGAATACCGGATTCATAAAGCGATTAATTGACTTTCTTCTTTTTCTGAAAATAATCGAAAGTGGCCAGATTAATTTTCGAGTCTTTTCATCTTCAGTAACTTTTGAAGCTGCCCTTGCTTTTATAATCATACGTTTGATAAACGAGACTAGAAGCAAAACAAAAGCCCCCATCAAAATATATACTAAGTGATTCTCCAAATAGTCAGCATTGAACATTTTCTTGAGGTATCTTGGATCTTCCTGCATTTTACCAAATAAAACAATTTCTCCATATAGGAGTCCAAGTAAAGTAATACTTGCCAGGATCGCAGCCCATTTCGAAAAAGTTCCAGGTTTAGGAACACTACCAACGAATCGGCAAAATATTAGTAATGCAATAATACCAATAATTAAGTTTGCTCTAAAAAAAATCTGGAAAGGTTCTAAAGCAAATAATCCTTGACTCTCAAGAGAGGAGTAGCGAAAGGCTTCTGGATATAGCTCAGCCCACATTGCTTGAAAGGGACTCAAACTTTTAAGTAAATAGTTTACTTTTACCAACGGCTCCATATCTAATAGGAAAGAAGGTATCCAAGTTGTTCCAGCAAGAAGTGCAATTACCACATAGCTAATGACTAAAGATGAAAAGGTTGTTTTACAACAAACACTTACGGCAAGACCAACTAATCCATATACTAATGCTGATATAACAATAATTGAAAAAGTTTTAAATAATAAGGGGAAACTTAATCCACCCGACAAGGCACACAATGCTGAAATTGGCATAGAAATCATTACCATCATCAAAACCATAAACATACCAGACATTAATTTACCTCTTAATATTTGGCCAGGCGTTAATAAGGACGTAAAAAGAAGCATATAAGATTTGTTTTCACGTTCAGCTGTAATTGCAGGACTCGTTAAGGCAGGAACTAATAAAATAATCAAGGCAAGGTTACTCATTAAAAATACTGCATATAAACGCAAACTATCATTAGAAACTTGAGAATATATGCCATCAGAAGGCCACAAAATACCTAACACTAATGCAAGACAAACTGTCAAAGCGCAGGCTATTAGCTGAATTTTGGGGTCTCTAGTGAAAACCTTAAGTTCTCTTCTTAAAATGGGATTAGAGTTCAGCATTATCTAAGTTCACTTTGTGTGATTTCGTTTTAGATGCAGAATCATATGCATGACCCGTTTGCGTTTCCGTAACAGTCAAGAATACATTTTCTAAATTAAATTCTGCTTCACCAATTCCTAAAACCCGCATGCCTTGTTGAATCAGATAGTGATTAATATCTGAAATCTCTTCTCGGCGACCGTTAAACTGGAATTCAAGTCCAGCTCCAACAGTACGAATGTCTTCAACCTGATCAATTTGCTGAAGTAGTTCAACGCATTCATCTAAATCGTTATCAACATTTAATTCAATTGTAAGATTTTGTTGAAGTGATCGGCTGATTTCCTCAACTGTCCCCTTTGTAATTAACCTTCCTTTTTCTATGATACCAACATCATCGCAAATTGCACCTAACTCAGATAGAATATGACTTGAAAGTAAGATAGTTTTGCCTAGTTCTTTAAGTCTTAGTATAGTGTCTCGCATATCAATACGGGCATGTGGGTCAAGTCCATTTGCAGGTTCATCTAGAATAAGTAACATAGGATCATGAAGCAACGTCTTTGCAATACCAATTTTTTGATGCATACCTCTAGATAAGGAATTTACCTGGTAGTCAACCATATGGTTTGCTCCGGTAATCTCCAATACTTCACCAATTCTTGTACGTCTCTTTTTCCCATTAATTTTGTATGCTGCACAAAAGAAATCTAAATACTCCCATACTGTCATCTGATCATAAACGCCAAATTCGTCTGGCAAGTAACCAACTAATGATTTAATTTTCTTCTGATTCTTGGGAATAACCGGTAATCCATTAATACTTGCATTTCCTGTATCTGCTCGATATAAGCCACAAAGTATTTTGATTGTTGTACTTTTGCCTGAGCCATTAGGGCCAATGAAACCAAAAATAGAATTATCTTCTACATTCAAACTTAAGTCATGAACGCCGCGGCCACCACCAAAGTCTTTTGTCAAATGTTCTGTAATAATCATAATTTTATCTCCGAATTAAAAGGTAGCATCAAGGCTGAGTTCATAAGCTTCACAGTTCCAGCGATTCATCCGTTCTTTTAGAAACAAATCTTTCAGGTGTTTAATTTGTGTTGCATTAATTGCTAATTTAAATGAATTGACCTGCTTTAGGTTTAACTCATTAATAGCTTTTTTAGATAAAGTAGTACTGTATGTTCCGTTCTCATTTTGCGACATCGGAACCTTGACATTGTCTATTTGAAGCACAACATCAAACTTAATATTTTTTCCGCGATTTGAGAGGGTAGGCTTAAAAGAAAAAGTTCCTTGCTTAAGTTCACTTATGTGTTCTGGAAAAACGAATTCATAAATAAAACGACCCGCATCCTTAAATTCAGGATCAACTAAAGATTTTTTGTTCGAAATGATCTCTTTAAACATAGCGTTAGGAATGACAATTTTCTGACCATTCATATCTGCCTTTATGCTTATATTTAAATAGTGAAGTGTTACACCTGAAACGATGGTATTCGAGGTTAGCAAGTCTTCAGGGACCAGAACTTTATCCTCAACGAAAACGAGTGCGTAATTGGGTCCATGCTTAGTGATATACTTTTCAAAGTCCCGAAGTGCAAGCCATTCAGTCTCATGCTTTGCTGCCAAAAATAATTGACCATTTTGTTCATTAAGAGGCAACAATCCTCCTGGTAGTTTAATATAAGAATAAAGTTCTTTTCCTTTAAATACTTCAGGAATTGAAATACCATTCCCCCCACCTTTTAGAAAATCTAAAGGGATATTAATGGGAGAAAATGTTACCGGTTTCTCCTCCCCTTGAAGAATCATTCGCTTCTGTTCACGTGCACGTATATTCATCCCCTCAATAAACATTCTACGGTTTTCTACATTGATGATTAAAGGTTGAGACATTCCCTGGGACAAGTCTTCTTGTGACTCTTCAATCTCAACTTTCTGCGGAGATGACTTTTTCTTCGAGCTTCGTTTTAACTTATAGATTTTCTTTTCTGAACTAATCGGCCTTAAAAAGTATGAACTATTCATGTTAACAGAAATTTTTTGATCTTTATAACCTAGGAGTGTTACAAAATTCTCACACTGATTCAACTCGCCAGAAACATATTTTCGCACTTGAACCACATTTGCATTGATACTTGGTTGGGAACCAAATTGCTGCATTGATCTGACGAAAATCATAACTGTCATAGCTATAGATATCATACAAAGAATCTGCCAAGAGAGTGTACTTTTTTTAAGCAGACGGCCCATTATAATCAAACCAAAAACAACAGCGACATAGATGAATAAAATTAACTTAATAAATGAAGAGGAAACTATTTTAATACCAGTCATTTTATCTTGCGCTTGAACAAGATCTTCTTTTTTCTCTGAAGCATAAGTAATATTTTTCTGTGTATGCTGCAAGATATAATTAATAACCCCTGAGAGGTATCCTTTTGCTCCTGAAAGACTGTGAAAATCTTCATTCAGCATGCTAATTGAGGATGTAAATACACGACCAAAGCCAACCTGTTGCTCATGCCAAAGCGGGATACCATATTTGTCTTCGATCATACGCCCTGAATCAGACATTAATTGAAGAGTATCAATCCCTTCAGGAGCTTTAACTGTAGGTAATTGCCATTTGCCTGACGGTGACAAATTATAGCGTTGAATTGATCCACCAACTGATACGGGAAGAATATCATGAAGACCACGTTTTTTAAATTCTTGAATTGTTTCATTGTCAGACCATAATATAGTTCCGCCAGATAAAACATACTTTCTAATTACATCTATTTGCTCATCAGAGATACGTTCAACATTTAGCTTCGAAATAATCAATAAATAACAGCTTTGGAGCATTTTGTAATCATAAACAAATTCATCAACACTAGAAAATGACTTAAAAATACCTAATCCATTAACCGTTTTATTTTTTAAGTTACCCAAAATTATTGATGACCCATCAGACAAAGCAACAATATAACCTTCAGCTTTATCCAAACTTTTGGTCCATAGTTGTCTTGATGAAACATCATCTTTTCGTTGACCACTTGATACTACTTTTTGGGTATACTTATCACTGTAGCCAGTCAGATAGACCTGATTAAAAGTTGTCTTTGCATAAGGGGGGAGCTTTAAATCATAAATATAAAAAGCTTCATTTAAACGATTATCTGCAGAAAGTGAAAAACTAAAATTTTCTGATTTTTCTTTGAAGTTGGACACTCGAACTTGATAATTAATCCAGCTATCAGATGGGATACGAACAGTCCCATTAAAGAGCATTCGGCTATTCTCTAAATCAAATGCTTTCTCCTGCCCTGCTCCATAAAAACTACCGAATAAAATAAATAAGAAAGTAACGTATCTCATATCTACCAATTAGTTTGATTTTGGTTTACTATGTATAGAGTTATAATAACTCAAGATACCATTTCGAACCCCATCCATCATACGATTCATATAGGCACTATTTATTAATTTATCTTGTTCCTGAGCATTACTTAAAAATCCAAACTCAATTAAAACAGCAGGTTGCGAATACTGAGCCAACACTTTCCATCGATTACGTTTAATTCCACGGTCAACGGGATTTACAGCACGAATTACGTACTTTTGAATTTCATAAGCTAAATTAACATTATTTGGGTTCATGTGGTTACCAGCAACAGAGCGACTCAATACATCATGCTTTCCAAATGCCTTCATACCTTTTGGGGTACAATACCATATTTCAAAACCTTTTGCAGATTTTGCAGTCGCACTGTTACAGTGTAAAGAAATAAATAGGTCACCTTTAAAATCACCACGTTTAGTTAACGTTAAGTAATGATCTGAATTTCGTGTCATAATTACGTTAAAGCCATATTTCTCTAAACGTGTCTTCAACATACGTCCTGCTTTTAAGACAACATCTTTTTCATACACCTTACTTCCCCGAGCACCAGAATCTTTTCCTCCATGACCTGGGTCAATCACAATGGTTTTCAAACGGTGTTTAGGGAGGGCCCAACTTCGAAAAATTGGATCAATTGTTAGCTGAAAGTCTTCCTTTGCAATGACAAGCTGGCCATTGACTTTACTACAGGCAAAAGATAAATCCACAACGACATCATTTATGTAAAATTTACGGAGGTTTTGTGTAATCTTTAATTTTTTATCTTTTGCAGAAGCAGTAAAGACTTTACCCTTTACAGATGGTTTCATTCCATAATAAGCTGCAATATCTCGAAGATATACCCAGGATCGGCCACTTTGCTTTACAGTTCTTAGTGGATATGCACTTTCTTGGGCTTGAAGTTGGAATTCTCCAATTAGTGAAAAAAACAAAATGATACAGAATAACGTTTTTAGCATATAATATGGTTTAATTCACCATCTCCTAAGTAAATATAGTTTTAAATGTATTGAACTTAAATTATAGTATTGCAGAACCCAATCAGCAAATCTAAATTCAAATCTTTCGTGTTTTTTAACAGGTTTTTTCTATTTTTGTATCAAAGCAGAAGTTTTTTCTCAATAGATCGCCGTTAAATTAATTTTTAAGATGACCCACCCCAAACATCAAAAAGAGCCTATTTTGCCTAAAAACAGGGTTATTTTTGATTTATTAATGATTTTAAGCATTTTTTTTACTCAAACGAAGTAGAAAGATGAAGGTTCTAGTAGTAAATTATTATAAACTGTATTAGACAGTCAATTTTGGAGGCTTAACAAGAATTGGTGGATTAAGCAACTTTGCTTAAAAGCGTCTCACTTTTCTTCTCTTTTTACTTGTTGGACAATCTATTCAGCAAGTCACATATAGGCAAAATAGATATTCAGGAGAGCATAATAATTATGTCTGACACGGATACCCCAAATGGATCTGGCGACTATTCAGCTAGTAGTATTAAGGTCCTGGAAGGATTGGAAGCTGTTCGTAAACGTCCAGGTATGTATATTGGTGATACAGCAGTTCGCGGATTTCACCACTTAGTATACGAGGTAGTGGACAATAGTATTGACGAGGCATTAGCCGGTTATTGTGATGAGGTAAGCGTCATCATTCATGAGGATAACAGCCTGACTGTACAAGATAATGGTCGTGGTATTCCCGTTGCAATTCACGAGGCCGAGGGTATTCCAACTGTTGAAGTAGTTATGACAAAGCTTCATGCCGGTGGTAAATTTGATAGTGATTCCTATAAAGTATCCGGTGGTTTACACGGTGTTGGTGTATCCTGTGTAAATGCGCTAAGTACGCGTTTAGAGGTTGAGATTGAGCGTGAGGGTGGGCACTATAAAATGGCATTTGCACGGGGAGATCGTGCTGAAGAGTTAGAACGCATTGGTGATTCGAACCGCCGTGGTACAAAAGTAACCTTCTGGCCAGATGATACTATTTTTGAAGTTTCAGAATTCCAATGGGATATTCTTGCGAATCGTATGCGTGAACTGGCTTTCTTAAACCAAGGTCTAACGATTAATTTGACTGATGAACGCCCTGCTGAAGGTGTTCGCCATGAGAAATTTTACTATGAGCAAGGTGTGATTGAGTTTGTAAGCCACTTAAACGAAGGTAAACAAACGATTTCTGAGCCGATTTATTTTAATGTATCCAAAGATGATGTTGAAGTAGAAATTGCACTTCAATACAATGATAGTTTCGGTGAAAGTATCTTTAGTTACGCTAATAATATTAACACACGTGAAGGCGGAACTCACCTTACGGGTCTTCAAGCAGCCTTAACACGTTCCTTAAATGGCTATATGAAGACAAAGCCAGCTTTCAAAAATGAAAAATCCTTGACGGGTTCTGATGTACGTGAAGGCCTTGCCTGCGTAGTATCTGTGAAAATTTCAGATCCTCAGTTTGAAGGTCAGACAAAAACCAAACTAGGTAACAGTGAAGTTCGTGGAATTGTAGAAAATGTTGTTAATGAGCAATTAGGTATTTTCTTAGAAGAACACCCAAACGAAGCAAAGGCAATCATTAACAAGACCTTGTTAGCTGCTCGCGCACGAGAAGCTGCAAAACGGGCACGTGAGCTTACTCAACGTAAAGGTGCTTTAGATGGATTCTCATTACCTGGTAAATTAGCAGATTGCTCTAGTAAAGATCCCGAAATTTCTGAGATCTACATCGTGGAGGGAGACTCTGCAGGTGGTTCTGCCAAACAGGGCCGTGATTCAACTTTCCAAGCGATCCTTCCATTGCGTGGTAAAGTAATCAACGTAGAAAAAGCGCGTTTGGATAAATTACTGGCCAATAAAGAAATTCAAGCAATGATTTCGGCAATTGGTTGTGGTATTGGAAGTGATGAATTTGATATTAGCAAAGCACGTTATCACCGAGTCATTATTATGACGGACGCCGATGTTGATGGGTCTCATATTCGTACATTATTATTGACCTTCTTCTATCGCCATATGCGGCCTCTTCTAGAAGCTGGTTACGTTTATATTGCAAAACCACCTTTATATAAAGTAAAGAAACGTAAAAAAGAGCAATACATTGAAAATGAAGCACAATTAGATCGTTATTTAATTGCTCAAGCTTTAGAAGATGTAGAACTATACCCTGTAGGTATTGAAGAAGCTAAAAACTTAGCTGATGTAGAAGACTTAATGCAGGTAGGTGGCCGAGTAAATCAACTCTCGGACAACTTATTACGCAATGGTATTCGAATGGAAAACTTCTTGATGCAACAGCGTGAAGATGGGAAACTTCCTACTAGCCGTATCATGACTCGTGATGAGGCTGGAGCTATTCAGGAGCATTTTGTTTATTCAGATGAAGAAGAGCAAAGTTTAGCAAAAGAATTAAGTGCTGCAATTTATACAAAGATGGATGAGCAGTTAGCTGCTAACGAAGCAGAAAAGGCTGCTAAAGCTGCAGAAAAAGGAGAAGAACTACCAGTTCAAGAAGAAGTTGATGAAGAGGAAGAAGAAGTTCGTCCTGAGATTCATCCATCCGTACAAACTGCTAAGATCTTTGAAGCTCCTGTGTTAGAAGATTTACTGGATCGATTGGCCAAGCAAAATGTAAAAGGTTCTCAAATCTTTAGTTCCGAAACACCTATATTTGAATTAAAACAAGGTGATGAAAAAATCGAGATCAATTCCTTAATGGAACTGTTTAACTTAGTGTTAGATAATGGTCGAAAAGGTATACAGATCAGTCGCTATAAAGGTTTAGGTGAGATGGATGCCGATCAGCTTTGGGAGACTACGATGGATCCAGAGCGCCGTAAGATGTATCATGTAACCTTGGATGACGCCTATGAGGCCGAGCGTATTTTCTCACTATTGATGGGTGATGAAGTAGAACCAAGACGCCAATACATCGAACGTTTTGCTGAAACTGTAAAAGATCTGGATATTTAAGAAAGGGTAATGAAGCATGGATGATGATACTAAAGCAAAATTATCGGAAAGTGATTATCCGGTCAATATTGAAGAATTAATGCATACTGCATACCTGCAATATTCATTGAGTGTGAATGTAGGTCGTGCAATTCCGGACGTACGTGATGGACTAAAGCCTGTAGCGCGACGTATTTTATACGCAATGCGTATGTTAGGTTTGAGTCACACGCATTCATTCACCAAATGTGCTCAGGTTGTTGGTGAAGTAATGGGTAAATATCACCCACACGGTGACAGTGCTATTTATGATACACTTGTGCGAATGGCCCAAGATTTTTCAATGCGTCACCCACTGATTTGGGGACAAGGAAACTTTGGTAGTATTGATGGAGATCCACCTGCGGCATATCGTTATACTGAGTGTCGTATGCAAAGATTGGCAGAAGAGCTTTTGGTAGATCTTGAAAAAGATACCGTCGATATGGTTGCAAACTATGATGATAAGTTAACCGAACCTTCAGTTCTTCCTGCAAAATTTCCAAACTTGTTGGTAAATGGAGCCACAGGAATTGGTGTGGGTATGGCAACGAACATCCCTCCACATAATTTAGGCGAAGTCATTGATGCAACAGTGCATCTTATTGATAATCCATCCTCAAATGTTGAAGACCTCATGCAATTTGTTCAAGGGCCTGACTTCCCGACTGGTGCATCCATAATGGGACTCCGTAACCTCCGAACACTTTATGAAACTGGCAAAGCATCTATGACGGTTCGTGGTAAATGCCACATTGAAGAAACCAAAGAAGGTGCAGAAAAGATTATTATCACCGAAATTCCTTACATGCTAAATAAGGAATCTTTGGTTTTAAAAATTGCTGACCTAGTAAATAATAAAGTAATTACTGGAATTAGTAATCTGCAAGACTTGTCTTCAAGCCGTGTTGGTATTAAGATTGAGATTCAAATCAAACGTAATGCAATGGCAAGCGTTGTATTAAACCAGCTTTACAAGCACTCTCAATTACAAACCTTTTTTGCTGCACAATTTTTAGTCATTGACCACAACCGCCCACGCACCATGAATCTTGTAGAAATTCTACAAGCTTATGTTGACCACCGTGAAGAAGTTGTGACCCGCCGTACTCAACACGAATTGATGAAAGCTGAAGCACGCGCACATGTATTAGAAGGTTTATTGATTGCGGTTGATAATATTGATGAAATCATTGCAATGATTCGCGCATCACGTGACCGCGATGAAGCAAGTGCGAAATTAATGGCTCGTTTTGATTTCACTAAACGTCAAACATCTGCCATACTTGACATGCGTTTGAACCAGCTTACTGGTTTGGCTCGTGAACAACTACAAGCTGAATTTGATGAGTTACAAGAACGTATTGCATACTTCAAGGAATTATTATCAAACCGCCCAATGTTAATGGGAGTAATTAAAGAAGAACTGGCAGAAGTTCGTAATCGTTATGCAGAGGATCGCCGTACTGAAATTCAGGCTGCCGAAGATGATATCAGTATCGAAGATCTAATAAAACGAAGTATTTGTACAGTTACAGTAAGCAATACTGGGTATGTGAAACGTCTTGCTATGGAGAACTTCCGCGCTCAGCGTCGTGGTGGTAAAGGTGTTCGCGGAATGCAGACTAAAGAAGATGATTTTGTACAACACCTGTTCACAGCTTGTACGCATGATTATTTGATGTTCTTTACAAGCGCGGGCCAAATGCACTGGATGAAAGTTTATGAGATTCCAGAGGGTGGTCGTCAATCCAAGGGTAAAGCCCTGATCAATTTCTTTGAAATTGGTGCCGATGAAGAAGTTCGTAGCTTAGTAACCGTCGAGCAAGTTGATGATGAAAGCAAAGCTTTAGTCTTCTGTACACGAAAAGGTATTGTAAAGAAAACGAATTTAGCCGAGTTCAAACATTTACGTCGTAAAGGAATCCGTGCTATTAAGCTAGACGAAGATGATCAACTAATTGACGTTCAGCTAATTAATGAAGATCAAGAAGTCATCCTTTACAGTGCTTATGGAATGGCATGTCGTTTCGAAAATTCTCAAGTGCGCTCAATGGGTCGTTCCACACGTGGTGTGACTGGTATGCGCCTAAAATCGGAAGATGATGAAATTGTTGCTATGACCATCGTAAACAAAGGTGATGATATTATTAACATCACTGAAAGTGGTATGGGTAAACGTAGTAATATCGGTGCAGGTATTGCTGAAATAGATCAAGGTGCTGGTTATCGTTTAACAAACCGTGGTGGTAAAGGTGTAACAAGTATTAAATTAAAAGAAGGTGATCGTCTTGCTGGTGCATTGGTGATTACAGATGAAGATGAAGTCATGGTCACTACAGAAAGTGGTCAAATTGTTCGCTTCAAATGTAGTGAAATCCGTGCTATCGGCCGTTCTTCTCAAGGTGTGAAAGTCATGAATCTTAAAGGTTCAGACAAGATTATTAGTGTTGCTAAAATTGCAACTATGGAAGAAGATGAAGACGACGAGGAATCTGATGAAGAAGTAAATGCAGAAGCAGTTGAAACTGTAGAAGCAAATGCGGAATCAGGTGACGCTGCAAAGGAATCCCCACTAGCAGAAGAGCTAGAAGATTCTGAAGAAGAATAATTAAATAATTTAAATGGGGTAACTTTAAGTTGCCCCATTTTTTTTGCTTATGAGACAAGATAAAGAAACATTAGATTTAATAGAACGAGTTCGAAAAATTGAAATTCGTACGCGACGTCTCGTTGATTCATTGACTGCGGGTGCCTATCATAGTGCATTTAAAGGGCGTGGAATTGAATTTGATGAGGTACGAGAATATGCAGAAGGTGATGATGTCCGTTTCATCGATTGGAATGTTACCGCTAGAATGCAACAAACATATATCAAACAGTTTATCGAAGAACGAGATCTCTCAGTCTATTTATTAATGGATATATCTGGCTCTATGGACATACAGAAAAGTTCTGTTGCAAAGTATCAAACTGCAATTGATTTTGGTGCTTTGATAAGCTTCAGTGCTATCCGTAATAATGACCGTGTAGGGTTACTGCAGTTTACAGAAAAAGATGAACAACATATAAAGCCGCGGAAAGGTCGTCGCCACGCACTTCGGATCATCCGAGACCTGTTAAGCCGTGAACGCCAATCAAGAAAGACAAATCTTAGAAAAGCATTAAGAAGTTTTATGCAAACCCACAAGCGTAGAGCAGTGCTTTTTGTCGTCAGTGACTTTATTGATGATGATTATTTGACTGAGTTAAAGATGGTTCGACAACGTCATGATGTAATTTGTATTCATATACAAAATCCGAATGAGCATACTTTACCAGGTGGTGCATTAGTATCAATCAAGGACAGTGAAACGGGTAAGCAGGGTGGTTTACTTAGCTTGCTTGGTAAGAAGCTTTCTAGTGGTGAAGAAAATAATATTGGTAAGCAATTAATAAATATTGGTTTAGGCTATGTCCCATTGACCGCAGGTGAAGATGTCATCAAACCATTACTTGCATTCTTCAAAAAACGACAAATGATGAACAGTCATAAATAAATATTAATTTTCTTCAGCAAACTTTAGTAAATCTTCAGGAATCTCTACAGGATTTTGATCTAAGATAGCTTTATCCGTAGGCAGTAGTAATTCAGTTGCCTTTGTCATCAATACAGGAGTTCTAGCATAAACTTGCCAATCATCGTCTTCTAAAACCTCCAAGCCCGAGACTGTTGGCCTCGTAGAAAATATAATGATAACCAAGAACAAGACTGCAACCACCGCAAAGACAAACTTTGCATTAATTGCCTTGCTATCATCAATCTGAGTAGAGTCTTGCGAGCTTGCCTGATTACTATTTACATCTGATTGATCTACATAAATTTCAGCTGCGATACCATGAATCGTGTCATCTATTTCTCTAGAGTTAATTCTAAACTCTCCTGTCATATCACCGGGTTGAACGCCAGAATCATCGAATGTTTCTTTTTCATTAGAAACTTTAGCTAATTCAGGTTTCGTACTTGGTTCAGGAAGACTTTCCTGATCCTTGATGATTTCTCGATTTGATACAACTTCAGCACTTGATTGTACTTCTGATTGATTGAATGCTTCATGTTCTGATTTTAGTTGAAAAAGCGGTAAAGTCTCTTCACCATCTTCCTCTGCAATTTCTTGTCTAGCATTTTCTACTAACTCATCAATTTTTACCTTTAAAGATTGTGTAGAAGTAATCTCATGTTGTTTCATCCATTTTTTAAGTAAAGTATCAGAGAGGCCCGCTTGTGCTCCAACCTCATTCATATGAATATCAATCTTTGCATCTGATAATAGATTTAAGGCACGAGAAATTTTTAGTGTCTGTGCTAAGTAGGTCTTACTCCTTTCCAACTGTATTGTTCTATTGCGTATGGAACGGTGAAGTTTAGAGCCTGTAATTGCTTTTTGAATTTTACTAGGTAAACCATTTAACCAATCTTGTTGATTTAAAGCAGTGCAACGATCCATTTCGCGAGGAAAACCTGTATCATCTAAAACTGGAACAAGCACTTTATATAAATGCCCTAAAGCATTTAAGTTTTCCATTAATTCCCAAAGTTTCAATGCTTCGTTTTTATCAGGCCTTATTGGAGCATATAAGTAGAGTTCTTCATATTCTAACTCTGTTAAAAGGAGGTGAAGATAGTCCAGTTCAAATAGATTTCCTGTAGGGTTAATTCCCGTACAATTCCAGTGATCTGCTACAGCATTAGCACTGGACAGTCCATGTGTAAGCACAATTGTATAAGGTACTTGCTGCCCTTTAACCACATTAAAGTATGCTGGACTCGCACCCCGGTAGCGCAAATCCTCCTTTGACCACCACGAAATTGCACTTGGTTCAAAGTTACTTAAGCTACCTGTATAAACCTGAAAAGCATCAATAAAACCATCTTCATCTTGAACAGGTAAAAGAATTCCACCCTTTTTGGGTCCACATAAAAAAAGTTGGTTACCTCTGAGCATACAGCTTGGTAAAGTTGCAATTTTAAAAATGGGTGCTTCGGGTGGTAAAGATATAAATACATTTCCCGGGTGTGAAAAAAATAATGAAGTATTCTTCAGGTGAAGCTTTCTTTTTAAAAAAGCTTCATCCTGAGGTTCAAGTTTTAAACTAGGAATGATCCAACGACGATACAGTTTATCACTTGCTTCTTCAACACTATGTAAACTTTTATCTGCCATCTATCCCGAAGTATCCTTTATTACTCTGCTGAGACCATTTCTAATATTCCTGCTGCTCTTGCCAAACGACTCGATACACATTCAGCTCCAAGCAATAATAGTGTCTCATATAAATCTGCACCTGAATTGCTACCTGAAACAGTCAAACGAATTGGTAAATTTAATTTGCCGTTTGCAAAGCCATTCGCTTCACCAATTTCTGCAACTATTGATTCTAATAGTTCTTTACTTGCAAAATATTCTGGTGAAGATAGTTTTTCAGCAAGGGCACTCAATGCCGAAATAACACCGTCGCGAGATAAATTCTTACGAATTAGTTTAGCGTTTAACTCATATTCATTGCTGTAAAAATATTTCCATGCATCTACTTGAGAAAATAGCTTTGTTCTTGATTGCAGTAAAGCTGCAACCTGATGATTGTAGCCAGTATTTTCTGAATCAAACCAATCATATTGGGCCAATTCATCAGCAACCTTTGAATAGAAATCAGTAAATGGCATTTCTTCCATATACTGTCCATTCAAGTTAAAAAGCTTGTTCATATCCATCTGAGCAGCTGCACTTTTTACACGAGTAATATCAAAAGCTTTAATAATTTCGTTTAAAGACATTTTTTCTCTGTCATCACCGGGAGACCAACCAAGTAGGGTCAAATAATTGAAAAGAGCTTGCGCAATATAGCCCTTGGCTTTAAAATCACCTACAAAAGCATCCCCATCTCGTTTACTATATGGTTTTCCGGATGCATTCACAATCATGGGAAGGTGGGCATATTTAGGTACATCATAACCGAGTGAATGAAATAAGAAAATATGACGGTACGTATTTTCAACATGGTCATCACCACGAATAATGTGCGAAATTGCTTGGGATGCATCGTCACACACATTCGCTAAATGAAATACAGGTGTGCCATTACTACGAACAATGACCAAATCTTTCATAGAGTCTAAAGGCTTGGCTAACTGTCCTTTAACTAAGTCATCAAAAAATACTTCATAACGGTCATATTCCGCACGTACAGCAGCATCAATGATAAATCGTTCACCTGACAAGATAGCCTCTAGATTAGGAACAAGCTCAAAAATACAATCATTATCTTCATTAAATAATTTAAGATTTTGAAAGCCAGCTAGGCACGCTTCAAGAGGAACTGCTTTTCCCTTTTTGCTGATTAAAGCATATGAAATTCCTTCTGGACCAGCGATAAAGTCTTTATCAGGGTGAAGTGCAACGGACTGAGCGCCTACTTTTCGGACAAAATTTAAGCTTTCAACATCAATCGGTATACGATACAAAGTGGCTTCTTCTCCCCCCTCTCCTTTTGCAAATTTATATGCATCACCTTTAGCAATCAATTTTTCTGCTGCTTCTAAATGGGCTCCAGCAAGACTTGTTTGATATACTGGTTCTTCATCGACCTCAAGTTTTAACCATTGCATAACTTCAAAAAGCTTTGCAATTGCTTCAGGAGTGGAACGCTCAATATCCGTATCCTCAACACGTAGAATAAATTTACCGCCCTGGTTACGTGCAAATAAAAAGTTAAAGATAGCAGTTCTAATATTTCCAATATGAACTTGGCCAGTTGGAGATGGTGCAAAGCGAACACGGACATCATTTGTAGACATTCTAAACCTCTGTAAAAAATCTTTGAGTAAATAATAAAGCAACCATGCACAGCAATAACATGGATTGTAAATAGTCTTTATCAAAAACTTTAGCTTAACACTAGCACACTGCAAGCAACTTCTAATCTAAAGTTCTATTCTCAAATAATAAAAAAGCTCCTTTCTAAAAAGAAAGGAGCTTTGATCAGTATTTAAAAATTAATATATCATGACAATAATCATACCTATGAGAGTTAGCAAGGTATTACTTACGGCATAAGGTACTGTATACCCAAGCATTGGAATATTACTTTGTGCTTTGTCTGCAACCATTGCAACTGATGCCGTGCTAGTTCTTGCACCACCACAACAACCAAGATTAATCGCTGGATCAAACTTGAAGAAAAACTTTCCAATTAGAGGTGCAGCTAACATTGGAACAGAGGTTACAACTAAGCCCGCAATAAATAGACCAACTCCTTCATTACGAAGACCTTGAACGAACCCTGGTCCTGCTGAGATACCAACAATTGCAATAAATACGTTTAATCCAACAGAATTCATAAACCACTGCGTTGGTGTTGGTAAACGGCCAAATGTTGGATGCACAGAGCGTAACCAGCCAAGAACGAGTCCACCAATTAATACACCTCCTGAAACAGATAAGGTAATTGGAACGCCGCCAAGCTTCACGCTAATAGCCCCTAAGAAACCAAACATCACGATAAAAATGCCAACCCAAACCATATCTGTTTCGTTTGAGGTACGATCGACATAACCTAAATGTTTTTCCATACGTTTCGTATGCACCTTACTACCACTAACGGTAAGTATGTCACCACGATGAATGGTCGTTTTAGCTAAAATAGGGATTTCACTTCCAGTTGCTCCTCGAGATATTTTAGTAATAAATACACCACGAGCAAACTTCTCCTTTGCTAAATCAATCAATGTTTTACCACTAACCTCCTTGTTCGTCACCACTAGGTCAACAGACTCCATAGGAAAGTTTAATAGGTCTTTATCTGCAACTTCCGTGGCTTTCTGTTCAAGTTCAATTAATGATTCAGTCTTACCGGACAACGCAACAATATCACCTTCTTGTATTGTCACATCGTCATCATCAATATTTAAAGTTTTGTCATCACGACGAACTGATTCGATAAAAACTTGTTTATCACTATTCTCAAGTTCTATTGTGGACGAAGTTTTGCCAATTGCTGGACTTCCTTTTTCGATTTTGAATGCTCTTGCTTCAAGTTGATGCCAAGCTGAATCCATGCCACCTTCAGGTGCACCTTCGTTCATCTTTGCTTCATATTTTTTACAAGCATCTGCTAAATTAGTACCAATTAATGTTGGACCTAAGTAAGCTAAAATCATACCTGTACCAATAGTTCCCCATAAATAACAGATCGCATATGCAACTGGAATATGTCCTAGCATTTCTTTTTTATTGGTTATACTCGACGATGAATTTATGGCGTCTGTAGCCAATCCAATTGATGCTGAAATCGTTTGCCCGCCTGACCATAGCCCAGCAGCATAACCAACATCAAATCCAGCAATTTTAGCAGCAGCATATGTAACGGCTATACAAATAGCACATATAACAACTGCAAATATTGCCTGTGGAGCACCATCATGAGCAACACCTCTTACAAATTGAGGGCCGACACTATATCCAACAGCAAATAAGAACATTGTAAAGAAAATTGATTTCACTTCAGATGAGACAGCAATATCCATTTGCCCAATGAGAACACCAACAAGAAGAGTACCTGTCACTGCGCCAAGACTGAAGTGGCCCATTTTTATCGCACCAATCCAATAACCTAAAGCTAATGTAAGAAAAATAGCTAATGCAGTATGCTTGCGAAGAACATTTACAAACCAGTTGACTTTTTTCTTTGGTGCAGTATCTGCAGTTGGTGCATCAACTACTGTTTTAGTTACATCAGCTTTCTGATCTACCTTTTCAGTTACTTGAGTAGTTTTTTTATCTGTTGCATGATTATCTGCAATAACTGAAATAGGCAAAGCAAAACATACAATGAGTAATAATAGTTTCGTAAAATAACGAATTTTAGGCTTATATTGATTGAACATTTTGACCTCCTTATAAAAATTGCACTATTAAATTTTTTCAATAGCGCAAAATCTTTTAACCGTGATTAAACCCTGTTCCATCGTTACTATCAAGTTGATTGACGACAGGCTTTTTCTGGAATTTTTCAATACATCGTTTGATGTCTTCCACTAAAAGATCCACTAAGTCACGGCTCACACCATGGCGGACAAGTACACGCATAATTACAATATCGTCACAGTTTGCAGGCATAGAATATGCAGCTATCTGCCAACCTCGTGAACGAACGGCATCACTTAAGTCAAATAAGCTAAAACCAGGATCTACGCCCTCTTTTAAATTAAAACTCATTGCAGGTATACCGGTTTTATCGCCTGGATATATAATTTTAAACAATCCAATTTTCTCAATCTCAGAGGATAGATATTGGGCAGATTTATAACAATTGTCATGAATCTTTTTATAACCTTCTCTGCCTAAACGTAGGAAATTATAATATTGCGCAACAATCTGTCCTCCAGGTCTTGAAAAGTTCAATGCAAAAGTCGGCATGTCACCACCTAAATAATTAACTCGGAAAATTAAATCTTCAGGCAGGTCTTTTTCATCACGCCATAAGACCCAGCCCACACCAAGAGGAGCTAAACCAAATTTGTGTCCAGATGCATTAATTGACTTTACTCTTGGGATACGAAAATCCCACACAAGGTCTGGATCACAAAAAGGTGCAATAAAAGCGCCACTTGCACCATCAACATGCATAGGTACGTCTAAGCCTGTTTCTTCTTGAAGTTTATCCAATGCATCAGCGATAGCCTTCACTGGTTCATATTGACAAGTAAAAGTCACGCCAAAAGTTGGTACAACACCAATTGTATTTTCATCTACACGTTTTAAGACTTCTTCTGGATTTAAAATTAAGCGACCATGTTCCATTGGAACTTCACGTAATTCAACGTCCCAGTATTTGGCAAACTTATGCCAACAAACCTGTACAGGCCCACAGATCATATTTGGTTTATCAGTAGGTTTACCATCCTTACGCCGTTTTTCACGCCAACGCCATTTCATTGCCATACCGCCCAACATAGCAGCTTCACTTGAACCAGTAGTAGAACACCCTAAGGTAGTAGCTGCAGAAGGAGAGTTCCATAGATCAGCTAATATATGGACACAACGATTTTCAATTTCGGCTGTTTGTGGGTATTCATCTTTATCGATCATATTTTTATCGATACACTCATCCATCAATTTGTGAATTTCTTCATCTAACCAAGTTTGACAGAAAGTTGCTAAGTTTTGACGTGCATTTCCGTCAAGCATTAACTCGTCATGGACCACCTGATAAATATCTCTAGGACTACTTTCATTTAAGGGCATTTTGTATTTGGGGGCGACATTGCCTAAGGCATTTGAGCCAAAAACATCATCATAATAATCAGCATCTTTATCACGGCTATGCAGCGGCATTTTTTACTCCTATCACATTAAGGTTAATACAACAAAACTTGTTAAAATCTTCGTTAAGTTTTATTTAGATGCAATAGGTAAATTAAGAGAGTAGTTTATTTTGCTTTTAACAGCAGGAAATAGTGGGTGGTGAGAAAGAAACAATATCTTTATCGTTTAATTGTGTATCCCAATTTACATTTTCAGCATTTACTTGAACTGTCATATAGATATAATCATAAGTAAAGTGGTATTTTTGCTGCAGTAACTGGTAGAGTTCTTTGCAACTTAATATTTCAAAGTCTAGACTTTCTTCTAAACAGCCTGTATACCTTCTAAACTTTGCAGAATATTTTACAGTAATTGTCATATGGCCTCAATAAAAAAGGCACTAAGTAAAAACTTAGTGCCTTGTAAAATTCTTTTGACTTAACCTTCAAATTTTTCGTAATCAAGTAGGAATCCACCAACGGATGATGCACCACCATCTACAAATATAGTTTGACCAGAGATCATTTTTGAGTATTGGCCAAGAAGATAAACAACAGTACCTGCTACATCTTCTTTTGCTGCTACGGGATCCCATGGTAATGGGCTAGATGTTTCCCAAAGTTCAGCAAGTTGAGCGAAACCAGGAATCTTTGTTCCGGCCATTGTTGCAACTGGACCTGCAGATACCGCATTTACACGAATCAAATTCTTACCTTGACGGCGTGCTAACGCGCGAGTAAGCGCTTCAAGTGCAGCTTTATTTACACCCATCCAATTATAACCAGGGAAAGCAATATCAGATTGAAATGTCATTGCAACAACACTTCCGCCACCTTCCATCTTTGGCTGAGCATATTGAACAACGGTTGAAAGAGAAGCACAAGAGATATGATAGGAATTTTTTAAGCCTTCAAAGTCATTTGTATGAATTTCCGCACCTAAAAGAGTTTTAGGATCTGCATATGCGATAGAGTGAACAACCCCGCCTAAGTTATCAATGCTATCAAAAAGATCTTTAACTTCTTCTTCAATAGTTACATCGCAAAAACGAATATCTAATTTCTCTAATTTTTCGGGATCAACTTTTTTAAAGTCTCGATCTAAGAAGATTTTTTTCATACGTTCATTTAAAACAGTATAAATTACATGCCCACCAAGCTCTTCAATTAATTCACCAACTTTCCAAGCAATTGAATCACGGTTTAGTAATCCCATCACCAGATAGTTTTTTCCCTTTTCAATCATAAATATCTCCTAAAATACAAAAACTTTTACAACCACCAGCATTTATGCTTTTAAGTGTTTTAAATATTAAACAAAAAATAATTTATCAGCTATTTTTAAAAATTCACGTAAGGAATGGGTTTGATTATCAATAAAAAAGAATTTTCCTAAAAAAAGACTCTTTTTATGCATTGATTGCATCTTTAAAGCGCTGTATCAAAACCTTGGTATTTTCCAAGCCAACTGATATTCGTATTAAATGTGAAGGAACCCCACACTCCTTTGCCCAATCCAACTCATTATAATGCGCTAATAAGGTAAAAGGGCAAGCCAAAGAGTAGTTTGTACCTAAACTTGGACCTTTGGATACCTTTAAATTATCAAAAAACTTTTTGGCAAACTCAGGGTCTTTGAATACGACTGAAAAAGTTGACCCGTAACTACCTTTTTTACGTTTAAACTTTTTATAAATGTCATGATTTTGATATTTGGGATAAAAAACGTCAGCAACTTCACTACAGCCTTTAAGAAAATCTGCAATAATTTCTGCATTGTGACCACATTCAGCAATTCTTATTTCTGCATCATCAGAATTTTTATCTAAAACTTTTACATCTTTGTAAAACATGGCATTTCGATACTGAATAATAAATTGTTTGTCTAAATCTCCATACAAGCATGATTTTTTATTTAATATAGCAGTTCCAGCCATCACATCCCCTGTTCCCGAGAAGTTTTTAGTAAGACTAGATACAACAATATCACAATAGGGTAGCGTGCGAGTATTATATCCTGTTGAAATTGTATCATCTACAACAAATGGAACCTTATATTGTTGTGTTATCTCATAGATCTTCTTAAGATCGGGTGTTTGAAATAATGGATTTGATGGAATTTCAGTAAAGACCCCAGCATATAAACCACTAGCAAGAAGTTCATTAAGCTTTTCAGTCGCAGTTTCAAGATCCGTAATCAACTCACAACCTGGTCCAAATTTTTGTTGAACTTTCAGGGAGTCAACATATGGGAAGCCGACTTGGATCGTTTTCTTTTTAGGAGATCTCGAAGATATTGCTTTAAAAGCATGATAAATAGCAGCCATTCCAGACTGAAATAAATAGACATCACTGGACGAACACTTGTAAACATCCTTGAGCTTTGATACCACAGATTTAATTCGCTTATTTAGCGCCTCTTCAGATTTTTCTTTTTTGCCGATTAAAATGGCTTCTGCCTGACGCGAGCTCAAACCTTGACCAGTGTGCTGCCAAAATTCCCATGCAAAATCTTTCAGGTCTTTGGCGAAGACAACTAAGTATACGCTGGAACCTTTAAGCTTAATGATCTCGACTTTATCACTAGAAGATTTAAAGCGAATATACTTCATACATTCAGTTGCAATATGCCTAGAGGGATAAGGTAAAATATAGCGTGAGCTTTTAATATTCATCTTATTTTTAGCATATTCGATCAGCTGAAGGGTCACTGGGTTTAATACAAATCTAGGGTAACCACTTTGAAGTTTGGCTTTTAATACTTCATCATTTTCTTCATAATTTACAACACTGCTCCATGTGGGTAGGCATACTGAAACAGCATGAATATTACCTGGTATTGGAAGCCCAAGGTGCTCTTCTAAGTATAATGGATTTTCGATAATATCTTGCATAAATTTGTGTGCTATTTGTTTAGTAAAAACAATTCCCCCAATCAGACATTAATTTAGCATCAAATCTCTTTTCGGGTAGTGGTCAAAGAAAAAAAATAGATGTTTTGGAGGAATTAATTTTCATTAGTAGCAATAATCTGTTTCACAATAATACGTTGGTAACAAGGCCGATCTCCTTGAATCAATGGGATTCCAATTTTGCTTGCAAGTGTGAACAGAGAATAGAAATAAATTTCAGGGTTACGTTCGCCAGTCTGCGGAGTTCCTACAATCGCCCCCCCAGGGAATAAGCCTCCACTACTAAAATAGAAAGGATGCAGATTACGTAATTGCAAATCCTTCGAAAGTTCAAAATTTCTAATAAGCTCAAAATTTGGCAACTTAAAGAGGGAAATACCATTCTGATGAGAAAGAACTGCAACTCTAGATTGCTTAGAAATGAAAGGAAAGCTTAAATCCTTAAAACTTCGTTTCACAAATGCGCCTTCATCTTTTATGATACGTTCTTTGTTGATATCACCAGAACTTGAGTATGGAACTTTAAAAACACCAGAAAATGAATCAATAATAAAGAAATTTTGGCTAATATTATCAGCAATAAGTTTGTTGATAAAACCATTCACATTTATTTCGCCCATTTTTCTAAGCTTTAATTCCCAAAATAAACGACGATCAGCTTGCACCTTAAAATATGCAGGATTTCCAACGATTCTATATTGATGAATAAAGTTTTGGGTTTCGAAAAAATTTAAATAATAGTGACGGCTATCTTTGTGTGTTGAAAATGCAAGCCCTACAACTTTGTTAGAAAGTTTAGGTTCAATGGCTCTCAAGCTTTTCAATTTACCATCAAACTCGTCTATCTTATAAAAAATGACTCGATAACGTTTTTTGAATCTAATCAGAACAGCAAGGATATCTTCATACAAATTTCCAAACTTCATGGCATACTGAATATCCATATCAACTATGTCACCATTAAATTCATAAGCCTCTACTTCCCCACCAAAAGCATCTAAAACTGAAATACTATTTTTACCCTGAACATAGAATTTGCTGTTCATGGGATTTCTATTAGACTGCCAAGGTAGTATATGGTTAAGTTCAGTATCTATAGAAACCCGCTTATTTGGGAGTAATCTTAAGGGCTCATCAGCATGAGTATAAAATAGAAAAACAATAGTAATTAAAGGAAAGATTCGTTCAAAGTTCATAATTAATCATTTAGGTATTGGTAACGTAAAATTGAAAATTGATTGGTATGAACATCTCTTTTCAAAGTAAGTAAAATTTTAGTTTCCGCAAGAAATTTATCATTATCATCTATCACCCCTAAGGTTCCCTTAGCTGGGTGATCAAACACATCTTGAGCAACTACAATTAAGTTAAAGTAGTTAGACTTAGCGCTTAAAAGAGGCATCAGTTTGGCTATTAATTCTTCACGTGATTTATCATCAGGTTGTGAAACTACGGATCCATCAGAAAGGGCTGTCACCTGACCAGCAATTGCAGCACGATGCTCAAATACGTCACCATCAGAATCACTAAATAGCGCGCCGTTTGAATATAGCCATGTACCATCTGCAGGAGCTGTTCGATCTCCTATAATTGATCTTATCTCAGCGGGACTTAGTTTTTTTGCGGAACTCCATGGATCCTCATAAGAGCCTCCATATCCTATTCCTCTCAGAACAGAGGAAAGCACATTTGAATAAGGCGAATTAGGATTAACAGTTCCAACATAACTGGAGTCACTTTCCAAAGTTAATTGATTCAATAATGCTGCATCTCCTTTAGAATATAGGTAAGCAGCCTCTTGGCCTGTATTGGCATCTATATTATTATTTTGTAAATTTATAGACTGCCAGGCTCCTCTTCTATGAATTGCTCCAAGCTGCCACAAATGTGTTAAACTAGTGTTAGGGATATAAGCCGTTGATATATCTTTTGGTTCTGTTGCATTTGCTTCAAAATCTTGGTTAATATTTGAAGTATTTTGTCCTGTATAATTCGAATTTAAGCCGACTGAACCAGTATATGCAGAGGTCCAAGATGTCACAGACCAATTATCAAAGTTACTAACACTTAAATCCTCTATTGTCAGGTTATTACGCGGATCATTAACCTCAACCGAGGCTCCAAAAAGACTTACACCATCATATGTAATTGATGCGTATGGATCAAAATTAAGTGGACCGTCAATAAAACAATAATCATACATTTTATTATCATCCCCATTATCCGTCATCTTAGCATAATTAATACTGATTCCCACATTCGTTGCATTCATACCTGAGGGAATATTTATGTCGAGAGTTTGTGGTGCGAACGTATAGTAATCTCCAGCTGAAACATCTGAACCTAAATTAAATGAAAATGTATTCGTTGTAGTAGGGAATGAGTCAGAGCCTATAACCATTTCTATATCAACTTGAGCGTTATCACCAAGGTCTTCATCATACATGTTTATTAACTCAGGAATGACGGATAAGCGTAACAAATAATCAGAGCCTGAACGAATAACTTCCATGTATACTACAATTTCATTGATGTAAAGAGATTTATCCACACCTACATAAGTCGGACTTGAAGGATTGTCTACAGTGGCATAACTATCTTCATCAATAAAATCTCTCAAGTTAGCAGCAAGTTGCTGTGTTAAGACTGGATCTATGGCATTATTATTGCCGAACCAAGGTATTAAATATTGAATTTCTGATACGGACGCAGGTGCATTTAAAATAGCAACTGCAGCGTTTAATACATCTGACGTTACTCTTTCGCTGTCAGTTTCATCATAAATAAATGTTTCAGTAACAAAACTGTGTGGAAATACAGAGCCATATATAAATTCATCAGAGTTTTCTTTTGCATAGGAATTCCCTTTCAAAATATGCCGCATAGATAACCAACCAATATTAGGGTTCCTTTCTCCTTTACCTGAGCCTAACTTTTGAAATGCCTGCCCAATATCACCGCCATTCTGGCTATCTGAAAATAAATAAGTTAGTGGAATATTTGAAACAGATCCATCTAGAACTTCGTCACCTTCAATGATACCTTGATCATCATTCAAAGCCCCATTTGGATCTATCTTACCAGATTCGTCCACAATTAAAAAGGCATAGCGTCCAAGAATAGAATTATCATCTGGCGAGAAAATAGGAAGCCATCCAGGTAAAGGAATTCCTTCATTTACATCTGGAAACTCAAGTTCATCAACATATTGAAAGCCTGCAATCTGGGTAGCTAATTTATCTTCAATTCCGCTATCAGTGCTACTAGAGTACCACATTACTCTACCATTTGAGCTATATTGAGTAATTTTTGTACTTACATTTGAGTTGTCTGATGCAGGATAAAAGTTTATATTTGAGTTGAGATCTTGCCATTCTTCTGAAAGAATAAATAAGGCCTCACTCACCCCAACTTCTGCATTCAATCTGCTTTGTATAATTGCATCCGAAAGCTCAACATTACGATGAGTAGCAATAGATAGAAGAGCAAAAGACATGAATGAAACCATGATCAAAATTAATACACCCATAGTTAAAATCATAGCTGCACCCTTGCGTTTTTGATTGAAACTTCTTCGAATATTTTTTATTTTGATCATCTTCATGCCAACGCTCCTTTACTGAAAAGATTTCGAGTAATAAATTATTTTATTGAAGGAGCGAATTGATTGTTGCCTGCTTTCTGCCTGAAATTGCGATGAAAAGCGGTCATCAAATAGTGTGATTTGAACTTGAATTCGCACGGGCATGTCTGTATAAGTAGCCCCTTCAGTTAAGGTGTTCAGTTCTGAGTTTACTGCAGATACTGAAAAACTCCATACGCCATATACAAGAGGATAATATGGATAAGTACTTGTATCATTAAGATACCAATCAGTGGGATTATTATAAAAATTCCAGTTCAGAGCATCATTTTCATACACTTGCTGACGTCTTAATACATATTGAGATGAAGGATAGTCTGGATCAGTGTGGAAACTATAAGTAATCTCGCTAAACTCAGTTTTCATGGAGTCATCTGGTTCAGCTAAAGATACAAAGGTAATGACTTCTGAGGTGTCCAATGTTTTTGCATCATGATTATATAAATGAAAAGCAATTGTTTGGTCTTCAATTTTTGATGTCACTAAACCTTTTAGATCAATCTCAAGAATATCAAATGCTATGCGTGAGTTTTGATAAACCTTGGTTCGGTTTATATGCCATTGCCAGTTTTTTTGAGTCGAACGGAAAACGTATAACATCATTAAGATAATTAAACTTAAAACTGACATAGCAATCATAAGCTCAACTAGCGTAAACTTATTATATCGAATTTTGCGATGTATTTTCATCCCAGTCATTCTTTCTTTTCCCAAAATTCCTTATGTAAGGGCATCGGGTCTATAGGGCTAAGTTTTCTTTTCAATACATAACCTTGCTTCACAAGGTCTTTAACTTCGTGTGGGGTTAACCATTCACGGTCTAATGTTTTCCGTATATTATCCGGTAAAGTTTTCTCAAGTTGTACATAACGGTAACTTGCAGAATCAAAGTTAAATCGCTTTGGCGACTGACCATTGAAATGACTATTCAAATCTCC
This sequence comes from Lentisphaeria bacterium, assembly GCA_022447755.1. GTDB lineage: Bacteria > Verrucomicrobiota > Lentisphaeria > JABSQK01 > JABSQK01 > JAKVBE01. The sequence goes on along the minus strand of JAKVBE010000017.1, from coordinate 29,105 downwards.
TGAAATTTTTAATAATTGGGCGATCGATTTTAAAGTAGATTTATAAAATTCATAATTTACTTTGTCTTTTCTTGGATCTAAACTCCGCATTTTGTGACGTAAAGTACGATTTAAATTTTCAAAATATATATTTGAACGCTCAACACCCTTGTACATGTGGTAATATCGCTTTTGAACAAATATAACAGCTTCACTCTTCTCTTGGTTTGCATCCAAATTCAAACTACAGAGAAAAATTACTATTGTAAATAAAATGTTTAGCCCAAAACGCATATCTTTCCTATCCTTCAATACTGCTAAATTATATCCATGTTATAGGCAAATCAAGTAAAATTAGCAAGAGTAATGAGCTGATTGTAATTGAAAATAAATTTTATGAAAGAAGTATCGAAGTCAGATTTGATTTTGGGCAATAAAAAAGCGCAATGAAAAGTCATTGCGCTAAGATTTCTTAAGAGATGAATTATTATTCAGTTGCTTTTTCAGCGGTATTTTCTGCTACTTTTTCTAGAGCAATTGCTTTTAGCTGTTCATCAGTAGAAACAAGTAATGCACGTTCAAGAGAATCTACCTTACGAGTTAGCATCATATCTTCTACCTGGTCTGCTTTAATTTGAGCAATAATAGACTCTGCCTCAGCACGTTTTCCAAGACATGCTAGAGTTAATGCATAGTTGAAACGTGCATTCTGAGCGAGTAGTGACTTGCCATTAACTGCTTTTTGATATGCAGCTCCTGCAGCGACTAAGCTTGATTCTGCGTTTTCATTCGTAAGTTGTGCTAAGATGGCATTACCCAGTGCAATATTTGCTAATGTTGCTTGTGGTTCAGCGATTGTACCTTGAAGATATTTGGAAAGAGATGCTTGTGCATCAGTATATTTCTTTAACTCCAGTTGAGTTACGGCGATGTAATATAGTGCAGATTGTCCTACTTCTTGACCAGTGAACTCTTGTTCAACTGCAGTCAATGCAGTCAACTGTTGTTGCATTAGTTTATCAAATTCTTCAGGATTACGTTGAGCTAATTGCAAATCTTGTTGATCAGCAAATGCTGCATCCAATTTTGCTAATGCTTCACCATTCAATTCTGCAGCAGCTCTTTCTTGAGCCTCAGAATAAAAGCCATAAATAACAAATCCAACCAAAACAATCGCGATTGGTGTCAATAGACGGTTGACAATTTTGACCCATTTTTCAGCTACAGCTTCCTGCTGGGCTAAAGATGGCGTATGGTCTACAATTTTATCAAATTCGTTATTTTGCTCTTCAGACATCTCTGATTGTTCTCCTGAAAACTTTAAAAATTAGTCAATTATATTCAATATTTTGGCTAATGACAATAGACCATTTCTATGAAATAACAACTCATTCAAGCAACAATTTAAAATGAGTTTCATTGCTTTTGTAAAGCCCTGTAAATGAAAAGGTAGGCAAGCTTACAGCTAAAAGATCTAATCCCTAATTTTTTAATGATCAAGAAACAAATTATCAACTCCCCAATTTGACCTTTGTCATAGCAGGTCACCGCTTGCGATTTTTTCAAATACCTGTGCGTACTGTTCAACTAATTGTGTATTCTTTTGTGTAAAGCAAGGGATTTTTATCAAGTTTTGATTTATTGCCTCTGTCTTAGGTAAATTGACAGAGGAGTAGGTACTTTTCCAGCCCTCAATTCTAAGAATATTCTCTAAGTTATTTTCAACGAAGAGAGGTTGTTGATGCAATAATGGGTATCTAGGAACAGCTGCTTGCCCCCCCTGCTCAAGAATAATCTCAATAATCCGAGTTAAAGGGATAGGGGCTTCTTTCCAAGAAATCAAAAATTCAAAATATACTCGTTCTATGTGGGCATCAGCTAAATATGTGTTAATACCCAATATTTCTAGGCGTTGAGAAAGTCGCTCCATATTATCGTTTCTAATTTTATTGTGTTGATCAAGCTTTTTTAATTGACTTAAACCTAAGGCTGCAGACATTGGGGCAATTCTAGTTTTTACACCAAAACTTGTTACGGCAAATCTACGGACTGGTGAATTCAGTTGAATAATTCTTGTGATATCTCCAAGACAAATTGCTTGTTCATAAATTGCCTGATCATTTGTTAACAAAACCCCGCCTTCGCCGGCTGGTGCCAACTTATCTCCTTGTAGACTAAAGACACCAACGTTTCCTAAAATCCCACATTTTTCTCCACGCCATGAAGCACCATGTGCATGGGATGCATCTTCAATCACTTTGAGATTATATTTTTGGGCAATTTTACGAATTTCTGTCATTTTGGCAGGAAGCCCCCATAGATGTACCACAACAATAGCTTTTGTTTTACTTGTTATCTTTTTCTCCATGTCACGGGGATCAATTCCCAAACGTTCTTCTTCACTTTCGCAGAATACGGGAACGACTCCCAACCAAGTCATGGGTACAATACTTGCCCAAAATGTTGCACTTGGAACCAAGACCTCATCTCCAGGTTGAAGTCCAAGGCTAAAAAAGGCAGCTAATAATGCTGAGGTTCCATTATTATGTGCAAGGGCAAACTGAGCTCCAGTATACTTACAATATGCATTTTCCAATTCATGAATTATTGGATTAGTTGAGACATCACCATCTTTAATAACCCTTATAACTGCTTCTTCATCATCACGGTCAAACTGAGGCCACTTACAGGCCACTTTGTGGTCACCTGTAATGAATTTACTTTGAGTACATATTGGCATAAAAATTCCTTTCAAGATTTAGTGTAAGGATCAAAACGAGTTTTAAGTTGTAAGTCAAAATTACCCAAATGTTCTTCCGGGCTGGGGATATATGCTTTAGGTAAATCATTAACGAGTCCCTTCAAAAATTCCCAATTTTCGTTATGGAAGCCAAAACCTTCTCTTGGAACCCACTGAGAGATATTAGTTCTTCTTCTCAAATAGTCATCAAGAGTACAACAAAATTCATGTTCAACACTCGACTTTAATGAAATAAACTCCTTTGAAAGATTAGGATAAGAAATCTTACTTCTTGCAACTGCAACAGGTCTACGAGTGGCTTCTTTTGTCGTTGGCTTACCTAATTCAGGAGTTAAAAGTTTTAATACCTCCTCAGCAACCGTTAAGCAACCACTTATTTTACCACCATAAATAGAATACCATGGACTAAACAAATCTTTAATTATTTTATGACCTCGCGAAATTTCTAAGGGATAGCAATTCCCTTCAAAACTTTTATCGACAACAAGAGGGCGTATGCCACACCTTAAGGATATGGCCTGTTGCTGGGCAAATGACGACCCCAATTTTTCTTTGGCATGGTCTCTCAAAAAGGAAATATCCTCTTGATTTACCTGATAACCCTCCTCTATACTCTCAACTAAGTTTTCAGTAGGTCCCCAGAGCGATATAGGTCCCCAAGGAATGCAAGTTAAAGTGTCTCCATGATTGCCCATTTCAAAAATTAGTGGATTTTTATGTACTTCCGCTTTTGGCAAACCTAAAAACACCCCCTTACTAAATACATGCTTTACGGAAGTCCACTTATTAAACTGCTTATTTACGCGATCAGTCCAAACACCAGTACAGTTTAATACCATGCGAGTCTTCAGTTCGGTACTTCGCTTAGTGAAACGATCCTCTATGCCAACAGACCATTTACGGTCTTTTTCGTTATATTTGACCTCACTAACTTCACAATAATTACAAGCAATAGACGTATCAGTTTGATTCTCCAAAATCCAATTAAGTACGAAACGACTATCTGAAAATTTAAGTACTCCTTCTTCGTAAACTAATGAACCTGGAACCTGACTCATATTTAAAAAGCTAGATTCTGTAAAGGACTTTTCATATCTTGGACGCTTGCGCTTCATCCTCCCCATCAACCAATAACTCCACAAAGCACCCAAAACAAGTGAGCTAGGACGACCATACTCACGATTCACAATATAACGAAATTCTTGTGGCTGAATGTCTGCATCAAACATAGAAAGCATTTTATCACGATCTCGAGAAAATTGCATCACTCGCTTTAATTCAAGGTTCTTCAAATAAAGAAGCCCTCCCCAAACCATCATTGCAGAAGCCTGACTTGTACCACAGCTAAAATCGCCACGATCAAGCAGCAAAACTCGATAACCTTCATGGCTTAACCGACGAAAGATACTCGCTCCATTGATGCCACCTCCTAAAATGACAACATCAAAAACACCATCACATAAATCCGCCCAACGTTGCTCTCGAATCATAATAAAACTCCAATATTAAATCCAACAAAAAAAGATACGACTAATACTGTATTATTTCAAACATTATAAAATAAAAATATTGAATTTTACTATATAAAATCTTTTTTTAAATTTAATTATTTTTGTAGAATTTTTTTCTATAGTCTCTTGGAGATGTACCCGTTATTTTTTTGAACATCCTAGATAAGTATAAGGAGTCGTTAATACCTACTAATGATGCAATTTCTTTTATAGAGAGTTTCGATGTCAGCAAGTAGAATTTTGATTTTGAAATTTGTCTTTCAATCAAGTATTTCTTGGGTGAGATCCTGAATTGCGCTTTAAAAGAAGTCGAAAAGTGTGCTTCAGTTAGCTGAACTTCTTTAGCTAAATCTTTCACCTGTAAGCCATTAGATAAATTATTTTCGATGAACTCCAATAGCTTTTGAAATCTTTTTTGTGGGGCAATCCCTTGGTGAAAATGGCAATTGATAAAATTTGCTAATATTAACCTAAGAAACCCTTGTACCTGAAGAGCATTTTGTTCATTTGTGTAATCGAGTTGAACAAGCTTGTAAAAATAGTTAGTAGTTTCTTGGGAGGCAGTTTTTTCAACGATTGAGCTGACGGTTCCAATTAATTGCAACAGGCTGTATGCGTTTTGATCTAAAAGTTCCAAATGAATATAACTATGGTCAAACTTATTAATACACTTCAAATCAAGAGGCGTCCAAGGAGGAATAAAATAAATTTTACCCGGTTCAAATTTTACCCAATGCTCCCCTACTCCTACATAACCTTCACCACCATGAGGTAAATAAATTTTACCAAAAGGATTAAATTGATTTGAAGTCCAAATATCAGGCGTAACCGATTTTCGCCCGAATTCATTTATACGAAATGCCCAATTTTCTACAATCATAAAAGATAAATCCATTTTTTTCAAAAGATTTTTCAATATACAGATTTATTTCAATTATTATAGTAGCAAGTAATAAATTTAATAAGACCTAAATGAGAGGACCTAAATAATGGAAGAGTTAGCATTCCGTCAAATACACTTAGATTTTCATACATCAGAGGCGATTCCTAGAATTGGAGAAGCATTTGATAAAGAAGAGTTTCAGGAAGTACTTCAAGCAGCAGCAGTGAATTCAATGACTCTTTTTGCTACTTGTCACCATGGTTGGGCTTATTATGATGGTAAAGTAGGCTCCAAGCATCCCAATTTAAAGTTTGATTTACTACGTGAACAATATGATGCTTGCAAAGAAATTGGCGTAAAGACGCCAATATATCTTACCGCAGGGGTTAATCAACACTATGCAACTATTCATCCAGAATGGCGAATTATTACTCCTGAAGGCTCCTATGGTGGCTGGCAAGGAAATCCGTTAAAACCTGGTTTCAAAAGCGTATGTTTTAATTCCCCATATCTAGACTACTTATGTGAGCAAATACAGGATGTTTGCGAACATTTCCCAGATAATGATGGTATCTTCATTGATATTATTGGCAAACATGACTGCTGTTGCTCTTGTTGTTTGGGTAGCATGCATGAACAAGGTCTGGATCCGTTGAAGCGAGAAGATCGCGATCAACATTCCCAATTTGTCTTAAATAAATATTACCAGCGAACAACTGAAACAGTTCGCAACTTTGACCCAAATATGAAAATCTTCCACAACTCGGGACATGTCACCATCGGTGATCGAGATATCTTAAAATATTTTTCTCATTTAGAACTGGAGTCCTTACCTACAGGCGGATGGGGCTATGATCACTTTCCCATGTCAGCAAAATATGTTCAAACTCTAAATATGGAAACTCTGGGGATGACAGGGAAATTTCACACAACCTGGGGTGAGTTTGGTGGTTTTAAACATATCAATGCATTACGCTACGAATGTGCTGCGATGATCGCCTTCAATACAAAGTGTTCAATTGGCGATCAGCTTCACCCTTCAGGTAAAATTGACCGAAGTACCTATAACCGCATTGGCGCTGCATATAATGAAGTTGCAGCTGTTGAAATGTTCTGTTGTAAAGCAAGAGCAGTTAATGATATAGCTATTCTTTCAAATGCAGCCTTTACTAAGAGTCATGGAAGAGAGTTTGCTGGTGACATAGGTGCTGGGCGAATTCTACTAGAAGGACATTATCTATTCGAGGTAATTGATGGTCATGATGATAACTTCAACAATTACAAGGCAATCCTACTTGCTGATAATTGTGTGTTAGATAAAAAGATGGAACGTCGTTTAAATGATTACCTTGCTCAAGGTGGTAAATTAATTTTATCAGGTAAAAGTGGCCTAAAGCAATCAAATGGTATGCCTGCTTTCGATATAGGTGCAAAATATGAGGGTACTAGTGATCTGTCCCCTGACTTCATTTTGCCAGCAGACATGATTGCACCAGAAGGAATCGAAACACCTTTTGTAAACTATATGCGCTCAGAAAGGATCAAAGTTACTTCAGGAACCTCGATTGGCGATATATTTGATCCATACTTTAATCGAAGCTATAAGCATTTCTGCTCACACCAGCATACACCATATAAAATGGAGTCTTCTGGTTATGACTCAGGCGTAATGACAGACAATATTCTATACTTTGCACAACCCATTTTTACTTTGTACAGAGGATATGGAGCAACAGTTTATAAAGAGTACATACTTAATGCGATGAACGCTTTTTTGAAAAATGATGTTAGCCTAAGTGTAAATTTACCTTCCACAGCTCGAATCGCATTAAATTATCAAGAGCATGAGAAACGTCATGTCATGCACTTACTTTCAGCAACGACTATCAGCCGTGGTGGAACATTAGATATGCATGGCGGTAATATTGATGTAGCAGGCCGAAGTATTGAAGTGATTGAAGAACTCTTCCCTCTCTATCATACAGGTGTAGCTTTGAAGTTAGAAAAAGCAGTAAGGGCTGTTAAGCTTCAACCACAAAATGAAGCAATTGACTTTAAACATGAAGGTGGCGTACTGTCATTTGAAATAGAAGAGTTTGAATGTAGTCAGGTCATTGAGATTAAACACTAAAGAGTATTTATACTAAAGATAAAGTTTATCAAGTTACAATTTCAAGAGTGATTGCAATAACAAATAGGAAAAATGATGTAGAATACCAGGGACCTGCGCCTTATTTAATAGATTAAATAGCTGAAATAAATAGTTATCTATTCATCATATTAATTTATGGGAGACTAGTTTATGTTCGAGGCGAGCAAAATATAAGTTTTTGGAGTCTGAGTCAATAGTTTACGATCTTTTTTAAGTCCAGAGAATCAAAGTTCTAATGCTTCAAATTGATTTACAAAAACTATACCTTACCTTGTCCTTAATACAGAAAGACAAAGTAAGTAAAATGGAAGAAAAAGAAGATTTTAGCTTAGACCGTAGCTTGGGTGACTTATTCTTCGACGAAGCTATGGGCTATGGTTTAGCAGATGACATCAAAAGTGCCCAAAATAACCGTTATTCTGAGGGGACTCTTATTGCGAAGGGTGGCATGAAATCGATCTTCAATGTTGTCGATAAAATTACCGGCCGTGAAGTAGCCAAGGCTATGCTAATCAACCCGCAAGATCCAGATAAAGTCGAGCGCTTTTTTCACGAAGCACGAATTTGTGCCTCACTTGAACACCCCAATATTGTTCCGGTTTATGATACTGGTTATGATCAAGAACGAAACCCTTATTTTACGATGCGCCTCTTAGGTGGGGAAACCCTTCAAAACAAGGTCAAACAAAGTGAAAGTTCTACTGCTGACTTAATTGATATTTTTGTTAAAATTTGTGATGCTGTTTCTTATGCTCATTCACAAGGCATTATTCATCGTGATTTAAAACCAGACAATATACAAATCGGTGATTTTGGGGAAGTACAAGTTTGTGATTGGGGTCTTGCATGTCGAGATGGCATAAAAGATGAAGATACGATTTTTGATGATGAGACGAAGGAATTTATTTTACCAGTCACCCTTGATGGCATGATCAAAGGAACACCGGGCTATATGTCTCCTGAACAAGCAAGTGCAGAAAAACGAGAACTAACAGCATTTTCGGATATTTATTCGCTTGGTGCAATACTTTATTATATTCTTACCAAGAAGACACCCTTAGATGAATTCAGCGCAAGAGTAGCCATCAAAAAGACTCGAGATGGAGAAGTAAAGCCAGTCAAAGAGGTGAATCCTAATGCATCCAACTCCCTGATCGCAATATGTGAAAAAGCGATGGCTTTAAAGCCTGAAGATCGTTATCAATCTGTAGAAGAGTTAAAGGCTGATATTGTAAAATACCAACATGGTTTCCCAACTGCTGCAGAGGCAGCATCTACTTGGTCTTCAACAAGAATGTTTTTAAAAAGAAACCAAAAATCTGTATTTTTAATTTGTTCATTCTTCATTATTTTCAATTTAGCTTCAGTTTGGTTTTTAATTAATATCAGTCATAAAGAAAAAGAAGCACGGCGAGCAGCAAAGTTGGCACAAGATAGCGAACGGCAAGCGATCGAGACTTTAGAGAAACTAATGAAAAGTGAGAAACAAGCACGTCAGGCCTTGGGAGATCTAAAAAATATGACCCAAGAAAAAGTTGCTGCCTCAATACAAGCGGCTCCTCGGTTTGTTCGCATAGCCAATATGTACCGAACGCAATTTGAACCATACAAAGCGCTAGAAAATGCCCAGCAAGCCTTGGCATTAGATCCTAATTCCAAGGAAGCAAAAACATGTATGGCTAAAGTCTATTATACGCTTATGAATTACAATGAAGCTATTCATTACCTTACTATTGCTGATAATGTGCACAGTATGTTATTGCCAGCTATGAAAGAAATGTTAAATAAATTTGGTAACTCTAAAACTAAAACTTATGATGAAGTCCTTTACTTAATGAAATTGCATAGGAAATATAATTTTGGGAATTCATATTTAGAAGGACTTATCTATAGCCCAAGCCTGAATTTCTTGACCGAAAGTCAACGACGTAAGTTGGCCGTTGAGACATATAAATTTTATTATAATTCAAAGGGAACTGACTTTTCTCTAATGCAAGATAAAATAGAACGCTACATTCCTCAACTTTTATACGCAACTGGTGTAAAAGAGTTTAATTTAAAACTACATAAACGCATTAAGACACACCTTATTCGAGGCCTTAATACAGAAATTGTCGTATTGCCAGAAATAATTGTAGGATCCGCTACATTAAAAGACTTAGAAGCATGCCCAAACTTAAAAAAAGTTTATTTTAGTCCTAAGACAAATATGCAAACTTATGAAAATTTAAAGGTAGAAAAACTTGAATATAAGGATTTCGCACAATGACAGACTTTACCCCAACCAGAGTAACGCTACTTCAACGCTTATGTAATAATGAAAAAGATGATATATCATGGGGTGAATTTAATGAGGCCTATAAGCGTTATATCTACCTACTCATTAGAGGAATGAATATTGATCATCATGATGCTGAAGATTTGACCCAAACCTCACTATTAGCAATTTGGGAAAATATTGGTAATTTTACATATTCACCCGATAGTTGCAAGTTCAGAACTTGGCTTTACCGCATTGTTCGCAACAAAGTGATTGACCATATTCGTAAAGCAAACGCAAAGAAGAATAGAAAAGAAGACATTCCTCATGTAGATACGTATTCTTCTCCAGAAGTTTATGACATTGCAGAAAAAGAATGGCGTGCGCATGTATCTGACAAAGCATACAATAATATAAAAACAAAATTTTCAGAGAATGTTTTAAAATGCTTTGATATGAGTATGAAGGGAAAATCTACGACTAAAATTCATGAAGCAACCGGCATTTCAGAACAAACAATTTATGTTTATAAGCAGCGAGTGAAAGATGCATTACTTCAAGAAATTCGGCTATTAAATGATAAATGGGGCTGAATGGTTGGCTACTTCTTTAATACCTTACTTTGCTTTAGCGTATTCCTCGCCGCTTTCATTTTAAAAGCAACTTTATGTGGTTTTAGATTACGATAAAGATAGTCGTCTATTCTATGATTAAAATGTAAAATGCTTTTCTAATACAGAATCTGGTAAGATCGTAGTTATTGATATCCCTTAAGTAATGGAATTAATCAAACAAGCAAAAACTCTATTTATTCATGGCATTTAAAAGTGTTTCGTAATTCACTCTCACTAAAAACCTGGCAGTTAAATATGGATTATTGATTTAGTAGCCCAAGAGATTGCCAATGGGCAAGACCTAATGTGGCAACGTTATGCAGATTACCTGATTAATTTTGGTTGAAAAGAGTATCAACAAAAAGTCTTGACTATATTGATTTAGAAGACTCCCCCAAGACCCGTTGCATTTCAATTGAAATTGCTAAAGGAAGTAGGGTTTAGTAAAGTTGATATATTGCATAAAATTCATGTTTTACTACATTTGGCGCAATAAAATAAAACTCAAAAAAGTTTAATTTAAAATCCAAACTTTCCAATTTTCACCTCTAGCCATTAAACGGCAATCCATATAACCAGAGTGTTCAGGGTGCCATTGTGTATCCGTCCCCCCAATACGTATTAAAAGCATTTTATTATTATCGCCTTCAATAGCCGCTGCGTATACGCCTCGTTCTTTAGCGTTGTTTTGGAAATGAACTTTACTTTCTGCATGCACGCCAGCTCGCTTGCGTGCTTGAATCAAGTCATCAATAGTATCTTGTAGTTGTTCGCCCCAATCAAAATAATGTTTCCAGAAGACACTTGGTAGCCCAGGGTGAGAAAGTATATAAGCATAGGCCATGCGTACTTCATGGTTATTTTCTACACTATCTTCGTCATGGCCTGGTGGTCTGCCTTCACGCTCGCCAGTATCATGATTTTCTACAAAAGTAACGGCCCACTTCGCCCAGTTAATTCCATCGGTTCGGTCTGCAATCAGCCCAAATCCTTTGCCGTCTGGCCCATATAATGCAACGGGATGGTTAATATTTTCCCTTAAATAACGCCAAGTAGAGAAATCGAATACTGAGCTATACTTTTCAGTCCCGAAGTTACTTGCCATAATCCAGCCACGTTGTTCACCTTGACGGTCCCAGTCATATTCTCCTACAGAGAATGATGGGTTGGTCTCCTTATTGTAGAGTGCCACCCACTTGGCATGGTATCCATGAACCATATCATAACGCCAACCTTTGTAGCCCATAGACTTAAGAATACCAAGAAAACGAATGATATCGCGTCTTACTTCTGCATTGTTGTGATCAATATCCCGATAAGAGTCGTAGGCATAAGTTAAACGACCTGGTGCATAATCTATTTGTTCCTCACTGCCTCCGCGTTCACCAAGTGGTGTATTCACAACTTCTGAAGCTGGATTATTAAAGGCTTCATCAGACTGAGTGATTGCATTTGTACCCCAAGTAGGATTCTGAAAAGCTGCCCAGCCTGTACTTCCATCACGATGATTAATCACAATATCTGCAATAGGATCAATCCCATAGTCATTTAGGGTACGCAATAATGCCTCTTGCTCCTTCTCTGAACCATAAGAATTATTTAGATTATAATATTCTTTAGGGTTATAACCTGCTGATTTTTCACCGGCATAGCTGGGAGGTGGCAACCAAATCAAATCAAAATCAGCAGAACGAATTTGGTCTGCCTTTGAACGTACAAGCTGATACCAACGCATGCCATCTGTATTGTTACGGCTTTGGAATGACTCCCAATAAAATCCTTGTAATAAGACACGATTTTCCACTGCTTTGTTACCTCTGGTTATTAAAGATAAGCATATCATAGTCAAAAAAACACATTGCCTCAAGAGCATTTTCAAAACCTTTCTTATTTTTTAATAGTTTTTATATGTATACAAGCGAAGTAGGCAAAAATGACACAATCACAACAATAATGATAAGCCATCTATGTTTTCTTGAATTCTTTTATCACTATTCTTTTGACGGAAATTTTTAAAGGGTAAAAATGATTCAACTTAAAGGATTTCCAACATCATTAACGGTTCTCTTGAAACAATTGATCTCTATAAAAGATCTAATTCCATGCAAACTTTTGAAGTAACCCTCGTCTATTTCTCAATAGTACAAGTCAATTAAATTAGGAGTGATTATTATGCTAGTAATAAATAAAATATTCGGTCGCAAATCAGTAGAAAGGCAATCTAATTATTTGGGTACTTTAAATCCGCTTAAAAAGGAGCAATCTAATTAGAGTAAAAATCTAAAACCTACCGAACATAAAAAATCAAGTTGTTATGGTAGCTTGAATGCTGAAGAAAGACTTCCAATCTCTGACTATTGCAGTTAAGCTCTTTGTAATAAAACAGTCAGCTCTGGAACAAAAGCTTGTTTCGCTTATTATTATGCAAACAAGCTATTATTTTATGAGGTCGCTATGTCCCAAAACATTGAAGAACTCTGGGATGAGTTCCATGATCGACTACTCGCATTTATTCGATCAAAGGTCAATAATCAGCAAGATGCTGAAGATATTCTACAGCAAGTATTTATCAAAATACACAAAAAAATCAATACCGTTCAAGATGAAGATAAACTTGTCTCCTGGGTGTACCAAGTGGCTCGCAACACAATTAATGACTGCTACCGATCCTGTTATAAGCATAAAGAAGTCAAGTTTGATGAATCATACATGCAAATATCACCACAGGAATCTAAAAACCTCAATACGGAAATCATACGCGGTCTAAAAGGATTTACTCAATTACTTTCTGAAGATGATCGTGAAATTATACGTATGCATGATTTCCAACACCTAAAGCACAGAGAAATTGCTAAAAAACTCGGCATCAGTGAGAATACCTCTAAGTCCAAGCTTAAACGAGCAAAAGAACGACTCAAAAAGCAAATCTTTAACTGCTGTGATTTCACTCTAGATCATTACGGTAATGTGGTCGACTACGAACGCAAAGACGACTGCGGAAACTGCTAAATAAGGCTGAAATCCTTTCCCTAGAAAGTTTTTTAGGCTCAATAATTTGCGAATAGGAATTTGTAAGTTTGGTAAAAGGATAGAGACTCGCCTCTACCATAGATCACAACTTCTCCTTAGATTTTACTAAGCATAGATCCCACTGTAACTCATGGCGAACGATCGCTATCTTATTCTAAATTACTATTTTCAACTGCGGACAAAATTAACCCAAATGATACGATTGTACACTTTTTTGACTATTTACGTTATTTTCAATATAATTTATTGTTTTAAACTTATAGCTATCGTACATTCATAAAAAAGAAATTGGAGTCAATATGATAAAATTGCCAGAAATTGATGCAACCAATCCAGATTTAGAGTTAGCAGAATACCTCTTTGATTTAAATGGTTTTTTAATCATTCGTAATGCAGTCCCCACCTGCAGACATTGCGGAGATGAATCAATGGGTAGATGATCACAGTGAATATATTGGGAGCACAGACTTGGATGATCACAGCAATGAGCATCAGTGGATTGGCCATATAGAGACGCATACCTATAGCGGTGCAGATGGAACTAATTTTCAAAATATTATTGCGGCAGGCGGTGCATTTGAACGCATGATTGATAACCCATCCTGGATTGATCTCATTCGCACCTTCATTAATCCAGTGAGTGGTCTTTCGATTCATGAAAATTTACTGTCTGTACGTGGGAAAGGTGGCTATATTGGTATACACAGTGGTGGCCACGTGCCATTAAGTTACATGACTTTCAAACAAGAAGTTACTGGAGAGTGGATGGTAGGTCAAATCAACTGTATAACCGCATTAAATGACATTGGACCTGGTGATGGCTGTACAACGATTATTCCAGGTTCACATAAATGCGGGACAATTCACCCTAGCATGCGTGATGGTAACGGCATCTACTATAGTGATCAAGCAGCAGGGAATCATGCAGGAATGGTTGAACTATACCTTAACAAAGGAGATACTTTAATCTTCACAGATAAAATTACACATGGCTCTACAGAAAGAATAAATGAAGGAAACCGTCGAATAACACTATATCGTTACTCACCGAGATTCGTCTCCACACGTTTTAACTATGAGTTATCTGATGAGTTATTAGAACGGCTAACACCCGAACGTAAAGAAATCTTACAGCCGATCCCCCCAAGAAGACCACCAGAAAAGTGATTTACTGTGGACATGCCATTATTCCAGAGACATTGGATGAGCACCAACACTCAGATCATGAACTCGTGGTGTGTTTGTCAAACAATGGAGCTCAACTCCTCGAAGGAGATCGGTATATCCCCTTCAAGCAAGGACGTTTAATTTTAATACCAGAAAACTTATCTCACAATGTGCTACCTGATGCTCCAACAGAGTTAATATACATCTGCTTTGACCGCAATTACTTTAACCGTCATCATTTACCTGAAGTTCAACAATTTATTGAATTTCATTTGCAGTACCAGCAATATTACCTTGAGCAAAATGAACTAGATTTGGGACTTAATCTACAGATTGCCGAACGGATCAAAAATGAATTAAGCATGAATAAATCTCATTCTCAACAGTTATTTCATGCTTTTTTATGTGACTTATTAATTCGTCAGCATCGAAGTTTTAACCTACCCGTAAATCATCTTCCGCAAGACTTTGAAATTTTACAGGAGTTTGTAGAACAATTATCAGTAGGCGAGCACTGGGATTTAAGTTTAGAAGAAGCAGCTAAAAGAAACAATATGAGCCGTAGCCAATTTGCACGAAAGTTTAAGGAGTTTACCGGTCAAACGTTTGTAGAACAGGTGAATAGCTTAAAACTTAAAAAAGCCGAACAGTTATTAAAATATTCTTCTACACCCTTGTTTCAAATTGCTGAGGAAGCAGGTTTTCATAACTTATCCTACTTCCACCGCTTATTTAAAAAAGCATTTAACATGTCACCTAAGCACTATAAAGAATGGGTTCAACATATGGAAAACCCAATCCACTTAAAGTTTAAATAAAATGACAAACTTACTCTGAAATGGTTGCAATAATTCCCCAATGGACACCGCCAGGATTAAAGTAAGCAATCAACATTTTATTACGTCCCTTCTTAAGGGTAACGCTCGCTTTATATTCACCAAGAACAACATGGTTTATTGCATTACCGTCTTCTAGAATGAGGTCACCATTCAGCCATATTTTAAAAGGGGCATCTGCACCAAATTCAAAATCAACAATTTTTTGTTCTTTAGCCGTATGGATATAACGATACAAACAAGAGTTCTCATCAAGTTTCTCCGGCGTTGTACGCATTAAGTGAGCATTGGGCTCACAATGTGCCTGACGCCAACCTTTACGCTCCTTAACCAAAGTTTGTATTTTTTTGTCAGTGAATGCATTAAAAGATTTAAGTCCTTGAATTGATTTCACTTGCATTTTTTCAATAGGTGAAGGGAAATTACAAACAATTGACATTTGGCTCATTGCAGGAAGTCCCATTCCAGCTTTATCTTGAATATTGCAATAATGATAACACCCATGCCCATAATTTAGGAATGTCCCTTGAAGAGTATAAGCAGGGCCATTCAAGTATAGAATAACTTTATTCTTATAGAGTTTTGTTTTATAAATTTTATGAATAACATCACCTACGGCATTGGTAATCACAAACCCGTGCGGGCGCCCCTCGGAAGTTAGACCTTTACTCACATTGCGATATTTTACAACGAGCTGTGTACCCATTGCCTCATTTTTACCCGTGGGGGCCCAAATAAGTTCTGCTGATTTAAACTGAATTCCGCCATTAATATCTTCATTCTGAGAAAGCTTACGCATAATGCGGGATAAACGACTACCTAAAATTTTATAATCCTTACCTGAAACATGAATGCCATCGTCTAATTCTAAATCATTGGCAGACACCACATCCACATAAGGAAGTATTTCGGGCAATAAGCGTTGCTGCTCTTGAATATCATTCCAACATTGACCATTACCGCAAATATGACTACCAATCTGTACAATACCCCATGGTAATTCTGGTTGCTTAAAGTCATTACGAGTTGCTTGAATCAATTCAACCATTTTCTGTGTGTACACCTTGGCTGGCTCTTCACCAGCATCACTTTCACCTTGATACCACAACACACCTTTTATAGGTTGCCCAAGTTTTTCAAAACGACGTAACATAGCACCATACAAAGACGCCCCGCCCTGTTCTTTTAGGTCCGGGCTCCACTGAGCCATAGAAGTTCCACCATGCGCACAGGCAATCAATCCCTGAGGAACACCCGTTGCCTTAAACATATCCTTACCAAAATAAATAGCAGGAGAGACGCCTTTTAGCCTCTCTTTGAATACCTTATCAAGTTCCTTTTGTGAAGGACGGTTTTCACCATCACCATAACCATTATGAAAAATATCTACTGCTTCAGACAACCGGTGCACAGGGGATTCAGCCTTCCCCCATACATCATGCATATAAAACGCACGCACCATTGGGTGAGATTTCGGTTTAGCAGATAAATTTCCAACGCCCTCCATATTGGACTGCCCAGCCAAAATCCACACATCGCCAACAAAAAATTCTTCGATAGTCAACTCATCAACAGTTTTGCCAGCTTTGCGAATACGTAGTTTCAGTTTATAGGGACCACCAGCAGGAATTTCTTGTAACATTGCAAAATACTTTTTACCCTTAGATTCACCTGCTTCAATCCACTTCTGTATAGTTCCTTCACTCGAGCTTACCTTCAATTCCACGGTTCCAACCCGTGCTGAGGTTCCAGCAATAAATGCCTGCCCTACACCTTCGTCATCACGTTGTAAGACCTGTCCATTAAAAAGACCACGTGTAATTTTCATCTGTTTTACTCCTTAATTATATAAATTTTTTATAGATACATATAAACTATTAGAAATTAATAACCTTTGCAAATATAAGAACATATTGAACAGATAAGATAGCCATGATACTTTTTAAAAAAAACATTTATAGAGGATAATTAACTTGGTTCAAATGAGTGCGCCAGCTTTTTTTTGATAAATTTTAGCGAGCGTGAAAGTGAACAAGCAAAAGCAATGAAACTTTTAGATAAAATTGTATTTAGATGCAGGCTAGACTACCGTAAATAATTGAAGCCCTGCGTGAAGTAAACCGTTTATCTATCCTTAACGAATCAGCAAAGTTAAAAGATCCTTAACTTAGTAAATTTTTAGAACACATCTATAACTATATGGATCAAAATGAAATTTACCTAAAATTTGATATTAAAGAATGACACAGCTTAATCATAGGTTGTATACATTTTACGGTACTTCGCTGGCGTTACCTTAATACGCTTTTTAAACTCACGACAAAAATTTTCAACATTAGAGTAACCGACCTCATAGGCAATTCGCTTGATCGGGTCATCCTGTGAAACTAGACGATGCTTGGCATCACGCATTCGTAAGTCAATGATAAACTGATGAGGAGTAATCCCCATGACGCGTTTAAATTTATTGTGAAGATGTGAAGTACTTAATCCTACATGAATCGAAATCTCATTGATACCAATATCCTGCATAAAAAAGCGCTCCATATACAAAATGGCTTTCTGGATCTTTGGCGTAAGCTCCGCGCGTGATTCTTCTCGTTGGAACTGATTCAATCGGAAACGTAATTGATTCCACGCAAAGTCACCTATAATATCCTTTGGCATATCCTCGTGGTGAAAGGCTAAAATCAATTCTTGTGTAAAGGTGCTTATTGCTTTTAAATCTCCCCAGAAGAAAGATCGTGGAAAATCTTCATAACTCAAAGCTCCATCTTTACTTCTTAAAAAACTCAAAGTTAGACACTCGTAATAATGATCCTGGTCAGAACGGTTAATCGTAAAATCTCCTTTGCGATGGCAAAATACCCAACCAGGACCAAAACGTCTTTCATCATTTATACCATATACGTAACCAGCCGTTATCAATTCAAAAAAGAATAGGTCTAATTCAATTAGACGTGGATGAGGCGCCCCACCCATAGGACTCGTATAATATCCAAGTTGATTTAAAGAAAATTTCATTTTTATACCATTAATCATAGTTTTAGTCAATTTAAATATAACAATAGACCTATATCTTACTAGTCATACAAAAAAATAATCAATTTTAAGTCAACAACATAACATTGGAGAAAAGATATGGTTCCTGAAATCAGTGTGCAATTATATAGTGTGCGTGAACAAGCAGCTGCGAATTATGAAGGCACGATCCGTGCAATTGCCGATATGGGTTTTATTAATGTTGAACCTGCAGGCTTCCCAGGATCAACACCTGAATTAGCAGCAAAACTTTTTAAAGAACTTGGTCTAAAAGCTCCTTCCTGCCACGGTGCACTACCTATTGGTGATGACAAAAATAAAATCATCGAAACTGCACAACTGCTTGGGCATAAATACATTATCACGGGTTGTCCACCAGACTTTCAAAAGAACTTTGAATCCATTGATTCAGTAAAAGAAGTAGCTGAATTATACAGCGAAGCAGCTGCATTTGCGGCACAATATGACATCCAAGTGGGCTACCATAACCATGATTGGGATTTAAAAGAAGTAAACGGAAAACGCCTATATCAAGTATTCTTAGAAAATACACCTGAAAGCGTTTTATGGGAAGCAGATCTATTTTGGGTAACAAAAGCAGGCTTAAATCCAGCAGAGTTTGTTAAAGAAATTGGTGTACGTGGAAAATGCCTACACTTCAAAGATGGTTTCATTTCTAACGATGATACTTTTATAGAAAAAGAAACGGCTGACGGAAAAATCATGGTGAGTGGTTCTAAGCCATTTATGCCTGCAGGTACGGGAGTTGTCGACCTACTCGGTGCTGCTAAAGTTTATGATCACACAGAAATTGTAGCAGTTGAGTTAGACTCTTATGTTGGTGATATGATGCAGGCCGTTCAAGAAAGTTACACATACTTAACCAGTAATGGAATTGCGAAAGGAAACAAATAATATGCCAGCTAAAAAAACACAAATTGGAATCGGTATTATTGGATGTGGAAATATTTCTCAAGCCTATTTTAATGCCGCAAAAAAGTTTGATGTTATCAAAGTAATTTCCTGTGCCGATATTAATGCACAAGCAGCGCGTGAGAAAGCTAAAGAAAATGGTTGTAAAGCACAAACGGTAAAAGCGTTACTTGCGAATAAAAGTATTGATCTAGTTATTAATCTAACGATTCCAGCTGTACATGCAGAGGTAAGCATTGCTGCTCTTGAGGCCGGTAAACACGTTCATTGCGAAAAGCCATTAGCAGTCAGCTTAGAAGATGGTAAAAAGGTAATCGACCTAGCAAAAGAAAAAGGTTTACTCGTTGGTTGTGCCCCAGATACATTCTTGGGTGCTGGTTTACAAACTTGCCGAAAAGTCGTAGATGATGGTTGGCTAGGTGAAGTAAAGTCTGGTACGGCTTTCATGATGAGTAAAGGTCCAGAAGGTTGGCACCCTAACCCTGCTTTCTTCTATGAAGTGGGTGGCGGTCCTATGTTCGACATGGGTCCCTATTATATGACCGCACTGGTTCACCTTCTTGGCCCGGTAAAGCGCGTTGCTGCCATCACTGGTAAAGGGTGGGAAGAACGAACTGCAACTTGTGAAGCAAAGTTCGGTGAAAAACTACCTGTCGAAATTCCAACGCATTATAGCGGTTCTTTAGAATTCTACTCTGGAGCGATAATCTCGGTAACGATTTCTTTTGATGTCAGCGCACATAGCCGTGGTTCCAGTCCTATTGAGCTATATGGTACAGAAGGTGCTTTAAAAGTACCAGATCCGAATACATTTGGTGGTCCAGTGGAATTATTTACGACAGCAAGTAATGAATGGCAAAAACAAGCATTCAGTCATCCATATGCAGATAACATGCGTTCCATTGGTGCTGCGGATATGGCTTATGCAATTCTCAATAAGCGTAAACATCGCTGTAGCGGGGAACTAGCCTACCACGTTCTAGAAGTTATGCATGCATTCGAAAAATCCTCAACATCCAAAAAACATGTTACAATCAAATCTAAGCCTGCTCAGCCTAAGGCATTTCCTTTAGGGCTGATTGAAGGGTTCTTAGATAAATAATCTTTATATAGAACACAAATAAAGCGCAGCAAGGTATTCATCTTCTGCGCTTTTTTTTTTACGAAGTATTAGTCTTGAATAAAGTCCATCCCTGGAGTCGAGTCTGAACGCACGCGAAAGCCTAAATTCTCATAGAAGCCAATTTGACCATTTGCAGTCATTAGTTGAATGGATTTAATTTGCATTTCCTTTAAGCATTCAATAATTTCTAAAACAATTTCACGGCCAAAACCTTGTCCTCTAAAATTAGGATCAACAACGACATCGTGAATCATCGCATACATGAGACCATCTGTATTTGCTCGTGCAATGGCAACAATTTTTCTGTCCACCCATACACACCTTCGAACTGATGAGCCTTTCCAGGATTTAATAAAATCGGCTAATGAAATATTATATTTAATATTCCATCCAGTTTGAAGCCATAGCTCGTATACTTCTTGGAAATGAGATTCTGCTAATTCTGCCATGTGAGATTTATTGCTCCTAAAAAATGAAAGGATTCTGATTCTACTTAAGAATAAATATTGGCAAATCACTTAGGATTTCAAGCCTCAATAGCAACACGAATCCTCGGGCTTAAATTTCTCTTACTTGGCAATATCAATTGTCATTTTCTTTGAAGAAGCATTTTGCTCTGGGTTATACATAGCTTCAATGTGGGCAGGCATTGCATTGAACTTTCCAGGCGTCTCACATCTTAAACGGTATGTAAAAGTCTTTTCTCCAGTTAGCTCCTGACCAAAAAAGACCATACGGTCATCACGTTTTTCGCGATTCCCAAGATATGGACGATACCAATAAGGTGTTGTACTATTTGTTTTCTGTGGGTTTTCTTCGTAAAATTCACAACCGGCGGGTAAGTAATCCTCCAACATATAAAATGAAATTTTGGGCGTATTAACGATGACTTCAACTTCAATTAAATCACCCGATTTCAGTGCAGTCAATGCTTGCCTTTTATACTTTAATTGATTCCCATCCCATTGTTTGGTCACTTGCCAATACTTACGTTTAATTTGAACGCCCTTACTTACACCATTTTCTAATTCATCACCAATACTGAAGTAATTGACATCAATATCATAATACAAATTTCCTTGTCCCTTTTTAACTAGTTCAATTTTATATTCACCTGATTTTAGGCCTTTAGGTAAAGAAAATTGTTTGGGTGATAATTTTAATGCATTGCCCGAGAACTGCCAGCGGTCTTCAACCTTTCCATTAATTAATAGATCCACGGAATAGTCAGCCTGAATTTCATTTGTTTTAAGCATGAAATCAGTAAGTGCAAAGATCGCATTTGCAGTATCTTTTGTAGAACGCCAGTAGCGATTAGACTTCTTATGAATTAAGAAGTTAATCATTGCAGCGTAGTGCTCTTTTCCTGCATCTACAGCCATTAATGCTCTCAAGCCAAATGCAGTACTTTGAATTTGACTACCAGACCAATGTTTATATGCATCTTGATCACCTAAACTCTTCATTCCGCCTCCACCTTTTAGACGAGACAAAAGTTCAGGTACAAATTTTGTGTGAACCTCTTTTTTATACTGATCGTATTTCAAAGAAGTTAGGATCAGCAAAGACACTGAATAGTCAGATAATTTATTCAGCATTTTTATATGATTACGTACATAAGAAAGATCTAGTTCGTTAAAGCGGCTTAAAGTATACATAATGAAAATTGCATTATCTGCATTTTCTTCTTTGCGTAGAGCCTCTTTTAAAAATTTAATGCCACTTTGTTTCATATGCAAATTCAAGGTATAGCCATTTTCTTCGGCCATACTCAACCCATACATGACATATGCACTAAGATATGCATTTGATTGATCATTCGACCACCAACCCCATGAACCATTAGGCTTCTGCATTCCCATTAAACGGTTCATTCCACCATTTACATATTCAGGAATACGGTCAAGGTGATCATTACTTGCTAAATCAAGCTTTTTAATCGCACGCTCAACGACTAAGTTAGGTAGAAATTTATTTGTTGTTTGTTCTACACATCCATAGGGGAAACGTGCAAGATAGTCCAATCCATCAAAAATTGGGCCAGCTAGTGAGGGAGCAATAGATATAGTAAGCTCACTTGCGTCGACGTTTACCTTGTCAGGAATTACAGCATTATACTGAATGTCACCCAGTCCACTTTTACCAGTTACAACTTTTACTCCATAAGGAACAATGTCAATTTTTTTCTCCTCTGCATCAGACTCTTCAGCTGTATATGCAAAAACTCTGAGAAGTGCTTCGCTTGAAGTTGAGACAATACAACGAAGGTCAATACGTTTTTCCGCATTAGCTGCAAGTTTATGATAACTAATTAATTGACCATTCATAACCTTTAAACCAGGCGGTAATTCAAACTTAACTTCGACCTCTTGTTCATTATCTAAATAATTATTCATAATAGCAGATAGTGTTACTTCATCACCTTCAGTGAAAGTTCTTGGGTACTGTAGGCGAACCATCAGGTTTTGTCTTGTCACAACAGATTCTTGAACTTCACCAACACGTCCCTTTTCATCCATTGCGATAACATTCATACGCCACTCCGTCAAATTATCAGGCATTTGAATGACAATATCTGCTTCACCATTTTCATTTGTTTCAATATTCGCATTCCAATAGGCAGTATCTTTAAATTCTGAACGAACTCTTGCAGGAGCCTTCTTAAACTCTTTTCGTTTGTGCATGATATTACCTGCTTCTGCATCCATTTCCATTGCTTCTTCAGCTGCGAAATTCATAGCTGGTGTATCCATACTTTTAGCTCTAGCTAAAGAGCCCCCTTTTTTCAATTTACCTTCAGACCTAAATTGATAGGAAGTTTGGATAGGAAACCAACGGTAATGTAAAGGATAGAATGCTTTACGGATATCCTGCCGGTAACTTTGTGCTAAGGCAAATATTGATTCGTCTACAAGACTGACAGTAAAGCGTCCTTTCACAGGATTGCCTATGTGATCCTGAACAATTAATTTATATTGATGTTTTGCCCCTGGCTTCACCACTTTGCTTGCAGATTCAACTTTTACAGTTAGCCATTTATGCTTTGGTGGAATCGTCAACATTAAGCTAGCTGTTTGCATACGAGAGGGTGCTAAACTGATTGCTTGTAAATCGATATTCGGTGCGAGCTTTTCATGAATATCAATGCCGCTTAAGTACTGATTACCGGGTTTTTCAAACATCTCATAACCAAGTAAGACATCACCTTTAACAAGTAGTAGCTTAGAAAGATTTTGATTCTCAGCGGTCAGTTTAATTTTTGCTTTTTCGCCATCTATATAAATTGGTTTATCACTTTCTAACTTCATACCATTAAACCTGAAGTAGGGATACCACCCTTGTTCATAAACCCATATATATACTTCTTGCTTAACTTTTCGCTCCTTCTGGTCTTGAGAAGTAAATAAGAACCGATATCGGCCTGGCTTACTCAGTCTATATTTATATTCATTATTTTTTTCAGAGTTAATCGTGATACTTTCGCTGGAAAGCTCTTTATCGCCGTCATCAAAAACTTGAACACGAATTGTGCCGTTCACTGGCTGTCGCTGATTATCTGATAATACGAGTTCAAATCCTACGGGTGAATTAATATCATAAGTCCAACTTTTTCTTCGCACATCGAGCTGAATGGCTGCACGTGACAAGGTTAGCTCACCAATACCATTAATTTGCCTTCTACTTAAATCAGTTACGCGTGCAATTACTTTAAGTTTATAAATATTGGCATCTGTTTCGTTCTTAAAACTATTTCCAGGAATTATTATTTTTAGTTGTCCATTCTTGTCTAATTTGCCTTTTCCATTCTGAAGCCATTTCCCTCTGCCCATATAGTGACCATTGTAATAATGGTTGTCCATATACCACTCAAGGCCACAACGTTTCCAAAACCAAACATCTCGAAAGATCGACTCCAAGTGAATTTCATACGTCACCTCCGCACCAGGGACTGGCTCACCAAAGTAGTAATCTGCTTGAATCAGCATCTCTACGTCATCCCCCAAAATCGCGGTTTTTGTATCACTTGAAACCATCACTTCAAACTCTGGTTTCTTATATTCCTGAATTTGAATATTAGTTCTTGCATACAAGTTCCCATTCACTTCAACAAAATATGTACCTAGTTTGATGGTCTCAGGAATCTCCCAATCAACAGCAAAACTTCCAAAATCATCTAACTTGATTTTTTCTTTATGAATTTCCTTCCATTGCCGATCTCGAATGACAAGATTCACTTCTTTAATTTGTGGTACGGAAGCATTTAAAAATTTATCTATGTAACGTGCCATAAAGTTAAGGTGAACTTTTTGTCCCGGTCTATAGATCGGGCGGTCTGTGTATAAGTATGATCTATTACTTTGAGAGTTGTATGGACGTCCAAAATTAAGGTCGGTTACAGCATACTGCTTACCATCGGTTAATAAAACTTGGTAGTTCTTCTGAATTCCTTTAAGCTTAGCAACAAAGAGTCCATGCTCATTTGTACTACCAGAGGCAACGATATGACTCCCCTCTATGATTGTAAAATCTAATTTTTGTTTTTTATGGCCTGTTGTATTCTCTCCTTGTAATATAAGAATTTTTCCATCACTAATGGTCATAGCACTTAAGTCGCTAACATTGAACAACATTGTCTGATTTATATATTCTCCATGAGCATGCACCATATAAAGCCCAACAGGCAATGTCTTCATCTCAACTTCATTTTTACTTCTTCGATCTCGTATGAATAAATCTTGTAAAAGTTTTTTGCTATATACTTTCTTCATTCCAGGGTATGCTGCAGGTGTCTTCAAACTTACCTTATTCTGCAACATCTTATTTGGGTCAACTTTATAAACATCAATATTTAAGAAGCGTAATCCCCTTGAGTAAATAAACAACTTTGCTTTTTGTCCCACGGGTACATTGTTACTATTACGCAATGAAAGATGTACAGACTGGCCAGTTATTTGGCGAAGATAATAGTCAACATTATGAATTTTAAGATACTTTTCAGAAAAAAGTTCTAAATCAGCAATAATATCATCCTTATCTAGCTTATCTTTAAAGCGCATCAAGGTACCACAGTAGTTATAGCCAAATTGGGAAGTCTCAGTCGTTATAGGCAACTCTTCTATAAAACGTTTAAAAAGCTTTCGCAGTTCCTTAAAGTCTACTTTCTCTTGTGATAATAGTTGATTAAATTTTTTACGAAACTCTTCTAGTTTCTTTTGTTCGCTATCCGTAAGCTGCCGTCTATCTGCTACAGAAGATGCAGGCGCTTGCTTAAGTTCTACCTCAGTTAATGCATCATAACCTTCCTTTATATAGCTCCACTTCATTGGGGTATTAGCAGATAACAAAAATGACCCGAGAAAAAATAACCAAACAATTCGCATTTTACTTTCCTTTCAATTCACTCAAAAATACTTTCTATACACTATCAATGCAAAAAACATCCCTTTATTAGAAAACCTTTTAAATTTTTTGAAGATTTTCTACGTCTAGATTTTTTGATTAAAGTCAGATATTGACAGATCAGATATCTCGAGATATCTTAATTGGAGAGTTAATATTTAAAAGGAGAGTTTTATGGTGCCATCATTTTTTCGACGGTTCGTATGTCATACAATATTAGTTGCGGTTGCAGCCTTTACAAGTTCAGCAATGGATGTGGTTGATCTTACTTCAGGTAAGCCGGCATTGGAATCGGGTAAAAAGGGTGAGAATATTGTTTCTAGTTTCAAACCAATTCAGCAGGATTTATCTGCTTTTGAGTCTGTAGAGATTACACTTAAGAATCATGGTAAGACAGATGTTTTAGTTGTTGGTGAAGTTGGTAATGCCAGCAACAAAGGTTCGCAAGATCGTTGTCAGGGGCGTTTAGAACTAGCAGCCGGTGAAACAGGCATCTTAAAAGTACGTTTAATGTGGCGCCCTACTGCTCCTAATTATAAAAAAGAATTTGAGCCTTTCTTTATGTTTTTCAAGGGTATGAATGTTCGGGATAATACCTTGGACCCAACGAAAGTTTCCTTTGTTCGTATCTCTTATGATGCTGTTTCAGATGCAGACAAAGTAGAGATTCAAAAGGTTGTTGCTAAAGGAGAGCGCGAAGGTAAGCAACCGAACTTTTTTCCTTTTGTTGATGAGTATGGTCAGTATATGCATATTGACTGGCCTGGAAAAGTCTATAATGATGCTGACTTGAAAGCTCAAGCGGCTGCCTCTACAGGAGATGATTATATTGATGGGTCACCAAGTGACTGGAATGAATATGGTGGTTGGGAAAAAGGGCCACAATTAAAAGCTACTGGTTTCTTTTATGCGAAGATTCATGAAGGTAAATGGTGGTTAGTGGATCCCAAAGGTCGATTGTTCTGGAGCTACGGCCCAACTGGGGTTGGTTTTCATGCATCAGGTCCTATAACAGATAAAGAAAAATGGTTTGCAGATTTACCTGCTAAAGATGGTGAATTTGGTGAGTTTTATGGCACTAATAGCAAAGCACGATTTAAATATTACCATAAACGTGATAATTACGAAACATTTAGTTATGTACATACCAACCTAAAACGTATGTATGGTGAAAACTGGCGTGTTGATGCCAACCAAGGAATTCATAAGAAACTTCGTTCTTGGGGCATTAATACTTGTGCAGCTTGGTCGGACAACAAAGTTTATGAGATGAAGAAGACCCCCTATATCACAATGATTCACTTTAGTGGTCCTTGGATTACTCATGAACACTTCTTTCGTATGCCGGATCCTTTTGATGAAGGTTTTCGTCTAGCTGTTCGAAAATCACTAGAGAGCAAACCTTTAACAGCGAATGATCCCTGGAATATTGGTTATTGCGTCAATAATGAACTGGGCTGGGGAGCTGAGTCTTTTGGCTTGAATTCTGCACTTGCAACTTTAGGCAAAGCTTGGGGAAAGCCCAAGGCGAAACAGGTGTTTGTTGCTGATTTAGAGGCGAAGTACAAAGATATCCAAAAATTGAACCGTAAATGGGGCAGTAATTATAAATCCTGGGAAGACATGCTTGAGAAGCGCCAAATGCCAAATAAGAAACGTGCAATGGTAGACCTTCAGGCTTTCGCTGAAAAGCTTGCGCATGAATACTTCCGTATCATTCGTGAAGAGGTCAAGCGTTTTGCTCCAAACAATATGTATTTAGGCTGTCGTTTTCATGGTCATAGAGCGAATGATCTGATTGCTGTAGCGATGGAGTATGTAGATGTGGTTAGTTATAATATTTATCAAAATCCACCGAACCGTGGTTACCAATATAAGGAATTGTTTGATAAGAAGCCATTCATGGTAACTGAGTTTGGTGTAGGGACAAACCCTGAGCAATCTCCATGGCGTGGAGATAACCGTTCTCCAAATCCTGCAGACCGATCGAATGACTTAACAAAATATCTAAAAGAAATCTTAAAAAACCCACAGTTTGTAGGTGCTCATTTCTTCCAGTTTTTAGATCAACCTTTAACAGGCCGTAATGATGGGGAGGCTTTGCTTCGTGGCTTTGTTGATGTAGTTGGTAAACCTAACTTCCGTCTAATTGAAGTAAATCGTGATATTGTCTTTCCAATGTATAAAGATCGTTTTGACTATGAGCTTCCGAAAGAACCTAGCGCTGGCGTCTATAACCTTGATGATGTTGAAGAAGAAACCGGAACAGAACTTATTGGGGTTCATGGTTTTCGTGAAGAAGGTCCTTTTATCACGAAAAAATACGGTTGGGCAAAAGACGCAGATAGCCAAGCCTATAGCTGGGGTAATTCGACTGAATTCTGGTTTGATAAATCAAAAAAAGTAAAAGGTGAAGGGTCTTATCGATTCATTGTCAAAAAAGGCTGGTCACGCTGGATTCTTCAAATGAATGATAAAAAGACTCTAGACTTTTCACCTTATCAGAAACTAAAGTTTTCACTGCGCTCTACACGCACCAAGAAATGGAAAGATTTTTCTGTTATCATGGAAGATACCGAGAAAAATTATACGGTGATTCGCTTAGCAGATTTAGGGTTCAAGCCTGATGGCAAGTTTCATGAAATTAGTATTGATATAAATGCTTTGAAGAAATCCGGTGTTAACATTTCAAAACTCAATATAATCCTACAGTTTAGCTGGGGTGGTGGTGTTCGTAATGGAGACTACTTCCATATGGACAACCTACACTTGGTTAAATAAGTAAAGCATATAGTTCGCTTAAAAAGAAGCTACTTATGTAGCTTCTTTTTTTGTACTAAACATTTAAATTAACTTTAAGCGCTTTTCGTTATTTAGCGGTTCCTTTTCTTAACCTAAACTCAAATACATGCTATGGGATTATTTTTAACCGCGAAAAGTCGAAACAAACGAAAAAGAAGATATTGTTTGTTTTGCCAAAGGGGATATATGGAATACAATGCTTTCGGTTAAGTAGTCAGCACAGTACAGAAGTTGAATGCCACAGCTAAAAGACATTAATTAGCTTTTACTGACGATAGTGGAAGTCGAAAGGCTAGCAAAGATCAAACATATACATTACCAGTTCTTTCCTCATCATATCATTCTTGTTAGCGCTTTTCCTTTTTTAGCGGTTCATTTTCTTAAACTAAACTCAAATACATGCTATGGGATTATTTTTAACCGCGAAAAATCGAAACAAACGAAAAAGAAGATATTGTTTGTTTTGCCAAAGGGGATATATGGAATACAATGCTTTCGGTTTAGTACTCAGCACAGTACAGAAGTTGAATGCCAAGCTAAAAGACATTAATTAACTTTTACTGACGATAGTCGAAGTCGACAGGCTAGCAGAGATCAAACTCATACATTACC